>NZ_RCVT01000001.1 GCF_016107325.1 Sphingomonas sp. MA1305
TTGCCCTCAGCGCTGACCGGCGCCTCCCAAGCCCGGGACTCGTCGCAAGCTTTCCGCCATCACCCGATCAGCGAGCGGGCCTGCCGGATCAAAGCCGCAGAAAACCGCGCTTTTCGGTATGATCAGGGTAGGGGTGAAACAACGGGGTGGCGGAGCGGGAGGGATTCGAACCCTCGATACGCTTTTGGCGTATACTCACTTTCCAGGCGAGCGCCTTCGACCACTCGGCCACCGCTCCGCATTCTCCCGGAAGTGGCGGCGCCTAGCGTGTCGCGGGCCGGATCGCAAGGCGATTGCGCATCGCCGCGGCCTGCGCCAGTCTGAGGCGATGACCGATCTGCTCGCGCTGCTCGCCGCCGTCCTCAGCCCCGCCGCCCAGGCGACGCCGCCGGCGCCCGCCGCCGCGCGGTCGCTGAGCGATCCGCTGCCCGGCGATTGGCGACCGATCCCCGACGACGAGCTGATGATCGTCACGCTCGGCACCGGCAAGCAGGTGGTGATCCGCCTCGCCGCGGCGCTGGCGCCGGCGCATGTCGGCAACATCCGCACGCTCGCCCGCACGCGCTGGTGGGATGGAACCAGCGTATATCGCGTCCAGGAAAATTGGGTGACGCAATGGGGCGACCATACCGAGAAGAAGCCGCTGCCCGCCGGCGTCACCGACCAGCCCGCGGCGGAATTCGAGATCGCCGCCTTCCGGCCGGCGGTGCGGATGCGCAAGGCGGACAGTTACTCGAGCGCGTCGGGGATCACCGCCGACGGCTGGCCGGTCGCGACCGACGGCAGGGCGGCCTGGCTGACGCATTGCTACGGCATGGTCGGCGTCGCCCGCGACAATTTACCCAGCACGGGCAGCGGGGCGGAGCTGTTCACGCCGATCGGCCAGTCGGCGCGGCGACTCGACCGCAATTATACGGTCGTCGGGCGGATCGTGGAGGGCATGCCATATCTGTCCGCCCTGCCGCGCAGCGAGGCGGCGATGGGCATGTACGATCGCGACGAGCAGCGCGTGCCGATCGTCTCCGTGCGACTGGCGAGCGACCTGCCGGCGGCGGAGCGGCCGCATTTCCAGTATCGCGCCGCGGACAATCCCCGTTTCGCCGCCGCGGTGGCGAAGCGCGAGAATCCCGAGCCGCCGATGGTCTCGTTGGGCGGTGCGGCGGTGTGCGACGTGCTGCCGGCGGTCCGGCGCGCGCCCTGAGACCGGCGCAGCGCGTCGACCGGGACGTTCCGGAAAGTCTCAAAGGTCGCACGCAACGCTGCCGGCGCAGACCGAACCGCGGCTGTGCCATCGGCTCTTTGCGCCCGCCCGTGCCGGCGCTGCGGAAAGTCTCAAAAGTCGCACCTGCGACGGGGTGCGCGGCCCCGCAACACCGCGTCGGGCCCGGCGGTTCGGTGGCCGGCGGGCGATCAGTCTACGGCGTCAAAGAGCGGGCAGGGCACTGCCGCCCGCATCCTAACGGCCGATGGCGTTGTAGGACAGCGCCGCCGGCGCTGGGCGTCAGCTCTGCGCGACCCAGTCGGCGACCTGGGCCGCAACCTGGTTGGCGGCCTGGCTGAGCCCGGTGCCGGCATTGGCCGCGTCGATCGCGCCGACCGGCACACGCGCCTCGAAGCGGCGCTTCTCGACCGTCTGCTTGCCGGCGCGGGTCAGCGCCGCGTCATAGACGACCACCGCCTGGCGCTGCCCGGCGTCGAAGCCGAACTGGCGCAGCTCGCCGGCCAGCGTCGCGCTGGGATCGCCGATCGACTGCACCGTCGACAGGACCACCATGTTGCTGCGCGTCGTCAGCGCATCGGCGAGCAGCCGCGCGAACAGCCGCGACGGCGGTTCGGACCATTGCGCGTTCTTGACGTAGGCGACCTCGGTCGGGGTGGTCCACACCGGCACGCGCGCGACCGCGATCGCGGCGGGGCTGGTCGGCACCTGCACGACGATCGAGCGCGCCTTGGCCGAATCCTGCGTCGCGCCGGGCTGTGGCGCGAAACTGGAGGTCAGGGTGAGCAGCTGCGGCGGCGGCTTGGCGCCGAAGCTGATGCAGCCGGCGAGCGGCAGCGCCGCGGCGAGCAGGAGAAGTTTGCGCGTCATGGTCTCACTTGCCCTTGTAGTCGGGGAGCTTCTGCTGGCCGATCAGCGAGCTGGCACCGCCCTGGTCGACCTTGTCGGCGATCGACGACAGCGCGGTCGCGGTGACGCGCAGGTCGCGGACCAACCGGTTCGCCTCCGGGATCGTCTGCTTGGAGAAGGTCTGCAGGCCTGGCCGCGCATCCTGGATCGCCGAATTCAACGTCTCGGCGCTCTGCTTGGCGGCGGCGATCGTCTGGTTGAGGTTGGCGAGTGTCGGCTTGACGTCCTCGGCGAGCACGCCGTTGGTGGTGTCGGCGAGCTTGCCGATCGACTGCGCCGCGTCGCCGGCCTGCTGGATCGCGACCCGCGTCTGCGCCAGCGTCGCCGCAATCTCCGGGCCGCGATCGGCGAGCGCACCGCTCAGCCGGTTGGTATTGTCGAGGATGCCGGCGATCGACGCCTGGTTTCGGTCGGACAGCAGGCCGGTCAGTCGCTCGGTCAGCGTCGACAGCCGCTCGAGCAGCTGCGGCGCGCTGTTCAGGATCGCGCCGATGCCGCCCTGCTTGGTCGAGATGACCGGCACGCCATAGGGGCAGAGCTGCGCATTGGGCTCTTCCGGGCATTTGATCTCGGGCGCGCCCTTGCGGCCGCCGTCGAGCGCGACGGTGCTGGTGCCGGTGAAGCTGCCCTGGATCGTCGCGGTCGTGCCCTGCAGGATCGGTGTGTCGTTGTTGACCGTGACGCGGACGCGGACGAACTGCGGATCGGGCTTCCACAACAGGATCTGCTTCACCTGGCCGCTCGGCACGCCGGAATAGGTGACGGTCGACCCCTTGGCGAGGCCGTCGACGCTCTGCTTGAAGAAGATGTCGTATTCCTTCACCGACTCGCCGCCCAGCCGGGCGATCCAGACGGTGAAGATGGCAAGAACGGCGAGCAGGATCAGCACCACCGCGCCGACGATCACATGGTTGGAACGGGTTTCCATCAGTCGGTCCTCGCCTGCTGCGCGGGTGTCTCGGTGGCGGCGGCACCGGAGTCCTGGAGTTGCTGTTGCTTGACGTCGGTCGGATGCGCCGCCGCCTGGGCATCGGCGGATGCCGCGGCGCGCTCCTTCGAATCGATCGCGGCGCGGCCACGCGGGCCGTTGAAATATTCCTGGATCCACGGGTGATCGAGCGCGAGCAATTCGTCGATCGTGCCGACCGCGATCACCTTCTTGTCGGCGAGCACGGCGATCCGGTCGCAGATCGCATAGAGCGTGTCGAGATCGTGGGTGATCAGGAAGACGGTGAGGCCGAGCGTCTTCTGCAGCGACTTGGTCAGATCGTCGAAGGCGGCGGCGCCGATCGGGTCGAGGCCGGCGGTCGGTTCGTCGAGGAACAGCAGTTCGGGATCGAGCGCCAGTGCGCGGGCGAGGCCGGCGCGCTTGCGCATGCCGCCCGACAGCTCGGCGGGATATTTCGGCCCGGCGTCGGCGGGCAGGCCGGTCATCACCACCTTGTACGCCGCGATCTCCGCCATCAGCGCCGGCGGCAGTTCCTTGTAGAATTCGCGCAAGGGCACTTCGACATTCTCGGCGACGGTCAGCGTCGAGAACAGCGCGCCACCCTGGAACAGCACACCCCAGCGCTTGCGGATCTCGACCGCCTCGGTCTCCTCGCGGCCGATCGTCGGTTCGCCGAACACGGTGATCTCGCCCGCGACCGGCGTCTGCAGGCCGATGATCGAGCGCATCAGCACCGACTTGCCGGTGCCCGAGCCGCCGACGACGCCGAGGATCTCGCCGCGGCGCACCTCCAGGTCGAGGCCGTCGTGGATGATCGAATCGCCGAAGGCGTTCTTCAGGCCGCGGACCTGGATGACGGGCGCGTCGCCATGGGCGCGGGTGCCGGCGCGGGCCATCAGTTCCACCCCACCCAGGTGAAGAACACCGCGAAGAAGGCGTCCAGCACGATCACCAGGAAGATCGCCTGCACCACCGCCGAGGTGGTGCGCAGGCCGACCTGCTCCGCGTCCGATTCGACCAGCATGCCCTGGAAGCAGCCGGCAATGGCGATGATCGCGCCGAACACCGGCGCCTTGATCAGGCCGATGTACAGGTCGGTGATCGGCACCACCTCGCGAATCCGCTGCATGAAGGTGACGGGCGGGATGTCGAGCCCGATCCAGCAGAGCAGGCCGCCGCCGATCATCGCGATCAGCGACGAATAGAAGCCGAGCAGCGGCATCAGCAGCACCGCGGCGATGGTACGCGGCAGCACCAGCGCCTCCATCGGCGAGACGCCGATCGTGCGCATCGCGTCGATCTCCTCGGTCAGCTTCATCGTGCCGAGCTGCGCGGCGAAGGCGGAGCCGGACCGGCCGGCGACCATGATCGCGGTCATCAGCACGCCGAGCTCGCGCAGCGTCAGCCGGCCGACGAGGTTGATCGTGAATACCTCCGCGCCGAACTGGCGGAGCTGCACCGCGCCCTGCTGGGCGATGACGATGCCGATCAGGAAGCTCATCAGGCCGACGATCGCCAAAGCCTGCACGCCGACCACCTCGAACCGGTGGACGGTGGCGTTGAAGCGGAAGCGCGAGGGATGGCGGATGACATTGCCCAGCGCGATCACGGTGGCGCCGAGGAAGCCGAGCAGGCCGTACAGCGTCTTCAGCGCGATGATGACGGCATCGCCGACCTCGCCGACCAGCTGGCCGACGAGACCGCGGCGGCCTTCGCGCAACGCGACGGGCTGGTCGGCGGCGACGACCTGGTCGAGCAGGTGGCGGCCATCCTCGTCGAGACCGTCGATGGCCGCGTCGGTGCGCGCGGCGAGGCGGTGGACCAGCCAGGCGCCGACCGTGTCGATCCGGCCGACATGGTTGAGGTCGATGCGGTCGACCTTGCCCTGCACCTTGTCGAGCCGATCGGGCAGGTCGCCGATCGTGCGCAGCAAGAGGTCGCCGGAGAAGCGCAGCGTGCCGCTGCCATCCTCGCTGAATTCGGCTCTTGCGCTCATCGATCTCGCTCTTGGGCCATTGCGGGACGAACGGCAAGACGCATCCTGCGTACGCCGGACGGTTTGTCCGGTTCAGCCTGAGTCAAAGTAGCACATCCACCGCATGGATGGCGAGGCCGACCAGCCCACCGACCAATGTGCCGTTGACGCGGATATATTGCAGGTCGCGGCCGACGGCGTTTTCGAGGCGGCGGGTGATTGTGCGCGCATCCCAGCTGCGCACGGTTTCCGAGACGAGCCGGACGATGCCGTCGCCATAATCGGCGGCGATGCCGACGACGGTGCGGCGGACGAAGCGGTTGATCGAGCGCGACAGCCGCGGGTCGCCGCCGAGCGTCTGGCCGAGCTGGCGCAGCAGGTCGCCGAGCTGGCCGTTCATCGCGCCTTCCGGATCGCGGGCGATGGCGAGCAGGCGGCCGCGCGCCTGTTCCCACAGGCCGTCGAGCCAGCGCTGCATCGCCGGATTGTCGATCAGCTCCGCCTTCATCGCCTCGACGCGCAGCGCGGTGTCCGGATCGTGCTGCAGGTCCCAGGCGAGTCGGTCGAGCCCTTCCTCGACCTTGAGGCGCAGGGGATGGTCGGGATTCTCGCTCATCTCGACGATCAGCCGTTCCAGCCCGTCGATCAACTTGTCGGCGACCGTCTCGTCCAGGCCGGTCCAGCGCATCACCGAGCCGGCGCGCTCATGGACCATCTGGCGGATGAGATGTTCGTTCGCGGCGAGCGCCTTGGCCGACCAGCGGATCGTCGAGTCGAGCAGCGGCGCATGACGGTTGCCGGCGATCATCGCGGTCAGCAGTTGGCCGAGGATCGGGGCGAGGGCGGTGTCGCGCAGGCGGCCGGCGATCCCCGCCTTGACCATGCCGCCGAGCCGCTGCGGGTCGAGTCCCTCGAGCAGTTGCGCGACCATCTTGGACGCGCCCTGGCGGAAGCGGCCGCCGGCGCCTTCCGGCGGATCGGTCAGCCAGCGGACGATGGCGCCGGCGACGTCGAGCCGGCGCATGCGGCGCGCGATCACCACCGGCTGCAGGAAGTTGGTGCGCAGGAAGACGGCGAGCGTGTCGCCGATCCGGTCCTTGTTTCGCGGCACGATCGCGGTGTGCGGGATCGGCAGGCCGAGCGGATGGCGGAACAGGGCGGTGACGGCGAACCAGTCGGCGAGGCCGCCGACCATCGCCGCCTCGCTGAACGCCTGGACGAAGCCCCAGGCGGGATGGACCGGCGCCAGCGCGCGGCTGGCGAGGAACAGCGCCGCCATCGCCACCAGCAAGGCGGTCGCGACCAGCCGCATGCGGACCAGCGCGGGCGGTGTCGCCTCTGGCATGGCGCTGGCGCGGGTGGCGGTGATCATCCCCGAAACAATCCCCGAACGACGGGAATGTTCAAGGGGGAAGCTTGCGATGCTGCTTCCGTCTCCGGAAGGGGAGGGTGTGCCGTTGGGCCGCCGTCCCGATCTTCGTCATCCCGGCGTACGCCGGGACCCATGGACAGGAGACATCGGCGGTCGTGCGATGCCTCTGCCGTCCCGTATCCATGGGTCCCGGCGTGCGCCGGGATGACGATCACTGGCGCGTCGTCGGCCTCCCCGACCCTCACTCCGCCGGCTGGTCGCCCTCGTAGCCGATGCGGCCCTGCGCGGGGCCGAGCTTGGGCGCGGCCGGGTCGCCGGCGATGCCGACCACCGCGCTGCCGTCGTCGCCGGGGCGGTAGGTGAGCAGGCGCCGGCCGAGGCGCGGGCCGACGAACCGCTCGACGCCGACGGCGAGGCTGAAGGCGGCGGGCACGATCAGCAGCGTGAGGACGGTCGACAGCGTCAGTCCGCCGATCACGACGATGCCCATCGGCGCGCGCCACGATCCGTCGCCGTTCAGCGACAAAGCGGTCGGGATCATGCCCGCGACCATCGCCACCGTGGTCATCACGATCGGCTGGGCGCGCTTGTGGCCGGCGTCGATGATCGCGGTCATCGTGTCGACGCCCTTTGCCATCTCCTCCAGCGCAAAGTCGATCAGCAGGATCGAGTTCTTGGCGACGATGCCGAGCAGCATCAGCAGGCCGATGTAGACCGGCAGCGACACCGGCTTGCCCGCCACCCACAGGGCGATCAGGCCGCCGAGCGGGGCAAGCAGCAGCGAGCCCATGTTGACGAACGGCGGCAGCGCGCGGCGATAGAGGAGGACGAGCACCGCGAAGACCAGGAAGGTGCCGCTGACCACCGCGATGACGAAGTTGGTGATCATCTCCTGCTGCCACTTGGCCTGGCCGAGGGTCAGCTTGTTCACGCCGATCGGCAGGTTCTTCATGGTCGGCAGATTGTCGATCTGCTTCTGCGCGACGCCCGACAGCACGCCGGGGGCGAGGTCGGCGCCGACGGTGATCTGCCGCTGCTGGTTGACGCGGTCGATCTTGGTCGGGCCGGAGCCGAGGCCGATGTCGGCGACGACGCTCAGGGGCACCGAGCCGCCGTTCTGCGTGGTGACGGGCAGGTTCTGGATCGTCGACAGCTCGGTCCGCGCGCCCTCGTCGAGCGCGACGCGGATCGGCACCTGGCGGTCGGAGAGCGAGAAGCGCGCCGAATTCTGGTCGATGTCGCCCAGGGTCGCGATGCGGATCGCGCTCGACAGCGCCTGCGTCGTCACGCCGAGCTGGGCGGCGAGATCGAGCCGCGGCTTGATCACGATCTCCGGCCGCTGGATGTTGCCGGCGACGCGCGGGGCGGTCAGCGAGGGCAGCTTGCTCATCTCGGCGACGATCTGGTTCGCCGTCTTGGTGAGCAGGTCGGGATCGTCGCCGCCGAGCACGACGGTCATGTCACGGCCCGACGAGCCCCAGCCGAATTGCGAGCGGAAGCCGACGCGCGCATCGGGGATCTTGGCGAGCTGCGGCGCGAGCTGGCGCTCGAATTCGGTGCTCTTGAGCTTGCGGTCGTCCTTCAGCGTCGCGGTGACGCGGCCGGTGTTGACCGAACCGTTGGAGCCGGTGCGGGCGTAGACGGAGGCGACGTCGGGCTGCTTGCGCAGCAGGTCGGCGACCTGGCGGACGACCGCGTCGGTCTGTTCCAGCGTGGTGCCGGGCACCATCTCGATCGTCGCGGTGGAATCGTCCTGGTCCTGTTCGGGGCTGAACTGCGACGGCAGCACCGCGAACATGACCAGCGTCAGCGCAAAGGCGCCGACGCCGATGCCGACCACCCACAGGCGATGATCGCGGAAGCGGCCGAGGATGCGGTGGATGCCGCCGCGCGTCGCGCTCGCCTTGGCGCGGCCGCTGTCGAGCGTCCAGCGCAGCACGCCCATATAGGCGTCCATCAGCCGGCCCTCGCCATGGCTGGCGGGACCGGCGGCCTTGAGGAAATAGGCGGCGATCATCGGCGTGACGAGGCGCGCGACCGCCAGGCTCATCAGCACCGAGACGACGACGGTGAGGCCGAAATTCTTGAAGAACTGGCCGGAAATGCCGGGCATGACGCTGACCGGCATGAACACCGCGACGATCGCCATCGTCGTCGCCAGCACGGCGAGGCCGATCTCGTCCGCCGCGTCGATCGATGCCTGATAGGCTGATTTGCCCATGCGCATGTGGCGGACGATGTTCTCGATCTCGACGATCGCGTCGTCGACCAGCACGCCGGCGACGAGGCTGAGCGCGAGCAGCGTCATCTGGTTGAGGTTGAAGCCGAGCAGCTCCATGAACCAGAAGGTCGGGATCGCCGACAGCGGGATGGCGAGCGCGGAGATCAGCGTCGCGCGACCGTCGCGCAGGAACAGGAACACGACGATGACGGCGAGGATCGCGCCCTCGATCATCGCATGGATCGCGCTCTCATATTGCATCTCGGTGTATTTGACGCTGTTCGAACGCAGCACGAAATGCACCGAGGGGTTGCGCTTCTCGAGATCGGCGAGCTTCTTCACCGCGCCGTTGAACACGCTGACGTCGGACGCGCCCTTGGCGCGCTGGAAGTCGAAGCTGATCGCCTGGCGGCCGTCGACCGCGGCGCGGCTGCGCTGTTCGGCATAGAGGTCGCGGACCGTGGCGATGTCGGCGAGACGGACGGTGCGGCCGGCCGACACCGGGATCAGCGTCTGGCCGAGGTCGTAGGCGTTCTTGGCATTGCCGAGCACGCGCACCGATTCCTCCGCGCCCGCGATCTCGGCGCGGCCGCCGGCGGCGTTGAGGTTGATCGCGCGCAGCTGCTGGTTGACCTGGCTGGCGGTCAGCCCCTGGCTCTGCAGCTTGGCGGGGTCGAGGATGACGCGGATCTCGCGGGTGACGCCGCCGTTGCGGTTGACCGCGGCCATGCCGGGTACCGACAGCAATTCCTTGGTGACGGTATTGTCGATGTACCAGCTGAGCTGTTCCACCGTCATGTCGTTGGAGATCGCCGAATAGCTGGCGAGATCGTTGTCGGTGGTGTTGGCGCGGAACACCTGCGGTTCGAGGATGCCGTCCGGCAGGTTGCTGCGGATCTGCTGGATCGCGCTGCGCACGTCCTCGACCGCGCGGTCGATCGGCGTGCCGATCGTCAGCTGGACGACGGTCTGCGACTGGCCCTCGGTGACGGTGGAATTGATCTCGTCGACGCCCTGCAGGCTGCGCAGCGCCGATTCGACCTTTTGCGTGACCTGGTTCTCCAGCTCGGTCGGCGCGGCGCCCGGCTGGCTGATGACGACGATCGCGACCGGGAAGTCAATGTCGGGATCGTTGTTGACGCTCATCCGCATGAACGACACGACGCCGGCCAGCGTCAGCGCGACGAACAGCACGATCGGCGGAACCGGGTTGCGGATCGCCCAGGCGGAAATGTTGCGAAAGCTCATGACGATCAGCTCGCCTTGGTGGTGGCAGCGCGGAGCAGCGGCTTGACCTTCTGCCCCGGCGACAGGAAGCCGCCGGCGGATTGCACCACGCGCTCCGTGCCGTCGAGGCCGCTGGCGATGGTGATCCCGGTGTCAAAGACCTGGCCGACCTTGACGTTGCGGCGCTCGACCTTGTCGTCCTTGCCGACGACATAGACGAAGCTGCCCTTCTCGTCGCTCTGCAGCGCCGAATTGGGCAGCAGCGGCGCCTGGCCGGCCCCGCCGATGATCGTCGCGGTGGCGAAGCCGCCGGGGCGGATCGCATTGTTGTAGGCGACCTGGACGCGGGCGGTGCCCTGGCGCGTCTGCGGGTCGATGATCGGCGACAGCTGCCAGACGGTGCCGGGGAAGCCCTGGGTCGACCCGACCGGCGTGACGGTGGCGCGCGAGCCGACGTGGAGGCCGGCGAGGTCGGTTTCCGCGACCTGCGCGCGCAGCTCCATCTGGCCGTCCATCGCCATGCGGAACAGGACGCCCGAACCGCTGCTGACGATCTGGCCCGGCTCTGCCTGGCGGGTCAGCACCAGGCCGGCGGCGGGCGCGCGGATGTCGAGCCGGCCGTTGCGCGCCTGCGTCTCGCGCAGCGCCGCCTGGGCGACGCGGACGCGGGCGGCGGCGGCGTCGCGGGTCGCCGCCTTGCGCTGCAGATCGGCCTTGGAGATGAAGCCGCGGTCGACCAGCGCCTGCGCCCGGTCGAGTTCGGCCTGGGCGATGTCCTGATCCGATTTGGCGACGGCGATCTGCGCGGCGAGGCTCTGCGCGGTCTGTGCCTGCACCGATCGGTCGACGGTGGCGAGGACCTGACCGGCCTTCACCCACTGGCCGGGCTCGACCAGCACGCGGGTGATCATGCCGCCCTCACCGGCGACGCCGACCGGCATCTCGCGCTTGGCGGCGAGCGTGCCGGTGGCGTTGACGGTGCGGTCGACCAGCTGGCGGCCGGGGACGATGACGCTGACCAGCGGCAGCTGCTCGCCCTGCGCCTTGGGCGCTTGGTGCTTGCGGCCGAACAGCAGCCAGCCGGCGATTACCGCGACCAGGATCACGGCGATGATCCCGACGACGCGGCCTTTGCCGCGCGGCGCGGGCGCGCCGGGCAAGGCGAGCCGCTCTTCCTGTCCGATCATCCCGGTTTCGTAATTCATGCCCGACCCCAATCCTCACCGAACAGCTGTATTACATGAATATAGCACTTCGCTCAAGCCCCCCGGCGAGCGGTGCCGCGCTGTGCCCGAAATATGCTGCAACCGCAAGGAAAAGGCCCGTTCAGCCAAGGTTGTAGCAGGGTCGGGCAGGGCGCATGGACGACAAGGATCAATAACGGGAGACATAGTGTGAAGCAGGCGATCGGGGTGCGGACGGCGACGGGCGCGGCGATGTTGGCCGCGGCCCTGCTGGTGGCGGTGCCCGCCACGGCGCAACAGGCGGCGCAGACGGTGGAGCCGCTGGTACCGGCCGCCGGCACCGTTCTGGAGGTGAGCGCAGAGGGCCGGACGACGCGGGTGCCCGATCTGGCGACGATCCGCGCCGGCGTGGTGTCGCAGGCGCCGACCGCGGCCGCGGCGCTGTCGGACAATGCGCAGCGGATGGCGCGCGTGATCGCGGCGCTGAAGCGCGCCGGGGTCGCCGAGCGCGACATCGCCACCTCGACGGTCGGGCTGGCGCCGCAATATCGCTATGCCGACAACCAGCCGCCGACGATCACCGGCTATCAGGCGACCAACAGCGTGGCGATCCGCTTCCGCGACGTGGCGCGGGCCGGCACGATCCTCGACGCGCTGGTGGCGCAGGGGGCCAACCAGATCGACGGGCCGAACCTGTCGATCGACAAGCCAGATGCCGCGCTCGACGAGGCGCGCACCGACGCGGTCAAGCGGGCGCGGGCGAAGGCGGACGTCTATGCCGCCGCCGCCGGCCTGCGCGTCGTCCGCATGGTGTCGATCAGCGAGGCCGGCCAGGACGCCGGCGGGCCCGAGCCGGTCCGGCCGATGATGATGATGCGCGTCCAGGCGGAGGCTGCGCCGACGCAGATCGCGCCGGGCGAGAAGGACGTCACGGTGACATTGTCGGTGCGCTTCCTGCTGGGGTGACGCGGAAAAAGCGCCTCCCCGGATGCGGGGAGGCGCCGCAGCCACCCAAACGAAAAGGGCCGCCCGGTTGCCCGGGCGGCCCGATCGCGTTCAGCCGGGTGAGGCTTAGCGGACGCTGCCGCGACGCACCAGGTTGACGATGCCGAGCAGCACCACCGCACCGAGCAGCGACACCAGGAACGACGTCACCGTCAGCGGCGCGTTGTTGATCGAGCCGCCCGAGATGATCAGGCCGCCGATGAAGGCGCCGACGACGCCGACGACGATGTTCAGGAAGATGCCCTGCTGCGCGTCGGTGCGCATGATGATGCTGGCCAGCCAGCCGATGACGCCGCCGATGATCAGCCAAAGAATGATACCCATAGGTCCCTCCATTTAGCCCGCGCTGGGCTCTGCCAAAAATACTCTCGAGGCAGGCGAAATGTTCCGCGAGCGTTTCGGTTGCGACGTTTTCGTCTTGACAGGTCATTTTCCTTTTCGGCTCCGGTGCGAGCCGCTACGGAACGAAGCGTGACCGACGCCGACCGCCTGCTGACCGCCGCCCGCCGCCCCGAGGATGTCGACGCCGCGCTGCGGCCGCGCAGCCTCGACGAATTCGTCGGGCAGAAGGCGGCGCGCGAAAACCTGCGCGTGTTCATCGAGGCGGCGCGCGGACGCGGCGACGCGCTCGACCATGTGCTGTTCTTCGGCCCGCCGGGCCTCGGCAAGACGACGCTGGCGCAGATCATCGCGCGCGAGATGGGGGTCGGTTTCCGCGCGACCTCCGGTCCGGTGATCGCCAAATCGGGCGACCTCGCCGCCTTGCTCACCAATCTCGAGGACGGCGACGTGCTGTTCATCGACGAGATCCACCGGCTGCAACCGGCGGTCGAGGAGGTGCTCTATCCGGCGATGGAGGATCGTGCGCTCGACCTGATGATCGGCGAGGGACCGTCGGCGCGCTCGGTGCGCATCGACCTGCCGCGCTTCACGTTGGTGGGCGCGACGACGCGGCAGGGGCTGCTGACGACGCCGCTGCGCGATCGGTTCGGCATTCCGGTGCGGTTGCAATTCTACACGGTCGAGGAACTGACCCGGGTGGTCAGCCGCGCGGCGGGGCTGCTCGACCTCGGCATCGCCGCCGATGGCGCGGCGGAGATCGCGCGGCGCGCCCGCGGCACGCCGCGCATCGCCGGCCGGCTGCTGCGCCGGGTACGCGACTTCGCCAATGTCGCCGGCGCCGCGGTGGTCGACGCCGCGGTCGCCGACCGCGCGCTCAACCGGCTGGAGGTCGATACGCTCGGCCTCGACGCGATGGACCGGCGCTATCTGACGATGATCGCCGACATCTATCGCGGCGGGCCGGTCGGCGTGGAGACGCTGGCGGCCGGCCTGTCCGAACCGCGCGACACGATCGAGGAGGTGATCGAACCCTATCTCATCCAGCTCGGCCTGGTCGCCCGCACCGCCCGTGGCCGGGTGCTCAACGCTGGCGGCTGGAAGCATCTCGGCCTCAACCCGCCGGTCGGCAGCCAGGACGGCCTGTTCGATTCCTGATCGTCAGCGGATCAGCCAATAGACCGCCAGCGCGGCGATGCCGCCGCAGATCGCCGCGACGAACAAGGACAGCAGCCCGGCGGCGACCGACCCCTTCTGGCGCCGCGCGAAGCCGGCGCGGTTGCCCGGCTTGCCGAACAGCATCTCGATCCCGCCCGTGCCGAGGCCGGCAAGTGCGGCCATCGCCAGCGTGACGAGCGCGCCGGCCAGCGTCGAGGCGGCGACGACCAGCGCCGGCAGCAGCGCGAACGGCGCCGCCATCGCCAGCGCGGCCGTAAGCTTGGCGCGGCGGACGACGCCGGTGGCGACCGGCGCGACCGCGAGCAATTCCGGCGCGTCTTCTGCCGACAGCGTCAGCCAGGCGAGGCTGCCGGCGAGCTGGCTGGCGATCAGCACCCCGGCGGCGGCGAGCGGCGGCGCGAACGAACCGTCGCCGCCGCGATGCTGCATGCCGACGAGCACCAGCGGCAGCAGATAGACGAGGCGCAGCACGATCTGCGCGAGCAACGCCGGGTCGCGGGCGAGCAGCCGCCATTCCTTGGCGAAGACGGTGCGGCGCAGCGAGGCGTGGAACAGGCCGGCGAGGCCGCGCGAGCGGACGCGGTGCCGCGACAGCCGCATGCCGCCGTCGACATAGGTCGACAGGAAGCGCCGCTCCAGCACCACGCCGACCGCGACGAACAGCGCGATCGACACCAGCCCGATCAGCGACAAAGCGGTGCCGTCGCCGAAGGCGGCGCGCAGCGGCAGCAGGCTCCAGCCGGCGCGGCCGATGCCGTGTTCGGCGAACCAGGCGAACAACGACCGGCGCGTGCCGCTGCCGCTGTGGCTGGCGATCTGGGTGGCGAGGAAGAAGGCGCCGCCGAGCACCGCCGCCGCGATCTGGCCGACGGTGCGCGCCGCGCGCGGCCCGGCAACCGCCGCGATCAGCAGCGTCAGCGCAAGGCCCGTCGCCGCCGCGGCAAGGGCGAGCGCGATCAGCAGGGCGGCGGTGCCGAACAGGCGGGGGTGGCCGAGCGTCGCGACCGGCAGCACGATCGGCAGCAGCAGCGCGGCATAGACGGTGACCACCGACGCCGCGATGCCGAGCAATTTAGCGAGGATCGCCGCGCGCGGCGGCAGCGGCGCGGTGAGCAGCAGGTCGAGGTCGCGGGCGCCGTAGAGCGTCTGCTGGCTGGCGATCATCGCCTGGGTCGTCATCAGCGAGGTGACGAGCAGCGTCATGCCGAACAGCGGCACGGCGAGCCAGGGGCGGGGCGCGATCGGCGTGTCGCGCAGCCCGATCGCCAGCGCGATGCCGCCGAGGATGTAGAGGCCGAGCAGTACGCCGAGGATCAGCGCGCTGCCCCAGCCGCGCGGCCGCCCGCGCCATGCCAGCCGCACCTCATGGCCGATCAGCCAGGGCAGGGTACCGGGTCGGATCATCGCCTCAATGCCCGCCGGTCAGCCGGATGAACGTGTCTTCCAGCGTCAGTCCCTCCGTTCCCGCCTGGTGGCGCAGCTCGGCGAGCGTGCCCTCGGCCATCAGGCGACCGTCGGCGAGGATGCCGATCCGGTCGGCCATCCGCTCGGCGACGTCGAGGATGTGGGTGGTGACGATCACCGTCTTGCCGGCATCGACCTGCGCGCGCAGCGCGTCCTTGACGCTGCGCGCCATCGCCGCGTCGAGCCCGGTCAGCGGTTCGTCGAGGATCAGCAGGCGCGGATCGTGGATCAGCGCGCCGGCAAGCGCGACCTTCTGCTTCATCCCGCGCGAGAAACCCTCGCAGCGGGTGTCGCGCTGGTCCCATAGTTCGAGCCAGTGGAGCAGCCGTTCCGCCTCCGCGGCGGCATGGCCGGGGTCCATCCGCCACAGGCCGGCGACGAAGGCGAGATATTCCGCCGGGGTCAATTTGTCGTAGAGCATCGGCTCGTCGGGCAGCCAGGCGGTGATCGCCTTGGCGGCGAGCGGATCGCGCCGCGCGTCGATGCCGAAGATGCGGATCCGGCCGGCATCGGGCCGGGCGAGGCCGGTGACCATGCGCAGCGTCGTCGTCTTGCCCGCGCCGTTCGCGCCGAGCAGCGCATATAGTTCGCCGGCCCGGATGGTGAGGTCGAGGTCGGCGATGACCGGGCGGTCGAATCGTTTGGCGAGGCCGCGCACGGCCAGCGCCGCGACCGGCGGGGAGGGGTCGGGATCATTCATGTCGGACATAGCGTCGCCGATCCCGCGTCCGCGGACAAGCCGGCCGCGACCCGGCTCGCGCCAACAATGGCGATTTTGTTCCATCGCCTGCAAAAGAATGTTGCGTGGCACCCGGCTTTCGCATCTGATAGCCGCCTCTGTCATGCCCAGCTCGGCCGCCGCCTCCGCCCGCGAGATCCTGACCCGCCTGCACGATGTGATGGCGGGCCGTAACCCTGCGCAGGCGAAGCTGGACGCGGTGGTGGCGATCATCGCGGAGGCGATGGATAGCGAGGTCTGCTCCATCTACCTGCTGCGCGAGGGCGTGCTGGAGCTGTTCGCGACCCGCGGCCTCGCCACGGAGGCGGTGCACGTCACCAAGCTGGCGCTGGGCGAGGGGCTGGTCGGCACGATCGCCGAGGATGTCGAGGTGCTCAACCTCGACGAGGCGGCGAGTCATCCGGACTTCGCCTACAAGCCCGAGACGGGCGAGGAACGCTACCACAGCTTTGCCGGCGTGCCGATCATCCGGCGCGAGCGGGCGGTGGGCGTGCTGGCGGTGCAGCACAGCGAGCAGCGCAAATATCAGGACGTCGAGATCGAGGCGCTGCAGACGGTGGCGATGGTGCTGTCCGAGCTGATCGCCAATGCCGGGCTGATCGATCCCGCCGGCGCCGCCAAGGACCGGCCGCAGTCGACCGCCGCCGTCCGCCTGATGGGGCTGAAGCTGGTCGAGGGCATGGGATCGGGATTCGCGGTCTTCCACCAGCCGCGCGTCGTCGTCGAACATACCGTCGCCGAGGACATCAACGCCGAACGGCATCGCGTCTATGCCGCGTTCGACAAGATGCGCGAGCAGATCGACCGGATGACGCGCGAGGCGGAGTTCGGGGTCGACGGCGAGCACAAGGAGGTGCTCGAGACCTATAAGATGTTTGCCTATGACGAAGGCTGGGCGCGGCGGATCAACGAGGCGATCGATTCCGGGCTGACCGCGGAGGCGGCGATCGAGCGCGTGCAGCAGCGCACCCGCCAGCGCATGCGGCAGATCGACGACCCGCTGCTCGCCGACCGGATGCACGACCTGGAGGACCTGTCCAACCGGTTGCTGCGCATCGTGTCGGGGCAAATGGGCACGGCCGCGCAGCTCGGCCTGCGTCAGGACGCGATCCTGATCGCGCGCAACCTCGGGCCGGCCGAACTGCTGGAATATGACAAGCGCCGGCTGAAGGGCGTGGTGCTGGAGGAAGGCTCGCTGACCGCCCACGTCACCATCGTCGCGCGGGCGATGGGCGTGCCGGTGCTCGGCCGGGTGCGCGACGTGCGTCGGCTCATCGCAGAAGGCGACCTGCTGCTGCTCGATTCAGTTGCCGGCAATGTCTTCGCGCGCCCATCGGCGGCGATGGAAGAGGCGTTCGAGGCGAAGCTGACCTTGCGGCAGAAGCGGCGCGCCGCCTTCGCCGCCCTGCGCGACGTGCCGCCGACGACGCGCGACGGCCATCGCATCACGGTGATGGTCAACGCCGGGCTGCGCGACGATGCCGCTGCGCTGGACGTAACCGGCGCCGACGGCATCGGCCTGTTCCGCACGGAGTTCCAGTTCCTGGTATCCGCCACCCTGCCGCAGCGCGAACGCCAGCAGCGCCTGTATCGCGAGGTACTGGATGCCGCGGGCGACCGGCCGGTGGTGTTCCGCACCGTCGACATCGGTGGGGACAAGGCGCTGCCTTATCTGCAGCATGCCGACGGCGACGAGGAAAATCCGGCGATGGGATGGCGCGCGCTGCGGCTCGCGCTGGAACGCGAAGGCCTGATGAAGGCGCAGGCACGGGCTTTGATCGAGGCGGCGGCGGGGCGGACGCTCAACGTCATGTTCCCGATGGTCAGCGAGGCGTGGGAGTTCGGCGAGGCCAAGGCGCTGTTCGAGGCGCAGCGGGCCTGGCTGGCCGGGCGTGGCCGGCGGCCACCGGTCGAGATCCGTTATGGCGCGATGCTGGAAGTGCCGGCACTGGCCGAGCAGCTCGACCTGCTGCTGCCGGACATCGACTTCCTGTCGGTCGGCACCAACGACCTGACGCAATTCCTGTTCGCCGCCGATCGCGCCAATCCCAAGCTCGCCGAGCGCTACGACTGGCTGAGCCCGTCGATCCTGCGCTTCCTGAAGCGCGTGCTGGTGCCGGTGCGCGAGGCGGGGGTCACGCTGGCGGTGTGCGGGGAAATGGGCGGCCGGCCGCTGGAGGCGATGGCGCTGATCGGCCTCGGCATCGACCGGCTGTCGATCACCCCGGCCGCGGTCGGGCCGATCAAGGCGATGGTGCGCAGCCTCGATCGCGCGGCGATCGCCGGCTTCGTCGACGAATTGCTGGCGCGTCCGCCGCGGGACATGCGTGGCGCATTGGCCGGATGGGCGTCGGCAAACGGCGTTGATCTGGCCTGATCGTCCGCCGAAGCGGGGGTCGAGCGCGTTGACATGCCGCTGGCCCTCTGGGAATGTCGCCCCCGTCAGCGGCGGCCTGGAAGACCGTCACTCCCTTGGAGATGAGAATGGACGAGGTCGATCGCGGCCAGCCTGATGCCAACTCTGCGACGCCGATGACGGCGGGTGGACGGTTGCGCGTGGCGCGCGAGGCCCGCGGGCTCAGCCTCGCGGAGATCGCGGGCCGGACGCGCGTGCCGCAACGGCATCTCGAGGCGCTGGAAACCGGCAATTACGGCGCGCTGCCGGCGCCGACCTATGCGATGGGCTTTTCCAAGGCCTATGCGCGGGCGGTCGGGCTGGACGAGGTGGCGGTGGCACAGGACGTGCGCGGCGAGCTCGACCGGCTCGGGCCCCGCCAGCCCGAATATGTGCCCTATGAAACCGCCGACCCGGCGCGCGTGCCGTCGCGCGGCGTCGCGGTGATCGCGGCCGGTGTCGCGGTGGCGGTGCTGGTGCTGGTCGCCCTGTGGTACGGCACCACATTGTTCCAGAGCTATCGCACCGGCTCGACCGATGGCGGCCCGGTGGCCAGCCAGACGATCGCCGCCGCGCCCGCCGCCCCGGCGGCGACGCCGACCGCAACGCCCGCGCAGGGCGGGCAGGTGCGGCTGACCGCCAATGACGAGGTCTGGCTGCGCGTCTACGATGCCGACAACAAGACGCTGTACCTCGGCACGATGAAGCCGGGCGACAGTTTCGACGTGCCCGCCGACGCCAAGCAACCGATGATCAACGTCGGCCGGCCGGACAAATTGGCGGTGACGCTCAACGGGTCGGCGGTGCCGCCGCTCGGCGACGGATCGCGCGCGATCAAGGACGTGCGCGTCGACGGCGCGGCGCTGGCGGCGCGGATCAACGGCCAGCCGCTGCCGGTGGCGACCCCGGTCGCGACGGCGGAGACGGCGACGCGGACGTCCGCGCGGCGTAGCGCCGCCAGCCGGCCGCGGCGCGAGGCCGCGCCGGCGCCGGCGGCGGTCAGCGAGACCCAGCGGGCCAATCTGGATGCGGCGCAACCTGCCGCAACGACGGGCAATTCGACCGCACCTTAAGGCTGGCGACAGCTGCCCGGTTGCAGTTATGATGAATCAGGACCTCACCATCAGCTGCGCCGGGGGGCGCCCGAACCATGTCTAAGACGATCTGGGCGCTCGCCGCGTCCGCCGCTCTGATTCCCGCGACGCTGCTGGCCGTGCCGGCCAGCGCGCAGAGCAGCAACCTCGACGGGCGCGTCGGCAAGCTGGAGGGCGAGATGCGCGCCGTGCAGCGCAAGGTCTTCCCCGGCGGCGCGGGCCAGTATCTGCAGCCCGAAGTCACGCGCCCCGACACGCCGGCGCAGGCGGGCGGCGTGCCCGCGACCAGCGCGGTCGCCGACCTGACCAGCCGCGTCACCGCGCTGGAAAGCCAGATGGCGTCGATGACCGATCAGATCGAACAGAACGGCTACAAGCTGCGCCAGCTGCAGGACCAGTTCGAGGCGTACAAGCGCGCGACCGACGGCAAGCTGAAGTCGCTGGCGAGCGCACCGGCGCCGGCGCCCTCTCCCGCGGTCGGCAGCGACGAGGAGCCGATGGACGACCGCCCCGCGGCCGGCGCGACCGCCTCGCGGCCGAGCCGTGGCGGTGCGGCCCCCGCCGCCAGACCGGCATCGGCCAATGCGGACGACGCTGGCACCGCCGGTGCCAGTGCCGGTCCGGTCAGCAAGCCATCGACCGGCAACAATGCCGAGGACGATTATCTCTACGGCTATCGCCTGTGGGCGGCGAAGCAATATCCGCAGGCAGAGGCGCAGCTGAAGAAGGTGGTCGCCGATTATCCGAAGCACCGCCGCGCCAGCTACGCCCAGAACCTGCTCGGCCGGGCCTATCTGGACGAGGGCAAGCCGAGCCTCGCCTCAATGGCCTTCTACGACAATTACAAGAAGATGCCGGACGGCGAACGGGCGCCCGACAGCCTCTATTACCTCGCCCAGGCGCTCATCAAGCTGAACAAGCCGGCCGATGCCTGCAAGGTCTATGGCGAGCTGACGGATGTTTACGGAACCAAGATCTCCTCCCAGATGAAGGCCGATGTCGAGAAGGGCCGTACCGCCGCCAAGTGCAAGTGAGCCGATCGTCGCCGAGGGCGACCGGTTCCGCGATGACCTGATCCGCGCGCTCGGCCATGTGCCGCGCGCGCCGGTGCTGCTTGCCGTCTCGGGCGGGCCGGACTCGATGGCGATGCTGACGCTCGCCGCCGCGGCCGGACTGGCTGGCGGCATCGCGGTGGCGAGCGTCGATCACCGCCTGCGGCCCGAGGCGGCGGCGGAGGCGGCGATGGTCGCCGACCATTGCGCGACCTTGGGCATCGCGCATGCGACGCTGGTGCCGCACAGCGCGATCAGCGGGGCAAGCCTCCAGGCGGCGGCGCGGACCGCGCGCTACGGCCTGCTCACCGGGCACGCCAAGGCGATCGGCGCGGAGGCACTGGCGACGGCTCATCATGTCGACGACCAGGCGGAGACGTTCCTGATGCGCGCCGCGCGCGGCTCCGGCCTGTCGGGCCTCGCCGGCGTTCGCCCGCGGACCGTGATCGACGAAGTGACGGTCGTCCGGCCATTGCTGGAATGGCGCCGCGCCGAGCTGCGCGCGATCGTGCGGCGCCAGGACGTGCCGTTCATCGACGATCCGGCGAATCACGATCCGGCGCACGATCGCACGCGATTCCGGCGCTTGCTCGACGCCAACGAATGGCTCGGCCCGCCGCAGCTTGCCCGCGCCGCCGCGGCGCTGGGCGAGGCCGATGGCGACGTGCGGGCGATCGTCGACTGGCTGTGGTCGGAACGGGCGAGCGTCAGCGGCGCGACGGTGCGGGTCCGCGTCGCCGGCCTGCCCCGCGAACTGACGCGGCGGCTGGCGCGGCGGGCGATCACGGCGGTCATCGATTCGGCCCGGCTGGTCGCACCGAAATGGAGCGAGGCCGCGAACGTCGAGGCGCTGCTCGATTCGCTGGCGGCGGGCAAGCGCGCGACCCAAGCAGGGGTCGCGGCGACGCCGGCGGGCGAGGAATGGCGTTTCCGTCCCGCCCCGGCACGGCGCACCGGCTGACGCCGGTCGGATCGCACACTCTGATCGCTCAAACTGATCGCTTGTTCCATTGCCATTAACCTGGGCACGCCTATCTTGATGGCTGAAAGGTCCGTGCATGAACGACAACGACAAGCAGCCCCAGAACGACGGCGGAAATTCCGGCGGTAACGGCGGCGGCAATCCCTGGATGAAGAGCCTGCTGATCTGGGTCGGCATCCTGCTCGCGATCGGGCTGTTCCTGACGCAGTTCAACGGCACGACGACCGGGGCGAAAGGCGACACGATCGCCTATTCAAAATTCCTCGACCGGGTGGACGAAGGCACGGTGAAGGACGTCGCGATCAGCCGCGACGTGATCACCGGCACCGGCACCAGCGGCGACAAGTTCCGCACCTATCCGATCCAGGATCCGTCGCTGGTCCCGCATCTGCGCGAGAAGAACGTGACCATCTCGGCCAAGCCCGAGGAGGGGACGTCGATGTGGATGCTGCTGCTGTATCAATCGCTGCCTTTCCTGCTGTTCCTCGGCATCGCCTTCTTCGTGCTCAAGCAGATGCAGAAAAACACCGGCGGCGGCGCGATGGGCTTCGGCAAGTCGCGTGCCCGGATGCTGACGCAGAAGGAAGGCAAGGTCACTTTCGACGACGTCGCCGGCATCGACGAGGCGCGCGCCGAACTGACCGAGATCGTCGAATTCCTGAAGGATCCGACCAAGTTCGCCCGACTGGGCGGCAAGATCCCGAAGGGCGCGCTGCTGGTCGGTTCGCCGGGTACCGGCAAGACGCTGCTCGCCCGTGCGATCGCGGGTGAGGCGGGCGTGCCGTTCTTCACCATCTCCGGCTCGGACTTCGTCGAGATGTTCGTCGGCGTCGGCGCCAGCCGCGTCCGCGACATGTTCGAACAGGCCAAGAAGAGCGCGCCGTGCATCGTCTTCATCGACGAGATCGACGCGGTCGGCCGCCATCGCGGTGCGGGCTTGGGCAACGGCAATGACGAGCGCGAGCAGACGCTCAACCAGTTGCTGGTCGAGATGGACGGCTTCGAGGCCAATGAAGGGATCATCATCGTCGCGGCGACCAACCGCCCTGACGTGCTCGACCCGGCGTTGCTACGCCCCGGCCGCTTCGACCGCCAGGTCGTGGTGCCGCGCCCGGATATCGAGGGCCGCATCAAGATCCTCGAAGTGCATATGAAGAAGGTGCCGCTGGCGCCCGACGTCGATGCGCGCGTCATCGCACGCGGCACGCCGGGCTTCTCCGGCGCCGATCTCGCCAACCTCGTCAACGAGGCGGCGCTGATGGCGGCGCGCAAGTCGAAGCGGCTGGTCGCTATGGCCGAGTTCGAGGAGGCCAAGGACAAGGTCATGATGGGCGCCGAGCGGCGCAGCATGGTCATGACCGAGGACGAGAAGCGGATGACCGCCTATCACGAGGCGGGCCATGCCATCGTCGCGTTGCACGAGCCGGCGTCCGACCCGATCCACAAGGCGACGATCATCCCGCGCGGTCGTGCGCTGGGTATGGTGATGCGCCTGCCGGAGCGGGACAGCTACAGCTACCATCGCGACAAGATGTACGCCAACCTGGCGGTGAGCATGGGCGGCCGCGTCGCCGAGGAGATCATCTTCGGTTACGACAAGGTGTCGAGCGGCGCCTCCGGCGACATCCAGTACGCCACCGGCCTTGCCCGCGACATGGTCACCAAATGGGGCATGTCGGACAAGGTCGGCCCGGTCGAATATGCCCAGCCGGAAGGCGAGAGCTTCCTTGGCTATTCGTCGAGCCAGCCGGTCCGCATGTCGAACGCGACGGCGCAACTGATCGACGACGAGATCAAGGGCATCGTCGAGGGCGGCCTGACCAAGGCGAAGCAGGTGCTGACCGAGCATGTCGATCAGCTGCATCTGCTCGCCGGTGCGCTGCTCGAATATGAGACTTTGTCCGGCGACGAGATCAAGAAGCTGATTGCGGGCGAGGAGATCGGCCGGCCCGATCCCAGTCCCAAGTCGAATGTGCCGCGCGCCGGCACCTCGATCCCCAAGACGCGTCGTCCCGGCGGCCCGTTCGGCCAGCCGAGCCCACTCGGCGCCTGAACGGGATACGACCGGACCGGTTCAGCCCGGCGTCAGTTTGATCCGACTAAGCGGCGGCATTCCTCTGGTGGAGTGCCGCCGATGTCGTTCAGATTGCCAGTATTTCTTGCGGCCGCCGTGGCCGCTCCGCTGCTCGTCGCCTCGCCCGCCGCGGCGGCGATCACGGTCGGGACCTTCCTGACCAAGGCTGCGCCGCTGCGCGCCAATCCGTTTACCGCGCTGACCAACCCCGACTATCCGATGCTGAAGGCCGAGGCGGATGCGGCGACGCGCGAGCTGAAGGCGGATCGCGCCGCCCGCGCCGCGGCGGGCAAGCCGCCGATCGCCTGTATCCCGGAGGGCGAATCGCTCGGCATTCTCGACATGCTGTCGGGGCTCGACGAGCTGACCCCGGCGGAAAAGCGGCTGCCGCTCAAGGACGGCTATGCGCGGGTGCTGGCCAAGCGCTTTCCGTGCGGGTGAGGGAGTGAGCGGGCGGCTTTAACGAGGTCGGGTGGATGCGTCATGTCCACGCCATGCCTCGGCAAAGGCGCCCTGCGCGGCGGGACGTTCGGCTGTGCTGACGAGTCTGCCGTACAGCGGCCATGCCCGCACAGGAACGCGACGGACGCGATGGACCGGCGCGGCGCGTCCCTCCTGACCGGCCGGATCGCGCGCCGGCTTCTGCGGAGCGGACGTCTGGCGTAAGCGGGCGGGGCGAGCGCGTCGGACGCGCCCAACCTAGGGGAGACACGTCATGCGCACGGCCTCAATCGTCATGCTGGCGGCAGCCGCATCGCCCGGTGCGACCGCAGCGCCGACCGCGCTGCATCCGGCCAGCATCGCCGAGCACCGCCGCGCCTGTGCGGGCAGGGAAGGCTGGGCCGATTCCGCCCCGCCGATCCGCATCTTCGCCAATGTCTACGACATCGGCAGCTGCGGGATCACCGTGCCGCTGATCGTCGGGTCGGCCGGAGCGATCGTCATCGACGCGGCGACGGCGCAGGCAGTGCCGAACATCCTCGCCAATATCCGGCGGTTGGGTCTGCGGCCGGGGGACGTCAAGATCCTGCTGTCCAGCCACGAGCATCAGGACCATGCCGGCGGGCTCGCCGCGCTGAAGCGGGCGACGGGCGCGCAGATGATCGCGACCATGGTGGCTCGACCGATGCTGGAGCGCGCGGTGCCGGCGGCGGACGATCCGCAGCGAACGTCGAACCGGCCGGAATTCGCCGGCGTCCGCGTCGACCGGGTCGTCCGCGACAATGGCGTGGTGACGCTGGGCGATCTGCGTCTGACCGCGCACGCGACGCCGGGCCATGCGCCGGGCAGCACGTCATGGACGTGGCGCAGTTGCGCCGGCACGACCTGTCGCCGCGTCGTTTATGCCGACAGTGTCAGCGCCGTATCGACCGACGCCTATCGCTTCACCGATCACCCGGCCTATGTCAGCCGCTTCCGGGCCGCGCTGGCGACGGTCGCTGCTTTGCCGTGCGAGCTGATCGTCACCCCGCATCCGGGCGCCAGCGACCTGTACGCGCGGCTCGATGGCCGCAAGCCACTCGCTTCGCCGACCGCGTGTCGCGACTATGCCGCCGCCGGGCGCATTGCGCTCGACGCGCGGCTGGCCAGGGAACGCCGGCCGGGCGGCAAGCCAATGCTGTAAGCCGATTGTCAGCTTGCGCTTCTACCCTGATCGGCGATGCTGCCGGTCGACCCGATGGGCGGTGACAGGGGGGTGGGATGCGAAACGGTGTCGGCATGGCGATCGCGGTTCTGGCGGTGGCGACCGCCGCCCCGGCGGCGGCGGAGACCTGCAAGGTCGGCAAGGTGGCCGAGCTGGCGGTGACGATGCAGGGGCTACGCCCGATCGTGCAGACCACGATCAACGGCAAGCCCGCGCCCTTCATCGTCGACAGCGGCGCCTTCTTCAGCACGATCTCGCCGCCGGTCGCCAAGGCGCTCGACCTTCCCGCCGTCAACATGCCCGGCGGCCTGCGGCTGCGCGGCATCGGCGGCACCAGCGATGCCAGCGTCGCGCGCGTCCGTCATTTCGGCCTGGCGGGGTTCGACCTGAACGACGTCCAGTTCGTCGTCGGCGGCACCGACATCGGCCAGACAGGGCTGCTCGGCCAGAACGTGCTCGGGCTGGCGGACGTCGAATATGATTTGCCCGACGGCGCGGTGCGGCTGTTCAAGACGACGGGCTGCGGCAAGACCGCCTTGGCCTATTGGAGCGCGGGCAAGCCGTTCTTCGCCCTGCCGATCGAAAGCAAGGAAGCCGCACGCAACCATACGGTCGGCGCGGTCGAGCTGGACGGCGCGAAGCTGCGCGCGACCTTCGACACCGGTGCGGCGCAGACGGTGGTGACGCTGCGCGCGGCGGCCAAGGCGGGCGTCCATCCCGGCGATCCCGGCGTCGAGACGGCCGGCTGGCAGACCGGGCTCGGCAAGCGCGTGGTGCAGGGCTGGATCGGCAAGTTCGCCGTGATCAAGATCGGCGACGAGGAACTGCACAACGTCCGGCTGCGCATCGCCGATCTCGGCGATCTCGACACCGACATGCTGATCGGTGCCGACTATTTCATCTCGCACCGCATCTTCGTGTCGAACGCGCAGCGGCGGATGTATTTCACCTACACCGGCGGCCGGCTGTTCGACATGGGCGCGCATATCGACCCGGCCGGCAGCGTCGTCGCCTCCGGCGCGCCCGAGGCGGCGCCGACCGATGCCGACGGCTGGGCGCGACGCGCGGCGATGTTCCAGACCCAGCGCGACCTGCCGCATGCGATCGATGCCTATACCCAGGCGATTACGCTGGCGCCGAAGGATCCGCGCTTTCCGCGCCAGCGGGCGCTCGTCTATCTGGCGCAGCGGCGACCGGTGCTCGCGCTCGACGACCTCAACACGACGCTGACGCTCGATCCCAACGATCTCGAGGCGCAGCTGATTCGCGCCCAGGTGCGGCTGCGCGCCGGCAATCTGGGGGGCAGCATCAGCGACCTCGACGCGATCAGCGCGCGGCTGCCGCGCGAGGACGCGCGGCGTATGGCGCTCGGCCAGCTCTATTCGGCCGCCGACGCCTTCGACGCGGCGATCGGTCAATATGACAGCTGGCTGGCGACGCATCGCGACGACGCGCATCGCAGCCAGGCGCAGAACGGCCGCTGCTGGGCGCGCGTCCTCGCCAATCGCGATCTCGACAAGGCGCGCAGCGATTGCGATGCGGCGGTGCGTGCGGTGCCGAGCAATGCGTCGTTCCTCGACAGTCGCGGCCTGGTCGCGCTGCGCCAGGGCGACGATGCCGCGGCGAGCCGGGATTTCGCGGCGGCGCTGGCGATCAACCCCAAGCTCGGCTGGTCGCTCTACGGCCGCTCGGTGGTGGAGCGGCGCCAGGGGCAGATTGCTCAGGCCGATGCCGATCTCGCCGCGGCGCGTGCCGTTGACCGCACGCTGCCGGACCGCGCCAAGCGCTATGGCTTGTAGGGCTTAGGGTCCGATCCACCAAGTTGGATCGGGGCCGGTGCCGCTTCCACGTCAGGGGATCAGACCCTAGTCGGTCAGGCCGTGGAGCAGCAGCAGCGTGACGAAGGCGATCAGTGCGGTCCAGGCGAAGACCAGCAGCGCCACCGTCCGCCACAGTGCGGAGACGCGGCGGAGCGAATAGGCGCCGCGCAACTGGCGGTACATGTGGATCGGCGGCAGCAGAAACACCGTGAACACGATGAAGCCGGGCCACAGGCCGATGACCCCGCCGAGCATCAGCGCGATCACCATCAGCATCATGAAGGCGAGGCTGTAGGTGACGAAGATCGCATGGTCGTACAGGCCGAACCGCCGCCGCCACAGGAACAGCAGGGCGACGAAGGGGGTGGAGATCGGGATCAGCAGCCAGCTGTATTTGTACGCGCTGGATTGCAGCTTGTAGAGCGCGAGGCCGGGGTTCTTGTTGGCCTTTTCCAGACCGTGGTCGAGCTTGTCCCAGCCGGTCCGGGCGTTGGTGAAGGTGAAGTCGGACCGATCGCCGTCGCCGGCGGTACCCGCCTGCGTGCGCTTCAGGGCGGTGACCGCGGTTTGCAGCTCGGCGATGCTCTGATCGATCTTGGCCGTCGACTTGCCCGCCGCGACCAGCTCCGCCCGCGACTTCTGCGCCTCGTCGAGCTGGTGCTGGACCCGCTCGACGCCCTTGGCGAGGCCGACGACATGCCGACCGATCTCACCCGGCGTCGCCAGTTCGGCGATGTCGCCGCCCAGCGCGCTGATCGTCGCGAACATCAGGAAGACGGTGAACAGGAACAGGGCGAGCGGCGAAACGAAGCGGGCACGCTCGCCCGCGATGTAGCGGCGGGTCAGTTCGCCCGGGCGCATGATCAGCATCGGCAGCGTCCGCCAGATCTTGCCTTCGAAATGGAAGACGCCATGGGCGATCTCATGCCCGATCGCGCCGACCGAGCGATGGACGTGCGCCGACTGGCCGCAGGCGTGACAGTGCGAACCGATCAAACGAGTCCCGCAATTGAGGCACAGCGCGCCGGCATGGCCGTGGCCGTGCGCCTCCCCCGCGGACGGTTCGATGGAACGGGCGGCGAGCGCACCCGTGACGATGTCTGCTGCTGCAGCGATATCCCCCGACATGGGACGGGAGGGTGGCAAGGCCCGCGGCGTGGCGCAAGGGGGATCAGCGTGTTAGCAAAGGGACGATGACCGACCCCGCCATGCTGATCGCCGAGATGGGACGCCGTGCCCGCACCGCCGCCACGTCGCTGGCGGGGCTGCCGACTACGCGCAAGGCGGACGGGCTGCGGGCGGCGGCGGCGGCGCTGCGCGCCGAGGCGCCGGCGATCGCGGATGCCAATGCGCAGGACATGGCCGCGGCGACCGAACGCGGCCTGTCGGGGGCGATGCTCGACCGGCTGCGGCTCGACGAGGGGCGGATCGCCGCGATGGCGGCGGGGGTGGAAGTGGTCGCCGGGCTCGCCGATCCGGTCGGGCAGGTGATCGACTGGACGACGCGGCCGAACGGGCTGGAACTGTCGCGCGTCCGGGTGCCGATCGGGGTGATCGGCATCATCTACGAATCGCGGCCCAACGTCACCGCCGATGCCGCGGCGCTGTGCGTCATGGCCGGCAATGCGGCGATCCTGCGCGGCGGATCGGAGGCGGTGCACAGCAACGCCGCGATCCATGCGACGCTGGCGCAGGGGTTCGCGGCGGCAGGACTGCCGGCGGATGCGGTGCAGCTGGTGCCGACCACCGACCGCGCCGCAGTAGGGGCGATGCTGGCCGCGGACGGGGTCATCGACCTGGTCGTGCCGCGCGGCGGCAAGAGCCTGGTCGCGCGGGTGCAGGCGGAGGCGCGGGTGCCGGTGCTCGCGCATCTCGACGGCATCAACCACGTCTATGTCGATGCGTCTGCCGACCCGGCGATGGCGCGGCGGATCGTGCTCGACGCCAAGCTGCGCCGTACCGGCATCTGCGGGGCGATGGAGACGTTGCTGATCGACCGGGCCTTCGCCGATGCGGGCGCGCTGATCGCAGCCTTGCGCGATGCGGGGTGCGAGGTGCGTGGCGACGATCACGCCGCGGCGCTGGTGCCTGGCGTCGCCATCGCCGACGCGGCCGATTGGGACACCGAATATCTCGACGCCATCGCCTCAGTCGCGATGGTCGACGGAGTCGAGCAGGCGATCGCCCATATCGCCGCGCATGGCTCGCACCATACCGATGCGATCGTCGCGGACGACCCGGCCGTGGCGGAGCGCTTCCTGACCGCGGTCGATTCGGCGATCGTCTTGTGGAACGCCTCGACGCAATTCGCCGACGGTGGCGAATTCGGCCTTGGCGCGGAGATCGGCATCGCGACCGGGCGGCTTCACGCGCGCGGGCCGGTGGCGCTGGAGGGGCTGACGACATACAAATGGATCGGCCGCGGCACTGGGCAGGTGCGCGGTTGAGTTGAGCGGGGGCGGCGTATCGCCTATATGGCAACCATGGCCAGCCTTCAGCCGATCACCACCGAAATCGATGCCGAAACGATGGCGATGGTCGAACGCGTCGCCAGCCGCCGTGGCATGACCGGCCCCGAATTCGCGGCCGAGGCGATCCGGCGCGCGGCGGAAACCGACGACGATTTCGACGCCTTCATCCAGGCGGGTGTGGATGCCGCCGATCGTGGTGAATTCGTGTCGCACGAGGACGTCATGGCCGAACTCGATGCGATGATTGCCAAATATCGCGCGCAATGCGGGTGAAATGGACGCTGCCCGCACTGGGGGACATTCGTGGTATCGACGAATGGCTGTCGAAAGAGGCCAATCCCGGGGTTGCGCTGCGTCTGATCAGCGCGGTGCGGGCGCGGGCGGCTTTCCTGCGTGACTTTCCGCGTGCCGGGAGGCCGTTGCCGAGCGGACACCGACTGCTGCGGGTGCGCAATAGCCCCTATCTGCTTCGCTATCGGATAGTCGGGAACGCTGTGGAAGTGCTGCGCGTGCATCACGAACGCGAGGACTGGCAGCTGCCGTCTTGACCCGCATCGGACTGCTTGGCGGCTCGTTCAACCCGGCGCATCGTGGGCATCGGCGGATCACGCTGGCGGCGATCCGCGTTCTCGATCTCGACGAGGCGTGGTGGATGGTCTCGCCGGGCAATCCGCTGAAGGACGGCGCACCGGACATGGCGCCGTTCGCCGCACGGCTCGGCTCGGCGCGGGCGATGGCGCGGCGCGCGCCGATCCGTGCGACCGACATCGAGGTCCGGCTCGGCACGCGCTACACGCTCGACACGCTGCGCAAGCTGCGCCGCCGCTACCCCAAGACGCGCTTCATCTGGCTGATGGGGGCGGACAATCTGGCGCAGTTCCACCGCTGGCGCGGCTGGCGCGAGGTCGCCCGCACGATGCCGATTGCGGTGATCGCCCGTCCGGGGTATGATGATAAGGCCCTCGCGAGTGTCGCGATGGGCTGGCTGCGACGCTTCCAACGGCCCGCAGACCAGGCGAACGATTGGACGACGTGGAGATTGCCGGCCCTCGTGCTGCTGCACTTCCGCCCCGACCCGACGTCCGCGACCGCGGCCCGCGCGGCCGATCCCGACTGGCACCGGCGCCAACCGGTCCAGCAACCCAGGAGCTAACTTGGCGACGACCCCCCAGGCTGCACCCTCGCGTGCCGCGCCGATGTCCGATCCGGCCGAGGTCGAGGCGCTGCATCGACTCGTGATGGCCTCCCTCGACGATGACCAGGCGGTGGAGGCGGTATCGATCCCGCTCGCCGGCAAATCGTCGATCGCCGATTTTATGGTGATCGCCAGTGGCCGTTCGACGCGCCAGGTCGCGTCGATGGCGACCAAGCTCGCCGAGAAGATCAAGGCCGAGTTCGGCCGCATCGTGCGCATCGAGGGGCTGCCCGCGGCCGATTGGGTGCTGCTCGACGCCGGTGACGTGATCGTTCACCTGTTCCGTCCCGAGGTTCGCTCCTTCTACAATCTGGAGCGGATGTGGCAGTTCGGTGAGGCCCCGGCGGCGCCGGGCCAGCCGACGCAGGCCTGAGCATCCTTCTTCATATCGTCGCGCGCGGCCGGATCGGGCGCTCGCCCGAAGCCGATCTGGTCGACCGCTATCTGAAGCGGATCGCCTGGCCGACGCGTATCTCCGAACTGCCCGACACCGGCGGTCGCATGCCGCCGCTGGAAGCGCAGACGCGGCGGGTGCTGCTCGACGAAAAGGGTGAGGTGCTCGGCTCGCTCGACTTCGCCCGACGGCTGGAACGCTGGCGCGACGACGGCGTGCGCGAGGCCCGCTTCCTGATCGGCGCGGCGGACGGCTTCGGCGATGCCGAACGGGCGGAGGCGGACCTGTTGCTGTCCTTCGGCCGCGCGACCTGGCCGCACCTGCTGGCGCGGGCGATGCTGGCCGAGCAATTGTTCCGCGCGACCAGCATCCTGGCGGGGCATCCCTACCATCGGGAAGGGTAGGGCGCGATGATGGCCCCGTGGCTTCCTAGCGGCGGTTTGATCAGCGATTGGCGGACTCGCCGCCCCCAACCGGCGCTGTGGCTCGCGACGGCGTTGCTGCTGTCCGGCAGCGTCGCGGCGAGCGGACAGTCGCTCGCGGACCAGCGCATGCGGCTGGCGATGGCGAAGCGCGAATCGGTGGCGGCGGCGGCGCGAGCCGAAGCCCTGGCCAAGCGGGCGGCGGCGGAGCGCGGGGCGGCGGAGCGCGCGCGTGCGGAGGAGGTCGCCCTGGCGGCGCGGGTCACGGCGGCGGAGGCGAATCTGACCGCCGCCCGGACCCGCAGCGCGATGGTCGCCCGATTGCTTGCCGAGCAACAGGCCGATCTGGCGACCCGACAGGCACCGCTGGCACGGTTGCTGGCGGCGCTCCAATCGCTGGCGCGGCGGCCGACGGTGGCGGCGGTGGCGCAGCCGGGATCGGTCGACGACCTCGTCCATGTCCGCGCCGTGCTTGGCGGTGCGCTGCCGGTGATCCGCGCCGATACCACGGACGTGCGGGCCGCGATCGACCGCACCCGGTCGCTACAGGTGAGTGCCGCCGCCGCCGCCGCGGCGCTGCGCGAGGGGCGGGCGCGGCTGGAGGCCGACCGGACCGCGCTGGCCCAGGCGGAAGCGGCGCATCGTTCGCGCAGCCAGGCGCTGGGCCGCGGCGCGATGAGCGAGGAGGATCGCGCCCTTGCGCTGGGCGAACGGGCGCGCGATCTGGTCGACCGGCTGGCCGAGGGCGATGTCGCGCAGGCGACCGCCGCCGACCTTGCCGCCTTGCCCGGTCCGCTGCCGCGCCCGCTGGCGCCGGGCGCACGAGCCCCGGCGCGGCCGCGCGGCGTCTATCGGCTGCCGGTGCAGGGGCGGCTGGTGACGGGCTTGGACGAACTGTCCGCCGCCGGCGTACGGGCACGCGGATTGACGCTCGCCGTGCGGCCGGGCGCCATGGTGATCGCGCCGGCGGCGGGGACGATCCGCTACGCCCGCCGCTTCCGCGACTATGGCACGATCGTCATCGTCGATCACGGTGACGGCTGGACGTCGCTGGTCACCGGTCTGGGCCGTGCGGCGGTCAGGCCGGGCCAGCGGGTCGCGGCCGGCGCGCCGATCGGTCGGGCCGGCTCGGGCGCCGAGCCCGAGGTGACGGTGGAACTGCGGCGCCGTGGCCGGCCGATGGATATCGTCGCGCTGCTCGGCTGATCGCGGGGCGCCGCTCACCCGCCGTTCAGCGCCGCCGTGCTTTGATTGTCATCCGATACCCGCTAGGATCAGGTCCGCTTTTGTCGCCTTCAGGATTTTCGATGGCCCGTCCGCTGCTTACCGCGACCGCGATCCTCGGTTCGCTTTGCCTGATACCGCTCGCGACCCAGGCCATGGCCGCGGTCGACACCGACACCTACCGCGAATTCGATCAGTTCCTCGACGTGTTCAACCGCGTGAAGGCCGATTACGTCGACAAGGTCGACGACAAGACGCTGATCAAGGGCGCGATCCAGGGCATGCTCGCGGCGCTCGATCCCCATTCCAGCTACGTCGACGCGCTCGACTATGACAATCTGCGCATCCAGACCGAGGGGAATTATGGCGGGCTCGGCCTGACCGTCCAGATGGAGGACGGCGCGGTCAAGGTCGTCGCCCCGCAGGAGGACACGCCCGCCTATCGCGCCGGCGTCAAGTCGGGCGACTATATCACCCATATCGACGGCAAGCTGATCTACGGCGACACGCTGGACGAGGCGATCGGCCTGATGCGCGGCAAGCCGGGGTCCAAGATCAGCCTGACGCTGGTCCGTCCCGGCCACGACAAGCCGATCGACGTCACCATGACGCGCGAGGTGATCGTGCAGAAGCCGGTGAAATGGGAGGTGCGCGGCCAGGTCGGCTACATCAACATCAATACCTTCTCCGAGAATACCGGCGCCGACACGCGCGCGGCGATCATGGCGATCGACAAGAGCCTGGGCCACCGCCCGCTCGGCTACGTCGTCGACCTGCGCGACAATGGCGGCGGCTTGCTGACGCAGGCGATCGCGGTCAGCGACGCCTTCCTTGACCATGGCGAGATCGTCTCGCAGCGCGGCCGCGAGAAGACCGATATCGAGCGCTATTTCGCCAAGCCGGGCGACGACGCGCACGGCCTGCCGGTGATCGTGCTGACCAATCCCGGCACCGCCTCCGCCTCCGAGATCGTCGCCGGCGCGTTGCAGGATCATCACCGCGCGTTGATCATGGGCGAGCGCAGCTTCGGCAAGGGATCGGTACAGACGCTGCTGCCGCTCGGGCCCAAGACCGCGCTGCGCCTGACCACCGCGCGCTATTACACCCCGTCGGGGCGCAGCGTGCAGGAAGGCGGCATCGAGCCGGACATCAAGGTGCCGCAGATCAGCGACCCCGATTTCAAGACGCGCCCCGTCTTCCGCGAGGCGGACCTGCGCCGCCACCTGATCAACGAGGTCAAGGCGGACGACAAGATCCTCGAAGAGGACAACAAGGACGATCCGCGCTTCGGCATGACCGCGGAGCAATTGAAGAAGCAGGGCATCGACGACTTCCAGCTCTATTATGCGCTGAAGACCGTTGCACGGCTCGGCGGCCCGACGCAGGTGGCGGCGGCGACCGCGCCGCGGCCGGTCAAGACGCCCGCGCCGGCGCAATGACCCGCAACCAACGGCTCGCGCGGTGGATCGCGCTGCTGCTCCCTGCCGCGCTGCTTGCCGGCGCCTGGGGATCGCAGCTGTTCGGGCACCTGTACCCGTGCGAGATGTGCCATTGGCAGCGCTGGCCGCATTATGCCGCGCTGCCTTTCGCCCTGCTCGCGTTTGTGGTGCCGCAGCGTAGCGTCGCCAAGGCGCTGGTGATCGTCGCCGCACTGCTGGTCGCGGTATCGGGTGTGATCGGCGTGCTGCATGCCGGCGTCGAATATCATTGGTGGAACGGCTTCACCGCCTGCACCTCCACCGTCGACCTGCGCGGGCTCGATGCGGCGGCGCGGCTCGACGCGCTGATGAAGGCGCCGATCGTGCGCTGCGACGCGCCCCAGTGGACGCTCGCCGGCGTCTCGCTCGCCGGCTTCAATGCGATCTTCTCGCTCGCCGGCGCGTTCACCGTCCTCGTGCTGATGAGGAAGAGCCGATGAGTTGGAAACCGGGTGACCGGCGCGAGCCGGTCGAGGCGATGATCCGCGTCGATCAGGCGGGCGAATATGGCGCGACGCGCATTTATGCGGGGCAGCTCGCGGTGCTCGGCGACCGCCATCCCGCCAGCCGGGCGATCCACCATATGGCGGTGCAGGAGGAGCGGCATCGCGCCTTCTTTGACCGGCTGATCGCGGAACGCGGCGTTCGCCCGACGCTGTTCCAGCCGTTCTGGAACGTCGCCGGCTTCGCGCTCGGCGCGGTGACCGCGGCGATCGGCCCGGAGGCGGCGATGGCCTGCACCGCGGCGGTCGAGACCGAGATCGACAAACATTATCAGGCGCAGCTCGACGAGCTTGGCGACAGCGAGCCCGTTCTGTCGGAAGCGATCGCCGATTTCCAGGCGGAGGAATTGGAGCATCGCGACCATGCGATCGGCGCGGGTGCGGAAAATGCGATCGCCTATCCGGTGATGTTCGGGCTGATCCGGATGGGGTGCAAGGTGGCGATCGCGGCTGCCAAGAGGATCTGACGGGAGTTTGGTGATGCGTCTTTCCCTGACCCTGGCCGTGCTGGCCATGGCCACGCCGGCGGTGGCGCAGCAGCGTAGCACGCCGGCCGCGACCACCGCGGCCCCGGCGACGAGCGCCGCCGACGCCAAGCCGCTGTTCGTCACCCCGGCGCCGGCGCTACCCGGTGCGGTCAAGCCCAAGCCGGTGCAGGGGCCGGGCGAGGTCGCCAAGCGCGCGCCGATCAACGGCGTGCTGGTCCTCTACGGCAACGAGCGTTGCCCGACGAACAGCGACGGCGCGGAGATCGTGGTGTGCGAGCGGCGCAGCGCGCAGGAGCAATATCGCGTGCCTAAGGAGTTGCGCGATCTGCAGATCACGCCGCAGAATCAGAGCTGGGCGGCACGCGCCAAGGGCGTGCTCGATACCGGTGTCGGCGTGTCGAGCACCGGCAGTTGCTCGGTTGTCGGCGCCGGCGGCCAGTCCGGCTGTTTCGCCCAACAGGCGCGCGCGGCGAGAGAAGAGCGCAAACAGCAGAAGGCGGAAGCGACCTGGGGGCAGTGAGGGGGGCTTTGGTGCCGTTCCCTCCTTCGTCATGCCGGACTAGTTCCGGCATCCACTGATCATCGTGCCGAACGGTCGATGAGTTTGCGGCACGGTGGATCCCGGAACCAGTCCGGGATGACGAAGAGACGTAAGCGGAACGCGGCCACCTCCTTTCGCATCGCGTGTCGAGGGGATAGTCTGGAGGAGAGGCCGCAGAGGGGGATGCCGTGGCAACGACGATCGACCAACTTCGGCCACGGATGCCTTTCGCCGCGGACGGCTACGAGCGGATCCTCGCTTACGCCGCCGCACTGCTGCTCGCCGTCGTGCTGGTGGCGATCGCCCGCGGCCAGGCCGACTGGGGGCGGGTGCCGATGCTGGTCTGGGCGCATCTCGCCACGATCATCGTCGCGCTGGCGCTGACGCCGGTGATGCTGCTGGGGCGCCGCGGCGACCGTCGCCATCGCCGGCTCGGCACGATCTGGGTCGTGGCGATGGTGCTGACCGCAGCCCTGTCCTTCGGCATCCGCCAGACCAATCATGGCGGCTTCAGCCTGATCCACCTGCTTTCTGCCTTCACGCTGGTGCAGGTGCCGCTGCTCTGGCACGCCGCCCGCACGCATCGCGTCGACCGCCACCGCCGGGGCGTCCGTGCGATGGTGACGGGCGCCCTGCTGATCGCGGGGGTGTTCACCTTCCCGTTCGGGCGGATGCTCGGCCACTGGCTGTTCGGCTGATCGCGATGCGCGGCATCCGCATCGTCCTGTTCGCGCTCGTCTGGTTCAGCTGCGCCTGGTTCGGCTCGTGGGAACTCAATCCGAACAATGCGACGCGGATGTTCGCGGCGATGAGCCTGGCGGAGGGCGAAGGTGGCGCGATCGATCGCTACCAGTCGCAAACGATCGACAAGGCGATGTTCGACGGCCATTATTACCTCGACAAGGCGCCTGGCATGACGCTGCTCGCGCTGCCCGCGGTGGTAGTGGCGGACTGGATGACGGGGCAGCGTGGCACCGATTTCGGCGTGCTGCCGGTCGGGCCCGCATTCGAGCGGATGCTGCGCTTGCGCACCCGGCTTGCCGCGGCAAGTGGCGCGGCGGTGCTGACCGCGCTGGCGGCGGTGGCGCTGTTCGACCTCGCTCTGGCGACCGCCGGCAGCGCGGCGGCGGGATTGTTCGCCAGCCTGGGCTTTGCGCTCGGCACGCCGATCTGGGGCTGGTCGACGACCGTCATGGGGCATGCGCCGGTCGCGGCCCTCTACCTGATCGCGCTTTTGGCGATCTGGCGGGGCGGGGGGCGGCAGGCGCTGCTCGCCGGACTGGCGCTGGGCGGAGCGGTGGCGATCGAGCATCAGGCGATCCTCGCCGGCAGCGCGATCGGCCTTTGGGCCATGCTGCGCTTCGATCGACGGCCTGACTGGCCGCGCCTCATCGCCCTGCTATTCTGCGGCGCGGCGATCGGCGTGCTGCCGGTGCTCGGCTACAATCTGTTCGTCTTCGGCACGCCGTTCCGCGTCGCTTATTCCGGCGTGGTCGGGTGGGAAGGCATGCATCAGGGGCTGTTCGGGCTGATTTGGCCGCGCACCGGACCACTGGCGGCGATCCTCGTCGGCTGGAAGGTCGGCCTGGTCTGGGTGGCGCCGGTGCTGCTGCTCGCGCCGTTCGGACTCACAGCCTTGTACGGCGAGGGCGCGCGCCGGGGCCTCGCCCTGACCTGCATGGCGACGGCCGTGGTCACGCTGCTCGTCAACGCGGCCTATGTCTATTGGGAAGGGGGCAACACGACCGGTCCGCGCCTCGCCATGCCGGCCGTGGCGCCGCTGGCGGTGGGCCTGGCCGCCCTCTGGTCGATCCTGCCGGGGCGCCGTTCGCGAATCGCGGCGGCGATCCTGCTCGGCGGATCGATCGCGCTCAATGCCGCCATCGCCGCCGCAGAGATCTTCGCGCCGCCGACGACACCCTTCCCGCTGTGGGACTGGGTGCTGGCCGGGCGGTTCGCCGACGGCGAGCTGCGCACGGTAGCCAGCGAATGGTTCGGCTGGTCGCCGTGGTTCGGCCTGGCCTGGTGGGCGGCGCTTGCGCTGCCGATGCTCGGCTGGCTGGTCGCCAGCGTCAGGCGTGCGGCGCGCGCTTGAGGCCGCGGACGCGGTGCCAGAAGTAGAAGGCGACCAATGCGACGAGGACGATACCGATCAGCAAGTCGGCACGGTGGAAGGCCGCCTTGACCCGGGGATCGCTGTTCCACTTGCTGCCGAGCTTCATGCCGACCCAGGCGAGGCCGAAGCACCAGGGCCAGGAGCCGAGGAAGGTATAGACGTGGAACGGCACCAGCCGCATCCGCGCGACACCGGCCGGAAAGGCGATGAAGCTGCGGATCACCGGGAGCAATCGCCCGATCAGCACGGCGATGCTGCCCCAGCGGGCGAAGAACCGGTCCGCCGCGTCGAGCTCACCCGGGCCGATTAGTAGATAGCGGCCCCAGCGTTCGGCCACCGGCCGGCCGCCGCGCTTGCCGATCTCATAGGCGACGATCGATCCGATGTTGCAGCCGATCGCCCCCGCGGTCGCCGCCAGATAGAGGTCGAAGCGACCGGTCGAGACCAGATAGCCGGCGAACGGCATGATGATTTCCGACGGCAGTGGAATGCACGCGCTTTCGATCGCCATCAGGATGGCGATGCCGACATAGCCGCCGCTGGAGATCACCCAGATGGTGAAGGTGGCAAGGACGCCCAGGATCTTTTCGAACATGGGACCCGCGCTTGGCCGATCCCGAGGGGTAAGGGAAGGGGGAACCGGCGTGCGCGCTAAGCGCTTGGGGCGGATGGACGATCTTACCCTCAACGATGGCCGCACGATGCCGCGGCTCGGCTTCGGCACCTGGCAGATTCCGGATTCGCAGGCGGCGATGGCCGTGCGCCGCGCCCTCGACCTCGGCGTGCGGCTGATCGACACGGCGGCGATCTACGGCAACGAACGCGGCGTCGGCGAGGGGATGACCGACGAGGAGGCGTTCCTGACCACCAAATTGTGGAACGACCGGCAGGGCGATGCCGAGGCGGCGCTCGACGAGAGCCTGGCGCTGCTCGGCCGCGACAGCGTCGACCTGTATCTGATCCATTGGCCGTCGCCGGGGCAGGATCGCTATGTCGAAGCGTGGCAGGCGCTGGTGAAGCTGCGCGATGCCGGCAAGACGCGATCGATCGGCGTGTCCAACTTCCTGCCCGACCATCTCGAGCGGATCATCGATGCGACCGGCGTCGTGCCCGCGGTCAACCAGATCGAGCTGCACCCGCATCACCAGCGCCGCGAGGAACGCGCCTTTCACGAACGGCACGGCATCGTCACGCAGAGCTGGAGCCCGCTCGGCCAAGGCGGCGAGCTGCTGCGCGACGCGACGATCGCCGGCATCGCGGACAAACATGGCCGCTCGCCGGCGCAGGTGATCCTCGCCTGGCACCTCGCCCATGGCCTGTCGGTAATCCCCAAGGCGGCGGACCCCGAGCATCTGCGCGACAATGTCGCGGCACAGGAACTGACGCTGCCGGCGGAGGATGTCGCGGCAATCGACGGGCTCGACCGGCAGCAGCGGATCGGCCCCGATCCTCGGACGATGTAAGCGGCGACGGTGGCTGGAGCCTAGCCGACCGCCCCGCGCAGCACCGCACGGACGCCGCGCTCGCACGGCTCATATTCGACGGCGGCCTGCAGGCTTTGCGCCATCGAGCGGATGATCCGCGTGCCAAGCCCGGTACCCTTCGGCGCCGCCTCGGCCGGCATGCCGCAGCCGTCGTCCTCGACCGCGAGCAGGAAGAAGGCGTCGTCCAGCTGTGTCAGCGCGACGCGCACCTCGCCGCCACTGCCCGGATAGGCATATTTACACGCATTGGTGACCAGTTCGGTGACGATCACGCCCAAGGACACGGCGCGGTCGGTCGGCAGACGGATCGGGTCGGCGGCAAGACGCAGCCGGTGCGGCGCGCTGTCGCTCGACAGGGTTTCGCTCAATTCCTCGATCAGCGAGCCGAGATAGTCGCGCATGTCGACGCTCTCGACATCGTTCGCCGAATAGAGGCGGCGGTGCACCTGCGCGATCGCGCCGATACGGCGTTGCGTGTCCTCCAGCGCGGCGCGCGCGGCGGGATCGGCGACGCCGCTCGCCTGCAGCCGGACCATCGCCGAGACAAGCTGGAGCGAATTGGCGACGCGGTGGTTGACCTCGCCGAGCAGCGCCTCGAGCCGGGCATTGCTGGCGCGCAGCGCCTCCTCGGCGAGCGCCTTCTCCCGCGAGAGTCGCGAGGCGTCGAGCACCTGGGCGAAGATGGCGGCGAGCAGGTCGAAGAAATCCTCGCCGACCGTCTTCACGACATAGTCGGCCGCGCCCGCCTTCAGCGCCGCGACCGCGATCCGTCCCTCGTCCGAGCCGGTGACATAGACGACCGGCGGCGGCGACGGCAAAGCGGCGAGCCGGGCCAGCGTCTCCAGCCCGTCCATCCCCGGCATGTAATGATCGACCGCGACCAGATCGAACGGCTCCGCCGTCGCCAGCGCCAGACCCTCCGCGCCGCCGTCGGCCAGGGTCACCTGATAGCCGCGCCGCGCCAGGGCACGCGCCGCCAACCGCCGGATACCGGCGTCGTCGTCGATGTACAGGACGCGGGGATCGGTGCTCACTGTTCCTCGATCTCGGGGACCTGGATCACCGACAGGAACAGGCCGAGCTGGCGGATCGCCTGGGCGAAGCTTTCGTAATTCACCGGCTTGGTGATGTAGACGTTGCAGCCGAGGTCGTAGCAACGCTGGATCTCGACCTTGTCGTCGGTGGTGGTCAGCACGACGACCGGCGTACGCTTGAGCGGGCTGCCTTCGGCCTTGATCTTGGCCAGGATGTCCGTGCCGCTCATGTCAGGGAGATTGAGGTCGAGCAGGACCAGCGCCGGGCCGTTCTTGGCGGGCCCGTCGGGCGCCTCGAACAGAAAGTCGAGCGCCTGGGTGCCATCGGTGAAATGCTTGATCTCGTTCAGGATGCCGGCGCGGCGGATGTTCTTTTCGATCAGTCGGGCGTGGCCTTCGTCATCCTCGATCATGACGATGCCGACGGATTGGTGGGCGTTCATTTGCTGTCCTGCACTTCAAAGGTCTTGGGGAGGGAAAGGCGGAAGGTGGCGCCTTCGCCGAGCGTGCTGTCCACCTCGATCGTCCCGCCGAGGCGATAGGCGAGCGCGCGGACGTGCGCCAGTCCGATGCCTTCGCCGGGCTGGTCCTGCGGCCCGGAGCGGCGGAACAGGTCGAAGATCCGTTGGTGATCACGGGGATCGATGCCGCGGCCATTGTCGGTGACCGACAGGATCACCCGTCCGCGCCGTTCCTCGCCCGCCACGCCGATCCGACCCGGCCGCCCAGGTTGCAGATATTTGGAGGCGTTCTCGATCAGGTTGGAGAGGATCTGTTCCAGCGCGACGCGGTCGGTGACGAGGGACGGCAGCGGGCGCTCGATGGTCAGCGTCACGCCGCGATCGTCGAGCACGTGGCGGATCGACCCCTCGATCCCCTCGACCACCGCGACCGGGTCGATCCGCTCCGGCGCGATGACGCGGCGGCCCTCCCGCGACAGTTTGAGGATGGCGTTGATCAGCCGATCCATCTTCTGCGTCGAGGCGCGGATGAAGCCGATCGCCTCCGGCAGGTCCTCGCGGACCGCCAGTCGTGCATCCTCGGTGACGAGGCCGGGGCATTCCGCCTCCGCCCGGTCGATCAATTCGGCCAGCGGCGTCGTCGCGGCGGACAGTTCGGCGGTGAAGCCCATCACGTTGACCAATGGCGAGCGCAGATCGTGGCTGACGATATAGGCGAAGCGCTGGATCTCCTCATTGGCGCGGCTGAGGTCGGCGGTGCGCTCCTGCACGGTCTCCTCGAGATGCTCGTTGAACCGGCGCAGGTCGTCGCGCGACGCGGCGAGATCGCGGGTGTAGCGCATCATGGTCAGCAACGAGGCGAGCATCACCAGGACCAGCAGCACGCCGGCGACGGCGAGAATGACGTAGAAGGTGCGCAGGCTGGCGCGCTGCGCCGCATCGCGGGTCGCGAGCAGCCGTCGTTCCTCCGTCGCCATTCGGTCGAAGGCAGCGCGGATCATCGTCAGGCGGCGGACGCTGGCTTCCTGATGGAACAGCACCATCGCCTCGGTCATCTGGCCCTGCTCGATCAGCGCGATCGACTGGGTGCGCAGGGCGAACAGCGCGCCGAGCATCCGGCGCAGCTCGGCCATGGTCGCGCGCTGGCGGGGATTGTCGCTGGTCAGCCGCTGCAGACGATCGAGCGCCTGCGGCAGCTGCACAGACCAGCGGCGATAGCCGTCGCGATAATCGGGATTGGCGGTAAGCAGATAGCCGCGGCGCGACGCCTCCGCCTGTTCGATCAGGCGGCGCGCGGTCGCGATCGACAGTTCGACGTCATAGGTATGGACGATCGCCCGGCTATGATCCTGGTTGCGCGCCGTCGCCCAGGCTGCGGCGATCCCGGCTGCGACCAGGGCGAGGAAGCCGATTGCCAGGAACGACAGCATGACGCGGCCGAAGCGTTCCTGCGAGACGGTGAAGCGGTTGCGGATGGTAGCCAGCACTTGGCGTGCTTAGGGCAGGGCTGCTGGCTTGCCTAGCCGGGGTCGGCCTATCCTGGGTTGACCCGGCAACCGCGCGCTACAGCAGCAGGTCTTGCGCGCCGGCCCGGCCGATCCGGCCGCCGCCGCTGCGCCGGTCCATTTCCGCATTGGCGGTGAAGCGGATGTCGGGATCGCGGTCGGTCAGGAAACCCATCAGGCTTTCATGATCCAGTTCGCGCCATTCCTTGCCGCGATGCGGGCCGTAGCGGACGCGCGGCAGCAGGCCGGGATCGCGCGACCATTCCAGCAATTGCGCGAGACTCGCCTCGTTAAGCTGGTCGCGCAGGTGAAAGGCGGTGACATAGGCGTCGGGAAAGGCGCGATGGACGGGCAGCCCGCGCTGCTGGTCGAGGCCGTCCGGCCGGCGCCAGTAGCGCAGCACCTGGTTGGAGAAACTGGGCGAGTCGGGCCACAGCCGCAGCGCGCACTTCCACGTGCAGATCCAGTCGGCGCCGTGGGTCAGATTGGCGGTGCAGAATTGCTGCTCGAAATCGGCGCGATGCGCGGCCAGCGCGACCCGACGCGGATAGGGATCGAGCACCCGCCGCGCCACATCATGCCACCACGGTGCCTCGGCGACATCCTCGTCGAGGATGTGGTGGATCGCCTGAGTGATCGGCGGGATGGCGCGACCGGGATTGACCAGGATCGAGCCACCTTCGCCTTCCAGTTCCCAGCGACCCGATGGCTGCAGCGCGACGTCCTGCCAGCCGATCTCGCACACGCCATGCGCGGGCGGCGCGCTGCCCGTGGTTTCGAGGTCGATGACGCGGATGATCTGAGGGGTGGGACGCATTGCGTCCAACATGGGTTGTCGGGGGGCAAATCGCCAGCCCTATCCTCCCCGGTACGGGGAGGTGGCAGCGCGACAGCGCTGACGGAGGGGGCTCCCCCCGCGACGCAGCGCTCGCGGAAATGCACCTCCACCAGCTTCGCTGGTCCCCCTCCCCGCGAGCGGGGAGGAGTAACGCGCTACCGCCAATCCTCGCCGTCGACGTCCAGTTCGCGCACGCCGCGCCGCTGGCGCGCGCGGTCGACCAATTTACGAATCCCCTCCCGCCGTTCCCGGGCGGCGGGCACGTCGCGTAGCACGAACTGGGCGTTGCCGGTGGTCCGGTCGGTCGAGGTGATGGTGATCGTGCCGATGTCGGTGAGCTGGTTGACCAGCGAATAATCGACGCGGATGTCCTTGATCCGGTACAATTCGATCTCGTCGATCGACTTCATCACCAGCCCGCGCCGGACGATCAGCCGCTGGTCCGTGACCTCATAGCTGGTTGCCATATTCTGCAGCCAGCGCACCGCCAGGATCACCAGCCCGACGCCGATCACGCAGGCGAGGATCGTCATCCAGCCGAGGAAGCTGCCCAGCAGCCAGCGGCCGGTGCTCGACCGGAAAGCATCCACCTCTCGCTCGGCGATATAGGTCCCCACCATAGGGTCGAAGCCTATCGGACGCGTCGGTGCTGTCAATTGCGCACGACGCCGCTGGCGGCGAGTTCGCCATCGACCTCGGCGAGCAGCCGGTCGAGCCCGGCCCGGTCCGCCGCCTCGGCGCGCAGGGTCAGCATGTCCTGCGTGTTCGAGGCGCGCAGCAGCCACCAGCCGTCGGCGGTGGCCACCCGGACGCCGTCGATCGTCGTCGGCTCCGCGCCGCGTGCCTCCAGCCGGCCGCGGACCTCGTCGACCACCGCCCATTTGCGGCTCGGGTCGACCGGGATGCGGACGTCGGGCGTGTTGACCAGCTGCGGCATCGTCGCATGCGCCTCGGTGAGCGAAACGCCGGCATCGTGGAGGGCACCAATCAGCTGCACCGCGGCATATATGGCGTCGTCGCAGCCGTACCAGCCGTGGCGGAAGAAGATATGGCCGGACAATTCTCCGGCGATCGGCGCATCGTGCGCGATCATCGCCTCCTTCATCAGGCTATGGCCGGTCGATCCCATCACCGCCCGGCCGCCCAGGGCGGCGATCCGGTCGAACAGATACTGCGAGGATTTGACGTCGGCGACCACCGTCGCGCCGGGGCAGGCGGCGAGCACCGGTGCCATGATCAGCGCGAGCAGCTGGTCGCCCCACAGCACGCGACCCTCGCCGTCGACCGCGCCGATGCGGTCGCCGTCGCCGTCGAAGGCGATGCCGAAATCGAGCCTCTTGTCACGCACCAGACGCTGCAGGTCGGCGAGGTTCGCCTCCTCGGTCGGGTCGGGGTGGTGATGGGGGAAGCGGCCGTCGACGTCCGTGTAGAGCAGGTGATGCTCGCCGGGCAGATCGCGCGTCAGTCGCTCGACCACCGGTCCGGCGGCACCGTTGCCGCAGTCCCAGCCGATCCGATAGGCGCCGCCGCGGTGCCCGGCGCGCAGCCGCGCGACATAATCGGCCATCACATCCACGTCCTCGACGCGGCCGCTGCCAGCGCGCCAGGCACCGCTGGCGGCGAGGCGGGCGAGGTCCTGCACGTCGTCGCCGAAGAAGGAGCGGTGGCGGAACACCAGCTTGAATCCATTGTCCGCCGGTGGGTTGTGGCTGCCCGTCACCTGCACGCCGGCATCGACGTCCAGCGTCGCCTCGGCGAAATAGAGCATCGGCGTCGGCCCGACGCCGATCCGCACCACGTCCGCGCCGCTGTCCGTCAGCCCCGCGACCAGGGCGCGTTCCAGCTCCGGCGAGGTCAGCCGCCCGTCGCGGCCGACCGCGATCCTGCGCCCGCCTGCGGCCAGCACGCGCGTGGCGAAGCCGCGACCGACGGCATAGCCATCCGCCGGGCCGAGATTGCGCCCGACCGTGCCCCGCACGTCATATTCGCGCAGGATGGCGGGATCGAAGACGTGACGGTCGATCATGCCGGATCGGGCCGGAGGGCAGAGGCCCTCAAGACAGTCGCTCGAGCAGCAGGTCGCGCGCGGCATTGGCGCGCCGCGCATCCTCGGCCGAACCGCCGCGATCGGGGTGAACCTCGGCGAGCAGTCGCCGGTGCGCGGCGCGGATCGTCGCCGCATCGGCATCGTGGCCGACTCCGAGCAGTCGCCGTGCCGCCAGTTCCGGCGTCGTCCTGGGCTTGGGCGCCGGTCGCAGGTAGCGCCAGGCGAGCCAGATCGCCGCCAGCGCGATCAGCCATTTCACGAGGCGTCCGCGAACAGCGGCAACGTCGGTTCGGGCAGTTGCAGCGCCGCCATCATCTCCCGCAATTCCTGGCGCGCGGCGACATGGCCCAGGCCCATGGCGCCGAATTCCTTGGAATCGATCATGGTCAGCCCGGCCGGGAACATCTCGCGATAGATCACGCGCTCACCGAGGCCCGGGATGATGCGGAAGCCGACGCGCTTGGCGAGCTGGGCGAGGGCATCCGACACGCGGCGCATGTTGCGCGCCTCGATATGCTGCAGGCGGTTGCGCAGCACCACCCAATCGATCTGCGTGCCGTCGGCACGCGCGCGCTGCTTGCGCGCGTCCCAGATCAATTCGGAATAGAAGCTCGGTCGGGTGACGTTGAACGTCTCCGGATCGACCTGGCCGATCAGGTCGAAGTCGACGAAACTGTCGTTCATCGGCGTGACCAGGGTGTTGGACAGCGCCGCGGCCGTGCGCGCGAAATGATCGTCGCGACCCGGCGTATCAACGATCAGGAAATCCGCGCCCTCCGCGAGTCGATGCCACTTTTCCTCGAAAACATCCTCGTGGACGCCGTCATGGGTGTCGTGGATCGGCATCGGCAGGTCGCTGCCGGTACGGCGCATGGTCGCGGCGCGGTTGTCGAGATAGCGGCCGACCGTACGCTGGCGATGGTCGAGATCGAAACAGGCGACCCGCGCGCCCTTCGCCGCCAGCGCGATCGCGACATGGACGGCGGTGGTCGACTTGCCCGTGCCGCCTTTCTCATTGGCGAAGACGATGACATGCGGGCCAGAGCCGGAATGGGCAGGAACAGGGGGGCCGTCGGCCACTGGTCGCTTCCTTGTTGATCGTTGGTTGCTCCCTTCATAGAAGCCGCGCGCTCATTGTTCGAGGGGGTAAGCGCGTGCAGACGGTCCGGGACTTGAATGGCCTTCGCGAGGCGATCGCCGGCTGGCGTGCCGACGGCAGCCGAATCGCGCTCGTCCCGACGATGGGCGCGCTCCATGCCGGCCATCTCGCCCTGGTCGAGGCGGCGCGGCGGCCGGGGACCAAGGTCGTCGCCTCGATCTTCGTCAATCCCCGGCAGTTCGGCCCGAACGAGGACCTCGCCCGCTATCCCCGTCGCGAAATGGCCGATTCGCGCCTGTTGACCGACGCCGGTTGCGACCTGCTCTGGATGCCGCCAGTCGAGGTGATGTATCCGGATGGCTTCGCCACCACGGTCAGCGTCGCCGGGGTCAGCGACGGCTTCGACGGGGCGGCGCGCCCCGGCCATTTCGACGGCGTCGCGACCGTCGTCATCAAATTGTTCAACCAGGTCGGTGCCGATGCCGCCTATTTCGGCGAAAAGGACTTCCAGCAGCTCGCCGTGATCCGCCGCCTGGTCGCCGATCTCGACCTGCCGATCGAGATCGTCGGGGTGCCGACGCAGCGCGACGACGACGGCCTCGCGCTGTCCTCGCGCAACATCTACCTCGACGAAGAGCAGCGGGCGAAGGCGACGGCGCTGCCGCGTGCGCTGGGCGTCGCGGCGCGCGCGATCGGCCGCGGCGACGACGTCGAGACAGCGCTGGCCGAGGCGCGGACCGCCTTGGTCGCAGCAGGCTTCGAGATCGATTATGTCGCGCTCGCCGATGCCGAGACGCTGGCCGCCGACCCTGCCGCCGACCGTCCACGCCGCCTGCTCGCCGCGGCACGAATGGGATCGACCCGCCTGATCGACAACATCGCTATCGAGGCGGATAGCTGATCATTATGGTTCTTTTGGCGTTAACCATTTCGTAGCAGGCGATGCCCCACAGTGACCCCATGAATAAAAGGGGTGACCGATGGGCAACAGTCTCAAGAGTGCGCAATTTCTTCTAGAAAGTCGGTTCCGGGACGCGGCCAGCGGCCGTCCCGAAGCCTTGTTCGATCTGGGCGTCTGCTATTCGACCGGCACCTCGGGGGCGGGTATCGACCTGATCGAGGCGCATAAATGGTTCAATCTGGCGGCGATGTACGGTCTGGCCGAAGCCGCCGATGCGCGCACCGAGGTGGCCGAGGACATGACCGCCCGCGAGATCGCCGAGGCGCAGCGCCAGGCGCGCGCGTGGCTCGGCACGACCCAGCGCCGCGCGGCGTAAGCATCGACGGTTGTAACCGCCCATCGCTGGACGACCCCTTCATCGTTCTCGCGGCGTTCGCCGGGACGATGGAGTGTGCGGGATACATCCCAAAGACTGTCATTCCCGCGCAGGCGGGAATCCAGAACCTCTCACCTTGCAGCAAGAGGCGCAACGGTAGCGCGTCTGGATTCCCGCCTGCGCGGGAATGACGGATGGTGGTTATCCAGCCTTCTTCTTTGCCGGGGCCTTCTTCGCGGCAGGCTTTGCCGCGCCCTTCGCCGCCGTCTTCTTGGCCGGTGCCTTCTTCTTGCCCTTCGCGGGCGGTGCCGCCGCGGCGCGCGCGTCGATCAGCTGCGCCGCCTCCTCCAGCGTCAGCGCGTCGGGGGTCACCGACTTGGGCAGCGTCGCATTGGTCGTGCCGTCGGTGACATAGGGGCCGTAGCGCCCCTCCATCAGCTTGATCTCCGCCTCGGTCCGCGGATGCTTGCCCAGTTCCTTGAGCGGGGCCCGCGCCGCGCCGCGCTGCGGCCGGCCGCCGCCCGCCGCCGCGTCCGCCAGCTTGGCGACCGCGGCGTTCATGCCGGTCTCGAACACCTCGGCGGTCGACTGCAACCGGGCATATTTGCCGTCATGCGCCAGATAGGGGCCATAGCGGCCGATCGAGGCGGTGATGTCCTTGCCCGTTTCCGGATGCTGGCCGATCGTCCGCGGCAGGCTGAGCAGCTTCAGCGCCCATTCGAGATCGAGCTCGCCGATGTCCTTGGGGATCGACGCGCGCTTTGCCTCCTTGCCCTCGCCGAGCTGGATATAGGGGCCGAAGCGCCCCGACTTGCGCTCGACCTCCAGACCGGTGGCCGGGTCCTTGCCGAGGTTTTCCGGTCCCGTATCCTCGCCGGCCGCGCCGCCAGCCTGCGCGAAGCGGCGGGTGAATTTGCACTCGGGGTAATTGGAGCAGGCGATGAACGCGCCGAACCGGCCGCCGCGCAGCGCGAGCCGACCCTCGCCGCAATTCGGGCACAGCCGCGGGTCGGAGCCGTCCGCCTTTTCCGGAAACAGATAGTCGCCCAGGAACTGGTCGAGTTCGGCGGTGATTGCACTCGGCTGCTGCTCCATCACCTCGGCGGTGCGCGGCTTGAAGTCGCGCCAGAAGGCTTCCAGCACCGCCTGCCATTGCGCACGGCCGCCGGACACGTCGTCCAGCTCCTCTTCCAGCTCGGCCGTATAATCGAAGCCGACATATTTCTCGAAGAAGCGTTCGAGGAAGGCGGTCACCAGCCGGCCGCTTTCCTCGGCGAAGAAGCGGTTCTTCTCGACCCGGACATAGCCGCGGTCCTTCAGCGTCTTGATGATCGAGGCATAGGTCGACGGGCGGCCGATCCCCAATTCCTCCATCCGCTTGACCAGCGACGCTTCAGAGAAACGCGGCGGCGGCTGGGTGAAATGCTGTTCGGCATCGACGGCCTTCTTCGCCGGCGCGTCGCCGTCGCGCAGCCGGGGCAGGCGACGCGCCTCCTCATCCTGCGAATCGTCGGTGCCTTCCTCGTAGAGCGCGAGGAAGCCGGGGAACATCACCACCTGACCGGTGGCGCGCAGCACGTTGCGCCCGGTGCCGTCGGCCATCTCGACCGTCGTCCGCTCCAGCCGAGCGGACGCCATCTGGCTGGCGAGCGCGCGCTTCCAGATCAGGTCATAGAGGCGTGCATGGTCGCCGCCGCCGACCCGGTCCTTGCCGAAATCGGTCGGCCGGATCGCCTCGTGCGCTTCCTGCGCGTTCTTCGCCTTGGTCTGATATTGGCGCGGCGAATCCGGCACGTAATGGGCGTCATAGCGGTCGGCGATCGCCTTCCTCGCGGCGGAAATCGCGCTGCCGTCCATCTGCACGCCGTCGGTACGCATGTAGGTGATCGCGCCGTCCTCGTAGAGGCCCTGGGCGATCCGCATCGTATGGTCGGCCGAGAAGCCGAGCTTGCGCGCCGCCTCCTGCTGGAGCGTGGAGGTGGTGAACGGCGGCGGCGGATTGCGCGTCGCCGGCTTGGTCTCGACCGACTGGACGGTGAACTTGCCCGCCTCGACGTCCGCCTTGGCGGCGAGCGCGTCGCCCTGATTGCCGATCGACAGGCGGTCGAGCTTCTGGCCCTTCCACGTCACCAGCCGTGCGGTGAACGGCGTGCCGTCCTGCTCCATCTGCGCGGTCACCGACCAATATTCCTGCGCAACGAACTTCTCGATCTCGCGCTCGCGGTCGACGATCAGGCGCAGCGCCACCGACTGGACGCGGCCCGCCGACTTCGCGCCGGGCAGCTTGCGCCACAGCACCGGCGACAGCGTGAATCCGACCAGATAGTCGAGCGCGCGACGGGCACGGTAGGCGTCGATCAGGTCGGTATCGAGTTCGCGCGGGGCGGCCATCGCCGCGGTCACCGCCGGCTTGGTGATCGCGTTGAACGTCACCCGCTGCACGTCCTTGGGCAGCGCCTTCTTGGCGCGCAGCACCTCCTGCACGTGCCAGCTGATCGCCTCGCCCTCGCGATCGGGGTCGGTCGCCAGGATCAGGCGGTCGGCATGCTTCGCCTCGTCGGCGATCGCCTTCAGCTGGCGCGTCTTGTCGGCGTAATTCTCCCATTCCATCGCGAAGCCGGCATCCGGATCGACGCTGCCGTCCTTCGCCGGCAGGTCCCGGACGTGGCCGTAGGAGGCGAGGACGCGATAGTCCGCACCGAGGTACTTTTCGATGGTCTTCGCCTTGGCGGGCGATTCGACGATGACGAGTTGCATGACGGTCGTATAAGGTCCTTGCGTGTACGCGCGAGGGTGGAAAGCCGGCGCGGCCACTGTCAACAGGGGGCTGGACGGATGTGGGGATTTTGGCGCCGGCGGCGCAAGTCGTGATCGACGGCGGCACCCGCGAAGGGCACGACCGCGCGCAGCTGGAGCGGCTGACCTTCTTTTCCGACGCGGTCTTCGCCATCGCCATGACCCTGCTGGTGGTCGAGGTGAAGCTGCCCGCGCTGCATCACCCGACCGGGCCGCAGCTCGGCCAGGCGCTGCTCGACCTGATCCCCAATTACGTCGGCTTCCTGGTCAGCTTCCTTGTTCTCGGCCGGTTCTGGCTGGCGCACCACGAGGTGATGGGCTTGCTCAAGGCGGCGGACAAAAGGCTGGTGTCGGTCAACCTCTTCCTGCTGCTCGGCGTCGCGTTCATGCCGTTCCCGACCGCGATCATCAGCGAATACGTCCAGCTGCGCGTCGGCATCGGCTTCTACACCGGCTGGCTGATCCTGCTCGGCCTGCTCAACCGCCTCCTGATCCGCAGCATCATCAAAAATCCGGCGCTGCTCGACCACGGCATGACCGTGGAGGATCTCGCTCCTTTTCTGCGACGCAGCTGGATCCCGATCCTGATCGGCCTCGCCGCCTTCGCCGGGGGCATGGTGACCTGGATGGCGGCACTCGCCGTGCTGATGATCGGCAGCCCGCTGATCTCCGTGCTGGTCGGACGATATGCCGGGCGGCGCCGGGGGTAAGTCGGCTGGGAAGACTGGGTGTCCGCGTCCGGGGAAGCGGAAAGACCGCTTACGGGAACGCCGATGGCGATCGCCGACAGAGCGCGGCCCCGCCTTTCCCGAAAAGGATGATGAAGTGAGAAACCCGCTATTGGCCTTGCGGGAAGTGCTGAACCTCACCCGGTATGTCGATCCAATGGTGTTTGGACTGTTCCCAGACTGACCGCGATGGTGCGGAGAAGGTTGGATCAGCGATTGACCCGAGCGCAACGCCGAGAAGGTCAGGCTGCTTCGCCAGCTTGAGAAAAATCGTCGAGCCGCACACCGGGCAGAAGAATGTCTCGACCTTGTTTCCTACAGCCGAGACACGTTCATAGGCTTTCGCCTCACCAGCTATGGCGGCCTGATCCATTCGGTAATACGCCAGCACACCAAACGGCGCGCCGGTTCGTTTCTGACAATCGACACAATGACAAGCGATCGTGATAAGCGGACGCGAAGGCAGGTCTATCGTCAACTGATTGCACTGACAGGCTGCTTTCATTGTCGCATCCGCTCTATCTGCCAACCCTGTTGTAGCGGCCTGCCGCTTTCCCGCAAACGAACCCATTGCGGTGGAGTCGTCCGAGTCGTCTAAGGCGACGGTAGTCTGCGGCGCCTGCTTCCCTAGATCCGTTCCCAATTGCTCTTTCCCGAAAGGGCATGTCGGAGACGGAGAAACGGGCAAGATCGCGCATATCGAACGGCAGTGTCGGGTAGCCCGGATCACCAGCCTGCCCGACCGGGGTGGGCGCCAGCGACCGCTTGGGCGTCATGGTCGCTCCAACGGCAACCGCGCCCGCGAAGGGATCCGCTCCGCCAAAGAGCCCATCACCGAACACCCCCTCCCGCACGCAGGACAATCGCTGTCCTACAAAGGTTCGAAACGCTATGATCCGGCAGGCGTGCACGGCGCCTTCGCTCTTTCTCATCGATGATGACGGCTTTCGCACGAATCGAGAAGTGCGAGTGCCGAGACCGTTCGGGTTTGACGCAGCAATCGTTCGTCAGCGGGGTCGAAGATAGCACGTTCAGGCGTCAATTCTGTCAAGACTCGCGCGGCTGCTACCCGCTGACGCGACCGCCGGCATGGCGCTCGAGCCGACCGGCGAGCTCCAGTTCCAGCAATATCGTCTGTACCACCGCGGGGGCGAGGTCCGACTGGCGGATCAGCTCGTCGACCGGCACCGGTACAGGGCCGAGCAGCGCCGTTACCCTGGCGCGCTCGCGATCGGAGGCATCGGCGGGCGGCGGCGCCTCGAACGGGAGGGCCGGCGCACGGACGCTGCGCGGGTCGATCGGGCGGATCTGTTCGAGCACGTCGGCGGCGGTCTGAATCAGCGTCGCGCCTTCGCGGATCAACAGATTGCACCCCTGCGCGCGCGGGTCGAGTGGGCTGCCGGGTACCGCCATCACCTCCCGGCCCGCTTCGTTCGCGAGGCGGGCGGTGATCAGCGACCCGGACCTGGGTGCCGCCTCCACCACCACGGTGCCGATCGCGAGGGCCGCGATGATCCGGTTGCGGGAAGGGAAGTGGCGGGCGAGTGGCTGCGCACCGGGCGGTTGTTCGGCGATCAGCAAGGACCGCTCCGCGACGCTTTCCTGCAAGGCGGCGTTTTCGGGCGGGAAGGCGATATCGATGCCGCTGGCGATGACCCCGATGGTGTGCGGCATCGCGCCGGCATGAGCGGCGGTGTCGATGCCGCGCGCCAGGCCGGAGACGATCGTCACGCCCTCCGCCGCGAGATCGTGCGCCAGCCCGCGCGCGAAGCGACATGCGGCGGCCGACGCATTGCGGGCGCCGACGATCGCGACACAGGCGCGGCGGGCGAGGGCGATGTCACCGCGAACGATCAGCACCGGCGGGGCGCTGTCCAGTTCGGCGAGCAAAGGGGGGTAGTCTGGGTCGCCGAGGAACAGGTGCCGCGCGCCGAGCCGGTCGACGGTGGCGATCTCCTGCGCCACGACCGCCGGATCGGGAATGCGCGGCGCCTGCCCGCCACCGCGCCGCGCCAGCATCGGCAGCGCCGCCAGCGCCGCGGCAGGATCGGCGAAGCGCGCGATCAACTGGCGGTAGGTGACGGGACCGACTCCCGGCGTGCGGATCAAGCGTAGATGGTCGAGGACGGGGTCTCCCACGACCGCCTCAGCTCAGTCGCGTTTGTCGCCGCCGATGCGCGGCTCCGTCCCCGTCGCCAGCCGCTCGATATTCTCGCGGTGCTTCCACAGCACGATCGCGGCGAGTGCGAGCAGCAGCATGACCAGGTCGAACCGCCCGAACACCGCGGCGCCGACCGGCGCGGCGACGGCCGCGGCCATGCCGGCGACCGACGAGATTCTGATCAGTGCCAGCAGGCCGAGCCAGACGACGGCATAGAGCAGCCCGATCGGCCAGTGGAGGGCCAGCACGATGCCCATCAGCGTCGCTACCCCCTTGCCGCCGCGGAAGCGCAGCCAGACCGGATAGCAATGGCCGATGAAAGCGGCGGCCGCGGCGACCGGTTCGTTGCCCGGGAACAGCCAGGCGATCAGCCAGACCGCGACGGCCCCTTTCAGCAGATCGAGCAGCAGCGTCGCCGCCGCGAGTCCCTTGCGGCCGGTGCGCAACACGTTGGTCGCGCCGATATTGCCCGAGCCGATCTGGCGCAGGTCGCCCGCCCCGCCGATCCGCGTCAGGATCACGCCAAACGGGATCGAGCCGAGCAAATAGCCGATCACCAGCGCGAGCGTCGGCGCGATCCAGAGAATGTCGGTCTGCAAACGGCCCCCTTCCGTTCCGCATGATAGCGGGGCCGATCGGGATTGACCACAACATCGATCGCGTGGGTCGGTTCGCGGAATTTCGGGCGGTCACGGCTGGCCCATGCCGCGATGCGAAGGATACTCGCCGGGCTTTGCCAGGTGTACGCCGCGCTTCTATGGCGGCCGCGATGGACGCGCGGCCGATCCTGTTTTTCGATTCGGGGGTGGGGGGCCTGTCGGTGGTCCGTCCGGCGCAGGCGCTGCTGCCCCGTGCGCCGCTCGTCTACGCCGCCGATTCCGCGGGCTTTCCTTATGGCATCAAGACGGAAAGCGAGATCGCCGCCCGCGTGCCGGCGTTGCTCGGGCGACTGGTCGAACGCTATCGCCCGCGACTGGTGGTGATCGCCTGCAACACCGCCTCGACGATCGCCCTGCCGGCGGTGCGTGCCGCGCTCGACGTGCCGGTGGTCGGTACGGTCCCGGCGATCAAGCCCGCCGCCGCGCTCAGCACGACGCGCGTCATCGGCGTGCTGGGCACGGAAGCGACCGTGCGCCAACCCTATGTCGACGATCTCGCCGCGCGCTTCGCCGCCGATTGCCTGGTGCTCCGCCACGGCTCGGCACGGCTGGTCGATCTGGCCGAGGCGGCGCTTGCGGGAACGCCGCCGCCGCCCGAGGCGCTGGCCGGGGAACTGGCTGGTCTGTTCGGCCAGCCCGGCGGCGCGGCGATCGACGTGATCGTCAACGCCTGCACGCATTTCCCACTGCTGGAGACCGCGATGGCGGCGGTGGCGCCTGCGGGGGTACGCTTCGTCGATGGCGGCCCCGGCATCGCGCGGCGCATCGCCACGCTGACCGAGGGGCAGGACTGGCCCGCCGCCGCCGGACTGGCGCGGCTCGTCTTCACGCAAGTCGGTGCGCGCGAACAGGCGATCGCAAACGGGCTCGCCCGCCACGGCTTCGGCGCGGCGGAGCAGCTTTAGCCGCGGGAAGGCTGGGACAATTTGTCCAAGCCGTCGATGACGGTCAGTGCTTTTCTCCACTGGCATGGGAGCGATGCGAAGGTTACATCGGCTCTCCATGAACAGCGACGGCCTCGTGACCCATCCGGTCATCCCCCGCTCCGCCGGTGACGCGCGCGTCGACTATTCGCGCGTCTTTACCCAGGCGATCGACCGGTTGCATGCCGAAGGCCGCTACCGTGTCTTCATCGACATCCTGCGCAACAAGGGCATGTTCCCCAATGCGCGGTGCTTCGCCGGGCATAACGGGCCGAAGCCGATCACCGTCTGGTGCTCCAACGACTATCTCGCCATGGGCCAGCATCCCAAGGTGATCGCGGCGATGGAAGAAGCTCTGCACGACGTTGGTGCCGGCTCTGGCGGCACCCGCAACATCGGCGGCAACACCCATTACCACGTCGATCTGGAGTCGGAACTCGCCGATCTGCACGGCAAGGAAGCGGCGCTGCTGTTCACCAGCGGCTACGTCTCGAACGAGGCGACGCTCTCCACCATGGCGAAGATCCTGCCGGGCTGCGTGATCTTCTCCGACGAGCTCAATCACGCCTCGATGATCGCCGGCATCCGCAATGCCGGGTGCGAGAAGCGGATCTTCCGCCACAACGACCTTGCCCATCTCGAGGAACTGCTGGCGGCCGAGGATCCGTCGGTGCCCAAGCTGATCGCGTTCGAGAGCGTCTATTCGATGGAGGCCGACGTCGCGCCGATCGCGGCGATCTGCGACCTCGCCGATAAATACAATGCGCTGACCTATCTCGACGAAGTGCATGCGGTCGGCATGTACGGGGAGCGCGGCGGCGGCATTTCGGAACGCGATGGCGTCGCGCACCGGCTGACGATCATCGAGGGGACGCTGGGCAAGGCGTTCGGCGTGATGGGCGGTTATATCGCCGCCGACCGCACGATCGTCGACGTGATCCGCTCCTACGCGCCGGGTTTCATCTTCACCACCTCGCTGTCGCCCGTGCTCGTCGCCGGGGTGCTCGCCAGCGTCCGCCACCTCAAGGCGTCGAGCGTCGAGCGCGAGGGACAGCAGGCGGCGGCGTCGATGCTGAAGGCGATGCTCAGCGAGGCCGGTCTGCCGGTGATGCTGGGCGAGACGCATATCGTGCCGGTGCTGGTCGGCGATCCGGTCAAGGCCAAGGCGATCAGCGACATCCTGCTCGCCGAATATGGCGTCTACGTCCAGCCGATCAATTATCCGACGGTGCCGCGCGGTACCGAACGTCTGCGCTTCACGCCGGGGCCGAGCCACGACGAGGCGATGATGCGGGAACTGACCGGCGCGCTGGTCGAGATCTGGGGCCGCCTCGACCTGCGCAAGGCGGCCTGACGGCTCAGTCGAGGAAGCCGCAGACGATCGTCAGCACGCCCAGTCCGATCGACAAGGGCACGCGCATGGCCATCCAACCGGCCGGCGCGATGCCCGCATCGGCAAGCCGGCGATCGACCAGCAGGGTCAGCAGCACGCCCGATCCCAACAGCACCAGCGCCAGATCGGTCGGCACGACCCGGCTGATCGCAAGCAGGATGACGAAAGCGGTCAGGATCGGCGGCACCACCGCGATCGTCGCCAGCCGCCCCTGGCCGGCAGACTGACGGCACATCGCGAATCCCCACCAGATGCCACCGAGGAAGCTCAGGATCAGCGCGGCATAGCCGAAGGCAAAGAGCGGACCGATGTCGCTGGCCGGATCGAGCGCCGACACTGCGGTCGCGGCGATCTGCGGGAGCAGTCCGGCATAGCCGAGGATCAACGGCGACTCGCCGATCTGGCCGATGCCATGCGTCGGAAGAGCGGGCGCCACTGGCGTGGGCGGCGCCCGCGACTGATCCGGATCAAAGTTCATGCGCCGCCAACCGTGGGCGTACGCTAACGTTCCCTCGTGACCGACATGGGCGCGACGAAGCGCATTCCAGAGGTGGAAATCCCCGCCATGCAGGGCTAAGGCCGCCGCATTCATCCTTTGTCGGGACGCCATACGCCTTGCGCATTGCCCTTGCTTCCGATCATGCCGCCGTCGCGCTGAAAGCGGCGCTCGCCGATCACGTCCGTTCGGCGGGTCACGAGGTGCTCGATCTCGGTACGGACGGTACCGCCAGCGTCGACTATCCGGATTATGGCTTCGCCATTGCCGAAGCGCTGGCCGACGGGCGGGTCGAGCGGGGGATCGCGCTCTGCGGTTCCGGCATCGGCATCATGATCGCCGCCAACCGCAATCCCGCCTGCCGCTGCGCCTTGGTGTCGGAGCCGCTGTCCGCACGACTGGCTCGAACTCACAACGACGCCAACGCCATCGCAATGGGCGCGCGCCTGATCGGCGAGGAGATGGCCAAGGCCTGCGTCGATGCCTTCCTGTCCGCCGATTTCCAGGGCGGCCGTCACCAGCACCGCGTCGACAAATTGTCGCGAAAGGATTGACCCGATGAGCACCCAGCCTGTCCATACCGACGCGATCCGCGCCGACGGTTTCTTTACCCGTGGTCTGGCCAATGCCGATCCGGCGGTGTTCGCCGGCGTCACCCACGAACTGACCCGCGAGCAGACGCAGATCGAACTGATCGCGTCGGAAAACATCGTCAGCCGCGCCGTGATCGAGGCGCAAGGTTCGGTGTTCACCAACAAATATGCCGAAGGCTATCCGGGCAAGCGCTATTACCAGGGGTGCGCGCCGTCGGACGAAGTCGAGACGCTGGCGATCGAACGCGCCAAGCAGATCTTCGGCTGCCAGTTCGCCAACGTCCAGCCGCATTCGGGCGCGCAGGCGAACGGCGCGGTGATGCTGGCGCTGGTCAAGCCGGGTGACACGATCCTCGGCATGAGCCTGGATGCCGGCGGTCACCTGACCCATGGCGCGCGCGCGGCGATGAGCGGCAAGTGGTTCAACGCCGTCCAATATGGCGTCGATCCGGTGACCCACCTGATCGACTACGACCAGGTCGAGGCGCTGGCGATCGAGCATCAGCCGAAGCTGATCATCGCCGGTGGCAGCGCCTATCCGCGCGTCATCGACTTCGCGCGCTTCCGTGCGATCGCGGACAAGGTCGGCGCCTATTTCATGGTCGACATGGCGCATTTCGCCGGCATCGTCGCCGCCGGCCTGCATCCGACGCCGTTCGGCCATGCGCATGTCGTCACCACGACGACCCACAAGACGCTGCGTGGTCCGCGCGGCGGCATGATCATGACCGACGACGAGGCCATCGCCAAGAAGATCAACTCGGCGGTGTTCCCGGGCCTGCAGGGTGGGCCGCTGATGCATGTCGTGGCCGCCAAGGCGGTGGCGTTCGGCGAGGCGCTGCAGCCGGAATACAAGACCTACATTGCCGCGGTGGTGGAGAATGCCAAGGTTCTGGCTGCGACGCTGAAGGAGCGCGGCGCCGACGTCATCGCGGGTGGCACGGACACGCATTTGGCGCTGATCGACCTGCGTCCGCTCGGCATCACCGGCAAGGACGCGGACGAGGCGCTGGAACGCGCCGGCATCACCTGCAACAAGAACGGCATCCCCAACGATCCGCTGCCGCCGGTCAAGACCAGCGGCATCCGCGTCGGCTCGCCCGCCGGCACGACGCGCGGTTTCGGTCCGGCCGAGTTCCGCGAGATCGGCCATATGGTCGCCGACGTGCTCGACGGTCTGGCGAAGAAGGGCGAGGCGGGGGACCCCGAGGTCGAGGCGAACGTTCGGAGCCGCGTGCGCGCGCTCTGCGCACGCTTCCCCATCTACGAAGGATAAGCCATGTCGAAGATCGAAGAGGTCCAGGATACCGTCAAGCACACCCCGGGCCTGGGCAAGAAAATGGCCAAGTACGGCGCGATCGGCGCGGTGGTGGCGATCCCCGTGCCGTTCGTCGGCCCGGTGTTCGGCGCGATCGTCGGCGCCGGCGTCGCTTATGCACGCCGCAACAAGATCTAAGGGCACGAACGACCCGACATGCGATGCCCATTTTGCGGCCATGAGGACAGCCAGGTAAAGGACAGCCGCCCCACCGAAGATGGGGCGGCGATCCGCCGTCGGCGCCAGTGCGAAGGCTGCGCCGCACGCTTCACCACCTTCGAACGCATCCAGCTGCGCGAATTGTGGGTGCTGAAGAGCGAGAACCGGCGCGAGCCGTTCGACCGCGAGAAACTGCTCCGCTCGGTCGCGATCGCGACCCGCAAGCGGCCGATCGACCCGGTGCGGATCGAGAAGCTGGTCAGCGGCATCCAGCGCCAGTTGGAAACGGCGGGTGACGGCGAGGTGTCGTCGAAGCGGATCGGCGAGATGGTGATGGAAGGTCTGAAGGGACTCGATTCCGTCGCCTATATCCGCTTCGCCAGCGTCTATCGTGACTTCAGCGAAGCTCGGGACTTCGAGGAATTCGCCGGCAGCGTCGAACAGGCGGGGCGCGACTCGTGAGCCAGCCCGTCATCATCCTGGTGCGGCCGCAGCTCGGCGAAAATATCGGCAAGGCGGCCCGGGCGATGCTGAATTTCGGCCTGACCGAAATGCGGCTGGTCGCGCCGCGCGACGGGTGGCCCAACCCCAATGCCGGGCCGGCGGCGAGCGGCGCCGACGTGGTGTTGGAGCGGGCGAAGGTGTTCGACACGGTCGCCGATGCCGTCGCCGATTGCGCGCATGTCTATGCGACGACGGTGCGCAAGCGCGGCGTCACCAAGCCGGTCGTCACGCCCGAGGAAGCGGCGCGGGCGATCCATAGGGAGGCTGGCCGTTCTGCCTTCCTGTTCGGGCCGGAACGGTCGGGTCTGGAAACGGACGACGTCGCGGTGGCGCGGACGATCCTGACCGTGCCGATCAACCCGGAATTCGGCAGCCTCAATCTCGCCCAGGCGGTGATCCTCTGCGCCTACGAATGGTCCAAGGGGCAGGGATTGGCGCAGCCGCCCCAGGTCGAGCTGCCCGATGTCGCGCCGCAAATCGAGCTGGATGGCATGATCGGCCAGCTCGAGGAGATGCTGGACCATGCCGGTTATTTCTTCCCGCCGGATCGCACGCCCGCAACCAAGCGGACGCTGCGCACCTTGCTGACCAAGCCGGGCTGGTCGAGCCAGGAGATCCGCACCCTGCGCGGCGTGCTGTCGACGCTGGCGCGGCCGCGGGAGCGGTAGGCGCCCACTCCGCCGTCCACACGCTCAGCGGAGCGCCGCTTTCGCCGCTTTCAGGTCCTCGACGAAACGGGCGAACTCGTCTTCCTTCTGCGCCGGATCGGGCAGGCGCAGCAGGTAGCTCGGGTGGACGGTGATCCAGGCTTCGCCACCCTCGGCGAGCGCAATGGCGCGGCCTCGCTCGCGGCCGATCGTCACCACCCGGCCGAGCAGCGACCGCGCCGCCGTCGCACCCAAGGCAACGGTCACTTGCGGCCGGACGAGCAGTCGTTCCTGCTCGATCCACCAGCGGCACGCCTCGATCTCGCCCGCTCCCGGTTTGGCGTGGATACGGCGCTTGCCACGCTGCTCGAACTTGAAATGCTTGACCGCATTCGTGACGTAGACCCGGCTGCGGTCGATGTCCGCCGCCGTGACTGCGCGATCGAATACCTGCCCGGCGGGACCGACAAAGGGTTTGCCGGCAAGATCCTCCTGATCGCCCGGCTGCTCGCCGACGAACATCATCGCCGCGTCGACCGGCCCCTCACCGAACACCGTCTGCGTCGCAGGCTTGTAGAGCGGGCAGCGGGTACACGCCATCGCCTCCTCACGCAGCGCCGTCCACGCGGCCTCGCTGTTGCCGCCCGGTGCGGCCCGCGCCTGTTCGATCATGCCGCTCTCCCGCGCCTGCGCACCTGCGATCAATTCCCCGACCAACGCGGTTTCGGGCATGTTTTTCCAGTATTTCCGCGGCATCTCCTTGAGCATCGCGCCGATCTTGACGCGTGCCGGATTGAAGATGCTGGCGTAATAGGTCTTCCACACCTCTTCGACCGGATCGCCCTCTGGCGCGTCGGCGCGAGTGGCGCCGGGACCTTGGGTCAGCGCCGCACCGTCCCAATGCAGCGATACCTCAGGCGTCAGGATCGACCAGCGCATCGAGGCGAAGCGATTGACGAAGAAGGCGGCGTTGGCGCGGACGATATGATGCTCGGGCTCGAACCAGGCGACGTAGCGACTGCCGTCGCCGTCGGGCATTTCCCGAAAGCGCAAAAAGGCGCGCATCTTGTGGATGTCGCGCCGCACGTTCTTGGCGATCGTCTCCAGCCGGCGCAGCAGCGGATCGGCCTTGTCCTCCATCGCGCCCGGTGTGCGACGCAGGCGGACGAGCAGACGGTAGAGCAGCGCAAAACGCTCCGGATCGGCGGCGAGCACGACGCTGCGCGCCAGGTCGACGAAGCTGCGCGGCACCGAAAAGCCGCCGCCGGCCGTCGCCGCCACCGGGGTTGCAGCGGTGGCGAACAGGTCGGTCGCCGCCGCGCCGACCTGCCACACGATGTCGTCGGGCGGCGTATCCGACGCCGCCAGCGCCCGGGCGGCGTCGCGCCAGCCGTCGAAATCATCGGTTTCGGCCAGCGTGACGACGTGCATGGTCGATCAGTCGCGCTCGTCGCCGCCCGGAGGATTGGCCTTGGCGAGCTTCAGCTCCTCGGGCTTGCGCTCCTCATACACTTCGGCGAGGCGCTCTTCGGTAGCGTCGTCGAGCTTCTCCTCGGCGGCGGGGAACATCTCTTCCTCCTCCTCGCCGATATGATGCTCGTAGCGATGACGCATGTGGAAGAAGGTTGATTCCCATTCGTCGGACGCAAAATCCATGTCCATCATCTTGCCGAGCAGGTCGTCGACCTCCTTGTGCTCGGCGACGGAGTGACGGGCGTCGTCGCGCAGGTCGGGATTGCCGAGCATCGTCGCATAAAGCGACTCCTCCTCCGCGGCGGCGTGGCTCTGCAGCTCGAGGCGGAAGGCCTCGAACAGCTTCTTGCGCTTGCTGCTGTTGCCCTTGAGCTCGCCGAGCTGCTTGAGCATCTCGCGCTGCTTGTCGTGATCGCGCTTCAGATCGGCATAGATTTGGGCGGTGGCCATGGCTCGCGTCTCCTTCGCCCCGCTCAACCGGCGAACGCCGGGGTCGTTTCAGACGCGAGTCGTTCTCAGGCCGCGAACAGCTCGAGCTGCTGCCGCTTCGGCGCGACGATCGGCTTCAGTTCGGCCCGGTCGGCGAGCGTTACCGGACGCCAGTCCTCGGCGACGATGAAGGGCCGGATCTTGGCCACCGACACGGTGAGGCGGGCGACGTCGTCGAGCCGCAGCCGCCGCCAGCGCCGGCTGGCGATGATGCGGTCGACCGCTTTCACACCGAGCCCCGGGACGCGCAGCAGCATCTCGCGCGGCGCGCGGTTGACGTCGACCGGGAAGCGGTCGCGGAACTTGAGCGCCCAGGCGAGCTTGGGATCGATGTCGAGCGGCAGCATGCCCGTCGCATCGTCCGCCGCCGCGACCACCTCGTGCGGGGCATAATCGTAGAAGCGCATCAGCCAGTCGGACTGATAGAGGCGATGCTCGCGCATCAGCGGCGGGCGCTGCAGCGGCAGCACGGCGCTGGCGTCGGGGATCGGGCTGAACGCCGAATAATAGACGCGGCGCAGGCCGAACCGGTCGTACAGCGTCGAGGCGCGGGTGACGATCTCGCCGTCGGTGGCGGCGTCCGCCCCGACGATCATCTGGGTCGACTGGCCGGCAGGCGCGAAGCGGGGCGCGGACTTGTACTTGGACCGCGCGTCGCCCGAATCGGCGATGGCCGCCTTCACGTCCTTCATCGCGCCCTCGATGCGGGCGCCGTCCTTCTCGGGCGCGAGCCGCTTCAGGCCGCTCGCGGTGGGCAGCTCGACATTGATCGAGACGCGATCGGCGTAGAGGCCAGCCTGATGGACCAGCTCGGGGTCGGCGTCGGGAATCGTCTTGAGGTGGATGTAGCCGCGAAATTGATAATCTTCACGCAAAGAACGGGCGACTTCGACCAGTTGCTCCATCGTGTAGTTGGAGGAGCGAATGATGCCGGAGGACAGGAACAGCCCCTCGATGTAATTTCGGCGGTAGAAAGAAAGAGTAAGGTTTACAACCTCTTGCGCGGTAAACCGGGCGCGGCGGACATTGCTGCTCTTGCGGTTGATGCAATAATGGCAGTCGAACACGCAGCTGTTGGTCAGCAGGATCTTCAACAAGCTGATGCAGCGGCCGTCGGGCGCATAGGCATGGCAGATGCCCATACCCTCGGTCGAACCCAGGACTTTGCCGTCGCGACTGTCGCGCTTGGCAGTGCCGGACGAGGCGCATGACGCGTCATATTTGGCCGCGTCCGCGAGGATCGCCAGCTTTTCGCGGGTATCGAGTTGCGCCATCCGTTCCATGTACGTTCCGCGATGCGCCGGAACAAGGGCTTAGATCAATGACCTCGGATTGGTTATGATCTAGCCCCGATATGGTAGGTAAAATACAGCAAAAACCGTCACTTACGCCAATCCGCGATAAACATTTGGTGACCATGGCGTGGGTAGCGTGGCGCCATGAACGGGCATCGACTGGTAGCACGGCTACGCGAACATCAGGCGGCGATCCTCGCCAACACCAACCGCGCGCGCCAAGCACTGGCGGAGGGCGTCCCCGACGACGCGCTGCTCGCACGGCTGCGCTGGGAGATGGTGCGGCTGATGAGCGCCTACCAATATTTCAAGCACCGCGAAGTGTTCGATGTGCTGATCGCCGACGGCAACAACAACGAGGCGCGGATCGCGCGGCGGCTGAAGGCGGAGTGCATCAGCCTGGGCGAGGAGGTCCGTCGCTTCGTGGCGGATCGCAGCGGAACGCAAAGCGCCTCGGCCCAGGCGCAGCGCGGGCAGATTTTGGCGTTCATCGACCGGATCTGGGAGCATATGGATTATGAGCGGCGCGCGGTGATCGCGATCCTCGATCCCGCCGACGGCGAGGCGGCGCACGTCATCCCGCCGCCGGCGGTCGAGGCTGCGCAGCGCGTCGGCTGACCGTCTCGCCACATTTCGCGACGATTGCGTCGCCACTGACGCGGTTCGGCCATCCGCGTGCAACACCGGCCCGCCACAGCGAGGGCGCAGGGGATGCCACGGAGCCGAGACGATGCCCGATACCTCCTATTTTTCGAGCCGCGCCCAGCAGGAAGCGATCCGGTCGATCCAGTCGACCCATCCGGTGGTGGCGGCGGTGCATCAGGAATTATGCCTGCTCTATATCGGACAGGCCCTAGCCCGGTTGACGCGACGGGCGTCGGCGGGCTGAGTTCGACCGGTCGCGAATCAGACGATCCAGGCGTAACGGCCGGTAACTGCCCAACCGCGGACGGCCCGCTTACGCCCAGTAGCGGACATTGAGCGCCACATTGCGTTATGCCACTTTGCAGTGATGTCGAGCCAGCTCCACCCGCGCCTGTTGGACGAAGATGCTGCGTTCCGGGCGATGTGCGTCTACCTTGAAGCGTACTGGAAACGGGGTCTGCGCTCATCCGATGATATCGCGCAGCTTCTGATCATCCTGCACGGCGACCCAGCTACTCCCGACGATTGGGCCAATGCCGTTGATCAAGTTGTCGACAAACGCCCATGAACGGACGTTCCGCTGTTGCCCATCCCTAGACGTGCCAGCCATTTGCTGTCACGAAGTTATAGCCCTCACACTTCGTGTGGCGGCGGTAACGGAAAATTATTATGACGGATGATCAATTAGAAATCGTCCGCTGGGCGCTCATCGTAAAGGAGTCTTTTATCATTGCGATAAGCCTATATTTGTGCGCCAAAGTCGACAACGCATACAAAGATGGCTTCAGTCAGAATTACGGGCGGGGCCTCATAGGTGTCGCTATGCTTTCGTGCATTGTTATCGTGTTCTGCCTTGGCATTCTTTGAGTGGTGTCGGTTGCGGACAAGCGGCGACGCATTTTCAGCCATTATGATCGGTATCGTGACACCAACTTGCGCCACGTAGATTGATCCAGGGGGGTAACTAGTCCGGATAGGGACGTTCGCAAGAAGTTTGCTATCAAACGCGGCTATTCCGCCCCCACCCAGAAGCGGACGTTCCACGAACGTCTGATATAGCGTTTTTCGGCCTGTTTATCGGCCGAGCGAACAGCGGCGCCATTGCCACCAGCAAGTATGAAGCGCACGTCGAGCCCTTCAGTCATGGATGGAGGCATCATGCTGCGCCTTACAAATTTGCTGGCCCTAGCGGCACTTCCCCTGATTGCCTGCCTGTCAGCCGCATCGGCTTTGCCTCAGTCAGCACCGCTTCGTTCAGGCGATGCAGGCAGGAAGATCGAGGTGAAAGTGGGTGAGCCTGTGCGGTTCGCGCTGCCCACTGACCTTAGCACCGGCTGCAACTGGCAGGTACGTTCGATCCCTGCTTTCACTGTCACCTCTCCCGCGACGGTGCGGCGTGACAGCGGCAAGGGGCAGCGGGACGCGACATTTCTTACCGGGCAGTTCCGACAGTCCGGCAAATTCACCGTCGAGATCGCTAACGTGCCTATGGGCTATGGCGGAGGTAACGCTGTGACTACGCTCAAATACCACTTCGTCGTTCTGCAAGCGTCATAGCACGTGTGATCGGTGCGAAGTTAGGGCGTCGCGCCGGGGGCAGAGATCGAACTACGAACGTCCGCTTCCCCCCAAAATCAGACATGCTGCTTACGCCCTCGACCGGTCAGTGCGCGAGCAAGCCTTCCGCGCCGCCGAGATCGACCGAGACGAGACGGCTGACGCCGCGTTCGACCATGGTGACGCCGAACAGGCGGTGCATGCGGCTCATCGTCACGGCATTGTGCGTGACGATCAGATAGCGTGTCCGGGTGTCGCGCGACATGCGGTCGAGCAGATCGCAGAACCGCTCGATATTGGCATCGTCGAGCGGCGCGTCGACCTCGTCGAGGACACAGATCGGGGCGGGGTTGGTCAGGAACAGCGCAAAGATCAACGCCACCGCGGTCAGCGCCTGTTCGCCGCCGGAGAGCAGGGTCAGCGACTGCAGCCTTTTGCCCGGCGGTTGCGCCATGATCTCCAGCCCCGCCTCGAGCGGGTCGTCCGAATCGACCAGTTCGAGATGCGCCTGGCCGCCGTCGAACAGCGTCGCGAACAGGCGGCGGAAATGGCCATCGACGGCGGTGAAGGCGGCGAGCAGGCGCTGCCGCCCTTCGCGGTTGAGGGTGCCGATCGAGCCACGCAGCCGGGCCACCGCCTGGCCGAGCTCGTCGCGTTCGGCGGCGGTGGCGCTTCCCGCCGCCTCGATCTCGGCCAGCTCGCGTTCGGCGATCAAATTGACCGGCCCGATCCGTTCGCGCTCCAGCGTCAGCCGCTCATGCGCCGCGCTCTCGTCGGCGGGGGCGCGGACGGTGTCGCTGGCGAAGCCGATCCGTTCGGGTAGGACGGGGGCGGGACATTCGAACCGTTCGCCCGCCAGCCGCCCCATCTCGACCCGGCGCAGCTCCTGATTCTCCAGCCGAGCGGCGGCGCCGGCGCGATCCTCGCGCGCGGCGGCCAGCGCATCCTGCGTGCGGCGGTGCGCACCCTCGGCCCGTCGCATCGCCTGTTCGGCGTCACGCTCGGCCGCGGCGAGCCGATCCGCCTCGCCACGCAGCATCGCATGCCGCGCCTCGTCCGCGGCGATCGTCGCGTCCAACGACGCCGGGCGTTCGGCGACCGCATTTGCTTCCTCGACGAGCGCGGCATCGCGCTTGTCCATGTCGGTGATACGGCGCGCCGCCTCGCCGGCACGGGCGCGCCACCCGCGCAGTTCCGCCTGCACCGCGGCGAGCCGCTCGCGCTGCGCCTGGTTCAGGCGTTCGCGTGCGGTCCGCTCGGCGCGGGCCTGGGCGACCGCGGCGCGACAGCGATCCGCCGTCGCGGTCAGCGCCGCCACCGCCTGCGCACTGTCGCGGCCGTCGGGCAGGGCCGCCCGCGCGGCCCGCGCGGTGTCGAGTTCGGCATGCGCCTCCGCCTGCTCGCCGGCAATGCGGGCGGCGCGGGCATCGCAATCGGCCTGCTGACCGAGCAGCCGGTCGAGGGCGGTGGCGGCGCGGTCCTCGTCGCGCGTCGCCTCGCGCACGGCAGCGTCGGCGCGGCTCAGGGCGTCGCGCGCGCTGCGGGCGTGGCTGCGGGCCTGATCGATGCGCGCGGCGACGGTGGCGGCGGCAGCATCCGCGGCCGCCAGCGCCGCGGCGGCGGCGGGACGGGCGGCGGCGAGCGCGGCCAGCCGGTTGAGCCGCTCCAGCCGTTCCGCGGCGGCGCCGCTGCCCAACGCGACGAAGCCGTCCCAGCGGCGCAGCCGTCCGTCGCGCGTGACGAGCCGCTGCCCGACCGCGAGCGGACGACCGTCGTCCGCCTCGACCAGAAACACCTGCGCCAGCCGCCGAGCGAGCGCGGCGGGGGCACGGACATGATCGGCCAGCGGCAGCGCATCGCCGGGCGGGCCGGGATCGCCGGGCATGGCGGCAGCGCCGGGCCAGGCGGCGAGGGCGGTATCGAGATCGTCGCCGAGCGCCGCGGCGAGCGCGCGTTCGAAGCCGGCATCCGGCACGACATGGTCGAGCAGACGGTCGCGGCCGCTGCGTTGCGTCGCGCGGGTCAGCGCCGCGACCTCGCCGTCGAGCGCGGCGAGCTCCGCCCGCGCTGAGGCCCGATGGGTCTCGGCGCCGTCGCGGTCGGCGAGCGCGGCCCGTTCGGCGGCGTCGCCGGCGGCGATGTCCGCGCGCGCCGCCTCAGCGGCGGCGAGGGCGGCGGTGCGGCGGGCGGCGGCGGCATCGCGCGCCGCCTGCAACGGCTCCGACGTGCCGAGCGTCCGGCGCTGGGCGGCGAGCTGCGTGGCGTCGCGGATCGCGCGGTCGTGGCGTGCCTGTGCCGCGGCGAGCGCGGCCGCGGCGACGCGCACTTCCGCTGCCTCCGCCGCCTGTCGGCTGAGCCCCTGCGCCAGCGCGACCTCGGCGTCGCGAGCGGCGCGTTCCGCCTCGGCCAACAGCGCGTCGTGCGCCGGCAGATCGGCGGCCGCCTGGGCGATGTCGCGGTCGAGCGCCTTGGCCTCGTCGCCGAGCCTCGCCAGTGCTTCGGCGGCATCGGTGGCGAGCGTGCCCTCGCGGGTACGATCCTCGGCGATACGGCGGCGGGCGTCGGCGAGTTCGGTGACGCGCCGTGCCGCCGCGGCGCGCTCGGTGCGCAGCGCGGCCAACGCGTGGCCCGCCTCGCCGGCAAGATCGCGGGCGGCGAGGGCAGCGGCGCGGGCGGCGGCGAGTGTCGCGGCCGCCCCCGCCTGCGCGGCGGCGGCGGTCCGTTCCGCCTCGCCGGCGGCGGTGGCGCGCGCCTCCGCCGCCTGCGCCTCGCGGCGGCCGGCCTCGGCGGCGGCGGCGGCATCGCGCCAGCGGGCATAGATCATCCGCGCCTCGGCCAGGCGAATTTGAGTGGAGAGCGTGCGATAGCGTTCCGCCTGACGCGCCTGGCGCCGCAATGCCGCGGCGCGGACGTCCTGTTCGGCGATCAGCTCGTCGAGGCGGAGCAGGTTCGCCTCGGTGGCGCGCAGTCGCGCCTCGGCATCCTTGCGGCGGACGTGCAGCCCGGCGATTCCCGCGGCATCCTCCAGCATCGCGCGCCGCTCGGCCGGCTTGGCGGCGATCACCGCGCTGATCCGGTTCTGGCTGACCAGGGCCGGGCTGTGCGCACCGGTGGCGGCATCGGCGAACAGCAGCGCGACGTCCTTGGCACGGACGTCGCGGCCGTCGATGCGATAGGCGCTGCCGGCGCCGCGCTCGATGCGGCGGACGATCTCGCGCTCCTCCCCGTCGGCGCCGTCGAGCAGGATCGACACTTCGGCGAAATCGCGCGGCGGGCGGGTCGCGGTGCCGGCGAAGATGACGTCGTCCATGCCGGCGCCGCGCAGCGAGCGGGCGCTGTTCTCGCCCATCGTCCAGCGCAGCGCCTCGAGCAGGTTGGACTTGCCGCAGCCGTTGGGCCCGACGACGCCAGTCAGCCCCGGTGCGATGACCAGATCGGCCGGGTCGACGAAGCTCTTGAAGCCAGTGAGGCGCAGACGCTTGATCTGCATGTCAGGGAAGGCGGGGCGACATGGCGGACGCACCGGGTGTAGTCGCGCGGGACGCGAGAATCCATCCGTCGCGGCGGGGGAGGGCAAGCGGCGCCTCGGGCGCTACCCCTCCCCCGTTGGCGAGGGAGGGGAGCGCCGCATAGCGGCGGTGTTCAGGCGCCGCGGCGTGCGGCCGCTTCCCCGCCCGCCTGCGACCCCGTCCGGGGCGGGCGGCGTTTTACGCGCCGGCGGCCTTGAGCAGCGGCTCGAGCTGGCCCCAGGTGATCGCGTCGACCTTCTTGCCGTTGAGGATCAGCGTCGGCGTGCCGGTGACCGTGCCGTCGGCGCTCTTGTCCTGGGTCTGCTTGGTCCAGCGGTCGATCTGGCCCTGGTCGGCGAGGCACTGGCGCGCCTTGGCCTCCGGAATGCCGCGCTGCTTGACGAAGTCGATCAGGCCCATCGTCTCGGCCATCAGGCGGAAGGCGTCGACCGGCTTGGCGGCCTGGATCTGCTGCTGCACCGCCGGCGGCGCGGCCTGAATCTTGTCGAGAAACGACTGCTGGTTGGCGTACATCTGCTCGAGCAGCGGGAAGAACGCCGCCTTGTCGACGCAATTGCCGAGCAAGGTCGGCGGCACGTCGAGCGCGCCGTGGACCAGGAATTCGCGGAATTCGAAGCTGACCTTGCCCGAATCGACATAATTGCTGGTCAGCGGCTGATAGCCCTCACGCGCCAGCGCGCCGCAGGTCGGGCACAGGCGCGAGCCGTATTCGACCAGCTTGATGGGCGCGGCGGGATTGCCCATCACATAGCCTTCCTTGGTCTGCGACACCGTGTCCGTCCAATGCTGGCCGGCGGGCGCGCTGACCGCGGCGACCGGCGAGGCGGGGGCGGCGGGCGTGCCAGAGGTCGTGTCGCTCTTCGAACAGGCGACCAGCGCCAGCGGTGCGAGCAGGAAGGCGAGGGCCTTGGTGGCGAGATTCATCGATACGCTCCGGTTGCTTTACTTGGCGCCGCGGCCGGTGAGGACGGGTTCGAGCTGGGCCCAGGCCATCGGCGGTTGCAGTATGTTGTTGAGGTAGAAGGTTGGGGTCGAATTGACCTCGATCGGTGCATCGCCGGTCATCGCGGTGATCCGCGCGACGGCCACCTTGTCGGCGAAACAGGCGTTGATCTGCGCCGGGGTGAGACCGCGGACGCGCACCGCCTGGGTCAGGCCGACGCCGTCGGCGAGGGCGCGCGCCTGGACGATGCCGGGCTTGCCGTCGAGATCGGGATGCGCCTGTGCGAAGGCGGGCGCCTTGGCGAGCCACGTGTCCTGCGTCGCGAAGATCATCGCCGAGGTCGGAAAGAAGCCCTTGCGTCCGGTGCAACGCGCGAGGATCGCGGCGCCGAGGTCGAGCGGATCGCGGATCAGGTGGCGATATTCCAGGCTGACCTTGCCCGACCGGATCATCCGCCCCTTGAGCACCGCCTCGCTCTCCTTCGAGAAAGCGGCGCAATGCGAGCAGGTATAGCTGCCATATTCGACCAGCTTGAGCGGCGCGGCGGGGTTGCCGAGGACGAAGGCGCCCTTGGGCGTGACATTGGCCGTCTGCGTCCAGTCGATCGCCGGCGCGGCGGCGACCAGGACACCAAGGGCCAGCGGAGCGAGGGCGGCAAGCAACGGGCGCATGTCTATCCTATCTTGGGCAGGCCACGCGGCGTGGCGGCGACGCCGGCGGCGAGCGATTCGAGCACTGCGCGCAGTTCCGGATCGGCGATCGTCTTCAGCCCCTCGCCCATGTCGGCGGGGACGGTCTTGATAGACGGCGGCGCCGCGCGGCGGACGGGTTTGGCGACATCGCCCTGACGCAGCGTCAGGCGCGCCACCGCGGTATAGCCGAAGAAGCGATTGACCCGCTCGACGATCTCCGGCGCGATATGCTGCATCATCGGCGCGTGGCTGCCGCGCACGGTGATGGTCAGCGTGCCGTCGGCCTTCTTGCCCGGCGGGAAGCGCAGCGATTCGGGGGCCGAGGCGCTGGCCCAGCGTTCGCCGACGATCTCCGGCCAGCGACTGACCAGCGCGCTCTGCACGAAGCCGAAGCGGCGGAAGGCGGCGCCGCCGACCGCGGGCAGCAGCTCGGCCACCGCGCGCGGGCGGTTGTGGCGGGGCGATTCGGGGTCGGGGCCGCGGCCGCGCTTGCTCATCGCCACGCCCATGCCATAGCGGCGGCGTGGACGCTACACGCACTTGCCCGCAACCTGCCGGGATCGCACCGCTTCTGCTCGACTGGTACGACCGCCATCGGCGCGACCTGCCGTGGCGGGCGAGGCCGGGCGAGGCGGCGGACCCCTATCGAGTCTGGCTGTCGGAGGTGATGCTGCAGCAGACCACGGTCGCCGCAGTGACGCCGCGCTTCCTCGCGTGGACGCGGCGGTGGCCCGATTTCGCCAGCCTCGCCGCCGCCGACGAGGCGGACGTGATGGCCGCCTGGGCAGGCCTTGGCTATTACGCCCGCGCGCGCAATCTGGTGAAGGCGGCGAAGGCGGTGGTCGCCGATCACGGTGGCGCCTTTCCGCGCACCGAGGCGGCGCTGCGCACCCTGCCGGGCCTGGGCGCCTATACCGCGGCGGCGGTGGCGGCGATCGCCTTCGGCGAACGCGCGGTGGTGGTCGACGCCAATGTCGAGCGGGTGGTGGCGCGACTGTTCGCCATCCGGACGCCGATCCCCGCGGCGCGGCCGGCGATCCGCGCGGCGGCCGAGACGATCACGCCCGACGCGCGCGCCGGCGACTTCGCGCAGGCGATGATGGATCTCGGCTCGGCGATCTGCACGGTGCGGGTTCCGAAATGCCTGCTCTGTCCGTTGCAGCGGCAGTGCCGTGCCTTTGCCGACGGCGATCCGGCGGCGCTGCCGGTCAAGGCGAGGAAGAAGGCGAAGCCGCTGCGCCACGGCACGATCTTCTGGCTCGAACGCGACGGCGCGGTGCTGCTGGTGCGGCGGCCGGACGAGGGACTGCTCGGCGGCATGCGGGCGCTGCCCACCGGGCCGTGGCAGGAGGCGCCGCCGGGGCTGGCCGGCGCGCCCGTCGCGGCGGACTGGGCGATGCGCAACGCAAGCGTGTCACACGGCTTCACGCATTTCGACATCGAACTGTCGCTTGCCGTCGCCAAGGGGCAGGCGCATCACGCAGCCGTCGGCGAATGGTGGCCGATCGACCGGCTGGACGAGGCGGGGTTGCCGACGCTGTTCGCCAAGGCGGCACAGGCGGTGTTGAGGAGGGACGAGTGATGCGGATGCGGATCGGATTTGGGGTGACGCTGACCGCGCTGGCGGCCAGTGCGGTGGGCGGCCAGGCGCTGCGCCAGAGCGCGCCGGTGACGCCCCCGGCCAGTGTCTCGACGCCGGCGCGGGCGACGCCGTTTCCGGCGACGCAGGCGCTGTTCGACGGCTATGTCCGTGACGGCAAGATGCCCGGCATCGTCGCCGCCTTCGGCATCGGCGACTATCCGACGCAGTTCGTCGCGGCGGGGAAGCTGTCGACGGACGCCGCCGCGCCCGCCGTCACGCCGGACAGCCTGTGGCGCGTCTATTCGATGACCAAGCCGGTCACCGCCATGGCGGCGATGATCCTGATCGAACAGGGCAAGATCGGGCTGGACGATCCCCTGTCCAAATACATTCCGGCATTCAAGCAGATGCGGGTGCTGACGAGCCCTGACACCAGCCTCGACAGCGTACCGGCGAAGAGCGAGATCACGATCCGCGAGCTGCTCACCCACACATCGGGCCTGGGCTACAATATCAGCGCCAAGGGGCCGCTGCTCAAGCTGTACGAATCGCGCGGCATCGTACCGGCGGCGGTCAATAACGAGGTCGAGGCGCTGGCGCGGCGGACACGGCCGGCGACGCTCGCCGAATTCGCCGAGCGCGTCGCGACCGCGCCGCTGGTCGCGCAGCCGGGCACCGAATGGCATTATTCGATCGGCCTCGACGTGATGGGCCGCGTGATCGAGATCGCCTCCGGCATGCCGTTCGACCGGTTCGTGCAGACGCGGATCTTCGACCCGTTGCAGATGCGCTCCAGCTTCTGGACGGTGCCGGCGGCCGACGCGTCGCGACTGGCGACCAACTATGCCTTTGTCGGCGACCAGCTGAGCCCGGTCGATCCGGGCGCGACCTCGGTCTGGCTGAAGCCGCCGAGCTTTCCCTATGGCGGCGCCGGACTGGTCATGTCGGCGCGCGACTACGACCGATTCCTGCACATGCTCGCCGATGGCGGCACGCTGGACGGCGTGCGGATCATGAAGCCGGAGACGGTGCGGCTGGCGATGTCGAACCTGCTGCCCGCCGGCGTCACCTTCGGCGGGGTTGCGGGCAATACCGGCGGCACGCGCGGCAGCGTGCCGATGGGCTATGGCGCGGGCGGGTCGGTCTATCTCGCCGACGGGCCGGCGGGGGTGCCGTCAAAGGGCACCTATGGCTGGGGCGGCGCCGCGGGCACGGTCGCCTTCGTCGATCCGGTCAAACGCATCCGGGGAACGATCATGGTCAACTATTTCCCCGCCGACCGCTGGCCGGTGCGCGAGCAGACGGTCGCCGCCTTCGCCAGCGACGTGACGCGGCTGCGCCCGTGAGCGTGCGACCGGTGCCGGGCTTCACCGGCGGGACGCTCGACCGCGCCGATGCGTTGCGCCACGATCCGGACGCGCTGGCGGCGGTGATGACGCCGGCGGCGCGGCTGCTGCGCCTCGACGGGCTGATGCCGGCGATCGCCGACGATCGGCTGAGCTGGGGCAGCCTGGCAGAGGCGCCGGACGGGGCGGAACTGGCGCTGCTCGGCCTCGACGCGGACGGCCGGGCGCATGTCGTCGCCATCCCGCCGATGGGGGCGGAGGGCCATGCCCCGGCGATGCGCAACCCGCAGCTGATGGCGATCCTGGCCACACTCGCGCCCGGCGAGGCGGCGACCTATGCCAGCGCGCGCAGCCTGCTCGACTGGCATGCGCGCCATCGCTTCTGCGCCAAATGCGGCGCGCCGACGCGGATGTTCCGCGCCGGCTGGGGACGGCGGTGCGAAGCGGAGGGGACGGAGCATTTCCCGCGCGTCGATCCGGTCGTCATCATGATCGCGGAACATGACGGGCGCGCCCTGCTCGGCCGCCAGCCGAGTTTTCCGCCGGGCCGCTATTCGGCCCTCGCCGGCTTTCTGGAACCGGGCGAATCGATCGAGGAGGCGGTGGCGCGCGAGATCGCCGAGGAAGCCGGCGTGCGCGTGCGCGACGTCCGCTACGTCGCCAGCCAGCCGTGGCCGTTCCCGTCGTCGCTGATGATCGCCTGCGTCGCGGTGGCGGACGACGATGCGATCACGCTCGACACGACCGAGCTGGAGGATGCGATCTGGGTACCGCGCGAGGTGGTGCGCGCGGTGCTGGCGGGCGGGGAGGGGCCGTTCGTGCCGCCGCCGCCCTATGCCATCGCGCATACGCTGCTGACGGTGTGGGCTGGGGAGTAGCGCGGCGGCGCGTCAGCCGACGCCGCCCATCCTTGGAAGCGTCGCGACGAAGCGCGTTTCCGCCGGCGTGGAATGGGCGAGGATGACGTCGCCGCCATGGCCGCGCAGGATCTGACGGGCGAGCGCGAGGCCGACGCCGCTGCCTGTCGGCTTGGTGGTCATGAACGGATGGAAGATCGCCTCCGCCTGTCCAGGCGGGATCGGCGGCCCGGTGTTGGCGATGGCGAAGGCGATCGTGTCCGGCAGGGTCTCGACGGTCAGCGTCACGGACAGCGCCGCCGGGTCATCGGCCGCCTCCACCGCATTCTGCAGGATCGCCCAAAGCGCCGCGGACAATTGATCGACGTCGGCGAGCAGCTGCACCGGCGCATGCGCCGCCGCGATATTCAGTGGCAGCGTCGGCCAGCGCGCCGCGAACAGGCGGGCGAGATCGGCGATGAGGTCGGCGGTGGCGAGCCGGCGCCGCTCCGGTGCAGGCAAGCGGGCGAGGCTGCGATAAGCATCGCCGAAGCGTTGCAGGCCTGCGGCGCGCCGCGCGACGGTGGTCACCGCTTCGCGCACCGCTTCGTGATCCGGCTGCGGATCGCCCAGCATCTCCGCCGCGGTCTCGGCCAGCGAGGCGATCGGTGTCAGCGTGTTGACGATCTCGTGGCTGAGGATCTGGACCAGCTCACGCAGCGCCGCCGCCTCCGCCGCCTTGAGCTCGGCCCCGATGTCGATCAGCGCGCCGACCTGCGCGACGTCGCCCGCCAGGGTCAGCGCGCCGACGGCGAGCGCGAACGGCGCCTCGTCGATCGTCACCGTCGCGGTGCGGCCCGGCGAAGTATGGGTGATCGCCTCGACCAGCGCGGGCGGTGGTGTGAGGATCGTGTCGTCGCTGGCGAACAGGCGCCGGGCGGCGCGGTTGACCGCGTGCAGCGCGCCGGCGCGATAGGCGACGAGGGGGGCGGGCGACAGGTCGAGATAGGCGACCAGCCGCTGCCGCTCCGCCGCGTCGGGGGCGGGCGGCGGCGGTGGTGGCGGCAGGGCGCTGGTCTGTGCCGCGATCACTGCGGTGGCGCCGGTCCAGCCGGCGACGAGCAGCGCGACCACCGCCGTGGCATAGAGTCCGCTGCCGATGCTCGCTGCCGCCGCGGCGCCGGCGCCGGCGATGACCAGGGCGCGGACGGCGGCGGCGACTCGGTCAGAGGCCATAGCGCGCCATCCGCCGGTACAGCGCGGCGCGGGTCAGGCCCAGTTCGGCGGCGGCGCGGCTGACGTTGAAGCCGTGGCGCTGGAGAGCGGCGGCAACCAGAGTCTCCTCGCTTCGCGCGAGATTGAGGTCGGCGGTGAGCGCGCGCGGCTGCGCCTCGGGCGGCAGCGCGAGCGCGAAATCGGCGACGTCGAGCCGGTCGCCGGTGGCGAGCAGCACGGCGCGCTCGGTCGCCTGGCGCAGGCCGCGGACATTGTCGGGCCAGGCGTCGGCGGCGATGCTGCGCTCCGCCTCGATGGTCAGCGGCCGCAGCGGCTTGGCGTGGCGACCCGCGAAGACGGCGGCGAAATGGCGGGCGAGCAGCACTGCGTCGCCTTCCCGCGCGGCCAGCGGCGGCAGGTCGCATTCGATCGTGCTGATCCGGTAGAGCAGATCCTCGTGCAGGCCCGCGCGCAGTGCCGCCCGATCGAGCCGGGTGGTGGTGATCAGCCGCAGGTCGCGGATCGTGTCGAGTTCGCGGGCGAGCGCCGCCTGAACGGACGGCGGCAGCCGGTCGACCTGATCGAGCAGCAGGGTGCCGCCCGTCGCCTCCGCCAGTAACGCCGGGATCGCCCGGACTTCGGTGGTGGCGTCGAGCGTCACCAGCGGGCGTTCGAAACGCGCCGATCCGCGGTGGGCCAGGGTCGCGGCCAGCGTCTTGCCGCTGCCCGCCGGGCCGCGCAGCAGCAGCGCCGCGTCGGTCGGCGCGATGCGGGCGATCAGGTCGCGCACGGTGGCGATCTCCGCGCTGTCGCCGAGCAGCAGGGGCGCCTCGCCGGCGGGCAGTGGCGGCGCGGTGTCGAGCTTGGCGCGGCGCAGCGCGAGACCGCGTTCGACGGTCGCGGTCAGCCGGGCGTTGTTCCACGGCTTGATGATGAAATCGGCGGCACCGCCGCGCATCGCCTGCACCGCGACCTGGATGCCGCTATGGCCGGTGACGACGATCACCACCGCATGACGATCCGCCGCGACGAGCCGGTCGAGCAGCGCGAACCCTTCTTCGCCGCTGGTATGGCCGCGGGCGAAATTGAGGTCGAGCAGGATGACGTCGGCGGGCCGCTCCGCCAGCCGCACCCAGGCGGCGGCCGGGTCGGGGGCGTGCGCGACGGTCATGCCCTGCCGTTCGAGCAGCAATTGCGCGGCGCGGGCGATGTCGGCGTCGTCGTCGACGACCAGAATGTGCGGTGATTCGGTTGACATGGGGTGCGGCCTGTCCGGAAACGGACAGTCGGTACACGGCCGGCCCGGACACTGGCCAGCGCTTTGTAGAAAAGCAACGAAGTTCAGCAGCTTAGGCGTGCGGACAGTGTCCGGGCTACACTGAACGCATGATCGATACACCCTCTTCGACGATCAGCGGCGCGGGCATGGACCGGCGGATCGAACGGCCGGGCCGCAAGCGGCGCAACCTGATCTTCCGCGTCGCGATCGGCGTGGCGGTGCTGGTCGGTGCGCTCGCACTGTGGTGGCTGATGCCGGGGGGCAACAGCCTGGCGGTCGACGCGCAGATGATCCGCACCGGCACCGTCACGCGCGAGGCCTTTCGCGACTTCGTGCCGCTCAGGGCCGAGGTCGCGCCGCTGCGCACCGTCTTCGTCGGCGCGGTCCAGGGCGGATCGGTCGCGGAGCTGATCGCGACCGACGGGTCGATGGTCGCCGCCGGCGCGCCGCTGGCCCGGCTGTCCAACCCCAGTCTGGAGCTCGACGTTGCCAGCCGCTCGGCGAGCATCGTCGGCCAGCTCAGCGCCAACAGCGGCGCGGAACTGTCGGTGCAGCGCACGCGGCAGGATTCGGCGCGTGACCTTGCCGATGCGCGCAACGCCCTGTCCAAGGCGGAGGCGGCGTTGCGCCAGAAGCAGGTCCTGTTCGACAAGGGTTTCGTCACCGCCGCCGCGATCGATCCGCTGCGCGAGGAGGTGGCCTATCAGAAGAGCCGCGTCGCCGCGCTGGCGAGCGGGCAGGCGCAGGCGAACGGCACGCTCGCCGACCAGTCGCAGGGCATCGCCGCGACGGGGCGCGAGCTGCGCGAGAGCCTGGCGATGGTGCGCGCCAGCCTCGCCGCGCTGACGCTGCGCGCGCCGGTCGGCGGGCGGCTGACCGCCTTCACCATCCAGCCGGGGCAGATGATCAAGCCGGGCGATCCGGTCGGCCAGATCGATTCGGAGGGGCAGTGGAAGCTGGTCGCCGACGTCGACCAATTCTATCTCGGCCGTGTCCGAACCGGGCTGACCGCGCGGGCCGATCTCGACGGCAGGAGCTATCCGCTGCACGTCATCCGCATCCTGCCGCAGGTCACCGAGGGCCGGTTCCGCGTCGAATTCGGCTTCGACGGCGCGGTGCCGGCGGGACTCAACCGCGGCCAGACGCTCGACACCCGCCTCGTCCTCGGCGCCGACCGGCCGGCGATCGTCGCCCCGGCGGGCGGCTGGCTCGATGCCGGCGGCACCACCGCCTTCGTGATGGAGGGCGACGGCCGCGCGGTGCGCCGTGCGATCCAGACCGGACGCCGCAATCCCGACCAGGTCGAGGTGACCGGCGGCCTCGCCCCCGGCGACCGTATCGTGACCACCCCGCTTGCCACCTACGCCCCCTACCAGACCCTGATCATTCGATAGGAACCGCCATGATCCAGCTTCAGGACGTCAGCCGCACCTACGCCTCCGACGAGGTCGAGACCACCGCCTTGGGCGGCATCGACCTGCACGTCGAACGGGGCGAATTCGTCGCCATCATGGGCCCGTCGGGCTGCGGCAAGTCGACGCTGCTCAACATCCTCGGCACGATCGATCGGCCGAGCGGCGGCCGCTATCTGTTCGAGGGCGAAGATATCGCCAAAGCCCCCGAAGCGGAGCTGGCGAAGCTGCGCCGCGACCGGCTCGGCTTCGTGTTCCAAAGCTTCAACCTGATCGACGAGCTGACCATCGCGGAGAATGTCGCGCTCGGCCTCGCCTATCGGTCGATGCCGGCGCGCGAGAAGAAGGAGCGGATCGCCGCGGCGATGGACCGCGTCGGCATCGCCCACCGCCAGCGCCACCATCCGCACCAATTGTCGGGCGGTCAGCAGCAGCGCGCGGCGATCGCCCGCGCCATCGTCGGCGAGCCGCGGCTGATCCTGGCGGACGAGCCGACCGGCAACCTCGACACCGCCAACGGCGCGCAGGTGATGGAGATCCTGCAGCAGCTGAACGCGGAAGGCGCGACGATCGTGATGGTCACGCACAGCCCCGCGCATGCCGACATCGCCAAGCGCACCGTCCACATGCTCGACGGCCGCATCCTCGCCTCCGCACGGCTGGCGGCGTGATGCTGCGCCGCGTCCCCCGCGCGGGCGGCCACGGTCTCGTCGTCGTGCTGCTCGTCCTCGTCCTGCTGCTGGTGCTGCGCGTCGCCGCGCAAACCAAACCCGTCGCCTGAAGGGAGGAGCCCGGTGACCGCATCGGCTTCCGCGTTGCTCAGCTTCTATCGCTCGCTGATCCGTCATCGCCTGTTCGCGTTGCTCAACGTGGGCGGGCTGGCCCTCGGCATCGCCGTGTTCCTGGTGCTGTTCCTCTATGTGCGGTTCGAAACCGGCTACGATCGCGTGCTGCCCGGCTGGGAGCGGCTGTACGTCGTCAACGAGGAATATGATCGGCCGGGCGCCCCGGCGGAGCCGAACAGCTACACAATGGGCGGCGAGCTCGACCTGCTACGCGGCGACTTTCCCGATGTGATCGGCACCCGCGTCCAGCCGAGCGGCACGACGATCCGGCAAGGCAATGCGGTGTCCAACGAGACGATGACGATCGTCGATCCCGGCTTCTTCCGCCTGTTCCCTTTCGAGACCGTCGAGGGCGATGCCGACCGGACGCTGCGTGATCCCGACGGACTGGTGGTCACGCAAACCGCAGCACACAAATATTTCGGCGAGCAGTCGGCACTTGGCCACACGTTGACCCTGGCGATCGGAAAGAAGGATCATGTGTATCGCGTCGGCGCGGTGCTGCGCGATCCGCCGCGAAACGTCAGTTTCACATCGCCCCTCTACGTGCCGATGGTGCGAGCCCGCTTCGCCGACCAGTTCTTCGACCATTGGGGCAGTACGTCGCTGCACACCATCGTGCGCTTCGCCGATCCCGCCGCCGCACAGGCCTTCGACCAGCGACTGAAGGGCTTCGTGGAACGGCATGCCTATCCGAGCGGAAACATACCCAGAGGCCAATACCGCCAATTCGTCACGCCGCTCGCCGACTTGCACCTCAGCGATCCCGGCGACCGGGCGATCGTGCGGACGCTGGGCGGCGTCGGTGTGCTGACACTGATCATCGCCATCATCAACTATATCAACCTCGCCACCGCACGGTCCGGCCTGCGCGCGCGCGAAGTGGCGGTGCGCAAGGTGCTCGGCGGCACGCGGACGATGCTGATCGCGCAGTTTATCGGCGAGGCGATCGCCACCGTCGCCCTGGCTGCGTTGATCGGACTCGCGCTTGCCGAGCTCGCCCTGCCATTGGTCAACATGGTGGGCGGGACGACGCTGACCATCCGCTATTGGGGTCGCGATGGCATTCTGCCGCCGCTCGCCATGCTCGTCGTCACGGTGGGCGTGCTCGCCGGCCTGTATCCCGCATTGTCGCTGTCCGGTTATCGCCCGGCGGCGGTGCTAGCCTCTGCGCGCACGCCCGGCGGCGGACGATCCGGGTCGCGGCTGCGCGCCATATTGGTGATCGTGCAATTTGCCACGGCGATCGTCTTCGGCATCGCGACCGCGGTGATGCTGGCGCAGACCGACCATCTTGCCAAGACCGATTTGGGCTTTCGCCGCGACGGCATGATCGTCGTCAAATCCACCGCCGACGACGGCCTGTCGCTCGGCCAGCGGCGCGAGGTGCTGACAGCGCTTCGCAACAGTCCCGGCGTCGTATCGGCGGCACTAGGCCTCAACGCACCGGGGCGGCAGAGCACCACCAATACGACCACGGCGGTGCCGACCGACGATCCACAGCGCAAGGTACAGATTTCGATCGTCGATACCGGCGAAGGCTATTTCCACACGGCGGGTGCGCATCTTCTCGCCGGTCGCCTGTTCGACCCCAGGCGTGGCGAGGACGACAGCAACTGGCGCTACGAGCCCAAGGCCTCGGTCGCCGGCCATGTCACCAACGTCGTCGTCAATGCCACTGCAGCGCAGAAGCTCGGCTATGCGACACCTGCTGCGGCGATCGGCAAGATGATCGACGGGCTGGGCAGCGCGCGCATCATCGGTGTCATCGCCGACATGCGGTTCGAATCGCCGCGCGAGCCGATGCGGCCGACACTGTACCTTTGGGGTGACAATGCCGACTGGCCGATGATGACGATCGTCCGTTATCGCGGCGTCGATGCCCAGGCGGTGATCGCGGCGCTGGAAGCGCGCTGGAAGCAGATCGTGCCCGCCGTTCCGTTCGACGCCGTCACCGCGCAGACCAGCCTGTACGACAGCTGGTATAAGCAGGACGCGCAGCGGGCGAACCTGTTCACCATCGGCGCGGTGCTGGCGGTGCTGATCGGCTGCATCGGCCTCTACGGCCTCGCCGCCTTCGACACCGCGCGGCGGATCAAGGAGATCGGCATCCGCAAGACGCTGGGCGCGTCGACCGCGGACGTGCTGCGCCTGCTGATCGGCCAGTTCATGCGCCCCGTGGTACTCGCCAACATCATCGCCTGGCCGATCGCCTTTCTCGCGATGCGGCGCTGGCTGAGCGGCTTCGACGACCGCATCGCGCTGTCGCCACTGTTCTTCATCGGCGTCGCGCTGGTCGCGATCGTCATCGCCACCGCCACCATCTTCGCCCAGGCGTGGCGGGTCGCCCGCGCCGAACCCGCCCGCGCGCTGCGCTACGAATAGGATCGCACATCATGCAGTCGGCCGTCCTCTCGCTCTACCGTTCCCTCGTCCGCCACCGTTTGTTCGCGCTGCTCAACATCGGCGGGCTGGCGCTCGGCATCGCGGTGTTCCTGGTGCTGTTCCTCTACGTTCGGTTCGAGACGGGGTACGACCGCGCGATCCCCGGCGCGGACAAGCTCTACGTCCTGCAGGAACGCTATTTCATGCCGGGCTATCCGGAGGAGGCGAGCCCGTTCACGATGGGCGCGCAGCTGGACTATCTGCGCGCCGATTATCCGACGCTGGTCGGCACCCGCTATTGGGAGCAGAACGCCACCGTCCGCCAGGGCAGCAACGTCACCGACGAACATCTGACCGTCGTCGACCCTAATTACTTCTCGCTGCTGCGCTTTCCGGCGATCAGCGGCGACCCGACCAAGGCGCTGGCCGATCCCGACACGGCGGTGATCACGCAGGCGATCGCCAGGAAATATTTCGGGACCGAACCGGCGATCGGCCGGTCGCTGGCGATCACGATCGGCGACAACAAGGAATATACCTATCGGGTCGGCGCGGTGATCGCCGACATGCGCAACGACGTCAGTTTTCCGGCCGACATCTACGTGCCGCTGGTCCGCGCCCGTTTCGCCAATGAATGGTTCGACCATTGGGGCAGCACGTCGCTGATGACGCTGCTCCGTTTCCCGGATGCGGGCGCGGCCAAGGCGTTCGAGGGTGAGCTGGCACGCTTCGCCGATCGGCGCGTCTTCCCCGACGGCAACATCAAGAAGGGTCAGTGGCAGCAGACGCTGCGCCCGCTGGTCGACAACCATCTGTACGATCCGGCGGACCGGACCGCGGTGACGACATTGGGTATCGTCGGCGTGCTGACGCTGCTGATCGCGATCGTCAATTACGTCAATCTGGCGACGGCGAGGGCAGGCCTCCGCGCCCGCGAGGTGGCGGTGCGCAAGGTGCTGGGCGGTACGCGCAGCGCGCTGATGCGCCAGTTCACGCTGGAGGCGGTGGCGACCGTCGCGCTTGCCGCGCTGATCGGGCTGGCGGTCGCGGAGCTGTCGCTGCCGCTGGTCAATGCGATCGGCGGGATGACGCTGTCGATCACCTATCTGGGGGCGGGATCGATCCTGCCACCGCTCATCCTGCTGGTCCTGATCGTCGGTGCGATCGCCGGCATCTATCCTGCCATCGTTCTCACCCGATTCCGCCCGGCCGCGGTGCTCGCCTCGGCACGCGCGCCGGGCGGCGGCCGGGCGGGCGCGCGCCTGCGCGCGGCGCTGGTCGTCGGCCAGTTCGCCATCGCCATCGCCTTCGGCATCAGCACCGCGACGATGCTGGCGCAGGCGGCGCATGTCCGTGCCGCCGACCTCGGCTTCCAGCGCGACGGCCTGTTCATCCTGAAGAAGTACGCCTGGGTCGACGACAGTCAGAAGGCGTCCCTGCTGCGCGCCTTCGCCGCCCTGCCGGGGGTGGTCGCCGTCACCTCCAGCCAGAACACGCCGGGTAGCCAGATGACGACCAACAATTCAACCATCTTCCGCGCCGGTCAGGACCGCAGCCGCGGACGGTCGATCATGGATGTCGTAGTGGGCGACGAGTATTTCCGTACCTTCGGCGGGCGGTTGATCGCCGGTCGGCTATTCGACCGGGCCCACCCCGCCGATGATTTGGCGCTGCGCCAGAAGGGCAGCACGACGCCCCATAACGTCGTCATCAATCGTAGCGCGGCGATCGACCTCGGTTTCGCCAGCCCGGCGGCGGCGGTCGGCCAGTCGCTCGACGGCAATGGCCTGATGACGATCATCGGTGTGGTCGACGATCTGCGCTTCCGCGGGCCCCGCGAGCGCGTCGGCGGGGTCGAGTACCGTTACTCGAGCAAGCCGTTCGCCAGCCCCTATGCGACCATCCGCTACCAGGGCGATCCGGCGAAGTTCCGCGACCTTGCCGAAGCGACGTGGAAGCGACTGGTGCCGACCATCCCGTTCAAGGGGCGCAGCGTCGAGGAGAATCTGTACAACGAATATTACAAGCAGGATGCGCAGCGGGCGAACCTGTTCGCTATCGGTGCGGTGCTGGCGGTGCTGATCGGCTGCATCGGGCTGTACGGCCTCGCCGCCTTCGACACCGCGCGGCGGATCAAGGAGATCGGCATCAGGAAGACGCTGGGTGCGTCGACCGCCGACGTGCTGCGCCTGCTGATCGGCCAGTTCATGCGCCCCGTCGTACTCGCCAACATCATCGCCTGGCCGATCGCCTTTCTGGCGATGCGGCGCTGGCTGAGCGGGTTCGACGACCGCATCGGGCTGTCACCGCTGTTCTTCATCGGCGTCGCGCTGGTCGCGGTCGTCATCGCTACTGCGACGATCTTCGCCCAGGCCTGGCGTGTCGCCCGCGCCGAACCCGCCCGCGCGCTGCGCTACGAATAGGGAGCGCACTATGCCGTCTATCCTGACCTCGCTCTATCGATCCCTTGCCCGGCACCGGCTGTACGCGGTGCTCAACATCGGCGGGCTGGCGCTCGGCATCGCGGTGTTCCTAGTGCTGTTCCTGTTCGTCCGGTTCGAGACGGGCTACGGCCGCTGGGTCCCCGGCAGCGACCGGCTGTGGATGGTGCACAGCAAGGTCGCCTTCCGCGATTTCCCGACCGGTTTCGACAACGACAGCACGGCCCACTCCTTCCTGTCGCTGCTGCGCGGCGAGCGGCCGGATATCCGTGGCACCCGGTTCACAGCCGAAAGCGTCAGCTTACGCAATGGCCGCGGCGCGGTGGCGGAACGGATGATGCGCGTCGATCCCGCGTTCTTCCGCCTGCTGCCCTATCCAGCGGTCGCGGGTGACCCGGTGCAGGCGATGATGATGCCTGGAAAGGCCGCGATCACCGAAACCGTGGCCCGCACCAACTTCGGTGGCAGTGTCAACGCGGTCGGGCGGACGTTGACGGTTACGTCCGGCGGCAAGCCCGTCGACGTCGTCGTTGCCGCGGTGCTGCGCGATCTGCCACCGGACACCGATTTCAAGGCGGACATCTTCATCCCCATCGCGCCCGTCGACCCGACCAAAGATAATTGGGGATTTGGCGATGCGACCGTGCTGTTGCAGCTGCCCGATGCCGCGGCGGCGCAGCGGCTGGAGGCGGATCTGCCTGCCTTCATCCGCCGCCATCCGCTGCGGGAAACGATGGAGGGGATGAAGGCGACGCTGACCCTCGTGCCGATGTCGGCGGTGCATCTGCGCGAGACGTCCGCGCAGACGGTGGTGGCCACATTGGGCGTGATCGGAATCGTCACGCTGCTGATCGCGCTGGTCAATTACGTCAACCTTGCCACCGCGCGTGCCGGATTACGCGCCCGAGAGGTGGCGATGCGCAAAGTGCTGGGCGCGACGCGGCGGATGCTGGTGGCGCAGTTCCTGGGGGAGTCGATCGCCGCCACCGCCCTGGCAGGCATCATCGGCCTCGCGCTTGCCGAATTGGCATTGCCGCTGATCAATGCCGCTGGCGGCACGTCGCTGGCCATCCGGTATGGCGGGGCAGAGTCGATCCTGTTGCCGCTGGCATCGACGGTGATCGGGGCGGGCGTGCTCGCCGGCCTGTATCCGGCGCTGTTGCTGTCGCGGTTCCGGGCCGCTGCCGTGCTCGCATCGGCGCGCGCACCGGGCGGTGGCCGCGCCGGAACCCGATTGCGTCAGGCGCTGGTGGTCCTGCAATTCACCATCGCCGCCGCGCTGGGGACCGGCACGGCGATCCTGATCGCGCAGACCCACCACGTTCGTTCGGCCGACCTCGGGTTCGATCAGCGCGGGCTGCTGCTGATCCCGTCCTTGGGCGACACCGCGCTGGATCCTGGCCGGCGGTTGCGGCTGCTTGAGGCGATCGGTCACCTGCCGGGGGTGACGACGGTGTCGCACAGCAGCTTCACGCCAGCCGGCGGGGTGTTCATGATGCGCACCGTCAAGACCGGCACGGGCGCCGGAGAAAATCTGTCGATGAACTTCACGCAGGTCGGGGACGGCTTCCTCCGTTTGATCGGAGCGCGGCTTATCGCCGGTCGCGATTTCGACTCGCGCTTCGCCACCGACGATAGCAGCCACAACATGCATGCGGGCGCGATCAACTTCAGCAACGTCATCTTGAACGCGGCGGCGGTGCGGAAACTGGGCCTCGGCGCGCCGGAGAAGGCGGCGGGCAAGATGATCGCGAAGAACGACCGACACTCGCAGATCGTCGGCGTGATCGACGACTTGCGTTTCAACGGGCCGAGGAACGGCGAGGATGCGATGATGTACATCTGGCGGCACGAGCCGCCGGACAGTGCAACGGGGTTTGTCCGCTACACCGGCGCCACCGCGGCGACGCTGTCGAACATCGAGGGCGTCTGGCGCCGGCTCGCACCGACCGTGCCGTTCGACGCCAAGACGGTGGAGCAGGCGCGTTACGACGAATTTCTCCGTGCCGACGCGCAGCGGATGCGGCTGTTCACCATGGGCGCGGTGCTGGCGGTGATCATCGCGTGCATCGGCCTGTACGGCCTGGCTTCGTTCGACACGGCGCGACGGGTGAAGGAGATCGGGATCAGGAAGACGCTGGGCGCCTCGACCGCCGAGGTGCTGCGGCTGCTGATCGGGCAATTCCTGCGGCCGGTGCTGCTGGGCACGGTGCTTGCCGCGCCGATCGCCTTCTATGCGATGCGGCAGTGGCTGGCGGCCTTCGCCGACCGGATCGCGCTCTCGCCGGCGTTCTTCGTGCTGGCCGGCGTCGCCGCCGTCGCGATCGCCGCGGCGACGGTGGCGGGGCAGGCGTGGCGCGTCGCCCGCGCCGAGCCGGCGCGGGCGCTGCGATACGAGTAACGTCCTTCCCATAGGCGTGGAGGATTTACCGCGTGAACGCGCCCAGGTCGGCGATCGCCAGCTTCGCCGCCGGTTTGGCGACGGCGGTGAACGTCAGGCGCAGAAAGCGCGCCTGCACAGGCGCGGCGAAGGCGATGCGCTGGGTCGACAGCGCATAGGCGATGTTGGGAAATTCGCCCTCGCCGGCGGGCATCCAGTGCCGTCCGTCGCCGCTGGTCTCGACGCGATAGCCGCGCGGCGGTGCCGCGTCGGGCGTCGGATGGCGCCAGGGGGTCAGGCTGAAGCCGGCGATCGTCTGCGCTTTGCCGGTGTCGATCGTGACGCTGGCGGGCGAGGCGGTGGACGGCGCAGGGAGGCTCCAGACGGTCGAACCGTCGGTGTCGAGCAGGGCCTCCGCCCCCGGCGCGCTGGCGGCGACGACGGTCCAGCCGCGTGGCGACAGAACCGTCGGGTCGCTCGATTTGGGGGGCGCGACGGGCACGGGGGCGACGCTGCGGAACAGGGCGAACTCGCTAATCGCCGGGCAGGCGGGGGCGTCGAGGATCACCAGTCGCACACGCCGTGCGCTGACCGGGGCGGGCAGGCGGATGATCCGCTGCGCGCCGATGCAGGCGTGCGTCGCCAGCCGCTGCCAGGTGCCGCCGACCTCCGCCTCCACCGCGAAGCGGGTGACGCGGACGCCGAGGGGGAGATATTCGCGCAGGCGGATCAGGTCGAAGGAGCGGCCCGGCGGCACGTCGAGCGTCAGCGTCGGCGTGGTGACCGTATCCGGCGTCGACCAATAGGTGTCGCGGTTGCCGTCGAGCACCTTGGCTGGGGCGAAGGCGGGCCCGCGTGTCGCGCTGGCGCTGGCCACCGCGCCTTGGGCCAGATCGGTCGCGAAGCTGGCGCGGATCGCGTCGCCGAAGCTTCTTAGTACCGCGACGTCGTGATCGGCGATCCGCCCGCGCCGGTCGGGCGGCAGGTTGAGGTGCATGTTGGTGCCGCGCGCCACCGATTCGTCGAAGAATTGGACGAGCCGGGCGGGGCTCTTCACCTTCGCATCCTCGTCGGCATGGTAGAACCAGCCGGGGCGGATCGACGTGTTGGTCTCCGCCGGCCACCACAAGGGGGCGCCGCGCACGCCGCTATTGCCTTCCGCCTGGACATAGGGGTGGTCGGGCATGGTCGGCCAACACGGATCGCCGGCGATGCCGTCCTCGTTGCCGACCCAGCGGATGTCGCTGCCGAGCGGGTCGAAGGTGCAGGCCATCGGCTGGTGCTGGTGGACGAGCGCGATGATCGACGGCCAATTATAGTATTTCGGCGCGTCGATCTGCCGCGTCTCGCGGGCGCCGCCGTAATAGCCATCGCCGCCATTGGCGCCGTCGAACCAGAATTCGAACAATTCGCCGTAGCGGGTGCAGAGCTCGACGATCTGCTTGCGATAATAGTCGACATAGGCGGGCCGGCCGTAGTCGGGATGGTTGCGGTCCCACGGCGACAGATAGAGCCCGAAGGACAGGCCGGCGCGGCGCGCGGCGCGTTCCATCTCGCCGACGATGTCGCCCTTGCCGTGCTTGTAGGGGCTGTTGCGGATGCAATGTTCGGTCAGCAGCGTCGGCCACAGGCAGAAGCCGTCGTGATGCTTGGCGGTCAGCACGATGCCGGTCAGGCCGCCCGCCTTGGCCGCGCCGACGATCTGGTCGGGGTCGAAGTCGGTCGGGTTGAACAGGGCGGGGCTTTCGTCGCCATAGCCCCATTCGCGATCGGTGAAGGTGTTGATCGAGAAATGGATGAAGGCATAGCGCTCGCGCCGGTGCCAGGCGAGCTGGCGCGCCGACGGCGTCGCGCCCCAGGGCTTAGGCGCCGCGGTGGGCATCGCCGCGAAGGCGGGCGTGGCGCCGGCGGCGAGGCTGGCGGCGATCATCGTGCGGCGGGTCAGGTCGGTCATGCGGCGGCTCCGCTCGGAATTACGGGTTGCTGGAATGACGGCAAGCTAGGTCGCCCGGCGGCCGTTGGAGGGCGGGCGGTCCGCAGCGGCGCGGCCGAAGGCCGGGTCGGGCGTCGCGCTCATCGTGAAGGTCAGCGTGCCGCCCTGCATCAGCTCGGCGTGGCTGATCCAGTTCTTGCTCCACGGCCGGCCGTTGCGCCGGATGGCGGTGACATAGGGCGTATTGGCGCGGTTGCCCGGCGCGTCGATCACCAGCCGCTTGGCGCCGGGCAGACGGATCGTCGCACGCTCGAACAGGGGCGAACCGAAGACATAGACCGCCTCGACCGGATCGACGGGATAGAAGCCGAGCGCGGAGAGGATGAACCACGCGCTCATCTGGCCGCAATCGTCGTTGCCGATGACGCCGTCGGGATCGTTCTTGTACATCTCCGTGCACAGCCGGCGCACCATCGCCTGCGTCTTCCACGCCGCGCCGGTGAAGGCGTAGAGATAGGCGACGTGGTGGTCGGGCTCGTTGCCATGGGCATATTGGCCGACCAGCCCGGAGATGTCGGGCGGCGCGTTCTTCGGCAGCGTCGACGGCGCGGTGAACAGGGCGTCGAGCTTCGCCTCGAACGCCGCATCGCCGCCCATATGGTCGATCAGGCCATAAACGTCATGCTGGTTGAGGAAGGTCGCCTGCCAGCCGTTCGCCTCGGTATAGTCGCGCCACCAGGGTTTGGGCATGTGGCCGAGCTGGACGGGATCGTAGGGCGTCCACCAGCTGCCGTCGGCGAAGCGCGGCCGGGCGAAGCCGATGCTGGCGTCGATCACGTTGCGCCAGTTGCGCGAGCGCTTGAGCAGCCGGTCCGCCTCCGCCGTCTTGCCCGCAGCACGGGCGAGGTGGGAGGACGCCCAGTCGTCATAGGCATATTCCTGCGTCCGGCTGACGCTTTCGAACCAGGCGTCGGCGGGCACATAGCCCTTGGCATCGTAGAGGTCGCGGCCCTTGCTGTTGTCGAGGTCGGGCGCGGTGAAGTCGAACGACCGCTTGGCGATCGCCGGCCAGGCGGCGGCATAGTCGCCGGGGATGCCCTTGGCCTGCGCCTCGGCGAGCACGGACACTGAATGCCAGCCGATCATGCAGCCGGTCTCGACCGCCTGCAGCGGCCAGACCGGCGGGCCATAGGGGCTCTGCTGGCACTGGCGGATCAGGTCGGCGACGAGACTGGCGGCATAGTCGGGCGCGACGATGGTCAGCAGCGGATGCAGCGCGCGATAGGTGTCCCACAGCGAATAGGTGCTGTAGGCGGCCTGCCCGGCCGACAGGCGATGCACCGCCTTGTCCATGCCGACATAGCGGCCGTCGACGTCGGAAAACAGCGTCGGCGCCAGTTGCGCATGATAAAGCGCGGAGGTCATGATCGTCCGCTGGTCGGCGGTGCCCCCCTCGACCTGCACGACGTCGAGCACTGTCGCCCAGGCGGCGCGCGCCGAGCGGCGGGTGCGGTCGAAATCCCAATGCGGCGCTTCGGCGGCGAGATTGGCCCGCGCCCCGGCGACATCGACCGCGGAAATGCCGCAACGGGCGAGGATCGGCGCGCTGCCGGCGTCGTCATAATGCAGCACCGCCTTCAGCCGGTTGCCGGCGATCCGTCGCGTGCCGGCGGGCTGCTCGGCATCGCCGTCGCCGTAGAAGGTGATGCGGTCGGGCCGGCGCGACAGCTGCAGCGCGAACCGGATGTGGCGGCCCTTCGCCCAGCGGTTGACCGTGCGGCCGCCGGTGATCGTGCCGTCCGGCTCGACCGCCAGCGTCGCGTCGGTGACCAGCGGCGGCTGGTCGCTCGAATCAAGGATCAGGTGCGACAGATCGATCAGGATATGCCCCGCACCCGCCGGAAAGGTGTAGCGGTGCCAGCCGGTGCGCTGCGTCACGGTCAGTTCGGCCTGCACGCCGCTTTCCAGCGTGACGCGATAATAGCCGGGCTCGGCGCGTTCGTCGCGGAAGCGCTGGCGGTACCCCCTGTCCGGGTCGTTCAGCGGTCCCGGCAGAAGCTCGACCGGGCCGCGCGTGGGAACGAGCAGCACGTCGAGCATGTCGCCGATGCCGGTGCCCGACAGATGGGTGTGGCTGAAGCCCATGATCGACGTGTCGCTGCGGTGATAGCCCGAGCAGGCGTCCCAGCGCTCGACGTCGGTGTCGGGGCCGAGCTGTACCATGCCATAGGGCAGCGAAGGGCCGGGATAGGTATGGCCGTGACCGCCGGTGCCGACGAACAGGTTCGGTTCGGTCGGTGCCGTTCGCGCGGCGAAGGCGGGCAGCGGCAGCGTGGCGGCGGCGGTGGAGGCGAGCAGCGCGCGGCGGGTAAGATGCGGCATCAGAACGTCTCCTGGAGGATCGCCGGCTGCGTGCGCGCGATCTGCACGACCAGTTCGCCGAACAGGCCGTTGGCCCAGGCGAACCAGTCGCGAGTGAATTTGGCCGGATCGTTGCGATCGAAGGTTTCGTGGATGAAGCCGGTGCCGCCGTCGGTGTCGCGGATCGTCTTCAGGCAAGTGCGGATGGCGCCCGCGTCGCGCGTCGACAGCGCACGGACGATCAACGACATCGGCCAGATTTGCCCCGGCCCGACGTGCGGGCCGCCGATTCCCTCGCCGGCGCGACCGCGGAAGAACCAGGGATTGGCGGTGCTCCACGCCGCTTCCTCGGTCGCGCGCCACAAGGCGTCGTCGGGGGCGACGCAGCCGAGATAGGCAAGGCCGGACAGCGACGGCACGTTGGCGTCGTCCATGAACAGCTGGTTGCCGAACCCGTCGACTTCATAGGCCCAGACCGTGCGTCCGTCGGGCAGGCGCATCGTGCCGTGACGGCGCAGCGCGGCGGCGACCTCGCCGGCCAGCGCTTCCGCATCGCGGGCCAGCGCGTCGTCCTGACGCGCGGCGCGCGCCACCGTCGCGATCTCGCGCAGCGCCGTCACCGCGAACAGGTTCGACGGGATCAGGAACGGGTAGATGCAGGCATCGTCCGACGGCCGAAAGCCGGAGGCGATCAGCCCGACCGGCCGGACCGGATTGCCGTGACCCCATAGCAAGGTTTCGGTCGGCTGCGGCGCGTTGCGGCGGAAGCTGTAGGGGCCGTCACCCGCCGTCCGCTGCTGTTCGCGGAAGGTGCGCAGGATCGCCCGCACCGATGCGGCCCAAGTCGAGTCGAAGGGGCGCGCATCGTGCGTCGCCTGCCAATATTGGTGCGCCAGCCGCATCGGATAGCAGAGCGAATCGACCTCCCACTTCCGCTCGGCGACGCCGGGCTTCATGACCGTCTCGTCCTTCGCTGCCCAGGCCAGGTTGGTCGGCGCGGCTGGATTCTGCATGAAGGCGTTGGCGTAGGGATCGATCAGGATCGACCGCGCCTGTCGCGCGATCAGCCCGCGGAACAGCTCGGCGAGCTTCGGGTCTTCGGCGACCAGATGCAGATAGGGTTTCAGCTGCGCCGAGGAATCGCGCAGCCACAGGCAGGGAATGTCGCCGGTGATGACGAAGGCGTCGGGCTGGCCGTTCGTCACGGCCATGCGCACCGTGGTGTCGAGCGTGTTCGGGTAGCAATTGCCGAACATCCAGCGCAGCTTGGGATCGGCGATCTGCTTGGAGATGCGGACGATCTCGCGCTCCACCGCCGGGCTGGTGAAGTGGCGATCGGCCGGGGCGGGGCGCTTGCTGGCGAATGCGGGGGCGGCGGCAAGGGCCGGCGCGGCGACGGTCGCGGCGCCGGCGGCGAGGATCTGGCGGCGGGTCACTCGCATGTCGCTCATTTCGGCAGCTCCCTGTCCGTCCCCGTCACCGTGAAGTCGTGCCACACGCCCGCCCCGTCGCCGGGCTGGCCGCCGCCGATATAGAGGCGATAGGCGCCAGGCTGCACCTGCCGGCGACCGTCACGGTCGACGATGCTGAGACGACGCGGGTCGATCGCGAAGCGGACGCGCGCGGTGGCACCGCGCTTGACCGCGATGCGGCTGTAGCCGACGAGCTGGCGCTGCAGCACCGGGTCGGTGAAGCCGGGCGTGCCGTTGGCCGGTGGGACCAGATAGGCCTGCACGACCTCCTCGCCGTCGCGACCGCCGGTGTTGCGCACGGTGGCGGTGACGGCCAGCGTGTCGCCTGCCGTGATGCTCGCCGGCGCGGTGACCGGATCGTAGGCGAAGCGCGTGTAGCTGAGGCCGTGGCCGAAACCCCACAGCGGTGCGCCGGTGAAGAAGCGATAGGTCCGCTCCTTCATGCCATAATCGACGAAGGCGGGCAGGTCGGCGGTCGCCTTGTAGAAGGTGACGGGCAGGCGCCCGGCCGGGTTGCTCCGCCCGGCCAGCGTATCGGCGATCGCGGTGCCACCCGCCTCACCCGGATACCAGGCGGCGAGGATCGCGTCGGCGCTCGCCGGATCGACCGCCACCGCGCTGCCGCTGGTCAGCACCATCACCACCGGCTTGCCGGTCGCACGGATCGCCTCGACCAGCGCCCGTTGCGGTGCGGGCAGGGCGATGTCGGTCCGGTCGCCGCCGACGAAGCCGGGCACGGAGACGCTGAGCGCCTCCCCTTCGAGGTCCGGCGACAGGCCGGCGACGATCACCGCAACGTCGGACGCTTGCGCCGCCGCCACCGCCTCGGCGATCAGCGGTGCGGCCGGCGGCATCCACGACAGGCGGAAGCTCTCGTCCTCGCTCCTGTGGTCGAGCGTGATGGCGATCGGCTGTGGCCGGCCGTCGCTGTCGACGGTCAGCTCGACACGGCCCTTGGGCAAGGGGCCGTCGTGCAGGGTCGCGCCGCCGAGCGTGACGCGGACGCTGTCGTGCGTCTTACAGTCCTTCCAGCATTGCGCTTGGTCGAGGACCAGGCGGTAGCGCCCCGCGGCCGGCGGCACGAACTCGCCGATCCATTGCGCGACATAGCCGGTCGCCGGCAGCCCCCTGGCCGGGGCCGCGCGATCGAGGTCGAGGTCGATGCGGCGGCTCCAGTCGCGGATCACCGACGTGCCGATGCGATACTCGACCGACAGGCCGGGACGGCCGCCGCTGCGCAGCGCGGTTTCCGGCAGCACCACCGCGGCACCGTCGGCGAGCAGCGATCCTTGCGCATAGCGCACCTTGTCCGCACCGAAGGCGGCGCGCAGGCCGGCGAGCGGCGTCACCGGCGCGGCGGCGGTGCCGTGATAATTGCCCTGCAGCACGCCGAGATCGTCGGCATCGGCGCCGATCACCGCGATCCTGGTACCCGGCTTCAGGGGCAGCAGGTCCTTGTCATTCTGCAGCAGCACGATCGCCTTGCGCGCCGCGTCGAGCGCCAGCGCGCGGTGGGCGGGCGTGTCGACCTCGTCCGTCGCAATCCGCGCATAGGGGCTGGTCGCGCCGAAGGCGATGCCGAGCTGCCGGCGGGCGCGCAACGCCCGGATCAGCGCCGTGTCGACCTCCGCCGGCGTCACCAGTCCACGGCGCAGCGCCTCGGGCAAGGCCGCATAGGCGGTACCGCAGTTGAGATCAGTCCCGCCGCGCACCGCCGCCGCCGCCGCCGCGGCACCGTCGAGCCGATAGTGGTGGAACAGATGGATGTTGGCGACCGCGTCGCAGTCCGAAACGGTGAAGCCCGTGAAGCCCCAATCGTGGCGCAACCGGTCGTTCATCAGCCACGACGCCGCGCACACCGGCGTGCCGTGGATCGCATTGTAGGCGCACATCAGCGACTGCGCCTTGCCCTCCGTCACCACGCGGCGGAAGGCGGGCAGATAGGTCTCCTCCAGATCGCGGGGCGAGGGATCGACGTCGAAGCCGTCGCGCCCCGCCTCCGGCCCGCTGTGCACGGCGAGATGCTTGGGCGTGGCGATGACGCGCGGATGTGCCGGGTCCGGACCCTGCAGGCCACGCACGAAGGCGGTGCCGAGCGTGCCGGTCAGATAGGGATCCTCGCCGTAGGTCTCCTGGCCTCGGCCCCAGCGCGGATCGCGGAAGATGTTGATGTTGGGCGACCAGATCGTCAGCCCCTGGTAGATTCGCCGGTCCGCCGAGACGGGCTGCGCATTGAAACGCGCGCGCGCCTCGGTGGAGACGATTGTGCCCGCCGCCTCGATCAGCGCCGGGTCCCAGGTCGCCGCCATGCCGATCGCCTGCGGAAAGACGGTGGCGATGCCGTTGCGCGCGAGGCCGTGCAGCCCCTCGTTCCACCAGTCGTAGGCGGGCAGACCGGCGGCGGGATCGGCGGGGGCGGTGCTCTGCAACTGTGCCGCCTTCTGCTCGGGCGACATCTTGGCAACCGCGGCGGCGACGGGATCGGCTTGCGCGAGCAACAGGGCGAGGATCATCGTGCGAGCGTCCTTGGCGTCGGCGTCTTGCCGGAAATGGTCACGGTGACGCTTTCACCGGGCAGCAGGTCGAAGCCGTTGTCGGAGGCGCTGCCCCCGGTCGCGCCGAAGTCGAGCATCACCGCGCGGGCGAGCTTGCGCGCCGACACCGTCAGCCGGTCGCCGTCGCGGGTGAGGGTCAGGCCGGGATCGGGATAGGCCATGTCCTTGGGCGCGAGCCGTTCGACGACCGTGCGGCTGACGCTCTTGCCGCCGACGATCAACTCGGCGACCGCATAGCTCTGCGCCGGATCAGCGCTGCCGAACAGGTCCGGGTCGGCGAATGTTGCGACGTCGGCGGACGACAGCGGCGCCAGCGTTGTGTCCCCCGCGCGCGTGCTGAGCGTCGCGCCGGCCATGTCGCGCACGGTCACGCGCCAGTGCGCCGCGATCGGCGTGGTCGCATCCGACACCAGAGCGATCCGCGTCGCTGCGTTCCGATGCTCGGCGACGATCGCCTGCGGCGCGAACATCCGCCGCGCCTCGTATTGCAGCAGCTTCCAGCGGCCGAGATGGTCGATGCTCGACCAGGACACCGCCGGCCAGACGTCGTTGAGCTGCCAGAACAGCGACCCCATAGTCACCGGGCGGCAGGCGCGGTGATGGCGGGCGGCAAGGCCGATCGCCTGCGCCTGGTTGACCTGTGTCAGATAGACGAAGTCGGCGAAATCCTTCGCCGGTCGCAGCCGCAGGTCGAGATACAGGCGCAGCCGCGCATTGCCTTCGCCGGCCAGGAACTTCTGATGCGCCTTCATCACCGGGCTGTCGGGGGTCAGACCGTTCAGCGAGCCGGCGAAGTCGTGGATCGTCTCCAGCGTCGGCATCGACTGGAAGCCGTATTCGCTCATGAAGCGCGGGCAGCTGTCGAGGTAGTTCTCGACCGGCTTCGATCCGGACCAAACGTCCCAAAAATGCCGGTCGCCGTTGGCGTCGGTGTCGACGGGACCGTCATAGCCGCTCGACGGCGAACCGGGCATATAGGGGGTGCCGGGGCTGTTGCGCGTCACCGCGTCTCGCAGCACGCGATCGAACAGCACGGCCATGCCGCTGCCGATCCGCTCTTGCGCATCCGCGCCGACCGCCTTCTTGAAGTCCTTGCGGTCGCTCCAGTTTTCCCAGCCGGACAATACCTCGTTGTTGCCCGTCCAGATCACGATCGACGGATGGTTGCCCAGCCGCGCGGTCTGCTCGTCCGCCTCCGCCGCGACGCTGGCGCGGAAGGCCGCGTCGGGCGGGGTCACCGAACCGCCGAACATGAAATCCTGCCAGACCATCAGCCCCATCCGGTCGGCGAGGTCGTAGAAGGCGTCGTCGAGATAATAGCCGCCGCCCCAGACGCGGATCATGTTCATGTTGGCGTCGCGCGCGGACGCCAGCAGGTTTTGCATCTCGCGCGGTTCGACGCGCGCGGGGAAGCTGTCGAACGGGATCAGGTTCGCGCCCTTGGCGAAAATCGGCGTGCCGTTGACCGACAGGGCGAAGGCGCCGCCGCTGCGATCCAGCGTCACCGTGCGCAGCCCGATCGTCCGCGTCGCGCGGTCGTCGCCCATCGTCGCGGTCGCGGTATAGATCGGCTGCGCGCCATAGCCGACCGGCTGCCAGCGGCGTGGCTGCGCGACGGTGAGCGGGATCGGCACGGCGTTGACGCCGGGCGCGAGGATGGCGGTACGCGTGACGGTCTGGCTGGTGCCGTCGGGCCCGGTGAGCGTAACGGTGACGGCCTGCGGCCCCGGCCGATCTGCGACGATCGAGACGTTGGCGGTCAGCCGCGCCTCGGCGTCGTTCAGTGCATCCTGGGCGATGCCCAGCCGGTCGATCCGCGCGACGTCCCAGCCTTCGAGCCGCGCCGGTCGCCAGATGCCCATGGCGACCAGGCGGGGGCCCCAGTCCCAGCCATATTGATACTTGGGCTTGCGGATATAGGGGCTGGTCTGCTTGCCCTTGGGCTCGTCGCCGAACGCGCTGTCATATTCGCCGGGCAGCGGGTTCTTCTCTGCCAGCACCATCGGTTGCAGCGTGCGGATCGGCGAGGCGATGGTGACCAACACCTCATTGTCGCCAGCGTGGAGCAGCGCCTTGGCATCGGCGCGCCAGCGGCGGTGCGCATTGTCGGCGGACAACAGCCGCGTGCCGTTGACGCTGACGCTGGCGAAGGTGTCGAGCCCGTCGAAGACGAGGTCGAGATGATCGTGCGCCAGCATCGCCGGCGTGACGGTCAGCGTGCGGCGGAACTGCCAGTCGGTCAGACCGACCCACTGGATCGCGGCTTCGTTGGTGCCCTTGAAGGGGTCGGGCACGCGGCGGGCGCGGATCAGGTCTTCCTGCACGCTGCCCGGCACGCGGGCGGCGAACCAGCGTGCTTCCTTGGGATGCGCCTTGGCCGCGGCGGCGTCGGCCGGATCGATCCGCACCTGCCACGCGCCGTCCAGCGTCTGGGTGTCGCGCGGAGCGGCGAGCGCGGGGACGGCGCTGCCCGCGAGCAGTAGGGCCAGCGCGAGGCGTCGGATCATCGCGCCGCCTCGGTCAGTTGCGCCGCAGCGACGGTGTAGAACGGCTGGTCGAGCGGCGAGGTGAATTGGAAGCAGACGTCCTGATCGCCGGTCCCCGCGGGCAAAGTGCCGGTGAAGCTGAAGCGCTGCGGGCTCGACGCCGGATCGGGCAGCGGGAAGGCGCCGGCCGCGATCGGGTGCGCGGTCTTGTCGCCCGCCTCCTGCGCCTTGGCGGCGGCGATGCAGCCGACCTGCACCAGCAATTCGCCAAAGTCCGAGACGTTGTAATGCTCACGCAGCATCCGTGCCTCGTGCGCCAGGCCATAATGCCGGGCAAGCCGGACGACATCGACACGATAGTCGCGGGCGACGTCGAGCGGCGCATCGGGGTAGAGGGTGCAGGTGTCGAACAGGTTGATGTTGTATGCCGGCGCGTTGGCGGTCGATTCCGAGGTCAGCGGGACGCGCAGGCCGAGCGCGCCGGCCGGGCACGCCTGCATCTCCGATGAGGTGCGCGCGAGCAGGGCGGCGCGCGACGTGTCGAACCTGCGCGGTGCGGCGGTCGGCAGGCCGTCGGCGAAGGCGACCGCGGTTACCACCGTGCCGGGCTTCACCGACAGCGGTGCGGCATAGACCTTCGACGCCAGCGTCGGCGCGCGGCCGTCGAGCGTGTAGCGGATCATGCCATAGGGCACCTGCGTCGCCAGCGTCACGCCGACCGTATCGGCGCGCAGCGCCGCGCCCCGCGTGCCGGTCAGCGCAAAGTCGACGGCGAAGGCGCTGTCGGCGACATGCGCGCCGCTCTTCGTCCAGCGGTCTGCCTGGCGTACGACGCGGGGCAGGAAGCCGGCGAAGTCGCGCTGCTGCTGCGGCGACCAGGTGATCTCCGCCACCGCTGCCGCGCGCGGGAACATCAGATGCTCCATTTGATACGGCGTGACGATATATTCGCTCCACAAATTGCCCTGCGCGCCGAGCACGTGATGCGCCTTATCGGCGGCGATGCCCTTGGGCAGCGGATCATAAGCATAGACCTGCGCGAGCGTCGTGATGTCGAGCCGGCCCGGCGGCTCGTCGCTGCGCCGGCTCTGCAGGCCGTTCAGGTAGAGCGGATTGCCCGGCGACATGACGACGTCATGCCCCAGATTGGCGGCGTCGATGCCGCCCTGCTCGCCGCGCCACGACATCACCGAGGCGGATTGCGGCAGACCGCCCTCCAGAATCTCGTCCCAGCCGATCAGCCGCCGGCCCTTGCCTTCGAGATAGCGGCCGAACTGGTCGATCATCCAGCTTTGCAGCGCATTCTCGTCCTTGATGCCCAGCGCTTTCATCTGCGCCTGCACCTCGGGGCTGCGCTGCCATTGGTCCTTGATCGCCTCGTCGCCGCCCAAATGGATGTAGGTGCCGGGGAAGACCGTCATCAGCTCGTCGAGCACATCCTTGACGAACTGGATGCCGCGCGGGTTGGGATTGAACAGATAGGGCATGATGCCCCATTGGTTGCTCACCGCCGGCCGGTCGCCAAGGATGCCGAGTTCCGGATAGGCGGCGACCAACGCGGTGGCGTGGCCGGGCAGATCGATCTCGGGCACGATCGTGATGCCGCGCGCGGCGGCATAGGCGACGAGGCCGCGCAGTTGCTCCTGCGTGTAGAAGCCGCCGACCTTCTCCGCCGGAGCGGCGCCGCCGGTCGAGGGCGGGGTGCGCCAGCCGCCGACGCTGGTCAGCTTCGGATATTTGCGGATCTCGACCCGCCATCCCTGATCGTCGGTCAGATGCAGGTGCAGCGTGTTGAGCTTCACGGCGGCCATGCGGTCGACCGTCTTGTAGAGGAAGTCGATCGGCTGGAAGTGGCGTGCGACGTCGACCATAAGCCCGCGCCAGGCGAAGCGCGGCGCATCGGCGATCGTCATGCCGGCCACCACCGCGGGCTTGCCGAAGGCGGCGTCGGGACTGGCGAGCTGCGCCAGCGTTGCGGCGCCGTGGATCAGGCCGCGGTCGCCCGAGGCGGCGACGGTGATCCGCTGTGCGGTCACGGTCAGCCGATAGGCTTCGTCACCGGCGACCGCAGGATCGCGGACGAAGCGGATCCGCGCATCGGTATCGACGGAGCGCAGCGTCAGCCCGCGCGTCGCCTTGACCTGATCGACGAGGAAGCGCGCGGCGGCGGCGGTGCCGGCGTCACCGGCGGGGGTGCCGACCTGCATTGCGTCGGTGATGGTGAAGCGCCCGGCGGCGGGCGTCACGCTCTGCGGCATCGGCACCAGCGACGGCGGCTTGGTCTGTGCCGTTGCCGCACCGGCGATGCCGAGCAGCGCCGTTCCGATGAGACGCGATGCGTGGCGGATCATGACCGGCTCCCTTGGTGTGGTTTTGGTATTGTCAGGTACCATGACGGACCCGGCGGCGCCCGTCCATGCCCGGTCCACAAAAAAGCCCCGGCGATGACGCCGGGGCTGTGGAGGAGGGAAGCGGCACGGAATGAGGACGCCGCCTCCGGAGGAAGTCTGATCAGAAGCGTGCGGTACCAGTCAGCGAGAAGACACGCCCGTTCTTGTAGATGGCGGTCGGCGCGCTTGGCGTGCTGCTGTACTGATAATAGGTCTCGTCGAGCAGGTTCGACGCATTGGCGGTGACCCGGAAATGCTCGTTGATGTTGTAGGACGCCGAGAAGTCGAGCTGGCGATAGGCGTCGGTATAGTTCGACGACTGCAGGCGACCAAAGCCATAGAAATACTTCGAGCGGTAATTGTAGCTCAGGCGCGCCTGGAACGGTCCCGATTCGAAGTAGGGCACGATGTTGTAGGTATCGCGCGACAGATACGGCAGGCCCTGGCCCGAGGTGCCGGTGTCGGCACTGGCGAAGGTGTAGTTCGACTGGATGCCGAAACCCCAAATGAGGTTGGCCTGGGCGGTCAGCGACAAGCCGGTTACCGACGCCTTGCCACCGTTCACCGGCCGCGACACGCTGTAGGTATAGGTGTTTCCGGTCAGCTGGTTAGTGATCTGCTGCTCGACCGTTTGGTTGCCGATATAGTTGGTGATGTCGCGGTAGAAGACCTCGCCCGAGAAATAGCTGGCCGGTGCGAAATACCATTCCGCCGACAGGCCGAAGTTGGTGGCGGCATAGGGCTTCAGATCGGGGTTGCCGCCGCTGCCGGTGCGCTGCGTGTCGTCGAGCGACAGCGAGCCGGCGAGATCGCTGTACCGCGGACGGGCGATGACCTTCGCCGCGGCGGCGCGCAGGACGACCGAGCTGCTGGCGTCGTAAGCGACGTTGACCGAAGGCAGGAAGCGATCGTCGGTGCGCGGTGCGACGACGAGCGCCGTCTGATTGTTCGACGAGAGATAATAGGACGAGATGTCGCGGGTGCGGACGAAGCGCCCGCCGATATTGCCGCGGAACTTGCCCGCGGCGTAATCGAGCTGGACATAGCCGGTGCCAATCCGCTCCTGCACCTTGAAGAACGATCCCGTGTCGAGCGCACGCGTGACGTTGAGCGTACCCGCAGCGGTCAGCGCCTTGATCGCATTCTCCTGGGTCAAGGTCGCATAAGGCGTGCCGTTGCCGGACGTCGACAGGCCGTCATACACGCTGCTGTCGAGCGTATAGGCGCCCAGGTCGGCAAGCGTGAAGAAGTTGTTGGTGAAGGTCGCGCCGCCGTAGGTCGTCTGCTGGTTGTTGTGCACGTTGACGCGCACGCCGAAGTACAGCTTCTTGAAGAAGCCATCGAGGTCGTGCGTGAAGTCGATCTGACCGAATTTCTCCTGGTCGACGGTGTTGTCCGCGGAGGTGATGCCGCCGATCTGCGCACCGTAGAAGCCCGCGCCGTTGGTCTTGGCGAGCACCGCGGCTTCCGTCTGGAGGCTCGATTCCGCCGGCGAAGTGCTGATCCACTGCGTGCCGTCGCTCGCCGGATAATCCCAGTTGAGCAGCGTGTTGCGGCCGTTGGCGCCAACCGTAAAGCCCTGACGCGTGCGGAAGTTCAGCAGATATTCGGGGTCCTTGCCACCCGTCGCGCGGGTATAGCCGCCGTTGCCGGTGACCTTCCACCCGCCGTCCAGATCCCAGTCGAACAGGGCCGTATAGCTTTGGTTCGAGATGCGCGTGCGGCGGAAGTTGGTGTCGAGTTCACCCATCCAGGTCTTGCTGGTGCTGGGCTGGGCGGCGAAGGTTGCCGACGTGATCAGGCCGTTGCTGATCGTCGCCGCGGTCAGCTGCGACCCGCGGACGTTGTAGCTGTATTCGGAATTGCTGAAGTTGTCGTAATTACCCTTGATGACGATCGCATTGGCGGTCAGCGTGAAATTGTCCGCCGGTTTGAACTGCATCGTGCCGGTGAAGCCAAGACGCTCGCGCGTCTGCTGGAAATATTCGTGAGCGAGGAACGCAGGCAGACGAGCGGTCTGCAGATCAGCGATCGTTCCGCCGGTGATCTTCGCATTCGGGTTCTGCAGGACGGTCTGACCGGCAGCGTTAGTCGTGGTGAACTGGCTGCCGGTCAAATAACCGTAGACGGCGACGCCGGCGCGGGCGAGGTTTTCCTTGTCGTAATTGACCGAGCCGAGGATCGCGAAGGTGTCGCTGGCATTGTGCCAGCTGTACAGCGCGGAGCCGCGGAAATTGCCCTTGTTCGAACGGTCGTTGTATTCGTAGCCGCCGGTCGCGGTCAGCGTGTTCGGCTTGAGGTCGAGCGGCTTGCGCGTGACGATGTCGACCGTGCCGCCGATGGCGCCTTCCTGAATACGCGCTTCCGGCGTCTTGTAGACGACCGCCTGGCTGATGATCTCCGGCGACAGCAGCGAATAGTTGAACGTGCGGCTCGACCGGTCGCCGGGGTTGCCGCCCCAGTCGGCAGACGCGATCGAATGGCCGTCGATCAGGACGCGGTTGAGGGCGGGCTCGACGCCGGCGATGGAGACCTGCTCGCCTTCGCCGAACTGGTGGTCGACGGTGACGCCGGGCAGATGCGACAGCGATTCCGCGACGTTGGTGTCGGGGAATTTGCCGACGTCCTCTGCGCTGATCACGTCGGTGATGGCGTTGGTCGAGCGCTTGGTTTCGATCGCGTCCTGAAGACTCTTGCGGATGCCGCGGACGACGATGTCGTTATTCTGCCCGACCGCGCTTTCGTCCTGCGTCTGGGCAGGTGCATCGACAGTCTGGGCATGGGCGGGGCCGGCAAGGCCCGCGAGAGCGGTGGTCACGAGGATGACGTGGCGCAGACGCATGGATGAATCCTCCCCCAATAAAGGTCGCGGGCGCACCCCGGGCGGTGGGCCCCAAAAAAGCGATGCCGTCATCACCGGCGGCATGTTCCGTCCCTGCGTCGGCGAACCCGCTTCCGGGGCGCGTCCGACAAGTTACTGTATACGTATGTATACCAATCCATACCCAAGACGCTACCAGAAAAATTGCATTATTGTTTCAGGAATAGGATTGGCCCTACACCTCGTGCAAATCGCACCGGAATGCGTAGAAGCGGATAGGCTGGCGGGCGCTGCCGACGATATGGCGGTCGCCCGATGGGAGGGATGATGACGGGAGGGGGGCGTGACGGCCGAATCGGTCTGGAAATTTGCGTCGATTCGGTGGCGGGGGCACGAGCCGCCATCGCCGGCGGCGCTGACCGGATCGAATTGTGCGCCGCGTTGGCGCTCGGCGGGCTGACGCCGTCGCAGGGACTGGTTGCCGCGGTGCTCGCGATCGCTGGCCCGGCGCGTATTCCGGTGCACGCCATGGTGCGGCCGCGGCCAGGCGACTTCGCCTATGATGCGGATATGCTCGCCCTTGCATCGGCGGAAGCGGCGGCATTGCGGAAGCAGGGCGTGGAGGGCCTCGTATTCGGTGCGGCGCGCGACGGCATGCTCGACGTAGCCGCCTTGCGGGCTTGGGTCGACGGCTTGGCGCGGCCGGAGGCGCCGCCGGCGCTGACGTTGCATCGCGTGGTCGACCTGCTCGACGATCCCGCCGCCGCCGTGGAGCCGGCGATCGCGATGGGATTTTCCCGCATCCTGACATCGGGCGGGGCGCCATCTGCGCCTGCCGGTGCGGCGACAATCGCCAGGATGGTCGCGCGTGCCGACGGTCGCTGCTCGATCATGGCGGGGGCGGGGGTGCAGGCCGATAACGTCGCGGCCCTGATCGCTGCGACCGGCATCAGGGAGGTGCATGGCTCCGCGAGCGGCGCCGGTCGGCCGGAGGACGAAGCATCGTCGAAGCTGGGCTTCGGGCCCAACCCTAGGCTCACCGACATCAATGCCGTTGCCCGACTGAGGCACGTCATTGACGAGATAACCAATATAGGACAAATGTGATGTGGACCGCGATCCTGCGTCGATCGTTCCCCGTTCCGCTCGTTCCATGCCGATGCATTCCGCAGCGGCCAGCTAGGAGTCGTCGATGACCTTCGTGAGCAGGATCGGGAGCTTCCGGCAGGACAATCCGTCGCCGCTCTACCTGCAATTGCAGCAGCTGATCCGCGATGCGATCGCCGCGGACGTGATCGCCCGCGGCGATGCCATTCCCGCCGAACGCGATCTCGCCACCGATTACGGCGTGTCGCGGATCACCGTGCGCAAGGCGATCGAGGGGCTGGTCGAGGAAGGCCTGCTGACCCGGCGGCGTGGCGCGGGCACGTTCGTCGCGGGGCGGGTCGAAAAGAGCTTCTCCAAACTATCCTCCTTCACGGAGGATATGATCGCGCGCGGACGCGTGCCGAGCAGTGCCTGGATTTCGCGCAACACCGGCATCGTCAGTCCCGAGGAGTCGATGGCGCTGTCGCTTTCGCCCGGCGAGCCGGTCTATCGGTTCCAGCGTCTGCGCTGTGCCGACGATGTGCCGATGGCGCTCGAATTGTCGACCATGGCGGGGTTCAGCCTTCCGTCCATCGATGTCGTCGGCACCTCGCTCTACGAGGCGCTGACCCAGACCGGGCATCGCCCGGTGCGGGCGCTGCAGCGGCTGCGCGCGGTGCCGTTCGGCACCGACCATGCCCGGATGCTCGGCGTCGATCCGGGCTCGCCGGGGCTGCTGATCGAGCGGCGCGGCTTCCTGCGCGACGGCCGCGTCGTCGAGTTCACCCGCTCCTATTATCGCGGCGACAGCTACGATTTCGTCGCCGAACTCGCCGACGGCTAAGCTTTTCGAGGATTGAACCGACGTGACTACCGCGACCGCCGAAACGCTGATGCGTGCCGAAACCCGGGAAGCCGGTGCCGCCGTCGCACGCCTGCTCGCGCGCAATGGCGATCGCCTCGCCGCGCTCGGCGAGCAGTTGCGCGCCCAGCCCCCGGCGGTGGTCGTCACCTGCGCGCGAGGTTCGTCGGACCATGCCGCGACCTATGGCAAATATCTGATCGAGACGTTGGTCGGCGTGCCCGTCGCGTCGGCTGCTCCCTCGGTGGTGTCGATTTTCGATGCACCGGTCGCGACGCAAAGCGCGGTGTGCGTCGCGATTTCGCAGTCGGGGCGCAGTCCGGACCTGTTGGCGACCGTTGAGGCCTATCGCCGCGGCGGTGCGGCGGTGGTGGCGCTGGTCAACGACGAGGCATCGTCGCTGGCGACCGGCGCGGATACGTTGCTGGCGCTGAGCGCCGGTGCGGAGCGTTCCGTCGCGGCGACCAAATCGTGCATCGCGGCGATGGCCGGGCTGGCCGCGCTGGTCGCCGCCTGGTCGGACGATGCGGCGTTGAAGGCGGCGCTCGCCGATCTGCCCGCGATGCTCGACGCGGCCGTCGCACGCGACTGGAGCGCCGGAGTCGAGCCGCTGGCGGACGCGCGCCAGATGTTCGTGATCGGCCGCGGCTACGGCTTCGGTGTCGCGCAGGAATGCGCGTTGAAGCTCAAGGAAACCTGCCAATTGCAGGCCGAGCCGTTCAGCGCCGCCGAAGTCCGCCATGGTCCGATGGCGATCGTCGGCGAGGGGTTCCCGGTGCTTGCGCTCGCCACGTCCGACGCGGCCGGCGAGGATGTGGTCAGCGTCGCCCGCGCCTTCGCCGAGCGTGGCGCGACGGTGCTGCGCGCGCATGCCGGTGATCTGTCGGGCACGTTGCCCGCCGCCGCTGCGCATCCGGCGATCGAGCCGATCCTGATGCTGGCGAGCTTCTACGGCATGGCGGAGCGGCTGTCGCGACGTCGCGGTCTCGACCCCGATCAGCCGCCGCACCTCGCCAAGGTGACCCGCACGCTATGACGACGCTTCATCGTTACGTGAACGGCCACATCGTGGTCGGCGACGAATGCTGGACGGGCGTCGAGATCGCGCTGGCGGGCGATCGCATCGCCGCGCTTCGCCCGCTTGCCGCGGACGCGCCCGACGCGATCGACCTGGCCGGCGGCTGGATCATGCCCGGCTTCGTCGACACGCAGGTCAACGGCGGCGGTGGCGTGCTGTTCAACGACGAGACCAACGTCGACGGCATCGCCGCGATCGCCGCCGCGCATGCGCGCTATGGCACCACCGCCCTGTTGCCGACGCTGATCAGCGATACGCCCGACCGGATCGCGCTGGCGCTGGACGCCATGGATGCGGCGATCGCCGCGGGCGTGCCGGGCATCGTCGGCGTGCATATCGAAGGACCGTGGCTCAACGTCGCGCGCAAGGGCATCCACGATCCCGCGCGCTTTCGGTTGCTCGATGACGAGATGGTCGCGCTGCTGACCCGGCCGCGGCGCGGGCGGGTGATGGTGACGCTCGCCCCCGAACTGGCGGGGATCGCGCAGATCGCGGCGCTGGCCAAGGCCGGCGTGCTGGTCAGCGCGGGGCACAGCGAGGCACCCTACGATACCGCGGTCGCCGCGTTCGACGCCGGTCTCACCAGCATCACCCATCTGTTCAATGCGATGCCGCCGATGGTGCAGCGTGTGCCGGGCCTGGTCGGCGCCGCGCTCGACGATCCGCGGCCATGGTGCGGCCTGATTGTCGACGGCGTCCATGTCGCCCCAGCGGTGCTGCGCGTGGCGATCGCCGCACGCGGCCTCGACCGCATGATGCTGGTCACCGACGCCATGTCGTCGGTCGGCGCGGCGGACAAGGATTTCGTGCTGCAGGGGCGGGCGATCCATGTCGCCGACGGCATCTGCGCCTATGAGGATGGGACGCTTGCCGGCTCCGACCTCGACATGGCACAAGCGGTTGCCAACGCCATGGCCATGCTGGGGCTGGATCCGGCGGCAGCGGCACGGCTCGCGGCGGGCAACCCGGCCGCGTTCCTGGGCCTGTCCGGGGAGCGCGGCGTGCTCGCCCCCGGCTTAAGGGCGGATTGGGTACAATTGACGACGGCGATGGCGCCAGTCGTGACGACCATCGGGGGACGACAGGCATGACGATCGACCGGCGCGGGCTGCTTCTCGGAACATCCGCCGCCGGTCTGACGATCGCCCTGCCGTACCGCGGCGACGCGCGCAGCCTGACCTATGGCGAGGCCGGGGCGCTGCCGATGCCGCCGGTCGCCACGACGCTGCCGCCGCCGCTGCCGGTCGTCGATCCGTCGCGCATCGGCTTCGATACCGGCTGGCTGTTCCACCTCGGCGACCTGCCGTTCGCGCCGCCCAAGGATCACGAGCAGACCTATTTGCGCGCCAAGGCCGGCAATGCGCCCGGCGCGGCCGCGCTCGCCTTCGACGACAGTGACTGGCAGGCGGTGGCGCTGCCGCACGATTGGGTCAGCTTCCAGCCGTTCGTCGAGACGGCAAACATCTCGCAGGGCTATCGGCCGCGTGGCATCGGCTGGTACCGCCGCACCTTCCGCCTCGATCCCGCCGATCGCGGCCGCTATCTGGAACTGCAGCTCGACGCGATCGCGACCAATGCGACGATCTGGGTCAATGGCAGCACCGTCGCGCACAATTGGTCCGGCTATAACAGCGTCTATATCGACATCACGCCGTTCGCGCGCTTCGGCGACGAGCCCAATGTGATCGCGATCCGCGTCGATGCGGACGCGATGGAGGGCTGGTGGTACGAAGGCGCCGGCCTCTACCGTCATGCCTGGCTGGCGCGGCGCGCGCCGGTATCAATCGTCACCGACGGCGTCCATTGCGATCCGCGCCGCGGCGACAGCGGCTGGCATGTGCCGGTCACCGTCACCGCGCGGTCGATCGAGGCGACGGACATGCCGGTGGTGGCGCATGCGCGACTGCTCGATCCCGCCGGCGCGATGGTCGCCGAGGTGCGGTCGCAGCCTGTCACGGTGCCGACGCTGGACAGCGCCGAACTCGCGCTCGACCTCGCCGTGGCATCGCCGCGCCTGTGGTCGGTCGACCAGCCGACGCTCTACACCGTCGAGGTGACGCTGGAGCGCGACGGCGCCGCCGTGGACAGCCGGCGTGTCGCGGTCGGCTTCCGCATGCTGCGCTTCGACGCGGACAAGGGGCTGTTCGTCAACGACGTGCCGGTCAAGCTGAAGGGCGTCTGCCTGCACCAGGACCATGCCGGTGTCGGCGTCGCCGTGCCGGATGCCCTGCTGCAATGGCGGCTGTCGCGGCTGAAGGACATGGGCTGCAACGCGATCCGCTGTTCGCACAATGCGCCGGCGACGGCCTTGCTCGACCTCGCCGACCGGATGGGCTTCCTCGTCATGGACGAGAACCGCAATTTCAATCCGGCGCCCGACTATATGACGCAGCTGGAATGGCTGGTGCGCCGCGACCGCAATCATCCCAGCGTCATCCTGTGGTCGGTGTTCAACGAGGAGCCGATGCAGGGCACCCCGTCGGGGGTCGAGATGGTGCGCCGCATGGCCGCCGCGGTCCATCGCCTCGACGGCAGCCGGCCGGTCACCGCGGCGATGAACGGATCGTTCTTCGAACCGGTCAACGTTTCGACCGTGGTCGAGGTGATGGGGTTCAATTATTATCAGCGCGACTATGATCGGTTCCACGCGCTCAACCCGGCCAAGCCGACGACCAGTTCGGAAGATACCAGCGCGTTCATGACGCGCGGCGCCTATGCGACCGACAAGGCTGCGCGTGTCGTCACCTCGATGGACACCGAGGCCGCGCCCTGGGGCGCGACGCATCGCGAGACCTGGAAGCAGATCGCGGCGCGGCCGTTCGTCGCCGGCGGCTTCGTCTGGACCGGCTTCGACTATCATGGCGAGCCGACGCCCTATGACTGGCCGACGATTGCCAGCTTCTTCGGCATCCTCGACCTCTGCGGCTTTCCCAAGACTGCCTATGACATCCATCGGGCGCATTGGATCGACGATCGGGCGGTCGTTTCCATCGCGCCGCACTGGACCTGGCCGGGCCGCGAGGGGCAGCTGATCGCACTGCTCGTCATGTCGAACGCCGAGCGGATCGAGCTTCGCCTCAATGGCAAGCCGGTGGGAGAAGCGGCGGTCGACCGGATCATGGGCAACAGTTTCAATGTGCCTTATGCGCCGGGGACGATCGAGGCGATCGCCTGGCGCGGCGGACGGATCGTCGCGCGCGCGGCGCATGCGACGACCGGCCGACCGGTCGCGCTGCGGCTGACGCCGGCGCGGCGGGTGATGGCCGGCGACGGCGAGGACGTGCAGCCGTTCAGCGTGGATGCGATCGATGCCGCGGGTCGGCACGTGCCGACCGCCAACCTGCCGGTCCGTTTCGCGATCGAGGGCGGGACGATCATCGGTCTGGGCAACGGGGATCCCAACAGCCACGAGAGCGAGAAGGGCGATGCGCGCTCGCTGTTCAACGGCCTGGCGCAAGTGATCGTCCGCGCCGGGGCGGGTCGGGGGCCGTTGACCTTGCGGGTGACGGCGGCCGGACTGAAGCCGGCGCAGATCCGCGTCGACCTGCTGGCCGGCCCGATCCGCCCACAGGTGCCGCCGCGCGCGACCGAGACGCGGATCGAGCGCTGGCGGGTGTCCCCGTTGCTTGCGACGCGCCCGGATGCGGCCCTCGCGCCCGGTGCCGGCGACAACAACAGCTGGGCATGGGTGCGAAGCGGCGTCGCGACGCCGGCCGAGCCGGCGGCGGGCTGGCGCGTCTATCGCGCCAAGGTGACCCCGCTGCGTAGCGTCATGCAATCGGGCGGCACGATCCGCTTCGCCAGCATCACCGGACGGGCGACCGCCTTCGTCGACGGTGTGTCGGTGGGCAGCAAGACCGACGTCGCCGCCGGGCCGCTGGTGGCGAGGATGCCGCCGGGCGCGGGCGAGCGCACCGTGACGCTGATCGTGGAGGCGGCGGCCGGGGCACCGGCGGGGATCACCGGCGGGGTCGGCGTCGCCCGGTCGTGAGCCGCGGCGTGACCGCTCCCGTTGCATAGCGGGGTCTTGTCCGTAGATCGTGAGCCGACGGCGGGCATAGCGCTTGTCCAGGACGATGTGCGTGCCGCCCCATGGACCGGACGCTTCCGCTGGGTCGGCGGCCCGGCGCCGGAGTTGCCGCCCGAGCATCTCCTTGATGCCGGAGCGAACCTGCTGACGATCGTCACAAAATGGTCTTCAATAGGTATTGTTCTGGCGACGGTATCCGATACGATGCGCCGATGCGACAGACCGTGATGCAGCGATGACCGATGTGATGGTGAGGGCGCCGCTGGACGGCTGGGCGATGACCTTGGGCAGCGTGCCCGATCCAGTCTTCGCCGGTGGCATGATGGGGGGCGGCCTCGCGATCGATCCGACCGGCGATACGCTGCACGCACCCTGCGATGCCCGCGTCGCGGCGATCCATGCGGCGCGCCATGCAGTCACGCTCGACGCGGGCAATGGCGTCCAGATCCTGCTCCATCTCGGCATCGACAGCGTCACGCTGGGCGGCGCGCCGTTCACCATGCTGGTCGCGATCGGCGACCGGGTGGGTGCGGGCGATCCCCTGGTCCGCTTCGATCTCGACGCCCTGGTGCGCGGTGCCGCCGCTGCGGCGACGCCGGTGCTGGTCGTCGAGCCGGATGGGGCGACGATCACCGATCTCGCCGCCGAGGGGCCGATCCGGGTCGGCGACCCGCTGTATCGCGTCACGGCCGCCGACACGTCGGGCGCCGCCGCGACTGCGACCGGCGAGACGCTCCGCCACGAGATGCGCGTCGGCCTGCCGCACGGCCTGCACGCGCGACCGGCTGCGCGGATCGCCGCCGCCGCGCGGGACAGCGGTGCCGAGGTGACGTTGCTGCATGGCGCCGATCGGGCGGCGGCGACCAGCCCCGTCGCCCTGCTCTCGCTGGGTCTCGCTCACGATGCGGCGGTGACGATCGAGGCGAGGGGGGCGGGCGCCGCCGCGGCGATCGCGGCGATCGTCCCGCTGCTGACGGCCGAAGTGGAGGGGGATGTTACGCACCGATCTTCGCCGGCTCCCGTCGCGCCCGCTCCGGTCGACCCCGACGCGCTGGTCGGAGTCGCGGCCGCGCCGGGGCTGGTGATCGGCACCGCCTGCTGGCTGAGGCCGGCCGAACCGGATTTGCCCCCGGCCGCCACGGTCGCAGAGGAACAGGCGCGGCTCGACGCCGCCCTGCGCAGCGTCGGTGCGGCGCTCGCCGCGCCCGCGGGCGGCGCGCAGATCGCGGCGGTGATGGCCGCGCACCGCGCGATCCTCGACGATCCCGATCTCGTCGCCGACGCGCGGCGGCGGATCGATACGGGGGCATCCGCCGCGGCCTCGATCCTCGCCGCGGCGGAAGCGCAGGGGGCGCGGCTCCGCGCAACGGGCAATGCCCGCGTCGCCGAGCGTGCCGACGACATTCGCGACGTCGCGCTGCGCGTTGTCTATGCGGCGCTTGGAACGCAGCCCGCCGCGCTGACGCTGCCAGAGGGCGCGATCCTGCTCGCCGAGGATCTGCTGCCGTCGCAGCTCGCCGCGCTCGATGCCGCGCGACTGGCCGGGATCGCGGTCGCCGGGGGTGGCCCGACCTCGCATGTCGCGATCCTCGCGGCGGGCATGGGCGTGCCGATGGCGGTGGCGCTCGGCCGGCCGCTCGACGGCGTCGCCGACGGGGCGAGCGTGATCCTCGACGGCGATGCCGGCACCCTGCTGGCCGAACCCGACGCCCGGCGCCGCGCGGCGGCGGTGGCGACGATCGATGCGCGGGCGGCGGCGGAAGCGACGGCCCGCGCCGCGGGTGACCGGCCGGCGACGACGCGCGACGGCACGCCGATCGCGGTCTATGCCAATCTCGGCTCGGTCGACGATGCCCGCGCCGCGGCGGCGCAGGGGGCCGAAGGCTGCGGTCTGCTGCGCACCGAATTCCTGTTCCTCGACCGCAGCGCGCCGCCGTCGATCGACGAACAGGCGGCAGATTATGCCGGCGTGGTCGCCGCGCTCGGCGGCAAACCGGTGGTGATCCGCCTGCTCGACGTCGGCGGCGACAAGCCGGCGCCTTATCTCGACCTGCCGGCGGAAGAAAATCCGGCGCTCGGCGTGCGCGGCATCCGCGTCTCGCTCGCCCAGCCGGCGCTGCTCGACGCGCAGTTGCGGGCCATCCTCGCGGTGCCGGATCGCGCCGCCTGCCGGATCATGGTGCCGATGGTCGCCAGCGTCGGCGAACTCGCCACGGTGCGCGCCGCGCTCGACCGCCTGCTCGCCGAGATCGGCGGCCCGCCGGTGCAGCTCGGCGCGATGGTGGAGACGCCCGCCGCCGCCGCCACGGCAGATTTGATCGCGGCAGAGGCCGACTTCCTGTCGATCGGCAGCAACGACCTCACCCAATATGTGCTGGCGATGGACCGCGGCAATCCGGCGCTCGCCGCCGGGATCGACGGCCTGCACCCGGCAGTGCTGCGGCTGATCGCCACCACCTGCGACCTTGCCGCCAGGAGCGGGACACCGGTCAGCGTCTGCGGCGGCCTTGCCGCCGATCCGCTCGCCGCGCCGATCCTCGTCGGGCTGGGCGTCCGCACCCTGTCGGTGCCGCCGGCGCGCGTGCCGGCGACCAAGGCGCTGGTCGCGACGCTCGACGGGGCGGCGGCCGCCGCCCACGCCCGCGCCGCCCTCGCCGCTGACGGACCCGCCGCGGTGCGCGCGCTCGCCCGCGCCTTTAGCCAGGAGTCCCGCTGATGCCGCGCGGCCTGCCCAATCCGATGACCTTCCTGCAGCCGCTCGGTCGCGCGCTGATGCTGCCGATCGCGGTGCTGCCCGTCGCCGGCCTGCTGCTGAGGCTCGGCCAGCCCGACCTGCTCGACATCGCCTTCGTCAGCGCGGCCGGCGATGCGATCTTCAACCATCTCGGCCTGCTGTTCGCGGTCGGCGTCGCCACCGGCTTCGCGCGCGACGGCAATGGTGCTGCGGCGATGGCGGGCGTGGTCTGCTATCTGGTGATCGGCAACAGCGCGCAACTGTTCTTCGTCGTACCGCCCGGCACCGTCCCCACCGGATTGGCGGACACGGTCGCCGCGACGCTGGCGGCGGCGTGGAAGGCGGCGGCGGTCGACAAGCTGCAGGTTCCGATCGGGATCGTCGCGGGCCTGGTCGGCGGCGGCTTCTACAACCGGTTCTCGACCGTCAAGTTGCCCGACTATCTCGCCTTCTTCGGCGGGCGGCGGCTGGTGCCCATCCTCGCCGGTTTCGCCGGCCTGGCGATCGGCGGGCTGCTCGGCCCGGGATATGGCGCGATCAGCGCGGGCGTCGACGCGCTCAGCCGCGGCGTCGTCGCGGCCGGCGGCTGGGGTCTGTTCGCCTTCGGCGTGCTCAACCGGCTGCTGATCGTCACCGGCCTGCACCACATTCTCAACAATGTCGCCTATTTCGTCGTCGGCGATTTCCACGGCAAGACCGGCGACCTGACCCGCTTCTTCGCCGGCGATCCGACCGCGGGCGGATTCATGAGCGGCTTCTTCCCGGTCATGATGTTCGGCCTGCCCGCCGCCTGCCTCGCCATGTACCGCAGCGCGCTGCCCGAGCGACGCAAGGCGGTCGGCGGCATGCTGCTCAGCCTGGCGCTGACCTCGTTCCTGACCGGCGTCACCGAGCCGATCGAATTCAGCTTCATGTTCCTCGCGCCGGCGCTCTATCTGCTCCACGCGTTGCTGACCGGGGTGGCCGAGGCGTTGATGAACACGCTGGGCGTCAAGCTTGGCTACGGTTTTTCCGCCGGACTGTTCGACTATGTCCTCAACTTCGGCAAGGCGACCCGGCCGCTGCTGCTGCTGCCGATCGGCGCGCTCTACGCCGTTCTGTATTATGGCCTGTTCCGCTGGGCGATCGTCCGCTTCGACCTGAAGACGCCGGGACGCGAGCCGGTCGACGCCGGGACCGCGGCCGTGGCGGCGCCGAAGACGGCGGATGCCAAGGCGGCGGCGTTCGTCGCGGCGCTTGGCGGCGCCGCCAACCTGCAAGCGGTCGACGCCTGCACGACCCGGCTGCGGCTGGTGGTGGCGGACAGCAACGCGATCGACGAGCCGCGGCTGAAGGCGCTCGGCGCACGCGGCGTGCTGCGCCCGTCGCCCACCGCCGTTCAGGTGATCGTTGGCGGCATCGCCGACGGGCTGGCGATGGATATGCGCGCGACGCTCGACGCCGCGCCGACGGACGTGCCGGCGGCGGCACCGGTCACACGGATCGAGCTGCCGGCGGCGCTGGCGCTGGCGCTGGGCGGCGAGGGCAATGTCGTCGAGGCGTCTCGGCATTCCGGCCGCTACCGGATTCGCATCGCATCGCGCGGCGCGGTGAACGAAGCGACGCTGGCCGGCGACGCGCGCCTGGTCGCCTGGCCGGCCGACGATGTCGTTCACCTTTTGATGTGACCGCCACCCCGCTAGCGGGACAATCTCAGCCGGCCTTCGGCAGGGTCAGCCGCGCCGCCAGTCCGCCGCGCGGCGCCTCGTCTAGCGTCAGCGCACCGCCGTACAGTTCCGCCAGTTCGGCGACGATCGCGAGGCCGAAGCCATAGCCTTCGCCGCGCTCGTCGATCCGCACCCCCGGTTGCAGCGCCTTGGCGCGTGCATCCGGGACGAGGCCCGGCCCGTCGTCCAGCACCGCGACCTGCCAGGCGCGCTCCGCCGCAACCGCCGCGATCTCCACCGTCCGGCTTGCATGGCGACAGGCATTGTCGACGAGATTGCCCAGCATCTCCTCGAGATCCTGCCGCTCCACCGCGACCGTCGCGCCGTCCGCCACGGTGACCTCGACAACGATCTGCCGTTCGGCGTGGATATGGCGCAGCGCATCGGCAACGTCGGCGGCCACCTCGCCCAGCGCACTGCGCGCCCGCTCGCCCGCCGACGGAGCGGCGCTGCGCGCACGCCGCAGGTGGTGCGCGATCCTGCCGTCGAGTTCCGCGACCAGTGCCCGGGCCTCTGCCGATGCGCCGTCCCGCTCCAGACGCAGCGCCAGCGTCGCCAGCGGCGTCTTCAAGCCATGCGCCAGATTGGCGACATGGTGGCGCGCGTTGGCCAATCCCGCGGCATTCTGGGCAATCAGCGCGTTGATCTCTTCGGCCAGCGGCACCAGTTCGCGCGGCTGGTCGAGCGGCAGCGCCGCGTCGCTCCCTGCCCGCACCCGCGCCACCGCCCCCTGCAACGCGCGGATCGGCCGCAGGCCCAGCCGCAATTGCACCCAGGTTGCCGCCGCCAGGCCCGCGCCGAGCAGCGCCAGCGCGATCGCCAGCGTGCCGCGCGCAGCCAACAATGGTCGCTCGACCAGCGCGCGCGGTGCGCCCGCGACGATCTCCGCACTGCCGCCGCCGATCGGTACGACCAGTCGGCGCAGGTGGATGCGGCGCCCGTCCGGGCCACGCCCGTCGCCTGGTGCGATGCCCGCGGCGGGTGGCAGGGCAGGAGGACCCGCCAAGGGCGGCCCGCCGCGCGGCGGGGCATCGGCGATCGGTGCGCCGCGTTGCCAGGAGCCGGCTACGCTGCGGACCCGCCAGCCCCAGCCCGATCCCGGCGTGTCGAAGCCGGGCAGATCGGCGACCCGTGCCGGATCGAGGCGCCCGTCGGGCGTGATCGCACGCGCCAGCATGCCGACTTCGGCATCGAGCCGCTCGTCGAGGCCCTGCATGACGAACCGCTCCAAGACGCCGCCGATCGTCACACTGGCGAAGGCGAGGGCGGCGATGCCGCTGATCGCGGCGATCAACAGCAGGCGTGCGTGCAGCGACAGACGCGTCACGCCGGATTGCCCTCACCCGCGGTCAGCCGATAGCCGCGACCGCGCACCGTCTCGATCATCTCCGCTCCGATCTTGCGGCGGAGCCGTGCGACGATCACCTCGAGCGAGTTGGAATCGTTATCGGCATCATATTCGTAGACGCGCTCGATCAGCTCGCCGCGGTCGACGACGACCTCGCGGCGCAGCATCAGCGCCGACAGCACGCGCCATTCGAAGGCGGTCAGCTTGAGCGGCAAGCCATCCAGATCGAAATGCCCCAATTGCGTGTCATAGCCCAGCCGCCCGCAGGTGATCCGCGCCGCCGCATGCCCCGCCGCACGGCGGACCAGGGCGCGCAGCCGCATCACCACCTCCTCGATACGGAACGGCTTGGTCAGATAATCGTCGGCACCGGCCTTGAAGCCCGCGACCTTTTCCGACCAGGCGTCGCGCGCCGTCAGGATCAATACCGGCAGATCGCGCCCCGCCTTGCGCCAGGCGGCCAGCACCGACAGACCATCGACCTTGGGCAGGCCGAGATCGAGAACCGCCGCATCATACCGTTCGGTGTCGCCGAGATGCAGCCCTTCCTCGCCGTCGCGCGCGACGTCGACGGCGCAATTTTCCGCCCGCAGCGCGCGTGCGATCTCGCTTGCCAGCGCCTCGTCGTCTTCGACCAGCAGAATACGCACCGAATAGGTCCCTCTTCGACAGGCTGCGCCTATTGCGCCAACCCAAACCCAATCTGAACGATCCGGTTCAGCCTGGCCGCGACCCGAATCACCTATACCGGCCTTCGTCACCAAGAACGAAGGACAGTCACGATGAAGACGTTCGCTTCCCCCAAGACCCGCTTCGCCCTGGCCGGCGTGGCGCTGCTGCTCGCCGGCGGCGGCGTCGGCTCGTCGATCACCCATGCCGTCCAGCCCGAGCGGGTGATGGCCGCCGCGCCGCCGGTGCGGATCGCGTCGCTCGCCAATCTGCAGGCGCCGCTGATCGGCGCGCCGATCGCCACCGTGCGCGGCCGCATCGTCGAACAATATGGCCGGCGCGTCGTGCTCGACGACGGCAGCGGTCGCGTGCTGGTGGAAACCGGCCCGGATCGCACTGGCGCCCCCAGCTTCGCGATCGGTCAGACGATCACCGCGCAGGGCCGCTACGACCAGGGGTCGATCCATGCGATCTATCTGATCGGCGCCGACGGCCGCGCCTATGCCGCCGAACCGCCGCACGGCCCGCACCCCGGCCCGGGCGGGCCTGGGGGTCCGGGCGGTCCGGAAGGCCCGCGGCCGCCGCACGGCGATCGCGGCCCCGGCGACGGCGCGCCGCCGCCTCCGCCGCCGGCCGGCGGCGCTCCGGCCCCCGTGCCTGGCGCGGCACCGGTCCCGACGGGGGCTCCGGCTCCTGCCGCCGCACCGACCGCGGCGCCCGCCGCCACGGCCCCGCGCGCCTGATCGCGTAACCGCATAATAAGGCGCCGTCCGGTACGCTACCGGGCGGCGCCTTTCGCTTTATGTTGTCGGGACGGCGGCTTATGCTGCTGGAATGGGGGAAGAAACGGCCGGACAGGCGGAACGGGTCGGGGGTGACATCGAACGCGGTGCCGCCGACACCGAGCGGCTCCAGCTCGCGCTCGCCGCCGGCGCGATCATCGGCACCTGGTTCTGGGACCTGCCGAATGACCGCTTCACCATCGACGCGCAATTCGCCGAGGCCTTCGGTATCGATCCGGCGCTCGATCGCGAGGCGCTGACCTTCGATCAGATCGTCGACACCGTCCATCCCGATGACAAGCCGGGGCTGGTCGCCGCGATCGACGCGGTGATCGCGCGCGGCGGCGCCTATGCCCATCAATATCGGGTGCGCCGTGCCGATGGCGCCTACCATTGGATCGAGGCCAACGGCCGCGTCGAAATGGCGGCCGATGGCACGGCGGAACGCTTCGCCGGCGTGCTGCTCGACGTCGGCCACCAGCGGGCGATGCAGGCGGAGCGGGATCGCGCCCATGCGCTCGCCGCCGCGATCGTCGAGGCGGTGCCGGGCGTCGTCTACGCCAAGGACCGGCAGGGGCGGATGCTGCTCGGCAATGCCGGCACCACTGCGCTGATCGGCGTGCCGCCGGAACGCTATCTCGGCCGGACGGATGCCGAATTCCTCGCCGATCCCGAACAGGCGCGGCGGATCATGGCGACGGATCGCCGCATCATGATGACGGGCGTGCTCGAACAGGTCGAGGAGGAGGTCAGCCTCCCCGACGGCGAGTCGGCGATCTGGCTGTCGACCAAGGCGCCGCTGCGCAATGCGGCGGGCGAGGTGATCGGGCTGGTCGGATCGTCGCTCGACATCACCGCGCGCAAGCGGATCGAGCAGGAGCGCGAGGCGCTGAACGAACTGCTCGAAGGTCGCGTCGCCGCCGCCATCGCCGAACGCGAGCAGATCGAGGAGGTGATGCGCCAGTCGCAGAAGATGGAGGCGGTCGGCCAGCTGACCGGCGGCGTCGCGCACGACTTCAACAATCTTCTCACCATCATCCGCTCGTCGGTCGATCTGCTGCGGCGGCCCGACCTGCCCGACGAGCGCCGCCGCCGCTATCTCGACGCGGTGTCGGACACGGTCGACCGCGCCGCCAAGCTGACGCGGCAGTTGCTCGCCTTTGCGCGGCGGCAGGCGCTGCGACCCGAGACCTTCGATGCTTGTGCCAAGCTCGACGAGGTCGGCGACATGCTCGACACGCTGACCGGCGCGCGTGTCGACATCGCGCTCGATCTGCCGGGCACCCCCTGCTTCATCCACGCCGACGTCAGCCAGTTCGAAACCGCCCTGGTCAACATGGTGGTGAACGCCCGCGACGCGATGGACGGCAGCGGCACCATCACGCTGCGCGTGGCGGCGGACCGCCCGCTGCCGCCGATCCGCGGCCACGGCGGCGGCGGCGGCCCGTTCGTCGCCGTGTCGATCGTCGACCGTGGCGAAGGGATTCCCGCCCATCATCTCGCCAGCATCTTCGAACCGTTCTTCACGACCAAGGGCGTCGGCAAGGGCACCGGCCTCGGCCTCAGCCAGGTGTTCGGCTTCGCCAAGCAATCGGGCGGCGACATCGACGTCGACAGCGTGGTCGGCGAGGGCAGCCGATTCACCCTCTACCTGCCGCAGGTCGGGGCGCCGATGCCGCAAGTCGAAACGGTCACCGCCACCGCCGCGCTGCGCGGGCAGGGCAGCCGGGTGCTGGTGGTCGAGGACAATGTCGACGTCGGCGCCTTCTCGTCGCAAATCCTCGCCGACCTCGGCTATGACGCGGATTGCGTGACGAGCGGGGAATCGGCGCTCGCCGCGCTGGGGGCGAATGGCGCCGGCTATGACGTCGTCTTTTCCGACGTGGTGATGCCGGGGATGGGCGGGCTGGAACTCGCACGCACGTTGCGCGAGCGATGGCCGGCGCTGCCCGTGATCCTCGCGTCGGGTTACAGCCACGTGCTGGCGGAGGACGCCGATCACGGCTTTCCGCTGCTCCACAAGCCCTATTCCGCCGAGCAATTATCGGGTGCGCTGCGCGCGGTCCTTCGTAGCGGGGCCTGATCGGCGGCGTCAGCGGCCGCGGTCGGCCGCCAGCTGCTCGGCGGCGACGCGCTGCAGCGACGCGGCGAGATCGGGTGACAGTCCCAGTTCGTCCGCGGCGCGCTCGCCCGAACCCAGGCTGCGCGGATCCACCCCGGTCACCCGCCCGAACACCATCAGCGCCTCCAGATAATAGCCGGCGATGCTAGCGTGATATTGGTCGTACGACCACAGATTGACCTGGCCGTAGGTGATGCCGTCATAGGGATCGGGATCGGCGACCGCCGTCGCCATCGCGCGCGTCCAGGCCTGACCCACGGCGACGACCTCGCTCGCCCGGTTGACGCGGCGGGCGCGATCGGCGGCGACGCGCAGATCGTCGGCCATCGCCGCGATGCCGCGCCCGTACCAATGGCCGCCCGGCCGATAGGTCTGGTCGGCGCGGCTCCATGTCGCGGTCAGCGCGATGCGGACGTTGGGGTTGCGGCCGCGGAACAGCTCCGCCAGCCGCCCGACCGCGGCGATATAGCGGGTCGGATCGCCCGGCCGCTCGCGGTCGAGCGTGCTGAACTCCTGCAGCACCACCGTATCCCATGGCCGATCGAACAGGTGCCGCCGCTCGTCATAATGCCAGGCGAGGCTCTGGCCGCCCTGCGTCTCCAGGCTGACCGCATAGCGCAGCCCGGCCTGCTCGGTGAACGCCTTGAACAGGGCAGGCACGCCGCCATAGCCCTGACCGGTCAGATCGGTGACGCGGTCGGCATGCCAGTTGCGCACCGCCGAATGCGCGCCCTGCGTGAAGCTGTTGCCGATGAACAGGATCGTGCGCGGCGTCGCGGTCACCGGCGGCGGCACGATCCGCTGCCCGTTGCGGGCGAGCGCCGGCACGGGGGCGACGAGGACGGTGGCGGCGATCAGGGCACGGATCATGACGGGGGCCATGCCAGATCGGGAGGGCGGGGGGCAATATCGGCCGGTCCCGCCGTCGGCGACGGATCGGTGCAGCCCGATGACGCCCGCGCGATCAGCCGCTATCAGCCCGGACATCATGTCGCGTTTCCACCAGGACGACCTTGCCCGCCTCGCCGCCGTCGATCGCCTGCGCCAACTGCGTCCGCGGGCCGGGATCGACTTCGCCTCCAATGACTATCTCGGCCTCGCCGCCTCGTCTCGACTGCGCGAGGCGGTGGCGGAAGCCCTAGCGCGCGGCGTCGCCGTCGGCTCGGGCGGCTCGCGGCTGCTGCGCGGCAACGACCCGGAACATGAGGCGCTGGAGGCGGAGGCGGCGGTGCATTTCGGCAGCGAGACGGCGCTGTTCTTCGCCACCGGCTTTGCCGCCAATCAGGCGCTGTTCGCGACATTGCCGCAGCCGCAGGACCTGATCGTCCACGATGCCCATGTCCACGCCAGCGCGCACGATGGCATGCGCCTCGGCCGCAGCCCGCGCGTCGCCGCCGCCCACAACGACGCCGACGCCTTCGACGCCGCCATCCGCCGCTGGCGCCGCGACGGCGGGACCGGCACGCCGTGGATCGCGGTCGAGAGCCTCTATTCGATGGACGGCGATGTCGCGCCGCTCGACGATCTGGCCGCCATCGCCGACCGCCACGACGCGATGCTGGTCATCGACGAAGCCCATGCCACCGGCGTGTTCGGGCCGGAGGGGCGGGGCCTCGCGCACCGGCTGCACGCACGATCCAACGTCGTCACCTTGCATACGTGCGGTAAGGCCCTGGGGGCGGAAGGGGGCCTGGTCTGCCTGTCCGCGACCCTGCGCGATTTCCTGGTCAATCGCGGCCGCAGCTTCGTCTTCTCGACCGCGCCTTCGCCGCTGATGGCGGCGGCGGTGCGCGAGAGCCTGCGCATCCTCGCTGACGAGCCGGAGCGACAGGTCGCGCTCCGCGCGCTCGTGACCCACGCGGCCGACCGGCTGACCCCGCTCGGCATCCCCGCGACGGGCACGCAGATCGTCCCGGTCATCCTCGGCAGCGACGGTGCCGCGGTCGCGCGGGCCGCGGCATTGCAGGCGACCGGGTTCGACATACGCGCGATCCGGCCGCCGACGGTCGCGCCGGGCACCGCGCGGCTGCGCCTGTCGATCACGCTCAACGTCGATGCGGCGGCGATCGACGCCCTGGGCGATGCCCTCGCCGCCGCCCTGGAGGAAGCATGACCACGATCGTCGTCACCGGTACCGATACCGACGTCGGCAAGACCGTCTTCGCCGCCGCGCTCGCCGCGGCATTGGACGCGCGCTATTGGAAGCCCGTGCAGGCGGGGGACGACGACGGCAGCGACCGCGAACGCGTCGCCCGGCTCGCCGGCTTGCCGTCCGACGCACTGCTGCCCGAGGCCTATCGACTGCGCACGCCCTGTTCGCCGCATCGCGCCGCGCAGATCGACGGCGTGACGATCGATCCGGCACGGCTGGCGCTGCCAAGCGTCGACGGTCCGCTGGTCGTCGAAGGTGCCGGCGGCGTGCTCGTGCCGCTGAACGACGACATGCTCTACGCCGATTTGTTCGCGCGCTGGCAGGCACCAGTTGTGCTGGTCGCCCGAACGCAGCTCGGCACCATCAACCATAGCCTGTTGTCGATCGAGGCGCTGCGGACGCGGGGCGTGCCGATCCTCGGTATCGCCTTCATCGGTGACGCGCAGGAGGATAGCGAGGCGACGATCGCACGAATCGGCGCGGTGCGCCGGCTCGGCCGCCTGCCGCGCCTCGACCCGTTGACGCCCGCCGCCCTCGCCACGGCCTTCGCGGCCGCCTTCGACGTTCGGGATTTCGCATGACCGATTCGCCCATCTGGCATCCCTTCACGCAGCACGGGCTCGGCGAGCCGATCCCGCTCGTCACCCATGCCGAGGGGGCGACGCTGTTCACCCGCGACGGGCGCAGGATCGTCGATGCGATCTCGTCCTGGTGGGTGACGACGCACGGCCATGCACATCCCCGGATCGGCGCCGCGATCGCCGAACAGGCGGGTCGGCTCGACCAGATCATCTTCGCCGGTTGGACGCACGAGCCGGCCGAAGCGGTGGCGCGCGACCTCATCGCGATCATGCCGCCCGAACTGACGCGTGTCTTCTTCAGCGATTCTGGTTCGACCAGTGTCGAGGTCGCGCTGAAGATGGCGCTCGGCTATTGGCTGCATCGGGGCGAGCCGCGGCATCGCATCTTGGTCCTCGAACATGGCTATCACGGTGACACGATCGGCGCGATGTCGATCGGCGCGCGCGGCGCGTTCAACCGCGCCTACCAACCGTTGCTGTTCGACGTTGCGACCATTCCCTTTCCGGCGGCGGGGCGGGAGCAGGCGACGCTGGACGCGCTCGCCGCCGCCCTGCGGGAAAGCCCGGCCGCGCTGGTCGTCGAGCCGCTGATCGTCGGCGCAGGAGGCATGCTGACCTACCCCGCCTGGGTGCTGGCCGAAATGCGGCGGCTTTGCGCGGATGCGGGGGTGCTGTTCATCGCCGACGAGGTGATGACCGGCTGGGGCCGCACCGGCACGCTTCTGGCCTGCGAGCAGGCCGGCGTCGTGCCCGACATTCTGTGCCTGTCGAAGGGGCTGACCGGCGGCGCGGTGCCGCTGGCCGTGACCATGGCGATCGAGCCCATCTATCAGGCGCATCACGCCGCCGACCGATCGCGGATGTTCTTCCACTCGTCCAGCTACACCGCCAATCCGATCGCCTGCGCGGCGGCGGCGGCGAACTTGGCCATCTGGCGCGAAGAGCCGGTGCGGGAACGGATCGCGTCGCTCGCCGATCGCCAGCGCACGCGGCTGGCCGCACTGGCGCAGACGCCCGGCGTCGCCAATCCGCGCCAGCTCGGCACGATCGCCGCGGTCGACCTGCCGGGTGGCGACGGCGGCTATCTGTCCAAACGATCGCCGAGACTGCTCGCCTTCTTCCGCGAGCGGGGCCTGCTGCTCCGGCCGCTCGGCACGACGGTCTATGTCATGCCGCCCTATTGCATCGGCGATAACGACCTGGATGCGATCTATGCGGCGATCGCCGAGGCGGCGGCCCTTTGAAGCATCGCCCCGATCAACGGACTGCAACGATCAGATCGGCACCTTCTCGCTGATATACGGATCCTTGGGCGGCTTGCGCGGCACATGCACCTTGATCGCGGGCCGTGCCGCCTGCTCCGCCAGCCACGCCGGACCGTTCTTCTGCTTGCGGATCGATGCGTCGGTCCGATAGGCAACCAGCCCGTAGATCGGCCGTCGGCCGTAGCCCGGCGCCGAATCCCCGAACGCCCAGGCGATGTTGCCGTAGGTCGACGGATCGCGGCCATCCAGACTGAACCGGTCGTTGAGGTAACAGGCGGTCGCCCAGCCTTCCTCCGGACTCGGCGTCATCTGGATCAGCCATTTCGCCCAGAACATCCGCACGTTGTTGTGCATCCAGCCGTCGAGCAGGAACTGCTTCTGACAGGCGTTCCAGCTTTCGTTGTCGGTCTCGCCATGGACCAACGCATGCAGCGTCTCGCGGTTCGGCCGTTCGTCCTTGGCATGTTCGGCCAGCTCGCGCCGGGCATATTCGGGCAGCCGGGCATAGCTTTCCGGCACGCGCATCCGCCGCGCCTTGTAGTGGAACCACTCGCGCCAGGTGAGCAATTCGTCCAGATATTTGCGGCGCTTTTCCGCCGACACATCCGCCGCCTGGACGGTGGCGATGATCTCGCGCGGGCCGATCATGCCGAAATGGAGATAGGGCGACAGCTCGCTCGCGCCATCGTCGCGCGAGGCGTCACCCCGCGCCTCGGCGTAGCGGGGCAGCACCTCCTCGGCCAGCCGCGTCAGCCGATCAGTGATCGCCGCGCGCGTCGCCGGGAAGCGCGGCGCCGGCGGCAGGTCGTGATCGATGGCAAGCCTGGCGATCAGCGCGTCGAGCGCGGCATCGTCCATCGTCGTCAGATCGTCGGGCTCGTAGGGCAGGGGGCCGTCATAGGCCGGCCGCTCCGGCTCCTCGTCATGCCCCTCATACCATTGCTCGCGCACCTCCTCGTGTCGGCGGCGGAAGGCGCTGGTCGCGCGGATGTCATCCTTCAGCACCGCGGGCGGGACGGTGCAGGCGGCGTTGACCGCATAGACGGGCCGGCCGCTCTTCTCCGCCACCCGTTCCGCCTGCCATTGCGCCACGAAGGCCGGCTGGTCCTCCACCACCACCGCCGCGGCGCGTTCGGCGAGGCGGTAGACCAGACCCTTCTCGCGCTTGCCGGCGCGATCGACATATTGGATGCAGCGCAGGCCGCGGTCGCGGCATTGCCGCGCCAGTTCGCGCGACGCGCCGAGGATGAAGCGGTGCAACCGGTCGGAGGCGTAGGGATAATCCTCCCGCAGGCCGTGATAGACCAGCACCGGCAGGCCGGCGGCGTTGCCCAGTCGCACCGCCGCGTCGATCACCGGATTGTCGTGCCCGCGCAGCGCCTGTTGCAGCCAGCACAGCACGTAATCCGCCTTGGCCGGCGTTGCCGCCGCATTCATGGCGCGCACGCGCGGGGCCTCGTTCCAGTCGGCCAGCGGCTTGGGAAGGGTATCGCTCATGCCGGCCCAACGCTTGCCGACGGGTTCGGTGTCAGGCAAGCCGCGCGCCATGGCCGTCACCGATATCGCCACGCGCACCTGGGATCATAATTGGCGGCTCGATCCGATCGTGCGCAGCCTGCTCGACACCGATTTCTACAAATTGCTGATGCTGCAGATGATCCGGCATCTGCATGGCGATGTGCAGGCGACCTTCCGCCTGATCAACCGCACCACATCGGTGCGGCTGGCGGAGGTGATCGACGAGGGCGAACTGCGGGCACAGCTCGATCATGCGCGCACCCTCCGCTTCGCCAAGAAGGAGCTGATCTGGCTGGCGGGCAACAGCTTCTACGGTCGGGCGCAGATGTTCGCGCCCGACTTCATCGCCTGGCTCGCCGACTTCCGCCTGCCGCCCTACGAACTGCATGTCGTCGACGGTCAGTTCGAACTGACCTTCGAGGGACCCTGGACGCATACGACGATGTGGGAAATCCCGGCGCTCGCCATCGTCAACGAACTGCGCGCCCGCGCCGCGATGCGCGACAAGGGCCGGTTCGCGCTCGACGTGCTCTACGCCCGCGCCAAGGCCAAGCTGTGGGATAAGGTGGAGCGGTTGCGCGAACTGCCCGACCTCGTCCTTTCCGACTTCGGCACGCGGCGGCGGCACGGCTTCCTGTGGCAGCGCTGGTGCGTCGAGGCGTTGAAGGAGGGGCTGGGGCCGCGGATGGTCGGCACCTCCAACGTACTGCTGGCGATGGACAACGATCTGGAGGCGATCGGCACCAATGCGCACGAGCTGCCGATGGTGCTCGCCGCCCTCGCACAGACCGACGCCGGCATCGCCGCCGCGCCCTATCGCGTGCTGGAGGAATGGCAGGCGCATTATGCCGGCAATCTGCTCGTCGTTCTGCCGGACGCCTTCGGGACGGAGGCGTTCCTGCGCGATGCCCCGGCCTGGGTCGCCGACTGGACCGGCTTCCGCCCCGACAGCGCGCCGCCGATCGCGGCGGGCGAGCGGATCATCCGCTGGTGGCAGGAGCACGGCCAGGACCCGGCGTCGAAACTGCTGATCTTCTCCGACGGCATGGATGTCGACAGCATCGAGCGGGTCTACCACCATTTCCACGGCCGGGTGCGAATGAGCTTCGGCTGGGGCACGAATCTGACCAACGACTTCCGCGGCTGCGATCCCGACGGCCAGCCGGGGCTCGAGCCGATCTCGCTGGTCGCCAAGGTAGTCAGCGCCAACGGCCGGCCCGCGGTCAAGCTCTCCGACAACCCGGCCAAGGCGACCGGCGCGTCGGAGGAGATCGCGCGCTATCTGCGCATCTTCGGCGGCGACGGCCGGACGACGACGGCGGTCGCGGTCTAGGGTCTGCTTAGCCCCCCCCTGAAAAGGAGGGGCGCTTCTGCCCGCCGTCATCGGCTCTCGTCCTTCCCGGCGCGCGGGGAGGATTTCAGGTCATCTTGAACCACAGCGGATGCTCGGCGAAGACGTCGCGCGCCGCGCGCTCGCCATCCGAAAACCGCACCGTCGCCTCCGGCACGTCGACCCCGCGGATCAGCGCCGCGACCTTCAGCGTCCTGCCGTTCGCGCTGCGCGTGAATGCCACCACACGGTCGCTGCCCGACACCTCGACCGGGCGATAGTCGCCATAGGCGAACAGCACCGGATCGGCGCGCCGCAAGGCGAGCAGGTCGGCGATCAGCCGCATCTTCGCCGGCATCCCTTGCGCCAACAGCCGTTGGCGAAGGTCATAGTCGACCGGCCGGCGGTTGTCCGGATCGACCAGGCTGAGGTCGGCGAGCTCCGTCCCCTGATACAGGTCCGGAACGCCTGGCAGCGTGTAGCGCAGCAGCACCTGTACCAGCGTGTTCGCCGTTGCCGCCGGCGCCAGTTCGGCGACATAGTCCGTCAGCTCGCTGACGAAGGCCGCGTCGCCGAGAAGGTCGTCGACCAGCCCCGCCGCTTCTTCTTCATAGGCTTCGTCGGGCGCTTCCCACGACGAGCGCAATTTGGCCTCGCGCAGCGCCTTCTGCTGCCACGCCTTGACCCGCTCCGCGACGTCTGCATGGACGCCATCCTCCGGCAACACGCCGACCAGCGTCTGCAACAGCATGTAGCGATCCGCCGCGTTGATCTCCCGGTCCCCGTGCAGCCGCATCCAGCGCTGCGCGCGTGACTGCCAGGCGTCGGGCCGCGCGCTCAGCACCGCGAGCCGCGCGCGCACGTCCTCGCCCCGCTTGTGGTCGTGCGTGGCGGTGGTCAGCATCGCATGCGGCACGTCACGGGCGCGCTCGATGATCTGCCGATGGAAGTCCTCGACCGAAACCCCCAGTGTCTCGGCATCCGCGCCGACGTCGTTGCGGCTGATCAGCCGGCCATAGCGGTAGAAGGCGGTATCCTCCACCGCCTTGGCGGCGATGGGCGCGGACAGTTGCTGGAAGCGCCGCACCGCCTCCGCCGCCAGCCCGGGATCATCCGGACCGTCACCCGCCAGCCACGACAGGATTAGATCCGTGATCGGCGCCTCGCCCGGCGGGATCAGGCCCGCAATCCGCTCGCGCACGATATCGCGCGTGCGTGCGTCCCGCTCCGGCGCATCGTCGCCGGTGCCATAGGTGCGGTAGACGGGGAAGCGCCACAGCAGCCGCTCGATCGCGCGGCGCAGCATGGCGGCAGTGATGCCGTCGCCATCCGGCGTCGACGCGGCGAGCGCGGCAAATGCCGCGACGCAGCCGTCCAGCTGTCCGGCGAATTGCCAGGACAGCAGCTCCTGCCGCGCCTCATATTCCTCGACCTCGAAGAACTCGCCGCGGCGGCTGATCGCGTCCCATTGCTCCGCCAGCGCCAGTGCACCTGCCGGATCGTGGATCAGCGTGCCGACCAGCTCCATGAAGTCGTAGCCGCTGGTGCCGTCGACGCCCCAGCCGGTCGGCTGCGGCTCGCCAACCCCCAGGATCTTCTCGATGACGATCCACGCATCCGGCCCCAGCCGCTCGCGCAACGTGCGGCAATAGCCGATCGGATCGGTCAGTCCGTCGACATGGTCGACGCGCACGCCCTCGATCAGCCCGTCCTCGTACAGCCGGACATACAGGGCGTGCGTCGCCTCGAACACCGCCGGATCCTCGATCCGCACGCCGGCAAGATCGTTGACGGTGAAGAAGCGCCGCCAGTTCAATTCGTCATTCGCCACCCGCCAGCTGGCGAGCCGATAATGCTGGCGATCGACCAGCTCGGCGAGCGGCAGGCTGTCCGCCTCCGCCTGATCCTCGTCACGGATCGGAAAGCGATGCTCGCCATAAGCGACCAGTACCCAGCGGTCACCGTCGCGCTCCACCGTCAGGTCACCGTCAGCGAGCACCTGCGACAGCGGCGCGCCGAGCACGGGCAGCACCAGCCGGCCGTCCGACGCCTGCCAGTCGATGTCGAACACCGGCGCGAACTCGCTTGCCTGCCCCTTGGCCAGTACGTCGTTCCACCAGGCATTGCCGCCGCCGGCGACGCCCATGTGGTTGGGGACGATGTCGATGATGATCCCCATGCCGCGCGCCTGCGCCGCCTTGGCCAGCGAACGGAAGGCTTCCTCGCCGCCGAGTTCGGGATTGATCCGCGTCGGATCGATCACGTCATAGCCGTGCATCGATCCGGCGGCGGCGACGGTGATCGGCGAGGCGTAGATATGGCTGATCCCGAGCGCGTCGAGATAGGGCAGCAGCGCCTCCGCCGCCTCGAAGCGGAAGTCCTTGTGGAACTGGAAGCGGTAGGTGGCGCGGGGCGTCATGCGGGTCTCGCTTCGTTGAGCAGGGCAGTGCGCCGCGCGACCTCCGGCCGGGCGAGCAGCGCCGCGGTCGTGTCGGGCAGCCGCCGGCGCCAGTTGGGATGTTCGTCGGTGGTGCCGGGCAGATTGGGCTGTTCCTCAATCCCGACCAGATCCTCGATCGGCACGATCAGCAGGGGGCAGCGCGCCGTCGCGGTCAGCGCCAGCGCCGCGTCGACCGCGGGGGCGGGGTCGTTGGGCATCGGCCCCTTCGCCACGCCCGCCTCGGTCGCCGTGGTCCAGAGCTGCTTGCGCTCGCCGATGCGTCGGACGCGCTCGGCCGCCTCGTCGCCGTCGCTGCGCTTCAGCTTGTGCGCCCAGGTGATGTCGCGCCCGGTCCACCAGCCGGCCAACGTCGCCGTGTCATGCGTGCCGGTCATCGCTACCGCGCACGCATCCCAATCGGCCGGGTTGGTGAAGCGACCCTGTTTGTCGCGCTCGAACGGCAGCACGCGCATGCCGTAGAGCCGGCGTTCGGCCATTGTGTCCCGGAACCCGGGGGGCACGGTGCCGAGATCCTCGCCGATCACCACCGCTCCGGCGCGATGCGATTCGATCGCCAGGATGCGCAACAGATCGTCGAACGGCATCGCGAGATAGGCGCCCTCGTGCGATGGCCGCCCCGCCGGGATCACCCAAAGCCGCTTGAGGCCGAGGGCGTGGTCGATGCGGATGCCGCCGGCGTGACAGACGGTTGCGCGCACGGTGCGGATGAAGGCGTCGAATCCGGTCCGCCGCAAGGCGAAGGGCGACAGAGCGGTGATCCCCCAATCCTGCCCCTGCGGCCCGAGCGGATCGGGCGGTGCGCCGATCGACAGGCCGGTGAGCAGGTCGTCGCGCCGGCTCCAGCCGTGCGCGCCGCTGGCATCCATGCCGACGGCAAGGTCCGCAATCAGGCCGATCCGCATACCCGCGTCGCGGGCCGCCTGCTGCGCGGCGGCGAGGCTTTGCTCGGCCAGCCATTGCATAAAGGCATAGAAGTCGACGTCCGACGCATGCTCGGCGACAAAGCGGGCAACGGCCTCGCCGGCAGGATCGTGATATTGCGCGGGCCAATCCTGCCAGCCCGATGCCCGGTTGGCGGCGAAGAAATGCGCATGCAGCGCATCGAACCGCGCCTGCGCCTCGAGGTCGTCCCGTCCGGCGCGATCGTGGCGGAACGGTTCGAGCAGCGCCGCCGGGGCTCCATCGAAGACCTGCCGCAGCCAGGCGAGCCGCGCCGGCAGGGCATCGGACCAATCGATCAATGGCTGCACCGGGGCGGGCGGCGGCGTCGCGCCGATCAGCGCCGGATCGGCGAGCAGGGCATGGTGGAACAGCCGCGACGAGGGCGCGTAGGGGCTGAAGCGGCCGGCATCGGCCGGAAACAAGGCGTGGGTCGGGCTGATCGCCAGCGCCTGCGCACCGGCGGCGGCGAAGGCGCGTGCGGCGTCGGCAAGCGTGCCGAGATCGCCATAAGCCGTATCGGATCGCCCGCGAAGCGCCGGGATCTGCACCGCTGCACCCCAGAACCGGCCGTCGGGTAGCGACCGGCAGGTCGGCGGGGCAATGGCGAGATCGATCGCGGTGTCGCCGATGTGCAACCGGTGGTAACCGGGCTCGGCGATTGCCGGCAGCATGCCGTCGGCGATCGTCACGGTCCGCCGGGCACCGCCTTCCAGCATCAGTTCGGCGGCGCCCTGTGGCGCGCCGTCGGGCAGGCGAACCGCAGCACCGACATCGCCGCTGACGAACGCCCGGTCGCCGCTGCGCGTGTCGAGCGCCGCCAGGATCGCGTCGAGCACGTCGTCCGCGACGATATGCTGCCGGCCGTCGGCATCCTCCCATTCGCGACACAGGCCCACTGCCGCTGCCCTGGCGTGAAGATCGGACGCGCCGCCCGTCATCGCCCGATCCAGGCGCGGAACCGGTCGCCTTCGGCATGCAGCAATTCGCCGCTCACGTCCGGCAGGGGTGCCGGCGTGTCGGCAAGATCGATCGCGATCGTCAGCACGCTGCCGTCGCCGAGCTGCCAGCGCGCGATCACCGCCGCCGGGCCGGTCGCCTGCGCCCCGACCCCGCTCGCTTCGGCAAGATGCGGTATGATTCGCGACCGCCGTTTGGCGAGCAGGTCGGCGTAGAGCGCCCGCCATGCCGCGGCGTCCGGGCCGGAGCGGGGGCGCGAGGCGTCGAAGGTCGCCAGCGCATTGGGATCGGGGATCGCTTCGCGCGCGGCTTTGTCGGCGAACGCGTCGAACTTGGCGAATTCCTTGCGCCGCCCCTCTCGCACCGCATCGGCCAGTTCGTCGTGGAAGTCGGTGAAGAACAGGAACGGCGTCTCGCTGCCATCGGCGTCCCCCATGAACAGCAGGGGAATTTGCGGGCAGAGCAGCAACAGCGCCGTCGCCGCGCGCAGTCGTGCCGCATCGGTCAGCACCGTCAGCCGCTCGCCCATCGCGCGATTGCCGATCTGGTCGTGATTCTGCAGGAACGACACAAAGCGCGTCGGCGCCAGGAGCGCGCTGGGCTTGCCGCGCGGCTTGCCGTCGTGGTTGGGCGATCCCTCGCCCTGGTAGATGAACCCTTCGCTGAGGCATCGGGCCAGTCGTTCGGCCGGCCGGTCGGCGAAGTCGCCGTAATAGGCGCTGCTCTCCCCGGTCAGCAGGACGTGCAGCACGTTGTGGAAATCGTCGTTCCACTGCGCGTCGAACGTCGCCGGCGTCAGCCGGTCGGCGTCGTTGCGCTCGTTCTCGAGCACCAGATGGACGTGGCGATCGGGCAACGCCGCGCGTATCTCCTTCGCCATGGCATCGAGGAAATCGTCGTTTTGTAGCGCATGGACGGCGTCGAACCGCAGGCCGTCGAAGCGATAGTCGCTGAGCCACATCAGCGCATTGTCGACGAAGAACCGATGCACCGCCGGTGCGTCGACCGCGATGGCGCCGCCCCATGGCGTCTCCACCTCCGGATGGAAGAAGCCGCCGGCATAGGCGCCGAGGTAGTTTCCGTCGGGACCGAAGTGGTTGTAGACCACGTCGAGGAAGACGGACAGGCCATGGCCGTGCGCCGCGTCGACCAGCGCCTTGAGGTCCGCGGGCGTGCCGTAGCTCTCCGCCACCGCATAGGGCAGGACGCCGTCATAGCCCCAGTTGCGCGTGCCGCCGAAGGCGTTGACCGGCATCAGCTCGATTGCGGTGACGCCCAATGCCGCCCAGTCGGCCAGATGCTCCGCCACGCCGCGGAAGCCGCCAAGCGTGCCGGCATGGACCTCCAGCAACACCGTCTCTTGCCATGGTCGTCCCCGCCAGCCGGCGTTACGCCAGTCGAACGCCGGATCGACGACCACGCTCCAGCCGTGCACCCCATCGTGCTGCGCTCGCGAGGCGGGGTCGGGGACGACGGTCTCCGCATCCAGCCGGAAACGATAGCGGCTTCCCGCCGCCGCATCCGCATCCGCGCTGAACCAGCCCTGGTCGGACCGCGTCATCGCCAGCAAGGCTCCGCCGTCGATCTCCAGCGTCACCGCATCGCGATCGGGCGCCCAGAGCGAAAAGCGGGTGCGATCGTCGCCGAGCGGCTGCGGGCCCCAATTCATGCCTCGAACGCTCCGGTCCAGGTCAGCAGCACCGCGCCCTGCGGCGCAACCTCATAGGTGTCGTCGACCGTCAACTCGCCCTGATCGGGCTTGGCACTATCGATCAGCACCGTCCGCGTCGCCTGCGGCGGGGGCAGGTGGAAGGTGATCGGTTCAGCCGAGCCGTTGAGCAGCAGCGATACCGCCTCCAGCTCGCCGGCGTCGTTGCGGGTCGCGCGGCGCATCATCAGCGCTCGGCCGTCCGGATTGTCCCAATCCTCCGGGCTCAGCTGCTGCCCCCGTTCGTCCCACCATTCGATGTCGTTGACGCCCTGTCCCGGCGAATCCTGACCGTAGAGGAACGTCGCGGCGCGCAGCACGGGATAGCGCCGGCGCAGCTCGGTCAGCCTGCCGACGAAGTCGATCTGACGCTGGCCATCTTCCGACGCCGCCGCGTTCCAGTCGAGCCAGCTGATCGCATTGTCCTGGCAATAGGCGTTATTGTTGCCTTGCTGAGTGCGGCCGAATTCGTCGCCGGCGACCAGCATCGGCGTACCCAGCGAGGCAAGCAGCGTGGTCAGCATCGACCGCATGACACGACCCCGCGCGTCATTGATCGCGGGATCATCGGTCGGCCCCTCGGCACCCCAATTACGCGAATAGTTTTCGGAATGACCGTCGCGATTGTCTTCCTTGTTCGCCTCGTTGTGGCGGTCCTCGTACATCACCGTGTCGGCGAGGGTGAAACCATCATGCGCGGAGAGCAGGTTGATGCTCGCCCACGGCCGGCGCGCGCGCCGGTCGAACAGGTCGCCAGATCCCGACAGACGCGCCGCCAGCTCGCCGCGCTGGCCCGGATCGCCGCGCCAGAAGCGGCGCACCGTGTCGCGATATTTGTCGTTCCATTCGGCGAAGCCCGGCGGGAAGTTGCCGAGCTGATAGCCGCCGGGGCCGACGTCCCACGGCTCGCCCATCAGCTTCAGTCGGCCGAGCACCGGATCCTGCCGCACCACGTCGAAGAAGGCGGCGCCCGGGTCGAAGCCATGGTCCTCGCGCCCCAGCGTCAGGCCGAGGTCGAAGCGGAAGCCGTCGATGCCGAAACTGGTCGCCCAATAGCGCAGCGAGTCGGTCACCATCTGGATGACGCGCGCCTTGCTGAGGTTCAGCGTGTTGCCCGTCCCCGTGTCGTTGATCGTATAGCGCGGCTGATCCTTGACCAACCGGTAGTAACTGGCGTTGTCGAGTCCGCGCCACGACAGCGTCGGGCCCTTTTCGCTGCCCTCGCAGGTATGGTTGTAGACGACGTCGAGGATCACCTCGATCCCCGCCTTGTGCAGCCGGTGCACGGCGCGGCGCAGCTCGTCCTGGTGGTCCGACGCCATATAGGCCTGTTCGGGCGCGAAGAAGCCGAGCGTGTTATAGCCCCAATAGTTCTTCAGCCCCTTTTCCTGCAGGAACCGGTCCTGCGTGAAGGCATGGATCGGCAGCAGTTCGAGCGCGGTGACGCCGATCCGCTTGAGATGCGCGATCACCGCGGGATGGCCGAGTGCCGCATAGGTGCCGCGTTCGCGCGCGGGGACCAGCTCCATCAGCTTGGTCAGGCCCTTGACGTGCGCTTCGTAGATCACCGTTTCCGACCAGGGCGTGTTCGGCTTGGTGTCGCGCGACCAGTCCCAATGGTCGTCGACCACCACCGCCTTGGGCATGGCCGGCGCGCTGTCGCGCTTGTCGAAGCTCAGATCTTCCCTGGCATGGCCGACCTTGTAGCCGTGCAGCGCATCCGTCCATTTGATCTGGCCGGCCAGCCGCCGCGCATAGGGGTCGAGCAGCAGCTTGTTGGGGTTGAAGCGATGCCCTTCCTCCGGCGCGTAGCGACCATGCGCGCGATAGCCGTAGAGCAGCCCCGGCCCCGCCTCGGGCAGATAGCCGTGGAACACCTCGTCGGTACATTCGGGCAGGGCGATCCGCCCGATTTCGCGCTTGCCCGACGGGTCGAACAGGCACAGTTCGATGCGATCGGCATTGGCGGAATAGACGGCGAAATTGACGCCGAGGCCATCGAAAGTTGCGCCCAGCGGATAGGGCGAGCCCGGCTCGAGCCGGTCGGGCAAGGATGACACGTAGACGGAACCCCTTTGCTATGCCGCGCCCCAACGCAGGTGCAGCATGGAGGGTCCCATAGGATCGCTGTGTGTCAGCGCGGCGGCTTGCTGAGAAAACGCGATCCCGTCCGGCAGAAGCGCCACGGTGTCTCGACCCCGACGCTGATCCCGATCCGCGGTCCGGCGTGGATGTCGACCGGACCGTCCGCGGCGAGCAGCCGGAACGGCGGCCGATCGAGCGGCGCGCCGTCCAGCGCCTTGTCGACGCCGAGTGCCTGGCACAGCCGGCCCGGCCCGGCGCACAACAGCCGCGGATCGGCCAGTCCGCGTCGCGCCGCCATCCGATCCAGCCCGAACTCCGGTTCGACCGCCCGGATCAGCACCGCGCTGCCCGGCCGGCAGACGAGGTTCAGGCACCAGTGCAGCCCATAGCTGCGATAGACATAGGCATGGCCGGGCGGCCCGAACATCGCGGCGTTGCGCGGTGTCGGGCCGCGGAAGCTGTGCGCGGCGGGATCATCGGCGGCATAGGCCTCCGTCTCGACGATGGCGCCGCCGACGCCGTCGATCAGCAGCGTCGCGCCGACCAGCGCACGCGCCACCGTCACGACGTCTCGATCGAAAAAGGCGGGGGGCAGGGGATCACTCACCGGACGACCGCTGCGACACTAAGGCCGCGATGACCAGCCCTGATCGCCGGATCAGACGGGCGCCGTCCGGGCGGCGGCGGCGCGCGCGCTGCCATAGGCGATCCGACGCAGCAACGTTTCGGCCGGGCCCATGGGATGATGCGCCAGCCAGCAGCGGCACAGGATCGCGGAGACGATCCAGATACCGATCGCGATCAGCCACAGCTGCGGCAGGGTGAACAGCCCGACCATTCCGAGCGCATAAAAGAGCAGCGCGCCGAGCAGCGCCTGCAGGCAATAGACGCTCAGCGTCATCCGCCCCAGCGACCGCAAGGTCTTCGCCTCGCCCAGCGCGCCGCTGCGGAAGACGAGGACGATCGTGCCGGCATGGCCGAGCGTGACGAGCAGCCGCGCCGGCTGGAACGCGCCTTCGATCAATGCCCAGACGATCGGCGGGGTACCCGGCGTACCCATGTCAAGGCCGCTACGCACCAGCAGCCACAGATGCAGTCCGCGCAGGACCAGGCCACCGCCATAGCCGGCGATCGCCATCGTCCAATAGGTCCGCACCGGTGCCGTGCCGGTCAGGATGCCGGTGCGAAACAGCGCCATGCCGATCAACATGAAGGCCAGGCTTTCGGCGATGTCGAGCCAGCCGGTGAAACCGAGATTGGCGCCGAACCAGTAATTTTCGCTCCAGCGCCACAGCGACCGGGCACGCGTCCGCTCGCTGATCTTGTCGCGGATGCTGGTCGGCGAGGGGTGGATGCGCGCCTGTTCCGCTTCGGCCGCCGTGAGCGCCGCACGCTGGTCCGCGTCGATCGCCCGTCCTTGCGCGACGAGGGCCGCCGCTTCGTGTCCCTGTTGCCACTGCGCCGCCTGCTGGCGTGTCCAATAGGCGTCGTTGGCACCTAGTCCGGCGATCAGCAGCAGCGCTGCGGCGATCAGCGTACGCGGAGGGGCAGTGCGGAAGGCGAGCAGGAACAGGCCGGTGATGCCATAATTCCACAGGATCTCGCCCGGCCACAGGAACACCAGCCACAAGGCGATGCCGAACCCCATCAGTGCCAGGCAGCGGCGCGTCCAGACGTCCAGCGGCGCGGCACTGCCGCCCGGCCCTTCCGCCCGACGCAGCATCAGCAGCATGCTGGCGCCAAAGAGCAGGGTGAACAGGCCACGCATCGCACCCTGGACGAACAGACTCTGCACGCCCCAGGTGACCCATTCCGCGGTCCAGCCGATCGGGAAATGGGTCACCGGCACGGACGTCACGCCCCCCATGCCGAAGATATTCATCAGCAGGATGCCGCAGATCGCCACGCCGCGCAGCACGTCGAGCGTGTGGATGCGGTCGGCCGACACGCTGGCGGGCGCAAGAGGCAATCGGCTGGCGGCAATGGCATGATGATCGGAACGCGGCGGCACGCGGACTTTCCTCGACAACGATGATCCCCGGCGGGCTAACACTGCGACGGGTTGCCGCGCGCGCCAATGATTAACTTCCGGTCGGCATGTCCCGATACAAGAAGCGTTCGTATCGAACATTTACCAGTCCATTTCGGTCTGTCTCTACGATCCGTTAACCAACGTACATTATCAGTCGATCATCAAGGTGATCAGCAGGGGTGGGTGCGATGGCAAGTGCGGCGGTACGGTCGGTGCAGGTCGATACGGTGGCGGAGGGCGTGTCGCCTGCACAGATGATGGCCACGGCGCGCATGTTGCTCATCGAGGCGTTGGCGCTGCTCGACGCGAGCGAGGACCCGGCGGTCAGTCTTGCCGCCTGCAACGTCGACACGGCGATCGCCAATCTGCCCTGAGACGGCGGGCGCGCCGTGCCGGCGACGTCACGGTGAGCAGAACGGCGGCTCGCGCGTTGGAGAGGCAGCGAACAGATGAAGGAGCGCGCCATGTCCGACCCAAACCCAGGTCCGCACGAGATCGAAAGCTTCGGCGACCTGCCGATCCAGCCAACGGGATCGGGTCCGGCCGATCTCGAAATGGCCTATGAGCAGATGCGTCTGTCCGAAAGCGCCGATCCCGAAGTCGGGCCCGGCGATCAGCGGCTCGTTACCGACACCCCGGTCCCCACCGACGACAGTCCGGAGGCTGCCGAAAGCGGCGCGCATCCGAGCTGATGCCAGCTCGGATAGGGCGGGAAGCATCAGACGATCGACACCAGCCGGCCCCGGTGGTCCATATACTCAGATGATGGTGCCCAGGGACGGGATCGAACCGCCGACACTGCGATTTTCAGTCGCATGCTCTACCAACTGAGCTACCTGGGCATACCGAACCGCGTTCGGAAGCGCGGCCTTTAGTCGCGGGATTCGCGGCTGTCCAGCCCGTCGTGCACCTCTTGGTCACGAACCGGCACGCGATAGCCTTCGCCCAGCCATTGCAACAGGTCGCGGTCCTTGCAGCCGCGCGAGCAGAAGGGGGCATGCGCCGGATCGGTGGGCGCGTCACAAATCGGGCATCGGGTATCGGTCATGCGCGTTCCAATCGTGGAAGCCGGCCGGTGCGGCGAGCCAATTCGGTCAGCCAGTCCGGCGTGGCGGTGATTCGGTCATAGACGGCGGCGGGCAGTCGGTGGGCGCGAGGCGACCCCGGCGGCTCCCGCTCCAATTGGCGCAGCGTCGCGCGGGCCGCGGCGCCGACGGGGTCGGCGCGCAGCAATTCCGGCACGGACGCCCGCGGGCGCGGCCGGACGATCTGCAGGAAGCCGAAGCCGTTGACGGCGGTCCGTTCGAATGACGGCAGCAGATGCGCGTCGATCGTCTCGGCGATCGTCTGGCGCGCCGCCTTGTTGGCCACGGTCGGGAAATCGATGCCGATCGACCCGCCGATGTCGTGTCGCCGAATCGCTTCCGCTACCGCGCGCGCGGCGGCAATCGCCAGCGGTTCGACCGGCGGCGGCCCGTCGACGTCGAACAGCGTCATCGCAGGCGTCGGTGTCATCCGGAGCGCACCGCCGGTAAAGGCGATCTCGCCACTCGTCGCCTCTTCCAGCAATTCGGACCAGCCCGCCGCCTCCAGCGCGTCCGGGGCATGCGCAGGCAGTGGCCGGACGGGCAGACCGCTCTCCGCCAGGCGGGCGCGCAGATTCGGTCCCTCGCCGAGCGGCGCGTCAGTGGCGGCGGCGCGCGGCGGCTTTGGGCGCCCCGCTTCGGGAATCGCCTCGCGCGTGATCGCCACGGTCAATCGTGCGCCCTGCGTCACGCCGGCGGGAAGGCGGGCGATCAGCGCCTCGCGACCGTCGATGTCGAGCCGACCGGCCCCGCCCGGCAGCGCCTCGACCAACCGAGCGGTCACGACAGCGCCCAGCCGCAAGCGATCGGGCAGCGCGATCGCCGCCGCGACGATCCGGCCGCCGTCATCGACCAGGGCGGCGCGTTCCTCGCCGATCCCGGCCTCATACAGCCATTCAGCCAAGCGGCAGCCCCGCCGCCTGCAACAGCGCGCGCGCCTCGAACAGCGGCAGGCCGATCACCCCAGAGTGACTGCCCTGCAGGAAGCGGACGAACGCCTCCGCCCGTCCCTGGATCGCATAGCCGCCCGCCTTGCCGAGGCCCTCGCCACTGGCGACATAGGCGTCGATCTCGGCCGGAGAGAGCGGCTTGAACGCGACGATCGTGTCGGCCAGGCGGGTGCGGACGGTGCCGGCACGATCGATGACGCAGATCGCGGACAGCGCATGGTGGCGGCGACCGGACAGCAGGCCCAGCAGCGTGCGCTGGATCGTCTCGTCGTCCGCCGGCGGCAGGATGCGGCGCCCGACGGCGATCGTCGTGTCGCCGGCGATCACGATCTCGTCCGGCGCGCGGGACACCGCCTGCGCCTTCTCCACCGCCAGGCGCAGGGCATAGGCGCGCGGCAGTTCGCGCGGCTGCGGCGATTCATCGATTTCGGGCGCGGCGACCCGCGCCGGCGCGGCGCCGATCCGCGTCAACAGGTCCCGCCGGCGCGGCGAGGACGAGGCGAGGACGAGGGACGGTGCGGGCGCGCTCACGAGCGGCGCTCGCAAGCGGACACCGGCATCGCGTGGATCAGGACGGGCCGGGGCCGCCGCGACCCGGCATGAAGCGATAGGTGATCCGCCCCTTGGTCAGATCATAGGGGGTCAGCTCGACCAGCACCTCGTCGCCGACCAGCACGCGGATGCGGTTCTTGCGCATCTTGCCGGCGGTGTGACCCAGGATCTCGTGATCGTTTTCCAGCTGGACGCGGAACATCGCATTGGGGAGCAATTCCACCACGCGACCGCGCATTTCCAGGAGTTCTTCTTTCGCCAAACGGTGTCTCTTTCGCGCTAAGTGCGCGCGCCCTTAGCCGAGAAGACCGAAAAAGGAAAGGCGAGCGCAGGGGATGCGCGGCAATGATCGATTGCGGCGCCTGCTTCATATGGGCGCGGATGCGGCGTCCGACAAGCGCCGGCAGGCTCTTTCCGCACGGTTTCGGGGTAGGCGGGGCCGCTCAGCCCAATATCGCGCGGATACGGGCAGACAGGGCGTCGATGTCGAACGGCTTCGACACCAGCTCCATACCCTCGGCCAGGAAATCACCCAGCATCGTCGCCTTTCCGGCATAGCCGCTGATGAACAGCACCTTCAGCGCCGGATGACGCGCGCGCACCAGATCGGCGAGGTCGCGGCCGTTCATGCCGGGCAGTCCGACATCGGTGATCAGCAGGTCGAGCCGCGGCATCGCCTCCAGTTCGGCCAGGGCCGCCGTGCCGTCCCTCGCCTGGCGAACGCGAAAGCCGAGATCGCCGAGCAGGTCCGCGACCAGCATCCGCACCGCCGGATCGTCCTCGACCAGCAGCACGCTCTCGCCCGGTCGTGCCGCCATCGGCGACGAGATCGGCGCGACGGTCGGCTCGGGGTCCGTCTCCGCGCGCGGCAGGAGCATGTGGATCGCCGTGCCCTCGCCCTCCTTGGTGACGATCCGCACCCGGCCGCCGGTCTGGCGGACGAAGCCGTAGATCATCGATAGGCCGAGGCCGGTGCCGACCCCGATCGGCTTGGTGGTGAAAAAGGGGTCGAAGGCCCGGGCGGCGACATCGGCCGGCATGCCGGTGCCGGTGTCGGTCATCGATACCATCACGTAATCGCCCGGCTCGACGCCGTCGAAAGCGGCGGCCGGCGCACTGCTGCGTGGCGCATTGCCGGTCGCCAGCGTCAGCCGGCCGCCGTCGGGCATCGCGTCGCGTGCGTTGATCGCCAGATTGAGCAGCGCGCTTTCCAGCTGGTTACCATCGGTCAGCGCCGGCCAGGCATCGCCGGCGAGGTGCAGGTCGAGGGCGATATTCTCGCCCAGCGTCCGGTGCAGCAGCTCCTCCATGCCGATCGCCAGCGCGTTGACGTCCGTCGCCCGCACGTCCAGCGCCTGCCGTCGCGAAAAGGCGAGCAGCCGCTGGGTCAGCCCGGCCGCCCGTTGTGCGGACGTGGTGGCGGCATCGATATAGCGGTCGATGCGCGGGTCGCCGTGCGCGCCCAGCCGCCGCCTGAGCAGGTCGAGGCTGCCGATGACGCCGGTCAGCATGTTGTTGAAGTCGTGCGCGATGCCGCCGGTCAGCTGGCCGACCGCCTCCATCTTCTGCGCCTGACGGAGCTGCGCCTCCGTCTCCTGCAACCGCGCTTCCGCCGCCTTTGCGTCGGTGACGTGGCGACCGACGGCGAAAATCTCGTCCGGTCCGGGCGCCGCGACCCATTGCAGCCAGCGATAGCCGCCGTCGGCGTGGCGGAACCGATTTTCGAAATTGGGTAACTGGCCGACCTGGGCGGTGGCGAGCGCCACTTCGGTGGGCGCGATATCGTCGGGATGCGTGAAGTCGGTGACGAAATGGCCGAGGACATCGCCGGGCTCATAGCCGAGCACCGTCCGCCAGGCCGGATTGATCCGGCGGTAGATGCCGTCCGGCGACAGCACCACCATCAGGTCCGGCGAGGTGTTCCACATCCGGTCGCGTTCGGCGGTGCGCTCCTCGACCTGGCGTTCCAGCGTCGCGTTGAGCGCGCTCAGTTCCGCCTGGCTCCGCGCCAGCGCGCGGTCGGCGAGGACGCGGGCGGTGGTTTCGTTGGTGAAGATGAACAGGCCGGCGATCTCACCATGCTCGTCGAGCACCCGCGAATAGGAGAAGGTCCACCAGGTGTCCGCCAGCCCGCGGTCGGTATCGAGCTTCCAGGGCAGGTCGACGAAGCGATTGCTGCACCCGGCGAAGGCGTCGTCGATGATCGGCTTGGCCTGGTCCCAGGCATCCGCCCACACCTCGGCGAACGGCGCGCCCATCGCCCAGTCGAGCCGCGGCCCGAGCAGCGGGCAATAGGTTTCGTTGAAGAAGAAGAACAAATCGTCGCGACCCCAGGCGAGGATCATCGACTCGGGCGAATTGAGCACCAGTCCCAGCGCCTGTTTGAGGCCGCTCGGCCAGCCCGCGGGCGACCCCAGCGGATGCGTCGTCCAGTCGCGCGCCAGGATCAGTTCGGTCGCCAGCCCGCCCCCGCGCAGGAAGCCGAGTGCGGCGGGCAGGTCCGATTCGGGCGGGGCGGCGGCGATCATCGGGCTTCCATATCGACGCCGGCAACGCGGCAGAAGCGCTTTGCGCCGCATCACCCCATTGCGCCGCCTGCGGCTAGAGTCCTTCGCCGCCGACCCAGTGCGCGTTCGACAGCTTGCGCGCCACCGCCCAGGTCTGCGTTCGGATGTCGGGCACCGCGACGATTTCCCAGAAAGCCCCGCGCGTCATCGGCCCCAGCGCATAGAGCCAGTCGTTGGCCGCGCCATCGGCGGCGATCGTCCGCGCCTCCGCGTCGACGTCGATCCCCAGTCGGGCGGCATCGGCGCGGATCGTGCCGCGATCGGCGAGGCGACGCAGCAGCGGCTCAGTGGTGCGGGCCAGGTCGCCCTGCGGTCCGGTGCAGTTGACGATCCGTTGCGCGACGATGATCTCGGTCGCGTCCGACCCGCGCGGCCGCCACGTCACCGCGACGCCGTCGGGCCGCTCGACAAAGCCGGCGGTCTTGCCGGCGACGAGGTGCAGCCGGCCGTCCGCGATCATCGCCGCCAGCCGGGCGGCGACCGGCGGTGCGATCCGGTGGCGGTGGACGTCCCACCAGGGACGCAGGTGGCGCAGGAAACGTGCCCGCTCGGCACCGCTGGCATTGGCCCACATGCCCTGGGTGAACGGGCGCAGTTCGTCGACCGCCTGGCGCCAGCCGATCCGCTCGCCGCGATCGCGGACCATCGCCACCAGCGCGGAGGCGACGGTCGCGGGGCGCTCGCGCAGGCGGTCCGGATTGGGGGCGGGCGGCGCATGTTCGCGCGGCAGCAGCCCGCGCCGCGACACGGCGACGATCCGGCCGCCAAAGCCCTGCGCGTCGAGCGTCAGCGCGACGTCGACCATCGTGAGGCCGGTGCCGATGACGAGCACGGTGTCGGCATCGCTCAGCCCGTCGCTGAGCCCCGGCGCCCAGGGATCGTTACGATAGCGCGTCGACAGTGTCGCCGGATCGAGGCCGGGCGGATCGTGCGGCGGCAGGTTGCCGACCGCGAGCACCGCGGCGTCCGCCGCGATTCGCTCGCCGTCCGCCAGCATCACGCTTGCGCCCTCGTCCGCCGCGACGATGTCGGCGACGTCGTTCTGGACCACGGTCAGCCGGTCGCCGGCGCGCGCGCGGGCCTCCTCCAGCAGGTCGCGCAGATAGGCGCCATAGGTGACGCGCGGCACGAACGTCCCCGCGGCGTCGACCATGCCGCGCCCCCCCAGCCAGCGGACGAAATGGTCGGGATCGTCGGGAAAGGCGCTCATGTTGCCGGCGCGGACGTTGAGCAGATGGCTCGGCTGTGCCGCACCATAAGCGACGCCCAGCCCCGCGACCGGCGCGCGCTCGATCAGCGTCGCGCGCGGTCCGTCGTGGCGCAGCAGGTTGATCGCCTGCAACGTCCCCGAAAAGCCCGCGCCGACGATCGCGACGTGGCGGATCATCCGCGATCCGTGTTCAGATGTCGTAGCAGAGCCCGGCTCCCGCCTGTTGCGCCTCGCGCGCCCGCCCGCCCATCCGCGCATGCAGCCGCCGGACGGTGTCGCTGCCCGTGGTGGTGAACAGCGCCGGGACCAGCCCGTGGATCATGCACGCCGCCCCGCCGACGATCATCGTCGCGCCAAAACCCATGGCGGTGCGGGCATGGGCCAGATAGCTCTCGCCGACGCGGCGCGGATGCGCGGCGAACAGCGCGTCGAACGGGGCAGGCAGGGGTCGCATCGTCGGTCACCTCCGTGGCGCCACGCTACCGGTGCGAGCCGTCGGGGCGCAAGGGGTGAGGGGCGCCGTTCACCTCGACCCGCGCCCGACCCGTCATGCCGGATCGACCGTGGCTGATCGGGCAGGGCACCGATCGCCCGCTCGAACGTAGTGCGCGCCATGTCCAAACTCTTCGAACCGCTCGCCGTCGGCGGCCTGTCGCTCGCCAACCGCATCGTCATCGCGCCGATGTGCCAATATTCCGCCGACGAAGGGCGGATGACCGACTGGCATACGATCCACCTCGGCCATCTCGCGCTGTCGGGCGCGGCGCTGCTGACGATCGAGGCGACCGCGGTCGTGCCGGAGGGGCGGATCACCTATGGCGACGTCGGCCTGTGGGACGACGAGACCGAGGCCGCGATGGCGCGCGTGCTGGAAAGCGTCCGCCGTCATTCCGACATGCCGATCGCCATCCAGCTCGCCCATGCCGGCCGCAAGGCGTCGACCGACCTGCCGTGGAAGGGCGGCAAGCAAATCGCCCCGGACGCTCCCGACGGCTGGCAGACCGAGGCGCCGTCGGCCGTGCCCTTCGCCGCGGACGAACATCCGCCGGTCGCCCTCGACGCGGCGCGGCTGGCCACGATTCGCGACGCCTTCGCCGATTCGGCACGCCGCGCGGCGCGGCTTGGCATCGACGCGGTGCAGATTCACGCCGCGCACGGCTATCTGCTCCATCAATTCCTTTCCCCGCTCAGCAACACCCGCGACGACGATTATGGCGGCAGCCTCGACAACCGGATGCGCTTCCCGCTCGAGGTGTACGATGCGGTGCGCGCCGCCTTTCCGGCGGACAAGCCGGTGACGGTGCGCGTCTCCGGCACCGACTGGGTGGAGGGCGGCTGGGACGCGGAGCAGACCGTCGCCTTCGCACGCGCGCTGGAGGCACGGGGCTGCGCGGCGATCCACGTGTCGAGCGGCGGCCTCGATCCGCGCCAGCAGATCCCGGTCGGGCCCAGCTATCAGGTGCCGCTCGCCCGGGCGGTCAAGCAGGCGGTGGCGATCCCGGTCGTCGCGGTCGGCCTGATCACCGATTACGAACAGGCGGAGGCGATCGTCGGCACCGGCGACGCCGATCTGATCGCGCTGGCACGGACGATCCTCTACGATCCGCGCTGGCCCTGGCATGCCGCCGCCCACCTCGGCGCGCGGGTCAAGGCGCCCGACCAGTATCTCCGCTCGCAGCCGCGGCAATATCGGCATCTGTTCGACGTGGAGGGCAGCGCGGGAAGTTGAGTGTGATCCAAAGCCCCTCCCCTTCAGGGGAGGGGTAGGGGGTGGGGCACCGCGACGGACGCTGCGCTTGAGGACAGGCCCCACCCCAACCCCTCCCCTGAAGGGGAGGGGCTTACTCAGATCATCCCAGTGCCTCGACCATCTCCGCCAATTCCAGCCAGCGCATCTCCGCCGCGTCCTTCTCGTCGCGGAGCGCCGCGATCTCTTTGCCCAGCCGGTCGAACGCGGCCGGATCGCGCGCATACAGGCCCGGATCGCCCATCGTCGCTTCCTTTGCCGCCACGGACCGGTCGATCTCCTCGATCCGCTTCGGCAGCAGATCGAAGTCGCGCTGGTCCTTGTAGCTCAGCTTGGTACGGGGCTGTGCCGGGGCTGGGGCCTCGACCGGCTTCTTGCTCTCGGTCTTCTTCTCCGCCTTGGGTTTGCGCTTGCGCTCCCAATCCTCATAGCCGCCGACGACGACATCGACCGTCCCCGACCCGTCGAGGCCGAGGGTCACCGTCACCGTCCGGTCGAGGAAGTCGCGATCGTGGCTGACGATCAGCACGGTGCCGTCGTAATCGGCGATCACCTCCTGCAGCAGGTCGAGCGTCTCGAGATCGAGATCGTTGGTCGGCTCGTCGAGCACCAGCAGGTTCGATCGCCGGGCGAATTCGCGCGCCAGCAGCAGGCGCGACCGCTCGCCGCCGGACAGCGTGCCGACCTTCGCCTCCGCCAGACTGGGATCGAACAGGAATTCTTTCAGATAGCCGTGGACGTGCTTGCGCACGCCGAGCACGTCGATCCAGTCGCCGCCGTCGGCGAGCACGTCGCGCACCGTCTTCTCCGGCGCCATCAGGCTGCGCTGCTGATCGATCACCACGCCGTCGAGCGTCTTGGCCAGCTTCACCTCGCCGCTGTCGGGCGCCAGCTCGCCGGTCAACAACCGCAGCAGCGTCGTCTTACCGGCGCCATTGTGGCCGACGATGCCGATCCGGTCGCCGCGCGTGACGCGCAAGGAGAGGTCGCGGATCACGGTGCGCGGGCCGTAACCCTTGGTGACGTGCAGCGCGTCGATCACCACCTTGGTCTTGGCATCGTCCGATCCGGTGACGAGGTTCGCCGACCCTTGCGGTCCGGTCATCGCGGCGCGGGTCGCGCGCATCTCCTTCAGCTTGGCAAGTCGTCCCTGGTTGCGCCGCCGGCGCCCGGTGACGCCACGCTGCAGCCAATGCTCCTCGATCTTCAATTTGGCGTCGAGCTTCTCGGCGGCGCGCTGTTCCTCGGCATAGACCGCCTCGGTCCAGGCCTCGAAGCCGCCGAAGCCGACTTCGCTGCGCCGCATCTGGCCGCGGTCGAGCCAGAGCGTCTGCTTGGTCAGCCGGGTCAGGAAGGTGCGGTCGTGGCTGATCACGACGAAGGCGCCGCGCCAGCGGTTCAGCCAGTCCTCCAGCCAGTCGATCGCGGCGATGTCGAGATGGTTGGTCGGCTCGTCGAGCAGCAGCACGTCCGGATCCTGTGCCAGCGCCCGCACGATCGCCGCGCGCCGCCGCTCGCCGCCGCTCGCCGACGCGGCGTCGCGCGACAGGTCGATGCCAAGCTGGTCGGCGATGGCGTCCGCTTCGTGCCGCTCGGGCGGATTGTCGCCGCCCAGCACGTAATCGGCGAGCGTGGCGCAGCCGGCGAGGCTCGGCTCCTGTTCGAGGATGACGACGCGCGTGCCGGGCACGACGGTTCGCCGGCCCTCGTCGCTGTCGATCGTGCCGGCGAGCAGCTTCAGCAACGTCGTCTTGCCGGCGCCGTTGCGCCCGATCAGCGCCAGTCGGTCGCGCGCGCCGATATGGATGTCGAGATGGCGGAACAGCCAGCCGGACCCCTGGATCAGGCCAAGGTCTTCGTAGGAAAGGATGGGGGCAGCCATAGGCGCCGCGAGGTAGGCGGTGGCGGGCAGGGGAGCAAGCTTATCCGACCGCCGCGGCTTGATAACCGCTGTCCTACAAAGCTGCGCCTTCCTATCTTGGCCGGCATGACCGGGTCCGCCGCCATTGCCACTCTTTTCGTGCGCGGCAGGATCGGTCCGGACGTTTGCCCGTTCAGGCGTCAATTCTGTCAAGACTCGTGTCGCCGTGCCTCCTGACTCCAATGTTTCCGGTCCATTCACAGGCTGTTCAATGGTGCTGACCTATGCGACGCCGATGCGAATGATCGTTTCTCTCGCTCTCCTGGCCGCCGCTCCGGCACTTGCGCAGGCGCCCGATACGCAACGGCGTAGCGACCAGGAACGCGCCTATGATGCGCGTCGTCGCGGTGACCTCTTGCCCAACAAGGTGATCGAGGCGCGCGTGCTGCCGCAGATGAAGGGCTACGAATATCTCGGCTTCGACATCGACTTCGCGAGCGGCGTTTACACGCTCAAGTTCCTGCGCAATGGAACCGTGGTCTGGGTCGATGTCGACGGCCGCACCGGCCAGATCATCGGTCGCACCGGCCGCTAACCACCGGCGACCCATAAACAGGGAGATCCCATGCGCGTTCTGATCGTCGAGGACGAACCCAATCTCGGCCAGCAGCTGAAGAATACGCTGGAGGGCGCGGGCTATGCCATCGACCTCGCCACGGATGGCGAGGAAGGGCATTTCCTGGGTTCGACCGAAAGCTATGACGCGATCGTGCTCGATCTCGGCCTGCCGGAGATCGACGGGCTGACCGTGCTCGACCGCTGGCGCAAGGAGGGCAAGACCACGCCCGTGCTCGTCCTCACCGCGCGCGACAGCTGGTCGGACAAGGTCGCCGGGCTCGACGCGGGTGCCGACGATTATGTCGCCAAGCCGTTCCAGACCGAAGAGCTGATCGCCCGCCTGCGCGCGCTGATCCGCCGCGCCTCCGGCAATGCGTCGAGCGAGCTGACCGCCGGCGACGTCCGCCTCGACACCCGTTCGGGCAAGGTCACCCGCGCCGGCGAGGCGGTGAAGCTGACCGCGCAGGAATACAAGCTCTTGAGCTACCTGCTCCATCACAAGGGCAAGGTGGTCAGCCGCACCGAGCTGATCGAGCATATCTACGACCAGGATTTCGATCGCGACTCGAACACGATCGAGGTGTTCGTGACGCGCATCCGCAAGAAGCTGGGCCAGGACGTGATCACGACGATCCGCGGCCTTGGCTACAGCCTCGAAGATCCGGACGCCTGATCGCCCCTCATGACCGTCACACCATGACCGACGCACCGCCGCTCGCCGAAGCGCCGCCGCGCCGCCGGGCCCGGACGACGGGTTCGCTGTCGCGCCGCATGATCCTGATCGCGGCGGCGTGGATCGGCGTGCTGCTGTTCGGCGGTGGCTTTGCGCTCGATCGCGTGCTGTCGGCGGCGGTAACGCGCAATTTCGACGAGCAGATGGCCTATGTTCTGAAGTCCCTGATCCGGACGGCGGCCATTGATCCCGACGGAGAGGTCCACTTCGACAAGGTCGCGACTGCCGATCAGCGCTTCTTGGAACCCGATTCCGGTCTCTACTGGCAGATTTCGGCGCCAGGCTTGCCGATAGCAGATGCCTTTCCGTCGCGATCCCTGTGGGACCGGCGCCTCGCCTTCGGCAGCAACCATGAAGACCGAGGTTTGCATTTTTACGATAGCGGCCAGTTCGCCGACGAGAAACTGCGTATCGTCGAACGTGATGCGCAATTGCCCGGATCACCGGTCCATTGGCGGTTCCAGGTCGCACAAAGCCGCGACGGTCTCGATGCTCAAATTGCGGTGCTACGCCGAACGCTGGTGCGCAGCTTCCTGCTGCTCGGCCTCGGCCTGATCGCGCTGGCTGCGCTCCAGACCTTCTACGGTTTGTGGCCGCTACGCCGGGTGCGCGAGGAGATCGCGCGGATGCGCGCCGGCCAGTCCAACCGCGTGTCGAGCGCGATGCCGATCGAGGTCGCGCCGATGGTCGAGGAGCTGAACGCGTTGATCGAACATAACGAGCGCCAGGCGGAAGAGGCGCGGCGCCATGCCGGCAATCTCGCCCATGCGCTCAAGACGCCGCTCACCGTGATCATGAACGCCGCGACGGCGCAGGCGGACGATCTTGCCGATACGGTGATCCGCGAGGCGCGGACGATGCGGCGCCAGGTCGACCATCATCTCGCCCGCGCCCGTGCGGTCGGCCGGCGCGGCTCGGCGCACAGCCGCGCGGAGGTCTGGCCCAGCCTCGAGTCGGTCGAGCGCGCGGTCGGTCGCCTCTACCGCCACGTGCGGATCGACGTCACCGGGCCCAAGGATTTGCAGGTCCATGTCGAGCGCCAGGATCTCGACGAGATGCTCGGCAATCTCATCGAGAATGCCGCCAAATACGGCGGCGGCAGCGTCTTTGTCACCGTCGGCGCCAATGCGGGCTTCGTCGAGTTCCTGATCGAGGACGATGGCACCGGCATTCCCGAGGAAGACCGCGTCCGCATCTTCGACCGCGGCGTCCGGCTCGACACCGGCAAGCCCGGCACCGGATTGGGCATGGCGATCGTCCGTGACGTCGCCGAAATCTACGGCGGCACGGTCAGCCTCGAGGAAAGCGAGGACCTGGGCGGCCTGCTCGTGCGGCTACGCCTGCCCGCGGCCAATTGATGCGCGGGTTCGTGCCATTATTGGCGGGGGCGACCGCCCGCGACAGGCTGCTCGCCGCCGGCGGAGCCGTGGCGGGGATCATCCTTGCCGGCGTCATTGCCGCGATCCTGACCGCCGCGCCGGTCTGGCCGCTGATCGTCGCACCGATCGGGGCGAGCGCGGTGCTCGTCTTCGCCGTGCCCGCCAGCCCGCTCGCCCAGCCGTGGCCGGTGATCGGCGGCAACATGCTGTCCGCGGCCTTCGGCGTCGCGGTGGCGGCGCTGCACTGGCCGTTCGCACTGGCGACCGGCGTCGCGGTCGGCGGCGCGATCCTGGTCATGTCGTGGCTGCGCTGTCTGCATCCGCCCGGCGGCGCCGCGGCGCTCAGTGCAATCCTGCTGGCCCAGACCAGCGGCCATGTCGGCTGGCTGTTTCCCTTGGTGCCGGTGGCGCTCGATTCGCTGCTGCTCGTCGCCGCCGGTGTCGTTTTCCACCGGTTCAGCGGCCACAGCTACCCGCATCGCCCCGCCGCCGCCGCGCCCGGCTTTGCCGCCGAAGACGTCGATGCGGCTTTGGCCGAGATGCACGAGGCCTTCGACATCGACCGGGCGGACCTCGATGCGCTGCTGGCGCGAGCCGCCGCGCATGCCGCGCTCAGGCGGGCACGGCCAGTCCGCTCATCACCTCAGCGGTGATCGCCAGACTACGCTTGCGTGCGTCGTGGTCATAGATCGCGCTGGTGACCATGATCTCGTCGACACCCGTCCGCTCGACGAACGCGGCGGTCTGGCGGGCGATCGTCTCCGGCGAACCAACCGCGGAACATTGCAGCACATGGTCGAGGATCGCCGTGCCCTGCGGCCCTAGGCTGGCGCGATATCCCGCGACGGGCGGCGGCAGCTGGCGCGGATTGCCGGTGCGTAGCGCAACGAACGACTGCTGCTGCGAACTGGCGAGCAATTCCGCCTCCGCATCGGTGTCGGCGGCGAAGACGTTGAAGCCGGCCATCGCATAGGGGCGGTCGAGCTGCTTGGACGGGCGGAAGTCGCGCCGGTAGATCGCCAGCGCCTGATCAAGCGCATCCGGCGCGAAATGCGATGCGAAGGCATAGGGCAGGCCGAGCGCCGCGGCGAGCTGCGCGCCGAAGGTGCTCGAACCGAGAATCCACAGGCGCACGTCGGCGCCCGCGCCCGGCGTCGCGACGATGCCGGTCTGGCCGTCGTCGGCGAAATAGCTTTGCAGTTCAAGCACGTCCTGGGGGAAGGCGTTGGGATCGCTGTCGAGCGTCCGGCGCAACGCTCGCGCCACCCTTTGGTCGCTGCCCGGCGCGCGGCCGAGGCCCAAGTCGATGCGGCCGGGGAACAGCGCGTCGAGCGTGCCGAACTGTTCGGCGATCACCAGCGGGGCGTGGTTGGGCAGCATGATGCCGCCTGCGCCGACGCGGATCGTCCGGGTCGCCGCGGCGACATGCGCGATCACTACGGCCGTCGCGGCGCTGGCGATGCCGCGCATGCCGTGATGCTCCGCCACCCAGTAGCGGTTGAAGCCAAGCGTTTCGGCATGGCGCGCCAGATCGGCGGCGTTGGCGAGCGATTGCGCCACGGTGCCGCCTTCGACGACAGGCACCAGATCGAGCAGAGCGAAACGGGTCATGCCCGGTTAGATGGGGCTTTTCGAGACGGGTGCAATCCGTCTCGATCAGAAACCGATCGCGTAGCGGACGGCCGCGCCGCGATCATCCGGCAGGCTGCTGAAATTCCCCGGATCGCGCCGCCAGAACAAATTGGCCTGCACATCGCCGAGGCCGAGCAGGACGCGATAGCGCGCCTCGATGTCGAGCTCGCGCCCGGTCGGGGTCAGGTTCATGCGTTGGGTCGTCCAGTCGGAGACTGTCAGCGTCGCATAGTCCCATCCCGTCGGCAGTCTGTAGTCGAGGCCGCCCTGGGTGACGCGTAGCGGTTGGGCGATGCGCAGGCCCAGACTGTCGGTTCCGAACACGCCGTCCTTGCCGACGTCCGCCGCGAAGGCGGTGGTGCGCAGCGTACCGCCACCGCCCAGCCCGCCGCGCAATTGCGCATCGGTCCAGCCGCGCCGCCAGTTGGCGCCGACCGTCCACCCGCCGCCCAGATCGGCGCGTGCATCGGCGTCGACGAACCAGCTCGCCGCCCGTGGCGCGCCGAGCGCCCCGTCGAAGCGCGCGCCGAGCAGCGTGTCGCGCTCGGTCAGCCGGGTCGCGGTCAGCGCGCCGCTGACGCCGCGCCAGCGGGTGTCGACGGCCAAGGTGGTGCGGGCATAGCCCGACCGCCGGTAGCCGGTGAGCCCGGCGATCAGCGGGTCGCGTCGGCCCAGCACGTCGCCGGTCTCGACCCCGGCGGTGACGCCGACGGCCCCGAACTGCTGGCGCAGCGCGGTCGCCGATCGCGCCATGCTGTCGAAGCCGGCGCCGCCCTGACCCGCGACCAGAAAGGCGGGTTGGCCGCGCCCCGCCAGCTGCGCGGACAGGGTGCCGCCGCCTTGCGCGATGGCGAAGCCGAAGCGGGTGTTGGCGCCCAATTGCTGCGTCACCGTCGCCGCGATCGCGCGGGCGGTGTCCGCCTGCTGGACGCTGAGGTTCGTCCGCTGCAGCGCGATCGCTCCGTCGCCCTGCGGTGCCAGCGTCATCGATACGGTGGTGCCGCCGACGTCCAGCGCGACGTTGCGCTGGCGCGTCGCCAGCGCGCCGGTCAGCGTCCGCTGCGGACCGGTGCGCTGCACGGTACGCGCCAGGTCGATCGCAAAGGCGCGCGCATAGCTGTCGAGGATCACCGCGCCGAGCGTGCCGACCTGCGCATCGCCCATCGGCGCGGACAGGGTGGCGTTGCTCATCACCGAGATAGCCTGTTTCGATCCCGCAAGGGCCGTGGTGCCGACCGGCTGGAACGCCTTGGTCAGGTCGAGCACGCCATTGCCGTAGATGCTGTCGACCCCGGTCGCGCCGACGTCGCGCGCCGTGCGGAACAGCAGGTCGACGATCTGCGCCCCCGACAAATTGGGGAAGGCTTGGGCGAGCAGCGCGATGGCGCCGGAGATCTGCGGCGCGGCAAAGGAGGTGCCGGACCAGAGATAGGCGGTGCCGTTCTGATCGGGCGCGCGCACGCGCTCGCCGACCGCGGCCAGGAAGTGCGCCGCGCCGCTGCCGGCCTTGTCGCTGAAGCTCGAAATCGCGTCGCTGGTGCCGACCGACCCGGCGATGATCACCAGATTGCGCGCCGCCGCATCGGAGGCGACGGCGGTGAAGGGATCGGGATTGTCGCTGCCGTCATTGCCCGCGGCGATCACGATGATGATGCCCTGCGCGGTGGCGCGGCTGATCGCGTCGACCAGATTCTGCGGCATCGCCGATCCGCCGAGCGACATGTTGATCACACGCGCACCGGCGACGCGCGCGGCATCCACGCCGCGCGCGATCGCGTCGGTGGAGAATTTGCATGGCGATTCGGTGCCGGTCGTCGTCGCGGTACAGCTGCCGGGCGTATCGGCGCGCAGCACGGTGATCGTCGCGTCGAAGGCGACCCCCAGCGTGCCCGTGTCGTTGCGCCGCCCCGCCGCGGTAAAGGCCACCGCCGTGCCGTGTCCGCCTTGGTCGGTGATGCTCGTATTGCCCGCCACGTCCTGCGACGCGGTGGAGATGCGGTTGCCGAATTCCGCGCTTGTAGTGTCGATGCCGCTGTCGATGATCGCCAGATTAACGCCAAGACCAGTCGCGCCGCGGTTATAGGCCGCAAGTGCGTTCATCGACACCGCGCCGACCGTGGCGCGATATTCACTGGTGTCGTAATTGGTTGCCGTCGGTGTCGGCGCGGGGGCCGGCGCCGGCGTTGGCGTGGGCGCCGGAATCGGCGATGGCGCGGGGGTCGGGATCGAGACACTCGGCGGGGTGGGCGTGCTGTTGACGCCGCCGCCGCCGCCACCGCCGCAGGCCGACAGCAATGCCGTTCCGCACCAGGCAGCCGACCGGAGCAGCTCAGACCGAACCTTCATCACGCGTACACCCCAGCTCCCCTCTCGCCCGCATATCACGGAGCGATCAGCCTTTACAGCGGGTTCATGATCCCCGGCAGGAGCCTGCGGCTTGCCCCTGATGGCCGTGCCGCCTAGACGCCCGGCCATGCTTGCGCAGCTTGCCTCGATCGACACCTGGATCTTCGATCTGGACAACACGCTCTATCCGGCGCGCGCCGACCTGTTCGCGCGGATCGATGCGCGGATGACCGCCTATGTCGCGCGGCGGCTCGGCGTGGATCCGCAGGAGGCGTGGCGCATCCAGAAGGACTATTTCCACCGCCACGGCACCACCCTGACCGGGCTGATGGCGGAGCACGGCGTCGACCCGCATGAATTCCTCGCCGACGTCCACGACGTCGAGATGGACGTGCTGGAGAAGGACGCGCCGCTCGCCGCCGCGCTCGCCCGGCTGCCCGGTCGCAAGCTGGTCTTCACCAACGGCGACAAACCCTATGCGCTGAAGGTGCTCGACCGACTGGGTCTCGGCGACAGCTTCGAGGCGATCCACGACATCCACGCGATGGATCTGGTGCCCAAGCCGCATCCCTCGGCCTATGCCGGCCTGTGCGCGGCCTTCGGCATCGACCCGCACCGCGCGTTGTTCGTCGAGGACATGGCGCGCAACCTGACGCCGGCCAAGGCGATCGGCATGACCACGGTCTGGGTCGATAACGGTTCCGAACAGGGGCCGGAGGCGGCCCGTGACCATATCGACTTCATCGTCCGCGACCTCGCGTCGTGGCTCAATCATATCTTGGAGGCAGCATGAGCCAGGAGCTCGCAACCGTCATCGACGCCGCATGGGAGGATCGCGCCGCCCTCAATTTCGACACGGTCGGCGACGTGCGGCTGGCGGTCGATCGCGCGTTGGCGTCGCTCGACGCCGGCACCGCCCGTGTCGCCGAGCCGGACGGTGAGGGCGGCTGGCGCGTCAATCAGTGGCTGAAGAAGGCGGTGCTGCTCAGCTTCCGCCTCAACGACAACACGCTGATCGACAACGGACCGGGCGCGGGCCATTGGTTCGACAAGGTGTCGTCGAAATTCTCCGGCTGGAGCGAGGCGGAGTTCCGCGCCGCCGGCTTCCGCGCCGTGCCAGGCAGCGTCGTGCGCCGCGGCGCCTATGTCGCGCCGGGCGCGATCCTGATGCCGAGCTTCGTCAACATCGGCGCCTATGTCGGCGAGGGTACGATGGTCGACACCTGGGCGACGGTCGGCAGCTGCGCGCAGATCGGCAGGAACGTCCATCTGTCCGGCGGCGCCGGCATCGGCGGCGTGCTGGAGCCGCTGCAGGCCGACCCCGTCATCATCGGCGACGGCGCGTTCATCGGCGCGCGGTCCGAGGTGGCGGAGGGCGTGCGCGTCGGAGAGGGCGCGGTGCTGTCGATGGGCGTCTATCTCGGCAAATCGACCAAGATCATCGATCGCGACACCGGCGAAGTGTTCCGGGGCGAGGTGCCGCCCTATGCGGTCGTCGTCCCCGGGTCGACGCCGGCGGAGGGCGGCAAGCCCGGCCTCTATTGCGCGGTGATCGTCAAGCGCGTCGACGCGCAGACGCGCAGCAAGACCAGCATCAACGAATTGCTGCGCGACTGAGTCAGGCAGGTTCGAACCTTATCGCGACAGCATCGTTACCCCTTCCGATCGGCGAACCGGCCGTGAAAGGGGTGGTGATGAAGCGAGTGGTTCTGGGGGTGGCGGCGGTATGCCTCGCCTCGGTGACGGCCGGGGCGGCCGCGGCGCAGCAGATCGACGTCGGCGCCTCGCCGCCGGCGGACGCGGCGAACAGCCAGCAGACACCGGCGCCCGAGACCCGCCAGCAGACGCCGGACAGCAGCATCGGCGACACGCAGCACCGGCCGCAGACGCCGGCGTCGCATCCGCGCCAGCGCGACACGTCGCCGTCCGCCTTGATCGGCGACACGCAAAGCGCGCCGCCTCCCGGCCTGATCGGCGACTGGCAGGAGATCCGCACCCGCCTCGGCCGGCGCGGCATCGGCCTGACCGCTCGCTATGCGTCGGAGAGCGGCTACAACTTCGCCGGCGGCACCAGGAACCTGTTCCGCGAAACGGGGCAGTTCGATGTTGGCGCGCTGCTCGATCTCGAGAAGCTGGTCGGGCTGAAGGGCGGTGCGTTCCAGGCGACGGTGACCTGGCGGCGTGGCTACGACCTGACCACCGCGGCGGGGATCAATTCCCTGCAACAGGTGCAGGAGGTCTATGGCCGCGGCCAGACCGTGCGCCTGACCCAATTCTGGTACGAGCAGAAGATCGGCCGCGCCGTCGAGATCAAGCTCGGCCGCACCAATCCGGGCGAGGATTTCGCGGTCTTCTCCTGCCATTTCATGAACCTGAGCTTTTGCGGCGCGCAGCCGGGCAATCTCGTCGGCGATTATTGGTACAATTGGCCGGTCAGCCAATGGGGGGCGCGCGTGCGCGTCGACCTGCCGCACGATCTGTATGTCCAGGGCGGCGTCTACGAGATCAACCCGCGCAACCTCGACAACGACTTCTTCATCGGCCACTTCAAGGGCGCGACCGGCGCGTTGATCCCGGTCGAGGCGGGCTGGACGCGGGGCGGCGACGACGGCCACGTCGGATCGTACAAGATCGGCGGCTGGCTCGGCACGGCGGACGGCAACGACGTGCTGCTCGACGTCAACCGCAACGTGGCGGCGGTGACCGGCCTTGCGCCGCTCCAGCATTCCAGCCGCTACGGCGTCTATTTCACCATGCAGCAGCAGCTGACCGGCACATCGAAGGACGGCAAGTCGCTGACCGGCCTGTCGATGTTCGCCAACGTGACGCAGGCGGACCGCAAGACGTCGGTGACCGACAATCAGGTGTCGGTCGGCGTCTTCTACAAGGGGCTGGTCCCGGCGGTGCCGGGCGACGTGTTGGGGCTGGCGGTGGCGCGCACCAACGTCAACGGCCGCGCGGCGCTCGCGGACCTGTCGGTGCCGGGAACGCCGGTGCGGCATGAGGAATATGCGGCGGAGGTCTATTATTCGATCCACCCTGCCGACTGGCTCGAACTGCGGCCGAACGTGCAGTACATCCACCAGCCCGGCGGCATCCGCGAGGCGAACGACGTCGGCGTGGTCGGCATGAAGGCGGCGATCACGCTGTAACGTAGACACTCCCCGTCATTGTCCCCGGCCTCCTCCGGGGATTGGACGAGGCTTACGCCGCCACCGCATCCGCGACGACGAGCGGCAGGATCGCGTCGAGCAGCAACGCACCCGCCTCGGTGACGATCAGCCGGTCGCCCGCGTGGACGATCATGCCCTGTCCGGCGAGCCGTGTGACCGCCGCCCAGTCGATCGGCGCGCGCCCCCCGGCAAGGGCGGCAACGTGCGTCAGGTCGACGCCCTCCGCCAGCCGCAGCCCCATCAGCAGCGCCTCGGTGGCGCGCTCATGCGCAGTCAGTGCGGTTTCCGCCTCGATGCCGTGGCCGTTGCGCGCCACCGCCGCCAGCCAATTCTCCGGCTTGCGGCGCCGCTGCGTCGCGAGACCGCCGCGGCGGCCATGCGCGCCCGGTCCGACGCCGGCATAATCGCGGTAACGCCAATAGGTCAGGTTGTGGCGGCTTTCCGCACCCGGCCGCGCGTGATTGGATGTCTCGTAGGCGGGCAGCCCGGCGGCAGCGGTCATCGCGCGTGTCGTCTCGAACACGTCGGCGGCGGCGTCGCCGTCCGGCAGCGTCAGCCGCCCCTTCGCCTCCTCGGTGGCGAAGCGCGTGCCCGGCTCGACCGTCAGCTGGTAGAGCGACAGATGCTCGGTGCCGAACGACAGCGCCCGCGCGAGCTCCGCCTCCCACGCAGCCAGCGACTGGCCGGGCCGGGCGTAGATCAGGTCGACGCTGACGCGCCGGAAATGCCGCTGCGCGGTGTCGAGCGCGCCGAGCCCTTCCGCCACGTCATGCGCCCGGCCGAGGAACCGCAGGACATCGTCGTCCAGCGCCTGCAGCCCCAGCGACACCCGATTGACCCCCGCGGCGGCGAGATCCGCGAAGCGCGCCGCCTCGACGGACGATGGATTCGCCTCCAGCGTGATCTCGATATCGTCCGTCGGCGCCCAGTGTCGCTGCGCCGCGTCGAGGATCGCCGCCACCGTCGCCGGCGGCATCAGCGAGGGCGTGCCACCGCCGAAGAAGACCGAGCCGAGCCGTCGCCCGGGCAGCAGTCCGGCCTCGTGCGCCAGGTCGGCGAGCAGCGCATCGCGCCATGCCTGCTGGTCGACCGACTCGCGGACATGGCTGTTGAAATCGCAATAGGGGCATTTCGAGACGCAGAACGGCCAGTGGACGTAGAGCGCGAGCGGCGTCTTGTCGGGGGTCATGGTGGCGCCGATATGGCGGCGATGATCGCGAAACGCCAGCTTGCCGCCGCCCTGCTGCTGCTCGCCTCCTGCACCCAGGCGGGGCCGGAACGGGTGGTCGAGCGGCGCACCAGCGATGCGCCGGCGGCGCGCGGGGCGGCGCTGTTGCGCAGCGCGATGCTCGACGGCCACAATGTCGCCCGCGCCGCGGTGGGCGTGCCGCCGCTGACCTGGAGCGAGTCGCTGACCGCCTCCGCGCGCAGCTATGCGCAGGACCTCGCCCGCACCGGTCGCTTCGAACATGCCGAGCAGCCGCAGGGGCCGGGCCGACAGGGTGAGAATTTGTGGACGGGCACGCGCGACGCCTATGCCTATCAGGAGATGATCGGCCATTGGCTCGACGAGCGGCGCGACTTCGTCAACATCGCGGTTCCAGCGGCGAGCCGTACCGGCCGCTTCGGCGACGTCGCGCATTATGCGCAGATCGTCTGGCGGGGCTCGACCGAGGTCGGCTGCGCGCTGGCGAGCAACCGGACCGACGATTACCTGGTCTGCCGTTACGCCCCTGCCGGCAACGTGGTCGGCGAGCGGGCATATTGAGCGCCGCCGTCCCCGTCACGGGTCCGGGATTACCGCGGTCGTATAGGGCGCATAGACGCGCCAGCCGATGCTTTCGTAGAGCGCCCGACCCATCGGCGTCGCGGTCAGCACCTCCTGTGAGCCCGGATCGCGGCGGGTGTCGCGCAGCGCCGCCATCAAGGCTCGGCCCAGCCCGCGGCGGCGGTGCGGCTCTTCGGTGACGATGCGGTCGTAGACGAAGACGCCTGCGGTCTCCGCGGCATAGCCGTGGGACGCGAGACTGCCGTCCGGCGCGGTGATGACCACTCGCGCGACGGCTCCGTCGACTTGGACCGCCTGCACGTAACCGGCGGGGAGGGGCTGGGGCGCCGGCGCGACGGTGCCGGCGACCATCATGCAATTGGCCGGCAGCACCGACCAGCGAGCCGGCAGAAGGCTGCGGAACGTCTCGGCATCGGCGCACAGCTTCGCGAAGATGCGTGGCGCAGCGATGCTGGCGACCAGATCGCGCAGCCGGTCATCGGCGATCGCGAAGACGTATCGCCGCCGCTCCTCCTCGCCATCGGTATCGACGCGCCAGCCGCCGTGGTCCGCGACCGGCAAGGGCAGGCCGCGCGCCAGCGAGCGTCCGGCCAGCCAGCCATGGACCAGCGCGGGATCGATCGTCCCCACCGATCCCGCCGACGCGATCAGAACACCGCCGCCGTCAGCTGCCGGAACGCATCCGCCCGGTGGCTGATGTCGTTCTTCACCGCCGGATCGATCTCGGCGAAGGTCTGGTCGTGGCCCAGCGGTTGGAAGATCGGGTCGTAGCCATGGCCCTTGTCGCCGCGCGGCGGCCAGACGATGCAGCCGTCGACGCGGCCCTCGAACCATTCGACGTGACCGTCCGGCCAGGCGAGCGCCAGCGCGCAGATGAAATGCGCCTCGCGCGCCGTATCCGGCTCCTCGGTCAGGCGATCCTCGACCAGCCGCATCGCCATGGCGAAGTCCTTCTCCGGCCCCGCCCAGCGCGCCGAGAACAGGCCGGGGTCGCCGCCCAGCGCCTCGACGCACAGGCCGCTGTCGTCGGACAGGGCGGGCAGGCCGGACAGGTCGGCGGCGCTCAGCGCCTTCAGCTCGGCATTGGCGACGAAGGTCGTTCCCGTTTCCTCCGGTTCGGGCAGGTCGAGCTCCGCCGCCGACAGCAGCTCGACCCCATAGGGCGCGAGCAGCTCGCGGAATTCGGCGACCTTGCCCTCGTTATGGCTGGCGATGACCAGCTTGCCCGGTTGCAGCTTGCGGATCGCCTGCGGTTCGCTGCCCTCGCCGCTCATGCGCGCACCGCGCGATCCTGCGCAGCGAAAATCTCGGTGCAGCCCATGCGCGCGAGGCGCAGCAGGCGGAGTAGCGCCTCCTCGTCGTACGTCGCATGTTCGGCGGTCGCCTGCGCCTCGGCGATATGGCCGTTTTCGAGCAGGACGAAATTGGCGTCGGCGTCGGCGTTCGAATCCTCGTCATAATCGAGGTCGAGGACGGGCGTGCCCTGATAGATGCCGCAGCTGACCGCCGCGACCTTCTGCTTGATCGGATCGACGGTCAGCTTGCCGTTGGCGAGCAAAGTGTCGACGGCCAGGCGCATCGCGACCCAGGCGCCGGAGATCGACGCGGTGCGCGTGCCGCCGTCGGCCTGGATCACGTCGCAATCGAGCGTGATCTGGCGCTCGCCGAGCAGCTTCATGTCCATCACCGATCGCAGGGATCGGCCGATTAGCCGCTGGATCTCCTGGGTGCGGCCCGACTGCTTGCCCTTTGCCGCCTCGCGGCTGCCGCGGGTGTGGGTCGCGCGGGGCAGCATGCCATATTCGGCGGTCACCCAGCCTTCGCCCTTGCCGCGCAGGAAGGGGGGCACGCGCTCCTCGATGCTGGCGGTGACCAGCACGCGCGTGTCGCCGAAGCCGATCAGCACCGATCCCTCCGCATGGCGGGTGAAGTTCGGGGTGATCGTGATTGCACGCATCTGGTCGGGGGCGCGGCCGCTGGGGCGCATTCAACTCTCCTCAAGGTAGGAAGGGGCAAGACGTTAGCCGTTGCCCTAACCCGGCGCGCCGCGGCGCGCCAGTCGCGAGGAGACGGAGATGCGCGTGATGGTGGCACTGGCGGCGGCGCTGGCGGCCGGGACGTTGGTCGCGGTGGCGGAGGCGAAGCCGCAGCCGGAAACGATCCGCTACGAGACCGGACCCTGTTTCGGTTTCTGCCCCGCCTATCGCGTCACCGTCAGCTCGACCGGGCAGGGCGTGTTCGAGGGAGGCCGGTTCACCGCGGAAAAGGGGCGCAAGGCCTTCCGGGTGACTCCGGCGGAATTTGCCGCCTTCCGCGCGAAGCTGGTGGCCGACCGGCCGGCCGGCGTGCGCGTGCTCAACGGCAAGCCGGCCTGCCGTTCGATCGCGACCGACCAGATCACCGTCGACGTGCGCTGGACCGGCGGCACCCGGCCGCCCTCGCACCTGTCGGCCTATTTCGGCTGCGACATGGACGGCAACAGCGCGCTGTTCGATCGGTTGAAGGCGGCGCCGGCCGCGCTGCCGATTGCCGCCTTTATCGGTGACGGCCGCCGTCCTAGATAGGCGCGCATGGCACCGCCCGTCACCGAATTGACCGATCGTGCGCGCGAGATCTTCCGTGCCGTCGTCGATGGCTATGTCGAGAACGGCATGCCGGTGGGATCGAAGACGATCGCCGCCGCCTCCGGACTCAAGCTGTCGCCCGCCTCGATCCGCAGCGTGATGCAGGAATTGGAGGAACTGGGCCTGCTCGCCTCGCCGCACACCAGTGCCGGCCGCGTGCCGACCGATCGTGGCCTGCGGCTGTTCGTCGACGGCATGATGCAGGCGCTGGAGCCGAGCGCGGAGGAACGCGCCGCGATCGAGCATCGCGCCGGCCGCGGCGGCCCGGTCGAGGAGGCATTGGCGGCGACCACCGCGGCGCTGTCTGGCCTGTCCGCCTGCGCAGGCCTGGTCATGGTGCCGAAGCGGGAACTGGCGCTGCGCTCGATCGGCTTCGTCGCACTGTCGCCGACCCAGGGCATGGCGGTGATCGTCAGCGAGGACGGATCGGTCGAGAATCGGGTGATCGGCCTGCCGGAGGGCATGACGCCGTCGGCGCTGGTCGAGGCAGGCAATTACATGACCGCGACGCTGGGCGGGCTGACCTTGGCCGAGGCCCGCGCGCGGATCGAACGCGAGATGGCGGAGGAGCGCGCGCTGGTCGATGGCGCGGCGCGGGCGCTGGTCGACCAGGGCCTCGCCGTCTGGAGCGAGGACGGCGCGCGCCGGCCGGTGCTGATCGTGCGCGGGCAGGGGCGTCTGATCGATGCTGCTGCGGCCGCGGACCTCGAACGCGTCCGCGACCTGCTCGACGATCTCGACGGCAAGCAGGAGATCGCCAACCTGCTCGACAGCGCGCGCGCCGGCGACGCGACCCGCATCTTCATTGGGGCGGAGAACAAATTGTTCGCGCTGTCGGGCTCGTCGGTGATTGCGCGGCCGTTCCGCGGACCCGGCGGCCGGGTGGTCGGCGTGGTCGGGGTGATCGGCCCCACGCGGTTGAACTATGCGCGCGTCGTGCCCATGGTGGATTTCACGGCGGCAACGCTCGCCCGTCTGATGGGCTGAAGAAACAGGGATTAGAATGACCGAAGAGACGACCACGCCTGCCGGCGCCGACGATCTGCGCCAGGAAACTGCGGATAACGCGCCGGAAGTGGCCGAACACGACAGCGCGGCCAAGCGCATCGCCGAGCTGGAGGATCAGCTCGCCGCGGCCAAGCAGGACACGCTCTACGCACAGGCGGACATCCAGAACGTGCGCCGTCGCGCCGAGAAGGACGCGGCCGACGCGCGCAACTATGCCGCGACCAATTTCGCCCGCGACATCCTGTCGGTGGCGGACAATCTGGCGCGTGCCCTGGCCGCGATCCCCGCCGACCTGCGTGGCGACGACAAGATGAAGGGGCTGGTGACCGGCCTCGAGGCGACGGGTCGCGAACTGGAGAGCGTCTTCACCCGCCATGGCATCACCAAGGTCGAGGCGATGGGCATGAATCTCGACCCCAACAAGCACCAGGCGATGATGGAGATGCCGAGCGACGCCGAACCCGGCACGATCGTGCAGGAGATGCAGGCCGGCTATATGATCAAGGATCGCCTGCTCCGCCCCGCGCTGGTCGCGGTGGCGAAGAAGCCGGAGTAACCGCCATGCCGATACCGGATCTGGGCCCGCGCCGTTCGGCAGAGGAACGGCTCCGGATCGCGCGCGACAAGGCCTTCGCCCGTCGCCTCGCCGACCGTATGCGGCGGCGTCCGCCACGCGGCGAGGCGGGCGGCGATCCCTGCCCGGTCACCCCCGACCGCCCGCTCGACCTGTCGGGCGGTGCGGCGGCGGCGCTGGAATTCGGCGACTGACTCTGACTAGACTTGCGCTGCCCGCAAGGCGGCGTTGATCCGCGCCTGCCAGCCCGGCCCGGTCGCACGGAACTTGGCGAGGACGTCGCGATCGAGACGCAGCGTCACCTGCTGCTTGGTCGGCGCCGCCTGGGCGCCTCGCGTGCGCAATCGCTCGCGCCGTTCGATCAACGCCTGTTCTAGTGCCGCCTCGGTAACGTCGAAATCCTCGGGATCATTGGGATCGGCGGGGATGGCGATAGTATCCGCGAGCTTCTGCATCGTTGCTTTTCCTTACCGAGATGAAACGGGTCGCGGCTTCACGCTCGACGAACACCGCCGTCCATAGGCGACCTTCCACCGTGCCTATCGCTTTCCACCGCGACTCCCCGTCCTCAGGCCGAGCGGATGCGATGAGAACATGAGCCGCATCTTCGAGGACTCGTTCTCCAAACGCCAGCGACACGCCATGCTTGGCGCGATTGACCGCGTCCTTGGCCGGGTCGAACTCGATGTCCACGGCTGATTGTAACTACGATCTGCGATGCATTCAAGTGGACGGCATCTCCCTGGCGCGGCTAGGAATGTCGTCATGAACGCCAATCTCACCACTGATCGCCCGACCTTCGTCACGCATCTCGAATGCTCGATGACGGGCGAGCGCTACGACGCCGACACGGTGCATGGCCTGTCGCGCGTCGGGCGGCCGCTGCTGGTCCGCTACGATCTCGATGCCGTTCGCGCCAATCTGCCGCGGCCGATGCTGGAGGCGCGGCCGACCGATCTGTGGCGCTGGCGGGAATTGCTGCCGGTGCGGCGGACGGACAATGTCGTCAGCCTGGGCGAGATCGAGACGCCGCTGATACCGATCCCGAAGAGCGCCGGTGGCGGCAACGTACTGATCAAGGATGAAGGACGGTTGCCGACCGGCAGCTTCAAGGCGCGGGGCCTCGTCATGGCGGTGGCGATGGCGAAGGAACTGGGCATCACCCGGATCGCGATGCCGACCAACGGCAATGCGGGGGCGGCGCTCGCCGCTTATGCGAGCCGCGTCGGGATCGAGACGATCGTCTTCTGTCCGGAGGACACGCCGGAGGTGAACGTCCGCGAGATCGCGATGCAGGGCGCGCGCGTCTATCGGGTCAACGGCCTGATCGACGATTGCGGCGCGATCGTCGGCAAGGGCGCGGCGGAGGGCCGCTGGTTCGACCTGTCGACGCTGAAGGAGCCTTACCGGATCGAGGGCAAGAAGACGATGGGACTGGAACTGGCCGCGCAGCTCGGCTGGCAGCTGCCGGACGCGATCTTCTACCCCACCGGCGGCGGCACCGGGCTGATCGGCATGTGGAAGGCGTTCGACGAGCTGGAGCGGCTCGGCTGGATCGGGGCGAAGCGGCCGCGCATGTATGCGGTGCAGGCATCGGGCTGCGCGCCGATCGTCCGCGCCTTCGAGGCGGGCGAGGACCATGCCGAGCGTTGGGAGGATGCGCACACCGTCGCCGCCGGCATCCGGGTGCCACGCGCGGTCGGCGATTTCCTGATCCTGCGGGCGGTACGCGATAGCGGCGGCAAGGCGGTCGGTGTCGGCGATCCCGCCATCCTGAAGGCGGTGGAGGAGTGCGCGCGCGCGGACGGCCTGCTGCTGTGCCCGGAGGGCGGCGCGACGCTTGCCGCCTATCGCGAGGCGTTGCGCACCGGCGAGGTCGACGAGGACGAGCGTGTCGTGCTGTTCAACTGCGCGACGGGACTCAAATATCCGATGCCGGAAGCGCCGAACTGGCTGGACCGGCATGGTTCGATCGACTTCGACGCGCTCTGACCGGCCGGTCAGTCTCGGCCGAACGGCAGCAAAGTCTCATATTGGGCGAGCGGCGGCGCCCCCGCGACGGCGGCGCCGTGGCGCAGCAGGAAGGCATGGCGGACGATCTCGCCCTGCTGTTCGATGCCATAGCGGTGCAGCGGCTGGCCCGGCTTGAACGCGTACGTGTAGCGGCAGAAGGGATGGCGGGCGAGCGGCAGGACGATGCCGCGCTGATGCTGCCAGATGTGCACCATCTCGTGGATGAACAGGCCCTGGTCGGCGAGCCGGGCCGCCGCGAAATCGTCGCGATAGGCACTGCCGCCGGGATGAAAATGGATGCAGCCGCGCGGCGCCATCACCGTGTCGCGCGGCTGGAAGAAGGCCCATTTGCGCCGTGCGATACGCACCGCGGCATAATCGATCGCGTCGTGGAAGACGGTGCGGGCGAGCGCGACCTCGCCGGGGGTGAGCGTCCGGTCGATCATCGGATCAGAACTGCGGTGCCGGCGCTCCCGGCGCGATCACCGTCGCGCGCGCGCTGATCCGGGCGCCATTGGCCAGCGTCGCGGTCAGCGTGACGCGGTCGCCCGGCTTGACCGCGCGGTTGACGTCGAACAGCATGACGTGGCGACCGCCCGGCGCGAAGGCGACATCGCTGTTCGCCGGCAGCGCGACGCTGGTCAGCGGCCGCATCGTCGCCGTGCCGCCCGCACCGGCGGCGCTTTCGTGCATCTCCGCGCGCAGCGATACGTCGGAATTGGCGGCGATGACCGTCTGCGGCGTCTTGCCGCCGTGCAGCGTGAAATAGCCCGCCGCCGGCCGTCCCGGTACGGCCGGCAACCGCACCCAGGCGTTGGTCATGCTTAGCGGATCGGGCTTGACGCACCCGGCCAGCGACGCCGCCATCGTTACCGCGAGCACGCCCGCCATCTGTCGCCGCATCACCCTGGTGTCTCCGTCCGGGAACTTCCTCGCTTGCTCTATGGAACCGCAGTTCTTGCGGCAAGGCGAACCCCACCTATATCGCCGCCGTGACGAGGAGATTGCGCTGCCGTAACGGGGTGCATCCCTCATGGTTTGTTTGTCAGGGGCTAGGGTTAAGCACGTATGGCTAAAGTAATCGGTATCGATCTCGGCACCACCAACAGCTGCGTTGCGGTGATGGAGGGCGGCAAGCCCAAGGTGATCGAGAACGCCGAGGGCGCGCGCACGACGCCGTCGATCGTCGCCTTCGCCAAGGACGGCGAGCGGCTGGTCGGCCAGCCGGCGAAGCGTCAGGCGGTGACCAACGGCGACAACACGATCTTCGCGGTGAAGCGTCTGATCGGCCGTCGCTTCGACGATCCGATCACCAAGAAGGACACCGAGCTGGTGCCGTACCACATCGTGCGCGGCGGCAACGGCGATGCGTGGGTGCAGGCAGGCGGCAAGGATTATTCGCCGTCGCAGATCAGCGCCTTCACGCTGCAGAAGATGAAGGAAACCGCCGAATCGTATCTTGGCGAGACGGTGACGCAGGCGGTGATCACCGTCCCGGCGTACTTCAACGACGCGCAGCGCCAGGCGACCAAGGACGCCGGCCAGATCGCCGGCCTCGAAGTGCTGCGCATCATCAACGAGCCGACCGCGGCGGCGCTGGCCTATGGCCTCGAGAAGCAGGACGGCAAGACGATCGCGGTCTACGACCTTGGCGGCGGCACCTTCGACGTCTCGATCCTCGAGATCGGCGACGGCGTGTTCGAGGTGAAGGCGACCAACGGCGACACCTTCTTGGGGGGCGAGGATTTCGACAACAAGCTGGTCGATTATCTGGCCGAGGGCTTCAAGAAGGATGAGGGCATCGACCTCACCAAGGACAAGCTCGCGCTGCAGCGCCTGAAGGAAGCGGCCGAGAAGGCGAAGATCGAGCTGTCGTCGGCGGCGTCGACCGAGGTCAACCTGCCGTTCATCACCGCCGACCAGAACGGCCCGAAGCACTTGGTCAAGACGATCAGCCGCGCCGATCTGGAGCGTCTCGTCGACGGCCTGATCCAGCGCACGATCGAGCCGATGAAGAAGGCGCTCGCCGATGCCGGCGTGAAGACCAGCGACATCAGCGAAGTCGTGCTGGTCGGCGGCATGACCCGCATGCCGAAGGTGCGCGAGGCGGTGAAGCAGTTCTTCGGCAAGGAGCCGCACACCGGTGTCAACCCGGACGAGGTCGTCGCGATGGGCGCCGCGATCCAGGCGGGCGTGCTGCAGGGCGACGTCAAGGACGTGCTGCTGCTCGACGTGACGCCGCTGTCGCTCGGCATCGAGACGCTGGGTGGCGTGTTCACCCGGATGATCGATCGCAACACGACGATCCCGACCAAGAAGTCGCAGACCTATTCGACGGCGGACGACAATCAGGGCGCGGTGACGATCCGCGTCTTCCAGGGCGAGCGCGAAATGGCGGCGGACAACAAGCTGCTCGGCCAGTTCGACCTGGTCGGCATCCCGCCGGCGCCGCGCGGCGTGCCGCAGATCGAGGTGACGTTCGACATCGACGCCAACGGCATCGTCAACGTCTCGGCGAAGGACAAGGGCACCGGCAAGGAGCAGCAGATCCGCATCCAGGCTTCGGGTGGTCTCAGCGACAACGACATCGAACAGATGGTCCGCGACGCCGAGCAGTTCGCCGAGGAGGACAAGAAGCGGCGTGCGGCGGCCGAGGCAAAGAACAACGCCGAAAGCCTGATCCACACGACGGAGCGTCAGCTCGCCGACAATGGCGACAAGGTCGACGAATCGCTGAAGTCGGAAATCCAGGCGGCGATCGACGAGGCCAAGTCGGCGGTCGAGTCGAACGATGCCGACCGCATGACCGAGAAGGCGCAGGCGCTTGCGCAGGTCGCGATGAAGCTCGGCCAGGCGATCTACGAGAAGCAGCAGCAGGCCGATGCCTCGCCGCAGGGCGGCGCGACGAGTGAAGAGGCGAAGGCCGATGACGTGGTCGACGCCGAATTCTCGGAAGTCGACGACCACAAGGCGTAAGAGCCGTCATCTCCCCGTCGCGCGGGGGTCGCCGGAGTGCGACTTTTGCGACTTTCCGCCGACGGGGCGGTACGGGCTTAGAGGGCGGGCATGAGCACCACAGTCGACTATTACGAATTGCTCGAGTGCGAGCGTGATGCGGACGGTGCGACGCTGAAGTCCGCCTATCGCAAGCTCGCGATGAAATACCATCCGGACAAGAATGCCGGGTGCAAGGATTCGGAAGCCAAGTTCAAGGCGGTCAGCGAGGCCTATGAGGTCCTGAAGGACCCGCAGAAGCGCGCCGCCTACGATCGCTACGGCCATGCCGCGTTCCAGAACGGCGGCGGCGGTGGCGGGGGCGCGCAGGATTTCGGCGCCTTCTCCGACATCTTCGAAAGCGTATTTGGCGAATTCATGGGCGGCGGGCGCGGCGGTGGCCGGGCGCAGCCGCGGCGTGGCGCCGACCTGCGCTACGACATGGAGATCAGCCTCGAGGAGGCGTTCCACGGCAAATCGACCGAGATCACCGTCGACGTGTCCGCGCAATGCGACACGTGCCAGGGTACGGGCGCCAAGCCGGGCACGCAGGCGACGACCTGCCGCCATTGCGCTGGCCATGGCAAGGTGCGCGCGCAGCAGGGTTTCTTCGTCGTCGAACGCGCCTGCCCGGTCTGCCAGGGCTCGGGCCAGGTGATCGCCGATCCGTGCGCCGACTGTCGCGGCGACGGTCGGATCGAACGGACCAAGACGCTGGCCGTCAACGTACCGCCCGGCGTCGACGAGGGGACGCGCATCCGCCTGACCGGCGAGGGCGAGGCGGGGCCGCGTGGCGCGCCGGCCGGCGATCTCTACATCTTCCTGCACGTCAAACGGCATGCGATCTTCGAGCGCGAGGGCACGACCCTGTTCGCGCGCGCGCCGATCAGCTTCACCACTGCGGCACTCGGCGGCATGCTGTCGATCCCGGGGCTCGACGGCGCCAAGCACGAGATCAAGATCCCCGCGGGCATCCAGTCCGGCAAGCAACTGCGCCAGCGCGGCGCCGGCATGCCGGTGCTGCAGGGGCGCGGTCAGGGCGACCTCGTCGTCCAGATCGAGGTGGAAACGCCGACCAAACTGTCGACGCGGCAGCGCGAATTGCTCGAACTGTTCCGCGAGACGGAGACGGGCGACGAATGCCCGGCGAGCCACGGCTTCTTCGCCAAGCTGAAGGGCGTGTTCGCGGGGGAATAGCCGGTTACGGGGTTCCGGCGATCGGGGGGGCGATGACGGCGATCATCACGACGTTTCTCTTCTGCTGGCTGGTGCTAGCGGTGGCGCCGCGGACGGCGATCGGCCTGTGTCTGCACCGTTGGCTCGTGCTGGTCCCTGCGGCGCGGCTTTCCGCGCTCAGCCGCGCCGATGCCGTGATCGGCCTGACCGTGCTGATCGCGGGCATCGTCATGCTCTGCTGCGACGACGGATCCGCCGCCCGCCTGTTCGTCACCGCAGTGCCCGATGTCGCGCTGTGGGTGTCGGCGGTGGAATGGTCGATGGTGCTCGACACGATCGTTGCCGTCGCTGCCGCGATCGCCGCGTGGCGTAGCCGCGGCGATGGTGTTCGGATCTCGCTTCCGCTGCGTCGCGCCGGGCACTACCGCCGCCGGCGGACGATCCGGCCGCGCCGATCGTCACCCGCCAACGACGACGAGGGGCCGCATGACGCGGCGCGGGTATGCTAGCCGGCAGCCCAGCGCGGCTCATCGATCCCGGAACCGACGATCAGTCGGCGGTCAGCCGGGCTTGCTGCTCGGCCCGGGTCGGGATGCCCAAAGCCGTGCGCAGCGTGTCGGGCACCAGGCTCGGGTCGTACGGCTCCATCGTCAGGCCGGTCGCGCCGTTGCGCGTGTCGCGGACATATTGCGTGCCGTAGATCTGCGGTTGGCCGATCGCCATCAGATACCGGTCCAGCGTGGCCGCCGCGATCCACTGCGCCTCTACCTTGCCGCGCGCCGCAGCCGCAAGGGCCAGCGAATGGGCGAGCAGATAGTCCGGCGCCTTGGTGCCGTGTTGCAGGATGAAGGCGGCGCGGTAGAAATCCTCGGCAGTGCGGACATGGCCGTCCGCCAGCAGCGCCCGCGCCTTGATGCGGCGGTCCGCGTCCTCAGCGATCATGCGCCGCGCCAGCGCGACGTCGATCGGCTTGGTCGCGCCGATCGCCTTGCGGATCGCCTGGTCGGCGTCGAACAGCGCCGCCAGCGTCTGGTCGTCCGGAGCCGCCACGGCTTGCGCCGGGGGCATGGCGGGCGCGGGGGACAGGCTGAGCAACAAGGCGGCAAGTGGCGGAAGACCCATCGACAGTCACCTTCGAGTCGTTGTCGTTGCGTTATGATTACAAGTGTAGTCGGCATGTGGCAAGCGGGGTTCACCCGAGGTCCGGTCGTGGCGGCGCGATCGCTTGCCGGGGGACAAGATTTTGCTCGCTTGCCTTTCCCCGCTCGAGCCGTTTGGATGGCCGACGAAATCGCGGAGTTTCCTTCATGCGCCTTGCCCTCGCCATCGCCACGCTCGCCACGCCCCTGTTCCTCGCCGCTGCACCGGTCGCGGCGCCGCGGGTCGGCGTGGCGAGCTTCGACGCGCTGCCGCAGCCCTTGCCGCTGCCCTATCATGCCGGTGATGCGAAGGCGGCGGTCGCCGCAGCGCGGGCGCGCGCGGCCAAGGCGCACAAGCGGCTGCTGATCGATCTCGGCGGCAATTGGTGCCTGGACTGCCGTCTGCTCGCAGGCGTCATGGAACTGCCGCAGATGCGCGGCTTCGTCACCAAGCATTTCGAGGTGGTGACGGTCGATGTCGGCCGCTTCGATCAGAATCTCGACATCCCCGCCAGCTACGGCATCAAGGGACGGCTGGCGGGCGTTCCCGCGGTGCTGATCGTCGATCCCAAGACCAACCGCCTGGTCAACGCCGGTCGCGAAACCGCGTTGGCCGACGCGCGCAGCCTGACCCCGCAGGCACTCGCCGACTGGCTGGCGGGCTGGGTAGCATAGAATTCGTCGAGGGCGAGGATACCATCCGCATAGAGCAATCGCACAAAGTTGCACATGTTGAGCTAATTCGTTTGGCAATGGGTCGAAATATATCGCTGGTGGGTATATTCCCTCTATGATGTAATGATCGGCAAAACGGAGGCGGATATGACGCGGCGATTTCTGCGATATGGTGTCTGTTGCCTGATGGCGGCTTGTGCCGTGCCGGTTGCCGCGGTGGCGCAGGAGAAGCCTCGTTCCGAGGCTATGGCCACACCGCCGTCGCTTCCCAACGCCGACAGTTCGGACGATATCATCGTTCGAGCATTGCAGATCCCCCGCGAGAAGCTGCCCGTCCAAGTCCATTGGAACCAGACGACGGCGTTCAGTTCGACGATCGAACAGGATGGTGCCGCCTTCTTCATGCGTTGCGCCTTCAAGACGACCGACACGGCTTGGCTCCGCAAGGCGATCGACGGGGCGCCGAATTATGCATCGACCCGTTTCGCCGCATCGATGATCCTGATGACCCATGCTGGCTGCTACCGTCCGCGGGCCGGGACCCTGCAGAAAGTGTCGATCAACCAGGTCGAGGTGCCAGTCGACCTGATCGACCGCGGCACGATGTTCGAACAGACGCTGAGCAAATATGCGCCGGATGCGACGCTGACGTTGGCCCAGACCTATGATCCAGCGATCACGCAACGGTTGTTCGACAGCGAGGCGACGCACAATCGCTTTCGCCTGCCCAACGATCTCGGCGCCTTCCGGATCGCCATGTGTCTCGTTCAGCGGCAGCCGAAGCTCGCCACCCGTTTCGTTCACGCGTCGACCGATCGGGAACTGCAACGTGGCCTGACGCAGACCTTGCTGATCGAAGGGCGCGCCTGCCTCGGCAATACGCAGCGGGTCACGATCGACCCGGTCTATCTGCGTGCCTATGTTGCCGAAGCCTTCTATCGCTGGGTGGTGGCGGCGCGCGGCGTCGACAGTCTGATTCCGGCAGGTTGATCACCGCGCCCCTTGCATGCCGCGCTGCAGCGGGCATCATGCCCCTGCAACCGGGGGGACGATGATGCAGGGACGGGTGTTGGGGGTGGACGTCAGGACCGGCGAGGGGCTGGTGGCGGGCGACGACGGCCGGCGCTACCGCTTCAGCCAGCAGGATTGGGCGACGCGCGGCGAGCCGGCGATCGGCATGACGGTCGATTTCGACGTTGACCAGGATCGTGCGCTCAGCGTCTTTCCGCTGCCCGGCGAGCAACGCGGCGTGACGACGCTGCCGCCACGTCCGCGGCCGCCGGAGGCCGACCGCAGCAAGATCGTCGCCGCGCTGCTCGCCCTCTTCCTGGGCACGCTCGGCATCCATCGTTTCTATCTGGGGCGAACCGGTTCCGGCATCGCGATGCTGGTCGTGTCGCTCACCGTCATCGGGCTGTTCGTCACCGGCATCTGGGCGTTCGTCGATGCCATCCGCTATCTGCTGATGTCCAACCGCGAGTTCGCAGCGCGCTACGCGCGGTCGGACTGACCGGTCAGCTGTTGCCGAAGACGCGGGCGAAGATCGTATCGACGTGGCGCAAATGGTAGCCGAGGTCGAACTTGTCCTCGATCTCCGCCGGCGATAGCGCCGCCGTCACATCGGGATCGGCCTTGAGCAGGTCGAGCAGCGACAGCGCGCCGTCGCTCTCCCACACCTTCATCGCGTTGCGCTGCACCAGGCGATAGGCGTCTTCGCGGCTCACCCCCGCCTGGGTCAGCGCCAGCAGCACCCGCTGCGAATGGACGAGGCCGCCCATCCGGTCGAGGTTCTTCTGCATGCGCGCCGGATAGACGAGCAATTTGTCGATGACGCCGGTCAGCCGCGCCAGCGCGAAGTCGAGCGTGATCGTCGCGTCCGGCCCGATATAGCGTTCGACCGACGAATGGCTGATGTCGCGCTCGTGCCACAGCGCGACATTCTCCAGCGCCGGCGTCACATAGCCGCGCACCATGCGCGCAAGGCCGGTGAGGTTTTCGGTCAGCACCGGGTTGCGCTTGTGCGGCATCGCCGACGAGCCCTTCTGCCCCGGCGAGAAATATTCCTCCGCCTCCAACACCTCGGTACGCTGCAGGTGCCGCACCTCGACCGCGAGCCGCTCGACCGACGAGGCGATCACGCCCAGCGTCGCGAAGAACATCGCGTGCCGGTCGCGCGGGATGACCTGGGTAGACACGGGCTCGATCGCCAGGCCGAGCTTGGCGGCGACATGTTCCTCGACGCGCGGATCGATGTTGGCGAAGGTGCCGACTGCGCCGGAGATCGCGCAGGTCGCGATGTCCGCCCGCGCCGCGATCAGCCGGGTGCGGCAGCGGTCGAACTCGGCATAGGCCTGCGCCAGCTTGAGGCCGAAGGTGACCGGTTCGGCGTGGATGCCATGGCTGCGTCCGATCGTCGGCGTCAGCTTGTGCTCGCGCGCGCGCCGCTCGAGCACCTCGAGCAGCCGGTCGAGGTCGGCGATCAGGATGTCGGCGGCCCGCGCCAGCTGCACGCTCAGCGTCGTGTCGAGCACGTCGGACGAGGTCATGCCCTGGTGCATGAAGCGCGCCTGCTCGCCGACATGCTCCGCGACCCAGGTCAGGAAGGCGATGACATCGTGCTTGGTCACCGCCTCGATCGCGTCGATCGCCGCGACGTCGATGACCGGATCGGTGCGCCACCACGCCCACAATGCGTCGGCCGCTTCGCGCGGCACCACGCCCAGATCGGCGAGCGCGTCGGTGGCATGCGCCTCGATCTCGAACCAGATGCGATAGCGCGCCTCCGGCGTCCAGATCGCAGTCATGTCGGGGCGGGAATAGCGGGGGACCATAAGGTTCCTTCGTCCTGAGGAGGGCACGGTTCGCCGCGCGGCTTGGCGCGCGACTCGCGGATTTCCGCGGGGCGTTAGCAAAGCCGTGCGCCGGCCACAAACGGTCCGATGTGGAACCGTTGAAAACCATGCAACGTTAACCCACATGAAATGGACGGCGCGGTCGTCGCAAGATGATCCGCCAATACGTTTCGATACGACAATGGGAGACAAGCACATGTTGAAATATGCTTTGCTCGCCGGCGCGATGACGATTGCTGCGCCAGCGATGGCGCAGACTGCGACAACTCAGTCGCAGGCGCAGCCGGGGCGCCAGCCGATGGCCACCGCACCGGCGACGACTGTGCCGGACCAGACGACATCACAGCTCGCCCAGCCGGCGACGCAGCCGGCGGATACCGCCACCCCGGCCGAACAGGCGGCGCAGGTGCAGTCGGCACCGCAGTCGGCGACCTCGCCGGGGACGGACAGCGCGGCGACCGCCACCGCATCGGCAGCCGCCACGCCGGCCAGCGGAGCGACCCAGGTCGCGACGATCGTCGACACCGAATTCCCGAGCTATGACGGGAACAAGGACGGGCAGCTGACCAAGGTCGAATTCGACAATTGGATGGTCAAGCTGAAGCAGGCGAGCGATCCGGCGACCACCGCCGATGCCCCCGCGACGAAAAAGTGGCTGGGCGCGGCCTTCACCCAGGCCGACAAGGATCGGAACAAGGAGATCAGCAAGGCCGAGCTGATCGGCTTCCTGAGCCAGGGCCAGTCCTGATCCGGTAGCGACAAATGACGAGGGGCCGCCGGAGCGATCCGGCGGCCCCTTTGCTGTTCCGGCTTGCGGTCAGATCAGCCCGGCCGCCCGCAGGCTCGCGTGGCCGGCGGTGCCGATGATGAGATGGTCGTGCACGGCGATGCCGAGCGGCTTGCCGGCCTCCGCGATCGACCGGGTGATCGCGATATCGGCGCGGCTGGGGGAGGGGTCGCCGGAGGGATGGTTGTGCACCAGGATCACCGCCGCCGAGCCGAGCTCGATCGCGCGGCGGATCACCTCGCGGACGTGCACGGCGGTTTCGTCGATCGAGCCTTCGCTCATCACCTCGTCGCGGATCAGCATGTTGCGGGTGTTGAGGTGCAGCACCCGAAAGCGCTCGATGCCGTGATGCGCCATGTCCGCCCGCAGATAGTCGAGCAGCGCCTGCCAGTTGGCGAGCACCGGTCGTGCCGCGACGTCGGCCTGCAGCAGCCGCAGCGCGGCGGCCTGGGCGATCTTGAGCGCCGCGATGCTGCTCTCGCCCATGCCGGCTACGCGCCGCAGCGCTTCGGCATCGGCGGTCAGCGCCCCGCCAATGCCGCCGAACTCACGCAGCAGCGCCTTGGCGAGGGGTTTGGTGTCGCGGCGCGGGATCGCGAGGCCAAGCAGATATTCGATCAGCTCATAATCCTGCAACGCCTCGCCGCCGTGGCCGAGCAGGCGTGCGCGCAGGCGGGATCGATGCCCGGCATTATCGTACGACCGGTCGGTCATGGCCCGTCAAACTAGAGCCCGGCCGGGGTGGACGCAATTGCATCGCCACGGCGGACCGGCCTATGGAAGCGGCATGGATGAGCCCGGCGACGACGCGGAACAGGCAGCGCGCGTCGCCCGGCGGCGGCCCATCCCGCGGTTCGGGCGCGGCGGTCGGATCGCGCTGGCGGTCGCCCTGGTCGCCCTGGCGGCGCTGATCGCGCTGTGGATCGGGCGCAAGCCGATCGCCGGCCATGTCATCGACCGCGAACTCGCCAGGCGGGGCGTCGCCGCGCGCTATACGATCGGCGACCTCGGCTTCGGGGCGCAGCGGCTGACCGATGTCATCATCGGCGATCCGGCCGATCCCGATCTGGTCGCCGACTGGATCGAAACCGACACGGGCTTCGGATTGAACGGACCGCGCCTCGTCAAGCTGCGCGCCGGCCATGTCCGCGTCCGCGGGCGATGGCAGGACGGCCGGATCACGCTCGGCGAGCTGGACAAATTGATGGGGCCGCCATCGGGCAAGCCGTTCGCTCTGCCGGCGATGCGCGTCGACATCGCCGATGCGCGGATGCGGCTGGAGACGCCGGCCGGTCCGGTGGGCTTGCGCCTGAGCGGCGAGGGGCGGATCGACGACGGTTTCGACGGTCGCTTTGCCGCGGTCGCGCCGGGTCTGGCGGTCGCGGGCTGCGACGTGCGCGGACTCGCCGCGGCGCTGCACGTCACCACCACCGACGGTGCGCCGCGCTTTGCGGGTCCGGTGCGCGCGGCGCAGGGTAGCTGCGGCAATGTGGCGCTGGCCGATGCCGGGCTCGACGTGGATGCGGCGCTGTCCGCCCGCCTCGACCATTGGCAAGGCAGCGCACGGCTGGCGAGCGGCGCGGTGCGCGGCCCCGGTGTGGCGGCGACGGCGGCGCAGGGGCGGCTCGACTTAGCAGGCAACGCCGCCGCTACCGCCGGCCATGTCGCCCTGGCGGCGGTGCAGGTCCGCACCGCGCCGGGTGCCGCGGCACGGCTGACCGTGGACGGTGACTATCGGATCGGCGCGACGCAGAGCTTCGCCGGTCGCCTCGCGGTCGAGGGTGCACGCGCCGATCGTCGCCTGCCGGACATGACGGCCGCCACTGCTTCGACGCCGCTCGCCCCGCTCGCGCGGCGGATGGACTTTGCGCTTCGGCAGGCGGCACGCAGCTTCGCGGCGCGCGCGACGATCCGCGCCGAACGCAGCCCGGACGATACCCGGATCACACTGACCGACGCCGAGCTGACCGCGGCAAGCGGTGCCCGACTCCGTCTGACCAGCGGCGACGGCATCGGCTATGCGCGCCGCGCCCCGCTCAGCGGCGCGGCCCAGCTCGCGCTGGCGGGCGGCGGTCTGCCCACGGTCACCGCCGATGTCGCACGTCGCCGGCCCGACGCGACGTTGCAGGCGCAGATCGCGGTCGCACCCTATGCGGTCGAGGATGCGCGGCTCGCGCTGACGCCGATCCGGCTCGCGCTGCAGGACGGCGGCGCGCTGCGGCTGACCACCCGGGCGCAGTTGTCCGGTCCGCTCGCCGGGAGCGGCCGGGTCGATGGGCTGACCGTGCCGGTCGACCTGCGCCGCGATGGCTGGGGCGCGATCGTCATCAACCCCGGCTGCACCCCGCTGGCGCTGCGCCGGCTGGTGCTGTCCGGCCTGACCCTCGATCCGGTCGCGACCCGCGTCTGCGCGCCAGGCGAGGGGCTGGTCCGCAGTGTCGGCGGCCGGATCGACGGCGGGGCGCGGCTCGGCACCACCCATCTGACCGGCCGGCTTGGTGGCACGCCGCTCGACCTTGCCGCGACGGGCGCGACGCTCGGCCTCGGCGACCGCGGGTTCACCGTCGCCGGCCTGGCAGTGCGGCTGGGCAGCGCCGAACGGGTGACGCGGATCGACATCGCCGATCTTGCCGGACGGGTCACGGACGGTGGGGTCGCCGGCACCTTCGCCGGCGGCGCGGGGCAGATCGGCGCGGTGCCGCTGCTGCTCGGCGAGGCCGCGGGCGACTGGCGGTTCCGTGGCGGCGTGCTGGCGCTGACCGGCGCGCTGACCGTACGCGACGCTGCCGACGTGCCGCGGTTCAATCCGATGAACGGCCGCGACGTCGCGCTGACCGTGGCGGACGGCGCGATCCGCGCCACCGGCACGCTCGCCGAGCCGACCACCGGCACCCGCGTCGCCGACGTCGTCATCGCGCATCGATTGAGCACCGGCGAAGGCCGCGCCGACCTGACCGTGCCCGGCATCACCTTTGCCAAGACCTTCCAGCCCGATCTGCTCACCACCCTGACCAAGGGCGTCGTCGCGGATGTCGACGGCGTCGTGACGGGGGAGGGGCATATCGCCTGGAGCGCCGCCGGTGTCACCTCGACCGGGCAATTTGCGACGACCGGCCTGAACCTCGCCGCGGCCCTCGGCCCGGTCACCGGCATCACCACCACGATCCACTTCACCGATCTGCTCGCGTTGGAAAGCGCGCCGGGGCAGGTGGCGACGATCAAGACGGTCAATCCCGGCATCGCCGTCAACGACGGTACGATCCGCTACCAGACGCTCGCCGGCAGCCGCGTGCGCGTCGAATCCGGCACCTGGCCGTTCGCCGGTGGGCAGTTGACCCTGCTGCCGACGACGCTCGATTTCTCCACCGATCAGCCGCGCCGCATGACCTTTCGCATCCGCGGTGCCGCGGCGGACCAGTTCCTGCAGCAGTTCGACTTCAAGAACCTCGACGCCACCGGCATCTTCGACGGCGAGCTGCCGATGGTATTCGACACCACCGGCGGGCGGATCGAGGGTGGCCATCTGACGGTGCGGGAGGGCGGCGGCGGCCTCGCCTATGTCGGCGAGCTTACGCAGAAGGATCTGGGCTTCTGGGGCAATCTCGCCTTCCAGGCGCTGCGTTCGTTGCGCTACCGCAGCCTGACGATCACGATGAACGGGCCGCTGGCAGGCGAGATGGTGACGCAGGTCCGCTTCGCCGGCGTGACGCAGGGCAAGGGCGCCAAGTCGAACTTCCTGATCCGCCGGCTGCAGCGCCTGCCGTTCGTGTTCAACGTGCAGATCAAGGCGCCCTTCCGCGGGCTGCTCGATTCGGCGCAGTCCTTCTACGACCCCAGCCGGCTGATCCAGCGCAACCTGCCCGCGCTGCTCGAGGAACAACGCAAACAGGGCATTCAGCCCCCCGCAAGCGAGACCGTGCCATGAGCGTAACAGCATTGACGAAACGGCGAAGGATGACGACTTCCATCGCGATGAAGGGTTGGGCCGCGATCGGGCTGGCGATGGGGACGGGCGCGTGCGTCAACGTCACCGCGCCGGACAAGCCGATCGAGATCAACCTCAACATCGCGGTCACGCAGCAGGTGGTGTACCGCCTCGACGGCGAGGCGAAGTCGCTGATCCAGCAGAACCCTGGGGGTATTTTCTGATGAACACGATCCTGAAGGTTGCCGGCCTGGCGGCTCTCGCCGGCCTTTCGGTGCAGGCCGCGGCGCAGCGCGACCCCGCCTATGCCGCCGCGCGCGAGGCGAAGCAGGTCGGCGAACAGCCAGACGGCTATCTCGGCGTGGTGAGCGGCGGCCCGGCGATCCAGGCGCTGGTCCGCGACATCAACATCAAGCGCAAGGCGGCCTATACGCAGAGTGCGCAGGCGAACGGGTCGACGGTGGAGCAATTCGCCTTCACCACCGGCTGCAACCTCGTCGCGCGCGTGCCGGTCGGCGAGATGTACAAGACGCCGTCGGGCCAGTGGAAGGAGAACACCGGCACGCCGGAGATCGACCCGCGCTGCAAGTGATGGGGCGGGGCGGGACGACCGCCCGACCCGTCATCCCCGCGAAAGCGGGGATCCAGACGTGCAGGTCTCACGTAGACCACGCCGTCAGCGTCTCTGGGTCACCGCCGCCGCCGGAATAAAGGAAACGGCCGCGACAACGGGCCGCATTCCCGTTCATCCCCGCGTAACAATCGCGAGCGGTTGACACCCCAAGGTGCCTTATCTAGACGCATCCGTGCCTTGGCGGGATCGCTCGCCGATCGTGCGCAATCCTCCCCCGGCCGATGAAGATTGGGTTGAGGATGGCGCATGGCGGATGAGGGTCCGGGACAGGACTTCGGCAGCACGGCGGAAGATCCGCGGCTTTCCGCGCTCGACGAGCGGCTACGGGAAGCCCGGCATCAGGAAGCGGTGCGGACGGGTCAGGCGGCACCCAATGCGGATGCGGGCTATTCGCTCGGCAACCGGGTGCTGGCGGCCCTGATCGGCAGTCTCGTCGGTTCGGCGCTGATCGGCTGGTGTATCGACCGCTGGTTCGGCACGACCCCTTGGGCGCTGATCGTGATGCTGTTCCTCGGAATAGCGGTCGCGTTCAGGCAGATCATACGGATCACTGGCACGCGCCCGGAGTAAACCGGGCGTTTGTCATATTGGGAAGGCGAGCAACAGCACGTGGCGGCAGAGACGGGCAGCAAGATCGATCCGATGCACCAGTTCCTGATCGAACCTCTGTTCGGTCGGCACTGGATCGTCGCGGGGCACGATCTGTCCTTCACCAACTCCGCGCTGTGGATGGTGATCACCCTGGCCAGCCTGTGGCTGTTCATGCTCGGCGGCATGAAGCGCCAGCTGGTGCCCGGCCGCTGGCAGGCCGCGGTCGAAGGCTTCACCGGCTTCGTCCAGAACATGCTGACCTCGAACATCGGGCCGGAGGGCAAGCGCTTCGTCCCCTATGTCTTCTCGCTGTTCATGTTCATCCTGTTCGCCAACATCTGGGGCCTGACCCCGGTCGGCGTGGTGCCGGGCTGGCATCCGTTCACGATCACCAGCCACCTGACGGTCACCGGCGTGCTGGCGATCATCAGCTTTTCGATCGTGCTGATCGTCGGCTTCGGCAAGCACGGCTTCCACTTCTTCAGCCTGTTCGTGCCGCACGGCACGCCGCCGCTGATGATCCCGCTGATCTTCGTCGTCGAGCTGATGAGCTTCCTGGTGCGCCCCTTCAGCCTCGGCCTGCGACTGTTCGTCGCGATGACCGCGGGGCACATCCTGCTGAAAGTGCTCGCCGCCTTCGTCATCAACGGCATCAACTTCGGCCCCGGCTATGTCGCGCTGATCTCGCTGCCCAGCTTCCTGCTGATGATCGGCATCACGCTGCTCGAGCTGCTGGTCGCCGCCATCCAGGCCTATGTCTTCGCGCTGCTGACGAGCGTCTATCTGAACGACGCCGTCAACCTGCACTGAGTTTTCGTACCCTACCAACGTTTTGAACTGGAGTGATTGAAATGGACGCAGAAGCCGCTCGCATGCTGGGTGCCGGTCTGGCCGCCATCGGTATGGGCCTCGCCTCGCTCGGCGTGGGCAACGTGTTCGCCAAGTTCCTCGAGGGCGCGCTGCGCAACCCGGGTGCGGCGGACAGCCAGCAGGGCCGTCTGTTCATCGGTTTCGCGGGCGCCGAGCTGCTCGGCCTGCTCGCCTTCGTGACGATGATCATCCTGGTGTTCGTCGCCAAGTAATGTCGTCGGCGGGCGGTGCGTGACGCCACGCGCCGCCGGCCACGAGAGGACGCCATGCCCCAGATAGCCCAGCTCTCCGCCACCTACGCCTCGCAGATCTTCTGGCTGCTCGTCACCTTCGGCATCCTGTATTTCGGGATCGGCAAGATGATGGTGCCCAGGGTCATCGCGACCGTGGACGCGCGCGAGGCGCAGATCGCCGGCGATCTCGCCGCGGCGGAACAGGCGCGTCTGGCCGCCGACCAGACCGAGGCGGCATGGCGTGCCGAAATGGATGCGGCGCGCAGCGCGGCGCAGGCGGAGACCACTGCGGCCAAGGCGCGCGCCGCCAAGGCGGCGGAAAGCCAGGTCCATGCCGTCGACGCCGAGCTGGCCGAACGGCTGGCGCATCATGACCTCGCCGTCGGCAATGCCAAGGCGCAGGCGATGCTGAACCTGCAGTCGGTCGCGGCGGAAGTCGCGCAGGATCTGGTCGCCAAGGTCGCCGGCGTCCAGGTCAGCATCGAAGCCGCCGCCGATGCGGTCCGCCGGAGCAACGCCCATGGCTAATGCCGCCACGATGGATCGTGCGGATGCGTCGATCCAGGCCAACCTCAACGACGCGGCGTCGGCGCAGGGGCTCCAGCCCCGCGACATCCGCGATGCCAGCGCGCTGACCAACGGCGTCGCCGAGCCCGACGCGCATCATGTCGAGGAGCCGACCGCGCTCGGCTTCAACACCACCGGCTGGGTCGGCATCGCCGCGCTGGTCGTGCTGATCGGCATGATCGTCGCCAAGGTGCCGGGCAAGATCGGCGCCTCGCTCGACGGCAAGATCGCCGCGATCCGCCGGCAGCTCGACGAGGCCAAGGCGCTGCGCGCCGAGGCGGAGCGGCTGCGCAACGAATATGAGGCCAAGGCCAAGGCCGCCGAGGCGGATGCCGCGACCATGCGCAGCCACGCGCAGCAGGAAGCGAACCAGATCATCGCCAAGGCGAAGCAGGATGCGGAGGAGCTGATGGCCCGCCGCACCAAGCGCGCCGAGGACAAGATCGCCGCCGCCGAACGCCAGGCGATCGCCGAGGTCCGCGCGCTCGCCGCCGACAGCGCCGCCAAGGCCGCCGCCACGCTGATCGCGGAACATGTCGACGGCAACGCCGACAAGGCGATGGTCGACCGCGCCATCGCCGGACTCGGTCGCCCCCACTGATCCGACCTGCGCCCCTGCCTCGTGCAGGAGCCTGACACCCTACCGGAGCCGCTAGCGGCTCCGGGTTTTCTGCATCGGCAGGATCATGCCGCCGCACGGCGGTGACTTCTTAACCCTGCGCCGTCTCTTCCCGGGTTTCCGACGGCGCCCAACGGTCAACGAGCCCGCAGCAAGGAGACATCCTCCATGTCCTGGGCCATTCTCGCCGTCGCCGTCGTCACCGAGATCTGCTGGGCGCTCAGCCTGAAATGGGCCGCGACGCTTGCCACCTGGCAGGCATCCAGCGTTCCGATCATCCTGTCCTTCGTCAACATGGGCCTGCTCGCGCTGGCGATGCGCGGACTGCCCGCCGGAACGGCCTATGCGGTCTGGACGGGGCTGGGCGCGGTCGGCGTGATCATCGGCGGCGTCATCTTCTTCGGCGACAAGGTCAGCCTGATCCAGGCCTGCTTCATGGCACTGACCGTGATCGGCGTCGTCGGCACCAAGCTGTTCGGCCAGGCGTGAAGGCATGAGGAGCGCGGCACGGTGCCGCACACCCACCGTCACCCCGGACCTGTTCCGGGGTCCACGCTGCGGCTGGGTGTGGCCTCCGCTGCTCTTGCCGGGCGCTTGCGGCCCGGTGGACCCCCGGAACAGGTCCGGGGTGACGGGGTGGGCTTGGTGATGGTACATGTTCCCCGCGCGTCGTGACGCGAGGTGAGGTGTTGCCGATGATCCTGCTGTCGCTCTTGCTTGTCGCCGCCCAGGCGCCGCAATCCTCCACCGCCGCCGATCGGGCGGGCAAGTTCTCGCTCGACCTGCCCGCCGACGACACGGTGATCGCGCCCGCCGACCCGAAAACTGCCGATCCCAAGCCCGCCGGCGTGCCGCCGGCCGACCCTGCGCCGGTCACACGCCCGACGACGACTCACTTCTCGCTCGACACGCCGATCGCCGATCTGCTCGCCGATCCGGGGGCCAGGGCGGTGCTCGACAAGGACATGCCGGGGCTCAGCACCGACGACAATCTGCCCAAGTTCAGCGCGCTGTCGTTACGCCGTCTGGCGCCATTGAGCGGCGGACAAATGACCGCCGATCTGATGGGCAAGCTGGCCTATGACCTCGCCGCGCTCGGCGGTGGCGCGCCGCCGCCGGGAGCGAAGAAGCCGACCGGTCCGGTGGTCGGCCGCTAGGCCACGCAACGGGAGTGACGGCACAGACCTTTCGCCAAGACTCCCAGACTCCTACATGGGCGCCATGTCCGGCTACGGCCCCCCCGATCGCTTCAACGAAGAACGCGCCACCTTCACCGTCCGCGGTACCGACACGCCCGATCTCGACGCGGGCGTGGCGGCGATCCGCAATGTCCTCAAGACCTTGCCCGCCCGTTCCGGCGTCTACCGGATGCAGGATGCCAAGGGTGACGTGCTGTATGTCGGCAAGGCGCGCTCGCTGAAGCAGCGCGTCGCCAATTACACGCAGATCAACGGGCTGCCGAAGCGCCTGCAGCGCATGGTGTCGCAGACGCGGTCGATGACCATCGTCACGACCAACAACGAGGCGGAGGCGCTGCTGCTCGAGGCGCAGCTGATCAAAAGCTTTCGTCCCGCCTACAACGTGCTGCTGCGCGACGACAAAAGCTTCCCCTTCATCCTGCTGCGCACCGACCACGATTTTCCACGCGTCCAGAAGCATCGCGGCGCGCGTCGCGCGCCGGGCAATTACTACGGCCCGTTCGCCAGCGCGGGCAGCGTCAACAACACGCTCAACGCGCTGCAGAAGCTGTTCCTGCTGCGCTCGTGCACCGACAGTTTCTTCAAGACGCGCGACCGGCCCTGCCTGCTCTATCAGATCAAGCGCTGCTCGGCGCCCTGCGTCGGCCGTATCGACACGGAAGGCTACAAGGAACTCGTCGACGATTGCCGCGACTTCCTGGCCGGCAAGTCGACCAAGGTGCAGGCCAAACTCGGCACGCAGATGCAGGCCGCGGCGGAAAATATGGATTTCGAGCTGGCCGCGCTGCTCCGCGACCGGCTCAAGGCGCTGACCTTCGTCCAGGGCACGCAGGCGATCAACGCCGAGGGGGTCGGCGATGCCGACGTCTTCGCGCTGGCGTGCAAGGACGGGGTGATCGGCATCCAGGCCTTCTTCATCCGCGGCGGCCAGAATTGGGGCCATCGCAGCTTCTTCCCCGCCCACACCGCGGAGGTGCCGGAGGACGAGGTGATGGTCAGCTTCATGACCCAGTTCTACGAGGAGGTGCCGCCGCCGCGCACCATCCTGGTCGACCGCGAACTCGCCGAGGGCACGCTGCTGATGGAGGCGCTCGGCGAGCGTGCCGGCTACAAGGTCGCGATCTCCGTTCCCCAGCGCGGCGACCGCCGCCGGCTGATGGACCAGGCCAAGCGCAATGCGATCGAGGCGCTGGAACGCCGGCTCGCGGAAAGCACGACGCAGGCGCGGCTGTTGCGCGAGGTGGCTGAGCTGTTCGGGCTGGATGGGCCACCCGACCGGATCGAAATCTACGACAACAGCCATATCCAGGGCAGCAACGCGCTGGGCGCGATGGTCGTCGCCGGCCCCGAGGGCTTCCGCAAGGGACAGTATCGCAAGTTCAACATCAAGGGGAATGAGGCGGCGACCAACGACGATTTCGGCATGATGCGCGAGGTGTTCCGCCGCCGCTTCGCGCGTCAGCTGGAGGAAGCGCCAGACCGCGACGACGGCACCTGGCCGGACCTCGTGCTGATCGACGGCGGCCGCGGCCAGCTCAACGCCGCCAAGGCGGTGCTGGAGGATCTCGGCATCGAGGACGTCTGTCTGGTCGGTATCGCCAAGGGGCCGCATCACGGCCGCGAGGGGCGCGAGGTCTTTCACCTGCTCGACGGGCGGGAATTCCAGCTGCCGGTCAACGCGCCGGTGCTCTTCTACCTCCAGCGGCTACGCGACGAGGTCCACCGCTTCGTCATCGGCGCGCATCGCGACAAGCGTGCCAAGGCGATCGGCGCCAGCCCGCTCGACGAGGTGCCGGGCATCGGTCCGGCGCGCAAGAAGGCGCTGCTGATGCATTTCGGCACGGCGCGGGCGGTGCGCAATGCGAGCCTGGAGGACCTGCGCAAGGCGCCCGGCGTGTCGACCTCGGTGGCGCAGCAGGTCTACGACTTCTACCACGCGCGTTAGCGCGGGGCGCGGTCGCCCCACTTCGCGCGATCAGCGCAGCTTGGCGATCGACAGTCCGTCCGCCTTGGCGCGGTCCTTGATCGACTCCTCGCTGCGCGTCATCGCCTTGGCGATCGCCTTCAGGGCCATGCCCTTTTTCGCCAGCGTGTGCAGCTTCTGCACCTCATCCGGCGTCCAGGGCTGACGGTGACGTTCGAAGCGTTCGGCCATGGGACATGCTAGCCCGGCCGGTGGTCGAGGTCACGGCTTTTCAACGGGGTGGCGGCCCGGGTGCTCGCCCGCTGCGGTAATTTGACCCATGGAGCCTGGCTCGATTATTGAGCCTGCATGGCCTATCCGATCCATCGATACCGGGCCTTCGCCGATCTGACTCCGCAAGAAGAGGCGCATCTTGCGGCGCTCGGCGATCCGGAGGTGTTCCGCCCGAAGGGTGAGACCTTCCAGATGGAAGGCGACCCTCTCCACGGCTTCTACCTCCACACCCACGGCTGGATCGCCTCGTCGATCACGCTGCCCAGCGGCAAGCGCCTCATCCAGAAGCTGCATCTTCCCGGCGACATGCTGGCGACGCCCAGCATGGCGCTGACGGCGGCGGCCGACACCCTGACCGCGGTCACCGACGCGGCGACCGCCTTTGTCCCCTACGAACGCTTCGGCCAGTTATTCACTTCGGCGCCACGTCTGGCAGCACTGTTCACCATTGCGGTGCAGATGGAGCGATTGTCGTTGATGGACGCGCTGGCGGTACAGGGCACCGCCTCTGCCAGGGAGCAGCTCGCGCGCCTGTTCCTCGACCTGCATGCGCGGCTCTGCCCGCTCGGCCTGGTCGACGATGACGGGTTCGACTTGCCGCTGACCCAGGAGACGCTCGGGGACTTGCTCGGCATGACCAACGTTCACGTCAACCGAACGCTGCGGGCCCTTGAAGACGCAGGAATGATCGCCCGTCGCGGCCGCCGGCTGGCACTGCTCGATATGGCGGCACTCCGCCGATTGTCGCCGCTGCCGCCCCGCCGCCCGCAATTCCAGCCGTCATGGCTGCCACCCGTCGGCCAGCCGATCCCGAACGGCTAGTCGCGGGGCGCGACCGGCACCGTCTCCACCGCCACATGCAGCGGGGCGCTGCGCCGCTCCCCCGCGTCGACGTCCTCGACCGTGCAGACGATCGATTGCGTGCCGCCCACGGTGCCGAGCGTCTCGACCGCGACCTGCGCTGCGGCCTGGATCGTATCCCGGAGCGCATTGTCGATCGAACGATAATGACCTTCCGCATGATCGCGCGTCTGACCGTCGTCGAGGATCACCGAAAAGATACGCATCGCCACACTATCCGTCAGAAACCGATCCATGTCACGGCGAAGATGATTGCGGAAAGTCAGACCGTACGACTGACTTGTGCATTGATCGGCATCAAGATTCCATCCGCTCAGTCCAAGGTTTTCGTTGCCGGCGCTGGGGCCGGGCGGGTGTCCGATCGACGCAGAACGGTGACGATTATTACCGTCCCGCAACATTAACGGCGATCAAAGCCAGCCGTTGCAATGCAGGTTAAACCGGTTCGGCGATCTGCGTGGAGGAGGGCTGTATGGCCGATCAAGATGGCACGGCGTCACTACGACCATTCCTGCACCGATTGGACCGGTTGATCCCGTTGGCGGACGATGATCGCGCGGCGATCGACCAGCTGCACTTTCAGGCGATCCGGTTCGCCCGGCATCGGGACGTGATTCAGAAGGGCGAGCGGCCGCCGTATCTCTATGCGGTGCTCGATGGGTGGGCGGCCCGCTACAGCCTGCGGCCGGACGGCACCCGCCGCATCACCGGTTTCCTGCTGCCCGGCGACTTCTGCGGCATCCACGCCGTTTGTCACGCGCCGATGGACCATGCCATTCTGGCGCTGACCGAATGTACGCTGGCGCGGGTGGACTTGGCTGAGGTCGAAAGCCTGGTCGCTGCACGTCCGGTGCTGGGACGCGCCTTGTGGTACGCCAAGCTGGTCGACGAGGCGATGCTGCGCACGTGGCTGCTCAATTCGTCGGATGCGTTTCGCACCTTGGCGCACCTGCTCTGCGAATTCGACGCCCGTCTCCATTCTGACGCACCCGTCGGCCCGCGCCGCTTCCCTTTGCCGATCACGCAGGAGCATCTCGGCGACGCGCTCGGCCTGACCAGCGTCCATATCAACCGCGTGCTGCGCCAGCTTCGCGAGGCCGAACTGGTCGAGATCATGCAGGGGCATCTGACGATCCGCGACGTCGGCGCGCTGCGCCGCGCGGCGGCGTTCGACGCCAGCTATCTCCATTGGGGCGACGCAGCGGGCGAGGCGGCACGCTGACCCGGCGGGGACCATCGCTGCACTGCCAGGGGCGGCAGGCAGTAAAAGCGCTGTCCTACAAGCCTGCAAGACGCTAGGCTCGTCGCATTGCGGCGACTCCTGCCCGTCCGGGTTCCTGCCGGCGGGCGGACACTGCATACGCGTGAACTTTGTCAGCTTTCGCTGCCGGTCGGCCCAAGTCCTCCGCTTCGTCATTTGTTCACGGCTGGTTGCTAGAGCGAGCCGATGCCGACCTCTGTCTTCCTGACGATCGACACCGAATTCGCGTGGCGCCATCATGTCGCCGGTCTCGATCTCGACACGGTCTATGCCCGCTCGGTCGAGCCGGCCGGCGTCGGCCTCAGCTATCAGCTCGACATGCTCGCGCGACACGGGCTGAAGGCTTGCTTCTTCGTCGACCCGATGCCGGCGGTGATCACCGGCCTCGCGCCCATCCGCCGCATGGTCGAGACCATCCTTGCCGCCGGGCAGGAGGTGCAGCTCCACCTCCACCCGCATTGGACCGGCGCTTCGCTGGTCGAACGGCGCGCAGGGGCGTCGCGCGGCCAGCTGCACGAATATGATCGCGGCGAGCAACGCGACCTGATCTCAGGGGCGACCGATCTGCTCGTCGCCGCGGGGGCGCCGCCGCCCGTCGCCTTTCGCGCCGGCAGCTACGCGGCGAATGCGGACACGCCGGCAGTGCTCGCCGAGCTCGGCTTCCGCTACGACAGCAGCCACAATGGCGCAGAGCCGGCGGACAGTCGCATCGGTCTACCCGCCGACCAAATCGCCCCGCTCGACCTCGGCGTGGTCGAGGTGCCGGTGACGGTGATCGCCGAAGCTCCGGGCCGCTACCGCCATTTTCAGCTCTGCGCCCTGTCGGCGGGGGAGGCCGCCGCCGCGCTCGATCATGCCGCGGCGGAGGATCATGCGGCGGTGACGATCGTCAGCCACGGCTTCGAGCTGGCCAACCGGCTCGGCACCCGCGCCAACGGCGTTCACGTCCGTCGCTTCGCGGCGCTGTGCCAGGCGCTGGACGACCGACGAGACCGCCTGCCCACCGCGCATTTTGCCGATCTGCCCGCCCTGCCACTCGATCGGAACGACCGTCCGCTCGCCCCGCATGGAGTGCGCCGGCGCTGGCGACAGGCGGAGCAGCTCTGGTCCAACTGGGTCGCCGAGCGCGCCTGATGACGGTGGCCGCCCTCAAGTTCCAGGTCGGCGCGCGGACGATCGCCACCGTGCCGCGGCGGCTGACGCGCGTGCCGCTGACGCTGATCCAGGCGATGGCGGGCATCGCCCCGCAGCTGCCGCCGCCACAGGACGACGGCTATCTCGTCACCTCGCTGGCGGCGAACGCGCTCGCCGGCGTGAGCGGTGCCGGCCTGATCGCCGCGGTGCGTCAGCGCTATACGCGCTACTACACCGATCTGACGATCGGTCACGACACCTGGCTGGCCGGACTGTCGGGGCAGGCGCGCTCGACGCTGAAGCGCAAGGCGAAGAAGGCGGCGGCGCTGGGTGTCGAGATCCGCGCCTATCGCACGCCGGCCGAGTTCGACGTCTTTCACCCGCTTGCGCGGCAGGTGTCGGCGACGACCTATCAGGAGCGGCTGCTCGACACCGGCCTGCCGATCGACCCGACTCAGCTACGCGCCGCCGCGGCGCGCGACGATCTGCGCGCCTGGCTGCTGCTGCTCGACGGCCGGCCGGTCGCCTATCTCTGCTGCACGGCGGAGGGCGAGACGCTGCTGTACATGCACGTCGGTCACGATCCGGCGCACGGCGATCTGTCGCCGGGCAGCGTCCTGCATGCCGCCGCGATGCGCGAACTGTTCGCCGACCGCTTCCGCTGGTTCGACTTCACCGAGGGCGAGGGGCAGCACAAGCGCCAGTTCGCCAGCGGTGGTGTCGCCTGCGTCGACCTGCTGCTGCTCCGCCCGACCCTCGCCAATCGCGCGACGCTGGCCGCGCTGGCCGGGTTCGATGGTGCGGTGGCGCTGGCCAAGCGGGCCAGCGGCCATCCCGCCGTCGCCCGCGCCGTGCGCCGAATCCGCCGCTAGGGCTGCAACGGCGGCAGCGGCCCCGTCGGATCGTCGAGTGGGATCGCGACGCGGCCGGTCTTGTCGGGCTTCTTGGCGAAGGCCGACTTGGCCGCCTTGGCCAGCGCCGCCACCATCGGCACGATCGGCGGCCCGAAGCCGACGGTGCAGCCGGCCATTCGCGCGCCGCAGGGGGTGGCTTGCAGGGCCAGCGCCTGCTTCGGCGACAGATCGGGATTGGCACCGCGCCCGCTGGCCGACGGCTCGGTATCGGGTAGCTCGGGCAGCTTCTCGCCGTTCGCGCAGACGACGATGTCGCCCTTTTCATCCTTGGCCCCGCACGGCGGTTTGGTCAGGATCGACCAGCTCTGCGACCCGTCGGCCTTGGTCTGCGGCACGGCGGGCGCGGCGGCCTGCAAGGCCAGGGCGAGCAGGATCATGGCGCCAGCGGCCGGTAGGTCGCGCCGGTCACGGCGCCGGTCGAGCTGACCGTGACACCGGTCATGCCGCCGCCGACCAGAAACGGGCTGAGGTCCTTGACCGGGTTCGACCGCGCGAGCAGCCGCTCGCGTTCGGCCGGCACCGTCTCATGGCGCGGGTCGCCGGGCTCGTGGACCAGGATCGGCACGCGGAACCGGTCGGCATTGCGGCGGCCGCAAACGGTGATGTCGGTACGATCGCGATCGTAGGTGCATTTCTGGTCGAGGATCGGCCTGATCGGCGGGGCCGGCGCGGCGGTCGACGCGGCCTGGATCAGCAACAGCGCAATCAGCATCGGCCACTCCCACCGATCATCGGTCGGCTGCGATCCTTGCGAAGCAATGTGGCCAAATCAAGCCGTGATCGGCGCTACCCCGAGTCGCGGGATTTCGATCGCCGGACAGCGGTCCATCACCACCTGCAGACCCGCCGCTTCGGCACGCGCCGCCGCTTCGTGGTTGATCACGCCGAGTTGCAGCCATACCGCCTTGGCGCCGATCGCGATCGCCTCGTCCACCGCTATCCCGGCCGCCTCCGGTCGCCGGAAGATGTCGACGATGTCGATCGGATCGCCGAGCTGTGCCAGCTCGCGGAACACGAACTCGCCGTGGACGTGCTCGCCGGTGATCTGCGGATTGACCGGGATGACGCGATAGCCGTGCCGCTGCAGCATTGCCATTACGCCGTAAGAGGGGCGGTCGGGGCGATCCGAGGCGCCGACCATCGCGATCGTGCGGGCGTTCTCGAGCAGGGTCCTGATCGCGGCATCGTCGGTCAACGGCATGGGCGGGTCTCCGGTTAATCGGAGACTATACCGACGCCGCGTAAGCCGGTTCCCCGGCGTGGGCGGCGGGTCAGTGCGCCGCCAGCCACGCCGCCACGCGTTCCGCGATCGGCGCGAACACGCGATCGTCCGCATCCGCCGCCGGCGGCTTGCCGGCGTCGGAGGCGACGCGGATGTCGATCGCCAGCGGCACCCGGCCGAGGAACGGCAGGCCGAGCTTCGCTGCCGTCGCCTCCGCGCCGCCTTGGCCGAAGGGGTCGGACACCTCGCCGCAATGCGGGCAGGCGTAACCCGCCATATTCTCGACCAGCCCGATCACCGGCACGCCCGCCTTGTCGAACAGGTCGATCGCGCGCGTCGCATCGATCAGCGCCAGGTCCTGCGGCGTCGAGACGATCACCGCGCCGGCCGGCTTGTACTTCTGCACCATGGTCAGTTGCACGTCCCCGGTGCCCGGTGGCAGGTCGAGCACCAACGTGTCGGTCGCGCCCCAGTCCGCCTCGACCAATTGGCCGAGCGCGCCCGCCGCCATCGGTCCGCGCCAGGCGAGCGCCCGGCCGGGTTCGACCAATTGCCCCATCGACAGCATCGGCACGCCATAAGGGGTCGGGACGGGGTCGAGCACCTTGTCCTTGGCGGTCGGCCTGACGCCCTCTGCCGCCATCAGCCGCGGCTGCGACGGACCGTAGATATCGGCATCGACCAGTCCGACGCGGCGGCCGTGGCGGGAAAGGGCGATCGCCAGATTGGCGGCGAGCGTCGACTTGCCGACGCCGCCCTTGCCGCTCGCCACCGCGACCAGTCGCCGCTGCACGCGTTCCGCGGTGACGACGACGCGCAGTTCGCCGGTCCAGCCCGCCGCGGCGGCGCGTACCGCCGCCTCCAGCGCGTCCCGTGCGGCCGCGTCCAGCCCGGTCGCGTCCAGCACGATACCGGCGCGCACGCCCTCGATCCGGAGCGTCGCGCGCCCGCCCGCCACGCCGTCGATCGCCTGCTTCAAGCCGTTCTGGTCCATATCTGGGCAGCAGATAGGCCGCATCGGCTGGCTTGGCACTGTTTTTCCGCGCCCGCCCACTTATAAAGGTCGTCATGAAGATCCTGCCGGGCCGCCGCGCGAACCCTCCCGCACTTGCTGTCGAACCGCCGAAAAGCCCCTGGGGACAGGGCGATGATTCGTCCGGCAGCGGCCCGCGCAATCCCTGGGCGGTGCCGCCCGGCGGCCGCAAGGCGGGGCAGCGGCCGACGGCGCTCGACGAATTCCTGAAGAAGGCGCGGGGCGGCGGCGACGGCGGACCGGGCGGTGGCGGCTTCGGCGGACTGCCCGGCGGCGCCAATGCGCGGGCGCTGTGGCTGATCGGCGCCGGCATCATCCTGCTGGTCTGGGTCCTGTGGACGTCGATCCATCCGATCGCGCCGCAGGAGCGGGGGGTGGTCACCCGCTTCGGCCGCTATTCGGAGACGCTGGCGCCGGGCATCGCACTGACGCTGCCCGCCCCGATCGCCAACGTCGTCAAGGTCGACGTGCAGAACATCCGCGTCGAGGATTTTCCCGAGGGCGGCGGCGAAAATCTGATGCTGACGCGCGATCAGAACATCATCGATCTGGCCTATTCGGTGCGCTGGACGATCGCCAATCCGGAAGATTACGTCTTCCAGATCGACAAGCCGCGCGAAACCGTCCGGGCCACCGCCGAAAGCGCGATGCGCGAGGTGGTCGCCAATGTCTCGCTCGACGAGGCGCTGGGGCCGGGGCGCCCGATCATCGAGGCGCAGGTGCAGGAGCGGATGCAGAAGATCCTCGACGATTATAAGGCGGGCATCCGCATCGCCGGCGTCGGCATCAAGCAGGCCGATCCGCCCGCCCGCGTCAACGATGCGTTCAAGGACGTCACCGCCGCCCAGCAGGATGCGCAGGGCGCGCGCAATCAGGCGCAATCCTATGCCAAGCAGATCGTCGCCCAGGCGGAAGGCGAGGCCGCGCAGTTCGACAAGGTCTACGAACAATATCGCCTGGCGCCCGAAGTGACGCGCCGCCGCATGTATTACGAAACGATGGAAGCCGTGCTCGCCAAATCCGACAAGACGATCGTCGAGACGCCGGGCGTCGTGCCGTACCTGCCGCTGTCGCAGGGCCGCAAACTGCCCGAGGCCAATGGCGAAGCCCCCGCGACCACCGTCCAGGCCGCGCCTGCCCAGGGAGGTAGCCAGTGAGCAATCTGTGGAAGAACCCGGTCACGCTCGGCCTCGCCGCGCTCGTCGCGGTAATCCTGCTCGCCGCGACGATCACCATCGTGCCGGAAACGCAGCAGGTCGTCGTGTTGCGCTTCGAACAGCCGGTGCGCACCGTCAACGCCTGGCGCCAGGGCGAGACCTTCGGCCGCACCGGCGCCGGGCTGATCGCGCGCATCCCGTTCGTCGACCGGCTGGTCTGGCTGAACAAGCGTATCCTCGACGTCGACTATGACAATCAGCAGGTGCTGTCGTCCGACCAGCTGCGGCTCGAGGTCGATGCCTTCGCGCGCTTCCGCATCGTCGATCCGCTAAAGGCGGTGAACGCGACGGGCAGCACCTCGTCGACCGAGACGCGGATCACCGACGCGCTGCGCCCGCTGCTCGGCAGCTCGATCCGCAACGAACTCGGCAACCAGCCGTTCGCGACGCTGCTATCTCCGGAACGCGACCAGGTGATGGACAATATCCAGTCGCGGTTGCAGCGGCTCGCCAGCCAATATGGCGTGCAGATCGTCGACGTGCGGATCAAGCACGCCGACCTGCCCGACGGTAGCCCGCTCGACCGCGCGCTGGCGCGGATGCGCACCGCGCGCGAGCAGCAGGCGACGACGATCCGGGCGCAGGGCAACAAGGACGCGCAGATCATCCGCGCCGAGGCGGACGCCCAGGCGGCGCGCATCTATGCGCAAAGCTTCACCAAGGACGCCGACTTCTACGACTTCTACCGCGCGATGCAGTCGTACCGCCGGACCTTCGGCGCCGCCGGCAACGGCCAGACCCCGGAAGGATCGACGTCGATCATCCTGTCGCCGAACAACAGCTATCTGCGCGAATTCGAAGGGCGCGGGCGCTGAAGGTTATCCACTTGCCTGGATGCGGTGCCCGCCCGCTGCCCCACCCGCCCGCCCATCTAGGGGACGGTGTGGGCGGCCGGGTGGGGGACCGGGCCGGCGCGGCCCTTGATCGCGACGCGGGGACCCTCCACCTGTCGCGCGCGTTAATATTCAAGCGACGTTCAGCCGATTTGGTCCACTAAGGCACCATCCCGACGGGACCAATCCAAGAAGAGGACCCAAGTCTAGTGCGCAACGCCTACGCCATCACCAGTGCGCTTCTCCTCGGCGGCGCGGCCGCCACGCTGGCACTCCAGCCCTCCACCGCGCAAGTCGCGCAGAACGAGCCGGGTGCGATCCAGGCGACGGCGCCGCGGGCCGGCGCGCCGATGAGCTTCGCCGACATGGTGGCCAAGCTGCAGCCCGCCGTGGTCAACATCTCGACCAAGCAGACCATCGTCCAGCGCCAGCAGGCCAATCCGTTCCAGGGCACGCCGTTCGGCGATCTGTTCGGCTTCGGTCAGGGCGGCGGCAATGGCGCGCCGGTGAAGCGCGAGGGCGCCTCGCTCGGATCGGGCTTCCTGATCTCCGCCGACGGCTATGTCGTGACCAACAATCACGTCATCTCGCCGGGCGCGCAGGGGGCGACGGTGGATTCGATCACCGTCACGCTCAACAACCGCAAGGAATATACCGCGCGCGTCATCGGCAAGGACCAGGATTCGGACCTCGCCCTGCTCAAGATCGACGCGACCGGCCTGCCGTTCGTCAAGTGGGGCGATTCGAGCCGCGCGCGTGTCGGCGACTGGGTGCTCGCGATCGGCGAGCCCTTCGGTCTTGGCGGCACGGTCACCGCCGGCATCATCTCCGCGATCAACCGCGTCACCGGTCAGCCGGGCGCCTACGACCGCTTCATCCAGACCGATGCGGCGATCAACCAGGGCAACTCCGGCGGCCCGATGTTCGACATGAACGGCAATGTGATCGGCATCAACTCGCAGATCTTCAGCCAGTCCGGCGGCAACATCGGCATCGGCTTCGCCATCCCGGCCGAGACCGCCAAGCCGATCATCGAGACGTTCAAGACCGGCGGCAAGATCATCCGCGGCTATATCGGCGTGTCGATTGGCGGCGGCGTTGACGATGATGCGGCCGCGGCGCTCGGCATTCCGAAGAATCAGGGTGAGTTGATCGCCCGCGTCGAGCCGAACGGTCCGGCTGCTAAGGGCGGCCTGCGCGCCGGTGACGTCGTCACCGCGATCAACGGCCAGCAGGTCAATCCCGATGCGACCTTGACGCGCCTCGTCTCGAACCTGCAGCCCGGCACGACGGCACGCTTCGACATCCTCCGCGGCGGACAGCGTCAGACGATCAACATCCAGGTCGTCACCCGGCCTTCGAACGACCAGCTGAAGGCCCTGATCAATGGTGGCGACGACTCCGGCGGCTTCGGCCCCGGCGATCAGCAGCAGGACGACGGCTCGGACGATGACGGCACCGGCGCAGGCACGACCCAGGGGTCGTCGGCACCGCTCGGTCTCAACGTCCAGCCGCTGACGCCGGGCATCGCCCGTGCGATCGGCGTCGATCCGACGGTGCAGGGCGTGGTGATCGCAACGGTCGATTCGTCGAGCGATGCGTCGGGCAAGCTGCGTCGGGGCGACGTCGTCCAGGCGATCAACGGTACGCCGGTGCGGACCGCCGCTGACGTCGCGCGCCTCGTTGCGCAGGCGAAGGCGGCGGGCCGTCCGTCGGTGCTGGCGCTGGTCCAGCGCGGCCGCGGCAACCCGGCCTTCATCCCGCTGAAGATCGGCAAGTAACGTCGTTCCGCCCTCACCCGCGCCGCCGGCGCAGGGTGAGGGCAGGGACCTCTTCTCTTTACCGGCAGCCTCGCTATCACCCTCTCACCACATAGCGGGAGCGGCAGCATGGCGGACGGCATCTTCATCGGCGCGGGCGAGGGTGGGGCGAACCCGCAGTGCCTCGACCTGAAACGCGCCAACCGCCACGGCCTGATCGCCGGCGCCACCGGCACCGGCAAGACGGTGACGTTGCAGGGCATCATCGAGGGCTTCTCCAAGGTCGGCGTGCCGAGCTTCGTCGCCGACGTGAAGGGCGACCTGTCCGGCCTCGCCATGGCCGGCTCGCCCGCCGCCAAGACGCACGCCAGCTTCGCCGCCCGCGCGCAGGAGATCGGCGACGCCGACTGGTCCTACGCCGACAATCCGGTGCAATTCTGGGACCTGTACGGCGAACAGGGTCACCCGATCCGCACCACCGTCAGCGAGATGGGCCCGCTGCTGCTCGCCCGGCTGATGGACCTGAACGACGTGCAGGAAGGCGTGCTGACCATCGCCTTCCACGTCGCCGATACCGAGGGGCTGCTGCTTATCGACCTCGACGACCTGCAGGCGATGCTCAGCCATTGCGCCGAACGCGCCGACGAGCTGACCACCACCTACGGCAACGTCTCCAAGCAGTCGATCGGCGCCATCCAGCGCGCGCTGCTCCAGCTGCGCAGCCAGGGCGGCGACAAGTTCTTCGGCGAACCGGCGCTCGACCTCGCCGATTTCCTGACCAGCGACGATCGCGGCCGCGGCATCGTCAATGTCCTCGCCGCCGACAAATTGATGGCTGCGCCGAAGCTCTATGCGACCTTCCTGCTCTGGCTGATGAGCGAGCTGTTCGAGCATCTTCCCGAGGTCGGCGACCCCGACAAGCCGACGATGGTCTTCTTCTTCGACGAGGCGCATCTGTTGTTCGACAATGCGCCCGACGCGCTGCTCGACAAGATCGAGCAGGTCGTGCGGCTGATCCGGTCGAAGGGCGTCGGCATCTATTTCATCACCCAGAACCCGATCGACGTGCCCGACAAGGTCGCGGGCCAGCTCGGCAACCGCGTCCAGCATGCGTTGCGCGCCTTCACGCCGCGCGATCAGGCGGCGGTGCGTGCCGCGGCGGAGACGTTCCGCGCCAATCCCGGCGTCGACGTCGCCACCGCGATCACCGAGCTGAAGGTCGGCGAGGCGCTGGTGTCGCTGCTCCAGCCCGACGGCGCGCCGTCGCCGGTGACGCGCACGCTGATCAAGCCGCCGGCCAGCCGCGTCGGTCCCGTCACCCCCGACGAGCGCCGCGTGCTGATCCAGACCGACGCGATCGGCGCCAAATACGACACGGTCGTCGACCGCGAATCGGCGGAGGAGATCCTCGCCGCCAAGACACAGGAGGCCGCGGCGGCCGTCGCCGCCGCGCGGGCGAAGGACGATGCCGACAAGGCCGCCGCGCTGCAGGCCAAGGCGGATGCCCAGGCCGCCAAGGACGCTGCCCGCGCCGCGGCGGCGCAGGACAAGGCCGAGGCGCAGGCGCGCCGCGAGGCGGCCAATTCCCCCTGGGCGAAGGCGATGACCTCGGCCACCCGCGCCGCCTCCAGCTCGATCGGTCGCCAGGTCGCCAAGGAGATCGGCAAGCAGGTGTTCGGCACCGGCCGCGGCCGCAGCAGTGGCGGCGGGCTGGTCGGCACCGTGCTGCGCAGCGTGCTCGGCAATCTGACGCGGGGATAATGGTCCGGGCTGGCTGGCGCGCGCGCCGGCTGGGCCGTGACATTCGGCGCGGCACGGCGCAAAACGGCGGCGTCCCATCATCAGGAGCCGTCCCATGAGCCTCGACACCCTCGATACCGCCGACTGGACCGCCGCGGGCGAGGCCGAGCTCGACGCCGTCGTCGCGCTGCGCCGGGCGATCCACGCCGAGCCGGAGGTCGGGTTGCATTGCCCGCTGACCACCGCGAAGGCGAAGGCCGCGCTCGCCGGCCTGCCGCTGGAGATCCACGACAGCCGCTCGACCACCGGCTTCATCGCCATCCTGCGCGGCCAGCGCGGTGACAACGGCCGCACCGTCCTGCTGCGCGGCGACATGGACGCGCTGCCGATGCAGGAGGAGACGGGCCTGCCCTTCGCCAGCACGCTCGCCGGCCGCATGCACGCCTGCGGCCACGATGCGCATACTGCGATGCTGGTCGGCGCCGCCCGCGCGCTGGCGGCACGGCGCGACCAGCTGCCCGGCACCGTGGTGTTCATGTTCCAGCCCGGCGAGGAGGGGCATCACGGCGCCCGCTTCATGATCGACGATGGCCTGCTCGCCACCGCCTCCCCCGACGCCGCCTTCGCGCTCCACGTCTCGCCGAACGCCCCGGCCGGGCTGGTGGTGACCCGCGGCGGTCCCATTATGGCGTCGGCCGACACCGTCCATATAGTCGTCCGTGGTCGCGGCGGCCATGCCGCCATGCCGCACGACTGCCTCGATCCGGTCCCCGTCGCCTGCGAGATCGTGCTCGCCTTGCAGACCTTTATCGCCCGCCAGATCGCGGTCACCGATCCGGCCGTGCTGTCGATCACCAAGATCGAGGGCGGCAGCGCACACAACGTCATCCCGGGCGAGGTGCGGCTGCTCGGCACGCTGCGTACCCTGTCAGAGACAACGCGCAGCACGATGCAGGATGCGCTGCAACGGATCGCCACCCATATCGCGGCGGCCCATGGCGCCGAAGCGGAGGCCTGGGTCGACACCGGCTATCCGGTGACCGTCAACGATCCGCGCGGTGCTGCGCTGATCGAGCGTTGCGCGCGCGATCTTGATGCACAGGGCTTTGCGGAGATGCCGCAGCCGATGATGGGCGCCGAGGATTTTTCCTACGTGCTGCAAGCGGTGCCCGGCGCCTTCGCTTTCGTCGGCTTCGCACCTACGGGCAGCGACCCGGCGACCAATCCGCCGCTGCACAATACGCGGATGCAGATCGAGGAAGCGGTGATGGCGAAGGGCGTCGCCATGCACTGCGCGATGGCGACGCGCTTCCTGGAAGGCGGGTTCGACTGAGCTTTTCGGCGCGGCAGGGCGTCACGGGTATTAATCCTGTGACGTCGAAGCCCGGCATGCCGGGCCCGGCCAGCCTCGCCCATGTGGGGCCTAGCCTGCGCTGGAGCCGATCGCCATTCGGCATGGCAGGCCATGGTTCGTTATCCCCGCGGAAGCGGGGATCCAGAACCCTCGACGTCACGGCTCGACAAGCAGCCTCCGCGCATCTGGATTCCCGCCTTCGCGGGAATGACGGCAGGGCGTTTCCAAAGCCTGCGATGCTGGATGTCGATCGGACCTAGGCCTGGCCAGGCCGCGGCTTGATCAGGCCGATCTCCACCAGTCGCTCGTGCAGATAGTCGTGCGCGGTGATCGGCGTCGGGTAGCGATTCGGATTCTCCGCGGTGATCGTCTGCGGCAGCGTTTCGATCAGGAAGTCCGGCGCCGGGTGCAGGAAGAAGGGCATCGAATAGCGCGAGTGGCCGCGCCGCTCCGGCGCCGGATTGACCACCCGGTGCGTCGTCGACGGCAATACATGGTTGGTCAGTCGTTGCAGCATGTCGCCGACGTTGACCACCATCGCGCCCGATGGCGGCTTGATCGCCAGCCATCGACCGGAATGCCGGTCGAGCAGTTCCAGCCCGGCTTCTTCCGCGCCGAGCAGCAGCGTGATCAGGTTGATGTCCTCGTGCGCTCCGGCGCGCACACCCTCGGCATTGACCGGGATCGGCGGATAGTGGAGCAGGCGCAGCACCGAATTGCCGTCGGTCACCGCCCGATCGAACCAGTTCTTGTCCAGCCCGAGGTGGAGCGCGATCGCCGACAGCAACCGGTCGCCGGCGCGATCGAAGGCGGCGAACAATTCGACGAACGTGTCCTTGAATCCTTCCGGGCGGGTCGGCCAGACGTTGGGCGCCATCTGTCCGGCGAAGCGATGCCCCTCCGGCAATTCCCGGCCGACGTGCCAGAATTCCTTGAGGTCGACGTGCTTGGCGTCCTTGGCGATTTCCGTCTTGAACGGCGTATAGCCGCGCGCACCGCCGCCGCCCTCGACGAAATACCGGCGCTTCTCGTCCTCGGGCAGCGCGAACAGCGCTTCGGTCTCCGCCCAGGCGCGATCGATCAGATCCTGCGGCACGCCATGGTCGGCGACGATGGCGAAGCCGAACCGCTCGAACGAGCCGCCGAACGCGGCGGCAAAGGCCTGCGGATCACGCTCCAGTTCGGCGAGGCTGAGAACGGGCACGTCGGCGGTCGATGGGGCGGCGGGCGTATCGAGCATGGTCGTCAAATCCGTTTGTTATCGCACGGATATAGACACGCCGAACGCCCGCGTCATGCCCCTGCGACGGTGATTCGACGGGCCGGACCGCGCGGCTGCCTGGCGTTCCGGCACCTCACAAAACCGCCGAACTGGGACAGGCGACGTGCCATTGTATAACGTTTCGCCGCGCCGCTCTGCCGTTTTGCCGCGCCATGCCGGGCGACGGGCTTGTGGCGTCGCGGTGATTGTGACCACAGACTGTGCGTCTGACGCGGGTGGGGCTGCGTGGCACGACGATCACCGATGCCGGGTCCGGTCAGGGCGGACGCGGCGCTTCTGCCTGGGGTCCGATGAACAAGTTTGCCCGTTCCGCCGTCGCTTTGGGTGCGCGCGCCCGCTCCTTCTTCATCACGCGCGATGTGATGTTCCACGATGGCCGCGCGCTGCGCCGCTTCAGCGTTTCCGGCCGGACGCAGGCGGTGATCGCCGCATTCGGTGCGATGACGGTCAGCCTGTCGGGCTATGGCGCCGCCCACGCCGCCTATCGCACCGCGACGGTGACCGGGGTCGTGACGCCGACTCCGGCCGGCCAGAAGATGGAGCAGATGCAGCGCCAGATCGGCGCGATGAAGGCGCAGGTCACGACCATCCAGCATCTTGCCCAGGAACATGCGCAGCGGGTCGAACAGCGCCAGGCGCTGCTCACCGCCGTGCTGACCGGCAAGGGTGACGAACAGAAGCTGGCGATGGCGACGCTGGCCGTCGAGCAGGCGCCGAACCGCACCGCCGCCGCCGTCGTCGATCCGCTGCTGAAGGTCGAGGCGCGCCAGGCGCAGCTTGCCGGGCTGGCGCAGAAGCTGGTCGACCGCAAGCTCGCCCAGACCAATGCGACGCTGCGCAAGCTGGGCGTCGCCAACCGCATTTCTACCAAGCCGGTCGCGATGGGCGGCCCGCTGATCGACGCCAACAGCGCCGAGGCACAGGCCGATCTGAAGGCCGACGCGCAGTTCCGCACCCTGTTCCAGAGCTGGAAGAAGCTCGACACGCTGCAGCAGGGCGCGATTGCGATCCCCTCGGTGCAGCCGGTCCAGCACCTGCAGTTCACCAGCAATTTCGGTATCCGTTCCGATCCGTTCCGCGGCACCGCCGCGATGCATGCCGGGGTCGACATTCCCGGCCCGGTCGGCACGCCGATCTATGCCACTGCCGACGGCATCGTCGCCCATGCGGCGCGGCAGGGCGGCTATGGCAACATGGTCGAGATTAACCACGGCAAGGGCATCGCCACGCGCTACGGCCATCTGTCGAAAATCCTCGTCACCGACGGCAGCCGGGTGACCCGCGGCCAGTTGATCGCGCTGATGGGTTCGACCGGCCGCTCGACCGGCCCGCACCTCCATTATGAGGTCCGCATCGACGGTCATGCGGTCAACCCGGTGCCGTTCCTGACCACCGCCGACTATCTGCTCGCCGCGCAGGACCGTGCGGTGCATGTCGTGCCGGTCACCACCGACGGTCCCGCCGCGCAGGACTGAATTCGGCCACGAACGCGATCGGAACTGCGAACCAGGATTGGGCGGGGGCGAACCTCCGCCCTTTCTCATTCCGGCGGGCCGAACGTTGAAAACGCTGTCCTACATCCAGAGCCGGAGCTAGCGTGGCGACGCTCTTTCTCAACGTCGCGAAACGAAATGTCGTAGCCGCTATCGACGGCGCAACGTTCAGGCGACAAGAGTGTCAAGACTCGCGGGACCTACAGCCGCCCGTTGCCGCCCCGGGTCGAAGCGCCTATCTCCCGGCCATGGCCACGCTCGCTGCCGATATCGCCCTCACTCCCGCCGCTGCCGCCCGCGTCGCCGCGATCGCCGCGCGCCAGGGAAAGCCCGCCATCCTGCGCCTGTCGGTGGAGGGCGGCGGCTGTTCAGGGTTCCAGTATAGGTTCGGCCTCGCCGACGCGCCCGCCGGCGACGACACGGTTGCCACGACCGGTGATGCGACGCTGGTGGTCGACAGCATCAGCCTTGATCTCGTCCGCGGGGCGCAGGTCGACTATGTCGAATCGCTCGGCGGCGCCGCCTTCCGCGTCGAAAATCCAAACGCGGCCTCGGGATGCGGCTGCGGCTCCAGCTTCGCGGTCTGACGGGTGAAGCTCGTCACCTATAACGTCAACGGCATCAAGGCGCGGTTGCCGCGCCTGCTCGAATATCTCGACGAGCAGCAGCCGGACGTCGTCTGCCTGCAGGAACTCAAGACCACCGACGAGACCTTCCCCGCGCAGGAGGTGGCCGATGCCGGCTATGGCGCGATCTGGCACGGGCAGAAGGGGTTCAACGGCGTCGCCGTCCTCGCGCGCGGCCAGCAGCCGGTCGAGCGCCAGCGCGGCCTTGCCGGCGAGCCGGAGGACGAGCACAGCCGCTATCTCGAATGTGAGGTCGACGGTTTGGTCGTCGCCTCCATCTATCTGCCCAACGGCAATCCGCAGCCGGGGCCGAAGTTCGATTACAAGCTGCGCTGGATGGACCGGCTCGCCGCCCGCGCGCAGGCGCTACTCGACGAGGAAGTGCCGGCCGTGCTGATGGGCGACTATAACGTCATCCCCAACGACGACGACACCTTCTTCGTCCGCGCGATGGCCGACGACGCGCTGATGCAGCCGGAAAGCCGGCAGGCTTATCGCCGCCTGCTCGCGCAGGGCTGGACCGACGCGCTGCGTACCCGCCAGCCCAAGGGCGGGGTGTGGACCTTCTGGGACTATCAGGCCGGCGCCTGGCAGCGCGACGCGGGGTTCCGCATCGACCATTTGCTGCTCAGCCCGATGACCGCCGACCGGCTGCTCGATGCCGGTGTCGACAAGGCATATCGCGGTCGCGAGAAGGCGAGCGACCACGCCCCGACCTGGGTGCGGTTGAAATAGCCTCCGTGCTCCTGCGGACGCAGGGGCGCAGGTTCGCGCACGACACCGTATGTGGCTCTGGGCTCCTGCGTTCGCAGGAACACACGGGCAGAAGACGGCAGAGGTACTCACAACCGTCATCCCCGCGGAGGCGGGGATGACGACAATGGGTCGGGTGAGCGTCAGAGTGCCGCGCAATACGCCGCCAGCCCCCGCTCCAGATCGGCGATCAGGTCCGCCGGGTCTTCCAGGCCGATCTGCAACCGCACCACCGGCCCCGGAAAGTCCCGCCGCGCCACGCTGCGGATGCGGCCCACGTCGACCGGTGTCGCCAAACTCTCGAAGCCGCCCCAGCTATAGCCGATGCCGAACAGGTCGAGCGTGTCGATCAACGCCGCCCGCGCCGCCTCGCCGCCCTCGCGCAGCACGAAGGCGAACAGGCCGCTCGATCCCTTGAAGTCGCGCCGCCACACGTCGTGGCCGGGACAGGAGGGCAGGGCCGGGTGCAGCACCTCCGCCACCTCCGGCCGGTCGGCCAGCCAGTGGGCGATCTGCAACGCGGACTGCTGATGCTGCGCCAGCCGCACCGCCATGGTGCGCAGGCCGCGGCTGCCCAGCCAGGCATCGTCGGGACTGGTCACCTGGCCGAGCTGGTGGCTGACGTCGCGCAGGGCGGCGAATCGGCCCTGCGCCGCGGTCACCGAACCCATCATCACGTCGGAATGGCCGACGACATATTTGGTCGCGGCCAGGATCGTATAGTCGATGCCCTTCTCGATCGCCGGGAAGAACAAGGGAGTCGCCCAGGTATTGTCGAGCAGCGTCGCGACCCCCCGTGCCTTGGCGGCGGCGACGATCGCCGGCACGTCCTGCACCTCGAAGGTCAGGCTGCCCGGGCTCTCGAGGAAGATCGCGCGGGTCCGCTCGCCGATCAGGTCCGCGATGCCGGCGCCGATCAACGGGTCGTAGAAGCGCGTCGTGATTCCGAAGCGCTTGAGGAAGCCGTTGGCGAGGCTGCGCGTCGGTTCATAGGCGCTGTCGACCAGCAGCAGTTCGTCACCCGGCGACAGCACCGCGAGCAGGGCCGCCGCCACTGCCGCGACGCCGGAGGGGTAGAGGAAGGTCGCCTCTGCCCCCGGCTCCAGGCTGGTCAGCGCATCGGCGAGGCTCCATTGCGTCGGCGTGCCGCGCCGGCCGTAATAGAGCCGGTGATGCGTGTCGCGCCCCGCCATGGCGCGCAGATCCGCCATCGAATCGTAGAGGATCGTCGAGGCGCGCCACACCGGCGGGTTGACGATACCCTGGGTCCATTCGGTCCGGCGCCCGGCCTGGACGACGCGCGTGGCATCGCCGGCCGGGCGGTTGTTGTTGTCGTCGTCCGTCAAGGTCTCAAGCGGCTCCCATCGCTTTTGGGGTGGACCGGTCGGCGCCCCATTCCGACCAGCTGCCATCATAGATCGGCATGTCGCGGCCGAGCAGATGCGCGCCGAAGGCGAGCACCGCGGCGGTGATCCCGGACCCGCAGGTCGCGACCATGGGTCGGTCGAGATCGACGCCGGCGTCCTCGAAGGCGCGGCGCAGCGCCTCGCCCTGCTTCCACGTGCCGTCGGCGTTGAACAGCTGCCCCTGCGGCAGATTCTTCGAACCGGGAATGTGCCCGGCATGGGTCGCGGGGCGCGGATCCGGCTCCTCGCCGGTGAAGCGCGCGGCGGAGCGGGCATCGACCACCTGCTCGGCGCCGCTGTCGACGTTTGCCTTCATCTGGTCGAGCGTGCGCACCGGCTTGCTGTCCGCCCAGACGGTGAAGTGGCGATGGCGCTGTGTCTCCTTGCCGGTGGCGACCTCGCGCCCCTCCGCTTGCCATTTGGCGATGCCGCCGTCGAGGATCGCGACGTCGTGCGCGCCGAAGGTGCGCAACATCCACCACGCCCGCGCTGCCGTATGGTGCGGCGAATTGTCGTAGAGGACGATGCGGCTGCCATCGCCCAGCCCCAGGCTCTGCATGCGGCTGGCGAACTTTTCCGCGCTCGGCAGCATCATCGGCAGGTCGCTGTCGGTGTCGCGCAGCTCGCCGAGGTTCATGAACACGGCGCCGGGGATGTGCGCGGCCTCATATTCCGCCGCCGCGTCACGCGGCGCTTCTCCGGGAAAATTGGCGAAATAGGTCGCGTCGACGATGCGAAGGTCGCTCGCCCCCATTTCGTCGGCCAGCCATTGCGTGGTCACCAGCGCGTCCATTGCTCTCTCCATCATCAGCGTCGGGCAAAACGCCTGGGGAGGAGGCCCGCACGATGCTAGTAACCCGCGTCGCCGCTCGCGTCGAGAGTGGTCAGAATGCGTGCGGCCTGTTCGCGCGTCGCCGCGCGTGCCGTGTCTGACATGCGGTGCCAGGTGCGATACGGCATCCGCATGCGCGGATTGTCGCCGAGCCTGTCCTCGTGCCGGGCGATGAAATCCCAGTAGAGCGCGTTGAACGGGCAGGCATTCTCACCGACGCGTTGTTTGACGTCATAGCGGCAATGACCGCAGTAATCCGACATGCGGTCGATATAGGCACCTGAAGAGACATAGGGTTTGGTGCCGACCAGGCCGCCGTCGCCGAACTGGCTCATACCCAGCGTATTGGGCAGCTCGACCCATTCATAGGCGTCGAGATAGACCTCCAGATACCAGCGGTGCACCGCCGCTGGATCGGCGCCGATCAGCAAGGCGAAGTTGCCGGTCACCATCAGTCGCTGGATATGGTGGGCATGCGCGGTGGCCAGCGTCTGGCCGATTGCTTCCTTCAGGCAGTGCATGTCCGTGTCGCCGGTCCAGTACCAGCCGGGGAGGGCGCGCCGATGGTCGAGGAAGTTGCGCTCGACATAGTCCGGCCCCTCGCGCCAATAGATGCCGCGCATGAATTCGCGCCAGCCGATGATCTGGCGGATATAGCCCTCGACCGCGTTGAGCGGCGCCCGGCCCGCGCGATATTCCGCCTCTGCGCGGCGGCACAGATCGAGCGGATCGAGCAGGCCGGAATTGATGTAGGGCGACAGAATCGAATGCCACAAATGGCGTTCGCCGGTTAGCATCGCGTCCTCGTAATCGCCGAAGCCGGCGAGCGCCTGGACGAAGAAATGGTCCGCCTGCGCCTGCGCATCGGCCGCCGTGACGCCCCAGGCGAAGCCATCCAAATGGCCGGGATGATTGCCGAAGCGGCGCGCGACCAGATCGATCACCTCGCGCGTCACGGCGTCGGGCGCGAATGCCAGCGCCTTCGGCACGAACAGCCCACCGGACGCCGGCTTGCGATTGTCCTTGTCGAAATTCCAGCGTTCGCCGACCGGCTTGCCGCCGTCCATCAGCAGCCCGGTCCTGCGGCGCATTTCGCGATAGAAATATTCCATCGTGAGCTGGCTGCGCCCGTCGGCCCAGTGGTCGAATTCGGCATGACTGCACAGGAAGCGGTCGTCCGCGCGGATGTCGACGGGCAGGCCGAACATCGTCTGCCAGCTGTCGAGCATCGCCGCGACCCGCCATTCGCCGGCCTCTGTAACGACGATGCGGTCGGGCTGGTGACGGGCGATCGCGCGGGCCAGTTCGCCAGTGAAGCTGCCGGCATTGTCAGGATCGTCGAGCCGGACATAGTCGACGGTCCAACCGGCCTCGCGCAGCGCCTCGCCATGATGGCGCATCGCCGACAGGATATAGACGAGCTTCTGCTGGTGATGGCGGACATAGCCCGTCTCCTCCGCCACCTCGACCATCAGCACGACCGTGTCGGCTGGATCGGCGTCGCGCAGCGACGACAGGGTGGGCGTCAATTGGTCGCCGAGCACCGGCACCAGCGTTTTCATCGCGCCACGAAGCTCCTACATGCGCGGCCATGACCCCAAAGCATCTTGGCCAGACGAGCCACCTGCCCGCCTCTCCGGAAGAGGCTATCCTGGATTATGTTCCGAATCCGCGCGTCGGGACGCTCTATGCGGTGCGGTTCGTGGCGCCCGAATTCACCTCGCTGTGCCCGGTCACCGGCCAGCCGGACTTCGCGCATCTGGTGATCGACTATGCGCCCGGCCACACGATCGTCGAATCCAAGTCGCTCAAGCTGTTCCTCGGCGCGTTCCGCAACCATGCCGCCTTTCACGAGGATTGCACCGTCGGCATCGGCCAGCGCCTTTTCGACGAGATGAAACCGACGTGGCTGCGTATCGGCGGATATTGGTATCCGCGCGGCGGCATCCCGATCGACGTCTTCTGGCAGAGCGGTGCGCCGCCAGCAGGTCTTTGGCTACCCGACCAAGGTGTTGCGCCCTATCGTGGAAGGGGTTGATTTAACTAGGTAAAGTCCATTTTCCGCAGTGCAGCGCGAATGCAACCTTTTTGGCCTCTCACGTGTTCATCCAATCGCAAGGTTGTGGCTAACGCGTAGCGGCCTTGCTTCAGCGAAGGGTAGGGCATGGCGACGACGGCGGCGATCGGCAGTATCAAACATCTGGCGATGATCGGAAACTTCCTGCCGCGTCAGTGTGGGTTGGCGACGTTTACCACCGATGTCTGGCAGGCGATGCGGGACCGCTTTCCGGATGTGAAGGTCGATGTCTATGCGATGGACGATCACCCCGGTCGTTATGCCTATCCGCCGGCGGTGACCGGGACGATCCCGCAGCATGAGCTGGCCGCTTATCTGGATGCGGCCCGGAAGATCGAGGCCAGCGGCGCTCAGGCGATCTGGGTCCAGCACGAATACGGCATCTACGGTGGTCCGGCGGGCGAGCATCTGCTCGCGCTGCTCGATCGCACGACCCTGCCGGTGATCGCGACCCTGCACACCGTCCTCGAGAAGCCCAACGCCGACGAACGCCGCGTGATGGAAGGCCTGTTACGCCGCTGTGCCAAGGTCATCGTGATGGCCGAGCGCGGCAATGAGATCCTCCGCCGTGTCTATGGCGCCAATCCGCGCCAGATCGCGATGATCCCGCACGGCGTGCCGGATCGCGAATATGTGGATCCGGCGATGTTGAAGCCGCGCTTCGGCTGGGAAGGGCGCGAGGTTGTGCTGACCTTCGGCCTGCTCGCCCCGAACAAGGGGATCGAGACGATCATCGAGGCGCTGCCGGCGGTCGTCTCCAAGCATCCCGATCTGCTGTACGTCGTGCTCGGCGCGACGCATCCCAATCTGGTTGCGCATGAGGGCGAGGCCTATCGCGACCGGCTGAAGGCCCTCGCCGCTGAGCTGGGCGTCAGCGACAATGTCGCGTTCATCGATGGCTTCGTCGAGCATGACGAACTGATCGACTATCTGCAGGCGGCTGACATCTATGCGACGCCCTATTTGAACCCCGCTCAGATCACGAGCGGCACGCTGTCCTATGCGGTCGGCGTCGGCAAGGCGGTGATCTCCACCCCCTATGTGCACGCCACCGAGATCCTGGCCGATGGTCATGGCGTGCTGGTCGACTTCCGTGACGTCGCCGCCTTTGGTCGCGAAATCGAACGGCTGCTCGCCAACGGCCGCGACCGCACCCGGCTGGCGCAGCGCGCCTATGCACGTGGCCGGACGATGATCTGGCCGCGTCTCGCCGAAGCGAGTCTTGCTCAGACGGAAGCGGCGGTGGCCGCCCACCCTAGGCGGCTAGCGCAGCAGCAGCCGAAGGTCAGGCCGCTCGTCCCCAATTTCGCCGCGGTGGAGCGGATGAGCGATGCCACCGGCATGCTGCAGCACTCGATCTATTCGGTGCCTGATCGCCGCCATGGCTATTGCATCGACGACAATGCCCGGGCGTTGATGCTGATGAGCGCGATTGAGGACATGGATCCGGTGATGCGCGACAAATGGACGACGATCTATGCATCGTTCATCCAATATGCGTGGAATCCGGAGGCGCGGCGCTTCCGCAACTTCATGAACTTCGACCGGACTTGGTGCGAGGACGTCGGCTCCGAGGATTCGAACGGTCGTACCGTTTGGGCATTGGGTGTCACTGCACGCGACGCCCACGATCCCAAGCATCGCGACTGGGCCAAGGCGATGTTCGACGCCACCGCCAGCCTGGCGCTCGACCTCGGGTCGCTGCGCGCGCAATCGTTCGCGATGCTCGGTGCGGCGGCGATGCTGGAGGCGTCACCGGGTCACGAGCTGGCGCGCACCATTCTGGAGCGCTTCCCCGACGACCAGCTCGCCTTGCTGGAGGAAACGCGTCGTCCGGAATGGGAATGGTTCGAAATCGTCCTCGCCTATGACAACGCACGCCTTCCTCAAGGGCTGATCTGCGCCGGGCAGGCGTTGGGCCGCCCGGAGCTTGTCGCACGCGGGATCGAGACGCTGGAATGGATCGTCGCCAAACAGACGTCGCCGGAAGGGCGCTTCCGCGCCGTCGGCACCGAAAGCTTCCATCGTCCCTATGCCGAACCGCTCCAGTTCGACCAGCAGCCGCTGGAGGCGCAGGCGACGGTCGATGCGTGTGTGACGGCCTATGAGGCAACCGGTGATACGCGCTGGATTGCCGAGGCGGAGCGCGCCTACGCCTGGTATCTCGGCCAGAACGACCTCGACCTGCCGCTGGCGACCACTGCGGACGGTGGCTGTTTCGACGGGCTGATGCCGACCGGGCTCAATCGCAATCAGGGCGCTGAGTCGATTTTGGCCCTGCAACTGGCCAATTGCGCGATTTCTACCCTTTCAAAGAAGGCCCAAGGCGTGGCAGGGACCGGGCGCGTCGTCGCGTGAGCTTCGCGTGACGGCAGCGTAAACGACCGACGAGGCTGCTACCCGCATGGATTTGTTCAACCACGACCTGCGGCTGCATGCCGACCCGTCGCGCGTTGTCGTGCGACCCTTCCATATCGCCTGGGGCGGGAAGGGTGGTGCGCCCAACCGGACCGAGCGACTGGTCGGTGAGGTGTTGAAGATGTCGCCGCAGCAGGCGCGCGACGAGCTGGAAGAAGTCCTCAAGGACTTTGAGGCGCGGCACTGGCAGACCCGGCGTGTCTTCATGACCCGCTACGACGAGATTGCCGAACTGCTCGGCCTCGACGGCAGCGAGATCGGTGACGAGAAGCGCCAGCTGATCGGCGCCTATTTCTGCCACGAATATAGCTATGCCGCCGCGGCGCTGATGAACCCCAGCGCGGTGCCGCATTTCGACCAGTCGGGCATGCCGGCGGGATCGATGCGCATCCTGATGTCGCTGCGCTCGGTCGGTGAGGGGCATATCAGCTCGGTCGCCTTCCGCGAGGGGATCATCACCGACGAGAACCAGCTGAAGCTGGCGCCCGAACCACCCTTCGCGACGGCGGCGGATTTGGCGGGTGCGGTCGAGGACGAAATGCCGGAAGGCCCGGTCACCGTCTATCGCCACCGCGATTCGACGCTGTCGGGCACGGTGATCTTCCCGATCACCAGCGCCCAGTCGAAGGGGTTGGAGGATCTGCGCATCGTCCACTTCCGGCATGACGACGGCGACTATGAGTGGATCGGCACCTACACCGCCTACAATGGCTCGGTGATCCAATCGGAACTGATGCGCACGCGCGACTTCCGCGCGTTCGACCTGGTGCCGATGAGCGGCCCGGCGGCGCGTAACAAGGGCATGGCCCTGTTCCCGCGCAAGGTCGGCGGTCAGTATATGATGATCGGCCGCCAGGACGGCGAGAATCTGTTCCTGCTCAAATCCGATACGCTGGAACATTGGGACGAGGGCGAGAAGATCCTCACCCCCGTCTATCCGTGGGAGCTGGTGCAGATCGGCAATTGCGGACCGCCCATCGAACTGGACGAGGGATGGCTGCTGCTGACCCACGGCGTCGGTGCGATGCGCAAATATTCGATCGGTGCGGTGCTGCTCGACAAGGACGATCCGTCGAAGGTGATCGGCCGGACGGTAGAGCCAATCCTCGCCGCGAAGGATCAGGACCGTGAGGGCTATGTGCCCAACGTCGTCTATTCCTGCGGCGCGATCCGCCACGGCGACACGATCTTCCTGCCCTATGGCATCGCCGACAGCTCGGTCGGCTTTGCCTTCGTCAAGATCAAGGAGATGCTCGCCGCCATGGCGTGAGGCGCCGCCCGCCGTTGGCCACGGTCAAAGAGCGGGCTTCGTCTGGGGCTATTCGGTGTCGCCCTTCGATCGCTTCGGCCGGTCGCCCTTGCGCACGCCCTCGACCTGCGACAGGCGCGTCAGCAGCAGCGGGATGTCGCCGGTAATATAGGTGTCGGTCGGCACATCGACCCCGGCGCGCAGCGTTTCGCCGACCTGCGCGACCCGCTCGCGTTGCTCTTTCGACGCACTCACGTCCGATCCTCATCCACGCATACAGCAAACCCGATGATCGCCTGCCGGGGGGGGGGGGAGGCTGCGATCACCGGGTTCGCAGGGGATAACCGCCGTCCGGGCCGGGCGTTCCCGGCCCGATCAACGGCTGGTCGCAAAAAACCTATTGGGCGGCCATGCGCCGGGTATAGCGGTACAGCGCCGCGATCAGCGCCAGAAATGCGATCGTCCCGCCGATCAGCGCGGGAGTCGCGAAGCCCGCGCCGACGATGGCGAGCGGCGCATCGGAATTGGTCAGGTAGACGATCACCGCGAAGGCGACGCCCCACAGGCTTTCGCCGACGATCATGCCGGTCGCGGTCAGCACGCCCATCCGCTTCGCCCCCTCGACGTCCGGCCGGCCTTCCGCCCAGCGATCGTAGAAGAAGCCGATGATCGCACCGATCACCACGGGCAGCGTCACTGCCATCGGCAGATAGACGCCGAGGCCGATGCCGAGCGGCGGCAGCCGCAATTTGCCCATCCGGCCGAGCGCCTCGTCGAGGATGATGACACCCACGCCGACAAGGGCGCCGACGCCGATCATCGCCCAATTGAGATCGCCGCCCAGCACGCCCTTGGCCAATGCGGAGATCAGCGCCGCCTGTGGCGCAGCCAGCGCATTGGGGCCGGCACCCGGTGCGCCCTGGAAGCCGAGCGTCGTCGCCAGCAGTTCGAGCACCGGCGGCACCACCAGGCTGCCGAAGATGACGCCGAAGATCAGCGCGACCTGCTGCTTCCACGGCGTCGCGCCGACCAGCTGCCCGGTCTTGAGGTCCTGCAGATTGTCGTTGGAGATGGTCGCGACGCCGAACACGATGCCGGTGACGATCAGCGCATAGGCGACCAGCGCCTGCGTCGTCTCCGGCGGCGTGCCGCGGCCGAACAGGCCGACCAGCATCAGCGAGGCGGCCAGCACGGAGAGGATGCCGATCCCCGACACCGGGCTGTTCGATGCGCCGATCAGCCCCGCCATATAGCCGCAGACGGCGGCGATCACGAGGCCGAGCACCAGCACGAAGACCAGTGCTCCCGCGATCAAGGCGACGGCGGACGGAGCGAGCGGCCCGCCGGCGATCACCGACCACAATAGCGCCGCGATCGGTATCAGCACCGCGACGCTGACAATGGCGACGATGCCGATCGGCAGATCGCGCTCGCCGAGTTCGAGCACCGCGCCGCTACGTTTCGCCTGGCTCGCGGCGATCGACGAGCGGATGCCTGCGGCGACCGGGCCGATGATCTTGAGCAGGGTCCAGATCGCCGCGACGCCGATCACGCCGGCACCTAGAAAGCGCACGTCCGTGCGGAACACGCCACCGGCCCAGGCTTCCAGTCCGACACCGGCCGCCGCCGGTGCGAGCGCGGTCAGATAGGGCAGCGCCACCCACCAGCCGATCACCACGCCGACAAGCATCGCCATGCCGACCGAGATGCCGACGAGGTGGCCCGCACCGATCAGAGCGAAGGAAAGACCACCCGAAATGCCGGTCGCGCCCGCGCCGACGCGGAAGAAATGTGCCGCCTCGGCGACCACCAGCTTGGTCTGGGTCAGCACCGCGAAGCCGGCGGACACCACGGCGTTGACGACGATCAGCTTGAGGCCACGGGCGCTTTCCGCCTCGCCGGCGCGGCTGCCCGCCCCGACCATCAGCACCTCCGCCGCGGCGCGCCCTTCCGGATAGGGCAGGTCGGTATCGACGACCAGCGCGCGGCGCAGCGGTACGGAGAACATCACGCCGAGAATGCCGCCGGTCGCCGTGATGCCGGCGGTGAGCAGATAGGGGAAGCCGTTCCACCAGCCGATCATCACCAGACCGGGGAGCACGAAGATGATCGCCGCCAGCGTTCCCGCCGCGGAGGCGACGGTCTGGACGATATTGTTCTCCAGGATCGTCGCGCCGGGAAGGTAGCGCAGGATCGCCATCGAGATCACCGCTGCCGGGATCGAGGTGGCGAAGGTCAGGCCGACCTTGAGGCCAAGATAAACGTTGGCTGCGGTGAACAGCAGGGTGATCAGACCACCGAGCAGGATGCCGCGGACGGTCAGTTCGGCAACGGGGGGCGGTGGCGCAGCGCGAAGGTCGGTCATGGCGCGAGCGTGGCACAAAGCGTCGCGGCCCGACAAGGGCGGTGCCGCTTTTGCCGGGGGCGGCATTCGCGATGATCGCGATGCGACTGTCGTCGATGCGGAGAAGCGAGGGGCTTGGAGTGAGCGACATCGTCGTGTGCCTCACCGTCGTCGGGCGTCTGGATCCCTGCCCGCGCGGGGATGACAGCAGAGGCGGAGGGCGTCGTCTGCAACGGTTGGCGATCTGCGTTTGATCTAATTGCTAACGCCCTTGTCATCCCCGCTCAGGCGGGGATCCAGACGTGTAGCCGTTGTTGGGAGCCAGACCGTCACCGCTTCCGACCATCCCGCCGGCTAGCCATAACAACCCTCGCCGGACGCGATTGGCTTGTGCGTGCAGCCGCGAAACAAGGTTGCGCTGGCTCGACATCCGGCATCACGATCCGCTAGGCGCGCGCCATGACCACCAGCCAACCGTTACGTGTCGCGCTTGCCGGCCTCGGCACCGTCGGCGGCGGCGTGATCCGCCTGCTCGACGCCAATCGCGATCTGATCGCCCGCCGTGCCGGTCGCCCGATCGAGGTCGTCGCCGTCTCGGCTCGCGACCGTGGCAAGGATCGCGGCGTCGACCTGTCGCGCTTCGCCTGGGTCGACGACACGACGGCACTGTCGGGCCATGACGGTGCCGATGTGGTGGTCGAGCTGATCGGCGGCTCCGACGGGCCCGCCCTGACGCTCGCGCGGCGCACCGTGGCGGCGGGCAAGGGCTTCGTCACCGCCAACAAGGCGATGCTCGCCCATCACGGTCTGGAACTCGCGCAGGCGGCGGAAGCGGCGGGCACGCCGCTCAAGTTCGAAGCGGCGGTGGCCGGCGGCATTCCGGTCATCAAGGGGCTGCGCGAGGGCGCGGCGGCCAATGCGATCGACCGCGTCTACGGCATCCTCAACGGCACCTGCAATTTCATCCTGTCGAAGATGGAGGCGGAAGGCCGCGACTTCGCCGAGGTGCTCGCCGAGGCACAGGCGCTCGGCTATGCGGAGGCTGACCCCAGCTTCGACATCGACGGCATCGACGCCGCGCACAAATTGTCGATCCTCGCCAGCATCGCCTTCGGCACGCGCCCCGCCTTCGGCGATGTCGCGGCGAGCGGCATCCGCCATGTCATCGCCGCCGATATCGCCGAGGCGGCGGCACTGGGCTACAAGGTGCGGCTGGTCGGCGTCGCCGAGGCCGGACCCGCCGGCCTGTTCCAGCGCGTGCACCCGCATTTGGTGCCGCTCGACCATCCGCTGGCGCACGTCACCGGCTCGCTCAACGCGGTGGTGGCGGACGGCAATTTCGTCGGCCGGCTGTTCTTTCAAGGCGCCGGCGCCGGCGATGGACCGACGGCAAGCGCGGTGGTCGCCGATCTGATCGACATCGCCCGCGGCGAATATGGGCCGCCCTATGCCATGCCCGCCGCCGCCCTGGTCGCGGCAGGCAAAGCGGACAGCGGTGAACGCCGCGGCCGGGCCTATTTGCGCTTCACGGTCGAGGATCGGGTCGGCGTGCTGGCAGAGATAGCCGCGGCGATGCGCGACGCTGGCGTGTCGATCGAAAGTCTGATCCAACGCGGCCGCACCGCCGACGGCCATGTGCTCGTCGCGATCGTCACGCACGACGGACCGGAACGCTGCGTCGCGCAGGCGTTGGAGAAACTACGCGGATCGCAGAGCCTCGCCGGTGCGCCGCTGTGGATGCACATCCTGCCGTGACCATGCCGCTGGCCCGGCGGCTATTCGCATCGCCGGTCGGGGTGTTGACGCTGGTCGCAGCGGACGAGGGGCTGGTGGCGGTGCTCTGGCCCGATCCTGGGGAGGCGCGGCGCGTGCCGCTGCCACCGGCGGTCGACGAACCCGATCACCCGCTGCTGCGCGCGGCCGCAGCACAATTGGCCGACTATTTCGCCGGGGCGCGGCGTCATTTCGACCTGCTGCTGGCAGCACGCGGTACCGATTTCCAGCGCAGGGTCTGGAACGCGCTGACCGCCATCCCGTTCGGCGAGACGCGCAGCTATGCCGCGATCGCGCAGGATATCGGCAAGCCGGAGGCGGTGCGTGCGGTGGGCGCAGCGAACGGCCGCAATCCGCTGTCGATCCTTGTCCCTTGCCACCGCGTCATCGGAAGCGGCGGAGCATTGACGGGTTTCGCCGGTGGCTTGTCGGTCAAGCAGCAGCTGCTGGCGCATGAGCGCGGTCAGGCCGGCTTCGCCTTCTGACCGGCGGCGCCACTGCTCGTCATCGGAGCGGATTTGAATCGCCCGCCCGCCGCCGCTTCAGCACCGCCAGGTCGATGCCCAGTCGCTGCACCCGATAATAGAAGGTCTTGCGCGGGATGCCGAGGCGCGTGATCGCGGCACCGACCTCGCCGTCGGTCGCCGCCAGCGCCTCGATAGTCGCCGCCCGTTCGAAGGCGTCGACACGCGCTGGCAGCGGCAGCGTCGCCGCCGGGGCTGTTATCCCGTCGCCGAGCGGGTCGAGACCAAGCACCAGCCGGTCCGCGAAATGGGCGAGTTCCCGAACGTTGCCCGGCCAATCGTGGTGGATCAGATGCCCGCGTGTCGCGTCGGTCAACACCGGCAGCGGCGCGCGCAGCCGCGCCGCTGCTTGCGCCGCCAAATGGGCGAACAGCAGCGGCACGTCCTCCCGCCGCTCCCGCAATGGCGGCAGGCGCAGCCGCACCGCGGCGAGCCGATAGAGCAAGGCCGGGTCGATCGCCTCTGGCCCGCGCTGCGCCTCCTCGCGCGCGGTGGCGATAACCCGCAGGTCGATGGCGATAGGGTCGCGACCACGCCCCGGTACACTGCGCGTCGCGATCAGCTGCGCCAGCCGATCCTGCAACCGCCGTGGCGCGCGATCGATGTCGTCGAGCAGCAGCGTGCCGCCATCCGCCGCGACGACACTGCCTTCACCGACGCTGGCGAACAGATCGCCGTCGATCAGGGCATCGGGTAGTGCGGCACAGGCGACGGTCATGCAGCGCCGCCGCCGGCGCTTGCCGCCATTGTGGATCAGCCGCGCCAGCATATCCTTGCCGGTGCCCGTCTCGCCCTCGATCAGGAGATCGATGTCGGCAGCGGCGAGAGCCGGAATCATCGCCCGCAGCCGCCGTATCGCCGGCGATTCGCCGATCAGTCCGCCGTCCGCATCCGCTTCGGCGGCGGCGCGCAGCCGGCGGTTCTCCAGCGCCAGCGTCCGCGTCTGCAGCGCGCGCGTGACACTTGCGATCAGCCTGTCGGGGTCGAACGGCTTGGTCAGGAAGTCCCACGCGCCCGCCTTCAGCGCATCCACCGCCATCGCGACATCGCCATGGCCGGTGATCAGGATCACCGGCAGCGTCGCGTCGCGGTCGCGCAGGGTCGCGAACAGCTCGATCCCCGATATCAACGGCATGCGCACATCAGTGACCAATATGCCGGGATAATCCGCGTCCAGCTGAGCCAGCGCCGGTGGCGCAGCGGCGAAAGCGTCGACGGCGAAACCGGCGAGGCGCAGCGTCTGCGCGATCGAGGCGCGCAGATCCTCGTCGTCCTCGACCAGCGCGACGCGAAGCGGCGCCTCCGTCACTGCGCCCGCCGCAGCGTGATCGCAAAGGCTGCCCCGGCACCATCGGGCGCCAGCAGGCGCAGCGTTCCGCCCAGGTCGGTCATGATATCCTGAGCGATCACCAGACCGAGGCCCAGTCCCGTCGGCCGGCTCGTCGCGAACGGGGTGAAGATGCGGTCGGCGATCTCCCTTGCGATGCCGGGCCCGTTGTCGCGCACGATGAGCTGGACCGTGTCCGTGTCGCTGTCCAGTAGCAGGTCGATACGCGGATCGGCGTGACCCTCCAGCGCCTCGATCGCATTCTGCAGCAGATTGACCAGCACCTGTTCCAGCCGCACGCGTCCGGCGATCACGCTCAAATCGGCGGGGATCGCCGGCACGGTGAGGGTGATCGGCTGCAACCGCTCCTTGAGGATCAAACGGGCACCGTCGACGATCACGGCCAGCGGCACCGGCTGGATCGTGCCGCTGCCCTTGCGGGCAAAGCCGCGCAGTTCCGCGGTCACGGTTCCGATGCGTTCGGTCAGGCGCGCGATGGCCCGGAGATTGCCACGGACCTCTTCGATCTCGCCCTGGTCCAGCAGCCGTTCGCCATTGGCAGCATAGGTCCGGATCGCCGCGACCGGCTGGGCGGTTTCGTGCGCGACGCTGGCGGTGATCTGACCGAGCGCGGCGAGGCGGTTCGCCTGGCGCAGCCCCTCGCGCAATTCCGCCGCCTGCGCCTCCGCCGCGGCGCGCTCCTCGATCTCCCGGCGCAGCGCCGCAGTGCGCTCGCTCACCGCCGTCTCCAAAGCACCTGTGCGCTCGGCGCGACGTCGCGCCCGTGTTCTCCACGCCCAGCCGAGCGTGAGCAGCGCCAGCATGGTGAGCGCGCCGCCAATCTGGGCAACACGCACGATCGGCCGGACGGTGGCGGCCAGCGGAAGCGCGAACTGGACGCGCCAGCCATTCTGATCGGGCGGGGTCACGGCAAGCGATACCGGGCCGGCGGTGCCGTCGAGCCGGATCGTGCCGTCGGCGGCGCGGCGGATCGGCGAGGGGCCGAGGGCGCGGACGCCGCTGTCGATTTGCGCCGCCGCGGCACGCTCCGCTGACAGCGCCCGCGTCGCGGCGAACCGCCAGGCGGGGCGGCTTGTGACGCGGATGATGCCGTCGCGATCGGTGACGAAGGTCTCGCCGCCGGCGGCGCGCCACGCCTGTTCGATCCGGTCGAATTCCAGCTTCACCACCACGACGCCGCGGTCCCGCGTCCGCCGCGCCAGATACAGGCCGGGACGTCCGCTGACCGTGCCCAGCGCGAATTGCCGCCCGCGCCCGCTCTGCCGCGCGTCGCGATAATAGCGGCGGAAGCGATAATCCTGGCCGACGAAGCTGCTCGCGGTCCCGGCATTGTTCGCGGCGATCGCGCGGCCGTTCGCGCCGATCAGATAGATGGCGGATGCGCCCGTCTCGCGGGCCAAAGCCGAAAGCTTGCCGTCAAGCCGGGCCGCCGCACCCGTCCGGCCAGCGAGCGCGTCGAGCACGTCGACATCATCGGCCAGGGCCACGGGCAGCAGGGCGAACCGCTCCAGCTCGCTGGCGAGCAACGCCTGACGCAGCCGGGCGTCCGCGGCGACACTGATCGCGACGCCGGCGCGCGCACGCCGCCCCGCGACATCGCCCGCCAGCCATGCGGCGAGTGCGGCGAGCAGCGCCGCCGCCAGCGCAGCGGCGATCCGGCGGGGCAGATGGGCCATGCCGGCGAGATTAGGCACCTTCTGTGCCATGGGCAAGTTTCGGCACATCGGGGCATTCAACTGGCGAAGATTGGCACCTGCGACGCTCGCATAAATTTTTAAGCCACTGTTTTGTCGTTAAAAAATGAAAAAGTAAAAATGCTTTCCGCCTCTGCTGCACGGTGGCACGCTGCCACCTTGCTCGCAGGACCGCGTCAGCCGGTCTGCGTCGGAGAGAGGAAGAGACCCGCCGATGACCATCGATCATCTCGCCAGCCCACCGCTGCCCCCCGCCGCCAAGCCGTGGTACACCCACCTCTACGTTCAGGTGCTCGCCGCCATCGTCGCGGGCGTGCTGCTCGGCCATTTTGCGCCGGCCACCGGCGAGGCGCTCAAGCCGGTCGGCGATGCGTTCATCAAGCTGGTCAAGATGGTGATCGCACCCGTCATCTTCCTGACCATCGTCACCGGTATCGCCGGCATGCGCGACCTCGCCTCGGTCGGCCGGGTCGCGGGCAAGGCGTTTCTCTATTTCCTGTTCTTCTCGACGCTGGCGCTGATCGTCGGGCTGATCGTCGCCAACGTCGTGCGGCCGGGGGCGGGGCTCAACATCGATCCCGCCTCGCTCGATACGTCGAAGGTCGCCGAATTCGCCGAAAAGGCGCATGAGACGACGATCACCGGCTTCCTGACCGGCATCATCCCCGACACCTTCCTGTCCGCGCTCACCGCGGGCAACATCCTGCAGACCTTGTTCGTCGCGATCCTGTTCGGCGTCAGCCTCGCCCTGATCGGCGAGCGGGGGCAGGCGGTGCTCGGCCTGCTCGAACAGGCGTCGGTCGCCTTCTTCAAGCTTGTCTCGATCGTCATGAAGGCGGCGCCGATCGGCGCGTTCGGCGCCATGGCCTTCACCATCGGCAAATATGGCGTCGGCACGCTCGCCAATCTCGCCGCACTGGTCGGGACCTTCTACCTGACCTCGCTGCTGTTCGTGCTGGTCGTGCTCGGCGTGGTCGCGAAGCTTGCCGGCTTCTCGATCCTGCGTCTGATCGCCTACCTCAAGGCCGAATTGCTGCTTGTTCTCGGCACCTCGTCGTCGGAAAGCGCGCTGCCCTCGCTGATCGAGAAGATGGAGCGGGCCGGCTGCCCCAAATCGATCGTCGGTCTGGTCGTGCCGACCGGCTACAGCTTCAACCTCGACGGCACCAATATCTACATGACGCTGGCGGCGCTGTTCATCGCCCAAGCGTGCAACGTCGATCTGACGCTGGGGCAGCAACTGCTGCTGCTCGGCGTCGCGATGCTGTCGTCGAAGGGCGCGGCGGGTGTCACCGGCGCGGGCTTCATCACGCTCGCCGCGACGCTGTCGATCGTGCCCAGCGTGCCGGTCGCCGGCATGGCGCTGATCCTCGGGGTCGACCGCTTCATGAGCGAGTGCCGCAGCCTGACCAATTTCATCGGCAATGCAGTGGCGACGATCGTCGTCTCGCGTTGGGAAGGCGCGCTCGACCGCGATGCGCTCGATGCGGCGCTGCGTGGCGAAGCGCTGCGCGTCGATCAACTGCCCGTGCACGCCATTCCTGCCGAGTAACGCTTCCCGGTACTGCCCTCACCCTTCCGGCGCGTCGCGCCTCCCTCCCTCTCTCGATGTGAGAGGAAAGGGTGAGGACGGGAATTGCCAAGGATCTCTCCCATGTTATCGACCACCCGCGCCCTGCTGGGCGCCACCGCCACGCTCGCGCTCGCGACGGGGGCCCAAGCTCAATCCGCGGCGCCCAGCGAAACAGGCCAGACGCGCAACCCCGCCGCGCCGATCGCGCAGTCTTATCCGGCGGCCGCGGCGGGCGACGGTGCCGCGACCAACGGCTTCAATTTGTCGCGCTGGGCCGAGAACTGGAGCAGCTACCGCGACCCCAAGAAGCGTGACGATCCGCTCGACCGACTCAAGTTCCTGCCGCTGGACCAGGACGGCGATATCTACCTGACGCTGTCCGGCGAGTTCCGCCTGCGCGTCAACCATACCACCAACCCCAATTTGCGCGACGGCCGCGCGCAGCGGCAGGACATCAACCGTATCGTAGCGGGCGCCGATCTGCATGTCGGCCCGCATCTGCGCGGCTTCGTCGAGGTCGCGCACGGCGGCATTTCGGGCGTGGAGCTGGGCGCGCCCGCCGCGACGCTGCGTAACGACCTCGTGGTGCAGCAGGCGTTCGTCGAGGGGGACGTGGATGTCGCCGGCGTCGCGCTCGGCGCGCGCTATGGCCGGCAGGAATTCACCGACGGGCCCAATCTGCTCGTCTCGCAGCGCGACAACAATACGATCCGCTACACGCTCAACGGTCTGAGGCTCTGGGCCCGGGGCAAGACGGTGCGCGCCGACCTGTTCGATCTAAAGCCCACGGCCTATGGCGATCTCGGGACGGAGGACGATGTGTCCGACCCGGCGCGGCGCTTCTCCGGCGTGACTTTGGGGTTCGTCCTGCCACAGCGCTGGTTCGGCGGGTCGAAGCTCTACGTCGACCCCTTCTTCTGGCGGCGGCGGAACACGGTGGGCGCCTGGGGCGGGCGGATCGGCCCAGCGACGCGTTATTATCTCGGCACGCGTGTGTGGGGTGATGCCGGGCCGCTGACGATCGATTGGACGGTCAACCACCAATACGGCACCTATATCAACCAGCGCATCGATGCCTGGCAGGTCTTCGCCGCTCAGACCTATCGGCTCGGCAAGACCGCGCGCGCGCCGCGGATCGGCGTCCATGCCGATTATGCCAGCGGCGGCGGTGGTTATGGCGACGGCAAATTGCGCGACGCCTATGCGCCGTTCGGCAACAACATCTATTATAGCTATGGCCTGTTCCTGACGCCGTCGAACCTCGTCGCGCTGGCGCCCAATGTCACCGTGGCGCCGGTCAAGCCGCTGCGCGTCACGGCCGAATATCAGTTGACCTGGCGCGACAGCGTCTATGACGCGGTGTACCGCGCTAACGGCCAGCCGTTCGCGGGCACGCAGAACGGCCGTGCGCGCAAGATCGGCGACGTCGCCCGGCTCCAGGCGGTGTGGACGATCAGCCCGCGCGTTTCGGTCACCGGCCGCTACGAGCATCTCGCCGCCGGCCCGGCGCTCACCGATGCCGGCTTCAAGAGCAGCGATTTCCTGGCGGGCTGGATCAGCCTGCGGTTCTGACCGACGGCTATTCGGCCTCGCGCTCCAGCTTGGCCGCATCCACCGGCGCCGCGCTCACTGGTCGCCCGATCGCACCGCTGATCGCGGCGTGCAGCGTCTCCAGACCGTAGGGCTTGGCGAGCAGCACCGCCCCCGTGTCCGCCGGTACCGCGGCGACATCCCCGGTGGCGAACACCACGCCGACTCGCGGGCGCAGTTCGCGCGCCGTCCGGGCGAAGGACGGCCCGGAAAGGCCCGGCAGGTTGACGTCGGTGACCAGCACGTCGATCGGCACCGTCTGCAGCGCGGTCATCGCCTCTTCGGCGCTCGCCGCGTCGACGACGACATAGCCGCCCTGTTGCAGCAGCTCGGCGGTGGTCGCGCGGATCACCTCGTCGTCCTCGACCAGCAGCACGGTGACCTGGCCGTTCGCGCCTGGCGCCGGACGCAGCGGGGCAGGGGCGCTGGTCAGCGCCCGCGCCTCCAGCCCCTCGCGCCGCTGGCGTTGGTTGGCGAGCACATGGCGGAACTTCCGCGCCAGCGCCTCGCGCGTATAGGGCTTGGACAACAGCTCGACGCCGGCATCGAGCCGGCCGCCGTGGACGATCGAATTCTCGGTATAGCCGCTGGTGAACAGCACCGCGAGCTCGGGCAGCCGTTCCTTCGCCTTGCGCGCCAGTTCCGGGCTCTTCAGCCGGCCGGGCATCACCACGTCGGTGAACAGCAGGTCGATCGGGATGCCGCTCTCGATGACGCTCAGCGCGCTCTGCGCGTCGACCGCCTTGAGCACGCGATAGCCGAGGTCGCCCAGCATCTCGACCACCGTCGCGCGCACCTCGTCATCGTCCTCGACGACCAGCACCGTCTCGGTACCGCCGACGATCGGGCCGGTCGCGGTCACGACCTCGACGTCCTCCGCCTCGACCGAGCGCGGCAGATACAGTTTGATCGTCGTGCCTTCGCCGACCTCCGAATAGATCTTCACATGGCCGCCCGACTGTTTGACGAAGCCATAGACCATCGACAGGCCGAGACCCGACCCCTTGCCCTCGCTCTTGGTCGAGAAGAACGGCTCGAACACCTTCTCGATAATCTCCGGCGCCATGCCGCTGCCGGTGTCGCTGACCGCCAGCATGACGTACTGCCCCGGTTCGACCTCGTCATGCGTGCGCGCATAGGCATCGTCGAGATGCGCATTGGCGAGTTCGATCGTCAGCTTGCCCTGGCCGTTCATCGCGTCGCGCGCGTTGATCGCCAGATTGAGCAAGGCATTCTCGATCTGCACCGGATCGATGAAGCAGTTCCACAGGCCGCCGCCGAACACCGTCTCGATCTCGATCGCCTCGCCGATCGCGCGGCGCAGCAGGTCGTCCATGCCCTGCACGAAGCGGGTGACGTTGACGACCTTGGGTTCCAGCGCTTGCCGCCGGCCAAAGGCGAGCAGTTGCGCGGCGAGCTTCGACCCGCGCGACACGCCCGCCATCGCATTGGCGACGCGGCGCTCGGCGCGCTCGTTGCCGACGATGTCCTTGGCGAGCAGCTGCAGATTGCCTGAGACGACCTGCAGCAGATTGTTGAAATCGTGCGCGACGCCGCCGGTCAGCTTGCCGATCGTCTCCATCTTCTGCGCCTGGGCCAGCGCGGCCTCGGCGGCGCGGCGCTCGCCGATTTCGGCGATCACCCGCGCCTCGAGATTCTCGTTGAGCTGCCGGAGCTGTTCCTCCGCGCGCTCGCGATGGCGGACCTGACGGGCGAGCGCATCGGCCTGGTCGCGCAGCGATTGTTCGGCGGCGCGCTGTTCGGTGATGTCGGTGTGGACGCCGACCCATTCGACGATCCGTTGGCCGTCCTTGATCGGCAGCGCGCGGATCAGGCAGTTGCGCCATGCGCCGTCATGCCGGCGGACGCGGTGTTCGAAGACGAACATCGTCTGCGCCGCGACCGCCGCTTCCCAGGCGACGACGGTCGGCTGCGCATCGTCGGGATGCACCGCCTGCGCCCAGCCGTATCCCCGGTATTGTTCCGCCGTCTGGCCGGTCAGCGCCTGCCAGCCCGGCTGCTCACCCTCCATGCGGCCGTCGGCGGTGTTGGTCCACAGCACGCCGTGCACCGCCTCCATCGCCGCGCGGAAACGATCGTTGCTGGCGCGCACCTCCGCCTCGCGCTGCGCCCGCTCCTCGATGTCGGCGACCAGGATGTGGAAGCCCGCGACGCTGCCGTCCGCCTCCAGCCGCGGCAGATAGCGGATTTCCGCCCGTCGCGGCGTCCCGTCGCGATGCGGCATCGGGCCTTCGCTGACGATCGGCTCGCCGGCGAGCGCCCGCGCGATGAGCGGCTCGCGCTCGGCATACAGGTCCGCACCGATCACGTCGCGAATGTGCTTCCCGATCGTCACCGCGCCCGGCACGCCCAACCAGTGTTCGTAATAGCTGTTGGCGAACCGATAGATCTGATCGCGATCGACGTAGGAGATCAGCACCGGCAGCGCATCGGTGATCGTACGCAATTCGTGCTCACTGGCGGACAGCGCCGCCTCCATGGCGATGCGGGCGGTGTTGTCCAGCACGGTGCACATCACCCCACCGACGCTGCCGTCGGGCAGATAGATGGGCGTGTAGAACAGGTCGAAATACAGCTGTTCGAGCCGGCCTGAGCGGTTCAGCTGCATCGGCTGGTCGCGATAGGAGATGACCTCGCCGGCAAAGCCGCGCTCGAGGATCGCGCTGTTCCAATCCCAGATTTCGGGCCAGATCGTCCGCGCCGTGGCACCCAGCGCGTGCGGGTGATGGGCGCCCGCCACGGCGATATAGCCATCGTTGTACAGCATCAGGCCGTCGCGGCCCCACATCAGCACCTTGGGCACCGGCGAATTGACGATGTTGGAGACGGTCAGCCGCAAGGCCTCCGGCCAACTTTCGATCGGGCCGAGATGCGTCCGGCTCCAGTCGCGCTCGCGGATCAGGTGCGCGCATTCGCCGTCGCCGATCGGCCAGCGGTCGCTCGCCACCGCGCGGGTGACGCTGCTCTCGTTGTCGCGCAGCAGCTTCAGCGCGGTCCGCACCACTTCGCTCGCATTGCCGTAATCGCCCGTCGCCAAAGCGCCATCGATGAACGCATCCAATTCGGACGTCAGGGAGATATTGCGCGATTGACGGTTGGCCATGGATTGGACGTGGACAGGCCAAGTGCCTGTGTCAACAGATGTCACCCGTCAATTTGGCGCATCGGTATGGACCCGGCGGCCGCACAGGCTAGAAGACCGGCCAATGACCAGCGACGTCACCATTGCCATCGAAGGTGCGGTCGGCCGCCTGCGCCTGTCCCGCCCCAAGGCGCTGCACGCGCTCAACCGCGACATGTGCGCCGCGATGCTCGCCGCGCTCGACGATTGGCGCGGCGATGCCGCGGTCGCCGCGGTGATGCTCGACCATCTCCCCGCACCCGATGGCGATCCGAAGCTGTCGCGGGGCTTTTGCGCGGGCGGCGACATCCGTCTGCTCGCCGACAGCGGCGCCGGCGACGGCGAGGCGGCGCGCGCCTTCTTCCATCTCGAATATCGTCTCAACCACGCCCTCTTCACCTTCGCCAAGCCCAGCGTCGTGTTCATGGACGGCATCACCATGGGCGGCGGCGTCGGCATCGCCCTGCCGTGCCGATACCGCGTCGCGACCGAGAACACGCGACTCGCGATGCCGGAATCGGGCATCGGCCTGTTTCCCGATGTCGGCGGTGGCTGGTATCTGTCGCGACTGCCGGGGCGGGTGGGCGCCTTTTTGGCGGTCACCGGTCACCGGCTGGATGGGGCGGACTGCGCCGCGCTCGGGCTCGCGACGCATTATCTGCCGGCGGCACGGCTCGACGAGGCCAAGGCGGCGATCCTGGCCGATCCGCACGCCATGGTGGCGGCGCTGGACGGGCTGGCGGAGACGCCGGGGGAGGGCACGATCGCCGCCCATCGTGCCGACATCGACCGCCTGTTCGCCGCCGACGACCTGGAGACGATCATCGCCGCGCTGGAGGCGGACGACGGCGAATTCGCGCGCGCGCAGCTGGCGGTGATCCGCACCAAGTCGCCGCTGGCGATGAAGGTCGGCCTGCGGCTGTTGTACGACGGCGCCGCGATGCAGAGCTTCGCCGACGAGATGCGGCAGGAATATGCCGTCGCCGGCCGCATGGTCCAGCGTCACGACTTCCTGGAGGGCGTGCGCGCGGTGATTGTCGACAAGGACAATGCGCCGCGCTGGGACCCGGCGACGCCGGAAGGCGTCACCGACCACGTCATCGACCAGATCTTCGCGCCCTTGCCCGCAGCAGAGGCCTGGACCCCCCACGACTGAGGACACGCACATGGCCGAATATGACACCATCCTCGTCGAACAGCGCGACAATGCCACGCTGATCACGCTCAACCGCCCGCAGGCGCTCAACGCGCTCAACGCGCAGGTGCTCGCCGATCTCATCGCCGCGCTCGCCGCCTTCGACGCCGACGACAGCCAGGGTTGCGCGGTGATCACCGGCAGCGCCAAGGCGTTCGCGGCGGGGGCCGACATCAAGGAAATGCAGGCGATGTCCTTCGCGGACATGTACGCCACCAACCATTTCGCCGGCTATGAGACGCTGACCCGCACGCGCAAGCCGATCATCGCGGCGGTCGCCGGCTATGCGCTGGGCGGCGGTTGCGAACTGGCGATGATGTGCGACTTCATCCTCGCCGCCGACACGGCCAAGTTCGGCCAGCCCGAGATCAAGCTGGGCGTTACCCCCGGCATGGGCGGCTCGCAGCGGCTGACCCATGCGGTCGGGAAGGCCAAGGCGATGGAGATGTGCCTCACCGGCCGGATGATGGATGCCGCCGAGGCGGAGCGCGCCGGTTTGGTCAGCCGCATCGTTCCCGCCGACGATCTGGTCGAGGAAGCGGTGAAGACGGCGCAGACGATCGCCGGCATGGCGCCGCTCGCGGTCAAGGCCAACAAGGAGATGGTCGACGCCGCGTTCGAAACGACGCTGGCGCAGGGCGTCCAGTTCGAACGCCGTCTGTTCAACGGCCTGTTCGGCACCGCCGACCAGAAGGAAGGCATGGCCGCCTTCGTCGAGAAGCGGCCGGGGAAGTGGACGGGGCGGTAGCGCGACTGCCGACCCGAACGGCCTAGCTCGATCGTCCTGTCGCCAGCAATCGATGCCGATACCGTCTAGTGCGACGCATCCCGCGTCTGGCGCAGGGCCGCTCGCTTCCACTCGGGCAGGACCCGCTGCTTGGCAGCAAGATGGTCGCGAACCTGCTGGATCAGCGTCGTCGCGGAACGGACATAGCCGCTCCAGTCGGCATCAATGGCAGCCGGCGTCCAGCGCCCAACATGTTCCGAATAGCGCGCGCGCAGATCGGCGGCCTCACCCCCGAGCCGCACGAAGTCGCGCGGCCGGTCCGCGGTCGGAAGCCGGCGGATCGGGGCGTTCAGCTCGCGTTCCTCGGATGCGAGGTTGGTTTGCAGCAAGCCCGCCAGCCTCAACCTGACCTGAGCGACGGCAAGATCGCCGGGACCCGCTGCAAGGGCGGCCTGCAGGCTGCCGCAGCATTGCATGATGGCGTCATGCTGCTGTTCGATGGTCATGGCGACCGCATCGTTGGATGACATGGCTCCCCCCCTAGAACGGCGGTGGGGCGGTTGCACCAATCCATGTGATGTCGGACAAATTGCGTACGCTGCCGGTCATTCGATCCGGCGGTGCTTTGGCCGCTAAGTCGGGTCGACCGGCAGGAACGGCGTGACCGCCGCGATCGCGGCCTCCTGCACCGCCGCGGGCGTGCCGCCGGCGTCGATCACCGCATGCCGTAACGGAGCCGCCGCCGCCTGCGCCAGGAACGAGGCCCTGATCCTCTGGTGGAAGGCCAGGTCGAGCGCCTCGAACCGGCCCTCGTCGATCTGGTCCGCCGCCAGCCGCCGCTTCGATCGCGCCAACCCGATTGCCGGATCGAGATCGAGGACCAGTGTCAGATCGGGCCAGAGGTCGTCGACCATCGTCGCATGCAGCCCGCGAATCAGCCTCTCGTCCATGCCGCGGCCCGCGCCCTGATAGGCCAGGGTCGAACCGGCATAGCGATCCGAGACGACGATCGTCCCCGCCGCTACCGCCGGCTGCACCACGCGCGCGACATGCTGGACGCGCGCCGCGGTCATCAGCAGCAGCTCCGCGCGCGGTTCCCACGCCTCGTCCGCCCCGGCGAGCAGCAGGCCGCGCAGCGCCTCGCCCTGCGGCGTGCCGCCGGGCTCGCGCGTGCCCAGCGCCGCATGCCCGCGCGACGCCAGCGCCGCGATCAGCGCGCGCACGACGCCGCTCTTGCCCGAACCGTCGACCCCTTCGACCGCGATGAACCGGCCGCCGGTCACGCGCTCAGCCCCGCCGCCACAGTTGCGATTTGCAGATCAGACCGCCGATCAGACACCCTTTGACGCTCAATGTGTCGGCATCGACCATCGTGATCGTCGACCCGAAGGCGCGACGCATGTCGGGTACCCAGATCTGTCCGGACCAGCGCGCCGATCCGCTGACGCGATAGCCGCGCAGCAGCGCGGTGCCGATCAGCGGCGGTGCGCCCGCCCTTGCCGCATCCGCCTGCGCCTTGTCGCTGGCGCGGACGATCCAGCCGCACAGGCGCACCCCGCACGGCCCGGTCTGTACCGCGACCGTATTCTTGGGATTGTGCCAAACCCCCGTGATGGAACCGGGCGCGCCCGCCGCCGCGACCGCTAAAGCCAAGGAAACCAATATCATAGCAGCGCATATCTGGTTCCTTGCCAGGCGATGCGAAAGGGGGCGTCACCCGCGCAGCTGTTCGTGGTGGCGGATCACCTCGTCGATGATGAAGCGCAGGAACTTCTCGGTGAATTCCGGATCCAGCTCGGCATCCTCGGCCAGCGAGCGCAGCCGCGCGATCTGGCGTTCCTCGCGACCGGGGTCGGCGGCGGGCAGGCCGGTGGTCGCCTTGTGGCGGCCGACCGCCTGCGTGACCTTGAATCGTTCGGCGAGCAGATGGACCAGCGCCGCGTCGATATTGTCGATGCTCTTGCGATAGCCCTGCAAAGTCGCGTCGCTCATCTCAGCCCTTCCGTCGTCCGCCGGTTGCTCCATGATAGCAAGTCGGGCTTCGGGCAAGGCTTGCCTTCGCGCGCGCCAGTCGCCACAGCGCAGCAGAGATGACCGCCACCGTCCAGCGCCTCGATGCCCATGCCCCCTCGCTGGAGCCGATGCTCCGGCTGGTCGCGGGCGACATGGATCACGTCAATGCGGTGATCGTCGACCGGATGCGGTCGGACATTCCGCTGATCCCCGAACTCGCCGGCCATCTGATCGCGGGCGGTGGCAAGCGCATGCGGCCGATGCTTACCCTCGCGAGCGCGCGGCTGCTCGGTTACGAGGGGGTGCGCCACCACGTCCTCGCCGCAGCGGTGGAGTTCATCCACACCGCGACGCTGCTGCACGACGATGTCGTCGACGGCTCCGACCTGCGCCGCGGCAAGCGCACCGCCAACATCATCTGGGGCAATCCCGCCAGCGTGCTGGTCGGCGACTTCCTGTTCAGCCGCAGCTTCGAATTGATGGTCGAGGCCGAGTCGCTGAAGGTGTTGCGGATTTTGTCGAACGCCTCCGCGGTGATCGCGGAAGGCGAGGTCAACCAGCTTACTGCGGCACGGCGTATCGACCTGCCCGAGGAACGCTATCTCGACATCATCGACGCCAAGACCGCCGCGCTGTTCGCCGCCGCCTGCCGCATCGCCGCGGTGGTGGCGGAGCGGCCGGAGGCGGACGAGGCGGCGCTGGACGCCTATGGTCGCAACCTCGGCATCGCCTTCCAGCTGGTCGACGACGCGATCGACTATGTCTCCGACGCGGGCACGATGGGCAAGGATGCCGGCGACGACTTCCGCGAAGGCAAGATGACGCTGCCGGTGATCCTGGCACTGGCCCGCGGCGACGAGACGGATCGCAAGTTCTGGAAGGATGCGGTCGAGGGCCGTCGCGCCTCCGATGCGGACTTCGCCCATGCGATCGACCTAGTCCGCAAGACCCGCGCGGTGGACGACACGCTCGCCCGCGCCCGCCATTATGGCCAGCGCGCGATCGACGCGATCGCCGGCTTCCCGGCGAGCAAGGCGAAGGACGCGATGGTCGAGGCGGTCGCCTTCGCGGTGGCGCGGGCGTACTGACGGACGCGCGAAGCCGCGGCCACATCCCATTCCTCCCCGCACGCGGGGAGGGGGACCAGCCGAAGGCTGGTGGAGGGGGCCTTCCCCAAGCGCGCGCGGCGTGGCGAGCCCCCTCCGTCAGCGCTGGCGCGCTGCCACCTCCCCGCGGGCGGGGAGGAATGTATCCGCGATCTCCGCCGCCGCTGACGCGGCTACGCGCCAAGCCCGCTCACATCACCGGCCTGGTCTCGCCATCCAGTTCGGTCGCCTCGCGCACCAGGGTGATCCGGTCGCCGTCGTCCCGAACTTCGTACAGCTTGCCGCGCGCCTTGTGGAACGGCCGGTGCACGATCAGCATCAGCGTTCCGTCGAACCGGCGGAACAGCATGCCATGCCCGCTGTCGCCGCGCAGCAGCGGCGGCAATTGCTCCCAGGGGCCATCGAGCGTCCCCGATCGCGACCGCGCCAGCCCCTGGACATAGCCCGTGGCGTCATAGCTCGACCACAGCATCAGCAGCGTGCCGGTGCGCGTGCGGAACAGCTCCGGCCCGTCGGTGACCCAGGTCGGGTCGCCCGGCACCTCGCGATTGGCCTTGGCCCATGGCGCCGACGAGGCACGGAACAGCGTGCGTGGCGGCCCCGCGGCGGCCAGCGACGCGTCGAGCGGCAGCGCCTCGATCGTGCCGTCGCCGATCTGCACCCATTCGTGCGCATAGACGAACCACGGCTTGCCCGCCGGATCGACGTAGAGCGTGCCGTCCAGCGTCATCAGTCCGGGATCGGCGACCGGCGCATTGTCGCGCAGCGGGCGGAACGGCCCGCCCAGCCGGTCGGCGACCGCCAGCGTCGTGCCGCGCCGGACCGGCCGGCGCGCGCCGTCGGCGGGCAGCTGCGCGGATTCATTGTGGTAGGTGGAGAAGAGGTACCAGCGCCCGCGCCAGCGATGCACCTCCGGCGCCCAGGCGCCGTCGTTCGCCCAGCCCCCCTCCGGCAGCGCGAACACCACCACCGGCCGCGTCCAGTGGCGCAGGTCGCGGCTGGTATAGGCCATGATGCCCAGCCGCCTGTCGCCGCTGACCGCCGCCTCGTTGCGGGTGAACAGCCAATAGGTGCGCGTTGTCGGATCGGCGACGATCCACGGATCGTGGAGCGGCATGTCGGGCAGGGCGAGCGGCGCCGCCGTCGGCGCGGGTGCGGCACCGCCGTTCGCCTGTCCGGTCACCGGCGCGCTCGCCAGAAGCAGCATCGCCGCCAGTCCCCGCCATCCGGCCATCATCCGTCTCCCGATATGTTCCGCCTCAGCAGCCGACCTCGCAACCGTCGGCCCCAGTCTCGACCTGCAGCGTGGTATGGCCGATGCCGAAACGATGGTGCAGCATGTCTTGTGCCTCCGCCAGGAAGGCGTCGCTCGGCGTACCGCCCGGCATGAACAGATGCGCGGTCAGCACCGGCTCGGTCGTCGACATCGCCCAGATGTGCAGGTCGTGCAGCTTCTCGACTCCGGGCAGCGCGAGCAGCGCCTGCGACACCGCATCGTAATCGATGCCACGCGGCACCGCGGACAGCGACATCTCCACCGTCTCGCGCAGCAGGCCCCAGGTCTGCCAGAAGATGATCGCCGCGATCGCCAGGCTGATCACCGGGTCGATCCAGCCGATCCCCGTCGCCCAGATCACCGCGCCGGCGACGACGACCGCGGCCGACACCGCGGCGTCGCTGGCCATGTGCAGATAGGCGGCGCGCAGGTTGACGTCGTCCTTGCGCCCGCTGGCGAACAGCCAGGCGGTGAAGGCGTTGACCAATATGCCGATCGCGGCGACGCCCGATACGGTCAGGCCGGCGAGCGGCGGCGGATCGCCGATCCGCTGCACCGCCTCCAGCACGATCGCGCCCAGCGCGACGAGCAGCAGCAGCGCGTTGAGCAGCGCCGCCAGGATCGTCGATCCCTTCAGGCCATAGGTGAAGCGCTTGGTTGGCCCGCGCTTGGCCAGGGTCGCGCCGCCCCAGGCGACCGCGAGGCCGAGCACGTCGGACAGATTGTGCCCGGCATCGGCGAGCAGCGCGACCGATCCCGTCCACAGCCCGGCGCCCGCCTCCGCCGCGACATAGGCGATGTTGAGCCCGATACCGATCGCGAAGGCACGGTCGAAGCTGGCCGGCGCATGGCTGTGGCCATGCCCGTGGCTGTGGCTATGCCCGTGCCCGTGCCCGTGCCCGTGCCCGTGCCCGTGACCATGACCGTGCTGGCCGTGGTCGTCATGGTCGTCGTGATGAAAGTGGATGTGCACGCATCGTCCCCATGGCCGCAGCCGGCCGCCCCGACCCGCTTACCACCGCCGGCCCGGGTGATGATAGGACGTCAGGACTTGCCGAACAGCCCGCCGAACATGCTGCCCAGACCGCCGGCGATCCCGCCGCCGTCGCCCTCGCTGACGCCGCCGCCGACCACGCGACCGATGTCCGCCAGCGCACCTTCGCCGCCGAGATGCTCCAGGATCTGGTGCAGCGCATCCTGCGGCAGGCCGGTCGAATCGGCGGCGCTGGCGACGGTGTCGCCGGGCTCGCCGTGCGCCGCGCCGAGCGCGCCGATCGCCTGCGTCACCTGCTCGGGCGACAGGCCGATCTTCTCCGCGAGATTGGTGATCGCCGGATTGCCCGCGACCTGCCCCAGGATGCCGTCCAACAGACCCATGATGCGTCTCCGAAACCGTTAGCGCGGGAGCTAACCACCGAAAGGCGTCGACCGAAAGCCCTTTCGCGCCGGTCGGCGCGCATTGTCGGCGCGCGACCTTTCGTGGCAAGGCGCCGCCATCGTGTCCGACCTGCCGATCCATGCCGTGCTGCCCGACCTGCTTGCCGCCCTGCGCCGCGCGAGCAACGCCGTGTTGGTCGCGCCACCCGGGGCGGGCAAGACCACCGCGGTCGCGCCGGCGCTGCTTGGCGAGGATTGGTGCACGGGCGAGGTGCTGCTGCTTTCGCCCCGCCGCCTCGCCGCGCGCGCCGCGGCCGAGCGGATGGCGGCGCTCGCCGGCGAGGCGGTCGGCGGCACGTTCGGTTATGCCACCCGCATGGACTCGCGCCGCTCCGCCGCGACGCGGGTGACGGTGGTGACGGAGGGGATTTTCGTCGCGCGCATCCAGGCCGATCCGGAACTCGCCGGTATCTCCGCCGTGCTGTTCGACGAGGTCCACGAACGCAGCCTCGACGGCGATTTCGGCCTCGCCCTGGCGCTCGACGCGCAGGGCGCACTGCGCCCCGATCTGCGCCTCGTCGCCATGTCGGCGACGCTCGACGGCAGCCGCTTCGCGACGCTGATGGGCGCCGACGGGCCGGCGGCGCCGATCATCGAGAGCGAGGGCCGCAGCTATCCGCTCACCCTCCGCCATCTCGGTCGCGACGCGACCGCGCGGATCGAGGACGGCATGGCCGCCGCGATCCGCCGCGCGCTGGCCGAGGAAAGCGGCGGCGTGCTAGCCTTCCTGCCCGGCGTCGGCGAGATCGACCGCGTCGAGGAACGGCTCGCCGACCTGCCGGAGTCGATCGCCGTCCACCAGTTGCACGGCAGCCTCGACCCCGCCGCGCAGCGTGCCGCCATTCGTCCCGAGCCGGACGGCCGTCGCAAGCTCGTCCTCGCCACCAGCATTGCCGAAACCAGCCTGACCCTCGACGGCATCAGCGTCGTCGTCGATTCCGGCCTCGCCCGCCGCCCCCGTTACGATCGCGCCGCGGGCATGACCCGCCTCGTCACCGAACGTGCCAGCCAGGCGGCGGTGACCCAGCGCGCCGGCCGCGCCGCACGCCAGGGGCCGGGCGTCGCCTACCGCTTGTGGGAGGAGGCGGCGACCGCCGGCCTGCCGCGCTTCGACCCGCCGGAGATCCTGGAGGCGGATTTGTCCGGCCTGGTCCTCGCCTGCGCCATCTGGGGGGTGGGCGACCCACGCGATCTTGCCTGGCTCGACCCGCCGCCCGAGGCCGCGGTGCAGGAAGCGCGCGCGCGTCTGCTCGGAATCGCGGCGATCGACGACAGCGGCCGTCCGACCGCGCACGGCCGCCGCATCGCCGCCATGCCGATGCCGCCGCGCCTCGCCCATATGCTGCTGCGCGCCGGCGAGCTGGGGCAGGGGCGTGTCGCTGCCGAGGTCGCGGTGCTGCTGTCCGAACGCGGGCTGGGCGGCACCGACCCCGACCTCGACTCCCGCCTGAAGCGTTGGCGTGCCGATCGCGGTCCCAAGGCCAAGGCCGCGCGCCAGCTCGCCGACCGCTGGGCCAAGCTCGCCGGCGGCGCGGCGGCGGCGGACGAGGGAGTCGAGGTGGCGATCGCACTCGCCTTTCCCGATCGCGTCGCGCGCCGCCGCGATGCGAGCGGCGAACATTGGGCGTCGGCAGGCGGTCGCGGCTTCCGCCTCGATCCCGCCAGCAATCTCGCCCGGGCCGAATGGCTGGCGGTGGCGGAGACGCAGGGCGCGGCCTCGGCGGCGCGCATCCTCGCCGCGGCGCCGATCACGCTGGCGACGATCGAGCGGCTGTTCGCCGACCGGATCGCGACCCATCGCGACGTGACCTTTGATCCCGCGACCGGCGGCGTCGTTACCAGCCGCGAACGGCGGCTCGGCGCGCTGCGCCTGTCGAGCGGCCCTGACCCCCATGCCGATCCCGAGGCGATCGCCGCCGCCCTGCTCGAGGCGGTGCGAACGCGCGGACTGGAGCTGCTGCCGTGGAGCGAGGGGGCCGCCGCGCTGCGCCGCCGTGCCGCTTATGCGGGCGTGCCGCTGGAAACGATGATGGCGGAACGGCTCGACGAATGGCTGCCGCCCTTGCTTGTCGGCCGCCGCCGGCTCGACGCGATTCCCCCTGGCGCGCTGACCGAGGCATTGCGCAATCTGATCGGCTGGACCGAGCTGCAGCGGCTCGACCGGCTCGCCCCGGCGGATTTTACCAGCCCCGCCGGCAGCACGCATGCGATCGATTACGCCGCGGAAGCCGGCCCGAAGGTCGAGCTGCGCGTCCAGGCGCTGTTCGGCCTTGCCGATCATCCCACCGTCGGCGAGGCGCGCGTGCCGTTGGTGCTCAGCCTGACCAGCCCCGCCGGCCGCCCGATCCAGACGACGCGCGACCTGCCCGGCTTCTGGCGCGGCAGCTGGGCCGCGGTGGCGAAGGAGATGCGCGGCCGCTACCCGAAGCACCCCTGGCCCGACGATCCCACCGCGGCCTCTGCGACGCTGCGCACCAAGAAGGCCGACGCGCGGCGGGGGTGAGGGGCTACCCTCCCTACCTTCGTCATCCCGGCCTTCGTCGGGATGATGACAATAGGGGGGAAGCACGCTCCCAACAAACCCCGCTTCCCCCGCTTCCCCGAAGCCCGCTCGCGCGTTAAGGAGCCATCATGCCCACCGCCCGCATCTTCCAGCGCCCTAAGAACGCGATGCAGTCCGGCAAGTACCGGACCAGCCAATGGCAGCTCGAATTCGAGCCGGCCGAAGCCAAGAAGCCCGATCCGTTGACCGGCTGGGCGGGCAGCGGCGACACGCGCGAACAGGTCCGCCTGTTCTTCCCGACGCAGGAGGCGGCGATCGCCTATTGCGAGGCGCAGGGCTTCGACTACGAACTGATCCCGGCGCCGCCGCGCACGCTGAAGCTGCAGGCCTACGCCGACAACTTCCGCTGATCGAGGCGCCGGCGGGTGCCGGCCGCTCCGATCAGAAACGCCAGTCGATCGTGTCGGTGTCGCCGCGGCAGATGCCTTTCAGCGCCTGCCACTCCGCCGCATCCAGCGCCGGCGTATAGGCCGTGCCCCTGACGATGCTGGCGCGGAAGCGGCGCGCCCGGTCCGCCGATACCGGATGCGTCGCGACATAGGCCATCATCCGTTCCGCCTTGCCGGTGCCGCCGCGCCCCAGCCGGTCGAAGAAGGCGGCGGTCGGCAGCGGCGACACCTTGGCGTCACGCAGTGCCGTGATCGCATAATCGTCCGCCTTGGCCTCCGCGTCGCGCGAATAGGCGGTGGCGAGCAGCGCGTTGGTATAATTGCCGACATGCCCCTCCAGCCCGCCGAGCAGCATCGACAGGCCGAATTGGCGCAGCAGGCTTTCCATCACGTCGCGGTGGCGGACATGGCCGATCTCATGCCCGATCACCCCCGCCACCTCGTCCGGGGAGGCGGCCGCCTGGAGCAGTCCGTCGAACACGACGATCCGGCCGCCGGGCAGCGTCACCGCATTCACCATCGGCAGCTTGACGACGTCGACTTCCAGCGTCGGGTCGTCCGGGTCGATGCGCGCCGCCAGCGTCGCCAGCGCCGCGCGCCCCGCCGTGTCGCGGCAGCCGCGCCGGCCGAAATCGCCGATCATCGCCTCGCCCAGCTGCCGCTCGACGTTCGCCGGCACCAGTCGCGCCAGCAAGGCCGGGGTGCGCAGCACGACCAGTACGGTGAGCACGGCGATCACCGCGAACACGCCGGCCGCACGCCACAGTCCCAGCCGTTCGACCCAGCCGCCGTAGCGGGTCGGGCGCGGCAGGCGTCGTTCCAGCGCTGCAGGCACCGGTGGCGTCAGGTCGATCCGCCAGCCGGGCCGGTCGCGCAGGCCATAGCTGACCCGGCCGGTATCGGCATGGCCGGGCACCAGCCGGGCAAGCGGCAGCGCCTCGCCGCGCACGCCGTCCTCGTCGAGCTGGAGATGATCGCCCGCCACCACCAGCCGCACCCGCCGGCGCAGTGCGGTCACGCCGTCATAATGCCAGGCCCAGGCGCCGTCCGCCTCGTCGGCGCCGTCCGCCGGCGCGTCCGCGTCAGAAGGCGCCGACATCGAACGCGTCCAGCAGGCCCTCGCCCTGGCCGGGCTCGCGTGTCTGCGACTGGGTCAATGCGTCGGTGGCGACGCTGCCATAGGCCGCCATGTGCCGCACGAAGAAGGCCCAGTTGCGATAGGGCACGAAGATGTAGCCGATCCCGAAGGTGAAAAAGATCAGCGCATAATTGCCGAGGAACAGCATCACCCAGTCGCGGGTCGTCGCCTCGAACCCGAAGCTGAGGTCGCCCAATGTCGTCGCCCCCACCGCCTCGCGGAAGAAGGCGGAGAAAAACGCCATGGCGATCAGCCCGAGCAGGCCGAAGAAGATGAGGTAAAAGGCCAGGCCGGCAAGGACGAAGGTGACGATCAACCCACCGGACGGCACTTGCCCAGGCCGGAACGCCTGCGTGCCGCCGACTCCGGCGACGATACCGATCAGCACACCCATTGCGGCGAACAGCACCACCGGTGCCAGATAGAAGAGCAGGAACCGCCCGAACACCGGCTGCCATCGCGCCGCGCTGTGGAAGCGCAGCGAGCCGAAGCTCATCGCATTCCAGCGCGTGTTCCACAGTTTCGCCATCGACCAGGGCGTCATCAGCCAGATCGTCAGCATCGCCACCAAGGATCGCCAGAAATAGCCGAGCCCATAGCCGACGCCTTGTTCGTCGCTGCCGCCGCGGATGCCATGCCACAAGGTCCGGCTGAGCCGGTAGCGCAGCGCGCGGAACCGCGCGACGCCGACCAGGAACAGCGCGGTCAGGTAGAGCAGCATGACGATCAGCCCGCCGGCACCGGGATGACCGCGCATCATCACGCCCTGCAGGATCAGGTTGATCAGGCCGAACGGCAGGGCGAAGAAGACGATCGCGAGCAGATAGCCGATGAACAGCTCGAGGCCCGTGCCGGTCCATTCCAGCCGGTCGTCGATGAAGATCGTGCGGCTCCACAGGTAGCGCCGCGTCCGCGCCTTGCCCCAGAAGCTGTAGATGCCGAGCGTGACGATCGTCAGCAGCAGATTGGTGAAGGCGATCGGCGCATACTGTTGCCAGCTGCCGGTGAAGCGGAACGCGCGCGTCCCGCCGTCGCGATATTCAGTCATGATAATCCCCCCGCCGCGCAGTCTGGCCGCGGCGGGGGGCTGGGGTCAATCAGGATCGGCGAAACCGCTGTCTCAGCGCAGGAAGTCGTCCAGCGCCTTGGCGAAGGCCTCCGGCTGGTCGAGCATGACGAAATGGGCGGCATCGCCGATCTCGACCACCGACAGCGTCGGCGTACCGGCATAGGCGCCCCGATAGAGGGCATCGACCTGCGCCTGCGGCAGCATTGCATTGTACGGCACGACCAGCGTCACCGGCGCACGGAGCTTGGGCAGGTCGGCGGTGAGGTCGGTGGTCAGATCCTCGTACATCGCCTGCGCGCCGACACGGGCGTCGGCCTGACCGACCCAGGCGGTCACCTTGGCGCGCGACTCGGGCTTCAGCGCCATCTGATTGGCCAGCGCCGCGGTCGCCGCCGGGTCGGCGGGCTTGCCGTATCGCGCCGCCATCGCCTCGCGCATCATCTTCGCGCGCGGCTCGATCATCGCCGGGGTCATCGTCGGGCCGAACAGCCGGCCGTAGAAGGGCAGCGAATCGACGATCATGATCCGGCCGACGTCGCCCGGATGGGCGAGGGCGAATTGCATCGCCAGCAGCCCGCCCATCGAATGGCCGACGACCGGCACGCCGGCGAGCTTCTGCGCCGCCAGATAGCCGTGCAGGTCGGCGACGACGCCCGCCAGGATGCCGGGTGACAGGTTCGCGCCCGGCGCGTCGCCCGCGAAGCCGTTGACCTGCACGGTGATGACGCGGTGGTGCGGCGCGAGCTGGGCGACGCTGGCGTCCCACACCGCCGCGGGGGAGGACAGGCCGGGGATCAGCAAGACGGGGCTGCCCGTGCCGGCCGAGCGGACGGAGATATGCGGCAGGTGGGTCGCCCCGCCGGCGGTCGCCGCGGTCTGGCCATGGCCGGCGGCGGGATGGAGCACGACGCCCAGTGTCAACAGCGACGCGGCGATGCGAAGCGGCAAGTGCGACATCATGATTCACTCTCCTTGGACGGGCTGACGAAGACGTTCTCGATGGCGAGGCCGAACAGTTCGGCGATCTTGAAGGCGAGGGGGAGCGAGGGGTCGTAGCGGCCGGTCTCGATCGCGTTGACGCTCTGGCGGCTGACCTCCAGCCGCTCGGCCAGATCCTGCTGCGACCACCCCCGCTCGGCGCGCAGCACGCGCAGGCGGTTGTTCATGGGTTGCTCCTGCGTTCGGCGGCGGCCACGATCAGGGCGGCGATGCCTTGGCAGGGAAACCAGGCGATCGGCGCCGCATACAGCGGCACGTGTGGCGCCTGGGCGAACATTTCGAGGAAGCCCCAGGCACTCGCCGCGCCCATGACGACCCCCGTGGCCATCAATGCTTTGCGCACCTCCAGCATCCGAACGTATTCGTCAGGCTCCTCGACCAGATAGCGGCCGTAGAACCAGAAGACGGCCGACAGCGGCACGGCGGGGACGATCGCCAGCAGCCAAAGCGGCGGCCCGCTGAGGTGCGGATAATGGATCGCGAACGGCAGCAGGACGAGGAGGCCCAGATACACGGCCATCGTCGGCAGCACGCGTCGCACGTAGGCGAGACCGGCGGATCGCTTGGGCTCGACGCTCATGCCGCGTCCCCCGTCGCGCGGTCGCGCAGGCCGGTGACGCACTGCCACAGGCCGAAACACGCGCACCACAAGGGGAAGGTCAGATAGGTCGGGAAATGCGCCACCGCGCCGCCGTTTTCCAGAAACCCCCAGACCGTGGTGATGGCGAGCATGATGCCGAGGCCGCCGACCATCGAGGCGACCAGCCGGCTGCGGATGAACTCGTCGCGCTCCTCGATCAGATAGGCGCCCATGACGAGGATCGCCGCGACGATCGGCAGCGCCGGCAGGACGGACAGCAGGACCAGCAGCGCGCCCGTTGGCTTCAGGTCGCGGTACAGCCAGGTGCAGGTGAACAGCACGACGACATAGGTGCCCATCGCCGGGAAGAACCGGCGCAGGTAGCGGCGCTGCGCGGGGTTCATCTTCTCGCCGCGCTTGATGGAAAACATCACGACCCTCCTTCGACTCGATGTGAAGGAGGCTTTACATGGAAAGCAGGCTTTACGTCAAGCGAGCTTTACGTTTTGGCGCGTAGACTTTCCAACATGTCGCGGGCGAGCAGGCTCAGCGTGTCGTCGCGCGCGCCCATCACCACGATCCGGTCGCCGGCCCTCGCCTCTGCCACCAGCATCGCGGCCGCTTCCGCGCGATCCGCGACGTGGCGGGCGTCGCGATCATAAGCGCGAAGATCGTCAACTATGTCGGCGCTGGTCACCTCGCGGGCGACGGTGCCGCCGAAATAGACCGGGTCGGGCAGCACCAGCAGGTCGTCCGGCGCCAGCCGCGCCGCCAGGCTTTCGACCAGCTCGCGCCGCATCACCTTGAGCGGCCCGTAGCCGTGCGGCTGGAACAGGATCAGCAACCGGCCGGGAAAGGCGTGCAGCGTGTCGAGCGTCGCGGCGATCTTGTCGGGGTTGTGACCGAAGTCGTCGATCACGGTGACGCCGGCGGCTTCGCCGACCTTTTCGAACCGGCGCTTCAGTCCGGTGAACCCCTCGATCACCCGCGCCGCTTCGTCCCCGGGTACACCCGCCGCCATCGCGGCCCCGATCGCGGCGAGCGCGTTGGCGACGTTGTGCCGCCCCGGTACCGCCAGCCGGATGCGGCGCCGCTCGTCACCCTCACCCTTCCGCTCCTCCGGCGCTCCCTCCCTCTCCCGGCGGGAGAGGGAAGAGGGCGCGAAGCGCCCGAAGGGTGACGGTGTCCGCACGACGAGGTCGAAGCCGATCGCAAACGGCTCGGGCGCCAGGGCCTCCGCCACGAGATCCGCCGTCCCCTCGACCGCGACGGTCAGCACATGATCCATTCCCGCGACCAGCGCCGCGGTCTCCGCATCGCCGACGTTCGCCACCACCCGCTCCGCCCGCCGCGCGAAATCGCCGAACAGCTGGCGCAGCTCGTCCAGCCCCTTGTGGTCGAGGCTGACGTTGTTGAGCACCGCGATGCTCGGCCGGTAGAAGGCGATCGACCCGTCGCTCTCGTCGACCTCGCTGACGAAGGCGTCGCCCCCCTCCTTGTCATAGGCGCCCACCAGCGCGCTGGCGAAGGGCGCGTCGGGCCTGGCGAAATTGGTCATCACCGCGCCGTTCATCACCGTCGGATCACGGCCGGTGGCGTGGAGGATCCAGCCGATCATGCCGGTGACCGTGGACTTGCCACTGGTCCCCGCGACGCCGATGCGCAGGTCGCTCGCGTTGAACAGCTCGCTCAGCAGTTGCGCCCGTGTCATCCGTGCGCAGCCCAGCCGCGTCGCCGCGACGATGTCGGCGACGCTGTCCTCCACCGCGGCGGAGGCGACGACGATCTGCTCCGCCGCCACCACGCCGCTGCCATCCTGCGGGAACAGCCGCACGCCCAGCGCCTCCAGCGCGGCGAATTTGGCCGGTACGCGCCCCTGGTCGAGCCCGCGGTCGGAGCCTTCGACGGTCGCGCCGCGCCCGGCCAGGATCGTCGCCAGCGGCATCATCCCCGATCCGCCGATGCCCACCAGGAAGAAGCGTTGGCCGCTGAGCGGTCCGTCGATGTTGCCGTTCGCCATCCCCCCGCGCTATCCGCACGGCTCGGCAGGGGCAAGAAGGCGCGGGAAGACATGCGGATCGGAGTGGTCGCCCCGGCGAGCGTCGGTAACCGGGAAGCGGAAGCCCCTGCGCTCGCCTTCGCCGCGCTCGCCTATCCGGAGGTCGACCTCGTCGTCCATCCGCAATGCTGGGAGCAGGACGGCCATTTCGCCGGCTCCGACACGCGCCGCGCCGATGCCTTTCTCGAATTCGCCAACGACCCCGGCTTCGACGCGATCTGGTTCCTGCGCGGCGGCTATGGCTCCAACCGCATCCTGCCGCTGGTGATGCCGCGGCTCGGGCCGGCGGCGCGGCACAAGAGCTATTGCGGCTATTCGGACATGGGCTTCCTGCTCGGCGCCCTCTACGCGCGGCGGATCGGCCGGCCGGTGCACGGGCCGATGGCGAGCGACATCCGGCGGCAGGGCGGCGACGCGACGATCGCGCGCTCGCTCGGCTGGCTGGCGCGCGGCGACCGCAGCGGCCTGGAACCGGGGCTCGACGGCCGTCCGGCGGCGGCGTTCAACCTGTCGATTCTGGGCGCGCTGATCGGGACGCCGTGGCTGCCCGACCTGACCGACCATGTCCTGCTGATCGAGGAAGTGTCGGAGCCGATGTACAATATCGACCGTCTGCTGTTCCACATGGGCCATGCGACCCAGCTGAAGGGGCTGGCCGGCGTCCGTCTCGGCGCGGTGACCGCGGTCACCCCCAACGAGCCCGAATGGAACGAGCCGATCGAGACGATGGTGCAGCGCTGGTGCGGCGACCTCGGCGTACCCTATCTCGGCCGCGCCGATATCGGTCATACGCAAAGCAACCGCCTCGTGCCGTTCGGGGTGGCGTAAATCCTCCCCGCGTGCGGGGAGGGGGACCAGCGCAGCTGGTGGAGGGGGCTGGCCACACGCGTGGCGCTGCGCGGAAGCCCCCTCCGTCAGCGCTGGCGCGCTGCCACCTCCCCGCGTGCGGGGAGGACTTTGGCGCGCGACTTGCCTATATACCCCGCACCGCTTTATTCGCGGCTCTTCCACCCAAAGACCGAAAGTTCATCATGTCCGCCATGTTCCGCATCACGCTGCCCGACGGTTCCGTCCGCGAGGTAGCGCCGGGGACTACCCCCGCGGACGTGGCCGCCGCGATCGGGCCGGGCCTCGCCAAGGCGGCGATCGCCGCGCGCATCGACGGGCAGGTACGCGACCTCAACCGGCCGTTCGAGGGCGACACCAACCTCGCGCTCGTCACCTTCAAGGACGAGGCGGACGCGCTTGAGCTCGTCCGTCACGACCTCGCGCACGTCATGGCGGAGGCGGTGCAGCACCTTTTCCCCGGCACGCAGATCACCTTCGGCCCGGCGACCGACGACGGCTTCTATTACGATTTCGCGCCCAAGGACCGGCCTTTCACCGAAGACGACCTCCCCGCGATCGAGGCGGAGATGCGCCGCATCATCGCGCAGAACGAGCCGTTCACGCGCGAGGTGTGGAGCCGCGAGCAGCTGATCGACACGTGGCGGAAGCAGGGCGAAACGTTCAAGGCCGAATGGGCCGCCGAACTACCCGAGGGCGAGGAGCTCACCATCTATCGCCAGGGCGCCTGGCTCGACATGTGCCGCGGGCCGCACATGCCGACGACGGGGCGGATCGACCCGCAGGCGTTCAAGCTGACGCGCGTGTCGGGCGCCTATTGGCGCGGCGACCAGAATAACGCGATGCTCAGCCGCATCTACGGCACCGGCTGGCTCAACAAGAAGCAGCTCGACGCGCACCTCTTCCGCCTGGAGGAAGCGGCGAAGCGAGACCATCGCAAGATCGGCGCGGAGATGGACCTGTTCCACCTCCAGTCGGAGGCGCAAGGGTCGGTCTTCTGGCACCCGAAGGGCTATATCCTGTGGCGCCAGCTCGAGGCCTATATGCGCCGCCGCCTCGACGCCGCCGATTATGCCGAGGTCAAGACGCCGCAGCTGATGGACGCCCGCCAGTGGGAACAGTCCGGCCACTGGGGCAAGTATCGCGAGAACATGTTCGTCGTCCCCGACGAAATCCCCAATACCGAAGAGGAGGGGCCGGTGCTGTCGGGCGAGGGCGACCTGATGGCGCTCAAGCCGATGAACTGCCCGGCGCACGTGCTGATCTTCAAACAGGGGATCAAGAGCTACCGCGACCTGCCGATCCGGATGGCGGAGTTCGGTTGCTGCCACCGCAACGAGCCGCACGGCGCGCTGCACGGCATCATGCGCGTCCGCCAGTTCACGCAGGACGATGCGCACATCTTCGTGCGCGAGGATCAGTTGGTCGAGGAGGTGCGCAAATTCTGCGAGCTGCTCGACAGCGTCTACCGCGACCTCGGCTTCGAGGATTATGCGGTCAAGCTGGCGCTCCGTCCCGAGAAGCGCTTCGGCGATGACGCGATGTGGGACAAGTCCGAACAGGAATTGCGCGACGCGGTGCTCGCCTCCGACCTGCCCGACTCGATCAAGGCGAAGTTCGAGGAACTGCCCGGCGAGGGCGCCTTCTACGCGCCGAAGCTCGAATTCCACCTGACCGATGCGATCGGCCGCACCTGGCAGGTCGGCACGATCCAGTCCGATCGCGTGCTGCCCGAGCGACTCGATGCCAGCTATGTCGGCGAGGACGGCAACCGCCACCGCCCGGTGATGCTGCACCGCGCGATCCTCGGCACCTTCGAACGGTTCATCGGCATCCTGATCGAGCATCACGCCGGCCGATTCCCGTTGTGGCTCTCCCCGGTGCAGGCGGTGGTCGCGACGATCGTGTCGGACGCCGATGGCTATGCCGGCGCGGTGGCGGCGAAGCTGCGCGCCGCCGGCATCCGCGTCGAGACCGACCTGCGCAACGAGAAGATCAACTACAAGGTCCGCGAACATTCGGTCGCCAAGGTCCCCAATCTGCTCGTCGTCGGCAAGCGCGAGGCGGAGGAGGGCAAGGTCGCGATCCGTCGCCTCGGCAGCCAGGCGCAACAGATCATGACGGTCGACGAGGCGATCGCGATGCTCGCTGAGGAAGCCACTCCGCCCGATCTGCGTTGACGACCTTCCAGACGGGCCACGGTTACCCTATATTCAAGGGGCAATTGCCACAGGAGAAATACCCATACGTCCTCCCATGATGCGCCGGCCGATGCAGGCGCCACCGATGAACGGCCCTCGGTTCAACGAGTGGATTCAAAGCCCGAAGGTTCGCGTGATCGACCATGAGGGCGAGAATCTCGGCGTGATGTACACGCGCGAGGCGATGGCCGCCGCGCAGGAAGTCGGGCTCGACCTGGTCGAGGTGTCGCCCAACGCCGATCCGCCCGTCGCCAAGTTCCTCGACGTGGGCAAATACAAGTACGAGGCGCAGAAGAAGGCGAACCTCGCCCGCAAGTCGCAGAAGACGCAGGAGATCAAGGAGATCAAAATGCGTCCGAACATCGACGACCACGATTACGACACCAAGATGAAGAAGGTCGTCGAGTTCATCGAGGAGGGCGACAAGGTCAAGGTGACGATGCGCTTCCGTGGTCGTGAGCTCAGCCATGGCCAGCTCGGCATGAACGTGCTCCAGCGCGTCGCCGAACAGGTCGCCGAAGTCGCCAAGGTCGAAGCCTATCCGCGCATGGAAGGCCGCCAGATGCTGATGGTGCTCGCGCCCAAGTGATCCCGACCCCTCTTCCAGCGGGAGAGGGGCGCATCGGTCCATCACCGTAACCCCGGCGAAAGCTGGGGTTTCTTTTTGTCGGGCATCGCCACCGACCGTGAGGTCGAATCGCGACCCAGGTGCGTCCTGGCGCGGTGACGCAGGGCAGGGGGCACGCGGGTGTCGAACGGCGATCGGGCCGAAGGCATCGGGTCGATCGGTCACGCGTCGGCCCGATGACGCCGACCGGACATACCGTCCCTGCACCGGCGCAGTTGGCCGCCTGACACCCGTTCTGTCCTTTTTCGCGCAACTTTTGAACAACGGGTTCGCAATCCGGCCTCGGAGTGTTGCGCTTTGGCGACACCTGTTTCGAAAATCGGGTTTGGCACGCCCGTGTGCGATAAAACGGGTGGACGCGCCGGCTGCAGCGACCCTAGCCTCTCTCCAAACCCGGATATGAAAAATACCGGGGCAACAGGAGAGGATGCCCATGCGCCTGACCGCGTATCTGCTTTCGGCCGCCACCATCGCACTCGCCACCCCCGCGGTCGCGCAGGACATGCAGCAGCAGCCGACCGACGCCCCGACCACCCAGGGCCAGGCACAGACCAGCACGTCCGCCACTGCCAACGGCTCGGTCGACGCCGGCCAGACGCCACCCGCCGGCCAGGAGGCGACCAACGCCGGCGATATCGTCATCACCGCCACGCGCCGTGCCGAGCGGCTGTCCAACGTGCCGATCGCCGTGTCCGCGGTCAGCACCGAATCGCTGCAGAATTCCGGCGCCACCGATATCCGCCAGCTAACCCAGCTGACCCCGTCGCTGCTCGTCTCGTCGACCGGTTCGGAAGCCAATGCCTCGGCCCGCATCCGCGGCATCGGCACCGTCGGCGACAATCCCGGTCTCGAAAGCTCGGTTGCGGTGTTCATCGACGGCGTCTACCGCAGCCGCACCGGCTCGGGCCTCAACGATCTGGGCGAGGTCGACCGTATCGAGGTGCTGCGCGGCCCGCAGGGGACGCTGTCCGGCCGCAACGCCTCGGCCGGCACGATCAACATCATCACCAAGGCGCCGTCCTATACGTTCGGCGGTTATGCCGAGGGCACCTACGGCAATTACAATGCCGTCCGCCTTGCCGGCGCGATCACCGGGCCGATCATCAAGGACATGCTCGCCTTCCGCGTCGACGGCGTCTACAACAAGCGCGACGGCTTCTATCGCGACGTCGTCAACAATACCGACTACAACAACCGCAACCGCTTCTTCGTGCGCGGGCAGTTGCTGTTCGAGCCGACCTCCGACATCTCGCTGCGCCTGATCGGCGACTATACTTGGCGCGACGAGAAATGCTGCGGCGCGGTCTATGTCGACCTGCGCGAGAAGCTCGACCCGACGCCCGGCGTGCCCGGCGATTACACGATCAACCCGGCCGGCAACCGCATCGTCCAGGTGATGCAATCGCTCGGCGCCGTCTTCCCGAGTGCGGGGGACCCCTACAACCGCCAGATCGCCAACACGCTCGGCCGCGCCTATAGCAACGTCACCAAGGATTACGGCGGGTCGGCGCAGCTCGACTGGAATCTCGGCGGCGCCGGTCTGACCTCGATCACCGCCTATCGCGAATATAAGTCCGGCGGCGCCGGCGACATCGACTATGGCAATCTCGACATCGGCTATCGCCCGAACGACGGCAACGCCTTCCGCCAATTCCACACCTTCACGCAGGAACTGCGTCTCAACGGCGAGGCGTTCGGCGGCAAGCTCGACTGGTTGATCGGCGGCTATTACGCCAAAGAAAATTTGCTCGTCGCCGACAACCTCAAGTTCGGCACGCAGTACGGCGCCTTCGCCGCCTGCCGCATCGTCGCGACGATCAATCCCGCCGCTGCGCTGCGCAATCCGGCGGCGACGGGCTGTCTGTCGGCCACCGGCCGCGCCGTGCTGTCGGGTCAGGTGCCCGGCACGACCCCGGCCTTCGGTGCCCTAACGCCGACGATCCTCGCCGGCATCGATCGATTGTCGACCGTCAACAACGTCGGCGACGTCAACTCGCGCTATTATCAGGACAGCGAGAATTACGCCTTCTTCACGCACAACATCTTCAAGCTGACGGACAAGCTGTCGATCACCGCCGGCCTGCGCTACACGCATGAACGCAAGAACTTCAACGCGACGTTCAACAACAACAACACGATCTGCCCGGCGCAGCAGGCGGCGCTCAGCCCGCTGCTGGCGAGCACCGCGGTGCCGGATGCGCTGAAGCCGCTGATCGGCGGCATCGTGACGCTGACCTGCACCGGCAATTCGACCTCGTCGATCAACGCGCTGACCCCGTCGGATCGCCTGAGCGAAGGCGAATTCACCGGCACCGGCGTGATCTCGTACAAGCCGATCAACGACCTTTTGGTCTATGCCTCCTATTCACGCGGCTACAAGGCGGGCGGCTACAATCTCGACCGGTCGGACTTCAACTCCAACGTCTTCTCGCCGCCGACCAATGCCAGCGCCAGCCGGCTGCGCTTCGATCCGGAGACGGTCAACGCCTATGAAGTCGGCCTGAAGTACACCAGCCGCCAGTTCACCTTCAACGCCGCCGCCTTCCGCCAGGAGTTCAAGAACTTCCAGCTCAACACCTTCAACGGCACCAACTACATCGTCCAGAACATCACCTCGTGCGGCACCAGCCTCAACGGTGCGGATCAGGACGGCAGTTCGACCACCGGCGCCTGCACCGGCAAGACCGGCTATGGCGTGCTCAGCCAGGGCTTCGAGCTGGAAGCGGGCCTGTATCCGGCCAAGGACCTGTCCTTCGCGCTCGGCTACACCATGGCCGACACCCACTTCCGCCACAATCTGGTCGGCAGTGAGTCGGGCGAGGCGCTCGATGCCCAGCTGTTCCTGCTGCCGGGCAGCCAGCTGTCCAACGCGCCGCGCCATGTCGTCACCTCGTCGATGACCTTTACGCCGGAACTCGGCGGCTCGGGTCTGACCGGCCTGTTCTACGTCGACGGTCGCCTGACCTCCGACTACAACACTGGTTCGGACCTGTTCTACGAGAAGCGGCAGGACGGCTTCTTCCTGCTCAACGCCCGCGTCGGCATTCGCGGACCGGGCCAGCGCTGGGCGCTGGAGTTCTGGGGCCAGAACCTGACCAACACCCGCTACGAGCAGGTCGCGTTCAACGCGCCGTTCCAGGGTGCGGGCAGCCTCGCCTCGACGATCAAGCTCGGCACCTCGCCGTCGAACCAGATCTTCACCTCGTTCCTCGCCGAACCGCGCACCTATGGCGTGACGGCCCGCATCCGCTTCTAACCCGTTCGTCGCGGAGGAGGACGGCGGCGCAGCGATGCGCCGCCGTTTTCATTTCTGCTGTCCTACAAGCCCGTCGGGGTGCACGGTGATCGCGCGCTCTTTCTCACGGTTGATTCGCCTTCCGCATCCGTGCCGCACAGGAAGTGAAGATGGCGCGTTCAGGCGTCAATTCTGTCAAGACTCGCCGTTCGATGCACGGCCTTAGGACCGATCGACATTCAGCATCGCGGGCTTTGGAACGCCCAGCCGTCATTCCCGCGCAGGCGGGAATCCAGACGCGCGGGGGCTGCTTGTAGCGCCGTGACGTCAGGGGTTCTGGATCCCCGCCCACGCGGGGATGACGAACCATGGCCTGCCATGCCGAATGGCGATCGGCTCTAGGACGAGCGCGCCTCGCTTACGCTGCCGTCGTATTGCTCCGTGGTTTGATCGCGTGCCTACCAGACGTAGTGCGACCTTTGAGACTTTTCGCGTCAGCCGCTACGCCGCCACTTCCGCCGTTTCCCCCGCCGCTGCGGCCAGCAACCGCTTTTCCAGCGCCCGCAGCCGCGCCGGCGCGACGATCCGGTCGCCGGTCAGGTCGGTGACGTAGAAGGTGTCGACCGCGCGCTCGCCGTAGGTCGCGACATGCGCCGAATGCAGCGTGACCTTCGACTGGACCAGCGCATGGGCGAGCTGGTTGAGCAGTGCCGGCCGGTCGCGCGCATTGACCTCGACGACGGTGAAGCGGTTCGAGGCGTGATTGTCGATCAGCACGTTGGGGTTGATGTCGAAGGCGTCCGCGCGGGTCCGCGCCGCCGGCTTGGCGACCAGCCGGTCGACCAGCTTGCCGCGGTTGGCGAGCGCGTCCTCGATTGCCGTCCTGATCCGTGCCAGCTGCCCGGGATCGTCGAACGGCCGGCCCAGCGGATCCTGGATCAGGAAGTTGTCGATCGCCATTCCGTCGCGCGTCGTGTGGATGCGCGCATCGATGATGTTGCCGCCCGCGACGTGGATCGCCCCCGCGATCCGGTAGAACAGGCCGGGATGGTCCGCGGCATAGATCGTCACCAGGGTCGCGCCCCGCTCGGCATAGACCTGCGCGTCGATCGCCAGTTGCGTGTCGCCGACGCTGCCGATGAAGCGGGCGTTGTGGAGCAGCACGTCCTCCGGCTCGGCGATCCAATAGGCTTCCGGGAAGCGCCGCACGAATCGCTCGAAGCGCGCCGCGTCCCAGCCCAATGTGTCGCGCAGCGCCGCCTGCTTGGCGACGATCCGCTCGCCGCGGCCGCGCTGTTTGTGGCCGAGGCGCAGGACCTCCTCGGCCTGTTCGTACAGATCGCCGAGCAGCTGCCGCTTCCAGCCGTTCCACGTGCCAGGCCCGACCGCGCGGATGTCGACGACGGTCAGGCACAGCAGCAGACGCAACCGCTCCGCGCTCTGCACCACCGCGCAGAAATCGAGGATCGTCTTGAAGTCGGCGAGGTCGCGCTTGAACGCGGTCGCGGACATCAGCAGGTGAAAGCGCACCAGCCAGGCGACCGTCTCCGTCTCCGCCGGGGTCAGGCCGAAGCGCGGACACAGCCGCTCGGCGACCTCCGCACCCAGGATCGAATGATCGCCGCCGCGCCCCTTGGCGATGTCATGCAGCAGGACGGCGACGTAGAGGACGCGCCGCGACACGATCTGCTTGATGATCGCCGAGGCGATCGGATGGTCGTCCTTCAGCAGACCACGGTCGATGCGGCTGAGCAGGCCGATCGCGCGGATCGTGTGCTCGTCGACCGTGTAATGGTGGTACATGTCGAACTGCATCTGCGCGGCGACGCGGCCGAAATCGGGCACGAAGCGGCCGAACACCCCGGCTTCGTTCATCCAGCGCAGCACCAGTTCGGGATCGCGCGGGCTGGTCAGTACGTCGAGGAACAGGGCGTTCGCCCGCGGATCGCGGCGATGCTCGTCGATCAGCTTGGCGTCGCGCGTCGCGGCGCGCCAGGCGAGCGGATGGATCTCGACGCCGTGCAGGTCGGCGAGCTGGAACATCTCGATCAGCCGCACCGGGTCCTTGCGGAAGAAGTCGTCGTCCGGGATCGCCAGCCGTCCGCGGTCGAGCACGAAGCCGTGCAGCTTGCGCGGCCGGCGCCGGATCGTCGGCAGCCCGAACCGCCGCCCGCGCGCCGCGAACCGCTCGTCGAGGTGGGTCAGGAACAGCCCGGTCAGCGTGCCGACGGTGCGCGCCTGCAGGAAGTAATATTGCATGAACCGTTCGACCGCCGGCTTCCCCGGCCGGTCGGAAAAGCGCATCCGCGCCGCGATCTCGCGCTGCACGTCGAAGGTCAGCCGGTCCTCCGCCCGTTTGGTGATGCTGTGCAAATGGCAGCGCACCGCCTGCAGAAAGTTATCGGCGCGGTGGAACAGGCGGTATTCGTCGTGGGTCAGCAGCCCGACCCCGACCAGGTCTTTGCCCTGCTGGACGTTGTAGACGTATTTGCCGATCCAGAAGAGCGCGTGCAGATCGCGCAGGCCGCCCTTGCCCTCCTTGACGTTGGGCTCGACGACATAGCGGGTGTCGCCCATCTTGCGGTGACGGGCGTCGCGCTCGGCCAGTTTGTCGGCGATGAAGGCGCGTTCGGTGCCATGCTGCACCTCGGCGCGGAAACGGCGCGACGCCTCTTCGTACAGCAACGTGTCGCCGGTGACGTAGCGGCCTTCGAGCAGCGCGGTGCGGATCGTCCCGTCCGCCTTCGCCTGACGCACCATCTCATCGATGCTGCGGCTGGAATGGCCGACCTTGAGGCCCAGGTCCCACAGCGCATAGAGCATCGATTCGATGACCTGCTCCGCCCAGGGCGTCTGTTTGCCCGGCGTCAGGAAGCCGATGTCGACGTCCGAATAGGGTGCCATCTCGCCACGGCCGTAGCCGCCCACCGCGATCAGCGTCAGCCGCTCGCCGCTGGTCGGATTGTGCAGCGGGTGGAGACGCTGCGTGGCGAGATCGAACAGCAGGCGCAGCAATTGGTCGACCAGATAGGCCTGAGCATGCGACGCCTCCAGCCCGCGCGACGGATGGGCGAGCAGTCGCCGCTCGACCTCGGCACGCCCCTCGACAAGCGCGCGCTTGAGCAGGACGGCGACTTGGTTGCGCAGCGGCGTCCCGTCCGCGTCGAGCGCGGCGATGGTTTCGGCAAGCAGGCGCCGGTCGATGATCGCGCGGCGGTTGGGCAGATGGTCGAAGCGGCCGGACATGCGCGGGGTCATAGCCGCTTCGGGGTTAACGCCGCTATCCCTCGCGCGCCAAGGCCTTCAGCCGGTAGAGCGTGTCGAGCGCCTCGCGCGGGGTCAGCGCGTCGATGTCGAGCGCCTCCACCTCGGCGCGGATCGCGTCGCACGTCTCCTCCTCGACCTGGGCGGCGGCGGCGAAAAGCGGCAAATCGTCGAGACCCGCGGCAAGGCCGCCGGTCTTGGCACGGCCCGCTTCCAGCTTGGCGAGCACCGCCTTGGCACGCGCCACCGTCGCCGGCGGCATGCCGGCGAGCCGCGCCACCGCCAGGCCGTAGCTGCGATCCGCCGGCCCGTCGGCGAGTTCGTGGAGCAGCACCAGCTCGCCCTTCCACTCGCGGGCGCGGACATGATGCAGCGACAGCGCGTCGCAGCGTTCCGCCAGCCGGGTCAGCTCGTGATAATGGGTCGCGAACAGGCAGCGGCAGCGATTGTCCTCGTGGATCGCCTCGACTACCGCCCAGGCGATGGCGAGCCCGTCATAGGTCGAGGTGCCGCGCCCGACCTCGTCGAGGATGACGAAGCTGCGCGGCGTCGCCTGCGCCAGGATCGCCGCGGTTTCGACCATCTCGACCATGAAGGTCGAGCGGCCGCGCGCGAGATTGTCCGACGCGCCGACCCGGCTGAACAGGCGGTCGACCAGACCGAGCGTCGCCTTGGTTGCCGGCACGAACCCGCCCGCCTGGGCAAGCACCGCGATCAGTGCATTCTGGCGCAGGAAGGTCGACTTGCCGCCCATGTTCGGCCCGGTGACGAGCCACAGGCGCGACCGTTCGCCCAGCACGCAATCGTTGGCGACGAACCGATCACCCGCGCGGGCCAGCGCCGCCTCGACGACCGGGTGGCGGCCGCCGGTTACCTCGAAACAGGCGTGGTCGACCAAGGTCGGGCGGCTCCACCCACCCTCAACCGCACGCTCCGCCAGGCCGGCGGCGACGTCGATCCGGGCTAGCGCGTCGGCGGTGGCGGCGATCGCCTCGCGGGTCGCCAGTGCGGCGGCGGTCAGTTCCTCGAGGTGCGCCGCTTCCGCCGCCAGGGCATGGGCGCCGGCCTGCGACACCTTGGCCGCGACCTCGTGCAGCGCCGGCGTGTTGAAGCGGACGACGCCGGCCAGCGTCTGGCGATGGGTATAGCCGCTGTCCGGCTTCATCAGCGCGTCCGCCGACCGGGCGGGCACCTCGACGTGATAGCCCAGCACATTGTTGTGGCGGACCTTGAGCGTGGCGATACCGGTCGCGGCCTTCATCTCCGCCTCCAGCGCGGCGATCGCCCGTCGTCCACCGGCGCCGGCGTCGCGCAGGTCGTCCAGCGCGACGTCGTAGCCGGCGGCGATATAGCCGCCGTCGCCGGCGTCGATCGGCGGCGAAGGGACCAGGGCGCGCTTGAGCAGGTCGATCAGCTGGCCATGGCCGCGCAGCTGCGGCGCGAGCCGGGCGAGCAACGTCAGCGGCGCCTCGATCTGCCCCAGCCGCTCGCCGAGCTGCCACGCACCGTCCAGCCCGTCGCGCAATTGGCCGAGATCGCGCGGGGATCCCCGGCCTGCCGCCAGCCGCCCGAGTGCGCGGCCGATGTCGGGCAAGGCGCGCAACGTCGTGCGGACCTGCTCGCGCAAGGCGGGCTGGTCGTGGAAGAACTGGACGAGATCGAGCCGCGCCTCGATCGTCGCGCGATCCATCAGCGGCGCACCGAGATCGCCGGCCAGCGCGCGGGCGCCGGCGCCGGTGACGGTGCGGTCGATCGCGTCGAGCAGCGATCCCTTGCGCTGGCCGCCCGTGGTGCAGGTCAGCTCCAGGCTCTCGCGGGTCGCGGCGTCGATCGCCATCGTTGCCGCCGCGCTGGCGAGCACCGGCGGGCGCAGGAAGGGCAGGGCGCCCTTGGCGGTATGTTCGAGATAGGCGACGAGGCCGCCCGCCGCGGCCAGCGCCGCGCGACCGAACTGGCCGAAGCCGTCGAGCGTCGCGACACCGAAGAGCGCCTTCAGCCGCGCCTCCGCCGCGCCGCTGTCGAACGTCTGCCTGGGGCGCAGGCTGGTCGCCGCGGCGGCGTGGTCGCTGGTCTCGGCGGCAACCACTTCCGCCGCGCCGAGCCGGGCGAGTTCGGCACCCAGGGATTCGGCCGGGCAGTCGATCACCTCGAACCGGCCGGTCGATACGTCGGCCGCCGCCAGCGCGACCGCGCCACCCGCCTCGCCGATCGCGACACACCAATTGTCGGCGCGCGCGTCGAGCAGCGCCTCCTCGGTCAGCGTGCCGGCGGTGACGAAGCGGACGATGGCACGATTGACCAACGCCTTCGACCCGCGCGCTTTTCGCGCCGCTTCCGGGCTCTCGGTCTGTTCGGCGATGGCGACGCGGTGGCCGGCCTTGATGAGGCGCTGGAGGTAGGCGGTGGCGGCGTGGACGGGCACGCCGCACATCGGCACCTTCTCGCCGCCATGTTCGCCGCGCGAGGTCAGCGCGATGTCGAGCACGCCGGCGGCGACGCGCGCGTCGTCAAAGAACAATTCGAAGAAATCGCCCATGCGGTAGAACAGCAGGCAGTCCTCGGCCTCGGCCTTCAGGCTGAGATATTGCGCCATCATCGGGGTGGGTGCGGTCATCGTGCGGGGGTGCTGTTCATCGTTCGATCGGGCGCTCGGCGCGGGCCTGCGGGCTATAGGTCGCAGCCCCGGAGATGCCTAGCACGGGTTGAAAGGCCGGTCCTAAACGGTCAAGAGCCGTAGCGTCCCCAGCCGCCAGCGAGGTCCCATGTCCGAAGAAGCGTCCCTACAGTTCTCCGAGCGCGAGGCGTTGCTGTTCCATTCGGAGGGGCGCCCCGGCAAAATCGAGATCGTCGCGTCCAAGCCGATGGCGACGCAGCGCGACCTGGCGCTGGCCTATTCGCCCGGCGTCGCGGTGCCGGTGCAGGCAATCGCCGACGATCCCGCCACCGCCTATGATTACACTGCCAAAGGCAATCTGGTCGCCGTCATCTCCAACGGCACCGCCATTCTCGGCCTCGGCAATCTGGGCGCGCTCGCCTCCAAGCCGGTAATGGAGGGCAAGGCGGTGCTCTTCAAGCGCTTCGCCGACGTCGATTCGATCGACATCGAGCTGAAGACCGAGGACGTGAACCGCTTCATCGACGCGGTCGAGCTGATGGAGCCGAGCTTCGGCGGCATCAACCTCGAAGACATCAAGGCCCCCGAATGCTTCATCATCGAGCAGGCGCTGCGCGAGAAGATGAACATCCCGGTCTTCCATGACGACCAGCACGGCACCGCGATCATCTGCGCCGCCGGGCTGATCAACGCCTGCCTGCTGACCGGGCGCAAGCTTCAGGACATCCGCGTCGTCGTCAATGGCGCCGGCGCGGCGGCGATCGCCTGCACCGAGCTGATGAAGGCGATGGGCGTACGCCACGACCATGTCATCATGTGCGACAAGACCGGCGTCATCTACCAAGGCCGCGACGACGTGAACCAGTGGCAGTCGGCGCATGCCGCCGCCACCGACCGCCGCACGCTGAAGGAGGCTCTGGTCGGCGCCGACGTGTTCATCGGCCTGTCCGCCGCCGGCGCGCTGAAGGGCGACATGGTGCTCGAGATGGCCGACGCGCCGATCATCTTCGCCATGGCCAATCCGGTGCCGGAGATCCTGCCGGAAGAGGCGAAGACGGCGCGCCCCGACGCGATCATCGCCACCGGCCGGTCGGATTATCCGAACCAGGTCAACAACGTGCTGGGCTTCCCCTTCATCTTCCGCGGCGCGCTGGACGTGCGCGCGACGGGGATCAACGACGACATGAAGATCGCCGCGGCCAAGGCGATCGCCGACCTCGCCCGCGAGCGCGTGCCGGAAGAGGTGGCGGTCGCCTATGGCGTCAGCCACAGCTTCGGCCCCGACTATATCATCCCGGCGCCGTTCGACCCGCGGCTGATGGAGGAGGTGCCCGCCGCGGTCGCCAAGGCGGCAATGGATTCGGGCGTCGCGACCAAGCCGATCCTCGACATGCAGGCCTATCGCCAGAGCCTGCGGGCGCGGCTCAACCCGACCACGTCGGTGCTGACCCTGGCCTATGAGGGCGCGCGGGCGCGGCCGAAGCGCGTGCTGTTCGCGGAGGGCGAGGAGGAAGTCGTGCTGCGCGCGGCCATCGCCTTCAAGGAGGGCGGCTACGGAACGCCGGTGCTGGTCGGCCGCGACGACGTGCGCGACCGCTTGCGCGACCTCGGCGTCAACCCGGACGATTACGAGCTGCACAACAGCCGCGTCTCGCCGCTGGTGCCGAAGATGGTCGACTTCGTCTACGGCCGGCTGCAGCGGCGCGGCTATCTGCGCCGCGACGTCGAGCGGATGATCAACCAAGACCGCAACGTCTTCGGCTCCGCGCTGCTGCAGCTGGGCGAGGCGGATGCGATGATCACCGGCATCACCCGCACCTGGGCCGAATCGATGCGCCAGGTGAAGCGGGTGATCGATCCGGAGGCGGGCCGCACCCCCTTCGGCATCCACATCATGGTCGGCCAGAGCCACACCGTGTTCATCGCCGACACCACGGTCAACGAGCGGCCGACGGGCGAACAGCTCGCCGACTTCGCCGAGCAGACCGCGCAGGTCGCGCGTCGCATGGGCCACGAGCCGCGCGTCGCGATGCTGAGCTATTCGACCTTCGGCAACCCCAAGGGTGCCTGGGTCGACAATATCCGCGAGGCGGTGGCGGTGCTCGACGGACGTCAGGTCGGCTTCGAATATGAGGGCGAGATGCCGCCCGACGTCGCGCTCAATCCGCGCCAGCTGGCCAATTACCCGTTCGCGCGCCTGTCGGGGCCGGCCAACATCCTGATCATGCCGGGCCTGCAATCGGCGCACATTTCCGCCAAATTGCTGCGCGAGCTGGGCGGCGACAGCGTGATCGGACCGATGCTGATCGGCATGGAAAAGCCGGTGCAGATCGCGCCGATGACCTCGACCGCGAGCGAGCTGGTGACGCTGGCGGTGCTGGCGGCGGGCGGCATCGCGCGCTGACGGTGGCTTCGGAAGGTCTCAAAAGTCTCACGGATCGCGGGGCGCGGACCCCCGCGAGCGCCGACGGCTGCCCGAGTCTTGACACTTTTGACACTTGAACGAAAAGTCTGCCGCGCTTCTGCTTTGCGAATGTTGCGCAGAGCGCGCGTTGGGTGTCGACGATGAGAAAAAGCCTCCGTGCTCCTGCGTGCGCAGGAGCACGGATGCCGACGAGGTTAGCGGCGCACGATCTTGTAGGACAGCGCTGAATGCCCGCCCGACATTCCACGGGCGGAGGACGCAGAAGGATCGACCGACATACGGCATCGCAGGCTTTGGAAACGCCCTGCCGTCACTCCCGCAAAGGCGGGAATCCAGACGCGCGGAGGCTGCTTGTAGAGCCGTGACGTCAGGGGTTCTGGATCCCCGCCTCCGCGGGGATGACGAACCATGGCGTCGATCGGCCCTAGCCGTCGATGCTCGTTCCGAGGGCCGCATGGACGAGGCCGCCGTCGACGGTGATCGTCTCGCCAATGACATAGTCGCCGGCGCGGCTGGCGAGATAGATGGCGGCACCGGCCATGTCCTCGTCGGTGCCGATCCGTCCGGCCGGAATCGCCTGCGCCACCGCCTCGCCGTGGTCGCGGGCGGCGCGGTTCATCTCGCTGGCGAAGGCGCCGGGTGCTATCGAGGTGACGTTGACGTGGTCGCGCACCAGCCGCGCCGCCATGCGCTTGGTGAGGTAGATCAGCGCCGCCTTGGACGCCTGGTAGCTGTAGGTTTCCCAGGGATTGAGCCGCTGGCCGTCGATCGAGGTGATGTTGATCACCTTGGCCGGACGGGCGGGGGCTCCCGCCGCCTTGAGCAGGCCGTGCAGCGCCTGGGTCAGGAAGAAGGGTGATTTGACGTTGAGGTCCATCACCTTGTCCCAGCCGCTTTCCGGAAACTCCTCGAACGGCACGCCCCAGGCGGCGCCTGCGTTGTTGACGAGGATGTCGAGCCGTTCCTCGCGTTCGGCAAGGGCAGCGGCGAGGGCGCGGACGCCGTCGACGGTCGAGACGTCGGCGGGCAGGGGGATGCAGTTCGGGCCGAGCGCGGCGGCGGTCTCCTCGCAGGCGCCCGCCTTGCGGCTGGAGATGTAGACGCGCGCGCCCTGCGCGACGAATCCGGCGGCGATCATCCGGCCAATGCCGCGGCTGCCGCCGGTGACCAGGGCGATGCGGCCGTCGAGGCGGAACAGGTCGGTGGTGTTCATGATGCTCCCCTCCCGCTTGCGGGAGGGGCTGGGGGAGGGCCGTCCGCGCGCGGTGATGATCGTGATTCTGCCCTCCCCCGACCCCTCCCGCAAGCGGGAGGGGAGAATAGGTCACCCGCCGCGTTTCAGCGTCTCGCGGGCGATGATGATCTGCTGAATCTGGCTGGTGCCTTCGTAGATGCGGAACAGGCGGACGTCGCGGTACAGGCGTTCGATGCCATAATCGGCGATATAGCCGGCCCCGCCGAAGATCTGCACCGCCTTGTCGGCGACGCGGCCGACCATCTCGCTGGCAAAATATTTCGCCGCCGCCGATTCGAGCACGACGTCCTGCCCGGCCGCCGGCGCGTCCGTTCCCGGTGCGGCGGCCTGGTCCAGAGCGTCCTTGGCCCGGGCGGTTTCCAACACCATCGCGCGGGCGACGAGCGCCTCCGTCTTCATGTCGGCGATCATGCCCTGGATCAGCTGATGCTCGGCGATCGGCTTGCCGAACTGCTTGCGTTCCTTGGCATAAGCGACGCTGTCGGCGATCAGCCGCTCGGCGACGCCGACGCAGACCGCGGCGATGTGCAGCCGGCCGCGATCGAGCACGCGCATCGCGATCTTGAAGCCTTCGCCCTCCGCGCCGAGTCGATTGGCGGCCGGAACGGGCACGTCGTCGAAATGGACGTCGGCGACCTTGGCGCCCTTCTGCCCCATCTTCTTTTCCGGCTCACCGATCGTCACGCCGGGCAGGTCGCGCGGCACGAGGAAGGCGCTGACGCCACGCGCGCCGGGCGCGTCGCCGGTCCGCGCCATGACGGTGAACAGCTGGGCGCGGTCGGCATTGGTGATGTAGCGCTTGGTGCCGGACAGGCGGTAGATGTCGGCCCCATTGGCGTCCTTGGCGCGGACGGCGCGCGTCTTGACGCTGCCCGAATCGCTGCCGACGTCGGGTTCGGTCAGCGCGAAGCTGGTGACGATCGCGCCGCTGGCGATGCGCGGCAGCCATTCGGCCTTTTGTTCGGGCGTGCCGGCCATCACCAGGCCCTGGCTGCCGATGCCGACGTTGGTGCCGAAGGCGGAGCGGAAGGCGGGCGTGGTCCGGCCCATCTCCATGCCGACCTGCACCTCCTCGACCATGGTCAGGCCGAGCCCGCCATAGTCCTCGGCGATCGACAGGCCGAACAGGCCCATCGCCTTCATCTCGTCGACGAGCTCGTCCGGTATGGCATCGGCCGCCTCTACCTCCGCCTCGAGCGGCCGCAGCCGTTCGGCGACGAAGCGGCGGATGGCGTCGATCAGCGCGTCGAAAGTCTCCGGGTCGAGGGCCATGCGCATGTCCTTATGCAATTGGCGCGAGGCTAGGCCAGAGGCTGGAGCGGAGCAAACCCGAAATTCAAATTGAGTGTGACATCCGTCTGCAGGGCGCATTTCTGCTGGTACCAGCTATACCAATGATGCAACCGCTCTTCGTCATGCCGGGCTTGTTCCGGCATCCACCGTTCCGCACACGAACTCGCGGCGGCGTGCGTCGAACCGTGGATGCTGGAACGAGTCCGGTATGACGTTTGGGCCTGCGAGCGTGTTTTTTCGATGCCGTAAGGCGAGATAGGACAGCCTGACTCCCTCGCTTCGTCGCACGGTGAGCCGTTCATCGGCGCTTCACCACCGTTCGCCGGAAAGCCGGGGGTAAGCCCCTATCCGCCCGGAACATTCTTGCGTAGCGCCATCCTCGACGAACGGGTTTTGGCCGGGGGGTCACTGAAGTGTTGAAGTCGTTGACGGCGCGTTTTGCGCTGATGGTTTCCTGCGGCCTGATGATGGCCACTCCGGCTGCGGCGCAGTTCTGGCAGTGCGCGCCTTATGCCCGCGAGGTTTCCGGTATCGACATCCACGGCAATGCCGACACCTGGTGGGGCCAGGCCGCCGGCAAGTACCAGCGCGGCCACAAGCCGGAGATCGGCGCGGTGCTGTCCTTCCAGTCGACCCACCGCATGCGCGTCGGCCATGTCGCCATGGTGTCGCAGGTGATCAGCGATCGCGAAGTGCTGCTGACCCACGCCAACTGGTCGCGCCCCGGCCAGATCGAGCGCAACGTTCGCGCCGTCGACGTCTCCGCCGCCGGCGACTGGAGCGAGGTGAAGGTCTGGTATGCGCCGAACGGCGATCTCGGCACCTCGGCCTATCCGACCAACGGCTTCATCTATTCGGGCCATGCCCCGCTGGGCGGTGACGCCGCGCCGGCGACCGCCAGCGACCTGGACGAAGTCGCCCGCGCCAATATGGCGGTGATCGCCACCTCGGCCGCGGTGCCGGTGGCGCCGGTGGCGGATCGCTGAGGCGGTCGGGCGCTATCCCGGAATTATACGTCATCCCCGCGTAGGCGGGGATCCAGACGCGCAACACCTGTTGATTGCCCCTCGAGTGTCAGCGGGTCTGGATCCCCGCCTTCGCGGGAATGACGCCGTTTTTCGCCGGAGGTTAACCCCTCACGCCGGGCGGAAGGTCATGGCGACGCCGTTCATGCAATAGCGCTTGCCGGTCGGCTTCGGGCCGTCATCGAAGACATGGCCGAGATGGCCGCCGCAGCGGCTACAATGGACCTCAACGCGTTCCTCCAGCAAGGCGCGATCGCTCTTGGTGCCGACCGCGCGGGGCAGCGGCGCCCAGAAGCTCGGCCAGCCGGTGCCGCTGTCGAACTTGGTCTTGGACGAGAATAGTGGCTGGTCACAGCCCTTGCAGCCGAAGGTGCCGGCGCGATGCTCGTTGTTGAGCGGACTGGAGAAAGGCCGCTCGGTGCTTTCGTGGCGCAGTACCGCCCAGGCCTGATCGCCGAGCTTCTTGCGCCAGGCGGCGTCGCTCATCTGGACCGGATAGGTGGCGGCGTCGGCCGGGGCGGCACGGCAGCCCCACAGGATCGCGCCGGCAACGCCGGTGGCGGCGAGCGACAATAGCGAACGGCGGGTCGGATCTTGCATCATGAAATGGATATGGGGAGGCGGCGCGGCCTCATCCATCCCCATCCATCATATTGATTCAGGTTGGCATTGCCGCGCAGCGACGTGATCGGCCATGCGGCCGTGCATCCCCGCCGGCTCGGCGGCGACCTGCCGCAGCCCGGCCCTTGGCGGCAGGGGCGGCGTCAGAGCAGGCCGCACGCGCGGAAGCTGGTCGTCTCCTCTGCCGTCAGGATCAGATGGTCGATCAGGTCGAGATCGAGCGGATCGCAGACCCTGGACAAAGCGGCGGTGAAAACGACGTCCGCCTGGCTCGGTTCGGCATGGCCGCTGGGATGATTGTGGACGAGGATCAGTCCGGCAGCGTTCTGCGCCAGTGCCGCCCCGACAATCGCGCGCAGCGACGGCGTGACGCTGTCTTGGCCGCCGGTGAACAGGGTCGTGCCGAGATATCTCCATTCCGGATCGAGCAGGACGACCCCCGCATGTTCGATCGAGGCGGTGCGGAAATCGGGAAAGAGCGCCGCGGCGCCGGCCGCGTCGCGGATGTGCGTGGGGTTTGGCGATCGGACACGGCCGATCCTGCCGGAGCAGCGCGCGCGATGCACCGTCATCTGTCTCCAAAACGGCGGAGCGCTTGGCGATTCGCGTCGGAGGCGATACGCCGCCGGCATGCGCCAATATCTCGACCTGATGGACCGGATCCTCACCAGCGGCAGCCGGCAGGACGACCGTACCGGCACCGGCACGCTGTCGGTCTTCGGTGCGCAGATGCGCTTCGACCTGCGCGCCGGTTTTCCGGTGCTGACCACCAAGAAGCTGCATCTGCGCTCGATCATCGTCGAACTGCTCTGGTTCCTGCGTGGCGACACCAACGTGCGCTGGCTGCACGAGAACAAAGTGAGCATCTGGGACGAATGGGCGGATGCGAACGGCGATCTCGGCCCCGTCTACGGCAAGCAATGGCGCGACTGGCAAACCGCGGACGGGCGGCAGATCGACCAGATCACGGACTTGATCGACACGATCCGCCGCAATCCGGCGAGCCGACGACAGATCGTCACCGCCTGGAACCCCGGCGAGCTGCACGCCATGGCGCTGAGCCCCTGCCACTGCCTGTTCCAGACGCATGTCGCCGACGGGCGGCTGAGCCTGCAGCTGTATCAACGGTCGGCGGACGTGTTCCTGGGGGTGCCGTTCAACATCGCCAGCTATGCGCTGCTCACCCATATGCTCGCGCAACAGGCCGGGCTGGAGGTCGGCGACTTCATCTGGACGGGCGGCGACTGCCACCTCTACCTCAACCATCTCGAGCAGGCGCGCACCCAGCTGACCCGCGATCCGGGGCCATTGCCGCGCCTGGAGATCCTGCGCCGGCCGGATGCGATCGACGGCTATGCCTATGAGGATTTCGTCCTGCACGACTATGTCGCGCAGCCGCATATCAAGGCGCCGGTCGCGATATGACGGCCATGACGGCGGGGCCGCGCATCGTCTTCCTGCTCGCGCGGGCCGACAATGGCGTGATCGGCCGCGACGGGCAGCTGCCCTGGCACCTGCCGGCGGACCTGAAGCGCTTCAAGGCGCTGACGCTCGGCAAGCCGATGGTGATGGGGCGCAAGACGTTCGACAGCTTTCCCGCGCCGCTGCCGGGGCGGCGGCATATCGTGCTGACCCGCGATACGTCCTGGTCGGCGCCGGGGGCGGAGGCGGCGCATGGGCCGGAGGCGGCACTGGCGCTGGCCGGCGGCGACGAGGTGGCGGTGATCGGCGGGGCGGAGGTGTTCGCGCTGTTCACGCCCGACCGGATCGAGCTGACCGAGGTGCACGGCACGTTCGACGGCGACGCCGTGGTGCCGGCCTTCGTCGGCGTGCGTGAGGTGGCGCGGGAGGATCATCCGGCGGCGGACGGGCGACCGGCCTATAGCTTCGTGACCTTGGTTCGAGACTAGTCGCCCCTGAGGCGACGTCGGCCAGCCGATCTCTGCCAGGATGGAGGGGAGCCGCAGGCTTGCGGTCGTTCGGGAAACGTCACCACGCTATGCCGAGCCGCTGCCCGCGCGGATCGCGCCGCCGGCGCCCGGCGGTCAAGGCGATTGAGTCGCCCTGCAACCTTCCCTAAAGGCGCGGGATCATGGAGCGGCTGGACGGCGGCTCGGCCATTCCGCCGCATCTTGCCGGCGGCATCGTCGCGCTCGGCAATTTCGATGGATTCCATCTCGGTCACCAGGCGGTGGTCGGGGCGGCGGTGGCGCGGGCGCATGCCGAGGGGCGGCCGGCCCTGGTCGCGACCTTCGATCCCCATCCGGTGCGCCACTTCCGGCCCGACACGCCGCCGTTCCGGCTGACCACGCTCGACCAGCGGCAGCGCTTGTTCGCCGAGGCGGGAGCGGATGCGATGGTGGTGTTCCGCTTCGACGGCGATCTCGCGAGCCTGTCGGCCGAAGCCTTTGTCGCCGAACGGCTGGTCGCCTGCCTCGCCATCGCCGGGGTGGTGACCGGCGCGGATTTCACCTTCGGCAAGGGCAAGAGCGGCGACGTGGCGACGCTGGCGGCGCTGGGCGGCCGGCACGGTTTCGTCGCCGACACCGTCGGGCCGGTGACGCTGGACGGCGAGCCGGTCTCGTCGAGCCGCATCCGCGCCGCGCTGCGCCGGGGCGACGCGCGGGAGGCGGCGCGCCTGCTGACCCGGCCGTTCGCAATCGCGGGCGTGGTGCAGCACGGCGACAAGATCGGCCGGACGATCGGCTATCCGACCGCCAATCTCGACATGGGCAAATACCTGCGCCCGGCCTACGGCATCTATGCGGTGACCGGGCGGCTGGCCGACGGGCGGGTGCTGGCGGGCGCGGCCAATCTGGGCATCCGGCCGAGCTTCACGCCGCCGAAGGAACTGCTCGAGCCTTATTTCTTCGATTTTTCCGGCGTTCTGTACGGCCAGCCGATCGAGGTCGCGCTGGTCGACTATATCCGTCCGGAAGCGAAGTTCGACGATCTCGACGCCTTGATCCGCCAGATGGAGGCGGATTGCGCACAGGCGCGTGCGATCCTGCACGTATAGACGAGTGACACAGGCGGCGGACTTCCGCTAGAGCGCGCAATTCTATGACCGACGCCTCTGCGCCCGATACCGCCCGCGACGCCGCCCCTAACGCCACCAGGGACTGGCGCGACACCGTCTTCCTGCCAAAGACCGACTTTCCGATGAAGGCGGGTCTTGCCGCCAAGGAACCGGCGATCCTGGAGCGGTGGCAGCGGATCGGCCTGTACGACCGGTTGCGCGCGATCCGTAAGGGGCGCGAGCTGTTCATCCTGCACGACGGCCCGCCCTACGCCAACGGCGACATCCACATGGGCCATGCGATGAATAAGGTCCTGAAGGACATCATCGTGCGCAGCCAGTCGCTGATGGGCAAGGACGCGCCCTATGTGCCCGGCTGGGATTGCCACGGCCTACCGATCGAATGGAAGGTCGAGGAGGCGTATCGCGCCAAGAAGCAGAACAAGGACGACGTGCCGGTCGCCGACTTCCGCGCCGAATGCCGCGCCTATGCGACGGGCTGGGTCGACGTGCAGCGCGGCCAGTTCCAGCGGCTGGGCGTGATGGGCGACTGGGCCGATCCGTATCTGACCATGAATTATGGTGCCGAGGCGGCGATCGTCGGCGAGCTGCTCAAGTTCGCCGAATCCGGCCAGCTGTATCGCGGCGCCAAGCCGGTGATGTGGTCGCCGGTCGAAAAGACCGCGCTGGCCGAGGCGGAGGTCGAATATGAGGACATCGTCTCGACCCAGATCGACGTCGGGTTCGAGATCGCGTCCGCGCCGGAGGCGGAGATACTGGTCGGCGCGACCGCGGTGATCTGGACGACGACGCCGTGGACGATCCCGGTCAACCAGGCGCTCGCCTACAATCCGGCGCTCGACTACGTCCTGTTCCGTGGCGGCGAGCGGCGGTTCCTGGTCGAGGAAAATCTGCTGCCGGCGTTCCTGAAGCGTACCGGACTGGCGATGGACGAGTTCGTCGCGCTGGTGAAGGGTGCGGCGCTGGAGGGCGCGACCGCGCGGCACCCGAAGCATGCGCTGGGCGGCTTCTTCGCCAAGCCGCGGCCGTTCCTGGCCGGCGAGTTCGTGACGCGCGACGCCGGCACCGGCCTGGTCCACATGGCGCCCGACCATGGCGAGGACGACTTCCTGCTGTGCAAGGCCAACGGCATCGAGCCGGTGTTCGCGGTCGACGGCGCCGGCTTCTACCGGGCCGACTGGGCGTGGCTGGGCGGCCAGGGCAGCGTCATCAACAAGAAGTTCGTCGGCGCCGACGGGCCGATCTGCAGCGATTTGCGTGAGGTGGGGGCGCTGCTCTCCGCGTCCGACGATTTCGCGCACAGCTATCCGCACAGCTGGCGGTCGAAGGCGAAGGTGATCTTCCGCGCGACGCCGCAATGGTTCATCCCGATGGACCGCGCGATCCTGCCGCAGGGTGCCGGCGCCCCGAGCAACGGCGCGACGCTGCGCGAAACCGCGCTCGACGCGATCGAACACACCCGCTGGGTGCCGGAGCGGAGCCGCAACCGCATCCGCTCGATGGTGGAGGGGCGGCCGGACTGGGTGATCAGCCGCCAGCGCGCCTGGGGCGTGCCGATCGCGCTCTACGTCCACCGCCAGTCGGGCGAATATCTGGTCGATGCCGCGGTCAACGCCCGCATCGTCGCGGCGTTCGAGGCCGGCGGCGCCGATGCCTGGTTCACCGCCGACCATCAGGCGCTGCTCGGCCCGAATTACGATCTCGCCGATTACGAGGTGGTCGAGGACATCCTCGACGTCTGGTTCGATTCGGGCTCGACGCACGTCTTCACCGTCGAGGCGCGCTATGGCGAGGACGTCCGCGCCAATCTGTACCTCGAAGGCTCCGACCAGCATCGCGGCTGGTTCCAGTCGTCGTTGCTCGAAAGCTGCGGCACGCGCGGGCGGGCGCCCTATGACGCGGTGCTGACGCACGGCTTCGCGCTCGACGACAAGGGGCGCAAGATGTCGAAGAGCCTCGGCAACGTCGTCGATCCGCTGAAGGTGATCGGCGAGAGCGGCGCCGACATCCTGCGCATGTGGGTCGCCTCGACCGACTATTTCGACGACGTGCGGATCGGCAAGGAGGTGCTGGCGACGGCGTCCGACGCCTATCGCAAGCTGCGCAACACCTTCCGCTACCTGCTCGGCGCGCTCGACGGGTTCAGCGACGCCGAGAAGGTGCCGGTCGCCGCGATGCCGGAACTGGAACGCTATGTGCTGACCCTGCTCGGCCGGCTCGACGTCGACCTGCGCGAGGCGGCGGAGGGGTTCGAGCTCAATCGCTACCTGCGCCGGCTGACCGACTTCGCCAACGAGGATCTGTCGGCCTTCTTCTTCGATATTCGCAAGGACTCGCTGTATTGCGACGCGGCGGCGGATCCGAAGCGGCGCGCCTATCGCACCGTGCTCGACCTGCTGTTCCACGCGCTCGTCCGCTATGCCGCGCCGATCCTGTGCTTCACCGCCGAGGAGGTGTGGCAGGCGCGCTTCCCGAGCGACGATCAGTCGGTGCACTTCCTCGAATGGCCGGAACTGCCCGCCGTCGCCGGCGACGACCCGCTGTCGACCGACTGGGCGGACGTGCGCGCGCTGCGCCAGACGGTGACGGAGGCGATCGAGCCGCTGCGTCGCGAGAAGACCGTGCGCTCCAGCCTGGAAGCGGAGGTGACCGTGCCCGATCTGCCGCTGCCGGCGGCGGCGCTGGCGGAGACGTTCATCGTCGCGCGCGTCGATGCGGGCGAGGGGGTCACCGTGCGTCGTACCGACTATCACAAATGCGGCCGATGCTGGCGGCATCTGCCCGAGGTGACGACGGACGGCGCGCTGTGCGATCGCTGCGCGGGGGTGGTCGGCGATGCGTAAGCTGCCCGTCGTCGGCCTGGTCACCGCGGCCGTCGTCTTCCTGGTCGACCAGTTGAGCAAGATCGGCGTCACGCGCGGTCTGGGTCTCACCGACCTGACCGACGCGCGCTACGTCACGCCGTTCTTCAACCTGCGCTTCGTTGCCAATCACGGCGTGTCGCTCGGCTATCTGCATGCCGACACCGATGCGATGCGCTGGGCGCTGGTCGCGATGACCGGTGCGATCGCCGCCGCGGTGGCGGTGTGGATGACGCGCGAGACGCAGCGCGCCGACCGGATCGCGCTGGGCGCGATCCTGGGCGGGGCGATCGGCAATATCGTCGATCGCGTGCGGTTCGGCTATGTCGTCGATTTCGCCGACCTTCATTTCGGCGAATGGCGGCCGTTCCTCGTCTTCAACGTCGCGGATGCGGCGATCACCCTCGGCGTGCTGGTGCTGCTTGTCCGCGCGCTCCTGATGCGCGACAAGCGCGACGCAGTTTCGGAGAATCCCCATGCGTAAGTTCGTTGCCGTTGCCACTGGCCTTGCCTGCGTCGCCCTGCTGTCCGGCTGCGGCAAGCGCGGCTACGACCGCGCACGCCCCGACGAATTCGCCGTCGCGCGTCAGGCGCCGCTGGTGATTCCGCCCGATTATTCGCTGGTGCCGCCGCAGCCGGGCGCGGCACGGCCGCAGGACAATGCGTCCACGGCGCAGACGCTGCAGGCGCTGTTCGGCGGCAACCAGCAGCGCAGCCAGGCGGAAAACGGCGTGCTGCAGCAGGCGGGCGACGACGCGGCCGATACCGGCATCCGTTCGTCGGTCGGCGATCCGGGCACCAACGTCGTCGACAAGGGGTCGACCACCCGCGACATCGTCGCCGCGCCGCAGGGCGACGGTCAGGACGCGCGCGCCTCGGCACAGTAAGGTTTGATACCAAGCCCCTCCCCTTCAGGGGAGGGGTAGGGGGTGGGGCGTCGCCGCAAGGAATGCGCTCGCGGACAGCCCCCACCCCAACCCCTCCCCTCAAGGGGAGGGGCTAGACAATTGTCAAAAGGTCGTGCCGATATAGGCGAGCACGGTCGAGCCGCGGCCCAGCCGCGTCGCGAAGCGGTTGCTTTCGCTGATGTCGGTGTCGACGTAGCTGACGCCGACCTTGAACGGGCCACCGACCGCTTCGGCCGTCGCCGACCAGTCGAGATAGGTGTCGTCATTGCTGCCGGGCGCGTTCAGCGAGCCGAGCGATCCCTTGGAATAGCCCAGATGCCCCTTGAGCGTGATCGGGGTCGTCGGGATCGCCGCCGCGGCCTCGCCGTAGACATAGATATTGTCGTCGTTGCCGCCCTTGACGTCGAAGCCCTTGAGGCCGCTCTGACCGCCCCAGGCATAGGCGGCGCCCGCCTTGGTCGATAGCGGCCCGAGCGTGTAGGTCACCGCGGCATAGGGCTCGAAGAAGTTGGTCCGCTGGCCGTTGTTGTGGCCGTCATAGTCGTAATAGAGCAGGCCGATGTCGACGCCGAGGCCGCTCTTCAGGCTCTTGGTGAAGCCGCCGTACAGATCGATCTCCGCCCGGCCATAGCCGGTCAGCGCGGGCGTGCGGCCCGAACCATCGATCGTCGACAGGAAGGTGCCGACGTAGAAGCCCGATTTGTGCGTCAGGCTGAGCGTCGTCTGCAATGCGGGATCGCTGTCGGACTGGGTGACGCCGCGGAAGCGATAGTCGCTGATCAGCGTCGTGCCGCCGGACAGCTTCAGCGCCGGCGGCGGCGCGGTTTCGTCCTGCGCCAAGGCCGGCGCGGCTGCCGTCAGCGCGAGGCCGGCGAGCAAGAAATGGGTGAAGCGCATCGTGTCCCTTTCGAGTCGAAGAAGGTCGATGTCCCGGCCTGCCAGGATGGCTGCCCGCGTCTGTTCCCGGTCAGGCGACCGCGCGCGTGGCTTGTGACCAACCTGTGGCCAGGATGGCAGCCGGTGCCGCGGTGCACAAGAGTTGTGAACGGGGTGATGCGCGATTGTAACGGAGTGTTGCGCGCGGGCACCGCTTCGCCGTTTTGAGGCAGGAACCGCCCGGCCGTTCTGCCGTCACGAAAAAGGGGAGGCGCGTCGCGGCACCTCCCCCGTATTCGTCGTCACCGGTGGGATCAGGCGGCGAGCTTGCGCAGCACGTACTGCAGGATGCCGCCGTTGAGGAAATATTCCAGCTCGTTGATGGTATCGATCCGGCAGCGCGTCTCGAACGTCTCGGTGCTGCCGTCGGCGCGCTTCAGCGTCACCTCGACGGTCTGGCGCGGCCGCAGATTGGCGACGCCGGTGATCGTGAACGTCTCCGTGCCGTCCAGCTTCAGCGTCTGGCGGGTGACGCCATCGGCGAACTGCAGCGGCAGCACGCCCATGCCGACTAGGTTCGACCGGTGGATACGCTCGAAGCTTTCGGTGATCACCGCGCGGACGCCGAGCAGGTTCGTGCCCTTCGCCGCCCAGTCGCGCGACGAGCCGGTGCCATATTCCTTGCCGGCGACGACGACGAGCGGCGTTCCGTCCGCCTTGTGGCGCATCGCCGCGTCGTAGATCGGCATCACCTCGCCGTCATATTGCGTCATGCCGCCTTCGACGCCCGGCACCATCTCGTTCTTGATGCGGATGTTGGCGAAGGTGCCGCGGACCATGACATGGTCGTTGCCGCGACGCGCGCCATAGCTGTTGAAGTCCTTGCGCGCGACCTGACGCTCGGTCAGCCACTGGCCGGCGGGGCTGTCGGCCTTGATCGAGCCGGCCGGGCTGATGTGATCGGTGGTGATCGAATCGCCCAGGATCGCCAGCGGCTTGGCCTCGACGATGTCGGTGACCGGCTTCGGGGTCATCTCCATGCCCTCGAAATACGGCGGGTTGGCGACATAGGTCGATCCGGTCGGCCAGCTATAGGTCGCCGAGCCGGTGACGTCGATCTGGCGCCACTTCTCGTCGCCGGCATAGACGTTGCCGTAGCGGCTGCGGAACATCTCGTCGTCGATGTTCGCCGCCATCACCTCGGCGACTTCCTGGTTCGACGGCCAGACGTCCTTCAGGAACACGTCCTGGCCGTCCTTGCCCTGGCCGAGCGGAGTCTCGACCATGTCCTGCGTCACCGTGCCCTTCAGCGCATAGGCGACGACGAGCGGCGGCGAGGCGAGGAAGTTGGCGCGTACGTCGGGCGAGACGCGGCCCTCGAAGTTGCGGTTGCCCGACAGGACGGAGGCGGCGACGAGGTCGTTCTCGTTGATCGCGGCCGAGATCGGACCCGGCAGCGGGCCGGAATTGCCGATGCAGGTGGTGCAGCCATAGCCGACCAGATTGAAGCCGATCGCGTCGAGGTCCTGGGTCAGGCCGGCCTTGTTGAGATAGTCGGTGACGACCTGCGAACCCGGCGCCAGGCTGGTCTTGACCCAGGGCTTGGGCTTCAGGCCGAGCGCGTTGGCCTTGCGTGCGACCAGGCCGGCGGCAACCAGCACCGACGGGTTCGACGTGTTGGTGCAGCTGGTGATCGCGGCGATGACGACGTCGCCGTCGCCGATGTCATGGCCGCGGTCGGCGACCGCGACGCGCTCGGGCCGATCCTTGTGGTACAGCTTGGCGAGGTCGCCGTTGAACACCTCGTCGACCTTGGTCAGGCTGACGCGGTCCTGCGGACGCTTCGGGCCGGCGAGCGACGCGGTGACGGTGCCCATGTCGAGCTCCAGCGTGTCGGTGAACACGGGATCGGCGGCATCTTCATGGCGCCAGAAGCCGTTCGCCTTGGCATAGGCTTCGGTCAGCGCGATCGTCTCTTCCGGACGCGCGGTCAGGCGCATGTATTCGATCGTCTTGTCGTCGATCGGGAAGAAGCCGCAGGTAGCGCCATATTCGGGCGCCATGTTGGCGATGGTCGCACGGTCGGCGAGCGTCATCGACGACAGACCCGGGCCGTAGAATTCGACGAAGCGGCCGACGACGCCCTTGGCGCGCAGCATCTGGGTGACGGTGAGCACCAGGTCGGTGGCGGTAATGCCTTCCTTCAGCGCGCCGGTCAGCTTGAACCCGACGACTTCGGGGATCAGCATCGACACGGGCTGGCCGAGCATCGCCGCTTCCGCCTCGATGCCGCCGACGCCCCAGCCGAGCACACCGAGGCCGTTGACCATCGTCGTGTGGCTGTCGGTGCCGACCAGCGTGTCGGGATAGGCGATCGCCGAGGTGCCATTGGCGAAGTCGCCGCTTTCAGTCGACGACCAGATCGCCTGGCTGACATATTCCAGGTTCACCTGGTGGCATATGCCGGTGCCCGGCGGCACGACCTGGAAGTTGTTGAGCGCCTTCGACCCCCATTTCAGGAACTCGTAGCGCTCGCCGTTGCGCTGATATTCGAGGTCGACATTGTCCTCGAACGCCTTGGGCGTGCCGAATTCGTCGACCATGACGCTATGGTCGATGACGAGGTGGACGGGGACCTGCGGGTTGATCTTGGCCGCGTCGCCGCCGAGCTTGGTGATCGCGTCGCGCATCGCGGCGAGGTCGACGACGCAGGGCACGCCGGTGAAATCCTGCATCAGCACGCGCGCCGGGCGATACTGGATCTCGCGGTCGCTGCGGCGTTCCTGCTGCCAGTCGACGATCGCCTTGACGTCCTCCTCGGTGACGGTCTTGCCGTCCTCGAAACGCAGCATGTTTTCCAGCAGCACCTTCATCGAGAAGGGCAGGCGGCTGATGTCGCCGAACTTTTCCGCCGCCTTGGCGAGGCTGAAATAATCGTAGGCCTTGCCGCCGACGTCGAGCGTCGTGCGGGTCTTGAGGCTGTCCTGGCCGATGGCGGTCATGTCGTGTCCCTTCTGTCTGGCTCGATTTCGCGCCTGGGGAGGCGGCGTCGGGGACACCGCGCGGGCGCGCGAGGAGCGCTTGGCTAAGCCTGTCGTCGCGCGGGCCTTAGCAAGGGGTTACCGGCGGGGAAAGTCTTCACGTCGGTGCGAATGGGGTTGCCCGCGCGGACCCGCCGCGCAGGCGCCGGGCACCGGCCGCATCCCGCTGATTTGGATCGCTATTCGCTCGCCAGCCGAAGCGCGTCGACGTCGACGATGACCTGTTCCAGATGCGCGATCGGCGCGGTCGCGCCGACCTGGTCGAGCGCCGCCCAGGCCTTGGCGAGATAGGCCGACGCCTGGGTCAGCCAGGCGCGGCGATCCGCGGCGGTCGTAGCCGGTTCGTGACCCGATTCGATAAGATCGCGGCGCAGCTCGAAGGCGGCGACGGTGCGGCGGGCAAGATCCTCCAGCGCCGCGCGTTCCTCGTCGTCCAGCCCTTCGCGTGGCACGACGTCGACGACGCACAGGGTGCCGATCCGCTCGCCGTTGCGCATCTTTAGCGGCGCGCCGGCATAGAAGCGGATAGCGGTGCCGCCGGTGACATTGGGAAAGTCGCGGAAGCGTGCGTCCTGCGTCGCATCGGGCACGACCAGCATCGCGTCGCTTTCGATGGCGTGCGCACAGAAGGATTCGGACAGCGGCCCTTCCTGCGAATCGAGGCCGAGCCGCGCCTTGAACCACTGCCGCCGTGCGTCGATCAGCGAGATGGTGGAAATCGGCGTGTTGGTGTGCTGGCGGGCCGACTCGACGATCGCATCGAACTGGCGTTCGGGCGGGGTGTCGAGCAAGCCATATTGGGCCAGTGTGTCCAGCCTGGCGGCGTCCGCGTCTCGCTCGAGCATATTACCTCCAGGCAGAAATAGCGCAGTCCTGCTTACCTTGCCGGGGGTAACCGATCCCATACGACCTGTCTCAATCAAATCACTTTGATTGCATCGAGATCATATAAATGGGTGAAAAACACCTTGCGGTTCAGCGGTTCGACGCGGTCAGCACCCGCCCGCGGGTGACGATGACGCGATCGCCGAGCTTGGCGACGGCGAACAGCTTCTTGGCAAACGCCGTCGGCACGCCGACGCAGCCGTGCGTCGCATAGCCCCAAGCGACCTCCGTCCCATGGATCGAGACGCCGTCATTGGTCAGCCGCAGCATATAGGGCATCGGGGCATGATAGAGCGTCGAGACGTGGTCGGCATCCTTCTGGGTGATCGGGAAGGTGCCGAGGGGGGTCGGCTTGTCATCCGTGCCGTAGAGAATCGCGGCCGCGCCGATCTCGTACCCGTCCCGGAACACCGACAGCGTCTGTGCGGCGAGATCGACGGTGATGATCAGCGGCCCGTCGGGCACGCCCTCGTCGTCCCAGGCATAATCGCCGAACTTGATCGGACCGATGTCGAGCACGCGCTTGATCGTCATCGCCGCGGCCGGCGTCGGCAGCGTGCTGGGCCGCGGCGACGGTGCCGGTGCGACCGCCACGACGCGCGCCGGTGCCGGCGCGGGTATCGGTGCGGCGGCGGCAGCCATCGAGGCCGGCGCCCGCGACAGCGTCGTGCCGGCCGCAATTCCGAGCACGGCGATCGCGAGGATGGTCTTGGCAAGCAGGGCGCGGGGCAGGCGGGGCATGATCCGGTTCTCAGGCGGCGGGCGAGCGCGATGGTGCCGGCTTTCCGCGCGGCCCGCCACCCGTGCTTTTCGGTCGTGCCAGCGCGGGACGATGACGCGGCGCGTCAACCGATGTACGACGGCGCGGGGCATGAGGGACGAAGCGCCGGTTTTTGCCGAGCCGGTTAAGCATGTTATCGGGGCCGGCAGGTCAGCGGGATTGGGACATGGCGTGACGAGCGGGGCTGACATTCGGGAAGACGGCGGCGGCGGCCAGGCGCCAACGGGCGCGGCGGCATCGCCGATCGTGGACGCGCCAGCGGGCGATGACGCGCGATTCGACCGCCTGACCAAACGCCATCGCGAATGCCTGCGCGGCGTTCGCGCCTTGCTGGGGTCCAAGGAGATCGCGGCGGCCCTGGGCGTCGAGAAGTCGACGGTTGACGGCTATCTCACCGAAGCGGTGCGCATCCTCGGTGCGCGCAACCGCCGTGACGCGGCGCTGCTGTTGGCGGAACACGAAGCATCACGTGCCGCGGCCGGCGACTCGACGGTGACGGAGGCTGCGAAGGCGGAATTCGTGCCCGCCGTGACCGCCCCCGACAAAATGGGGGGTGATTCTGCGCGGCTGGCGGCGCTCCCGACCGACCTGCCATTCCCGACTTCGCCGGACGACACGTTCGCCAGGCAACCGGGGGTGACCGGGGAGCCGTCGCTGACAGCGCGCTCCCCGGGAATTCGGTTGCCCTTCCGGCGGAAAGGGCAACGCGGCAACGACCTGTCGGTCGGCGACCGGTTGATCTGGATGCCGGTCATCGCACTCGGCATTGCCGTCGGTTTCGGCATGCTGATGACGGGCCTCCAGGCGCTGACCGGTCTTATCGAGGCCGTCTCGCGCACCCTTTCCTGACCCTCGAACAGGACCCGGCATCGGGTGGAAAGGTGGCTATGTCTCAGGCGAACTCGCAGGCCGCGGCCGAATTGGTGGCGCAGTTGCTGTGGCGGCTGGAAATCCAGCTGGACGAGGCGTTCGCCACCGGGGGCGAATTGCTCGCCGCACTGCCCCGCGCCCGCGCCGCCGCCAATCTGCCCGCAATCGCGGGGCAGCAAGCGTTCGAAGTGCTCGGCCAGGCGATCCTGGCGATCGGCGCGGCGCGCGGTCACACCGTCGCCGGCCATCGTGTCATCGAAAAGGTTGGCAAGCAGATCGGGTTCGAAACGAGCTTCGGCGATGAAAAGCCGAAGCCCGCATTCGCCCCGACGGGTGTCGATGTCGCTCCGCTGCGCATCGCTGCCTAGGGCTCATGGCTTGGCCGGTCCTTGCTTGCTCCATCGATCGGCCGAGCCATGACTCACGTCATCGTCTTCAACCTGACGCTGCTGCTGACCTGCGCGATAGCCTTTTATGCGGGCGGCGCGCCGGAACGCTGGACGGCGCTGGTCTTCATCTTGGGCGCGGCGGCGACCTTCGTCGCCCCTTTCTCCGACGCCCTGCGTCCCTTCGGCCGGCTCGAGCCGATGCTGCTGCTGGTCGATGTCGCCATGCTCGGCGGGCTGGTCGGCATCGCACTGCGGGCGGATCGTTACTGGCCGCTCTACGTCACCGCGCTGCACTTCCTCGCCATCGCGATCCACGGGGTGAAGGCGATCCAGCCGACGCTGGTGCCGTGGATGTACGCCGGCGCCAGCGGCAAGATCGCCTATCCGATGCTGTTGCTGCTCGCCGTGGGGGCGGTCCGTCACCGACGTCGCGTGGCGCGCTTCGGCAGCGACCCGGACTGGTCGCCGCTGCCTTGATCGGATCGAATCATCCATGACTGCCGACATCCGCTTACTGCGCTGGCCGGAGCGCGACCGCGACGAATATGAGCGGCTGGCCTCCGCCCTGGCGCGGGTGCGCGCCGTCGCACGGCGCGGGCGCGGCGAGATCGTCGCCGAAGTCCCGTCCGGCCCCGAGGAGCCGAGCGACGTCGAGCGCGCGCGCGTGCTGTTCGCCCAGCGACGCGCGCGCGATGCGGCCGCGGGGACGCGCGCCGAATTGTTCGGCGAGCCGAGCTGGGACCTGCTGCTCGCGACCTTCATCGCCTATGAGGAAGGGCGCGAGCTCAGGCTCGATGCGGCGGCGGCGGCGGCGGGCATTCGGCCGGCCGTTGCGCAGCGCTGGTTGGCGGTGCTGGTCGAGCATGGTTTGATCAACCCTGGCAACCATGGCGGGCCGGATGGGGCCCGGCTGGCGCTGACCGGCGCCGGCTTCGCCCTGGTCCTGCGCTGCATCAGCGACGTGTGATCCATGCCCGCAACGCCGCGCCCCGCTGCGCGTTGCACCGGGACAGGCGGCGTTCCGCCTTATCCACGACACTTCTGGAGGACGGTATGGCGGACGATGCGGCAAACGGGAACGGGGAGGCCACCGGCGCGACCGGCGATTGGCAGCAGGCGGCCCAGCGTGCGCGCGACGGCTTTGCCGACCACGTCGTCGATCCGGCGCGTCGCGCCGGCGAGGCGATGCGGGCATCGGGCCAGCAGGTCGCCGAAGGCGGGCAGGCGATCGGCCTGAAGATGATCGAACAGGCTGAGCGCAACACGCACGAGGCGTTTGCCGCGATGCGCGAGGCGGCCCAGGCCCGCGACCTGAGCGACGTGATGCGCATTCAGGGCGAATATCTGCGCGGTCAGGGCCAGCGTGCGATGGATCAGGCGCGTGAGATCAGCGAGATGATCATAGCGATCGGCCGCGATGCCGTCGCACCGCTGCGCGGCGGCGGCAAGGACTGACCGGACGGGACGGTACGTGACTCCGCGTCCCGTACCCCTTCGGTCACGGCGCCGCCGTCGCCGGTTGCTGTGGCCGGGGAGCGCCGCTCGGCGTCACCGGCCTGGGACCGTCCGCGGCCGCCTCCAGTGACGAATCGCCGCCGATCGCCTGGTACAGAGTGACCCGGTTGGTCGCGGCGGTCAGCTGCGTCGCCACCAGCGTGCGCTGTGCCGAATAGAAGGAGCGTTGCGCATCGAGGCTCGACAGGAAGGTGTCGATGCCGCCCTGATAGCGCGCATTGGTCAGCCGCAGCGTGTCGGCGGCGGCGGCGCGGAAGTTGCTGTTGGCGCGCAGTTGCGCGTCGATCGTGCCCTGCCGCGCCAGCGCGTCGGCCGTCTCCTGGAAGGCGGTCTGGATCGTCTTCTCGTAGGTCGCCAAAGCGGCGTCGCGCTGCGCCTCGGTATAGCGGACGTTGGCGCGTCCGGCACCCGCCTGGAAGATCGGATAGCTGACCGAGGGCGCGACCGAATAGTTGAACGCGCCGCCGGCGAATAGCGTGCGCAGCGCGTCGCTGGCGAAGCCGACCAGCCCGGTCAGCGAGATGCGCGGGAACAAGGCCGCGCGCGCGGCGCCGATCTGCGCGTTGTAGGAACGGAGCGTATATTCCGCCTGGACGACGTCGGGGCGGCGCAGCAGCACGCCGCTGTCGAGGCCGGCGGGCACGTTGACGATGGTCGCGCCGGCGGTGTCGATGCTGTCGGGCAGCAGCGCCGGATCGACCGGCGCGCCGACGAGCAGCTGCAGCGCGTTGACGTCCTGCGCGACCAGCGTCGTTTGTTCGGCAAGATCGGCGTTGGCGGTTTCCAGGATCTGCTGCGCCTGGGTGAGATCGGTACGGGCGCTGACGCCGCCCTCCAGCCGGGCGCGGGTCAACTGCACCGATTTCTGCGCGCTGGTGGCGGTATCCTGCGCAATCTTGAGCAGGCTGCGGTCGGCGGCATAGGTCAGCCAGGCGGAGGCGACCTCGCCGACCAGGGTCAGCCGGGTCGCGCGGGCCGCCGCCTCGGTCGCAAAATAGCGGTCGAGCGCGGCGCGCGACAGCGAGCGGATGCGGCCGAACAGGTCGAGCTCGAAGGCGGTGGTGCCGAGGCTGACCGAATAGGCGCTGCCCGACCGGCTGGTGGTGGTGACGGTGCCGGTGCTGCCCGTGCCGCCGGTCGAGGTGCCCGTTCCGGTGCCGCCGGTGCCCGTTCCCGTGCCCGTGCCCGTGCCGGTTCCGACACCGCCGGTGCCGGTGCCGGTGCTGGTGCCGGTGTTGGTGCCGCTGTCGCCGCTGCTCGCGACCGTCGTCGTGCCGTTGCCGCCGCCCGAATAGGTGTAGCGGCCGGTGGCGTTGATCGTCGGCAGCAGATTGGCGCGCTGGATGCGATATTGTTCCCGCGCCGCGACGATATTGGCGGCGGCGGTGCGCAGGTCGCGGTTGTTGGCGAGCGCCTGGTCGATGATCGCCTGCAGCCGCGGATCGCGGAACACGTCGCGATAGCCGAGCGCCGGCAGCGCCGCCTCCGACTGGCGCAGATAGGCGTCGCCGACCGGCCAGGACGGCGGCACCGGCAGGTCGGGCCGCACGTATTTCGGCTCCATCGAACAGCCCGACAGCATCGTCGCGCCGATCAGCGAGGACAGGATCAGGCGGCGCATCAGGCGGGCTCCGGCTCGGCGGGGGGCATCGGCGGGGCAGGCGGCTGGTCGTCACGGGCATCGTGGTGGCCGGTCGGCTTGCCGCGCAGCTTGGCGAGGCCGTCGCGCACGCCGCGGCGGACGAGCACGAAGAACAGCGGGATATAGAAGATCGCCAGCACCGTCGCGGTCAGCATGCCGCCGATCACCGCGGTGCCGATCGCGATGCGGCTGTTGGCGCCCGCACCGGTCGAGATCGCCAGCGGCAGCACGCCGAAGATGAAGGCGAAGCTGGTCATCAGGATCGGGCGGAGACGGATGCGCGCGGCTTCCAGCGCGGCGTCGATGACGCGCTTGCCCTGCTTTTCCGCCTGTTCGGCAAATTCGATCATCAGGATCGCGTTCTTCGCGGCGAGGCCCATCGTCGTCAGCAGGCCGATCTGCAGATAGACGTCGTTGGTCAGGCCGCGCAGCGTGACGAAGGCGATCGCGCCGATCAGGCCGAGCGGGATGATCAGCAGCACCGCGAACGGGATCGACCAGCTTTCGTACAATGCCGCGAGGCAGAGGAAGACGACCGCGATCGACAGCGCATAGAGCAGCGGCGCCTGGCCCGAGGACAGCCGTTCCTGGTAGGACAATCCCGCCCAGGCGACCGACACGCCGGGGATCTTGGCGGCGAGTTCGGCCATCCTTGCCATCGCGTCGCCCGAGCTCTTGCCGGCGGCGGCGGAGCCCTGGAATTCGAACGACGGAATGCCGTTGAACCGGGACAGCGTGGTCGGCGCCTGGCTCCAGCTGATCGTCGAGAAGGACGAGAAGGGCGCCATCTGGTTGTTCGATCCGCGCACGAACCACTGTTTCAGATCGTCCGGCTCGGCCCGATAGGGCGCGTCGCCCTGGACGTAGACGCGCTTGACGCGGCCGCGGTCGATGAAGTCGTTGACGTACTGGCCGCCCCAGGCGGTCGACAGCGTCGAATTGGCCTGGCTCTGCGTCAGACCCAGCGCCGCGAGCTTCTGGTTGTCCATATTGACCTGCAGCGTCGCGATGTCCGGCAGCTCGGTCAGGCGCACCGACGTCATCGTCGGGTCGGCATTGGCGGCGGCGAGCAACTGGTCGCGCACCGCCTCGAACTTGTCCTGGCTCATGCCGCTGGTGTTCTGCAGCTCCATGGTGAAGCCGTTCGACTGGCCGAGGCCGCGCACCGCCGGCGGCACCAGCGCATAGACGCGTGCGTCGCGCAGGCCGCGGAAGGCGGCAGAGGCGCGGGCGGTGATGGCGTCGGCGGTATTCTCCTTGCCCTTGCGATCGGCCCAGTCGGTGAGGTTGAGGAAGCCCTGGCCGGTGTTCTGGCCGCTGGTGCCGCCGCCGCCACCGCCGGCGACGGTGAACATCACCGACGTATTGGCGCCCTCATTGTCGGCGAAATATTTCTCGACCTGGCGCTGCACCTCGAGCGTGCGACCCTGGGTCGCGCCCGCGGGCAGCTGGAACTGGACCAGCGCGGCACCCTGGTCCTCGGTCGGCAGGAAGCCGGTCGGCAGGCGCAGGAACAGCACGGCGAGCAACGCGACGATGCCGACGTAGATCAGCAGGAACAGCCATTTGCGGTCGACGACGTGGCGGACGGCGACGGTGTAGCGCTCGATCCCCCGATCGAACCGGTCGTTGAAGCCGTGCTTGGCGCGATCGAGCGCGTGCGCGACGCGCGGCAGCTTGCGTTCCAGCCAGCCGCCATCCTCGCCCTCCTTCTTCTTCTGCTTGAGCAGGGTCGCGGTCAGGGCGGGCGACAGGATCAGCGCGACCAGCACCGACAGCACCATCGCGGCGACCACGGTGACCGAGAATTGTCGGTAGATGACGCCGGTCGACCCGCCGAAGAACGCCATCGGCAGGAACACCGCCGACAGGACGAGCGCGATCGCGATCAGCGCGACGCTGATCTCGTTCATCGACTCGATCGTCGCCTCGCGCGGCGTCATGTCGGGATTTTCGTCGAGCAGCCGTTCGACGTTCTCGACCACGACGATGGCGTCGTCGACCAGCAGACCGATCGCGAGCACCAGCCCGAACAGCGTCAGCGTGTTGATCGAGAAGCCGGCGAACTTGAACACCGCGAAGGTGCCGAGCAGCACCACCGGCACCGCGATCGTCGGGATCAGGGTCGCGCGCCAGCTTTGCAGGAAGACGAACATGACGATGACGACGAGGATAATCGCTTCGACCAGCGTCTTGACCACTTCCTCGATCGACAGCTTGATGAAGGCGGTGGTGTCGTTGGCGTAGGCGACCTTCAGGCCGGCCGGGAAGCCCTTGGCGATCCGGTTGACCTCCGCCTTGACCAGTTCGGCGGTCTTCAGCGCGTCGGCGCCCGGGGCGAGCAGCACCGCGATGCCGGCGCCGGGGTGGCGGTTGACGCGGCTGACCGCGGCATAGCTTTCGGCGCCGAGCTCGATCCGCGCGACGTCGGACAGGCGCACGGTGGCGCCGTTGTTCAGCGTCTTGACGATGATCTCGCGGAATTGCTCCGGCGTCTGAAGGCGCGACTGCGCGGTGACCGTCGCGTTCAGCATCTGCGTCGTCGGCATCGGCAGGCCGCCGACTTCGCCGGCCGCGACTTCGGTGTTCTGGTTCTGGATCGCGGTGATGACGTCGGACGGCATCAGCTGATAGGAGGCGAGCCGTTCCGGGTTGAGCCAGATGCGCATCGCATATTGCGAGCCGAAGACGTTGGTGTCGCCGACGCCCTGGATACGGCCCAGCGGGTCCTGCAGGTTGGAGACGAGATAGTCGGAGACGTCCTGGTTGGTCATCCGGTCCGTCTCGTCATAGACGCCGGCGATCAGCAGGAAGTCCGGATTCGACTTGCGGACGACGAGGCCCTGTTGCTGCACCTGCTGCGGCAGGCGCGCGACCGATTGCTGGACCTGGTTCTGCACTTGGACCTGGGCGATGTCCGGATCGGTGCCCTTGTCGAAGGTGGCGGTGATCGTCACCGCGCCGCGGCTGGACGAGGAGGACTGGAAATAGAGCAGGCCGTCGATGCCGGTCAGCTGCTGTTCGATGACCTGCGTCACCGAATTCTGCAGCGTCTGTGCCGATGCGCCGGGGAAGGTGGCGCGGATCGACACCTGCGGCGGCGCGACGTCGGGATATTGCGCGATCGGCAGCGACAGGATCGCGCCGATGCCCGCCATCATGGTGATGATCGCCAGCACCCATGCGAAGATGGGGCGATCGATGAAGATGCGGCTGATCATCGGCTCAGCGCCCGCCCTTGCCGGCGGCGCCGCCCTTTTCCTGCGCCTTCTTCATCTCCTCGGGGGACGGCGGCTTGACCTGTTGCGGGCTGTTCGCCGGTACCGGCTTGATCGCCTGGTTCGGCTTCACGTTGGCGAGACCCTGGGTGATGATCTTGTCGCCGGCGTTGAGCCCCTTGGTGACGACCCAATTGGTGCCCTGGGTGCGGTCGGCGGTGACGGTGCGCTGCACCGCCTTGTTGTTCGGGCCGACGACGAACAGCGTCGCGTTACCCTTCGGATCGCGTGAGATCGCCTGCTGCGGCACCAGGAAGGCATTGGTGTTGATCGCCTGCGCGAAGCGGGCGCGGACGAACATGCCGGGCAGCAACAGACCCTGCGGATTGGGGAAGCGCGCGCGCAGCGTTACGGTGCCGGTCTGCGTGTCGACCACGGTTTCGGCGAATTCGACGGTGCCGGTCTGGCCATAGTCGCTGCCGTCCTCGAGGATCAGCCGCACCTGCGCCGAGGCGGGCGTGACGCCCCCCTGCGCCAGGCTGCGGCGCAGGCTGAGCAGGTCGGCCGCGGATTGCTGGATGTCGACGAACATCGGATCGAGCCGCTGGATCTGCGCGAGCGGATCGGTCTGGCTGGCGGAAACCAGCGCGCCGACGGTGTAGAGCGAGCGGCCGATCCGTCCGGTGATCGGCGCGGGCACCGTCGTGAAACTGAGGTTGACGCGCGCCGTTTCCAGCGCGGCCTGGTTCTGCGCGACCGAGGCGGCGGCCTGGCGTGCGGAGGCGACGGCGTTGGTATATTCCTGCTTCGACACCGCCTCGATCTGCGCCAGCGGGCGATAGCGGTCCGCCTGGATGCGCGTCGCCTCCGCATTGGCCTGGGCGCTCAGCAGATTGGCGCGCGCCTGGTTGACCGAGGCGCGATACAGGCGCGGATCGATCTCGTAGAGCGGCTGACCCTTGCGGACGATCGTGCCCTCGGTGAAGAAACGGCGACGGATGATGCCGTTGACCTGCGGCCGCACGTCCGAGCTTTCATAGGCGTTGGTCCGCCCGGCGAGTTCGGTGACCATCGCGGCGCTCGACGGCTGTACCACGACATAGCCGACGGTGGCGGGACCGGCTGCGCCGCCGGGGCCGCCCTTGCCCTTCTGTTCGGAGTGACCGCCGCCACAAGCGGAAAGGGTGAACGCCAGGGCGAGGACGGCGGCGCTGGTGGCGACTCCGGCCGACGCTCGGAGCCTGCGATTCGATGATGTGGTCAAGTGGTTCACCCGGCAGTGTCTTCGGTCCGCGCGACCGCGACCGCGCGATAATCCGTCATCGGGGTCTTTGGTTGCATGCACATGTCCAATGCCGGGCAAAACGGCGGAAATGCAAGCCGATGGGGGCGTTATAAGTGTCGCAAATTGTCGCAGTGGGGCAGCAAGGCGGACGTAAATCATGACGGCACAGACAGATAGCGACGGCGACAAGGATGCGGCCGCGGCGGCCGCGATCGAGGAGGTGCGGGACGGCATGCTGATCGGGCTGGGGACCGGATCGACCGCCGCCCATGCGATCCGCCGGCTCGGCGAGCGGGTCGCCGGAGGGCTCGCGATCCGGGCGGTGGCGACCTCGCATGCCAGTGCGACGCTCGCCGAGTCGCTGGGTATCGTCGTCCTCGACTTCGCCGATGTGCCGCGCATCGACCTGACCATCGACGGTGCCGACGAGATCGACACGCGGCTCTACGCGGTCAAAGGTGCGGGCGGGGCGATGCTGCGGGAGAAGGTGGTCGCCGAAGCGTCCGATCGGATGGTGGTGATCGCGGACGGCAGCAAGCGGGTGGCGGCGATCGGAACGAAGGCACCGGTGCCGGTCGAAATCCTGCCGTTCGCGCGCGCCTTCGTGCTGCGGGCACTCGGCGAGGCCGCGGTGCTGCGGATGGCGGGCGACCGGCCCTATCTGACGGACAACGGCAATCTGGTCGCGGATTGCCGGTTCGACCTTGCCGATGTGGTAGCGGTTGCGCGCCGGCTGGAAGCGATCCCCGGCGTGCTGGGGCACGGCCTGTTCCTCGATCAGGTCGACGTCGCCTATATCGCCGAGGCCGGAGTCGTTTCGCGGCTGGAACGGGGCGACGGGGCGAGCTAAGGCCGCGCCGAGACAGGCAACCGGATCGGGCGCGCCGCGTTCGACCCGCGACAAGAGCGAGGCCCCTTTTCCATGTCCGACACCATCACCACCGGCGCGCCTGCGCAAGACACCGCCTTTCGCGAGGACGGCTCGATCGAGCGGCTGACGATCGATACGATCCGCACCCTGGCGATGGATGCCGTGCAGAAGGCGAATTCCGGCCACCCCGGCACGCCGATGGCGCTCGCGCCCGTCGGCTATACGCTGTGGTCGCAATTCCTGCGCTACGATCCGGCACATCCCGACTGGCCGAACCGCGACCGCTTCGTGCTGTCGGTCGGCCACGCGTCGATGCTGCTGTACAGCCTGATTCACCTGGCCGGGATCGAGGAGATCGACGCGGACGGCAACAAGACGGGCAAGGAGGCGGTCAGCCTCGCCGACATCGAGGGCTTCCGCCAGCTGTCGTCGAAGACGCCCGGTCACCCCGAATATCGCCACACCACCGGCGTTGAGACGACGACCGGTCCGCTGGGCGCGGGTGCGGGCAATTCGGTCGGCATGGCGATCGCCGAGCGCTGGCTGGCGGCGCGCTACAACAAGCCGGGCTTCACGCTGTTCGACCATGACGTCTATGCGCTGTGCGGCGACGGCGACATGATGGAGGGCGTCGCGTCCGAGGCGGCGAGCATCGCCGGCCATCTGAAGCTGTCGAACCTGTGCTGGATCTACGACAGCAACCACATCTCGATCGAGGGGTCGACCGATCTCGCGTTCGACGAGGACGTCGGCAAGCGCTTCCAGGCCTATGGCTGGAACGTCATCCATGTCGACGACGCCAATGACACCGCCACCTTCGCCAAGGCGATCGAGACGTTCAAGGCGACGAACGACAAGCCGACCTTCATCGTCGTCCATTCCGTCATCGGCTGGGGCAGCCCCAAGGCCGGCAGCGAGAAGGCGCATGGCGAGCCGCTCGGCGTCGACAACGTCAAGGCGACCAAGCGCGCCTATGGCTGGCCGGAAGACAGGGACTTCTACGTTCCCGACGGCGTGCGCGAGCATCTGAACGGCACGCTGAAGGATCGCGGCGGCAAGCTGCGCGACGCATGGGTCGCAACCTTCGATCGCTATCGCAGCGAGCATGGCGATCTGGCCGCCGAGCTTGACCTGATGCTGAAGGACCAGCTGCCCGCCGACTGGGATGCGGACGTGCCGGTGTTCCCGGCCGACGAGAAGGGCCTCGCCAGCCGCGATTCGGGCGGCAAGGTGCTCAACGCGCTGGTCGGCAAACTGCCGTGGCTGATCGGCGGTTCGGCCGACCTGGCGCCGTCGACCAAGACCGACATCAAGGGCAAGGACAGTTTCGAGGCGTCGAACTACGGCGGTCAGAACTTCCACTTCGGCGTCCGCGAACATGGCATGGGTGCCGTGGTCAACGGCATGTCGCTGTCGCACCTGCGCGCCTACGGCTCCACCTTTCTGGTCTTCGCCGACTATATGCGGCCGCCGATCCGCCTGTCGGCGATCATGGAGCTGGCGAGCATCTGGGTCTTCACGCACGATTCGATCGGCGTCGGCGAGGACGGCCCGACGCACCAGCCGATCGAGCATCTCGCCTCGCTGCGCGCGATCCCCGGCTTGGACACGATCCGCCCGGGCGACGCCAACGAGGTCGCCTATGCCTGGCGCGCCGCGCTGGAGGATGCCAGCCGGCCGACTGCGCTGATCTTCTCGCGCCAGGCGCTGCCGACGCTCGACCGCGAGAAATATGCGCCGGCGGACGGCGTGCTGAAGGGCGGCTACGTGCTCGCCGACAGCGACGGGACGCCAGACGTGATCCTCCTCGCGACCGGCAGCGAGCTCGCGCTGGTGGTGCAGGCGCACGAAAAGCTGAAGGCGGAGGGCGTCAACAGCCGCGTCGTCAGCCTGCCGAGCTGGTACCGCTACGAACTCCAGTCGGACGAATATAAAGAAAGCGTGCTGCCCAAGGCGGTCAAGGCGCGGCTCGCCGTCGAGCAGGCCGGGCCGATCGGCTGGGACCGCTATGTCGGCTACGAAGGTCGCCAGATCACCATGTCGACGTTCGGCGCCTCCGCCCCCATATCCAAGCTGCAGGACAAATACGGCTTCACCGTCGACAACGTCGTCAAGGTGGCCAAAGAGATGCTGGAGACGAAGTGATGAGCACGCTCAAGGACCTGAGCCAGGCCGGTACCGCGGTGTGGCTGGACTTCGTCGATCGCAAGTTCCTGGAGGCCGGCGGCCTGCAGAAGCTGGTCGACGAGGACGGCCTGACCGGCGTCACCTCCAACCCGTCGATCTTCGAGAAAGCGATGGGTCACGGCGACGCCTATGACGCAACTCTCGCCGATTTCGACAAGAGCCATCCCGGCGCGGCGACGATCGACCGCTACGAGGCGCTGGCGATCCAGGACATCAAGGCTGCGGCCGAGACGCTGAAGCCGGTCTACGACCGGCTCGACGCCAAGGACGGCTATGTCAGCCTCGAGGTCTCGCCCTATATCGCCGACGACACTGATGCGACGATCGCCGAGGCGGAGAAGCTGTGGCACGCGGTCGACCGGCCGAACCTGATGATCAAGATCCCCGGGACGCCGGCTGGCGCACCCGCGATCAGCGCGACGATCGCCAAGGGGATCAACGTCAACGTCACGCTGCTTTTCTCGAAGGACGCGTACATCCGTGTCGCCGAGGCTTATGCGACCGGTCTCGAGGAGCGCGTCCGCCAGAACCAGCCGATCGACCGGATCGCCAGCGTCGCCAGCTTCTTCGTCAGCCGTATCGATTCGACGATCGACAAGGAGATCGACCGCCGCGTCGCCGAGAACGATCCGGAGTCGGCGGCGCTCAAGGTGCTGCGCGGCAAGGTCGCGATCGCCAACGCCAAGCTCGCCTATCAATGGTTCCTCGACTTCGAAAAGTCGGACCGCTGGCAGGCGCTCGCCGCCAAGGGTGCGCAGCCGCAGCGGCTGCTGTGGGCGTCGACCGGGGTCAAGGACAAGGCCTATCCCGACACGCTTTACATCGACACGCTGATCGGACGCGACACCGTCAACACGATGCCACCCGCGACGATGGACGCGTTCCGCGACCACGGCACGGTGGCGGAGACGCTGACCGCCGACGTCAACGATGCCCGCCACGTGCTGTCGGAAGTCGAGCGGCTCGGCCTCGACCTGAACGGCGTCACCGATCGGCTGGTCGAGGAGGGTGTCGCCTCCTTCGCCAAGGCGTTCGACGACCTGCTCGGCTCGATCGCGGCGAAGCAGCCGGCCACGGCCTGACGAATCCGGCTCCGCCGCGGCGCAACACTTGAGCCGCGGCGGAGTTTGTCCGTGCATCATCCTTCCCAGCAGGACGTATATTCCATGAAGATCGGTTTGGTCGGACTCGGCCGCATGGGCGGCAACATCGCGCGGCGGCTGATGAAGGCGGGGCATGAGGTCGTCGCCTTCGATCGCGCCAAGGAGGCGGTCGACACGCTCGCCGCGGACGGCGCGATCGCCGCGACCTCGCTGCAGGACATGCGCGACAAGCTGGACAGTCCGGCAATCTGGTGGGTGATGCTGCCCGCCGGCGGCCCGACCGAGGACACGATCGCGGCGATCGCGGAGGATGCGCGTGAGGGCGACGTCATCATCGACGGCGGTAACACCTTCTACAAGGACGACATTCGCCGCGCGAAGGGGCTGCGCGACAAGGGCGTCCATTATGTCGACGTTGGCACGTCGGGCGGCGTTTGGGGGCTGGAGCGCGGCTATTGCATGATGATCGGCGGCGACGACGACACCGTGACGATGCTCGACCCGATCTTCGAGGCATTGGCGCCGGGCTATGGCTCGATCCCGCGCACGCCGGGCCGCGAGGGCGACGATCCGCGCGCGGAAAAGGGCTATATCCATGCCGGGCCGGCGGGTGCGGGCCACTTCGTCAAGATGATCCACAATGGCATCGAATACGGCCTGATGCAGGCCTATGCCGAGGGCTTCGACATTCTGAAGGGCAAGAGCAGCGACAAATTGCCCGAGGACGAGCGCTTCGACATCAACCTGACTGACGTGGCTGAAGTATGGCGGCGCGGCAGCGTGATCTCGTCCTGGCTGCTCGACCTGACCGCGATCGCCCTCGCCAAGGACGGCAAGCTCGAGCAGTTCACCGGCAGCGTCGCCGACTCGGGCGAGGGCCAGTGGACGATCGATGCGGCGATGGAGGAGAAGGTGCCGGCCAACGTGCTGACCGCCTCGCTGTTCGCGCGCTATCGCAGCCGCGTCGAACATACCTTCGGCGACAAGGTGCTGTCGGCGATGCGCTTCGGCTTCGGCGGACACGTCGAGATCCCGCAATGACGCCGATCCGGCTTGTCGTATCCGACATCGACGGGACCCTGGTCGACAAGAGCAAGCAACTGACCCCGGCGACCACCGACGCCGTGCTGCGACTGGAGCAGGCGGGCGTCGGCTTCACCGTGATCAGTGCGCGGCCGCGATCGGGGATCATGCCGATCGCCGACACGCTCGGCATCGACGCGCCGATGGCGGCATTCAACGGCGGCATCATCTTCCGCCGCGACGGCACGATCGACGAGCATCACGTCGTTGACCCGGAGGTGGTGCGCGGCGTGCTTGATCTGGCGAAGGGCGAGGCGGTCGACATCTGGGTGTTCGCCGACGATCGCTGGTATGCATCGACCGACGAAGGCGAGCATGTCGCCCACGAGCGGCTGGCGTCGAACCAAGACCCCGTCGTCACCTACGATTTCACGCCTTATCTCGACCGCGCCGACAAGATCACCTTCGTCAGCGACGACCACGCGCTGCTCAAGGCGCTGGCCGACCGTTGCCCGCCGGCATTCGGCAGCCGGGCGACGATCGTGCAGAGCCAGGTCTATTATCTCGACGTCACCGCGCTTGCCGGCAACAAGGGCGACGGCATGACCGCGCTGGCCCGCGCCTTCGACCAGCCGCTCGATGCGGTGGCGGCGATCGGCGACCAGTTCAACGACGTGCCGATGCTGGAACGTGCCGGTTTCGCCGTGGCCATGGGCAATGCGCCCGACGGCGTGAAGGCAAAGGCCGATGCCGTCTCTCGCGGCAATGACGCCGACGGCGTCGCCCACGCGATCGATACCCTCATCTTCCCCAGAATTGGAGTAAATGCATGAAAGAGCTGGTTGCCTTCGACCTCGACGGAACGCTGGCCGAGAGCAAGCAGCCCTTGCAGGAACCGATGGGGGAGGCTTTGGCCGACCTGCTCGGCGTCGCGCATGTCGCGGTGATCTCGGGCGGTGATTGGCCGCAGTTCGACAAGCAGGTCGCGAGCCGCCTGCCGGCGCGTGCCGATCTGTCGAAGCTGTGGCTGATGCCGACCACGGGTACCAAGCTCTATACGCATCGCGACGGTGCCTGGTCACCGGTCTATGCCGAGCTGTTCGACGACGAGACCAAGGCCAAGATCCTGAAGGCATTCGACGAATCGCTCGAGGCGACGGGCTTCGTGCCCGAGAAGACCTGGGGCGAGCGGATCGAGGATCGCGGCAGCCAGATCACCTTCTCGGCGCTCGGCCAGCAGGCGCCGATCGACGCCAAGGAACATTGGGACCCCAAGTTCGAGAAGCGCAAGGTGATCCAGGCCGACCTGAAGAAGCGGTTGCCGGGCCTGTCGATCAACATGGGTGGTGCCACGTCGATCGACATCACCCGCGAGGGCGTTGACAAGGCCTATGGCCTGAAGAAGCTGCACGATGCGAGCGGCATCCAGCTCGACAAGATGATGTTCATCGGCGACGCGATCTTCCCGGGCGGCAACGATTATCCGGCGAAGGAACTGGGCCTCGACACGGTCAAGGTGCGCGACCCGGAGGAGACTCTGTCGGTGATCGCCGCGATCGTCGCCTGCCAGAAATAGCCGCCGACCCGATGTTCGGGTCATGGCCAAACGCATAAGGGCGCCCGGAATGATCCGGGCGCCCTTATTCTTGAAGGGGCATTACGTATGCCGTCGCTGCGCTACTCCTCGCGTGACCGGCGACAGCGTCGGCACGGCCGAGGCCGCACCGACGCGACCGTCTTACATGCTGTAGTACATGTCGTATTCGACCGGCGACGGAGTCATTTCCCAGCGCGCGACCTCTTCCCACTTCAGCTCGATATAGGCCTCGATCTGCTCCTTGGAGAAGACGTCGCCCTTGAGCAGGAAGTCGTGGTCGGCGCCAAGCGACTCGAGCGCCTCGCGCAAGGACGCGCAGACGGTCGGCACCTGCGACAGTTCCGCCGGCGGCAGGTCGTACAGGTTCTTGTCCATCGCCTCGCCGGGATGGATCTTGTTCTGGATGCCGTCGAGGCCGGCCATCATCAGCGCCGCATAAGCGAGATAGGGATTGGCCATCGCGTCGGGGAAGCGGACTTCGACGCGCTTCGACTTGGCGCCCGTGCCGTACGGGATGCGGCACGAGGCCGAGCGGTTGCGCGACGAATAGGCGAGCAGCACCGGCGCTTCGTAACCCGGCACCAGCCGCTTGTAGCTGTTGGTGGTCGGGTTGGTGAAGGCGTTGATCGCCTTGGCATGCTTGATGATGCCGCCGATGAAATACAGGCAGGTGTCCGACAGGCCGGCATAGCCATTGCCGGCGAACAGCGGCTCCTTGCCCTGCCAGATCGAGAAGTGGGTGTGCATGCCCGAGCCGTTATCTTCCTTGATCGGCTTGGGCATGAAGGTCGCCGACTTGCCGTAGGCGTGGGCGACCTGATGCACGACATACTTGTAGATCTGCATGCGGTCGGCGGTGGTGGTCAGCGTGCCGAAGGTCAGGCCCAGCTCGTGCTGCGCGGCGGCGACCTCATGGTGATGCTTGTCGCAGGGCAGGCCCATCTCGAGCATGGTCGAGACCATCTCGCCGCGGATGTCGACCGCGGAGTCGACCGGCGCGACGGGGAAATAGCCGCCCTTGGCGCGTGGACGGTGGCCCAGGTTGCCGCCCTCATAGTCGCGGCCGGTGTTGGTCGGCAGCTCGATGTCGTCGATCTTGAAGTAGGAGCCGGCATAGTTCGTGTCGAACTGCACATTGTCGAACATGAAGAATTCGGCTTCCGGGCCGACATAGACGGTGTCGCCGATGCCCGTGGTCTTGAGGTACGCCTCGGCGCGCTTGGCGGTCGAGCGCGGATCGCGGGCGTAGAGTTCACCGGTCGACGGTTCGACGACGTCGCAGAAGACGATCAGCATCGGGGTGGCCGAGAACGGGTCGGTATAGACCGCGTCCAGATCGGGCTTCAGGATCATGTCCGACTCGTTGATCGCCTTCCAGCCGGCGATCGACGAGCCGTCGAACATCAGGCCGTCGGTCAGCTCGTCCTCGCCCAGGATCGAGGCGACCATGGTGAGGTGCTGCCACTTGCCCTTGGGGTCGGTGAAGCGGAGATCGATCCACTCGATCTCCTCGTCCTTGATCTTGCTCAGAATGTCCGAAGCGGTCGTCGCCATGGTCGTCAGTCTTTCTTTCGCCTTGCGTCACCCCAGCGAAAGCTGGGGTCTCGTGGTTTGAAGCAGACCCCAGCTTTCGCTGGGGTGACGGAAATCAGTCAGATCGCCGCTTCATCGCGTTCGCCGGTGCGGATGCGCAGCGCGGTTTCGACGGGGATGACGAAGATCTTGCCGTCGCCGATGCGGCCGGTCTGCGCGGCGGCGGCGATCGCCTCGACGACGCGTTCGGCGAGCGAATCGTCGACGACGACCTCCAGCTTCACCTTGGGCAGGAAGTCGACGACATATTCGGCGCCGCGATACAGTTCGGTGTGGCCCTTCTGGCGACCGAAGCCCTTCGCCTCGGTGACGGTGATGCCGCTGACGCCGATCTCGTGCAGCGCTTCCTTCACCTCATCCAGCTTGAACGGCTTGATGATGGCTTCGACCTTCTTCACCTGTCTACGCCCCTCGCTGGAACCCCGCCCGCAACCCCGCGCGCCGTGGCCCGATTGTGCCAGCAACGGACCCTTGCAAGCAACGGGGAATCTCGCAATTTTACTGCGCGAGAAACGGGCAGACCTTGTCGATCTGCGCGTTTTTTCAGCAGACTAGAGGATGGTGCGCACCCGTTCGGCCGGACGGGCGAGCACCACGCCCTTGTCGGTCTCGACCCGCGGCCGCTGGATGATGATCGGATTGATCGCCATCGCATCCAAAATGGTAGCATGGTCGGCCCCGGCATCGATCAGCGCCTTGGCGTCCGGTTCGGTCGCGCGCAGCCCGTCCCGCGGGCTAATCCCGGCAAGGCCGTATAGCCGCGACAGTTCGGCGACCGTCGGCGGATGCTTCAGATATTCGACGACGGTGACATCGGCGCCCGCCTCTTCGAGGATGGCGAGTGTGCTGCGCGACGTGCCGCAACGCGGGTTGTGGTAGATGGTGGCTTTCATGCAGCCACCTTAGCAATCCTCCCCGCCTGCGGGGAGGGGGACCGCCGCCGAAGGCGGTGGTGGAGGGGGGTGGCCGCACGCGGTGTGTTTGCGGCCAGCCCCCTCCGTCACCGCTGTCGCGGTGCCACCTCCCCGCGAACGGGGAGGCGTCAGCGTCTCAGGCGTCCTGCCGCGCCAGCCATTCCTCCAGCCACTTAATCGTGTACTGGCCGTCCTGGAATTCGGGGTCGTCGAGCAAGGCCTGGTGCAGCGGGATGGTGGTCTTCATCCCTTCGATGACGAACTCCTCCAGCGCGCGGCGCAGACGGCGCAACGCGCCCTGGCGGGTGGTGCCATAGACGATCAGCTTGGCGATCATCGAGTCGTAATAGGGCGGGACCTTGTAGCCCGCGTACAGCCCCGAATCGACGCGGACGTGCATGCCGCCCGGCGCGTGATATTGCTTCACCAAACCTGGGGAAGGCGCGAAGGTGCGCGGGTCCTCGGCATTGATGCGGCATTCGATCGCATGGCCGCGGAACTGCACGTCCTCCTGGCGCAGCGTCAGCGGATGCCCCTCGGCGACGCGGATCTGCTCGCGGACGAGATCGAGGCCGGTGATCATCTCGGTCACCGGATGCTCGACCTGCAGCCGCGTGTTCATCTCGATGAAGTAGAATTCGCCGTCTTCCCACAGGAACTCGATCGTGCCGGCGCCGCGATAGCCCATGTCGGCCATCGCCTTGGCGACGATGCCGCCCATCCGCGCGCGTTCCTCCGCCGTGATGACGGGGGAGGGCGCCTCCTCCAGCACCTTCTGGTGGCGGCGCTGCAGCGAACAGTCGCGTTCGCCGAGGTGGATGGCGTTGCCGTTGCCGTCGCCGAACACCTGAAATTCGATATGGCGCGGATTGCCCAGGTACTTTTCGAGATAGACGGTGGCGTCGCCGAACGCCGCCTTCGCCTCGCTGCCCGCCTGCTGCATCAGCGTCTCGAGCTGATCCTCGCTGGTGCACACCTTCATGCCGCGGCCGCCGCCGCCCGACGCCGCCTTGATGATCACCGGATAGCCGATGCGGCTGGCCAGCGCCTTCGCCTCGGCGACGTCGCTGATCGCGCCGTCGGAGCCTGGGACGAGCGGCAGGCCGAGCGCGCCGGCGGTGCGCTTGGCCTCCACCTTGTCGCCCATGGTGCGGATATGCTCCGGCTTCGGGCCGACGAAGATCAGGTTATGCAGTTCGACGATCTCGGCGAACTTGGCGTTCTCGCTCAAGAAACCGTAGCCGGGATGGATCGCGTCCGCGCCGGAGATTTCGGCGGCGGAGATGATGTTGGGGATGTTGAGGTAGCTGTCGGTCGCCGCCGGCGGCCCGATGCACACTGCCTCGTCCGCCAGGCGGACGTGCATCGCGTCGGCGTCGGCGGTGGAATGGACCGCGACCGTCTGGATGCCCATCTCGTGACAGGCGCGATGGATGCGCAGCGCGATCTCGCCGCGGTTGGCGATCAGCAGCTTCTTGATGGGGCGCATCGCCTTACTCGACGACGACGAGCGGCTGGTCGAATTCGACCGGCTGGCCGTTTTCGACCAGGATCTGCTTGACGGTGCCGGCCGAGGTGGCGGTGATCGGGTTCATCACCTTCATCGCCTCGACGATCAGCAGCGTGTCGCCCGGCGACACGCTCTGGCCGACGCTGACGAAGGGCTTGGCGCTCGGTTCCGCGGCAAGGTAGACGGTGCCGACCATCGGCGACTTGACCGCATTGGCCGAGACGGTCGGGGCAGAGGCGCCAGCCTCGGCGGTCGCCGGTGCGCTGGCGGCAGGCGCAGGCGCGGCGGCGGGCGCCGGCGCATAGTGGACGGCGGGCGCGGCGGCGGCGGCCTTGCGCGCGACGCGGATCTTGCGGTCGCCCTCTTCGACCTCGATCTCAGTCAGGTGGGTGGCGTCGAGCAGCTCGGCGAGCTGGCGCACCAGGTTGACATCGACCTGCATCGCGCCTCCCTGGGCGCCGTTCTGGTTGTTATCAGTCATGGCGGAGCCTCCTGTCAGAAGCGCGCGGCTGCTTCAAGCGCGAGGATGTAGCTCAAGGCACCAAAGCCCGCGATGGTTCCCTTGGCGGCCCGCCCGACGAAGCTCTCGTGCCGAAAGCTCTCGCGCGCGTGCGGATTGGACAGATGCACCTCGATCACGGGTGTCGTCACGCTCTTGATCGCATCGTGGATCGCCACCGACGTATGGGTGAAGCCGCCGGCGTTGAGCAGCACCGCCTTCGCCTGCCGCGCCTGCGCCTCGTGCAGCCAGTCGACCAGATGCCCCTCGTGATTGGACTGGCGCATGTCGATCTCCACCCCGAGTTCGCGGCCGCGATCCTCCAGCTGCCCGGCGATGTCGTCGAGCGTGTCGTGGCCGTAGATGTCCGGCTCGCGCAGGCCGAGCAGGTTGAGGTTGGGGCCGTTGAGGACGAAGATGGTGTCGGACATGGCGGCGGGCTTACCGCCCTTTGCCGGCGGGTGCAAAACGGCGTGCCCCGCGTTGCGCGAACATCATCCCGCGCAGAGGTGGACACCGGGGCCAAGGCGCCTAGATGGGGCGGCAAGGAGTTCCTATTATGCCCCACACCGATGGCACCGTCTCGATTACCGTCAATGGCGAGCACAAGCGCGTCCCGGCCGGCCTGTCGCTGGCCAAGCTCGCCTCCGAGCTAGGGCTGGTGCCAGAGAAGGTCGCGGTCGAGCGCAATCTCGAGGTGGTGCCGCGCTCGACGCTGGCCGAAGTGTGCGTCGAGGATGGCGACGATATCGAGATCGTGCATTTCGTGGGTGGTGGCGATCACGCCCGGCCGATCGACGACGACAGCTGGACGGTGGCGGGCCGCACCTTCCGCTCGCGGCTGATCGTCGGCACCGGCAAGTACAAGGACTTTGCGCAGAATGCCGCCGCGCTGGCGGCGAGCGGCGCGGAGATCGTCACCGTCGCGGTACGGCGTGTCAACGTCAGCGATCCCAAGGCGCCGATGCTGACCGATTATATCGACCCCAAGAAGGTCACCTACCTGCCCAACACCGCCGGCTGCTTCACCGCCGACGAGGCGATCCGCACGCTGCGCCTGGCGCGGGAGGCCGGCGGCTGGGATCTCGTCAAGCTGGAGGTGCTGGGCGAGGCGAAGACGCTCTACCCCGACATGCGCGAGACGCTGAAGGCGACCGAGGTGCTGGTCCGCGAGGGCTTCAAGCCGATGGTCTATTGCGTCGACGATCCGATCGCGGCGAAGCAGCTGGAAGAGGCGGGTGCGGTGGCGATCATGCCGCTCGGCGCGCCGATCGGCTCCGGCCTCGGCATCCAGAACCGCGTCACCATCCGCCTGATCGTCGAGGGCGCCAAGGTGCCGGTGCTGGTCGATGCCGGCGTCGGCACCGCCTCCGATGCGGCGGTCGCGATGGAGCTGGGCTGCGACGGCGTGCTGATGAACACCGCCATCGCTGAGGCGAAGGATCCGGTGATGATGGCCGCCGCGATGCGGGCCGCGATCGAGGCGGGACGGCTGAGCTACCGAGCCGGCCGCATGGGCCAGCGTCGCTACGCCGACCCGTCCAGTCCGCTCGCCGGCCTGATCTGAGCCGGCCCGCCGACGTTTCGTCGCAAATGGACGCTGTCTGTCGAGTTTGTCACGGAACCGGTACGAGGTCGAACCCGTTGTTCTTGCGGTAGATCAAGCGGTCCGATCCCCGGTCCGCATCAAGCGCAGGAGGCCGTGATGGGCGAGCTGACCGACAAGATCAAGGGCAACATCAACGAAGCGATCGGCAACGTCAAGGAAGCCATCGGCAACCACAACAACGACGCCGACATGGCCGCCGAGGGCAAGGCCCAGCAGGCCGAAGGCAAGGGCGAGCAGTTCAAGGGCAAGGTCAAGGGCGCGCTCGGCGACGACATCTGATCGTCCTGCCGGGCAACCGGACATGAGGGTCGTCCCGCCACGTGCGGGGCGGCCCTTTTTCGAACCAGCTATCAAACAGGGAAAGAGACATGAAGAAGACGATGGCTGCGGCCTTGCTGGGCGCCATGGCGCTGTCGCTGGCCGCCTGCGGCGGCAACGGCGACGACAAGCTCGCGAAGAACGTCGAAAAGGCCTATGACAATCGCGCCGACGCGATGGAGCAGGCGGCCGACAATATGAAGGATCAGGCCAAGCAGATTCGCAAGAGCGGCGAGCAGCAGGCCGATGCGATCGACGACGCCGACGTCAATGCCGCGGCGATGAGCGACGCGCAGAAGACGGCGCTGATGAACGGGACCGAGAAGCTGCGCTGAGACCGCGGCCGGGCGGCGATCGTTGCGGCGTTTAGTTGCGTCGCGCGATCGCGCTCAACGTGGTGCCGGCGGTGATCACCTCGACATCGGTCTTGAGGTGGAGCAGGCGCACACCCGGCTCCGCCTGCGCGCGGCTCAGCGCTTGGGCGAAATCCTCCGTCCGCGTCACCGTTTCTGCCCAGCAGCCATAGGCGCGGGCGAGGGCGGCGAAATCCGGGTTGGCAAGCTGCGTCGCGGCGATCCGGCCGGGGAATTCCCGCTCCTGATGCATGCGGATCGTGCCATAGGCACCATTGTCCACGACCAGCACGAGCAGCCGCACGTCGTGCTGGACCGCGGTCGCCAGTTCCTGGCCGTTCATCAGGAAGCAGCCGTCGCCTGCCAGCGCGACGACGCTGCGCTCGGGATGACGCAGCGCCGCGGCGATCGCGGCGGGCAGGCCATAGCCCATCGCGCCGGCGGTCGGCGCCAGCTGCGTGCCCGGCGCCGCATAGGGCCAATAACGGTGCCACCAGCCGCTGTAATTGCCCGCGCCGTTGCAGATGATCGTATCGGCGGGCAATTGCTCGCGCATCGTCGCGACACAGCGGCCGAGGTCCATCGCGACGCCGTCGCGCGCCGCCGGCGTCGACCAGGCGCGCCAGTCGGCGTGCGCCTCTGCGCCGCCGGGATGCGGCGGCCCGTCCAGCGCGACCAGCGCCTCGGCGAATTCGGTCATGCCGGCACAGATCGCCAGATCGGTCCGATAGGTGCGGCCCAGTTCCTCGGGATCGGGATGGACGTGGATCAGCCGTTGGCCGGGATGGTCCGGCGTGATCAACGCATAGCCGTCGGTCGTCGCCTCGCCGAGCCGTGGCCCGACGACGAGCAGCAGATCCGCCGCCTTGATACGGTCGACCAGCTGCGGATTGGGGCCATAGCCGAGGTTGCCCGCATAGCTCGGGCAGGCGTTCGGAATGGCGTCCTGCCGCCGGAATGCCGCCGCCACGGGCACGCCGGTCCGATGCGCCCACGCCGCAAAATCCTGCGCGGCGACGCTGTCCCAACCGGCGCCGCCGACGATCGCCACCGGCCGTTCGGCGGTGGCGAGCAGGTCGCCGAGCCGCTCGATCGTGTCCTCGTCACAGCCCTGACGGATGCGCTCGACCCGCGGGCGGTCGACCGCCTCGACCTCATCGAGCAGCATGTCCTCGGGCAGTGCGAGCACGACCGGCCCCGGCCGGCCGTTCATCGCGGTGGCATAGGCGCGCGCGACATATTCCGGGATGCGGCGCGCGTCGTCGATCCGTGCCGCCCATTTGGCGAGCGGCGCGAACATCGCCGCGAAATCGACCTCCTGAAACGCTTCGCGATCGCGGGTGCCGCGATCGACGTCGCCGATGAACAGGATCATCGGCTGCGAATCCTGCATTGCGACATGAACGCCGATCGACGCGTTGGTCGCGCCCGGCCCGCGTGTGACGAAGGCGATGCCCGGCCGATGGCTGAGCGCGCCGTCGGCGCAGGCCATGAACGCCGCGCCACCCTCTTGCCGGCAGGTGACCGTGTCGATCTCCGTCGTGTCGTGCAGCGCGTCGAGCACGGCGAGGAAGCTCTCGCCGGGGACGGTGAAGACGCGCTCGCATCCGTTCGCCAGCAATTGGTCGACGAGGATGCGGCCGCCGGTGCGAAGAGGCTGGGTCATGACGCGACCTTGACCGCTTTGCCGGCCCAAGTCGAGCGAGGTCAGCGCCAGTCGAACCAGCCGCGGTTGGCGTCGCGCGTGGCGAAGGCCGGGCGGGCGGCCCGCGCCGCCACCGGTTGCCGGCCGGTCAGCCGATCGGTCAGGGTCGGCCGTTCGGCGACGACGCCATCCGTGGTCGTCACCACCGGCGCGGCGACCGGCTGCGCCTTGGCCAGGCGGCTGTTTTCCGCCTCCAGCTCGGCGATACGGCGATTGGCCTCGGCGACGCGCGTATCGGTGTCGCGACGATAGCCGGCATGTGCCTCACGCTCGGTGGCGTAGCGCGTCTTCCACTTGCGGCCACCGGGATGGCTGGCGAGGCCGAACAGCCAGCCGGCGAACAGCGCCAGCGCGAGCGCGGCGAACTGGGTCGGGGTGGTGAAGAGCATCATGGTCCTCCCTGTTACGGGACGACAACGACGACCGGCGAGGTTGGTTCAAGCGCGACCCTCCCCGCGAGCGGGGAGGATGCCGTGTGATGGGTTCGCCGTGACGGTGTTTAGAAGGCGTCGCTGATCGAACAGGCCGCCGGACCCAGGATGACGATGAACAGCGTCGGCAGGATGAAGAGGATCAGCGGCACCGTCATGATCGCGGGCAGGCGCGCCGCCTTTTCCTCGGCGCGCATCATCCGCTCGTTGCGGAATTCCGCCGACAGGACGCGAAGGGCTGAGGCCAGCGGCGTGCCGTATTTCTCCGTCTGGATCATCGTCGTCGTGACGCCTTTCACCGCGTCCAGGTTGACGCGCATGGCGAGGTTCTCGAACGCCTGCCGCCGCTCGGTCAGGAAGCCGAGTTCGATCGCGGTCAGGGTGAATTCGTCGCCCAGCTCGGGAAAGCCGCGGCCTAGTTCCTTGGCGACACGGTTGAACGCGGCGTCGACGGTCAGGCCCGCTTCTGCGCAGATCACCAGCAGATCGAGCGCGTCGGGCAGCCCCTTGCGGATCGCGTCCGATCGCTTGTTGATCTTGTTCTTCAAATAGATGTCGGGCGCTTTGTACGACAGCAGGAAGGTGACCGCGACGATCGCATAGCGTTTGAACGGCGAGTAATCGGCGAAGGTGTCGGTGCCGTAGACGAGAAAGACGGCGAGGCCGCCGAACACGATCGGCAGCGCCAGCCGGCCGAAGATCACCGCGACCGCCCAATCCTTCGACCGGATGCCAGCCTGCATCAGCTTGACCTGCGCGGTCTTGACCTGGCTGTCCTGCAGCACCTTCAACGACGACAGGAAGCTGCGCATCTTGTCGGCAGTGTCGTTGCGCTGCACCAGCTTGGCGCGGCGCCGGGTCGAGGCGGTGATGCCCGCCTTCAGCTGTTCGCGCCGGTCGTTCAGCGCCTTAACGCGCTTCGCCATCGGGTCGCTGACCGTCGTCGCCGCATAGATCGCGACCATCACCGCGAAGGCGGCGACGCCCGACAGGATCGTCGCGACCCACATGACGTCGACGCCGAGAAGGGTAGGGCCGGGTGCTTGCATGATCCGTTTCTTTCCAGCCCGTCAGATTTCGAAATTGACCATCTTGGCCATGATGAAGGCGCCGATGCTCATCCAGATCAGCCCGCCGATGCCGGCGATCATCAGCCGCTGGTCGACGAAGAAGTTCTGCATGTAGCTGGAATTGATCATCCAGATCATGCCGAAGACGATGAACGGCAGCGAGCCGACGATATAGGCCGAGGCCTTGGATTCCGACGACATCGCCTTGATCTTGAGCTTCATCTGACTGCGCTGGCGGAGCACCGTCGCCAGATTGGCGAGCGTTTCCGCCAGATTGCCGCCGGTCTCGCGCTGAATGGCCAGCGTAATGACGAAGAACTGGAATTCCGGCGTGCCGAGCCGGTCGGCGGTGTCTTGCAGCGCGCCGTCCATCGATCGGCCGATCTTCATCTTGTCGGACACCATGCGGAATTCCTCGCCGACCGGACCATCGACCTCCTGACCGACGACGGTCATGGTCTCGGTCACCGGCAGGCCGGAGCGCAGACCGCGCACCAGCAGCTCGATCGCGTCGGGGAATTTCGCGGTGAACTTGGCGATGCGGCGCTGGATGAACTTGCCGACGACGAAGTGCGGAATGCCGCCGCCGACGATCGTGCCGATGAACAGGCCCAGGATGAGCGGCGCGCCGCGCAGCCATAACAGGCCGGCGGTCACCACCAGCAGGCCGACGCTGGCCATGCCATATTGGCCGACGGTCCAGTCCTTGCCCGTCATCGCCAGCCGCTTGGCGAGTTGCGCCGGATTCGGCAGCAGCTTGCCGAAGGCGATGTCGGTCTTGGTCTGTTCGCGACCGGCGGTGATGCGGCGCATCTGGGCATCGGCGATCGCTGCGCCCTCACCATGGCGCTCGCGCAATGCGGCGATGCGGCGGGATTGCGCCCGCTGCGGCGACGGGCCCGCGAACGCAAAGGCCAACAGGCCGAGCACCGCCGCCGCGCCAAGCGCGATCAACAGCAGGGGCATCATGGTCATGGTCCCGTTCCGCGCTCCCTAAAGCCGATGCCGGCGGACGATCACTTGGCCGGGCGCTTGTTGAGCAGCGAGGCGATCAGCGACTTGCCCTTGGCGTTCTTGCCGCCCTTGGCCGGGCCAATGCTGTCGGCGATTTCGTCGTTCGCATTCAGCAGGCTGCCCGCCAGATCGACCAGCGGCGCCACCGTCTTCGAATTCTTGCCGGCCTCGGCCAGCGGCTTGCCGAGCTTCGCCGCCTGTGCCGCAAGTTTCTGGTCGAAGGGGACGACGTGATCGATCTTGCGCTCGATCGATCCTTCGAAATCCTTGCGGCTGATCTCGATCTGCGCGGTTGGATGCATGCGGTTGCAGACGACGGTGACCCGCGTCTGCGGCGCGTTCGTCTTCAACCACGACAGGATGCGGATCGTGTCGCGCGCCGCGGCAAGGGTCAGTTCGGTGACGATCACCGCGGTCTGGATGTCGCTGATCAGATGCGGGTGCTGGACCAGCATCGCGCGCGGCAGATCGACGACCGTGCACTCGAACGCGGCGCGCATCTCCTCCTGCAGTTGGTAGAAGGCGGCGCCGTCGGTCATCAGCGGGGCGTTGATCGGCGCTTCCGCCGAGAGCACGGCGAGCTTTTCCGACGCCTTGACCATCGCCCGCTCGATGAACAGGCCGTCGATGCGGCTCGGATTCTCGATCGCGTCGGTCAGGCCGCGGCCGGGTTCGAGGTCGAGCGCCAGCGCGCCGGTACCGAAGTGCACGTCGAGATCGAGCAACGCGGTCGACCGCTTCTCCTTCTCGCTGAGCAGCCAGGCGAGCGAGGTCGCCAGCGTTGAAGCGCCGACACCGCCGCGCGTGCCGATCACCGCGGTCGCGAGGTGCGGCCGGTCGGGTTCGGCGTCGATCGGCTTGGGCGCGTTGAGCATCGCCTGCGCATGGCCCAGCGCCTCGCGCAGCATGTCCGGATGCACCGGCTTCAGCAGATAATCCTGGATGCCGCTGGCGACGAGGTCGCGGTACAGGCGCACGTCGTTGACCTGGCCGGCGGCGATCACCACCGTGCCCGGCTCGCAGACCTCGGCGAGGGCGTTGATGTCGTTGAGCGGGTCGCCCGATTCGGCGAGGTCGACGAACAGGATCTGCGGGCTCGCCGACACGGACAGCGACTGCACCGCATTGCGCAGACCGCCCTTGTGGACCTTCTCGACCGCCCAGCCCAGTTCGGCGGCGACCGGACGCAGCGTCTCGGCGGTGGTCTCGTCGCAGACATAGGCGGCGAACGGGTCGCGCAGGCCGGTGCTGCCGGGTTTCCAGGGTGCGTTCATCTTACTTCCCTCCCGCGCTGGCGCCCTGCAGGCCGCCGGCACCGGTCGGTGCCTTCTTGCGATAGGCGTCGACCGCCTTGCTGGTCAGCATCGGATCGGTGACCGGGCCGCTGTCGGCGCCGTGAACCAGATCGCTCGGCCGCGCGATCATCGCGGCGAGGTTGCTGTTCACCGCGCAACCATAATTGGACGAGGCATTGGCATCGAATTCGTTGCTGCTGTTGCGGCTCCAGTCCGGACAGCCCGGCACCGAAGCGCGCATCCGCGTCACCACCACGCGCACCGCGCCGGCCGCGACAGGGGCATTGGTGACGGGCGTGTCGGTCGACAGCAGCAGGCCGTAGCGCGCGACGACGCCGGCGACCTGGTCATGCGCGACGGGGGCGGCATAGCCCGGATCGTCGACGGCGACCACGTCGCCGAAGCCGAGGCGCATGCCGTCCATCCAGCCGGCGAGCCGGCGGTCCTCCCCGGGCGCCAGGGCGCTGCCGCGCACCGCCAGATCGAGGGCGTAGCTGGCGCGATCGACCACCGGCTGGTGGACCGACTCGACGCCGCGGTTTTCGGTGCCCATGCAGCCGCCGACGAGCAGCGCCGGGACCGCGAGGGACGCGAGGAGGAGCGAGCGGATCATGATGCGAGTGTCCTTCGCGCGCTTAGTTGGAGAAGCCGGGGGCGGGCACGGTGGCCGCCGCCTTTGACTTGCGGGTGGTGCGGGGATCGGCCGTCGCCGCCGCCGGGTCGCGTTGCGGCGTCGCCGGCACGCTGGCCGCCGCGCCGATCGTGGGGGCCGGGACATAGCGGCCGGTCGCCATGGTCGGCACGGGTCGGCGGCCACCGCTGACGCCGGTGCCGACCTCACCCATCAGGATGCGCTGAGCGTCGGTCGGCGCGCGATAGCCGTCGCTGGGCAGCGCCACGTCGGCGGCGTTGTTGATCGGCTTGACCAGATAGGGGGTGATGATGATCACCAGCTCGGTCTCGCTGCGCTGGAAGTTGTTCGAGCGGAACAGCGAGCCGATGATCGGCAGGTCACCGAGGAACGGCGTCTTGTCGATCGAATTGTTGTGACTGTTCTGCAGCAGGCCGCCGATCATCATGCTCTGACCCGAGCCGAGTTCGAGCGTGGTCTCCGCACGGCGGGTCGACAGGCCTGGCACGCGCGTGCCGTTCAGCGTCACCGCGTTTGAATAGTCGAGCTGCGACACCTCAGGCCGGACGCGCAGCGAGATGCGCCCGTCGGCAAGCACGGTCGGCGTGTAGGCAAGGCTGACGCCATATTGCTTGTATTCGACCGACACGGTGCCGAGCGCCTGCGCGATCGGGATCGGCACCTCGCCACCGGCGAGGAACGTCCCCGTCTCACCCGACAGCGCGGTGAGATTGGGATTGGCGAGCGTCGTCACCTGGCCGAGCGTCTCGCCCAGGTCGATCGCCGACAGGATGTCGGTGCCGAGCAGGCGGCCGGCGATGCCAAGCGTCGTGCGATTCGCGCCCGTGGTGAAGGTCGAGGTCTTCGCGCCCGTCGTCGCATCGTAGCTGATCGTGCCGGCCGACGCGGTCGACGAGTCGCTGCCGAACAGGAAGCCGCCGCCCGGACGGTCGCTGGTCGTCAGGCGGACGCCGACGTTCTTGATGAAGGTGCGGCTGACCTCGGCGAAGCGGACCTGCAGATTGACCTGCAACGGCGTCGCGGTCTTCAGCCGCGACAGGACCTTGGTGCTGTCGCCGACATAGGCCTGGACCAGCCGTTCCGCCTCCGCCGCGTCGCCGGGACTGGCGATCGTGCCGGTCAGCAGGACGAGGCCGTTCATCGGCGTCGCGACGATCTGCGCCTCCGGCATCGCCAGCCGCAGCATCGCGCCGATCGAGTCGTAATTGTTCCCGACGCGGACCGTGCTGGCATAGACGACGGCGCCGCCCTTGGTGGTCGCCGAGATCGTCGTCTCGCCGGGCTTCTTGCCGAAGATGTACAATTGGGTGGGCGAGCGGACCTGCACGTCGGCGATGCCGTCGTCGGCGACGAAGACGTCGGTCATCGGCCGGGGCAGCGTCACCAGCCGGCCGCGGCCGGTGTTGACCTGCACCAGACCCGAACCGGTCACCGGGGCGGGCGTCGTCGGCCGCGTCGTCGGCCGCGCGCCGGTCGGGGCCGCCGCCGCGCCGACCAGCGCGATCGTCAGCGGAATGAAGAGCGTGCGCATGTTACTTGTTCCCCCCGACCGGCACCACGGTCACAGAATTGCCGCGCGCGACGCGCACCACCGGTCCCGTCGGGACGCCGGCGGCGGCACCGCCCGCCACGGTCGCATTGGGCGCCCCCGGGGCGCCGCCGGGCATCGGCACGCCCGCGGTATTGACGCCGCCGGCTACGGCGGAGCCGGACGCCTTGGCCGGCACGGTCGACCGCTGGAAGCGCGACACGTCACCGCCGGTGGCGAAGGTCGAATTGCCGACCTGCGGCTGGCTGGCGACGGCGAGCATCATCGCCTTTTCGGCCTTGGCATCGCCGTTCGCCGGCACCTTGACGCCGCCGTTGGCGATCGCTTCCTCGAGCTCGGCGGGACTGTCCGCCAGGCTGCGCAGCGACAGCGACAGGTCGCCCAGTGTCTTGGCCACCGCGATCTGCTCCGCCATCTTGGGCGTCGCCTCGAAGGTGACGTTGGAATAGTTGCTGACCTTGGTCTTGCCGTCCTCGCCGACGACATTGTCGGTGCGCTGGTCGGTGGCGAGCACGCGGATATTGCGCATGATCGTTTCCGACACCTTCAGCGGGGCGCCATCGCCGCCGCCGGCGACCGACTGGGTGAGGACCAGGTCGACGCGGTCGCCCGGGAAGACGAAGCCCGCCACCGCCGCCTGGCCCGACACGCTGACCGTCACGGCGCGCATGCCCGGCCCGAGCGCCGCGGCGAGAAAGCCGCGATCGCCCGGCTTGACCAGCGCGCCGGTGGTCACCGGCTGGCCCGCGGTGATGGCATTGCGCACCACCGTGCCCTGCAGCGTTTTGAGATCGGTCGTGCCCTTGATATAATAAGCACCGTCGACCAGGTCCTTCGGCCACGGCTGGAACTTCAGCGCGGTGGCGTCGAGGATCGTGCCGACGGGCAGGGCGCGGGTCGCGACCAGCACTTCGGGGCCATCGATCACGGGCGCCGGCTGACCCATGGCGGATGCCTGGGGCGTGGCGGCGCCGCTGATCAGCGTCTTGGCGAAGAATGCCGTGATGCCGGCGACCAGCAAGGCGCCCACCAGCAAAACGAGCTTGCGACTATCCATTGTACTTGGGGCCTTTCAGCGCACCGGCAGTTGAACCGGCATCACATTGCATTGGAACGGTTAAAATCCGGTTGGCGATATTGTGAGCAGCGCCGCGGCGGCGATGGCGACGCCATAGGGCACCTCCACTGCACCGGACCGGCGGCGCAATTTGCTGTCGACGAGCATCAGCGCGGTGATCACGCCCCCGGCCAGCGCCATCAGCATCAGCATGTTGAGCAGCGCGCCCGCCGGCAGCCAGAGCGCCAGCGCGGCGATCATCTTGACGTCGCCGCCGCCCATCCAGCCGGCCGCGAAGACGCCCGCGAAGATCAAGAAGACGGCGAGGCCGATACCCAGCTGCCAGGCGACGTCGCCCAAGCCGAGGCCGTTGGCATACCACCAGAGCGGCGCGGCGAGCGCGATGGCGGCATTCTTCCAATTGGCGATCTCGCGCCGGCGTGCATCCTCGACACCCGCCGCGATCAGCAGCAGAGCGAGCGCGCCGGCCAGCGCCACGGCAAGAAGTTGATGCCACCCCATGACCCGTGACAGGTAGATGATATGGCTTGCGAAAACGTAACCACGACGCGCCGCCGATGAACCGGACCCGGACGATCGCCGATGCGGACGTCGATTCGGCCCGCGCGCTGCGGCGATCATGGCCGGCGGGATCGACCCTGTCGTGCTGGACCGCACCCGACGGCTGGGCGCATCGCCGCTTCGACTGGCCCCATGCCGATCCGCGCGGCCGCGTGCTGGTGCAGGGCGGGCGCGCGGACATCATCGAGAAGTTCCTCGAGGTGATCCACCACCTTCACGACCGCGGCTGGTCGGTAACCGCGTTCGACTGGCGCGGGCAGGGCGGGTCCGGGCGGCTCGCCGCCGATCCGCGCGTCGGCCATGCCGCCAGCTTCTTGCCGTGGATCGCCGATCTCGGTGACTTCTGGCGGGGATGGCGCGCGGAGGCGGACGGGCCGGCGGCGCTGCTCGGCCATTCGATGGGTGGGCATCTCGCCTTGCGGGCGCTGATCGAGCGGCGGATCGATCCCGATTCGCTGGTGCTGGTCGCGCCGATGCTCGGCGTCCGCTCGCCGGTCGGCGCGCGGATCGGCGGCTGGCTGGCGCGACTGATGACCATGGCCGGCGATCCGGCCCGCCCCGCCTGGAAGGTACGCGAGGATGCGCGCTCGAGCGGCCATCGCCAGCGGCTGCTGACCCATTCGGCCGATCGCTACGCCGACGAGGCCTTCTGGTACGGCCAAGCACCCGATCTGCTGCTCGGCCCGCCGAGCTGGGCCTGGGTGCGCGAGGCGCTGGACGCCTGCGCGCGGCTGCAGCGCGACCCACGGTTGGCGCAGGTGACGACGCCGACGCTGATGCTGGTGGCGGAGGCGGACGGGCTGGTCGACGCGGCGGCGGCGATCCGCGTCGCGGCGAAGCTGCCCGATTGCCGGCTGGAGCGGTTCGGCGCCGAATCGGCGCACGAGATATTGCGTGAGGATGACGCGGTGCGCCGGCGCGCCTATGGCCTGATCGATGCCTTCCTCGCCGACCCCCATTCGTTGACCGTGCCGCATGATCCATGACGTCGCGATCGTCGGTGCGGGCATCGCCGGGGCCAGCCTTGCCGCGGCGATCGGCGATGCCGCGCGCGTGCTGCTACTCGAGGCGGAGGACCGACCGGGCTATCATGCCACCGGCCGCTCCGCGGCCTTCTGGTCGGAAACCTATGGCGGCCCGGCGATTCAGCCGCTGACCAGCGCGTCGGGCGCGACGCTGCGCGACGGCGGTTACCTCGATCCGCTCGGCTCGCTGCACATCGGCCGGGCGCAGGACGCGGCGGCGGCCGAGGCCTTTCTCACCGCCTTTGCCGGATCGGGCGTCGCGCTCGACACGGTCGATCCGGCCGGCGTCGTGCCGGGGCTGCGACCCGACTGGACGATCGGCATCGCCGAGCCGACCTGCGCCTATATCGACGTCGCGGCATTGCATGGCGATTACCTCGCCGCCGCGCGACGGAGCGGCGGCACCCTGGTCACCTCGGCCGTCCTTCGTGGAGCCGCGCGGCAGGACGGCGTCTGGCGACTCGACACGGCGGCCGGTCCTTTCGCCGCGCGACTGCTGGTCGACGCGGCAGGTGCCTGGGCCGATGGAATCGCCCGACTCGCCGGCGTGCCGCCGCTCGGCATCACGCCGCACCGGCGCACGATGGTGCAAATGCGCACCGACCCTGCGCCGCCGCCGCGCCTCCCCTTGGTCGAGGACATCGCCGGCAGCTTCTATTTCAAGCCGGAGGCGGGTGGCCGGCTGTGGCTGACCCCCAGCGACGAAACGCCGAGCGACCCGTGCGACGCCGCGGCGGAGGAGATCGACGTCGCGGTCGCGATCGACCGGTTCGAAGGCGCGGTCGACTGGCGCGTCGCCGGACTGGAACGGCGCTGGGCCGGGCTGCGCAGTTTCGCGCCCGACCGGTTGCCGGTCTATGGGTTCGATCCCCGCATGCCGGGCTTCTTCTGGTTCGCCGGTCAGGGTGGCTTCGGCATCCAGACCGCGCCGGCAGCGGCAGCGCTGGCGGCGGCGCTGCTGCTCGACCGGGCGCCACCCGCCTTCGTCGGGACGATCGACGTCGACCGCTACGCGCCGACCCGCTTCACGGATGTGTCCGGCTGATCGATCGGACTCGTCCGGGATCGGGCGGCGCCCTTAAGCCGTCATCCGCCGGCCCGACGTGTCAGGCCGCAAAGATCAGGCGGCTGGCTTCCCCGCCGCGATCGCCGCGTCACTCGCCAATTTGTCGGCGCGTTCATTGTCGGGATGGCCGGCATGGCCCTTCACCCAGATCCATTCGATCTCGTGCCGCTGGGTCGCGGCGAACAGGGCCTGCCATAGTTCGGCATTCTTCACCGGCTTCTTGTCCGCGGTCTTCCAGCCGTTCTTGCGCCAGCCGTGGATCCAGCGTGTCAGGCCGTCCATCACATATTTGCTGTCGGTCGACAGCTTGACGTGGCAGGGGCGGGTCAGCAGTTCCAGCGCCTTGATCGCGGCGGTCAGCTCCATGCGGTTGTTGGTGGTCATCGGCTCGCCGCCGGACAGTTCCTTTTCATGGCTGCCGAAGCGCAGCACCGCGCCCCAGCCGCCGGGCCCCGGATTGCCCTTGCACGCGCCGTCGGTGGCGATCTCGACCAGGCTGGCCGGCGTCGTCATGCGAACGCCTCCGGATGGGCGTCGTACCAGTCGAGCCGGCGCAGGTAGGCGAGCGGGTCCTTACGCGTCACCAGCGCATCGGCGGGCGTGTTGAGCCAGTCCCAGGCGCGGGTCAGCAGGAAGCGGATGCAGGCGCCGCGTGCCAGCACGGGCAGTGCGGCGCGCTCTTCCGTCAGCAGGCGCGGGCCGTAGCCGGTCATCAGTGAGGCGCCGACACCGGGAAGTGGCGTGCCGACGGGATCGAAAGCCCAGGAGGTGTGCATCACGGCGACGTCATAGGCTCGCAAGTCGCGGCAGGCGAAGTAGAAATCGATGAGCCCGGTGACCTGTGCGGCGAGCATCAGCACATTGTCGGGGAACAGGTCGGCATGGATGACGCAGGCGGGCAGGTCGTGCGGCCATGCCGCCTCGACCTCCGCCAGCGCGGCATCGACGCGGGCGAACAGACCGGGCGCGATGGTGTCGAGGTCACGGCCGCAGCGGTCGAGCAGCGGCCGCCAGGCGGCGACGCCCAGACTGTTGGGCCGCCCGCCGTCGAAATCGGCGACCGCGGCGTGCAGGTCGGCGAGCGCGGCGCCGGCGGTACGGGCCTGGGCGGGGGTGGGGCGGGTCACCGACACGCCGGGCAGGAACTGGATCAGGCAGGCCGGCCGGCCCTCCAGCGTCTGGATTGCGATGCCGTCGCGGTCGCGGATCGCCGGCGGCACCGGCAGCCCGCGCGCCGCGAGATGGTCGAGCAGCGCCATGAAGAAGGGCAGGTCGCCGGCGTCGACGCGCTTCTCGTACAGCGTCAGGATGAACCGGCCATCATTGGTGTCGACCAGATAGTTGCTGTTCTCGACGCCCTCGGCGATGCCCTTGGCCGACACCAGGGCGCCGACGTCATAGCGTTCCAGAAAGCGGCCGAGCGCCTCGGCCGAGACCTGCGTATAGACTGCCATGCCACTCCCTGCCCCGATCCTGCACCTCCTGCCCGCCGCCGCGCCGGAAGGAAAGGGCAGGATGACGCGCTATTCACTGGCGCCTTGGATTATCCCCCGCCTACAAGCCCTTGGTCGACAACGACACGAAGGAAGCCGCCATGCCGATCGCGTTCCTGCTCGCCCCGCTTGCCGCTCAGACCGCCGCCGCGCCCGTGGTGCTCGATCCGCCCGCCGCGATCGCTTTGGCGGAGGCGCATCCCGAACGGGCGAACAGCGGCACCTTCCGCATGACGGTCGCCGCCACCGATCGCAATTTGAAGGCGGTGTTCCTGAACTCCACCCCCGACTATCGCGGGGCCGACGACGTCACCTTCTCGATGCGACCGATCGTCGCGAAGATGCTGGAGAAGAAATACGGCCAGCCGCCCGAAACCTATCTCAAAGGCAAGACGGTGACGGTGCGTGGTCGCATCCGCGCGCGGCCGATCGCCAATCTCGTGGTCGGACGGCCGCGTTCGCTGGCGCGCTACCAGCACACGGTCGAGATCGAAAACGTCGACCAGATCGTCGCCATCGACTGACCCAAAACCGCCACCTCAAGCCGCTGCTTCGAGCCCGCGCGGCAGCTTGAAGGCGATCGTCTCCCGCGTCGTCTCCTCTTCCCGTTCCGTGACGTCGAAGCGGGTGGCGAGACGGTCGACCAGTTCGCGGACCAGCAGTTCGGGCGCGGAGGCGCCGGCGGTGATGCCGAGCGTGCCGACCCCGTCGAGGAACGACCAGTCAAGATCGTCGGCGCGCTGGATCAGCCGCGCCGGCGTCCCCTCGCGCTCGGCCACCTCGACCAGCCGCAGCGAATTGGACGAATTGGGCGCGCCGATGACCAGCAAGGCGTCGCACGATGCCGCGATCACCTTCACCGCCGCCTGACGGTTCGACGTGGCGTAGCAGATGTCCTCGCCACGCGGACCCTGGATAGACGGGAACTTATGCTGCAGTGCAGCAACAACCGCCGCCGTGTCGTCCACCGATAGCGTCGTTTGCGTGAGGAATGCGAGGTTTGACGGATCGACTGGGGTGAAGGCGGCGACGTCCTCGACCGTCTCGATCAGCGACATGGCGCCAGCCGGCACCTGACCCAGCGTGCCGATCACCTCCGGATGGCCGGCGTGGCCGATGAACACGATGTGCCGGCCTGCATCGACATGCCGTTCCGCCTGGCGATGCACCTTGGAGACCAGCGGGCAGGTAGCGTCGAGATAGTCGAGGCCACGATCCTGCGCCGCGGCGGGTACCGACTTGGGCACGCCGTGCGCGGAGAAGACCACCGGCTTGCCGTCGGGTACCTGATCCAGTTCCTCGACGAACACGGCGCCCTTCGCCTTCAGCGTGTCGACGACGAACTTGTTGTGGACGATCTCGTGACGGACATAGACCGGCGCGCCATGCTTCTCGATCGCCAGTTCGACGATGCGGATGGCGCGGTCGACACCGGCGCAGAAGCCGCGCGGCGCCGCGATCAGCAGTTCGAGCGCGGGTTTGTCGCCGGCGGGCGCCGGAGCGGTCGGAACGATGGAGGCCATGGCGCACGCTCTACGCGATTGCTTGCGTGCACGAAAGGCGCTTCCTATGGTGCGCGCCGCTTGGCCGGGGCGACCCGGTCTGATGTGTCGCCCGTTCGAAAAGGTACGCGTTCACCGTGAAAAGCTCGCTTCTCGCCCCTTGCGCCCTCGCGCTCGTCCTCGGCGGCTGCGCCGGCAAGGGCGAGGTGGTGGAAGGCGGCATCTCGGCCGTGCGCTCGGCCTGTCCGACCGTCGGCGTCGCCGCGGGGACCGGCGACGTCACGCTGTTCGATCCGGCGACCAGCCAGGATGCCAGCGCGATCGATGTTGTTGCTGACATGACCAACGTCCGCGGCACGTGCAACGATGCTGGCGAGCAGATCGCGACGACGGTGACGTTCGAGGTGCTCGCCCGCCGCACCCGCACCGACTCGGCGCGCGATGTCACGCTGCCCTTCTACATTGCGGTGGTGCGTGGCGGGACGCAGGTGACGGCGAAGCGGATCGGCCAGGTCCGCGTCCACTTCGACGCCGGGCAGGCGCGCGCGCAGGCGACCGGGCAGGCCTCGACCCAGGTGGCGCGTGCCGCCGCGACGCTGTCCGACGACGTGCGCCGCGAGCTGACCAAGAAGCGCAAGGCCGGTGAAGAGGATGCGGCGACCGATCCGTTGAGCCGGCCCGATATCCGCCAGGCGGTGCTGAGCGCCTCGTTCGAGGCCTTGGTCGGGTTCCAGTTGACCAACGACCAGCTGAAATACAACGCACAACGCTGAACCGTCGATCGGTCGTTTGCCGATTGACTTGGCACGGGCGCGCAGTCAGAGCGGGGCTAAGTCGATGCGGGGCAACCCGCATAGGCGCGCGCGGGAGAGAGCCTTCGTGAAGGGGGCCGCCGAAGGAGCAACCACCCCGGAATCTCTCAGGCACACGGGACCGCGCGACGGCCATCGACACTCTGGAAAGCGCCCCTTTCAGGGGCCACCGAAGGGGTAAGCCCGCACGGCGCGCCGGCGCGGGTCAAAGCTCTCAGGTTCCGTGACAGAGGGGGTTTCCGACAGGAGGCGGCACGTCGCCGCGGCCTGTTGCCCTTTTGAAAGGCCCGGGTGATGAGCGACGCGGTGATCGAACAGGCGCAGGACGCCGAACTGGAACGGCTTGACGGCGAAGCGGACGAGCCCGCGATCCAGCATCTTCCCCTCGACGGCTGGCATCGCGCCCGCGGCGGCCGCATGGTGCCGTTCGCCGGCTATGAGATGCCCGTCCAATATGAGGGCATCATGGCCGAGCATCTGTGGACGCGTGAGAATGCGGGTCTGTTCGACGTCAGCCATATGGGGCAGGTCGGCCTGACCGGCGACGGCGTGGCTCAGGCGCTCGAGGCGGTGCTGCCGGGCGACGTGGCCGGACTCGCGGCGGGAAAGATGCGCTATTCGCTGCTGCTCAACAACGAGGGCGGCATCCTCGACGACCTGATGGTCACGACGCTGCCCGAAGGGCATCCGTTCGGCGATGCGAGCCATTACATGGTCGTCAACGGCGCGACCAAATATGACGACGTTGCCTATCTGCTCGACGTGCTGCCCGAGGACGTCGTCATCAACCTGATGGACGAGCAGGCGCTGCTCGCGTTGCAGGGGCCGAAGGCAGTCGACGCCCTGGTGCGCGTTGTGCCAAGCGTGGATACGCTGGTGTTCATGACCGCCGGCGCGTTCAGCTGGAACGGCACGCCGCTGTGGATCAGCCGTTCGGGCTATACGGGTGAGGACGGCTTCGAGATCTCGCTGCCGGCCGACATCGCGGAAGGCTTCGCCACTGCACTCTGCGCGCAGCCCGAGGTCAAGCCGATCGGCCTGGGCGCGCGCGACTCGCTGCGTCTTGAAGCCGGCTTGCCGCTCTATGGCCACGATCTCGATCCGGAGACGACGCCGGTGATGGCCGATCTCGGGTTCGCGCTGTCCAAGCGGCGTCGCGAGGCGGCGGACTTCGCTGGCGCCGCACGCATCCTCGACGAGCGGGCGAACGGCCCGGCGGTGAAACGCGTCGGCCTGTCGGTCGCCGGGCGCCAGCCGGTGCGCGAGGGCGCGAGCGTCGTCGACGCCGACGGCGCCATCATCGGCCGTGTCACCTCGGGCGGCTTTGCACCGAGTGTTGGTGCGCCGATCGGCATGGCCTATGTGCCCGCCGTGCTCGCCACGCCGGGCACCCAGCTCAAATTGATCCAGCGGGGCAAGCTCCACGACGCCACCGTCGCGGCGATGCCCTTTGTTCCCCACCGCTATATCCGTGCAGGAGCCAAGTGAGATGAGCCGTTACTTCACCGAAGACCATGAGTGGATCGACGTCGACGGCGAGACCGGGACGGTCGGCATTTCGGATTACGCCCAGGGCCAGCTCGGCGACATCGTGTTCGTCGACGTGCCTGAAGAGGGCAAGCAACTGAGCAAGGGCGACGAGGCCGCGGTGGTCGAGTCGGTCAAGGCCGCGTCGGACGTCTATTCGCCGGTGTCGGGTCATGTCATCGAGGGCAATGCCGCGCTCGGCGACGATCCGTCGCTGGTCAATTCCGATCCGGAAGGCGACGGCTGGTTCTTCAAGATCACGCTGACCGATTCGTCGGAGCTCGAGGATCTGATGGACGAGACCGCCTACGAGGCGTTCGTCGCGAAGCTGTGATTGATCAAGCCCCTCCCCATCAGGGGAGGGATTGGGGTGGGGCGCCTCCACGGGCGATGGCGTTCGGGGCGAAACCCCACCCCTTGCTCCTCCCCTGAAGGGGAGGGGTTGAGGAGTAACGAATGCGCTACCTGCCCCTGACGTCCCCTGACCGCGAGGCGATGCTCGCGACGATCGGTGTCCATCACATCGACGAACTGTTCGTCGACGTGCCCGAGGCGGCGCGACTGGACGGGCCGATCGCCGGCCTGCCGCTGCATGCCAGCGAATTGTCGGTCGAGCGGCACATGAGCGCACTTGCCCGCAAGAACATGGTCGCTGGCGAAGTGCCCTTCTTCCTCGGCTGCGGCGCCTATCGGCACCATGTGCCAGCCTCGGTCGACCATCTGATCCAGCGTGGCGAGTTCCTCACCGCCTACACGCCCTACCAGCCGGAGATCGCGCAGGGCACGCTGCAGATGTTGTTCGAGTTTCAGACGCAGGTCGCGCGTCTGCTCGGCACCGACGTTGCCAACGCCAGCATGTACGACGGCTCGACCGCCTGCTGGGAGGCGATCGGCATGGCGCGGCGCATCACCAAGCGGGCCAAGGCGATCCTGTCGGGCGGGCTGCATCCGCATTACGTCAGCGTCGCCAAGACCATGGCGAAATACACTGGCGATGCGCTGGAAACCGCCTTGCCGACCCTGAGCGCGGATGCTGACGTCGATGCTCTGGTCGCGGCGATCGACGACGACACCAGCTGCGTCGTGGTGCAATATCCCGACATCCTCGGACGCATCGTCGACCTGCAGCCGCTCGCCGACGCCTGTCATGCAAAGAAGGCGCTGCTGATCGCGGTCGTCACCGAGCCGGTGGCGATGGGGGCGGTCAAGGCGCCGGGCGAGATGGACGCGGACATCGTCGTCGGCGAGGGCCAGTCACTGGGCGTCGGCCTGCAGTTCGGCGGCCCCTATGTCGGCCTGTTCGGCTGCAAGGACAAATATGTCCGCCAGATGCCCGGCCGTCTGTGTGGCGAGACGGTCGATGCCGACGGCAAGCGGGGCTTCGTGCTGACGCTGTCGACGCGCGAGCAGCATATTCGCCGCGAGAAGGCGACCAGCAACATCTGCACCAACTCGGGCCTGTGCGCGCTGGCCTTCTCCATCCACATGACGCTGCTCGGCGAGGCGGGGCTGCGCCGGCTGGCGGGGATCAACCATGCCCAGGCGTGCCGCGCCGCGGAGCGGCTGGCGCAGGTGCCCGGCGTGCGGGTGGTCAACGACACCTTCTTCAACGAGTTCACGCTCGACCTCGGCAAGGAGGCGCGGCCGATCGTGCGGACGCTCGCCGACCGCGGCGTGCTGGCCGGCGTCTCGCTCGGCCGGCTCTATCCGGGGGAGGCCAGCCTGGCCAACGGACTGGTGGTCGCGGTGACGGAGACGGTGACCGACGAGGATATCGAGGCGCTGGCCACGGCGCTTGAGGAGGTGCTGGCATGACGATCAACCAGAGCGGCTGGAAGCCGACCGCACCCGAGGCGAAGGATGGCGGGGCGCCGGCGACCTTCACCGGCAATCGCGCGCTGATGCTGGAAGAGGCGCTGATCTTCGAGATCGGCGACGACAAGACGACCGGCGTCGACTTCCCGGCCGGCGACGTGGCCGGATCGCGGCTCGGCGATCTGACGCGCAAGGCGCCGATCGGCCTGCCCGGCCTGTCGGAGCCGGAGACGATTCGTCACTACACCCGCCTCAGCCGCCAGAATTACGCGATCGACCTCGGCCTGTTTCCGCTCGGCTCGTGCACGATGAAGCACAACCCGCGGCTTAATGAGAAGATGGCGCGGCTGCCCGGATTTGCCGACGTCCACCCGCTGCAGCCGGTCGACACGGTGCAGGGTGCGCTGGGCGTGATCAACGAGCTCGCCTTCTGGCTGATCGAACTGACCGGCATGGAAGGCGTCGCGATGAGCCCCAAGGCGGGCGCGCATGGCGAATTGTGCGGCATACTGTGCATCAAGGCGGCGCTGGAGAAGCGGGGCGAGGGGCATCGCAAGGTGGTGCTGGTGCCGGAGAGCGCGCATGGCACTAACCCGGCCACCGCCGCCTTCGCCGGCTTCACGGTCGAGGACATTCCGGCGACGGCCGACGGCCGGGTCGACCTGGCGGCGCTGGAGGCGCGGCTGGGTCCCGACGTGGCGGCGGTGATGATCACCAACCCGAACACCTGCGGCCTGTTCGAGCGCGACCTCAAGAAGATCAGCGATGCGGTGCATGCCGCGGGCGGCTACGTCTATTGCGACGGCGCCAACTTCAACGCGATCGTCGGACGGGTGCGGCCGGGCGACCTCGGCGTCGACGCGATGCACATCAACCTGCACAAGACCTTCTCCACCCCGCACGGCGGCGGCGGGCCGGGGTCGGGGCCGGTGGTGCTGTCCAAGGCACTGGCACCGTTCGGGCCGCTGCCCTTCACCGCGCGCCATGCCGACGGCCATATCCAGCTGGTCGAGGAGGAGACGGCAGGCGACGATCATCCCGATACGTTCGGGCGGATGACCGCCTTCCACGGCCAGATGGGCATGTTCACCCGCGCGCTGACCTATATCCTCAGCCACGGTGCCGACGGCCTGCGCCAGGTCGCCGAGGATGCGGTGCTCAACGCCAATTACATCCTGCGCAGCCTCGAGGACACGCTCGACGCGCCGTTTGCAGGCAGCGGCCCGTGTATGCACGAGGCGATCTTCAGCGATGCCGGCCTGGCCGAGGGCTTCTCGACGATCGACATCGCCAAGGCGCTGATCGACGAAGGCTTCCACCCGATGACCATGTATTTCCCGCTGGTCGTCCACGGCGCGATGCTGGTCGAGCCGACGGAGACCGAGTCGAAGGCGGGGATCGACCAGTTCGTCGGTGCGCTGCGATCGGTGGCGGAACGGGCCAAGGCGGGCGACCAGAGCCTGAAGACCGCGCCGCATTTCGCACCGCGGGCCCGGTTGGACGAGACGCTGGCGGCGCGCAAGCCGGTGCTGGTATGGAAGGAACGGCCGCTGGCGCAAGCCGCGGAGTGACGCTAGCCTCCACCCCGGTAACAGGGGTGGGGACTCATGCAGACACACGATACGCAAGGATGGATCAGCTACGCCGTCACCGCCGTGATCATCGCGGTGGTGATGGCGCTGCGCTGGCGGCGCATGCAGCGGGTGCAGCCGCTGAAGCTGGAGCGGCTGTGGATCGTGCCGGCGCTCTATGCCGTGGCGCTGGTTGCGACCTTCTCCGCCAAGCCGCCGCATGGCCTCGCCTGGCTGTTCTGTCTGATCGCGCTCGGCCTCGGCGCGGCATTGGGCTGGCAGCGCGGCAAGATGATGCGGCTGACCGTCGACCCGGAAACGCATAGCCTCAACCAGACGGGATCGCCGGCGGCGATGCTGTTCCTGCTGGCGCTGGTTGCGGTGCGCACCGGCGCGCGGCAGGTCGCCGGCGTCGAGGGCGCGGCGATGGGCTTCGACCCGATGGCGGTGACCGACATGCTGATGGCGCTGGCGCTCGGCCTGTTCACCGCGACCCGGATCGAGATGTACCTGCGCGGCAAGCGCCTGCTCGCCGAGGCTGTGCGCCCCTGACCGCACATCGGTCGGTGACGGCGCCTGCCGTCGGGCCGGGGCGGTGGGCAAAGTTGACGAAGTTCGCGCATAGACGCGGGGGCACCGGCCGGCGGCCGGGGGCCCGGCGAGCGAGCATCGCTGCCCTAAGATTGATCTAAGTCACTGTAATTGCTGGGAACGCCCAGCGCTCGGGCCGGTTGATGCCGTCCTTCCAGCGGAGTGACGGCGATGGCTCAGAAAGGTGCGGGCGGGAATCCGGGTGCGGTGACCGCGAAAGGTGGCGACCATGCGCGCGGCAGCTTGGGAACCGGGCGTGGCGGCGGCACGCGGACCGGCGCGAAGAAGACCGCGACCGATCATGCCGCCGACGAGGGCGAGAGCGACAACACGGGTTAGAAGATCAACGGCGCCTGACCGCTCCGCGGGCCGGCCGGATCAGGGCCGCGCCGGCAGTCGGTAGATCTGCTCGCCGTGTCGGACCATCGTCAGCGAGGGACCGTCCTCGTCCATGCCGAGGTCGAGCCGGTCGCGGGTATCGCCGTTGAACAGGCGCAGGGTGGTCGCGCCGGTCGGCTCGGCGATGAACATCGCATGCTGTCGCGTCTTGTCGTCGAGCGTCAGCAGCACGTTGGAATAGCCGTGATCGACGGTGGCATAGCCGCTGCGCTCCTGCCCCTCGGCATCGAACAGCAGCATGCCCGACATCGTGTCCTCCGGACGGCCGCCGCGGCTGCGGAGCTGACGTCCGGCGACGATCGCATGCGGCAGCGGCGCGGCGATCTTGACCCTGGTGATGCCATGCGTGTCGACGACATCGAGCGCGCGGACACGCAATACGTCGTGGATCCCGGCATCGGCCTGAGCGGCTGTCGCCCGCCCGGCGACGGCGGTGCCGATCGCGGCGATCGTGCTGATCGCGGCGACCGCCACGACGAAGCGGTTGCGCCGTTCCAGCCGCGCGATGCGCTGGTTCAAGTGACTCGTGACGTCGTCCATGCTGACCCTCCTGTTCTGTGTTATCGGCATAGCACACTTGGGTCGCGCTCGCGACCCCGACCGTGAGCGCCCATTCCATTCTATGATGGGAGAGGGGCACAGCGAACGGGGCACAGGATGTTCTTCATCACCTGGGGCGCGAAGACGGTGGTGATCGCGCTCGGATCGGTCGGCGTGTTCTACTGCTCGACATGCGAGAAGGATCGCACCTTCGTCCGCTGGCTGGCCTATCGTCTGTGGCACATCCTGTGGCTGTGCCGCTGGCCGGTCAGCAAGACCTACCGTCAGGACTGTGAAATCTGCGGCCGCGGCCAGGAGCTCGACCCGGCGGAGGTCGAGGCCGAACTCGGCGGCTCACCGATCCCGCTGATCGACCGCTTCGGCTGGACCGTCGCGGTCGCGATCGTAATCGCCCTGTTCGGCATCGGCCATTTAAACTCCCGGCCGCGTCCCGTGCCGGCCGACTATCGCGTCGCGCACCCGCTGTCGGATGGCAGCAGCGATCGCACCGCAGGGGGGTGACGGGTCGGGCGGCTTTGGCTAGGCGGGCGGCATGAAGCACGCCCTGTCCGTCACCCGCGCCGCCGACTTCGCCGCCTGGTATCAGTCCGTCATCGCCGAGGCCGATATGGCCGAGGAATCGGGGGTGCGCGGCTGCATGGTGATGCGGCCCTGGGGCTATGGCATCTGGGAGCGGATGCAGCGACTGCTCGACGACCGCATCCGCGGCCTCGGCTATGACAACACCTATTTCCCGCTGTTCATCCCGCTGTCCTATTTCGAAAAGGAGGCGGAGCATGTCGAGGGCTTCGCCAAGGAGATGGCGGTCGTCACGCACCATCGGCTGGTGCCGGACGGCAAGGGCGGGCTGATGCCCGATCCGGAGGCGAAGCTGGAGGAGCCGCTGATCGTCCGGCCGACGTCGGAGACGGTGATCGGCGCCGCCTTCGCGCGCTGGGTGCAATCGTGGCGCGACCTGCCGGTGCAGATCAACCAATGGGCCAATGTCGTGCGCTGGGAGATGCGCACGCGCATGTTCCTGCGCACCGCCGAATTCCTGTGGCAGGAAGGGCATGCGGCCTATGCCAGCGCCGACCAGGCGCGTGCCGAGACGATGAAGGCGCTGGAACTCTACCGTAGCTTCGCCGAGGACTGCGCGGCGATGCCGGTGATCGCGGGCGAGAAGCCGGAGAATGAGCGCTTCCCCGGCGCCGTCGAGACCTGGTCAATCGAGGCGATGATGCAGGATGGCAAGGCGCTGCAGGCCGGCACCAGCCATTTCCTCGGCACGCATTTCGCCGAGGCGCAGAACATCCGGTTCCAGAATGCGGAAGGCGGGCTGGAACCGGCGCAGACGATCAGCTGGGGCATGTCGACGCGGATGATCGGCGGACTGATCATGACCCACGGCGACGACGACGGGCTGCGCGTGCCGCCGCGGCTGGCGCCGTGGCAGGTGGTGATCGTGCCGATGCTGCGCGACCAGCCGGAGGATGCGGCGCTGCTCGATTATGCGCGCGACATCCAGGCGGAACTGGCCAAGCTGAGCGCGTTCGGCGAGCCGTTGCGCGTGCTGGTCGACGTCAAGGCGACCAAGGCGGCGACCAAGCGCTGGGGCTGGGTCAAGAAGGGCGCGCCGGTGGTGATCGAGATCGGCGGCCGCGACATGGCCGGCGGCAACGTCTCGGTGATCCGCCGCGACCGGCTGTATCGCGAGGACGGCAAGCTCGACAGCCAGGTGCAGGCGCGCGGCGGCTTTGTCGGCGCGGTCGCCGATCTGCTCGTCGCGATCCAGCGCGGGCTGCACGAGGAGGCGACGGCGCGGTTGAAGGCGGCGATCACGCCGGTCGACGACTGGGCGGCGGTCGAGGCGCATTTCGCCGAGACCGTGAAGAATCCGGGCTGGGTCGACGTGCGCTGGTCGAAACCGACGGGTGCCGCGCTGGACGCGGTGGTCGAGCGGCTGAAGGCACTGAAGCTGACGATCCGCAACGCGCCGCACGGGCAGGGCGCGATCGAGGGGGCGTGCGTGTTCACCGGCGCACCGGCGGTCGAGCGGGTGCTGCTGGCGCGGGCTTACTGACGGCCGTTCCGCCCCACCCTCACCCTATCGGTCGCTGTGCGACCTCTTCCCTCTCCCATTGGGAGAGGGATGGAGCGGCGAAGTCGCGGAAGGGTGAGGATCGTCAGTCCTGGTACCTGGCCCCGACGTGCGCCTCGCCCCGTTCGGCGGCGAGCGTGACCTGGCGGTGGCGTTCCGCCGCGCGTGCCTTCGCCTCGGTGTCCCGGCTAGCGTGGCAATGGGGACAACTGACGCCCTCCTCGTAGAGCGGCGAGGCGCGATCCGCCGGGCTGACCGGCATGCGGCAGCCGCGGCACAGGCTGTGGCTGCCCGGCGCTAGGCCGTGGCCAACCGCGACACGCTCGTCGAAGACGAAACATTCGCCCTGCCAGCGGCTGTCCTGCGCCGAAGTCTCCTCCAGATATTTGAGGATGCCGCCCTTCAGGTGGAAGACGTCCTCCACCCCTTCGGCTTTCAGGAAAGCGGTCGCCTTTTCGCAGCGGATGCCGCCGGTGCAGAACATCGCGACGCGCGCCTTGCCGGCGAGCAACTCGTCGCGATGGGTGCGGAACCATTCGGGGAAATCGCGGAAGGACGCGGTATGCGGATCGACCGCCCCGGCGAACGTCCCCACCGCGACCTCGTAATCGTTGCGCGTGTCGATCAGCAGCGTCGCCGGATCGGCGATCAGCGCGTTCCATTCCGCCGGAGCGACATAGGTGCCGGTGTCGGTCGGGTCGATGTCCGGCTGGCCCATGGTGACGATCTCGTTCTTCAGCCGGACCTTGGTGCGGTGGAAGGGCAGGGTCGCGGCGGCGGAGAATTTGACGTCGAGATCGGCGCAGCCGGGCAGGGCGCGGATGTGGGCGAGGACGGTGTCGACGCCGCTCTGCGGGCCGGCGATGGTGCCGTTGATGCCCTCGCGGGCGAGGAGCAGGGTGCCGCGCACGCCGTGCGCCTCGCACACAGCGAGCAGCGGCGCGCGGAGGGTGGCGGGGTCTTCGAAACGGGTGAAGTGGTAGAGGGCGGCGACGGTGACGGACATCGGCGGGGCTTTACGGGATTCGCACGGAGACGCGAAGACGCGAAGTTTCTGGTTCGCGCGGAGGCGCGGAGGGGCATGCACCTGGTCGGATCATGCGCTTTTACCGTCATGCCGGACTTGTTCCGGCATCCACCGCGCCACACACCGATCCGGTCCACGCTTGCGGAACGGTAGATGCCGGAACAAGTCCGGCATGACGGGGGTGTCGTCACCTCCGCGAGCAAACCTTATTCGCGGCTTCGCGTCTTCGCGCGAACAAACCCATGACGAACCGTGCCCGCCACCCTATCTCCGTTCCGTGGCGAAGAAACCCAGACCCGGCCTGCCGACGCGGCAGCAGATCCTCGACTTCATCGAACAGTCGGACGTTCCCGCAGGCAAGCGCGAGATCGCGCGCGCCTTCGGTCTCAGCGCGCAGGATAAGATCGCGCTGAAGGCGCTGCTCAAGGACATGGGCGACGAGGGGCTGATCGATTCCGCCCCTGGTCGCGCCTTCCACAAGATGGGCGGGGTGCCGAAGGTGACGGTGCTGCGCATCGCCGACGTCGACGATGGCGGCAACGTCTGGGCGGTGCCGGAACGCTGGGAAGCGGACGGCCCGCCGCCGCGGCTGCGGGTGCGCGAGCGCAAGCGTGGCTCGCTCGGCGTCGGCGAACGTATTCTCGCGCGCACCGAGGAGGCCGGTAACGGCTGGATCGCGCATCCGATGAAGACGCTGGCGCGCGCGTCGGAGCAGATGCTGGGCGTGCTGCGCGAGGAAGCCGGCCGCTTCTGGCTGACGGCGGTCGACAAGAAGGAACGGCGCGAGGTCGCGGTGTCAGACGCGGGCGGGGCCGAGGCGGGCGATCTGGTGCTGGCGGAAAAGGCGGGACGGCCGCCGCGGATCACCGCCAAGGTGGTGCAGCGGCTGGGCGATCCGTTCGCGCCGAAGAGCTTTTCGCTGATTGCGATCCACAAGCACGACATTCCCGATACCTTCATGGCGGAGACGCTGGACGAGGCGGCGCGGGTCGCGACGCTGCCGCTCGGCGACGACCGCGAGGACCTGCGCCATCTGCCCATCGTCGCGATCGATCCGGCGGATGCGCGCGACCATGACGATGCGGTCTGGGCGACGCCCGACGACGATCCGGCGAACGAGGGCGGCTGGCAGGCGGTGGTCGCGATCGCCGACGTCAGTTTCTACGTCCGGCCCGGTTCGGCGCTCGACCGCGATGCGCGGCGACGGGGCAATTCGGTCTATTTCCCCGACCGCGTCGTGCCGATGCTGCCGGAGGTGCTGTCCGCCGACGTCTGTTCGCTGAAGCAGGGCGTCGATCGCGCGGCCCTGGTCTGCCACCTGCAGGTCGGCCGCGCCGGCGCGCTGAAGAGCTGGCGGTTCAGCCGTGCGGTGGTGCGGATCGCGGCGAACATCGCCTATGAGGATGCGCAGGCGACGATCGATGCGGGCGAAGGCGCGATGATCGATGCGCTGCGCCCGCTCTGGGACTGCTGGCGCGCGCTGGCGGCGGCGCGGGACAAGCGCGAGCCGCTCGAGCTCGACCTGCCGGAGCGGCGTGTCGTGCTCGACGAGAAGGGGCGGCTGCTCTCGGTCGCGCCGCGCGAGCGGCTCGATGCGCACCGGCTGATCGAGGATTACATGATCGCCGCCAATGTCGCCGCCGCCAAGGCGCTGGAGGCAAAGAAGGCGCCGGTGATGTACCGCGTCCATGAGCCGCCGGCACGGGAGAAACTGGTCGCGCTCAAGGACTATCTGGAGACGTTCGGCGTACCGTTCGCGCTGGGCCAGGTGATCCGCCCGGCGACGTTCAACCATATCCTCGACCGGGTCGGCGAGGCGGATTTCCGCCCGCAGGTGATGGAGCAGGTGCTGCGCACGCAGACCCAGGCCTATTATGCGCCGGCCAATCAGGGGCATTTCGGGCTGGCGCTCGGTTCCTACGCGCATTTCACCTCGCCGATCCGGCGCTACGCGGACCTGCTGGTGCATCGATCGCTGGTCGGTGCCTATGGCCTGGGGCCGGGGGCGCTGACGCCGGAGGATGCGGCGGGCATGGAGCGGATCGGCGAAACGATCAGCGGGCTGGAGCGCCGGGCGATGGAGGCGGAGCGCGAGACGCTCGACCGCTATGTCGCCGCCTTCCTCGCCGAGCGGGTCGGGCAGGTGATGGAGACGCGGATCACCGGGGTCGCCAATTTCGGCTTCTTCGCGACGGTCGAGGGGATCGGCGGCGACGGCCTCGTCCCGGTGCGCGACCTCGGCGGCGAATATTTCCGCTTCGACGAGGCGGCGCGGCAATTGGTCGGCGAGGATAGCGGCGACGTCTATGCGCTCGGCCAACGGCTGGAGCTGAAGCTGGCGGAGGCGAACCCGGTGTCCGGCGCGCTGCGCTTCGAACTGCCGGGTGGCAAGGGCGCGTTGCCGGTGCGGCGTGGGCCCGGTCGTGGCGGCGGCGGGCCGGTGCGCAAGGACCGGGTGCTCGGCAAGCGCGGCCGGCCGGGCAACATCCGTCATCAAGGCCGGCGACGGTGAGCTCGCTGCGTATCGTGCCGCCGCCGGCGCCGGCGGTGCGGACGCGCTACCTCGTCCACGGGTCGATCGCGCCGCGCTTCGTCGAGGCAGGGGCGCTGAGCATGGCGGAGGCGATCCCGTTCGTGCCGGCCGATCCGCGCGAGGCGCGGGCGCTCGCGGCAATGGTCGCGGACGGGTCGATCCGCACGCTGGGCGGCGGGCGGTTCTGGTTCGACATGCAAGCCTATGAGGCGGCACGCGAGGCGCGGCGCCGGCGGCGGTTGCCGGTGATGCTGCTGGTGGCGCTGCTGATCGCTGGCGTAATGCTGTTCTTCTATCACGGCTGAGCGCGTCAGCCGGCGGTGAAGCGCAGCCCCGCCTTGTCCTGCAACCGGTCGCGCAGCGTCGTGCCGAGCAGCGCGCCCGGCGTCCAGATGCCGCCGTCGCCCTCGGTCTCGACCAGGCAGCGCGCGGTTTCTGCGATCATCTTGCTGGTCGAGCCATAGCCCGGATCGCGATCGCCGGTGACCACCGCGTCGAAGCGGGCGCCGTCGGGCATCAGGCCGACGAACAGCAGGTCGTAATGGCCGCTGTCGCGCTCCTCCTTGCTGGGCCCTTCGCCGGGCTTGGGGCCCTTGTCGTTGCCGAGCGGATTGAGCTTGGCGATCGCCTCCGCCGCGGCCTTGCCCATCTCGCCGAGTCCGGCGACCATCATCTCGTCATAGACGAAGTCGGTGCCATAGGGATGGCCGCGCAGGAAGTTGGTGCGGTGGACATTCTTGGTGTTGATCGCCGCCATGATGAACGGCGCGACCCAGGTGTTGAGCGTCGGGTCGAACTCCGGGAGCAGGCCGACCGGCTGGTGCGGGCCGCTGAAGCCGGGGGTCAGCGAGAAGGGATTGGTGAGCAGGCCGACGATCGACGGATCGCGCGCCGCGGCGGCGAGCGTCGCGCGGAAGCTCGCCGCGGTGCCGCCGGAGAAGCTGCCCTTCATCGTCCGCACGCGGCCCTTCACGCGCGGCGCGGGTCGGCCGTATTTGGCGCGGGCGCAGTCCTGCAGCGTCAGTACACCGAGATCGAAGGGGATCGAATCGAAGCCGCAGGAGAAGACGATGCGCGCGCCGGTGCGCTGCGCCTCAGCGTGATGGGCGTCGATCATGTGGCGCATCCATGCGGGCTCGCCGCACAGGTCGACATAGCCGGTGCCGGTGGCGGCGCAGGCGGCGACGAGGTCGCTGCCGTAAAGCTGGTAGGGGCCGACGGTGGTCAGCACCACCTGCGTCCGTTCGGCGAGCGAGCGGAGCGCGGCGGGATCGTCGGAGTCGGCGACGAGCAGCGGCAGGTCGGCGGGCGCGCCGATCGCGTCGCGCACTTCCTGCAGCTTGGTCAGGTTGCGGCCCGCCATCGCCCATCGTGCTACCCCTTCGGCGACCAGATATTCGGCAACGAGCCGGCCGGTGAAGCCGGTGGCGCCGTACACGATGATGTCGAAGTCGCGCATGGAAAGATCCTGCCTTTTGACCCGATGATGGGCGTCTATGGGCAGGGGATCAAGCAGGCTTGCCGGTCGTGCGCCGTCTCAAACCTCGCTTGTCATCCCGGCGAAAGCCGGGGCCCATGGATACGGCGCGGCAGGCGATAGCGCGCAAGATCGGCGTCCAGCACCCACGGGTTCCGGCTTTCGCCGGAATGACGAATTGAACATGCTATGCCGCTTCGTGGAACTGCAGGCTCGCCAGCCGCGCGTAGAGGCCGCCGCGGCCGATCAGGGCGCCGTGCGGGCCTTCCTCGACGATGCGGCCCTGATCCATCACGACGATGCGCTGCGCCGCGCGGACGGTGGCGAGCCGGTGGGCGATGACGAGGGTGGTGCGGTTTTCCATCAGCCGCTCCAGCGCCTGCTGGACGAGCCGCTCACTCTCCGCGTCAAGGGCGCTGGTCGCCTCGTCCAAGAGCAGGATCGGCGCGTCGCGCAGCAGCGCGCGGGCGATGGTGATCCGCTGACGCTGGCCACCCGACAGTCGGGCGCCGCCTTCACCGAGGAAGGTGTCGAGCCCCTCCGGCAGCGCGCGCAGGAAGTCGGCGGCATTGGCCGCCTCCGCGGCGGCCCAAAGCAGATCGTCGTCCGCCTGCCAGTCGCCGTAGCGCAGATTGTCGCGCGCCGTTGCGCCGAAGATCACGGTCTCCTGCGGCACCATCGCGATCTGGGCGCGGATCGCGGCGGGATCGGCCTCGGTCAGGTCGACGCCGTCGAGCAGGATGCGGCCCGCCGCCGGATCGTAGAAACGCTCGGCGAGCTGGAACAGGGTCGACTTGCCCGCACCCGACGGGCCGACCACCGCCACCGTTTCGCCGGGTCGGATGGCGAGGCTGAGGCCGTCGAGCGCCGCGACCTCGGGCCGGGTAGGATAGCGGAAGTGCACGTCGTCGAAGGTCAGCGCGCCGCGTACCGGCACGGGCAGCGGGATCGGCGCGGCGGGGCGGGCGATCTCCGGCCGTTCGTGGAGCAGTTCGGCGATACGACTCGCCGCTCCTGCGCCGCGCAGCAGGTCGCCATAGACTTCGGTCAGCGCGCCGAATGCCCCGGCGACGATGCCGCCGGTCAGCACGAAGGCGAACAGGCCGCCGCCGGACAGACGCCCGGCGGTGACGTCGGCGACGCCTTCCCAGACGACCAGGGTGATCGAGCCGAAGATCAGTGCGATCATGATCGCGGTCATAATCGCACGCAGGCCGATGCGGCGCTTGGCGGCGGCGAAGGTGGCGTCGACCGCGCCGCCGAAGCGATTCGCCTCGCGATCCTCCTGGCCGAAGGCCTGGACGATCTTCATCGCGCCCAGTGTCTCGGTGATCATCGCGCCGACATCCGCGACGCGATCCTGCGACGTGCGCGAATGGGCACGGATGCGGCGGCCGAAGATGGTGACCGGCAGGATGATCAACGGGATGCCGAGCAGCAGCATGCCGGCGAGCTTCGGCGACAGCCAGAACAGATAGACCGTGCCGCCGATCGCGGTGAAGGTGTTGCGCAGCGCGATCGACACGGTGCTGCCGACCACGGTTTCAATCAGCGTCGTATCGGAGGTCAGGCGCGAGGCGATCTCCGACGGACGGTTCTCTTCGAAGAAGCGCGGGCTGAGGCCAAGCAGATGGCGTTGCACCTGCAGCCGCAGGTCGGCGACGACGCGCTCGCCGAGCCAGGAGACGAAGTAGAAGCGGACCGCCGTGGCAAGCGCGAGCACGCCGACGATCATCAGCAGATAATGGAAGGATGCCGCGACGGAGCCGTGCGCGTCCGGGCCGAAGCCGCGATCGATCACCCGCTTGAAGCCGGCGGGGATTGCGACCGTCGCGGCAGAGGTGGTGGCAAGCGCGGCAAGGGCGAAGGCGAGCTCGCGCGGGTAGCGCAGCACGCGGTCCCATACGAGGCGGAGGTCGCCGAGACGGCGGCCCGGAGGGGGCGGGGATGCGGCCATGATCGTCAGGCGCCTAGCAGTGCGTATCGGTCCGCTCAACGTCGCTGCCCCGCTGATCGACGCGGCTGCTCACCGTAAGCGCAACGTTTCGTCGCAATCCGCCGTTTAGGTCAAAGTGTTTACGGACACGGCAACCGACATGGGATAGAAGCGCGCCATGCTGTACGATGCCTATGAATTCCAGCGTTCGATGCTCGCCGGTGCCAGTGCCATGGCTACCTTCAGTGCCGGACTGCTTCAGAACCCTGCCAATCCCTGGGCTTATCTTGGCGGCGGATCGGTGGTGGCGAGCGCGCTGGAGGTCTTCGCCCATGCCGCCGCCCCGCGGGGGAAGCCGGCGTTCGGCCTGACCCACACGGTGATCGAGGGTGTCGAGGTGCCGATCCACGAAGAGATCGTGCTGCAAAAGCCGTTCGGCCAGCTCAAGCGCTTCCGCCGCGAGGGCGTGGAGGGCGGGCCGCGGCTGCTGATCGTCGCGCCGATGTCGGGCCATTTCGCCACGTTGCTGCGCGGCACGGTCGAGCGGATGCTGCCGGTCGCCGACGTCTACATCACCGACTGGCGCGACGCGAAGCTGGTTCCCCTGTGGGAGGGGCGCTTCGATCTCGACGATTACATCGATTATCTGATCGCCTTCCTCGAGGCGATCGGTCCGGACGCCGGCGGCCGGGGGGCCAACATGCTGGCCGTCTGCCAGCCGTCGGTGCCCTGCTATGCCGCGACCGCCCTGATGTGCGCCGACGGCAATCCGTGCCGGCCGCGGACGCTGACGATGATGGGTGGCCCGATCGACACGCGCGAGGCGCCGACCGCGGTCAACACGCTGGCCACGGAGCGGCCGCACGCCTGGTTCGAGCAGAATGCGATCGCGACCGTGCCGATGACCTATCCGGGCGCAGGCCGAAAGGTCTATCCCGGCTTCCTCCAGCTCGCCGGCTTCATGTCGATGAACCTCGGCAACCACATGATGAGCCATTGGGAGATGTTCAAACATCTCGTCCAGGGCGACGGCGAGGGTGCGGCGTCAACCAAGGCCTTCTACGAAGAATATCGGTCGGTCTGCGACATGACCGCCGAATTCTATCTGCAGACGGTCGACCTCGTCTTCCAGACCCATGCCCTGCCGCGCGGCGAGATGACGCATCGCGGCCGCCGGGTCGATCCCGGCGCGATCACCGACGTCGGCCTGTTGGCGATCGAGGGCGAGCGGGACGATATCTCCGGGCTCGGCCAGACCAAGGCGGCGCTGACGCTGGCGACTGCGCTGGCGGAGGACAAGAAGCGCTATCTGATGGTCGAGGGCGCCGGCCATTACGGCATCTTCAACGGGTCTAAGTGGCGCAACCGCGTCGCGCCCGTCGTCGAGGAATGGATGGCCGCCAACGCCGGATAAGCGAAGGGGCGCGAGCGCCGTCGCGCCGCGCCCCTCATCGTGCCGGATCAGGCTCAGGCGACCGCGTCGACCACCGCGTGGCTGCTCGACTCGTCGCCACGGATCGTGCCGCCGAACAGCATCTTGACCCGGCCCGACAGCGAGATGTCGGTTTCCCATAGTTCGGCGCTGTCGATGTCGAAGCGCAGCAGCGTCAGGTTGGGGTCTTCCTTGCCGCCCGGGAACCAGGCCTCGACCTGATTATTCCACAGCCGGTCGATCTGCGCGTGATCGTTCGCCTGCGACACGGTGCCGGCGAGGCAGGCGAAGAAGTCGTGGCCCTTGCCGACGAACTGCGCCATCGCATCGCCGCCCCTGGCGATGCGATTGTCCTTGCCGGCGAAGAAGAACAGCGTGTTGGGCTGGCTGTCGTCGAGCTGCGCGGTCATCGGCTCGCTGTGTTCGCCGTTGGTCAGGCCGATCATCACGAATGGGCTGTCGTGCAGCTTGGACAGGAACTTGTCGGCGATCTCCTGGGGATTGTCTTGGTCGGCCACGGCACGTCTCCTGATGCGAGGGGTTTGCCGGAGAACGAGCGCGCCGGGGGTTGGTTGCGCGATAGGGCCGCGGCGGCCACGATCGCTGGCGGCGGCAATCCTGCCGCTTTAGCAGAAAGGACGACGCATGACCGTTGCCGATCTGTGCCTGATCCTGGGCGTGCTCTTTGCCTTCGGGACCCTGGTCCTGAAGATCATCGAAGTGGCGCGAAACAGATAAGGTGCACGGGCGGGGCTCGGGCTGCAACCCGAGCCCCAAACGTTTGAGCCCCGGTCGCTGCAACGACCGGGGCTCGGCAGAAAGGCGCTCATGACATCGCCGCCCCCGTATATACCGTTTCGGCCTTAACGCTTCAACCTCACAGCACCTCGAACAGCCCCGCCGCGCCCATGCCGCCGCCGACGCACATCGTCACCACGACATATTTGGCGCCGCGGCGCTTGCCCTCGATCAGGGCGTGGCCGGTCATGCGGGCGCCCGACATGCCATAAGGGTGGCCGATCGAGATCGCGCCGCCGTTGACGTTGAGCAGCTCGTCCGGAATGCCGAGCGTGTCGCGGCAGTAGAGGACCTGGACCGCAAACGCCTCGTTCAGCTCCCACAGGCCGATGTCGTCCATCTTGAGGCCGTTCTTCTCGAGCAGCTTGGGCACCGCGAAGACCGGGCCGATGCCCATCTCGTCGGGCTTGGTGCCCGCGACGGCCATACCGACATAGCGGCCGAGCGGGGTCAGGCCGCGCGCGGCGGCGACGCTTTCCTCCATCAGCACGCTGGCGGAGGCGCCATCGGACAGTTGGCTGGCGTTGCCGGCAGTGATGTGGCCGTCCGGGCCGACGACGGGCTTGAGCGAGTGCAGCCCCTCCAGCGTTGTGTCGGCACGGTTGCCCTCGTCCTTCGACAGGGTGACCTGCTTCTTGGTGACCTCCTTGGTCTCCTTGTCGATCAGGTCCATCTCCGCGTCGAGCGGGACGATCTCGTCGTCGAACTTGCCGGCGGCCTGCGCCGCGGCGGTACGCTGCTGCGACTGCAGGCCATAGGCGTCTTGCGCGTCGCGGCCGATGCCGTAGCGCTTGGACACCACCTCGGCGGTCTGCAGCATCGGCATGTAGATGTCGGCGTGCATCGCGATCAGCGCCTTGTCCGGGGCGACGCGCATCTGCGGGGTCTGCACCATGCTGATGCTCTCGACGCCGCCGCCGACGGCGATGTCCATGCCGTCCTGGACGATCTGCTTGGCGGCGGTGGCGATCGCCATCAGGCCGCTGGCGCACTGGCGGTCGAGCGACATGCCCGGCACCGAGGTCGGCAGGCCGGCGCGGAGCAGCGCCTGGCGGGCGATGTTGGTCGACTGGTGCCCCTGCTGCAGCGCGGCGCCGAACACCACGTCCTCGACCTCGCCGCCGTCGAGGCCGGCGCGCTTGACCGCATGGGCGATGGCGTGGCCGGCCAGCGCCTGCGGCGTGGTGGCGTTGAAGGCGCCGCGATAGGCGCGGCCGATCGGGGTGCGGGCGGTGGAGACGATGACGGCGGAGCGCATGGGTCGTTCTTCCCTAACTTCACGCACAGATGCGTGGGTTTAAAACCAACAATCGTGATTAGACAAAGGCTTGGCTGATCCACTCGGCGATCAGGGCGGGCTTGTCCTGCCCTTCGATCTCGACGGTGAACTGGGTGGTCTGCTGGAACTGGCCCGGGCGCTTCTCCTCGAAGCTCAGCAGGTGGAAGCGGCCGCGCACGCGGCTGCCCGCGCGCACCGGGGTGAGGAAGCGAACCTTGTTGCCGCCGTAGTTGACGCCCATCCGCACGCCGGCGAGCCGCGGCGCGTCGGGCACCTTGCTGGCGAGCAGCGGCATCAGCGACAGGGTGAGGAAACCGTGCGCGATCGTGCCGCCGAACGGCGTCGCGGCCGCCGCGACCGGATCGACGTGGATGAATTGGTGGTCGCCGGTCGCATCAGCGAACAGGTCGATCATCGCCTGCGTCACCTCGACCCAGTCGGACACGGTCTCGCTGCCGACCCGCGCCTGCATCTCCGCCAGCGTCACTTCCGCCACGCCATTCCCCTCGACCATCATTTGGCGCTAGACGCGCGAGCATCCTGTAGGCGCGGCGGACCGTTCCCCGCAAGCCTTGCCAGACCGAAAGCGCGAACATGTCCATCACCGTAACGTCAACAGCCCGCGAAACCATGGCTCGGCTGCATCGTGCCAGCGAACCCGATGTTCTAAAGCCGCTGCTCGACCGCGCCGCCGCGTCGCCCGATTCGAGGGAGCGGATCATGGCGCACGCCTCCGGCCTGCTCGCCGACCTGCGCGCGGCGCAGAATCGCGGCTGGGTGAACCAGTTCCTGCAAGAATATCGGCTCAATTCGTCGGAGGGCGTGGCGCTGCTCAGCCTGGCGGAGGCGTTCCTGCGCGTGCCCGATCCGGAGACGGCGGACCTGCTGATCGCAGACAAATTGGGCGAGGCGGACTGGCGCGCGCACACCGGCAAATCGTCGTCCAAGCTGGTCAATTCGGCGACTTGGGGGCTGGTCGTCGGCCGGGCGCTGGTCGGCGAGGGGGAGGCGGGGCCGCTCAAGCGCCTGATCAGCCGCGCCGGCGAACCGTTCGTGCGCCAGGCGGTGGGCGCGGCGATGAAGATGATGGGCGAGATCTTCGTCATGGGCCGCACCATCGACGAGGCGATGCGTCGGATGAAGCGCGGCGAGAACAAGGGCTTCACCGCCAGCTTCGACATGCTGGGCGAGGCGGCGCGGACCTTCGACGACGCGGATCGCTATTTCCGGGCCTATGTCGGCGCGATCGACGCGGTCGGCAGCGACCCGGCGGCGGGCCATTCGGTGTCGGTCAAGCTGTCGGCGCTGCATCCGCGCTACGAGGTCGCGCGCTGGGACGAATGCGTGCCGGCACTGACCGCGATGCTGGAGGCGCTGGCGGTGCAGGCGGCGGCCAAGAACATCGCGCTGACCGTCGATGCCGAGGAATCCGAGCGGCTGGAGATGAGCCTCGATATCATCGGCAACGTCGCCGGCCTGCCGTCGCTGAAAGGTTGGGACGGCTTCGGCATGGCGGTACAGGCTTATGGCAAGCGGGCGCGGCCCGTCGTCGCCTGGGCCAACGGGCTCGACCGGATCATGAACGTGCGCCTTGTGAAAGGCGCCTATTGGGACAGCGAGATCAAGCGGACGCAGGTCGAGGGCCTGTCCGACTATCCATTGTTCACGCGCAAGGCGGCGACCGACGTCTCCTATCTGGCGGTCGCCAAGGACATGCTGGCGGCGGAGAACATCCGCCCTGCCTTTGCCAGCCACAATGCGCTGACCGTCGCCACCATCCTGGAATGGGCGGGCAACAGCCGCGATTTCGAGTTCCAGCGCCTGCACGGTATGGGTGACGGCCTGTACGAGCGGCTGGTCCGCGAACAGGGCTATCATTGCCGCATCTATGCGCCGGTCGGCGGCCATCGCGACCTGCTCGCCTATCTCGTCCGGCGCCTGCTGGAGAATGGCGCCAATTCGAGCTTCGTGCACCAGCTTGCGGATGCGCGGCTGAGCGAGGACGAGATCCTGGCGGACCCGGTGGCGAAGATCGCGGCGCTGGGCGGCAGCCGGCATCCGTCGATCCCGCTGCCCAAGGATCTGTTCGCGCCGGGGCATCGCAATTCGGAAGGCCTCGACCTGGCGGATCGGGCGGTGCTGGAGCGGACGGTGAAGGCGGTCAACGCGCCCCTCCCGTTCGGGGGAGCAATTGGGGGTGGGGCTGCTCAACGAACGCCATCGCCCGAGGATACGCCCCACCCCAACCCCTCCCCTGAAGGGGAGGGGGTTGCTGATGTGCAAGCCGCCGTCACCCGCGCTGCCGCCGCCTTCCCGGCCTGGTCGACCACCCCGGTCGACCATCGCGCCGAAATCCTGGAGCGGCTTGCCGACCTGCTCGAGGAGAATCGCGATCAGCTGATGGCGATCTGCGTACAGGAGGCGTTCAAGACGATCCCGGACGCGATTGGCGAGGTGCGCGAGGCGGCGGATTTCTGTCGCTATTATGCGGGCGAGGCGCGCGCGCGGCTGCGGCCCGTGGAACTGCCGGGGCCGACCGGCGAACGCAACACGCTGCATATCGAGGGGCGCGGCGTCTGGGCGACGGTGGCGCCGTGGAATTTCCCGCTGGCGATCTTCCTGGGCCAGACGGTGGCGGCGCTGGTCGCGGGCAACACCGTCGTCGCCAAGCCGGCGCCGCAGACGCCCGAGATCGCGCGCGCCGCGGTCGCCCTCGCGCACCGGGCCGGCGTGCCGACCGATGCGCTGATCCTGGTCACCGGCGGGCCGGAGGTCGGCGCGGCGCTGACCGGCGACGTGCGCATCGCTGGCGTCGCCTTCACCGGATCGACCGCCACCGCCAAGCGGATCGCGCGTACTCTGGTGGCCGACGACGAGCGGCCGATCGTGCCGCTGATCGCGGAGACCGGCGGGATCAACGCGATGATCGTCGATTCAACCGCGCTGCCCGAACAGGTGGTGGCGGATGTCGTCACCTCGTCCTTCCGCTCGGCGGGGCAGCGCTGTTCGGCCCTGCGCCTGCTACTGGTGCAGGAGGACGTCGCCGATGGCGTGATTGCGATGCTCAAGGGAGCGATGGACACGCTGCGGCTCGGCGACCCCGGTGATCCGCGCACCGATGTCGGCCCGGTGATCGACCGCGCCGCCTATGACAAGTTGATGGCCTATCGCGCCGCGGCGGGCGAGCGGGTGATCAAGACTCTGGATGCGCCGGCAGACGGCCTGTTCGTGCCGCCGACGCTGATCCGGCTCGACCGGATCGAGGATCTGGATCGCGAATGGTTCGGCCCGATCCTGCACGTTGCGACCTGGGAGGCGGGCAAGCTTTCGGAGACGATCGCGCGGGTCAACGCCAAGGGTTATGGCCTGACCATGGGGCTGCACAGCCGCATCGCACGGGCGGCGGAAGTCGCCGAGGGCGAGGCGGCGGTCGGCAACCTCTATATCAACCGCTCGATGATCGGCGCGGTGGTCGGCAGCCAGCCGTTCGGCGGCGAGGGCCTGTCCGGCACCGGGCCGAAGGCGGGTGGGCCGCATTATCTCTATCGTTTCTGCGCGGAGCGGGCGGTGTCGGTGGATACGACCAGCGCGGGTGGCAATGCGACGTTGCTCAGCCTGGACGAAGGGGGGATTTGAGGCTGTACGCCACGCTACTCCTTGTATATCCCGGTGGTATATCCCAGCTTCGTCGGGATGGAGGAGACGGTGATGACCAACACGACGGTGTTCCAGTCGAACCGGTCGCAGGCGGTGCGGCTGCCCAAGGATGTCGCCTTCCCGGACGGGGTGCGTGAGGTCAGCGTGCTGCGCGATGGCGCACGGCGGATCATCGTACCGGCTGACCGCAGCTGGGACGATTTCTTCGCGGCCGCAGGGTTCGATCTGGGCGAGCGCGATCAACCCGCGGCGCAGGAGCGTGACGCCTTCTGATGCTGCGCTATCTGCTCGACACCAACCTGTGCATCCGGGTGTTGCGCGATCGACCACAGAGCATCCGCGAGCGGTTCAATGCCGAGGCGGATGGGCTGTGCATCTCTACCGTCGTATTGACCGAATTGTACCATGGCGCCGCCAAGTCGGCGCGACCGGTCGAGAACCGGGCGGAGGTGGAGCGCTTCGCCAACCGGCTCGCGGTGCTGCCGTTCGACGAAGCGGCGGCCGCCCACGCCGGCGACATCCGCGCAGCGCTGGAAGCGGAAGGGCGGCCGATCGGCGGCTATGACGTGCTGATCGCCGGCCATGCGCGCAGCCGGGGGCTGATCGTCGTGACCGGCAACCTACGCGAATTCACCCGCGTCGACGGGCTGCGATGCGAGGACTGGCTGCCGGCGAGTTGAGACTCTCAACTCCGCTGCCCATCAGCATAGGGCATAACGAGCTTGCCATCCGGAGCGGCGGTGTAGGTGGTCTGGGTCGGATAGGCGATGCCGATGCCTTCGGCGGCGAAGCGGCGGATGATCGCGACCATGATGCGGTCGCGCATCGGATGCGCGGTCGCCCAGTCGTTGCCGGGAATGTCGAATTGCAGCGCATAGTCGAGGCTGGAGGCGCCGAACGTCTCGAAGCCGGACCGCGCGACCTTGCCGCCTTCGCCCTCGACGATCTCGCGCAGGATCGCGGGCACCTGTTCCAGCTTTTCCGGCGCGGTTTCGTAGGTGACGCCGATGGTGAACGATAGCCGGATATGGTCACGCACCGCGGTGTTGAGGATTTCCTTGTCGAGCAACTGGCGGTTGGAGATGATCCGCAACTCGCCGGTGAAGGCGCGGATGCGGGTGGATTTGAGGCCGATGGACTCGATCGTGCCGCTGCTCGAACCGTAGCTGATCGTGTCGCCGCGGCGGAACGGGCGGTCGAAGATGATCGCCAAGGCGGCGAACAGATCGGCGAAGATGCCCTGCGCGGCGAGGCCGATGGCGATGCCGCCGACGCCGAGTCCGGCAACCAGGCCGGTGACGTTGACGCCGAGATTGTCGAGCACGACGACGAGCGCGACCGCGAACAGCGCGACGGTGATCAGCAGACGGATCAGGCCGAGCGCCGACAGTAGCGCCTCGCCCGAATAGTTTTCGGCGCTGGTGCGATGCTCGATCGCGCCGAGGATCAGTTCGCGCGCCCAGATCGCCGCTTGGAAGACGGAGGCGACCGTCCACAGGAAGTTGATCGTGGTGGCGACCCCCTCCGGCGCGCCGGCATAGCCGGCGACCAGCTTGGCGGCGAGCATCACGATGAAGAAGTTGTTGGTGCGCGCGATGGTGCGGCCGAGCACATGGCCCCAGCCGCGCAGCCGCTGATCATGCTGGCACAGGCGATCACCCAGGCGGCGCAGGCCGTGCAGCGCAAGAACGATGACCGTGCCGGCGGCGAAGGCGATCAGGATCTGCAGCCAATGCTGCTGCAGCCACCACTGGCTTTCGCGCACGAGGTTGCCGGTCTGCTGTTGAATCGACTCGGTGTCGATCAGGGGGCCCTTCGGGGCGGAGGAATTGGCCATGGGATCCTCTTAAACTGATGTCTCGAGCCCCTCCCCTTCAGGAGAGGGGTCGGGAGTGGGGCTTCTCCGCGAAGGCGGCGCCTGTGGGAACGCTCCGCCCCACCCCCTCCCCTGAAGGGGAGGGGCTATTTGGGCGCTACGCTGCCTTGGCCAGTGCCGGCGCGAGGTCGGCAGGGGCGCCGGCTTCGAGAAAGGCGATCAGTCCACGCTCCTCGCGGCTGAGATAGCGCGCGGCGCGGGGCAGGCGCAACGCACGGCGGAAGGCGCCCTGGCCCTTCTTGACCAGGGCGATCAGCGACGGGTGGACGTAGCTCTTGCGGGCGATCGCCGGCGTGTTGCCGAGCCGCGCGACGACCGGCTCGAGCAGGGCCTTGAGGCTGAGGTCCGCCTCGGCACGGGCGAGCGCGTCGAAGGCGCAGACGCTGGCGCCCCAGGTGCGGAAATGCTTGGCGGAGAAGTCGCCGCCGGTCACCGCCTTGATATAGGCGTTGACGTCGGAGGAGGTGACGGGATGCGCCTCACCCTCGGCGTCGAGCCAGGCGAAGAGATGCTGTTCGTCGAGGTCCTGCATCTTCTTGACCGTGGCGGCGAGCCGTTTGTCGGTAACCGCGCAGTCGCGCTCCTTGCCCGATTTGCCCTTGTAGCGCAGGCGCAGCGTGCTGCCGCGGACGGTACCATGGCGTTTGCGCAGGGTGGTGGCGCCGAAGCTCTTGTTCGCCTCCGCATAGGCCTCGTTGCCGACGCGGATGTTGGTCTCGTCGAGCAGGCGGACGACCGCGGCGATGGCGCGTTCGCGGGTCAGGCCGCGCTGCGCCAGATCCTTCTCGACCCGGACTCGCAGGGCGGGGAGGGCACGGCCGAATTCGGCGCAGCGTTCGTATTTCGCCGCCTCCTGCGCCTCGCGAAATTGCGTGTGATAGCGATATTGCTTGCGGCCCTTCTCGTCCCAGCCGACCGCCTGGATATGGCCGTTGGGCTTGGGGCAGAACCAGGCGTCACGATAGGCGGGGGGCAGGCCGATCGCGTTCAGACGGTCGATCTCGTCGCGATCGGTGATGCGGTCCCCCTCGGCGTCATAATAGGCCCAGCCGTTCCGCACTTTCCTGCGGGTGATGCCGGGCTTGGAATCGTCGCAATAGACGATGCGGGTCGCCACGCGTGTCTCCGTTTTGAAACAATGGGTTGGCTGTCTTCGAAAATGCGCCGTCCGTCGCTTCGTTCCGGAACGGCCGGGGCGGGCGCGTGTTGGGCCCTGGCGATTCCCCTTCGCGACGTCCCAATCAGGAGTAACCCGACATGGCCGATCTCAGCCAAGCCCGCGTCCTCATGCTCGCCACCGACGGTTTCGAGCAGGACGAATTGTTCAAGCCTCGCCAGGCGCTGCTCGACGCTGGCGTGCAGGTGACGCTGGCGTCGATCAAGACCGACGCGATCCAGGGCATGGTCCACGACAGCGAGAAGGGCGAGACGATCACGCCCGACCTCACGCTAGACCAGGTCGACACCGACGATTACGACGCGCTGGTGCTGCCGGGCGGCGTCGGCAACCCCGACAAGATGCGGCTGCAGGAGCGCGCGGTCGAGATCGTCACCGAATTCATGGAGGACGACAAGATCGTCGCGGCGATCTGCCACGCACCGTGGCTGCTGGTCGAGGCGGACGTGGTCGACGGTCGTCGCGTGACGAGCTGGCCGTCGGTGCGCACCGATCTGGAGAATGCCGGTGCCGAGGTGGAGGACGATCAGGTCGTCGTCGACGGCAATCTGATCACCAGCCGCAAGCCGGACGACATCCCCGCCTTCAACGACGCGATCCTGAAGGCGCTGGAGGAAGAACTGACCGACGCCTGAGGCGCTACTCAGCCCCCCCTTTGAGGGGAGGAACAGGGGGTGGGGCGTCGCCTCGTACGCTCCGCGTGCGGAAAGGCCCCACCCCAAACCCTTCCCTGCAGGGGAGGGGCCCTGCGGCGTTCAGCCAGCGCTGCGTGGGGCGTTCCCATAGATGGTAGAGCGCGACCGACGCGATCAGCACCAGCAGCAGATAGGCGGCGATCGTCACGGGCGGCACCTGATCGCCGTGCACGAAGACGAGCTTGAACGCCTTCCACAGCAGGAAGTGCGACAGATAGGTCGCGAAGCTGATCTCGCCGAGATAATGGACGATGGCGAGCTCCAGCGGATGGCGCGGCCGGCCGGCGGTCTGCGCGAGCAGCATCAGCAGCGCGGCAAAACCGGTGGGAACGGTGAGGGCCTCCGGCGCGCCGAGCCACCGAGCGGCGGCAGCAAGGACAGCCACCGCGAGGGACAATCCGAGCGGCAGGCGGCGCAGGTAGAGCGCGGCGAGGATCGTGCCGCAGCCGAATTCGGTCAGGCAACGAAGCAGCCCGAAGCGCGGGATGTCGGCGCCGAGGGCCGGCTGGTCCGCCATGCCCCAGGCAAGCAGCCCAAGCAGCGCCACCGCCGATGCCAGCAGCGCCGGCGTCGGCCAGCGCCGCCAGTCGAGCGCGCAGGCGCATATCGGGAACAGCAGATAGGCCGCCGCCTCGCAACTGATCGACCAGGCCGGGTCGTTCCACGTCAGCCGGTTCGTGAAACCCCAATTCTGGACGAGCAGCAGGTGCGACGGCAGCTCCGCCCATGGAAAGGCGGGATCATGCCGCCCCGTCGCGGCGAACAGCGCGGCAAGCAGCACGCCGAACGCCAGCATGGCGACGTGCAGCGGCCAAATCCGCGCCACCCGCTTGCGCCAGAAGCCGGGCACGGCGGCGACACCGCCGTCGTGCAGCCGCGGCCCCCAGGTCAGCCAGATGACGAAGCCGGACAGCAGGAAGAAGAAATCGACCGCCAGATAGCCGTGCGCGAACGCCGCCTCCATCGACGGCGGCAGGCCGGCGATGCTGGCGCGGACATGGTAGAGCACCACCGCCCAGGCGGCGAGGCCGCGGGCGCCGGTGAGCGCGCGCAATTCGCTCATGCCGGCAGCGGCGGGGCCGGATCGGGCGGCGATGCGGCGGAGACGCGGCGGACGAAGCCGGTATGGCCCTGTTCGGCGCGACGGCGCGACAGATAGGTGTCGAGCCCGATCTGCGCGCCGAGCAGCATGTAGACGAACGGCTGAAAGGCGATGGCGACGAAGGCGGCGCCGAGCAGATAGACGCAATGCGCGGTCTGCAGCGCGGCGGCGAGCGGCCCGGCCCAGCCGAACTCACCCTCCGGATCGCGGTAGCGCCGGCGCAGCACCTCCATGCGGATCAGCCCGATCAGGCTGATCGACAGCCACAGCGCGAGGCCGGGATAGCCCTGTTCGCCGAGCGTTTCGAAATAGGCGCTGTGATAGCCGCGCGCCTTGTCGGTCACCGCCATGTCGGCGACAACGGGGGCGGGGCCGCTGCCGTCCGTCTTCTTGATCTCGTAGCGGATGCGGTTGCCGCGATAGGCCTCGAACCCGCCGCCGAACGGGTGCGACTTGGCATAGTCGATCGTCCACTTCCACACGGCGACGCGGGTCGAGGCGGATTCGTCGGCGTCATGGTTCTTGATCGTGCTCATCCGGTCGGTGAACGAGGCCGGCAGGAACGGCACCGACAGCACCGCCAGGCCACCGATCAGCGACAGATAGAGGAACTTGCGGCGGGTGTTGCGCAGCGACAGCAGCGCGACGAGCACGATGCAGACCAGGCCGGTGCGCGTCGACGTGCCGATCGGGATCAGCAGACAGGCGAAGATCAGCGCCAGCCCATAGCCCTTCATCCGCCAGTCCGGGGGGAAGATCGTGCCCCAGCGCATGAACCAGGCGATCAGCGGCACGATCGCGATCGCGACGGTGGAGATGGTCGAGCCCTCATACAGGCCCGAATTGTTGTTGACCATCAGGTCGAGCTGGCCATAGCCGCCGCCGCCGGCCAGCGTCTTGATGCCCCCGACGATGATGATCGCGCCCGCCGAAACGATCATGAACAGCAGCAGCGCCTCGATGCGCAACCGCGTGCGCAGGGTCAGCGGCAGGAAGGCGGCGAAGGCCAGGCATTTCCACACCCAGTCCCATTTGTCCTTGGCGTCGAGGGGGAAATCGGCGCCGAGCGTCGTCGCCCAGCAATAGAGCAGCAGCAGCACGATCAGGCCCTGCCGGGGGGCGAAACGGCTGTCGCTCTTGTCGTCGGCGATCAGCCAGCCGCCGACCGCCATCGCCACCGCGATCAGCGAGATCGGGATGCTGTTGAGCAGCAGATAGGTCAGCCGCTGCGGCGAGACGATGTCGATGTAGACATAGGCCAGCACGAGCAGGAACGGCCGGCGCAGCCCCATGCCGAACAAAGCGACGAGAAAGCCGATGAAGGCGAGGTCGCGCATCAGTCGCGCTTGCCCCAGTGGCGCGGCGGCGGCGCTTCGGAATCGAGGTCGGGCCGGCGCAGCAGCCGCCATGCGGCGAGCAGCAGTAGCGCATGCGTCAGGCCGAGCGCGAAATTGTCGATCATGGCAGCCCGGCGCTCCTTCCCGCCATCGCGCTGCCTAGCGACCAGCGGTTGACGGAGGCTTAAACCTGACACGGATGGCATCGCGGGAAGGGTGCAGCTACCGCCAGGACATAGGATGGGGCGCTCCGACGCGTGCTGGAGCGATCGGCGCTATCCGCCGGTCCGGAATGCTTCGCACGTTCGCGAGCCGACCATCCGCCACCATCGCTGACGCGGCGTTAACGGGGATCGTGGCAAGGCGTGCATCATGCGCATCCTCCATGTCCTCGATCACGGCCTGCCGCTGCAGAGCGGCTATACCTTTCGCACGCGCGCGATCCTGAAGGCGCAGGAGGCACGCGGTTGGCAGGTGGCGGCGGTCACCGGGCCGCGGCAGGGTGCCTGCGCCGATGCGGTCGAATCGGTCGACGGCATAACCTTTCACCGGACGCCGCCGGTCGGCGGCACCGGGCCGGTCGGCGAGGCGCGCGGCATCCGCGCCTTCGCGCGGCGGATTGACGCGGCGGTGGAGTCGTTCCGTCCGGACGTGCTGCATGCGCATTCGCCCGCGCTCGACGCGGTCGCCGCCTGGCTGGTCGCGCGGCGGTGGGGCTTGCCGCTGGTCTATGAGATCCGCGCCTTCTGGGAGGATGCGGCGGTCGGCAACGGCACAGGGCGCGAGGGATCGGCCCGGTATCGCGCGACGCGGGCGCTGGAAAATTGGGCGGTGGCGCGGGCCGACGCGGTGACGGTGATCTGCGAGGGCCTGCGCGGCGACCTGATCGCGCGCGGCGTGGCGGCCGACAAGGTGACCGTATCGCCCAATGGCGTCGACCTGTCGCTGTTCGGCGAACCGGTGCCGCGCGATCCGACGCTGGCCGCGGCGCTCGATCTGGTCGGGGCGGAGACGATCGGCTTCATCGGCAGCTTCTACGATTACGAGGGGCTCGACGATCTGATCGCGGCGATGCCGGCGCTGGTCGCGGCGCGGCCGCGGGCGCGGCTGCTGCTGGTCGGCGGCGGGCCGATGGAGGCGGCGTTGCGCGCACAGGCGGCGGCGTCGCCGGCGGCACAGGCGATCCGCTTCGTCGGCCGGGTGCCGCACACCGAGGTGGAGCGCTATTATGCGCTGGTGGACGTGCTCGCCTATCCCCGCAAACGGATGCGACTGACCGACCTCGTCACGCCGCTCAAGCCGCTGGAGGCGATGGCGCAGGGGCGGCTGGTCGCGGCCTCCGACGTCGGCGGACATCGCGAACTGATCCGTTTTGGCGGTGACGGGGGCGGCGCGGGGGCCGGCGAGGGCGATACGGGCACGCTGTTCGCGCCCGACGATCCCGCGGCGATCGCCACCGCGCTCGCCGGCCTGCTCGCCGACCGGTCGGACTGGGAGGCGCGCCGCGGCCGGGCGCGCCGCTTCGTCGAGCAGGAGCGTAACTGGTCGTCAAATATTTGCCGTTACGAACCGATTTACCAAAGGCTCACCGCCGCAAGACTGGATCGATCATGGCCGCGTTCTTCCGCCCGCACCTGACCCTCTCTGCCGTCGCCCCCTGGATCGCGCCCGTCGGTGGCGCGATCGTAGGCGGGGCGGTGGCGGCGCTGTTCCTGCTGGTGCCGGGCGGGACGCTGGAGGATTGGGTGTGGCGCAGCGGCGTCGCGGCGCTAGTGCCGGTGGCGCAGCCGCCACTCGGCACCACCGCGCGAATGGTGCTGGCACTGGGCGCGGGCTGCGTCGCCGCGGCGGTGAGCTGGTCGGCGCTGTTCCTGCTGTTCGGCGTGGGCGGGGTGTTCGGCCGCAAGGACACGCCGGGCGAGGCGGGCGCGCCGGTGCTGCGCCGCGCCGATGCGCATCCCGACGCGCCGTCGCGCCGGCCGCTGTCCGCCGCCGATCTCGGTGCGCCGCTGCCGCCACCGACTCCGGCATCGGACGAGGTCGTGGACGCGACGCCCGCCGCCGTGGTGGCGGAGGCCCTGACGCAGGCAGTCGAGATCCTGCCGGCGCCGCTCGCCACGTCGCCGTCGCCGCCCGTACCGCCGGTCGAGCGCGCCTTGCCAGCGGACCTCGATCAGCCGCTCGCCGCCTTCCACCCCGAAGCGGTGCCCGATGCGCCGCGCGAACCGATTCGTCCGGTCGCCCCGCTCCGCACGCCGGTCGCGCTCGGCCAGGGGGAGCGGATCGCCACGGTCGAACTGCCGGTCCGGCCGGAGACGAACGAACCGCCGTCGATCGAGGCGCTGCTCCGCCGCCTGGAACAGGGCGCCCGCCGCCAGGCGCGGGCCTGATCCCATAAAAAGGCCGGCCCCGCGGTGATGCGGGACCGGCAGTGTGGCCGATGGCAGCGAGGGATAACGCAGCCGCTCGGAACTCTTAATTTAGAAGTCGAACGACAGCTGGAGGCGCGCGTTGCGCGGGGTCTGATAACCGTTGATCGTCCTGTAATAGGGCGACGCGCGACCCTGACTGTCGGTGCCATACTCGCTGCGGCTGACGACCGCTTGGCGGTTCAGCACGTTGAACACCGTACCGCGCAGCGTCATCGCCGCCTTGCCGACGTTGAACTTGTAGCTGATGTCCAGATCGTTGGTGATCAGCCAGTCGCTCTTGAACACGGAGCCGCGCTGGATCAGCTGAACGGGCGCGGTCACCGACGGGTCGGTATTGATCGAGCCATCCGCATTGACCTGGCAATAAAGGCCGCCGGCGCCATAGGCATAAGCATAGGGATCGACCGACTTGGGCACGCGACCAAGGCAACCGAACCGCCGCGGCGCATAGGCCTGGACGTTGAGGCCGACATTGAGGCTGTCAAAGAACAGGTAGCTGCCCGCCAGCTTGATCACGTGGCGCTTATCGTTCGGGGAATAGCCGTAGGTGCCGTTGACCAGGCCGGGCTGGTCGAAGTCGGTGGTCAGGCCGGTGTCGCTCTGGCCGTTGTCGGTCTTCACGCCACCTTCGTAATTCCCGATCGTCTTCGAATAGGTGTACGAGCCGTCGAAGCTCCACACGCCATCGAACTCACGATGAGCTTCGAAGGTGATGCCCTTGTAGGTGCGCACCGCCCGCGGATAGCCGAGTTGCGCCGCAGTGAACGAGACGGTGCGTGGCGTGCTTTCACCGTTGATCGGATAGGCGAGCTGGACGGTGGCGCCACTGCCCGGATTGATCAGCACATATTGATCGAACCCGCCCCAGAGCGACGAACAACCACTGATCTTCTGCTGGATGCAGTAATTGTTGATCGCGCCGTCGATGGCGGCGTCCTCCAATACTTCGTTCAGCTTGGTGTAGGTGAAGAAGGCACCGATTCGCCAGCGTGCGCCGATCCGCTTCTCGTATCCGAGGATATATTCATCCGCCGACTGCGGTTTCAGCGTCGAGGACACGGTGGAGGCCGCCTCCTTCGGCTGACCGTTTCCGGTGACCGAGCAATTGAGCACCTTGTCGTCAGGGCAGGCCGCCGCACCGGAATAGAGCACCGGCGCACCGAGAATCGGAATGTTGCTGCTGTTCAATCCGGCGTACAGGTTGGTTCGGATGAAATAGGTTTCACCACCGGTCAGACGGATGTTGGTGTTCGACGCAACGGGGATGAACAGGCGGCCGAAGCTGCCGTAGATCTTGTCACGCTGGTCACCGATCGGATCGAAGGTGAATCCAAGACGCGGCCCCCATTGATTGCCCGATCGGTAGAAGGTCTGGTTGAGCGCGTTGTTGTTGGTGAAGCGGTCGTTGCGCAGGCCTAGATTGAGGTTGAGTCGATTTGAGAACAACGACCAGCTGTCCTCGATATAGTAGGCGCTATTGAGCGACTTGAATACGCCGGACTGCCGATAGACGCTCTGCTGAACATAGTCGGTGCCAACGGCGAGGCCGTAGCTGTTGCTCGCGTCCGCACGGTAGATGCTGTAGCCGATGCCATTGCCCGACGGCAGGTAGAGCGAGTTCGACGACAGCTCCTCGCGATCGTAACCGCCCTTGACGTGATGCGAACCAAGTAGGTTGAAGTAGAGATCGGCGTCGCCGCGGTAGAACTTCCGCGTATCCTCGCTGATTCCCTGGCTGCCGCCGGCAACGGTCAGCGTCTTACTGACGAGCGGATCGCGAAAGTCGCCGGCGCCCGGCACGATCGTGTTGGTCGCGTTGAACGACTGATAATTGTAGTTGTTCTCGTTGCGCCCATAGGCGGCCGACAGCGTCAGCCACTTCGTCATCACGCCGGTATAGCGTGCGACATAGTTGTTGCCGCCGTAGGTCGACAGGGTGCGTCCGCTGTACGGGCCATCGGTGTTGGTGAGGTAGTTGTACCGGTTCGCGGCGGTGACGGTATTGCCGTAGGTACTGTTGACGTCGTTGCCTACGGTGCTGAAATAGGTGAAGTCGAGGCGCTGTCCGTCGGTGACCACGAGATCAACCTTGCCCGCCCAGAACGGCGAGTGCGTCGAGTAATAGCTGCGGCTGGTCCCGAGATACTTTGCCGGATTGGACACGTCGCTGGTCCGCGGATCGCCGAGGAACTGGCGGCCGGCACCGCTGCTCGTATTGTCGCGGGCCTGGTACAGGCCGTAAAAGAACAGATGGTCCTTCCAGATCGGGCCGGACAATTGGAAGATCGTCGAGCGTGCATCGCTGGTGCCGCCGTCATTGTCCGATCCGAAGGTGTCGCGGCCGTATGAGCGCAGCTTGTTCGGATTCCAGGTGAACAGGACGCCGCCGTGGAAGTCGTTCGAACCCGACTTCGTGGTCGCGCTGGTGAAGCCGCCGGTGGTGCGCCCGAATTCCGCGGCAAAGCCGCCGGTCTTCACTTCCACCGTCTGATACAACTCGAATGGGACACCCGCCGGCGACAGGCTCTTGCGGAAATCGGAGATGTTGAGGCCGTTGACGAAATAGGCGTTTTCCGAAACCGCCGACCCGTTGACCGAGGGTAAGCCGCCGAAGGCGCCCGAACCTGCCGCCGTCCCCGGCGCCTGTAGAATGATGGCGGTCAGGCTACGCGCGATCGGCAGGCGTGTGGCAATGTCCGCAACGTTGATGATCTGGCCGGTGGTGGTCAGGTCGAAGTCGGTCGTCTTGATGCGCTTGCTGGTGATGGTGATGTCGCCACCTGCCGCGCCCAGGCGAAACTGGTTGGACGATGCGCCGGCGGCGAGCCGAACCGCCGATTCGGCATAAGCGTCGAAGCCAGGTGCCTCGACCGTGAAGTCATAGTCGCCGTTCTGCAATTCGGGGATCAGATAAGCACCGCCCTTTGTCGTGGTTGCGGAGCGGGTGAAACCCTGGCCGACCGAACGGATCGTGACCGTCGCGCCTTCGATCGGCTTGCCATTGGTGTCGACGACCGTGCCGGTCGCCGCAAAGCTGGTGAATCCCTGCGCTGACGCACTGGGTGCGAGCGCGACCAGGCCGGTCGTTGTCATCAGGCCGTAGAGCGCCGATGCGAGAAGCCCCTTGCGGAGGCCCCGCTTAATGTTCGTCATCCTTGTTCCCCTCTTTGACGCTCCCCAGCGTCTGAAAAGACCAACCGTATACGGTAGGCGGAACAACTATGTTTCAGATTTGCGAGAGTGCAAGGAAGATTTTGCCGTTCGGACGATTCCGGTCAGAATCGTAGCCGATGCGGCCTTTGTGCAACACTGACGTGCTTTCTCGGCGCAAAATGAGCAATGATGTGTCGAACCAGACGTTCGCTGCAAAAGGTTGCTGCGTCCGGCGACTCGCACGTCCAGGCATCCGCGACCGGCTGGCGCGCGGGTGGGGCAATTTTACGGCTGTAGTTGGGTCGGCCATCCCTCGCGATGGCCGACCGTCCGAACGTTAGGCCGGGGCGAACACGCCGCATGCGATGCGGCCGCCGCTGTTGCCCGACGGATCGGTCATCAGATCGTCTGGACCGGCATGGACGACGATCGCCGCGCCGTCGGCATCGAGCAGCCCGGCCAGCGTCTGGCCGGGGATGGTGACGCCCAGCGTGCCGCGGCCATCCGTGCCGACCGTCAGATTGGGCAGGTCGCCCTCGTGCGGGCCCTGCGGATTCATCGTGCCGTGCTTCTTCTGGTCCGGGTTCCAGTGACCGCCTGCGGTGGTGAAATCGGGCGCGTCGCAACGGCCGGTCATGTGGATATGGGCGCCATGCGTGCCCGCCGGCAGGCCCTTGACGTCGAGTGTGTAGCGCAGCCCGCCGGTCACTTCCGTGACCGTGGCGCGGCCGGCGTCGGCGCCGCTGGCGGTATGGAGCATCGCGGTCGCGCGGGCGCCGCCGGCGATCGGCGTGCCGGTCACCATGTCATGGCCTTTGTCACAGGCGGAAAGCGTCAAGGCGGCACAACCGGCCAGGAATAGCGCGCGCATGGTCGAAACTCCCGAGATGATCCTTACGAACCCGTCATGACCCGGCCGGTTCCCGAAAGCTACCCCGCAAACGGCCAGCGCATGACGGCTTCGTAGCGCGCGCCCTCATGCCCGAGGTGGCTTTCGTAGAGGATGAGGTGACCGGCGATGAAGGGCTGGCAGGACAGGCCGGCATGGACCGACAGCCAAGCCTCGATCTCCGGCGCCATGCCATGGCTCCGCCCGAAGCGCGCCAGCGTGACGTGCGGCAGGAAGGCCCGCCGCTCGGGCGGCAGGCCGGCGCGGACGCACGCCTGATCGACCTTGCGTTGGAGATGGCGGAGCGGATCGGACGCCGCCACCGTCGCCAGCAGGGTGTCGGTGCGGCCGCGATGAGCGAAGCAACCGACCCCGGCGATCGTCACCGTCGGCGCCGGTGCGTGTACGGCGGCGAGGGCGGCGGCGACGTCTTCGGCCAGCGGCCGATCGACTTCGCCGATGAACCGCAGCGTGAGGTGAAGTTGCTCGTCATCCTGCCAGCGTGCGCCGGGAATGCCGCCGGCCAGGGTCAGAAGTCGGGCGCGAATCTCGGGGGGCGGGCGCAGCGCGACGAAGAGGCGGGGCATGACGGACCGGCGGCAAGAGGCGAGGGACTGGCCGTGTGTGCCCAAGCCCGCCGGCGGTGGCAATCGCCGGAGCACGCGCGGCGCCGGCGGGTCTGTAACATTCTGTTGCGGGCGACCGCGCGCCGCTCAGCCACCGCTTGAAAAGCGGCCGCCCGGGGCGATATTCCGGGCTAACCGGCATCATGCCGGGCAAAGGAGTTTTGGATACCATGGCTAACTGGTCCGACCCCCGGCAGAGCGCCGCGCCGTTCGGCGCCCCGCGCGCAGGGGCCGCGCGCAGCGGCGCCTATGACGCGGGTCTGCGCTCGTACATGCTGTCGGTCTACAATTACATGACGTCGGGCGTGCTGCTGACCGGCATCGTCGCGCTTGGGTTCGCCTATTCGGGCGCGGCGGAGGCGGTGTTCGCCAATGGCGCGTTGCGCATGATCCTGATGCTGGCGCCGCTCGGCGTGGTGTTCGCGATGAGCTTCGGCCAGGGCCGTTTCTCGACCGGCACGCTGCAGCTGCTGTTCTGGGCGTTCGCGGTGCTGATGGGCCTGTCGCTGTCGACGATCTTCCTGGTGTACAGCGGCACCTCGATCGCCGGCGCGTTCTTCGCCACGGCGGCGGGCTTCGCGGCGCTGAGCCTGTACGGCTATACCACGAAGAAGGATCTGTCGGCGCTCGGCACCTTCCTGATCGTCGGTCTGGTCGGCCTGATCGTCGCCAGCCTGATCAACCTGTTCGTCCAGTCGGGCCCGCTCGCGCTGGTGATCAGCATCGTCGGCGTGCTGCTGTTCGCGGGCCTGACCGCCTATGACACGCAGCGCACCAAGAGCCTGTATTTCCAGGTGGCCGGCACCGACATGGTCGGCAAGGCGGTGATCCTGTCGGCGCTGTCGCTGTACCTCGACTTCATCAACATGTTCCTGTTCGTGCTGCGGCTGTTCGGTTCGCAGCGCAACTGATCCGCAGCGTTGCGCTGATCCCTTGCGAAGGCCCGGCGGCGATCCGCCGGGCCTTTTGTTTTGCCCGTCCTCACTGAAGGGAGCGCGTCATGCGCCTGACGATCGCCGCCGACCTGGACTATGCCATCGTCGGCGGACCGACCGACGTGCTGCTGCAGATCGAGGTCGCGGCGATGCCCGACCAGCGCTTGGTCGAGCAGGCGCTGACGGTGTGGAGCGACCTGCCCATCGCCGCGGTGCGCGGCGAGGACGGCATCGGCCAGCGCTGCTGGGCGCAAGTCGAAGGACGGCTGACCGCAGAATATCGGGCGGTGGTGGAGATCGCGCGGCAGGCCGACGATCTCGCCACGCTGCCGGCGACACCGGTGCGCATGCTCGCCGGTGAACTGGTGCCGTATCTGTTGCCGAGCCGGTATTGCCAGGCCGAGAAATTCGAGGGGTTCGTCCGCGGCGCATTCCCCGGTCTGGCGGGAGGGGCGCTGGCCGCTTCATTGGTCGATTGGGTCGGCGGTGCGCTGACCTATCGCGCCGGGTCGAGTCAGGGGACGACGACGGCGCTCGACACGTTCGCCAGCCGCAGCGGTGTCTGCCGCGATTATGCGCATCTGCTGGTCGCGCTGGCGCGGGCGGGGGAGATACCGGCACGCTGCGTCGCCGCTTATGCACCGGGCGTCGATCCGCCCGATTTCCATGCGGTCGCCGAATTATGGCTGGGCGGCGCGTGGCGACTGGTCGATGCGACCGGCATGGCGACGCCGGAGTCGATCGCCCGCGTCTGCGTCGGCCGCGACGCGACCGACATCGCCTTCCTGACCATCTTCGGCGAGGCGTTCCTGCAGCGGCAGAGCGTCACGGTGACGGCGGGCTGAGCGAATCCTGGGAGCGTCATGCCGAGGAAGGGCAGGCTGCAGAATGCGGGGAGGCGTCGCGCCCTTCGATAGGATCAAGGCGTGCTCCGCCGCCGACTGCAGGCTCGGCGAAGGCTCGTGAGCAGCGGCGCGTCATGCCCCGTGTATGGGACTACGATGGGCGAAAGCCGTCGCCACTTCCCATGGCGACGACTTCGGTTCGTCCGTCAGCCAGGCCTTCAGCCCGGCAACCGACCTATGTGTGGTTACTTCTTGTCGGTATCGCCATTGGTCACGCCGACGACCGGCACCGAGATGCTCTTCTTCTCCGTCTCGACCTTGGGGACGTCGACGGTGGTCTGCTTCGTGCCGGCGACGATCTTCTTCGAGTCCAGATCGACCTTCGGCAACGAGCCGCCCTTTGCCGACACGTCGACCTCCGGCAGCGAGCCCGTCTTGGTGACCTTGGCACTCCAGAAGCCGGTCGCGAACAGCACGATGACGATGAGCGCGATGATGCCCACGATCGCGGCGACGATACGGCCGCTGCCGCCGCGGCGATGGATCACCGTGGTGTCGGTATCGGTGCGATAATCAGACATTTGCATCTCCTCCCTGGTAGATAACTACCTAAGATCGCGTATCCGCGGGGATTTGTTCCATGGTCGTAATAAGCATCCCGCTGCCATCAGGAGGCGTATTGCGCTGAGCGGAACGGAAATGATCTCGGCATCGTTTTTGCCTGCGAACGCCATCTGAGGAGGATGACATGACCGGTATCGACGACAAGGCGCTGGACAGCCTGGCGGTGACCCCGCCCAATGCCGGCAATCAGGAGCGCGACGAGCGGCAGGACGCGGGCCAGGATCGGTCGATCAGCGAGCGGTTGGAGCGTAATCCGGAAAATCCCGATGCGCGGTTGGACAATGCGCTCGACGAATCGATGGACGCCAGCGATCCGCCCGCATCCACGCAGCCGGTGCATAACAACGGCCCGGCCCCTTCCTCGGGCTATGACGAGGAAGCGGAAAAGCGTTTGCAGCAATAAGCTTTATCGAATCGAGTTAAGGAGGCGGTTGCCCGGAGGGGCGGCCGCCTCTCTCGTTACGGGCAATATATTCCGACAGCTTTGCCCACCATCTGTGGCGGGAAATCACCACCCGGCGACATTGCGACGAGCTGCACTCGGTTCGTCGTATCGAATGTTGCGCCGCAACAGGGTTTCGTGATCCTTTTATGACGTCGACCGAGGTCTGTTCAGCACACTGTTAACCATGTGCGGGCATGATCGCGATCGACGGACAGGCAGCGGGCGGGGTGACGGCGATGAGTGCAAGCAGAAGACCGGCAGAAGGCGCGATGACGCTGGCCGAAATGAAGGAGTTCGCGGGGTTCGCCTCGTCGACGCAGCGCTATATCCGGCGCAGCCTCGACATCGGACTGGACCGCGACGATGCGATGGCGCGTTGGTCGCGCGACGTCGTCGAGGCGGCGAGCATCCGGGCACAGGCGCGTCTGTACCGCGCATTGCCCGAACTGCGGCAGCGTGTTCCCGACGACGCCGACCTGACTCAGATGGAGCCGTTTCTGGCACCGCTGGTCACGATCGCGGCCTTCGATCTGGGGCAGGGGCGGCTGACCAGCTTCTCCGCCTTTCGCTTCCTGTACGAGCGGCTGGTCGGGGCGGAGGTGCGGCCGTGGCTGCCGAGCGCCTTCTGCGCCGCGGCGGCGCTGCCGCATCTGCATCCGGAACTGCGGCGCAAGCTGCTGCAGTCGATCAGCGAGGCGGCGGCGACCGCGTCAGGCTGGTCGAACCGCCAGCCGGCGTTCTTCCCGAAATGGGTCGAGAAGGTCGATACGGGATCGGCGACGCTGTCGCATTGAGCCATGCGATCGATCGCCTGCCGGGGGGCGGCGATCGATCAGCGGCAGGCGCGCCAGCCGATCGCGCCGCGATTCGCCTGGTCGAGATGAAGATGATCGCGGTGCGCGGCGTTGTAATCCGGTGACAGGGTCGTGGCGAACAGGCGGCAGGCGCCGTCCCTGATCTCGCGCAGAAAGGCGGCGCGTTGTGGATCGTCGCCGGTCCAGTCGCGCAGCACCGTGATGCGGCGTCCATCTGCGAGGCGGAAGCCGGCGATATCGACGGCATTGGCATGGGCGTGTTCGCTCCAATTGCCGCTGTCGCGCCCGTAGAGGCGGCGGCAGGCGTAGCTGCCGAAATGGTCGATCCCGACGACGCGGCTGCCGAAGCGGCGGCGGGCGGCAGGCTGGACGACATCCCATTCCCATACGGCCAATGCGGCGGCGACGGCGCAGCTGGTGCCAAGGCCGGCGGGTCGGAAGGCGATCGTCCGCGCCCCGCCGGCGACGAAGCGCACCGCTTCGTCATAGCCGCAGCTGGCGCCATCGCAGCGTGCGGGCAAGGTGGTGAAGCGGACGCCGGCGTCGGTGAGCAACGCCCGGCATTGCGGGGCATCGCGCCCGAGCGCGGTGAGCTTGCGCCCGGTCGACAAGCCGATCGGCGCGCCGAGGTCGAGCGCTGTCCAAGGCAGATCCTGTGGCCGGCCGCGCGCCAGCGCCCAGATCAGCAACGCGGCGGCGGCCAGCAGCAGCAGGATGGCGAGCGCCGCGATCGTCCGGCGCAGCGCGCGCATCAGCCGCGACTGGCCTGGTCGAGCGGCTCGCCGGTGACCGGGAAGCCCAGATCGTCGGGGATGCAGAGATGGGCGACCCCGTCGCGGCTGGCGATGAACGGGGTGATCGCCCGGATCGGATGCGCGGCGGCGTCGGCGACGGCCTGCTCATAGGTCGTAAAGCGCGCCAACCGTTCGAGCGTGCGGCGGGTGGGATAGATGATCGTCGCGCGGCCGGCATCGGCGGCGGCGAGCATCGCCGCGGCGGTCGTCCAGGTCAGCCGGCGATTCTCCGTACCGTCGACCTGTGCCTGCGCCGACAGGGGCGCGCGGGCAAGGAAGAAGAGCGTGTCGAACAGGCGGGTGGTGCGATGGTTGGGGCGCCAGCGCGCGAACGGGGTGAGCGTCGAGAGGTCGAGCGTCATCCCGGCCGCGGCCAGCGCCGCGGCGAACGGCCGGCCAGCGTGGAGCGCGGCGCGCAGCCGTCCGATCGCCGTCGCGTCGGGCGAGGGAGAAAGGCCGATGGCGACGCCAGCCTCTTCGATCGTCTCGCGGATCGCGGCGATCCGTGCCGGCGCGTCGTCGCTTTGGCCCTGCGCGTCGGCGAGGGCATGATCACCCGGATCGATCCGGCCGCCGGGAAAGACCATGGCACCAGGCGCGAAGGCCATCGCTGCGGCGCGCTCGACCATCAATATCTCGGGTGGTCCGGCCGCCGCCTCGCGGAACAGGATCAGCGTCGCGGCGGGGATCGGAACGGCGGTCATCGCCCCTGTAACGCGCGGGCGTGGCGCCGGGTCAATCGCATGATGGCGGGAGTCATCGATGGGGTATTGCGCGCGGTCGCTGCGGCGTCGTCGGAGTGGGTGGTGGAGCTGAGGGGAATCGAACCCCTGACCTCTGCAGTGCGATTGCAGCGCTCTCCCATCTGAGCTACAGCCCCGCACTCCGAACCCGGCATGGCCGGGAGCGACGCCCTTAGCGGGCCTTTTCCGGCGTTGCAACAGCGCCCGAGCCGTCCTCCCAAATAATCGACCGCCAGACATCGCGACGAAACGCCGCAATTCTGCGGCGCAGTTCGTCGCTACGCGCCCGGAACGACAGGAACGAAGGTCGGTCTTGATGCTTGTTAACCCTCGGACGCAGGGGTGCAGATCGATGCCCCGCAACCGCAGGATGCTCTATTTCAAGGAGACGATCATGGGCTACGAACGCTACCCGCGGAACAGCAATCCGCAGGGCGACTATTACGGCCGCTCCGACACGCAGGATTACGGACACGATTACGGCTCGGGCCGCTCGTACAGCTATTCCAGCGCGCGCGACTATCAGGCGAGCGGCGCCTATGACGACGACCGCAACGACCGTAACGATCGCAACAGCGGTCAGGATTATGGTCGTCGCGAATATGGCAACCAGCGCTACGACAGCCGTGAGCGGTTCAACCGCGACCGCGACAACTATGGCGCGCAGGGCGGTTACGGCCGCAACGACAGCTACCAGAGCGGCAGCTATCGCGGCAATTCGGACAACCGCTACGTCCAGCAGAACCGCTACGAGCAGGGTCGCTACGAGCAGGGTCGCTACGAGCAGGGCCGCAGCGGCGGCTACGATCAGAACCGCTTCGGTGGCGGCAACGACCAGAACCGCTACGGCGGTGGCAACGACCAGAACCGTTATGGCGGCGAGCGCCAGGAATATCACGGCAGCTACTCGCACGACGGCCGTCGCTTCCTCGATGTCGGCAACTACAGCCATGCCGACGACGACAACCAGCGCAGCCGATACGAGAATCGCAGTGGCTACGGCCAGCAGTCCGGCCAACGCGACCAGAACCGCCAGCAGGGCTATGGTCGCCAGCCGCAGGGCTACGACTATGAAGAGCGCGGCTTCTTCGCGCGCGCCGGCGACGAGGTGCGCTCGTGGTTCGGTGACGAGGATGCCGAGCGTCGCCGCGAGCAGGATGCGCGCTACGACGAGAACAGCTATGGCAACCGCGACAGCGAGCGCAGCTATGGCCATCGCGACGAGGATTACGGCCACTGGCGCCGTGGCCAGATCGCCGCGCTGGACCGCGACTATGACGAATATCGCAACGAGAACCGCAGCAAGTTCGAGAACGAATTCTCGTCGTGGCGCACCAATCGGCAGGGCCAGCGCGACCTGCTGAACAAGGTCGAAGAGCATCAGGACGTCGTCGGGTCGGACGGCGAACATGTCGGCACCGTCGACAAGGTGCGCGGCGATCGCATCCTGCTGACCAAGAACGATGCCGATGCCGGCGGCCGTCACCACTCGATCCCGTCGAGCTGGCTGAAGAGCGTCGACGGCAAGGTGACGCTGTCGAAGACCGCGAGCGAGGCCAAGTCGGCGTGGCGCGACGAGGAGCGCAACCAGGCGATGTTCGGCTATGGCGACAATACCGACGGCAGCAACCGCGGCACGTCGGCGACCAACTCGTCGTCGCTGGATCGTTCGACCTCGACCAGCGGTCAGTCGACCACCGGCGGCATGTCCTCGACCGGCACCACCTCTTCGACCGGCGCCACGTCGACCGCGGGGCAGACTGAGCAGAAGAGCGGTGACAGCACCACGCTGAACCGGAGCGGCACGGGCAGCATCTGAGCCCGCGACTGCGCGACGCGGCCCTAGGGCCGCCGGAAAGGCCCGGGTGCGACCCGGGCCTTTTTCGTTTCAAACCGAAACCCTGTTGCCATCGGACCGCCCGCCGCGCCACGATGCGCCATCGCTTTGCAAGGAGATCATGATGCCCCGCGCCTGGACCCTGACGTCGCGTCCGCAAGGCATGCCGACGCCCGACAATTTCGCGCTGGTCGACCTCGATTCGCGCCCGCTCGAGGACGGTGAGCTGCGCGTCGCCAACCAATGGCTGTCGGTCGACCCCTATATGCGCGGCCGGATGAACGACGTGAAAAGCTACACGCCGCCCTTCGCGCTGGGTAAGCCGATGGAGGGCGGCGCGATCGGCACGGTGGTGGAGAGCCGCTCCGACCAGTTCAAGCCGGGCGACACGGTGCAGCATTTCGCCGGCTGGCGCGACGAGGCCGTGCTGCCCGACAAGCAGGTGCAGCCGCTGCCGCAGCTCGACGTCGACCCGCAGGCCTATCTCGGGCAGCTCGGCATGCCGGGGATGACCGCCTATTTCGGCCTTATCGAGGTAGCGCAGCTGAAGGAGGGGGACACCGTCTTCGTCTCCGCGGCGGCGGGGGCGGTCGGATCGACGGTGGTGCAGATCGCCAAGGCCAAGGGCTGCCATGTCATCGGATCGGCCGGCGGGGCGGACAAATGCGCCTGGGTCCAGTCGCTCGGCGCCGATGCGGTGATCGACTATAAGGGCGACGTGCCGGTGGTGAAGGCGCTGGGCGAGGTCGCGCGCAACGGCATCGACGTCTATTTCGACAATGTCGGCGGCGACCATCTCGACGCGGCGCTGGCGCATGCCAATCTCCACGCCCGCTTCGCGATCTGCGGCATGATCGACATCTACAATTCCACCGAGCCGACCTGCTTGCGGTATCTCGGCCGGCTGATCGGCAATCGTGTGCGGGTGCAGGGATTTCTGGTGCGCGACTATTATGATCGCGCCGCGGAATTCTATCGCGACATGGGTGGCTGGCTGCAGGACGGCAAGCTGAAGCGGCAGGAGACGGTGGTCGAGGGGCTGGAGCGGATGCCGGAGGCGTTCCTGGGGCTGTTCTCGGGCGGCAACACCGGGAAGATGCTCGTCCGCGTATAAGTCACATCGCGGCCCCTCCCACTAAGGGAGGGGCTGACGGCCGTCATTGCCGCCGCATCAGACGCCGCCGTTGAACGTGTCGCATTGCGCGGGATCGCCGGTCTCGAAGCCATGCTTCAGCCAGTAAACGCGCTGCGCCGAGGTGCCGTGGGTGAAGCTGTCGGGCACGACCCGGCCCTGCGCCTCCTTCTGCAGCGTGTCGTCGCCAATCGCATTGGCGGCGGTCAGCCCTTCCTGCAGGTCGCCGGCGTCCATCCGGTCGCGGTTCTTCGCCGCCCAGACACCAGCGTAGCAATCGGCCTGGAGTTCGAGGCGGACCGAGGCGGCATTGCCCTCCGCCTCGCCCGACGAGCGCTGGATCCGCTGCACCTGATCCGACGTGCCGAGCAGGTTCTGGATGTGATGACCGAATTCGTGTGCGATCACGTAATCTTGGGCAAAATCGCCCTTGGCGCCGAAGCGGTTGGCGAGTTCGTTGAAGAAGCTGGTGTCGAGATAGATGCGTTGGTCGGTCGGGCAGTAGAAGGGCCCCATCGCCGACTGCGCGGCGCCGCAGCCCGACCGGCCGTTCTGATCGAAGAAGGTCAGGCCGGGCGCGCGGAATTGCTGGCCCGACTGGGCGAAGATCGCCTGCCACGTCTTGTCGGCAGAGCTGAACGCGTTGCAAGCGGCGCGCTTGTCGGGCTCGGACGAGCAGACGGCGGTCGCGCCCTTGCCTTCGGACGGGGCGCTGCGCGTCACCTGCGTACCGCTGCCCCCGCCGCCGCCGAGAATGCTGCCGAGGTTGCCGAGCCCGCCGAACACCGCCAGCAACAGCAACACGACGACGATACCGCCGCAGCCGAATCGGCTGCCGATCAGCGGCAGCAGGCCGAAGAGCAGACCGCCCCCGCCGCCGCCACCGAAGCCGCCGCCACCGGTGTTGCCCTGATCCTCGACGTCAATGTCGGGATCGAAATCGTCGAGGCGCATGGGGCATGTCTCCGTTCTGCTCGCGTTACGAAATGCGCGGAACGCCTCACGGTTGCAACGCGCCGCCCGGAACGGGCATGGAGCGGGGTATAAAGAGGAGAAGCGCCATGTTCCTGAAGGGCAAGACCGCCGTCATCACCGGTTCCACCTCCGGCATCGGCCTCGCCTATGCGCGCGCCTTCGCAGCGGAAGGGGCGTCGGTGGTGATCAATGGCTTCGGCGATGCGGCGGCGATCGAGACGACCCGCGGCGAGCTGGCGGCGGCGAGCGGTGCGGCGGCGCTGTACGATGCGGCGGACATGACCCAGCCGGACGCGATCGCGGCGATGATCGAGCGAGCGGCGCGCGAGACGGGGTCGGTCGACATCCTCGTCAACAATGCCGGCGTCCAGCACGTCGCGCCGATCGACCAGTTCCCCGACGACAAGATGCTCGCGATCGTCCAGATAAACCTGCTGAGCGCCTGGTATGCGATGAAGGCGGCGGTGCCGCACATGAAGGTCGCGGGCTGGGGCCGGATCATCTCCACCGCCAGTGCGCACAGCCTGGTCGCCAGCCCCAACAAATCGGCCTATGTGATGGCCAAGCACGGCCTTGCCGGACTGACCAAGACGGTGGCGCTAGAGGTCGCGCAGGCCGGTGTGACGGTCAATTGCATCTCGCCCGGCTATGTCTGGACGCCGCTGGTCGAGGCGCAGATCCCAGACACGATGGCGGCACGCGGCCTGACCCGCGAGCAGGTGATGAACGACGTGCTGCTCGCCGCGCAACCGACCAAGGCGTTCGTCACACCCGAACAGGTGGCGGCGCTGGCGCTGTTCCTGTGCCGTGACGAAGCCAAGGCGATCACCGGCGCCAATTTGTCGGTCGACGGCGGCTGGACGGCGATGTGATGGGTGGCCGCGGCCGCTGCGGTCAGTGCGTCGGCAGCGGCTGCACCACGGCGGTCGCGGCGCTCGGCATCGGCATCGCGGCCGGCGGCGCAACGACCGCAGCGGGGCCAGTCGGACCCGGCGCCGCGACCAGCGGCGTGGCAGCGAGCGGCGGCAGCGAGGCGAGATAGGCCTTGCCGTGCATGTTGACCGGGGTGATCGCCGTGGCATTGGCGGCGGCGACCGCCTGCAGATAGGAACGCGGCTTCTTCATCAGCTTGGGCTGGTCAAGCCCGGTCAAGCCGGCGATGCGCGCCGCCTCCTTGACGAAGTGGATGCAGTTGCGCGTGTTGAGATTGTACCGACCATCGCCGGTCTTGTCGTCCCAGGCGGCGATCAGCTTAAGCTCCTCGGCATATTGCGCGTCGCTCAGCGTGACCGAGAATTGCGCATCGCTGCCGTTGATATAGCCGGGCTTGGCGATGTCGAGCCGACCCGCGACGGTGCCCATCAGGATCGCGGGGGTCACCGCCTTGGCGGTGAAGCCGTAATTGGCGTCGACCGGCGCGCCGCCGGCATCGGGCACGCCGCGCAGGGTGAAGAAGGCGTGCGGAAAGCTGTTGCCGAATTCGTGGCTCCAGAAGGTGATCGTCACCTTTGCCCAGGCCGGCGCGGCGCCCAGCACCCCGGCAAGCGTCAGGAACAGGGCGAGTAGCGGGCGGAGCAATCTAGGAGCCATGGCGGCCAGTCTAGCGCGGCGCCGGCGCGACGTCAGCCCGCCAGACCGCGATCGGTCGCGGTGCTCACCGCATTTTCGTGCTTCTCCGGACGGATGTAGATCGAGCTCAGCGTCGGTACCGCGGTCCGCAGCTGATCCTCCAGCTCCTCGATCAGCGTCTCGCCTTCACCCATCGTCACGCTGTCGACAAAATCGGCACTGACCGCGGCGAACACCGATTCGGGTGCGGTATGAATAGTACGGACGTGATTGACCGACGTGACGGCGGGATGCGCGGCGACGATCCGCCGAACCGTCTCGACCACCTGCGGGTCGGCACGCTCACCGATCAGCAAACCCTTTGCCTCGCGCGCCAGCAGCATGGCGACCAGGCCGAGGATCAGGCCGATCACGATCGAGGCGATGCCGTCGATGCGCGGATCGGCGAAGGCGTGGCTGGCCCAGACGCCGATCGCGGCGATGACGAGGCCGGCGAGCGCCGCCGAATCCTCGAACAGGACGATGAAGCCCGCCGGATCCTTCGATCGGCGGATCGCCTGCCACCAGCCCAGCCGGCCCTTCGATTCGCGGAATTCGCGCATCGCCAGGAACCACGACGATCCCTCGAGCAGCGCCGCGATCGCGAGGACGATATAGTTGACCAGGGGGTCGGTCAGTTCCTCCGGCTCGATGATATGGAGATAGCCTTCGTAGACCGATACACCGGCGCCGACCGCGAAGATCAGGATCGCGACCACGAAGGCCCAGAAATAGAGCTCGCGGCCGTAGCCGAACGGATGGACCTCGTCGGGCGGGCGCTTCGCCCGATGCTGGCCGTAGAGCAGCAGGATTTGGTTGCCGCTGTCGACGCAGCTGTGCACGCCCTCAGTCAGCATCGACGATGATCCCGTGATTGCTGCCGCGACGAACTTGGCGATGCCGATCCCGAGATTCGCCGCTAGCGCGCCGTAAAGAACGATATTGTCGCGGATGCGCTGCACGAAGCCGTGGGTCATGCGCTGCCTAACGCGGCGGCGGCATGGTGGTGCCACACGCGGCATCGCAGGCCCCAGAACGGGAATGCCCGCCGGTGGCGATCCACCGGCGGGCACCTTTCCTCCCCAGGAAACCTTCTTCGCCGCTGATAGCCGGGCGGCGCGCGGCGGCCAGCCGGGGTGTGCGGATCGGTACGGTCACGATGTGTACGCCGCTGGTGTCACGATGGGTGCATTTGTGAGGAATTGACAAAAGCGTGCCAGAACGCGACGCGGGACTCGTCAAAGGGGAGGACGAATGGCGGAGCGCAAGTTGTTCGCGGGCCATGCGGTGCGGCGGCTGCGGCGGCAGGCCGGGCTGACGCAGGCGGCGATGGCGGAGGCGATGGCGATTTCGCCGAGCTATCTCAATCTGGTGGAGCGCAACCAGCGGCCGTTGTCGGCGGCACTGCTGGTCAAGCTCGCCGAATCGTACGATTTCGATCCCCGCGCGCTGACGGCGGGCGAGCCGGGCGGCGGCGAGGCGGCGCTGCGCCGGCGGCTTGCCGACCCGATGTTCGCGGACCTGGAGATCGACCGCAACGAGTTGGCCGAATGGATCGCCGGCGCGCCGGGCGGGGCGGAGGCCTTCGCCCGCGTCTACGACCGGCTCGGCGCCGGCGGCGGCAGCGGCGTCGCGCCGGAGGGGCTCGACCCGGTCGGCGAGGTGCGGCGCGAGATCGAGCGCTGGCGCGGCCATTTCCCCGACCTGGACAGCGCGGCCGAGTCGCTGGCCGACGAACTGCGACTGGGGGCGGGGGACCTGTATGGCGCGATCGCCGAACGGCTGCGCGTCAAGCACCAGCTGACGATCCGCATCCTGCCGGTCGACGTCATGCCCGATCTGCTCCACCGACTCGACCTGCACGCGCGGCAACTGCAGTTGAGCGAGACGCTTGACCCGGCGTCGCGGACCTTCGCCGCGGGCTACCAGCTGGCGCTGATCGAGGCACGCAACGAGATCGACGCGCTCGCCAAGGGATCGGGCTTCGCCGATCGTGCATCGGAGCGACTGTTCCGCCGCCACCTCGCCAGTTATTTCGCGGCGGCGGTGATGATGCCCTACACGCGTTTCCTGCGCGCCTGCGAGGCGACGGGCTATGACTTCGAACTGTTGCAGCGACGCTTCGGCGCGGGCTTCGAGCAGGTTGCGCACCGGCTGACGACGCTGCACCGCGTCGGCGCGCGCGGCCTGCCGTTTTTCCTGATCCGAATCGATCGCGCCGGGCAATGTTCGAAACGCTTCGCCGGGTCGAGCGCGTCGCCGCTGGCGGAGGCGCGCGGACGCTGCCCATTGTGGCGGGTGCACCACGCCTTCGATCGTCCCGGCGATCTGGCGGTGCAACTGGTCGAACTGGAGGATCAGGCGCGCTGGCTGACCGTGTCATGCACGGTGACGCCGCAACGTCGCCGTTATGGCGCCGTGGTCGCCGAGTTCGCGATCGGGCTGGGCGTGCCGGCAGAGGTGGCGGGCGGGCTCGCGGTGGCGCGAGGCATCGACCTGAAGGGCGATGCGACGCCGATCGGCCTCGGCTGCCGGGCCTGCCACCGCAGCGATTGCCCGCAGCGATCGGCGCCACCGGCCGGACGGCCGCTGCTGATCAACGAGCGCGACCGCGGTCTCTCCGGCTTTACCTTCGCCGCGGATTGAGTGGATTTATGACAAAACGACACAAGGACTTATGATTCAGTGACACTATGACCATCATCTATGCAGGTCATCAGGTCGAAACGCTTGTAAATCAGGGTACAAAGAACGCGTTCCAACACACAGAGGGCGCGGACATGAGCTATCATCAGACGATCGGTGCGGCGGTTCAGGCGATCGGCGATCGGCCGACATGGGCCGGGATCGATGGCGAGGCGGTCGCGCGTATGCGGTTGCAGAACCGTTTTCGCACCGGCCTCGACATCGCGCGCTACACCGCCGCGATCATGCGGCGCGACATGGCGGCCTATGACGCCGATCCGTCCGCCTACACCCAGTCGCTCGGCTGCTGGCACGGCTTCATCGGCCAGCAGAAGCTGATCGCGATCAAGAAGCATTTCGGCACCACCAAGGGCCGCTACCTGTATCTGTCGGGCTGGATGATCGCGGCGCTGCGCAGCGAATTCGGGCCGCTGCCCGACCAGTCGATGCACGAGAAGACCAGCGTGCCGGCGCTGATCGAGGAACTCTACACCTTCCTGCGACAGGCAGATGCGCGCGAACTGTCGCTGCTGTTCCGCGATCTCGACGCGGCCAAGGCGGCGGGTGACGCGGTCAACACGCATCGCTTGCTGCACAAGATCGACGCGTACGAAACCCATGTCGTGCCGATCATCGCCGACATCGACGCCGGCTTCGGCAATGCCGAGGCGACCTATCTGCTCGCCAAGAAGATGATCGAGGCGGGCGCCTGCGCCCTGCAGATCGAGAACCAGGTCAGCGACGAGAAGCAATGCGGCCACCAGGATGGCAAGGTCACCGTGCCGCACGAGGATTTCCTGCAGAAGATCCGTGCGATCCGCTACGCCTTCCTCGAATTGGGCGTCGAGGACGGCATCATCGTCGCCCGCACCGACTCGCTGGGCGCGGGCCTGACCAAGCAGATCGCCTTTTCGCGCGAGCCGGGCGATCTCGGCGACCAGTACAACGCTTTCCTGGACTGTGAGGAGGTGGTCGATCCGTCGACGTTGCGCGGCGACGTCGTGCTGGCGCGCGACGGCAAGCTGCTGCGGCCGAAGCGGCTGCCGTCCAACCTGTTCCAGTTCCGCGAGGGGACGGGGGCCGACCGCTGCGTGCTCGACTGCATCACCGCGCTCCAGCACGGCGCCGACCTGCTGTGGATCGAGACGGAGAAACCGCATATCGAGCAGATCGCGTCGATGGTCGACCGGATCCGCGCCGTCGTGCCCGATGCCAAGCTGGTCTACAACAATTCGCCCAGCTTCAACTGGACGCTCAACTTCCGTCAGCAGGTCTACGACCGCTGGGCCGGCGAGGGGCGCGACGTATCCGGCTATGACCGGGCTGGGCTGATGAGCGCCAGCTACGACGCCACCGATCTGGCCGCCGAGGCGGACGAGCGCATCCGCACCTTTCAGAAGGATGCGAGCGCGCGGGCGGGCATCTTCCACCATCTCATCACGCTGCCGACCTATCACACGGCGGCGCTGTCGACCGACAATCTCGCGCGCGACTATTTCGGCGAAGCGGGCATGCTCGGCTATGTCGCCGGCGTGCAGCGGCGCGAAATCCGCGAAGGTATCGCCTGCGTCCGCCACCAGAACATGTCGGGCAGCGACATCGGCGACGATCACAAGGAGTATTTCGCCGGTGAGGCGGCGCTGAAGGCCGGCGGCGCCCACAATACGATGAACCAATTCGCCGCCTAAACTTGCTGCGCGGGCCGATGGCGAGATCGTGCCCGCGCATCTTTCGTATTGACCCGAATCAATCGAACCGATTTGGCAGGTGATATCTCTTTACCATGCCAGATCAGACAGAGTAGGTTACGCAAAGAGTAAGATGCGAACCGCCAAGCGTATCATTGCGGTATTCGGCCGAGGAATGCCAAGATGCATGAATTCAATCGGCAGGTTAATACGTTCACGGCGGTGCTGGTGGTCGAGGATCATCCCCTCGTCCTGATGACAGCGGTTGCGATGATCGAGGAGGCGGGTCTCGTCGCCTTCGCTGCCCGAGACGCCGACGAGGCGTTGGCGATCCTGTCATCCGAACCGGACATCGGCGCGATGCTGACCGACCTCGACATGCCCGGCAGCATGGACGGCCTCGCCTTGGTGCTGACGGTGCAGCAGCGCTGGCCGCACATTCGCACATTGATCACCAGCGGCGGGCGCGCTCCCGACGAGCCGGCGCTGGCGCCGACGGTCGCCTTCTACCAGAAGCCGTACAATCCGAGGCTGGTGATCGACGCCTTGCGCGCCGCCTAGCCGTCGCCCTTCTGCAGAGAAGGGGCTCAGGCTCCCGCGGCGTCGAGACGGCCGATCTGATCCTTGCTGAGTTCCAGCGTCATCGCGGGCAGCAGGTCGTGCAGCTGTTCGACTGACGTCGCGCTGGCGATCGGCGCGGTGATCCCTTCCTGCGCGATCAGCCACGCAAGGGCGATCTGGGCAAGACTCGCGCCCGTCTCGCCTGCGATCTCGTCCATCGCGGCGAGCACGGCCGCGCCCTTCCCCTCGAGCAGGTCGCCCATGCGGTTGCCGCGCACGCTCTTCGACAGGTCGTCGCGGCTGCGGTACTTGCCCGTCAGGAAGCCGGACGCGAGCCCGTAATAGGGCAGCACGCCGATATTCTCGGCGATGCAATAATCCTCCAACTCGCCTTCGTATTTATGGCGGCTGACGAGGTTATATTCGGGCTGCAGCACATGGTAACGCGGCAGACCCGCCGCCTTGGCCGCGTCGTTCGCCGATTTGAGCCGGGCGGCGTGGAAGTTGGATGCGCCAATGACACGCACCTTGCCGGCGTCGATCAACTTGGCGAAGGCATCCAGTACCGCCTCCTGCGGCACGCTGTCGTCGTCCTGGTGCGCATAATAGAGATCGATACGATCGGTGCCGAGCCGCTGCAGCGATGCCTCGGCCGCGGCGGCGATGCGGGCCGGCGCCAGCTTCTCGCCGCCCTCGCCGGGCAGCATGCCGACCTTGGTCGCGATCAGCACCTGGTCGCGCTTGCCGCTCGCCTTCAGCCATTCGCCGATCATGGTTTCGGATTCGCCGCCGCGATGGCCGTCGACCCAGGCGGAATAGACGTCCGCGGTGTCGATCATCGTGCCGCCGCCATCGACGAAGGCGTCGAGTACCGCAAAGCTGGCGGCGCGATCCGCGGTCCAGCCGAAGACGTTGCCGCCGAGAACGAGCGGAGCGATGCGCAGATCGGTGGAGCCGAGGCGGCGAAGGGGAGCGGTCATGACGGGTCGGTTCCGTTGCTGGTGGAGTCGAGGGCGTTGAGGTCAACGCTGTTGGCGTCGAGCATCTCCGCCGCCTCGTTCAATTGTCGCGATTCATCGGCGGTGACTGCGCCTGGCTGGTCATCCGCAGGGCGCGAGCAGCCGGCCGGAACGACGGCAGCCAACGCAGCCACAAACGGGAAGATGCGCGTCATGACAGCCCCTTCGTGACGATGCCCGGCCCCGGATTAGCGAGGTATCGACCGGCCGAGCAAGGCCGGCCACTGCCGCCAGTCCGATCCATGGCGACTGGCGGCGGCGAGGCGCTTAGTCCTTCAGCGCGCGGCCGGCTTTTTCGAGCGCATTGCCGGTGGCATCGGCGGCACGGTCCGCACCATTGCTGATCGCGCGGCCGGCGCGGTCCGCGGCATTCTCGATCTTGTCGCCGGTGCGGTCGGCGGCATTGTCGATACGGTCGCCGGCGCGATCCATCTTGCGCTCGGCCGAACCGAAGGCATCGTTGGTCGCTGCCGATACGTCGTCGGCGGCATTGTCGGCGGTGGCGCGCGTGTCGGCGGCGATGGCATTGCCGGCGTCGGCGGTCTTGTCCTGCGCGTTCTGGCTGCATGCGGCGAGTGCCAGCGCGGGGACCGCGGCGAGGACGAGGATGCGCTTCATGATCTGTTCTCCCTTGTGATTGGCCTGCGTCGTCTACCGGGACATTGATCCAGGTATGACGGGGTGCAACGCGACGATCCCGTTTCGGCTCCGCGTTGACCACATATAAAGATTTCTTTATATGTTGATCCCGTGAGCCATGCCCTCGACATATTCCGCGCCCTTGCCGATGCGACGCGGTTGCGCATCTTCTCGCTGTTGCGCACGATGGAGCTGTCCGTCGGCGAACTGGCGCAGGTGCTGGGGCAAAGCCAGCCGCGCGTGTCGCGCCACGTGAAGATCCTGTGCGACGCCGGTCTCGCGGAGCGGCGCAAGGAAGGCAGCTGGGTGTTCGTTGCACTCGGCAAGCAGGTCGCGACCGCACCCGTTGCCGCCGCGCTGGACCAATGGCACGCCAGCGCGCCGGACCATTGGGCGGTCGCCGACGCGGCGCGGCTCGCCGCGGTGCGTGCCGATCGGGCGGCGAGCGCAGCGCAATGGTTCGAAGGTCATGCCGACGAATGGGATGCGATCCGCTCCCTCTATATTGCCGAGGAGCAGGTGGAGGCGGCGATGGCGGCCTTGATCGGACCGGCACCGATCGGTCAACTGATCGACATCGGTACCGGCACCGGCCGCATGCTGGAATTGTTCGCCGGGCAGGCGGAGCTGGCCTTGGGCATCGATCGGTCGTCGGAGATGTTGCGGCTAGCACGCGCCAAGCTGCACGACCGGACCAACACCGAATTGCGCCAGGCGGACCTGTATGCGCTGCCGCTCGGTGACGGGGCCGCGGATGTCGCGATCCTGCACCACGTGCTGCATTTCGCGCAGCAGCCGGGCGCGGCGATCGCCGAGGCAGCGCGCGTATTGGGGCCGGGCGGGCGGCTGCTGATCGCCGATTTCGCGCCGCATGATCGCGAGGAATTGCGCACCCGCGATGCCCACACGCGGCTCGGTTTCGGGGATCAGCAGATCGCCGGCTGGTTCGCCAAGGCGGGGCTCGCATTGGCCGAAACACGGACGCTGGAGGGCGGGGAATTGACGGTGACCTTGTGGCTGGGCGCGCGCCCCGGTGCACGATTGCGTGAGGTGAAAGCGGCATGACAATTTCGGTGAACCAGCTCGAAGAGGCGCAGATCGCACTGAAGGCGCCGCTCTATGCCGACGTTGCGGGCGACCTCGACGTCTCCTTTGAATTCTTCCCGCCCAAGACGGAGAAGATGGACGCGCAATTGTGGGAGGCGATCCGCACGCTCGAACCGTTGGGGCCGAGCTTCGTGTCGGTGACCTACGGCGCCGGCGGATCGACGCGGGAACGCACGCACGCAACGGTGGCGCGCATCCAGCGCGAGACGTCGCTGGCGGCGGCGGCGCATCTCACCTGTGTCGAGGCGACGCGCGAGGAGATCGATCAGGTCGCGCAGGAATATTGGGCGGCGGGCGTGCGCCACATCGTCGCGCTGCGCGGCGATCCGCCGGCGGCCGGCGCGCGCTTCCAAAGCCATCCGGGCGGCTATGAGAATGCGGCGGCCTTGGTTGCCGGGCTCAAGCGGCTGCACCCGTTCGAGATTTCGGTCGCGGCCTATCCGGAAAGCCATCCGGATTCGGTCAATCCGGCTGCCGATCTGGACAACCTCAAGCGCAAGATCGACGCCGGCGCGGCGCGGGCGATCACCCAATTCTTCTTCGAGCCGGAAACCTTCTTCCGCTTTCGCGACGCGGTGGCGGCGGCGGGAATCACCGCAGAGATCGTGCCGGGGATCATGCCGGTGACCAATTTCGCGAGCGTGCAGCGGATGAGCGCGATGTGCGGCACCGCCGTGCCCGCGTGGATGGCGCGTTTGTTCGAGGGGCTCGACGACCATCCCGGATCACGCCAGCTGGTGGCGGCGACGCTAGCCGCGGAACTGAGCCGCAAGCTCTATGCCGGCGGGGTCAAGTCGCTGCACTTCTACACGCTCAACCGGGCTGAATTGGCGTTTGCGATCTGCCACCTGCTGGGCGTGCGGGCGAAGGACCGCACTGTCGAGGCGGCGGCGTAGACCCCCCTCCCGCTTGCGGGAGGGGATGGGGGAGGGCCTGTCCTCCACCGCGCCGCTCGCGACTTCCCTCCCCCGACCCCTCCCGCAAGCGGGAGGGGAGGAGATGACCATGACCACACGCGACATCTTCCTTGCCGAAGCGGCCAAGCGCATCCTGATCACCGACGGCGCGTTCGGCACCGAGATCCAGAACTGGAAGCTTTCCGAAGCAGACTATGCCGGATCGCTGGGCCTCACCCACGACCAAAAGGGCAATAACGATATCCTCGCGCTGACCAAGCCCGAGGTGCCGGCGTCGATCCACCGCGCCTATTTCGAGGCGGGGGCGGACATTGCCGAAACCAACACCTTCTCGGCGAACAGCATCAGCCAGGCCGATTACGGGGCCGAACATCTCGTCCGTGAGATCAACTACGAGAGCGCCAAGATGGCGCGGGCGATGGCCGATGAATTCGCCGCTCGCGATGGCCGGCCGCGCTTCGTCGCCGGCGCGATCGGACCGACCAACAAGACGCTGTCGCTTTCGCCCGACGTCAACGATCCGGGCTATCGCGAGATCGACTTCGACTATCTGAAAGGCGTCTATCGCGAGCAGACCGATGCGCTGCTCGATGGCGGCGCCGACTTCATCCTGATCGAGACGGTGTTCGACACGCTAAATGCCAAGGCGGGGATCATGGCGGCGCTCGATGCGGCGCGCGATCGCGGGCATGACGTGCCGATCATGCTGTCGATGACGCTGACCGACCTGTCGGGGCGCAACTTGTCGGGCCATACCGTCGAGGCATTCTGGCATGCGGTGCGTCATGCCCGGCCGTTGACCATCGGGCTCAACTGCTCGTTCGGGGCTGAACAGCTCCGCCCACACGTCAAGACCCTCTCTGAGATCTGTGACACGCTGATCATGGTCTATCCCAATGCCGGCCTGCCCAACGAGTTGGGCGCCTATGACGAGGCGCCGGCGACGACCGCGGGGCTGGTCTACGAATGGGCCGGGGCAGGCCAGGTCAACGTGCTCGGCGGCTGCTGCGGATCGACGCCGGCGCATATCGCCGCGATCGCCGAGCGGGTGCGCGGGGTGCCGCCGCGCGCGATCCCGACGCCGCCGGTGCGGACGCGGCTCGCCGGGCTGGAGCCGTTCACGATGGCGGCATAGCGTTTATCCTCCCCGCTTGCGGGGAGGGGGACCATGCGCAGCATGGTGGAGGGGGTTCTCCACGAAGGTAATCGCTGGTGGAGAGCCCCCTCCACCCCTCGGCTTTGCCGAGCGGTCCCCCTCCCCGCGAGCGGGGAGGATATGAAGAAGAATCGATGACCAGCACTTCCTCCACCCAGTTCGTCAACATCGGCGAACGCACCAACGTCACCGGATCGGCGGCGTTCAAGAAGATGATCATGGCGGGCGACTATGCCCGCGCGGTCGAGGTCGCGCGCCAGCAGGTGGAGAATGGCGCGCAGGTCGTCGACGTCAACATGGACGAAGGCCTGCTCGACGCGCATTATGCGATGACCACCTTCCTCAAGCTGATCGCCGCCGAGCCCGACATCGCGCGCGTGCCGATCATGATCGACAGCTCCAAGTGGAGCGTGATCGAGGCGGGGCTGAAGTGCGTATCGGGCAAGCCGATCGTCAATTCGATCAGCATGAAGGAAGGCGAGGCGCAGTTCCTCGAACAGGCGCGCCTCTGCATGGCCTATGGCGCCGCCGTCGTCGTGATGGCGTTCGACGAGGTCGGCCAGGCGGACACGCAGGCGCGCAAGGTCGAGATCTGCGAGCGCGCGTACAAGCTGCTGACCGGCATCGGTTTCCCGCCCGAGGACATCATCTTCGACCCCAACGTCTTCGCGGTCGCGACCGGGATCGAGGAGCACAACAATTACGGTGTCGACTTCATCGAGGCGTGCAAGGAGATCAAGGCGCGCTGCCCGCACGTCCATATCTCGGGCGGTCTGTCGAACCTGTCGTTCAGCTTCCGCGGCAACGAGCCGGTGCGGCGGGCGATGCACTCGGTGTTCCTCTACCATGCGATCCCCGCGGGCATGGACATGGGCATCGTCAATGCCGGCCAGCTCGACGTCTACGACACGATCGATCCCGAACTGCGGACGGCGTGCGAGGACGTCATCCTCAACCGTGATCCCGAAGCGGGCGACCGGCTGGTCGCGCTCGCCGAGCGCTTCCGCGGCACCGATGCGGTGGCGGAGAAGCAGGCGGCGGAATGGCGCGGCCTCGATGTCGTCAAGCGGCTGGAATATGCGCTGGTCAAGGGCATCGACGCGCATGTCGTCGAGGATACGGAGGAGGCGCGGCAAGAGATTTTCGCGCGCGGCGGGCGGCCGATCGAGGTGATTGAGGGCCCGCTGATGCAGGGCATGAATGTCGTCGGCGACCTGTTCGGCAGCGGCAAGATGTTCCTGCCTCAGGTGGTCAAGTCGGCGCGGGTGATGAAGAAGGCGGTGGCACACCTGCTGCCCTTCATCGAGGCGGAGAAAGCGGCGGGCGCCCGCGCCAAGGGACGGGTCATCATGGCGACCGTCAAGGGCGACGTGCACGACATCGGCAAGAACATCGTCGGCGTCGTGCTCCAGTGCAACGGCTTCGAGGTCGTCGATCTCGGCGTGATGGTGCCCTGGGCGAAGATCATCGAGGCGGCGAACGAAAATGATGCCGATATGATCGGCCTGTCGGGGCTGATCACGCCGTCGCTCGACGAGATGGTGACGGTCGCCGAGGAGATGCAGCGCGCGCAGATGCGCATGCCGCTGCTCATCGGCGGCGCGACCACGTCGAAGGTGCACACCGCGCTGCGCATCGCGCCGGCCTATCAAGGGCCGGTGGTGCATGTGCTCGACGCGAGCCGCGCCGTCGGCGTCGCCACGACTCTGGTGTCGGACACGCAACGCGATCCTTATGTTGCCGATGTCGCCGCCGAATATCAGAAGGTGCGCGATGCGCGTGCGGGCAAGGGGCAGAACGATCTGTTGCCCCTCGCCGAGGCGCGGGCGCGCGGTTTTCAGGCGGACATGATCCTGAAGGCACCGGCGCCGGATCAGCCGGGCGTGCATGTGTTCGACGACTGGAGTCTCGAGGACCTGCGTCACTATATCGACTGGACGCCGTTCTTTCGCGCTTGGGAACTGGCCGGAAACTTCCCGGCGATCCTCGACGATGCGGTAGTCGGGGAAAGCGCGCGGTCGCTCTATGCCGACGCACAGGCGATGCTCAACCGGATCGTTGCAGAGAAGTGGCTGACCGCCAAGGGCGTCGCGGCGCTGTGGCCGTGCCGGCGCGAGGGGGACGACGTGGTGCTGGACACAGGCACGCGCCTGCCGTTCCTCCGCCAGCAGATCGCCAAGCGCGAGGGCCGCGCCAACATGTGCCTCGCCGACTTCATCGACCCGACCGGAGACTGGATTGGCGGCTTCGCGGTCGGGATACACGGCATCGAGCCGCATCTCGCGGCCTTCAAGGCTGGGCACGACGATTACAACGACATCCTGCTGAAGGCGCTGGCAGACCGTCTAGCCGAGGCGTTCGCTGAACGGCTGCACGCGCATGTCCGCACCGATCTATGGGGCTATGCCGCGGGCGAGCAGCTGACCAACGAGGCGCTGATCCGCGAGCAATATCGCGGCATCCGCCCCGCGCCCGGCTATCCGGCTTGCCCGGAGCATAGCCTGAAGCGGACGCTGTTCGACCTGCTCGGTGCCGAGAAGGCGGTCGGCATCGAGCTGACCGAGAGTTTCGCGATGCTGCCGACCGCGGCGGTGAGCGGCTTCTACTTCGGTCATGCCCAGGCGGAATATTTCGGCGTCGCGCGGATCGGCGAGGATCAAGTGGCGGACTATGCCGCGCGCCGCGGGGTGGATGGCGCGCAGGCGACGCGCTGGCTGCGCCCAAATCTGGATTGAGGTGAAAAGCCCCTCCCCTGAGGGGAGGGGGAGTGGCTAGAACCCGCGTTTCGCCATACCGGGGTCGCGGCGCAACATCGGGGCGACCATCGGGATCGTCAGCATCGTGCTGGCCACCGCCATCAACAGCAAGGCGGTGAACGTCTCGTTCGTGATGATCTGCTTATCCAACAGGATGTTGGCGAAGATGATCATGATCAGCGCTTTGGTCTGCAGCAGCCAGCCGATCGTCCGTGCCTCGCCCTTGGGCCATTTCAGGATGCGGCCTGCCAGCGCGAGGCCGCCGAGCTTGCCGCCGACGCTGGCGACGAGCAGCAGCGCCGCGGCGGCGAAGACCGCGAGGCCGCCGACGCCCCATTGCGTCTTGAGGCCGGTCGACAGGAAGAAGACGGGCATGACGGCGAGCAGGACCGTCTGGCGGAAACGGTCCATCCGCGCCTCGCCGAACCAATGCGCGTCGAGCACCGCGCCGGCGAGGAACGCGCCGACCATGAAGTGCAGCCCCGACCAGTCGGCGGCGAAGGCACAGGCGGCGAGCCAGATCAGCCCGACATACCAGCGATCGTTTTCCGGAATGGCGCGTATCAGCCGCCGCACCGCCCAGGTCGCGACGGCAAAGCCGACAAGGAAGCCGACCTGACGCGTCACGCGCTCCCAATCGAGCAGGATCAGCGCAAGCACGCCCCAGATCGCGATGTCGTCGAGACTGGCGTAGCGTAGCACGCGCTGGCCGAGGGGACTGCGCAGGATGCTGAGCTTTTCCAGCAGCAGGACGAGGATCGGCAAGGCGGTGACCGCGCAAGCCATGCCGATGCCGAGCACGACCTGCCATTCGGCGCCTGCCGTTCCGCGCCAGCCGGGAAAGTGCAGCATGACGAGCGCCGCGAGGCTGCCCGCGACCAACGGCATGCCCAGCGCCAGACCCGCGGTGACGCCCGTCTCGCCGCGGCGGCGCCAAGCCTCGGTGACGTCGAGCTCGAGCCCCGCGACCCAGACGAACAGCATCACCGCCCACCAGGCGATGCCGTTCAGCGCCGCCATTGTCGACGGCTGGAAAACGAAGGCGTAATAATCGGGCATCAGCGCGCCGAGCACGCCCGGGCCGAGCAGGATGCCGCCGATGATCTGCACCACGACCAAAGGCGCCCAGTAATCGGTGCGCCCCAACCGCCAGACCAGATACGGCCCGGTGAAGATGATCAGGATCGCGAGGAGGAATACCTCCGTCGGCGACATATGCATCGGTGAACCTCCCCCTTGTGTGCCAGGCGGTTAGCAAAGCCGCCGGCACTCCTGCAATCACCCGCGCACTGTCCCGGCGCGGGACGGCACCGCCCCTCGTTCATGTCCTGCCGTGGTCGCCGCGGCGGTTAACCGCGATTGGCCCTTCCGCCGCGGCGACCGCGCGCGGCATGGCGGGGCGAGCCAGAAGGAACATCGATCCATGCGCGCCGCCCTTCCTGTCATTCTTGCCGCGCTGCTTGCCTCCCCATCCCCCGCGGCGGAGAAGGGCGCCCCCTTCACCGTCGCCGAGACCGGCCAGGGCTTTACCGACCTCCAGGAGGCGGTGTCGTCGATCCGCATGGGCACGGGCACGATCCTGATCGCTCCCGGCGTCTACCGCCAGTGCGCGGTGCAGCAGGGCGGGCGGATCACCTTCAAGGCGGTGCGGCCGGGCACCGCGATCTTCGAGAAGGAAGCGTGCGAGGACAAGGCCGCGCTGGTGCTGCGGGGGCAGGGATCAACGGTCGATGGGCTGGTGTTCCGCGGCTACAGCGTGTCGGACGGCAATGGCGCCGGTATCCGCACCGAGATGGGCGATCTGACCGTCACCAATTCGATGTTCCTCGACAGCCAGGAGGGCATCTTGGGCGGCGAGCCGACGCGGCAGCGGATCGTCATCGACCGGTCGACCTTCTCCGGCCTCGGCCAGTGCGACGAGGCGGTGAACTGCTCGCACGCCATCTACCTGTCCAACCGCGGCAGCGTGACGGTGACGCATTCGCGGTTCGAGGCGGGAACCGGCGGCCATTACGTCAAGCTGCGCGTGCCCAATGCGACGATCACCGACAACAGCTTCGACGACAGTGCCGGGCGCAAGACCAATTACATGATCGACCTGTCGGAGGGCGGCACCGGCACGATCGCGCGCAACGTCTTCGTCCAGGGCCGCAACAAGGAAAATGCGTCGGCGCTGATCGTCATCGCCGCGGAAGCGAAGACGTTTCCGGCGACCGGGCTGGTGATCGCCGACAATGACGCGCGGCTGGCGCCGGGGGCGAGCGGCAGTCCGGCGTTCGTGGCGGACTTCACCCGCCAGCGGCTGGCGATCGGGGCGAACCGGCTGGGGAAGAACATCCGGCCGTTCGAACTGCGCTAGGGCGTGCCAGCCCCTTCGTTGCGGGCAGCGGCCGTGCGGATCACCGTTCCGGCGGGGGCAGCGTGAGCTTGAGCTTGGCACGCGGGGGCGCCGTGGTGCGCGCGGCGGAAGGTTTCGGCGTGGCGGTGGCGATCGGCGTCGGCGCGGCGGTGGGCGGTTCGGCGGCATAGACGCGCTGCTCGACCGCCGTCAGCCGTTGCGCGAGCAATTGGGTGTCGATCGCCTGCCTGCCGTCCTTCAATTCGGACAGTTCCGCCTCCAGCCGATCGACCTGCGCCTGCAGCGATTTGATCCTGACGTCCGTCTCGATCCCGGCGATCGCCTTGCGCTCCTGCGCCTCCGCCGCCTGGCGTTGTCCGTCGTCGGTACGCTCCGGAACGGTGCGCTGCTGGTCGCAGGCGGCGAGAATGGCGAGGGGGAGCAGCAGGAGCGAGCGGTGCATGCCATCGCCTTAAAGTGGGATCGGAGCGGCTTGAAGCATCCTCTTTCGGCCTGCGGCGGGGGAAGATGAGATGAGGTCGGCGCCACGGCACGCCACGTCCCGCCCCGCGAGTCTTGACACAATTGACGCCTGAACGTGTCGGAAAATCGCCCTGTCGCGAACGATCCTTACAACGATGAGAAAGAGCGCATCATGCTGTCGGCACCATGCGCTCCTTTTGCCGTGTAGGACAGCGGGTTTTGGCAAGCCGCTAAGTCACTGCGTGCAGGTGGTCGCCGCCCCCGGATCGAGGTCGAGGCAGCGGCCGTCGAGGCCGTGGACGGGCAGGCGGATCGTCGCGGCGAGCGTCGGGGCGATATCGACCGTTTCGACCGACAGCGGCTGTTCGAAGCCGGTCATGCCCTTGCGCCAGAACAGGATCGGCACCCGGCGGTCATAGTCCCACGGGCTGCCGTGGGTTTCGACATAACCGGGGCCCGGCTTTTCGATCGTCGTCACCCGCGGCTTGAGCAGGACGAGCAGATCGCCCGAGACGTCGGGATTGAACGACGCCCGGGCGCGCTCTGCCAGCGTCCAGGTTTCGGGCGGCGTGGTGGCGAAGGGCGTGGCCGCGATCTGGTCGCGGGTCAGCGCGGCGGCGACCTGCGGCAGCGCGGCGAAACGCCGTTGCGCCTCCGCCAGCACGCGGGCGCGGGTGGCGGCGGGCAGGTCGCGATCGACATAGACGTCGCCTTCGGCGCCCAGCAGCACCGGCCCGGACAGATGCAGGTCGGCGGCGATGGCGGCAGCGATGTGCTTGATCGATGCGTCGGCGGCGACATGCTGTTCCATCGGCATCGCGCGCTGTTGCTGCCGTTCGGTCATGTCGTGCGCGCCATGGTCGGCAGTCAGCATCACCTCATAATCGAGGCCCCAGCTGTCGAGCGTGTCGAAGAAGCTGCCCAAAGTCTGATCGAGCTGGTCCATCTGGATGCACATCTCGGTACCCTGGGTGCCGAGCGAATGGCCGATATAGTCGGTGGCGGAGGCGCCGATGTCGATGATGTCGGTCTGTGGCCCGCGGCCCAGCTTCATGTCCTGGATCAGGCCGGCGGCGATCGCGAACACGGCGGCGTCGCTGGCCGGCGAGGCGCGGAATGCCTTCAGGTCGCCTGCGGCGCGTTCGAACCGCCCCTGGCCATAGGCTGTGCCGGCGACGTTGATCGGCCGGTCGAGCGGCTTGCAGAAACCGGGCAGCGGCAACGCCGGCTGCGGCTGCGCGATCAGCCGGGCGACGGCATCACGGCCGCGCTGCACGGCGGCGGGCACGGGCCGGCCGACATAGCTGACGTAGGTCTTGCCGTCCCACCACCACAGTTCGTCGACCTTGTGGCCGCCCATCATCACCGCGGCGCGATCCTTGCCCGCGACCGAGACGACGCGGGTTGCCGGATTGGCCGCCTTCATCATTTCGCCCAGCGTCGGCACCTTCAGGTGCATATCCGACACGGTATAAGTGTCGTGCGTCATGCCGGGGACGCGCTCGTCCTCCGAACAATAGACGATCTTGTCGGCGCGTGGCGCGCGCTGGTCGATCCAGTTGTTGGCGACGATGCCGGTATGGGCGGGGCGCATGCCGGTGAGGATCGTCGAATGGCCGGGGCAGGTCTCCGTCGCGGCATGGCTCTGGTAACCGGAGGGGAAGACCGCGCCGGTCAGCAGCCGCGCGAAGCCGCCGGTGAAATGATTACGATATTGCTGGAACAGGTCGGCGGAAAATTGGTCGACGGAGATCGCGACGATCAGCTTCGGCGGCGTCGTCGGGAACAGCGGCGTCGTCGGCGTCGGCGCAGCGGGCTGCGCGGCCGCAGCGGGGGCGGTGTCGACCGCGCGCGGCGAGGATTGCTGGGCGGCGAGCGGCGCGGCGACGGCGGCGGACGCGAACAGGGCGGCGGCGAACAGAGCCTTCATCGTAGAACATCAACCTCGTGTTGCGGCGGCTCGTATTGCTACGGCGGTGCGGCTATGGCGTGACCCGATGGGACGGGCAAGAACCGCAATGCGCGCGCTCTGTTGCGCAATCATGACCTTGTTCGCGGCAATCGCCGCGGGGCCGGCGCTGGCCGACGCGCTGCCGCCGGCGGGGGGTGCGCCGCACCTCGCGATGCGCCTGGTCGCCGACACCGCCGCGCCGCGCGCAGGGCAGGTGGTGACGCTGGCGCTCGACACCCGGCCCGAGAAGGGCTGGCACGGATATTGGCGCAACACCGGCGACGCCGGCTTCGCGCCGAGCTTCGACTGGACGCTGCCTCCAGGAGCGCGGGTCGATGCACCGCAATGGCCGGTGCCGACGACGTTGCTCGTCGCCGGACTGATGAATTACGTCTATGAGGGGCCCTACGCACCGCTGGTCGCGCTACACTTCCCGGCAGGACTGGCGCCGGGAACGCATCTGCCGGTGCGGTTGCACACCAGCTATCTGGTCTGCACCGACACGATCTGCGTGCCGGAACAGCAGGACCTGAGCATCGACCTGACGGTCGGCGACGGCGCGCCCGCCGATACCGCGGCGTTCGACCGCTGGCGCGCGGCGATCCCCAAGCCGCTCGACGCCCCCGCCGCCTATCAGGTGCAGGATGGCAAGCTGACCATCGCGGTGCCGCTGCCGGCGAGCGCGAAGCTTGCCGACGCCTATTTCTTCGCCGGCACGCCGGGCAGCCTGACCTATGCCGCGCCGCAGACGGTGACGCGCGAGGGCGACCGGCTGCTGATCGCGACGCAGGGCAGCCCGCGCGGCGCGATCGAGGGTGTTCTGCGCATCGGCAAGGATCTCGGCCTGGCGGTGCGGGCGGCGCCGGGCGCGGTCGCTGCGACCGGATCGGGCGGCGCCGGCTTCGGCTGGGCGGCGGTGCTCGCGGCCTTTGCCGGCGCCGTGCTCGGCGGCCTGATCCTCAACGTTATGCCCTGCGTCTTCCCGATCCTCAGCCTCAAGGCGCTGCACCTCGCCAAGGGCGGGGCGGACGAGCGCGAGGCGCGCAGCGATGCGTTGGGCTACACGCTGGGGGCGGTGCTGACCTGCGTCGCACTGGGGGGGCTGATCCTGGCGCTGCGCGCCGGGGGATCGGCGATCGGCTGGGCGTTCCAGCTGCAGGACCCGCGCGTCATCGTGCTGCTCGTCGCCCTGACCTTCGCGATCGCGCTCAATTTGCTCGGGCGGTTCGAGGTGCCGGCGCCGCGCTTCGCGACCGGTGGCGGTGCGCTGGGCTCGGTGGCGACGGGCGCACTGGCGGCCTTCGTCGCGACGCCGTGCACGGGGCCGTTCATGGGGGCGGCCCTGGGTGCGGCGCTGGTGCTGCCCTGGCCGGCGGCGCTGGCGGTGTTCGGCGGCCTCGGCCTCGGGCTGGCGCTGCCGTTCCTGGCGATCGGGTTCGTGCCGGCGCTCAGGCGGCGGTTGCCGCGACCGGGGATGTGGATGGAGCGGCTGCGCCGGATTCTGGCGGTGCCGATGCTGCTGACCACGCTGGCGCTGCTGTGGTTGTTGTGGCGGCAGGCGGGCTCGCTCGGTCTGGTCGTCGGCGTGGTGACGATGCTGGCGACGGCGGCGCTGCTGATCGCAGGGGGGCGCCGGCAAAGGCGCGGGCAGGGCTTCGGCTGGTCGCTGGCGGTGGGCGCGGTCGGCGCCTCGGTCGTGCTCGCCGCGGCGCTGACCGGAACGGCGATCGTCAAGCCGGCGAGCGCTGATGCCTTCAGCGAGGCGAAGCTGGCGCAGTTGCGGCGTGAGGGGCGGCCGGTGTTCGCCTATTTCACCGCCGACTGGTGCCTGACCTGCAAGGTCAACGAGCGCGCCGCGATCGACACCGCCGCCACCCGTACCGCCTTCGCGCAGCACAAGGTCGCGGTGCTGGTCGGCGACTGGACCGATGGCGACCCGGTGCTCGGCCGGTTCATCCAGGCGCATTACCGTGCCGGCGTGCCGCTCTACCTCTATTATGCGCCGGGCGCCGCGACGCCGCAGGTGCTGCCGCAGGTGCTGACGCCCGGGATGCTCGCCGCGCTGAAATAACGGACCGAATCCGCTCGCCAATTTGCGAACGCCCTCTTGTGCGCCGCACCAAAGCTGTCAGCATGGAACTTGCGACAGGCGGGGGGCTTTACCGTTCCAATGGGGAAACGACCGGCGTTCGACGAAATCATGGGGCTTTCGGGAGAGGCGCCGCCGCGTCCCGCGCTGGCCGCCATAGGACGCTGGCTCGACGCTACGCCCACGGACGAGCTGCGCCGCCGCCAGGCCGCGGCCGAAGCGACCTTCCGCCAGCTCGGCATCACCTTCGCAGTCTATGGTGATGCCGCGGCGCGCGAACGGATCATCCCATTCGACATCGTGCCGCGCGTCTTCCTGCACGATGAATGGACGCGCCTGTCGGAGGGGCTGGTGCAGCGGGTCGAGGCGATCAACGCCTTCCTCGACGACATTTACGGCGAGCGGCGCATCCTGAAAGACGGCGTGCTGCCGCCCGATCTGATCTTCGGCAATCCGCAATTCCGGCCGGAGATCGCGGGGATGCGGCCGCCGCACGGCATCTGGGCGCATATCTGCGGCATCGATCTGGTGCGCACCGGCCCCGACGAATTCTTCGTGCTGGAGGACAATGCCCGCACGCCGTCCGGCGTCAGCTACATGATCGAGAATCGCGAGGCGATGGTGCGGCTGTGCCCGGAACTGTTCCGCCAGTATCGCGTCGCACCGGTCGACAGCTATCCCGACCGGCTGCTCGAAACGATGAAATCGGTCGCGCCGCCGGGCCGTGCCGGCCAGCCGACCTGCGTCGTGCTGACCCCCGGCCACTATAATTCGGCTTATTACGAGCACAGCTTCCTCGCCGATTCGATGGGCATCGAACTGGTCGAGGCGGCCGATCTGGTCGTCGACGACGACATCGTGTGGATGCGCACGATCGCGGGGCTGGTTCGGGTCGACGTCATCTATCGCCGGATCGACGACGATTTCCTCGATCCCCTGATCTTCCGTCCCGATTCGATGCTGGGCGTGCCGGGGCTGATTGCGGCCTATGCCGCCGGCAACGTCGCGATCATCAACGCGCCCGGCAACGGCATCGCCGACGACAAAGCGATCTACAGCTATATGCCGGAGATCGTCCGCTTCTATTCCGGCGGCGAGGCGAAGCTGCCCAATGTCGAGACGTGGCGCTGCCGCGAACCGCAAGCGTTGCGCTACGTGCTCGACCATCTCAACGAATTGGTCGTCAAGCTGGTCGACGGGTCGGGTGGCTATGGCATGCTGGTCGGACCGACCGCCAGCCGCGACGAGATCGAGACCTTTCGCGCGGCGCTGATCGCCGAACCGCACCGCTACATCGCCCAGCCGACGCTGGCGCTGTCGACGGTGCCGACGCTCGCCGACAGCGGCCTGTCGCCGCGCCATGTCGACTTCCGTCCGTTCGTGCTGACCGGGGCCAAGGGTGTGCAGGTGGTGCCGGGCGGGCTCACGCGCGTCGCGTTGAAGGAGGGGTCGCTGGTGGTCAATTCGAGCCAAGGCGGCGGCACCAAGGACAGTTTCGTGCTGCTGCCCGATGCGGGCGGCATGCAGAGCCAGACGCTGGACGGCATGACGCAGCGGCAGGGCGACGGCGCATGATGCTGTCGCGGACCGCCTCGTCGCTTTACTGGCTCGGCCGTTATCTCGAGCGGGCGGACTTTATCGCGCGGCTGATCGAGGCGACGGTGCGGCTCGACGTCATGTCGTCGCGGCCGGCGGGCGAGATCGCCTGGTCGTCGGCGCTGGCGGTGATCGAGGCGGAGGCGGATTTCGCCGCCAGCGGCGCGGAACTGCGCCAGCGCAATGTCGTGCGCTTCCTGACGCTCGACACCAGCCACCCCGGTTCGCTGGTCCGCTGCCTCGACCGGGCACGCGACAATGCCCGCGCGGTCCGCATCGCGCTGAGCCGCGAGGCGTGGACCGCGATCAACCGCGCCTGGCTGGTGTTCGAAAACCGCGCCGGCGTCGGCGACACGCGTGCGACGCTGGCACTGGTCGAGGCGGTGAAGAACGAGACGCGCGGCTTCGAAGGCGCGGTGCACCAGATGCTGCGCAACCAGGCGCATTGGTTCATCCGGCTCGGCCAGGCGATCGAGCGCGCCGACAACACCGCGCGGCTGCTCGACGTCAAATACCATATCCTGCTGCCGGAAGGGGAGCGGGTCGGCGGCGTGGTCGATCGCGATCAGTGGACGACATTGCTGCAGACGGTGTCGGCGGTGACCGCCTATCGCTGGCTCTATTCGGACGGGCTGACCCCGGCGAACGTCATCGATCTGCTGATCGCCAAGGGCGAATTGCCGCGCAGCCTGGTGGCGTCCGCCGAGGTGACGGTCGACATTCTCGGTCTGCTCGCCGAACGGGTCGGCACGCATGGCGAGGCGGACCGGATGGCGCGTGCGCGGGCCAATCGGATGGCACGGACGCGGTCCGGCGACGTCATCCTGGGCGGCCTGCACCAATATCTGCAGGCGTTCATCGCCGAGAACGGCCGCCTGCACGAGGCAATCGGCCGGCAATTCCGGTTCGGCTGATGCGACTGTCGATCGATCATCGCACCGTCTACCGGTTCAGCGCGCCGCAGACGCGGATCGTCCAGATGCTGCGCTTGACGCCGGAGAACAGTCACGATCAGACCGTGGCGCGCTGGCGCATCGACGTCGATTGCGATGCGCGGATGCGTCGCAGCCGGGACGGTTTCGGCAATGCCGTCACCATGCTCTACGCCGACGGACCGATCGATTCGCTGGAGATCGCCGTGCGCGGCGAAGTGTTGACCAGCCATGCCAGCGGCGTGGTGCGCGGGGTCGCCGAAGTGCTGCCGCCGGCGCTGTTCCTGCGTGCGACGGAGACGACGGCGGCGGACGCGGCGCTGGCCGCATTCGCGCGAGAGGCGCTGGGGAGCGACGGCCAGCTTGGCGGCCTGCATCGGTTCAACCGCGCCCTGCATGCGCGGTTCGCGCCCGACTGCGGCCGTCCGCAGCCCGGCCTGACCGCTGCCGCGGCCTTTGCCCGACCCAGCGCGACGACGCGTGATATGGCGCAGATGTTCCTGGCGGGTGCACGCGCGCTCGGCGCGCCGGCGCGCTACGTGTCCGGCTACAGCCTCGCCGACGGCGCACACCGGCCGACGCCCCATGGCTGGGCGGAAGTCCATGTCGATGGGCTTGGCTGGATCGCCTTCGACCCGTCGGCCGGCCGATCGCCGGAGGAGGAAGTGGTGCGGGTGGCGATTGCGCTCGACGCGGCGGGTGCTGCGCCGGTGGCAGGATCGCGGCTGGGCGAGGGCGAAGAGGAATTGGCGGTCGACGTCACCGTGCGCGAGCAATAGCGGCGCGGCCCGCCGCCCTTCACGTTTAACCGCTTCCTAAGCACTTAAGCCCTAGGGCGACCATGTGGGGTCGTCACGCAATTCCTTGTCCGCCCGGCTGTCGCTCGGCATCGTGCTGTTCGCGGCATCGTCGTGTACGCCGGGCGGCCCGCATGGCGCGCATATCAGTCAGACGGTGCCGGCGGCGTCGCCGCGCCAGTTGCTGCGCGACCTTGCGCTCGACGTGCCCGAAGTCGCGGCATTGCCGCGCAGCCTGACCGCGTCGGCGGCCGACGATGCCGCACCGGCCTTCGCCCAAGCCGCACCGGCATTCTTCGCACAGGCGCGCAGCGACGAGGATGCGCGACGCGCGGCCGAATGCCTGACCGCGGCGGTCTATTACGAGGCGCGGTCGGAACCGCTCGACGGCCAGCGCGCGGTGGCGCAGGTGGTGCTCAACCGCGTCCGCGACCGCGCGTTTCCGCACAGCGTCTGCGGCGTCGTCTATCAGGGGTCGCAGCGTCGCACCGGTTGCCAATTCTCCTTCACCTGCGACGGATCGATGGCCTTCCGCCGCGATCCGCTCGCCTGGAGCCGCGCGGCGCAGGTCGCCGCCGCCGCGCTCGCCGGTCAGGTCTATGCGCCGATCGGTTCGGCAACCTTCTACCATGCCAATTACGTGCTGCCCTGGTGGGCCTCCAGCCTGACCCGCATCGGTTCGGTCGGCGCGCATATCTTCTATCGGTGGCGCGGCGCGATGGAACAGGCGCTTAGCTTCCGCGCCAGCTATGTCGGGGTCGAGCCGGGCATTGCTTCGGCGGTGCCGCTGGCCCCGGCACCGGCGAGCGAAATCGCTGCCGTCTATCGCGACGCGACAGACGACAGCGGCGTCACCGTCCACCGTGGCCGCGCCAAGGACCTTGCCGCCGCTGCGCCGGTTGCCAAGATGGTCACCGCAGGCGGCGTCCGCGTCCACTTTGGGCGGCAGGGTCCCGATCGCGAAGTGAGCGCCGACGGCGTCGTCGTCGAGGCGGAGAGCGACCCGATCTGATCGTCGTCAGGCGGCGACCGCGTCGCTGTTCCCGCCGTCCGTGTCGTCCTCCAGCAGCCGCCAGCCGTTCGGCCCGAGCACTTCGATCGGCCGATAGCGCGTCTTATACGCCATCCGCTGCGATCCCTTCACCCAATAGCCGAGATAGACATATGGCAGCCCCGCATCGCGCGCGCGGATGATGTGGTCCATGATGATGAAATTGCCGAGGCCGGGGGGCGCATCCGCGCCGGCGTCGAAGAAGCTGTAGATCATCGACAGGCCGTCCACCTGCCGATCGGTTAGGCAGGCGCCGATCAGTCGCCCGCGCTGCCCATCCTTGGCGGGCAGGCGATATTCGATGACCAGCGACTGGACCGGCGAATGCTCGACCATGTCGGCATAATCATCTTCGTCCATTCCCGCCATGCCGCCACCGGGGTGGCGCGCCGCGAGATAGCGGCGGAGCAGCTGGAATTGCTCGTCGGTCGCCCAGGGGCGACAGGCGGTGACCTCGATGCCGTCGTGGCGCTTGAGCAATTTGCGCTGGGTCGCATTGGGGACAAAGTCGCTGGTGACGACGCGTACCGACAGGCAGGCGGTGCAGCCGGCACATGACGGGCGATAGGCGACGCCCTGCGAGCGACGGAACCCGATCCGGCTTAGCGCATCGTTGAGCTCGGTGGCATGGGGCCCGCTGAGTTCAGTGAACACCTTCCGCTCCTGCCGCCCCGGCAGATAGGGGCAGGGGGCGGGGCTGGTGACGAAGAAGCGCGGGAAACGAAAGGGCGCGGTCACCGCCGGCGGACTCCTGATGGACGAAAGTGACACCCGATGCGCGGCGCCACGTCTATATGAATCACGTAAGCCGCTCTGAGAAGGAGCTTTACCATCATTGTTGGTTAATTTCGCCCAAGCTGATCCTGATCAAAAAATGCGATGAACCGAGTGATGTTTTTGCTGCGTTGCGGAACCATCGGCGCGACATCCTGTTACAATGGGCGAATTGACCATTGGAGTATTCCCTATGACCAAGTTGCTTTCCGGTTCGATGGCCGCCCTCGCTCTCGTCGCGTCGCCGATCGCCGCTGCGCCGGCTTTTGCCGCCCCGGCCAACCCGGCGGCGTCGCTGTCGGTCGCCAAGTCGGTCCGCGTTGGTACGCCGACCAGCGGCAAGAGCAAGCTCGGCGCCGGTGGCGGTGGCATCCTGGCGGCAATCATCGCCGCGGGCGTGGTGGCGATCGGCGTCGTCGCGATCGTGCAGGACGATAACTCCAGCAGCAACTGATCCACGTTACGTGGATGACGAAGGGGCGTCGCGGTCTGACCGCGGCGCCCTTTTTGTTCCTGATGCGACCTATCGCCACGGCGGATTGTCGATCGGCACCGCCGGGCCGGCGGCAGAAACTGCCCGGCCGGGCATGCGGATGACTTATGCCTGCTCGACCATGCTGGTTTCGTAACCGCCGTCCCGCAGCGCCGCGATCAGCCGGTCGAGATGTGCGGCGTCGCGCGTCTCGCATTCGATATCGGTGATCAGGCCCTTTGCCGGCAGCGTCGTGAAGATGCGCTGGTGATAGACTTCGATGATGTTGACCCGCTGCTGGTCGAAGATGCGGGCGACATTGTACAGGGCGCCAGGCTGATCCTGCAGCCGCACGCGCAAACGCGCCAGCCGGCCCGAGCGGGCGAGGTCGCGCAACAACACGTTGGCGAGCAGCCGCGTGTCGATATTGCCGCCGCACAGCACCACGCCGACATGGCGCCCGCGGAACCGGTCGGGGAAGGCGAGCAACGCCGCAAGACCGGCAGCGCCCGCGCCCTCGACCACCGTTTTCTCGATCTGCAGCAGCAGGCTGACCGCTTCCTCCAGATTGCGCTCGCCGACCAGGACGATGTCGTCGACCAGCGCGGCGACCATTTGAGCCGTCAGGCCGCCCGGCTCTTTGACGGCGATGCCCTCGGCCAGCGTATCGCCGGCACAGGGCAGATGTGTGCCGCGGATGCGGTTGTACATCGAGGGATAGAGTTCGGCCTGCACGCCGACCACCTCGACCCGATGCGGCTGGGCGTGCGCGACCGTCGCCATCCCGGAGATCAGGCCGCCGCCGCCGATCGGCGTCAGCAGGGTATCGAGTTGCGGCACGTCCTCGAACATTTCGAGCGCGACGGTACCCTGACCGGCGATCACACGCGGATCGTCGAACGGGTGAACGAAGGTGAAGCCGCGTTCCGCCTCCAGCACGCGGGCGTGGGCATAAGCGGCGTCGAACGTCTCGCCCTCCAGCACGACCGTGGCGCCATGGCTTTCGGTCTGCACCACCTTCACCGTCGGCGTGGTGCGCGGCATCACGATGGTCGAGGGAATGCCCAGCCGGTTGGCGTGATAGGCGACGCCCTGCGCATGGTTGCCGGCCGAGGCGGCGATCACGCCCTTCGCCCGCGCCGCGTCGGAGAGTTGCAGCAGCGTGTTGAGCGCGCCGCGTTCCTTGTAGGCGGCGGTGAACTGCAGATTCTCGAATTTCAGGAAGACCTGCGCCCCCGTCATGCCCGACAGGGTGCGGCTGATCAGCGTCGGCGTCCGGACGATCGAGTCGCGAATACGGGCATGCGCCTCGCGCACGTCGGCGAGCGAGACGGGCAGGGCGGATGCATCGACGCGTTGGGAGGCCATGCCGGACCGCTAGCCGATAAACGCGGCGTGGGGAACCGGCGGAGGATCGGCGGCGCGGCGTGAAAGGCCGCGCCACCCGGTGCGTCAGAAGCGCGACCGCAGCGAGAAGGCATAGTTGCGGGAGAAGTATTTGACGTTGTTCGGCACGTCATAGGTTCCCCAATAGGAGCGGTCGCCGTTGCGGGTCAGGTTGGACGCTTCCAGGCCGATCGTCAGATGTTTGTTGACGTCATAGTTGATCGCCGCGTCGAGCCGCTCGACCGGATCGCGGAACAAGTTGTTATACGGATTGTATTGATCGAGCCGCCATTGGCGCCGCGACTGCCAGTTGTAGGCGACGCGCACGTTCAGGCCGCCGCGCTCGAAAAACCCGACGAGATTGTACACATATTTCGAGACGTCGATGATCGGGCCGTAGATGAAGACGAGGTTGCCGTCCTTGTCCGGTACCGGTGCGGAAGCCTGGCGCGTGACGTTCAACGTGCCGTTGATCGATGTCCCGAACGATTTGAGGACACCGGGCAGGAAGGTGAAGAAGGTCGTGAACTGGCCCTCGATGCCGCGGGCGCGCCCGCGGCCGAGGTTGCGCGGACGGTATACCAGCGTCGGAAGGGTCGGCGATTCGGGCAGGAATTCGGGCTGGTCCTGCCACGCGATCACATTTTTCTTGTTCCACTGCCACACCGCAACCGACACCGATCCCGTCGAGCCGAAATACCATTCGAGCGAGGCGTCGTATTTGGACATCGATTCCGGACGCAGACTGGCGTTGCCGCCGCGGCCGTGGGGATTGGCGGGGTCGCTGAGGTCGATGGCGATCCATGGGTTGATGTCCGTCGCGCGTGGCCGCGCCACTTCATAGGTATAGGCCGCCCGCAGCTGCAGCTTGCGGGTGAGATGCGCGATTGCGTTGAAGCTGGGCAGGATGTCCAGCGCATTGCCCCGCGGCGTATCGAGGATGTCGGTCACCTGTTTGACCTTCACGCCGTCGTCGTTGGTGACAAATTCGGTCGTGCGCCGCAGTGACTGCAGGGCCGTCAGCGAATTGACGATACGGGCGCCGATGATCCCCTCGACCGGCACGAACAGTTTCACGTTATAGTGAAACTGTCCGTAATAGGCGAAGCCGCGCTCGCCGCCGCCGAACCGTTGTGACGGGTCGAAGCTCGGGTAAGGCGCGGCGAGCTCGGGATAGATCGGCGACAATATCGAACGGATCAGCGGAAAGCTCGCGCGGATCGAGTCGCTGTCGCCGATCATCCAATTGGCGTTACTTCCATTCTGGAAGTTGTAGCCGACCGGGACGAGATGGTAGTTCGGCAACGCTGCGATCGGCAGCCGGAGCGACGCGTACCAATTGCTGGCGAAATTGTTGCTGTACGATCGATTGTTGTAGCGGAAGCCGATCTTTAGATAATCAATAAAGCGGAAGAAGGTGTTGAGCTTCAGATCGGCCTTGATCTCGGTTTCCCCGCTGAGCCGGCGTTGCAGCTGCTGCCCGAAATTGTCGATATAGACGTAGTTCTTGGGGTCGAGCGTATCGATGTTCCTGAAATCGACCCTGACGCCGCCGAGCGGGTCGGTGATGTCGTTAAACACGACGTCAACCCGCGGCTGCTGGCTGAAGCGGACGGAATGGTACAGGCTGTCGGCATCGAGGCGCGACATCGCGTAATTGGCCCAGGCGTTCAGCTCGATCCGCTCGCTATTATACTGGACCTGAAACCGGCCGTTATAGCCCTTGGTCGTTTCGAGATAGGATTGGCGGCCGGGGCCCATCGGGTCCAGCCCGTAGAGCGATACGGATTTCACCAGCCGGCCGTCGTCGGCCAGCACGACGTTCGACAAGCTGGGCGGCGCGTTCCTCGATTCCGAATAGGTGATCGGCACCCAGAAGGTGCTGTCGGTCTGCAGGGCCTGGCGATTGCTATAGCCGCCTTCCACGGTGATCGCCCAATGGTCATCCGGCTTCCATTGCGAGGAGATCTGGAACGCCCCGCGCTTCGACCAGCCGTCGGTGCCGGCGAAGCCGACTCGGAAGGGCAGGTAGATGCGCGCCGGGGTTGAGGTCGGCAGGACCGGCTGGCTGATGTTATACTGCTGGTTCGGCACCTCGTTGAACCGCAGGTCTTCGTTATAACCGACCTTATTCCAGGTGCCGTTCACGGAAAAGCCCATGCGGCCGATCGGCGTATCGCCGTTATAGGCGACCAGAGCGCTGTAATAGGGGTTCAGCTTCTTGATCCGGTCCGCGTAATCGAACCGGGTGCTGACCGCGTAGGTCGCGCCCTCGTGGAAGTCGGTCGGCCGCCGCAGCGTCAGGTTGATGACGCCCGTCTGGCTGCCTTCCACCTGATCCGGGGTCCGCGTCTTGTACACTTCGATCCCGGCGACGAGGTCGGACGAGATGTCGTTGAGATTGGTCGTGCGGTCGACCCCGGAGAAGGACGGCGATCCGTTGACGGTGGTCATCACGCCGTCGAGACCGCGGATCAGCACCCTGCCGCCCTCGCCACGGTCGCGATCGATCTGGATGCCAGGAACACGCGCCAATGCTTCCGCAACATTCTTGTCGGGCAATTTGCCAATGTCTTGCGCTAGCACGACATCTACGATCTGCTGCGCCCGTCGCTTGGCACTGCGCGCGCTCTTCACATTCTCCCGCAAGCCGGTGACGACGATATCGCCTTCTAGGCGGCCCGATTCGTTGCGGACGTTCGGAGTTGATTCGGCGGCGCGCTTCTTATTCCTTTTCCTCGCCTTCGATGAGCGCAAGGAGCCATCGGTGGCGTCGCCGCTGGAAGCTTGCTGTTGCGTGGCGGATGTCGCAGGATCAGCAGGACTATTCTGCGCCTGTGCGGCGTTGGTGGCGAGCGAGACTGCCAAAGCCGAAATAGCTGTTCCAGCAAAACGCCTGACGTACGTGGACATATAACCCTCCCCCATGATTGTCCGGTTCGATCGAGCGGCTCCCCGACCCTCGAACTTGTCGTATAATTATTGTTCGATTTGGACTTGTCCAACAAAAAAAGCAGAGCGATAAGCATCGCCGCAGCGCACGAATGATGTCGGGGCCCGGTGTGAAAGATATCGGGGACTCACAACAGGATAGGCGCGCAAGCCAACGGGGGAGAGGATTCGTGCAGGAACGAATGATCGCAAAGGCGATGATCGATGAAGGGGCGCCGGCCGTCGGCGACGGCGGCCTGTCGGGGCGTCGCGCAGCACTGGGCGCGTTGCTCGGGGGGGCGATGCTGGCCGGTCTGGCGGCGAAGGCGCGTGCCGACGTCAGCTCATCGGTGGATACCGTGCCGCTGCAATTCGCCCTGCACTTGCAATATCTGGTGACGAACTATCTGCAATTCGTCATCTACGGCGACAATCGCCAACTGCCGGCCCAATATATCCGCGCCGGAGAAATTTACGGCGATGCCGGAGTCATTGCCGCCAACCTTCAGCAGGTGAAGTTCCCCAATCAGGCCGATCGCGTCTTGCAGAATTGCATCCAGGAAATCGCTGACGAACATTGGTATCAGACGCTGACAATACGCGGCATGTTGCGTGGCGATTCGGTTGCGCAGTCCGAGATCGACTATCGGCCGAGCGCGTTCACGGCGATGCTGCAACTAGCCGGCGCGATCGGACCGGACGAGCAATTCAGTCCCTATGCGTCGCCGACCAACTGTCTGATTGGGGCGGAGATGCTGCTGAGCGTCCAGGCATCGGCCTATGCGTCGATCCTCGCCGACATGACCAACCCGATCGCCATGGCGATGATGAGTTCGATGGCCGCCACGCTGGCAAGCAGCGTCACCAGCGTCCGATCGATGTTGTATGATCTTTCCGCGCAAACGCCCGCCATCCTGACCATGCTCGACAAGCTCGCTGCCTGGCGCGACGCGATCGACGGCACCGCGATCACCGACCGCGGCCTCTCGCCGGCGATGCAGGCTGACGGGCAGATCGCGACTCGCCTGACCGTGACGGATGCCAACGGCCTCTATCTGACGCGGACGCCGCAACAGGTCTTGAACGTGCTGTTCATGACTTCGTCCGCGGCGACCGCCGGGGGATTCTTCCCGAAGGGGATTTCCGGCGGGATCGTGCGCAGTGCGGCGAATTGAACGGGTGACCGAACGACAGGCGATTGGAGGGGGAATGATGACCATGCACGATCAGGCGCCGGCCGGCAGTCGCCGGCATTTCCTGCGGCTCATGGGAGGGGCCTCGCTGACGGCGGGCGGCTTGACGCTGCTGTCGGCGTGCAACGACGGCATCGTCGGCGCGGAAAGCGTACCGTCGCCGACCGCTTCGGCGACGGCGGTCAGCGCGCCGCCGACCTATACGGCGACAGACCCCGACCGGCTCAATTTTGCCCTGCAGATCCATTATTTGTTGGCGAATTACCTCAAAATCTCGCTCGATGGCGTGGCGCTGCCGGCGGCGTTGACGACGGGCAGCGGCACGCTGGGGCAGGTGTCGGGCGGGCGCGCGATCGGGTTCACCGACACCAGGCTGATCGCCGCGGTCCGCGAGGCGACGTCGGCAGTGGTGGCGCGCGTTGCCTTTCTCCGTCAGTCGCTTGGCAATGCCGTGACGGCGCAGCCGGCGATCAATTTCGCGATCGGGCAGGGGAGCCCGTTCCAAGCATTCGCCGTGCCGACCAGCGCCACGCCGCCAACCAGCTTTTACGATCCGTTCGCGTCGGAGAACGACTTCCTGCTCGGGGCGATCGGCCTGTCCGCCGTCGTGACCAGCGCGATGGACGAACTTGCGTGGCAGATGGACGTCAGCGTCCGCAAGACCTTCGGACCGCTGACCGCCGGCGTGGCAGCGACGGACGGGCTGTTGCGGAACGTCCTCTTCGCCCGGGCGACGGCCGAGGCGCTGGCGAAGGTCACGGGCCCCACCACCATATTCGCCCGTGCCTATTCGATGGCCGTCGCGCGTAACCCGTTCGATGGTCCTGGCGGTCGCGACCAAAGCCTGGGTTCGGCGAGCATCGACAAGAAGGGCAACGTCACCGTCTATCCCAATCTCGACATCACCGACGGCACCAATTGGTGCGCGATCCGGCGCTCGCCCGAACAGGCATTGGGCATCTTCTACACCTCTGCGCTGTCGGTGGCGTCCGGCGGCTTCTTTCCGGGGGGAATCAACGGGACGATCAGGGTCAGCGGCGCCAACAGCTGAGCGGTGGGCGGGGCGGCGGTGATCCGCCGCCCCGTCGCGTCGCGCGGACCTCAGCCGATGGCGAAGGCGGCCCGGTATGCCGGTTGACCGTGGCGAGGAGGCCGGCGGTCACCGGCAGGTCGATCTCGTAGCGGCCCTCCTCATAGGATCCGGCGACATAGGGGTCGGCGACCAGCCCCGTCCGGTCGATGTGCCGGCGATCGGTCGAGCCGAGCAGCAGCCCAGATCCTTGAACGCCGGGCATCGTGCGAACGGATCGTCCGCCCCGCCGCCGGTCGCGGCGCCGAGCCGGCGCGTCCGTTCCACCTTCAATCGCCGGCAATAGCCGGTGCGGACCGCCGCTCGAGCGCAGCGGGCGCGGCGAACAATGCAATCGGCGCGAGCCGCTGGCGCGACGCTTTGTCCCAGACCAAGGTCGCCGTCGCCGAATACGCGTGCGCGCCGCCGGTGTATTCGTAGGATTGCGTCGACAGGCTGAGCAGCCGCGGCGTATCGGTTACGGCCTTCCAGACCTTCTGTGTCTCGAACCGGCGGAAAGGAAAGCCATTGCGCGTCGCATTGATGCGCTCGGCGGCCGCGCCGCGCGCCGCGCGCAGTGCACAGGCGCAGCCGCGCCTTGTCAGCGTCCATCCACCGGCGCAGCATCGGTATGCGTGCCGCGACGACCGGTGGATCTTGGCGAAGCGGCAATCGCCGACCATCGGCGCCGGTGCCGCAGCGGCGATCGCGATCAGTCGGCCAAACGGGATGGCTGACCTCTCGCCAATCGCGTGTCGCCGCCATATGGCAGGCGCATGTCCGAACCCGCAACTCGGCGCACTGCCCGCCGTTCCGCCGCCGCCATCCTCGCCTGTTTCGGCCTGCTGCCCGGCGCGGCGGCGGCTGACGCGATCGTCGACAACGTCAACGGCATGGCGCTCGACGCGCAGCAGCATGTCGTCCGCTTCCGCGCGATCATCGTCGATGCGAAGGGGCGCGTCGTGCGGCTCGTGCCGCTCGGCGAGAAGACGCCGGAGCCGACCAAGAAGAACCCCGGGCCGCGCTATGCATGGCGTGCGGACATGAAGGGGCGGGTCGTCGTGCCGGGCATGTTCGACGCGCACGGCCATGTCATGGAGCAAGGTTTCCGCACGCTCGAGCTTGACCTGTCCGGCGCCCGCAGCCTGGCGGAGGCGCAGGCGCGTATCGGCGCCTATGTTCAGGGCAATCCGGACCGGCGCTGGATTCTCGGCGGCGGCTGGAACCAGGAAAGCTGGGGCCTCGGCCGCTTCCCCACCGCGGCCGAACTCGATCAGGTGACGGGCGACCACCCGGTGTGGTTGGAGCGTGCCGATGGCCATGCCGCCTGGGCCAATAGCGCCGCAATGAAGGCCGCGGGCATCACGGCACAGACGGTGTCGCCGGCGGGCGGGCGGATCGAGAAGGCCGGCGGCCGGCCGACCGGCGTGTTCGTCGATGCGGCGATGGAGCTGGTGCGGAAGGTGGTGCCGGCGCCGCTCGCCAAGGATCGTAACGCCGCCTTCCTGCGCGCGCAGGACTTGCTGCTCGGCTATGGCGTCACCGCGGTCGCCGACATGGGCAGCAGCCTCGACGACTGGATGACCTATCGCCGGATGGGCGACAAGGGTTCGCTGCGCGTCCGCATCGTCAGCTACGGCATGGGCGTCGACACCACGCTGATGATCGGCGGCACCGGGCCGACGCCGTGGCTGTACGACGGCCGGTTGAAGCTGGCCGGGGTCAAGCTCTATGCCGATGGCGCGCTCGGCTCGCGCGGGGCCTGGCTGAAACAGCCCTATGCCGATGCGCCCGGCCAGTCCGGCGCGGGCTTCATGTCCGACACGCTGATCCGCAACCTGATGAGCCGCGCGGCGATGGACAATTATCAGGTCGCCGTGCACGCGATCGGCGACGCCGCCAATGCGCAGGTGCTCGGCGCCATTGAGGAACTGTCCGATACCTACAAGGGCGACCGCCGCTGGCGGATCGAGCATACGCAGATCGTCGCGCCGGCCGACCTGCCGCGTTTCGGCCGCAACGGCATCGTCGCCTCGATGCAGCCGGTGCACGAGACCAGCGACCGGCTGATGGCGGAGGCGCGGCTGGGGCCGCAGCGGCTGGCCGGCGCCTATGCCTGGGCGTCGATGCTGAAGAACGGCGCCCACCTCGCCTTCGGATCGGACTTTCCGGTCGAGAAGCCGGATCCCTGGGCCGGCTGGGCCGCCGCCTTCACCCGCCAGGGACCGGACGGCGAGCCCGCTGACGGCTGGCAGCCGCAGGAGCGCATCACCCGGGAGCAGGCATGGTGGGCCTATACCGGCGGTGCGGCCTATGCGGCCTTCGCCGAAAAGGATTTCGGCTCGCTGCAGCCGGGGCAGTTGGCCGATTTCATCGTCCTCGACCGCGATCCGCTCGCCGCCTCGCCGGCGGATCTGCGCGCGACCAAGGTGCTGGAAACCTGGATCGGCGCGCAGAAGGTCTGGGAACGCAAGTAACCGCGGGGGCGGGGAGGGGGCCGCATGATCGTCCGCAATGCGCCGCGCTTTGCCGACGTGCTGTTCGCGATGCGTGGTTCGATCTTGCCACGAATCGCCGGGCGACTGGCCTTCATCGGGGCGCTGTCGATCGGCGCCGTGCTGCTGGTCGGCGCGCGGCCGGCGATGGTCGGGCATCTGTCGGCAATGCCGTTTACCTTGCTCGGCCTCTCGCTGTCGATCTTCATGAGCTTCCGCAACACCGCTTGTTACGACCGGTGGTGGGAGGGGCGTCGGCTGTGGGGCCAGCTGGTGATCGCGGCGCGTAGCTTCGCCCGCCAGACCGCGACATTGCCCATCGCAGAGCGCGCGCCGATGCTCGAGATGGTGTGCGGCTTCGCCGGCGGGCTGGGCGCGCGGCTGCGCGATCGCGACGAGGCGGCGGCGATCCGCCCCTGGTGGCCCGGTTTGCCCGACGGCCTGCCCAATCCAACGGACGCCGTGCTACGCGAGGTCGGGCGGCGCTGCCTGTCGCTGGTCGAGTCCGGCATTATCGATCCGATCCGCTATTCGGTGCTGGAGGGTACGCTGACCGAACTCGCGCATGTCCAGGGCGGCTGCGAGCGCATCACGACGACGCCGCTGCCGTTCAGCTATTCGCTGCTGCTGCATCGCATCGTCTATCTGTTCTGCTGCCTGTTACCGTTCGCGCTCGCTCCCGAACTCGGCTGGTGGGTGCCGCTGCCGACCTTGGTCATCGCTTATGCCTTCTTCGGCCTCGACGCCCTGGGTGACGAATTGTCGGATCCGTTCGGCGACGACGACAACGACCTGCCGCTCGACGCGCTGGTCCGCACCGTCGAGCGTGATCTGCTGGCCGCGACGGGCCGACACGACCTGCCGCCGGCGATCCAGCCCGAAGGTTTCGTGCTACGCTGACGGACGGGGTGGCGGATGTGCCGTTTGATCCCTATATAACACATATCGCGATCAAATCGTCCTGTAGGCGATCGTGACTGAGAGACCGAGTGTGCTCCCGCTTACGGAACGGGAGACCTGTCATGGGCCTCAACTATCTTCTCCATCGCCATCAGGTCGCGCTGATGATGGCCGACGCCGCCGCCAGCGTCGAGGCGCGCCTCTGCCACCGCCAGCTCGCCCGCGGCTATGCCCGCCGGATCGAGACGATGACGCAGGTCGCGCGCGGCAATGCCACCCCACAGGTGCCCCTGGCATGAGCGACACGCCCCGTCAGACGCAGCGCTTTCGACCGGTGCAGCCGCGCGTCAAGCTCGACGATGGCCAGAAGCGGCGGCAGGCGGTCGTCGCGGACGCAGCATGGCGCGCCTTCCGCGACCGTGACCGGGTCATCGCCTTCCTCAACACGCCGGACGACGCGCTCGGCGGCCGGCCGATCGATCTGGCGATCGACGGCGAGCCGGGGCTCGCTGCCGTCATCGCCGAACTCGATCGGAGCGACGGTCGGTGAGCGACGCCCCGTCCAAATCCGCTGCCTTCTACCGCCATCAGGCGGCGGAACAGCATCGTGCCGCCGGCGAAGCGGTGCTCGAGAACGTCCGCGAGCGCTGCAGTCGTGCCGCCGCCTCTTGGGAAGCGATGGCGGCCCGCGCCGATCTTGCCGAGCGGCGCCGTGAGTCGCAGCGCACCCCGCCGGTGATCGTCGAGCGGCCGCGATGATGCGGCGGGCGACGTCCTGATCGACCGTCGTTATCAGACGCTGACGCGGGCGGCGGGGTTTCTCGCCGACGGCGGGCCGCGCCTGTTGCCCGGCGGCGGCCGACCGTCGCCGCGCGCCGCGGAGGTGCGCCGGCGCTACATCGCCAATTGTCTGGGGGAGCTCGACCGCTTCCTGCACCTGCTGATCGACGAGGCGACGGGCCATGCCCCGGCCGTCACGGTCCAGCGCAACATGGCGAACAAGATCGCGCCCTTTTCGCAAGGCACCGACCAGCGGCGATTGCGCGCACTTGGCCGTACCCGTGCCTGCCTGATCCACACCGGCGGGGTCGTGTCGCGCGCCGACGAACGCGACGGGCGCTGGATGACGGCGGGCTGGTATTGCCCGGTGTCCGAGGATCTGCAGACCTTCCCGCTCGGCGCGGAGTTGCGGCCGGCGGGGCGGGAGTTGGCCGACATCGGCCTGTTTTACCGGATGCTGGCCGACCGGATCGTCGCCTGAGCCTCCGCCGGGTGGCGGGGGCCGCAGGCGTTACGCAACCGCCGTGATTTCCTCGGGTTCGCGCAGCACATAGCCGCGGCCCCACACCGTCTCGATATAATTGTCGCCTTCGCAGGCCAGGCTGAGCTTCTTGCGCAGCTTGCAGATGAAGACGTCGATGATCTTCAGTTCCGGCTCATCCATCCCGCCATACAGGTGGTTGAGGAACATTTCCTTGGTCAGCGTGGTGCCCTTGCGGAGCGAGAGCAGCTCCAGCATCGCATATTCCTTGCCGGTCAGGTGCACGCGGGCGCCGTCGACCTCGACCGTCTTGGCGTCGAGATTGACCGCCAGCTTGCCGGTGCGGATGACGCTCTGCGAATGGCCCTTCGACCGGCGCACCACGGCGTGGATGCGCGCGACCAGCTCCTCACGGTGGAAGGGTTTGGTGACGTAATCGTCGGCACCGAAGCCGAAGCTGCGGACCTTCGAATCCATCTCGTTGACGCCCGACAGGATCAGCACCGGCGTCTGAACCCGCGCGACGCGCAGCTTCTTCAGCACGTCATAGCCGTGCATGTCCGGCAGATTGAGGTCGAGAAGGATGATGTCGTAGTCGTAGAGCTTGCCGAGGTCCAAGCCCTCCTCGCCCAGGTCGGTGGTGTAGACGTTGAAACCTTCCGTCCCGAGCATCAGCTCGATAGCCTTGGCCGTCGTCGGCTCGTCCTCGATCAGCAGCACCCGCATCGCGTCGTCCCCTGTTGGCGCGGACGGGCACACCCTGCTGTGCCCGGACGGCCCGGATTCATTAACCAAATCACCTCTGAACGACAAAGGTTAATTTGCGCTTAAAAGGGATTAAGCGGCTGATTACCGCGCGTCGGACGCGGCTTGTTCTCCGTCGGGGTCGATTGGGGTAAGATCGGGGCCGAGCAACGTCTGATGCCGGCTGCGGGGAATGTCTTCGCCCAGCACCTCACGCAGGTACAGGCTGCGCACTAGCGTGAAGATCACGACGAGCAACGCGGCGGAAAAGAACAGGCCGAAGATGCCGAAGATGACGCCGATGCCGATGATGGCGAAGACGGTGATCGCCGGCGGGATCGAGATGACCCGCGCCTGGACGTAGGGGGTGATGAAGTTGGTCTGGATCAGCCGCACCACGGCATAGGTGGCAAGCGCGCCGATCAGCGGCCCGGTGCCCTGAGTCGCGGCCAGGCCGAGCGCGGGCACCATCGCCGCGGTCGGGCCGATATAGGGGATGAATTCGCTCAAGCCCGCCAGCAGGCCGAGCGCGGCGGCGGAGGGCACGCCGCTGATCCACAGGCCGATGCCGATCAGCGTGCCCATGCTGGTCATCAGGATCAGCGAGGATTGCAGCCACAGCCGCAGCGTCGAACCGACGTCGAACAGCGCATCCTCGATCGCCGGCCGCTTCGACGGCGGCATCAGGAACAGGAAGCCGCGCTGGTAGATGCCGGGGTCGGCGGCGAAGAACAGCGCGCCGACCAGCAGCAGGATGCAATTGAGCAGCAGCTCGCCCGCTCCGGTCACCAGGCCGCCGACGTCGCGCGCCGCCTGCGACCCGGCATAGGCCTGCCGCACCGCGTCGACGATCTTGGCACCGACTGGGCTCTGCGACGCCCAGGCGGCGAGCTGGTCGAGTAGCCCCGGCGCGCGGGTGACCAGCACGTTGACCTGTTCGCGGAACTGCACGCCGAACAGCCACACCAGGAAACCGACGATGCCGATCGCGGTGATCATGCCGAGCGGCAGCGCCGCCTTGTCCGGCACCTTCGCCCGCGTCCGCCACAAATCGGCGATGGCGTGGATCGCGATCGCCCCAAGCATCGAGCCGAAGGCCAAGATCAGCAAATTGCCCGCCTTGAACAGCGCGGCGGCGAGCGCGGCGATGATCAGGACATAGAGGACGCGCCGGATGAATCGCGCATCGCTCTCGTCGGGCGCGAGGCGGGCCTTGGGCGGGCTCATGCGGCGCGCGCGGGACGAACGAGGGGACGGATCGGCATCCCGTGCTTAATGAGCGATGGTCCGTTTTGCTCCCCATTCCTGGCCAGGTGCGAAATGCTGCCTGGCACGGGGAGCAGTGTCACGCCCCCGCCGCCTCGCACGGATCGCGCAGGCGGGCGGAGAGGAAGGCGATCAGCGCCTCGACCCGCGCCGGGCGCAAGGCGCTGGGCGGCGTCAGCAGATGCAGCCCGATCGGTCCGGGCGCCCAATCCTCCAGCACTTCGACCACCGCGCCGCTGGCGACATGCGGCCCGATGATGAAGCCGGGCAGGCGGGCTATGCCCAGCCCCGCGACCAGGGTCGGCACCAGCGCCTCGCCCGAGTTGGCGGCGAGCGGCCCTTCCTGGCGGACGGTCACCTCCGCCTTGCCGGGCGCGCGGAAACGCCACGGGCCGGTGACGTTGGAATAGCCGAGCAGCCGGTGCCCGGCGAGATCGCTGGGATGCGCCGGCGTGCCGTGTTGCGCGAGATAGGAGGGCGCCGCGACGGTGTGGACGCGGATGCCGCACAGCCGCCGCGCCCGCAGGCTCGAATCGGGCAGGTCGGCGATGCGCAGTGCGACGTCAAATCCTTCCGCGACGATGTCGATCTTGGCGTCCGAACAATGCAGGTCGATCTCCACCCCCGGATGCGCGGCGAGGAATTCCGGCAGGATCGGCGCGACGTTGGAGATGCCGAAGCTCATCGGTGCGGCGAGCCGGACGCGCCCGGTCGGCGCGCTGGCGCCGTCGCGCGCCGTCTCCTCCGCGGCGCGCGCCTCGGCGAGGATCCGCGCGGCATGTTCAGCGAGCGGCTTGCCCGCCTCGGTCAGCGCGAGCCGGCGCGAGGTGCGGTGGAACAGCGACTGGCCCAGCTTCGCCTCGAGCCGCGAGATCGCCTTGGACACGGTCGCCTTGCTCAGCCCGATCGCCTCGGCCGCGGCGCTGAACGAGCGATGCTCCGCCACCGCGGCAAAGATCGCCCAGGCCTCCAGATCGGGTAATCGCATCAGCCGCCCTCTTCGTGACGCGGCGTATCCCGAGAAACGATAGGTTTCCAGCGTTTCCGTTTACGCGCTGCCGGCCCGTCGCCATCTTTGGTGCCGCACTGAACCTATTCCCCGCCGCCCGGTTCTGGGCGGGCAGCCTTTGCGGAGTTGAGCATGACCAAGGTCCTCGTCCTGTATTATTCGTCCTACGGCCATATCGAGCAGATGGCCGATGCCGTCGCCGAAGGCGCCCGTGCCGGCGGCGCCGAGGTCGACATCCGCCGCGTCGCCGAGACCGCGCCGGCCGAGGTGATCGCGGCGGCCCATTTCAAGACCGACACCGCGCATCCCGAGATCGAAGGGCCGGACGCGCTGACCCAATATGACGCGATCATCGTCGGCGCGCCGACCCGCTATGGCCGCATGCCCAGCCAGATGGCGGCCTTCTGGGACACGACCGGCGGCGTGTGGATGCGCGGCGGCCTGGTCGGCAAGGTCGGCGGCGCCTTCACCTCCACCGCCAGCCAGCATGGCGGGCAAGAGACGACGCTGTTCTCGATCATCACCAATCTGCTCCACCACGGCATGACGATCGTCGGCCTGGACTATGGCTATCAGGGCCAGATGGGCGTCAAGGAAGTGCATGGCGGCACGCCCTATGGCGCCTCGACGCTCGCCGACGGCGACGGCAGCCGCCAGCCGAGCCAGGTCGACCTCGACGGCGCCCGCTATCAGGGCAAGCGCATCGCCGAGACCGCGGCGAAGCTGTTCGGCTAAGGCCATTCCCCTCCCGCTTGCGGGATGGGCACATCCAACTCCCCTCCCGCTTGCGGGAGGGGTTGGGGGAGGGCGGTCGCGGCGGTCGTCATTCTCACGACCCCGCTTTTCTTCCCTCCCCTGACCCCTTCCGCAAAGCGGGAGGCGGATCAGCGCCGCCGTTTCGTTGTCCTGGGCGCCACCCACGTCGGCACCCGCACGAAGGCGACCGGCAACACCCCGTCGATCACCCGCAGCGGATCGACCGCCGGCTGCGCCGGGAACAGGTCCCGCGCCTTGCCGAACAGGAAGCGCGCCCGGGCGGCCCCCGGCGCCGCCGCGCGCGTCCCCACCCAGCGCCAGTGCCACGGTTCCCACTTCACCTGCTGGCGGTTGCCGCCGGGGAAGGACAATTCGAAGCCGTAGCGCGGTGCGTTGCGGACCAGCCAGCGCGCCGCCGGCGTCGCCGCCATACATGCCTCCGCGTCGGGGCAGCCGTTGGCCGGCCGGACCGCGAAATCGACGACATAGCCGGTGGCATGTTCGCTATGCCCCGGCGGCGCGACGGAGATCGCGCGCTCCGCCGCCGCATTGGGATGCTCGCGGCAGAACACCTCCGCCTGCGACACGATCGAGCGGTGGCACGACAGACCGCGCAGCGTCCCCATCACCGCCGGGTCGCCCGCCGCCGCGGCGAGCAGCCGGCTCAGGTCGGGCAGCATATCGCGGTGGACCAGGCAGCGATTGAGCGCGAAGCCGGCGGGCGCCGGGACGAGGTCGCCCGGCGCGACGTCGCCATAGGGGAGATGGCCGTAGACCCGCCCCGGATCGCTCATGCTCGATCGCGCGGCGGGACAGATATCGGCCAGCGCCGGCGTCGCCAGCGCGAGCAGCGGAAGGATCAGGGCGGCACGCATCGCGCCGCCGCCTCTGGCGCGAAGCGGCATCCGGTGGCAAGGGCCGATACCATGCACGGCGACAGGGTCCTCTTCATCGACGGCGAAGCGTTGGTCATCGACAAGCCCGCCGGGCTGCCCGTCGATCGCCCCCGCGACGGCAGTCTCAGCCTCGAAAACCATCTGGAATCACTGCGCTTCGGCTTCCAGCGCTGGCCGCAGCCGGTGCATCGGCTCGACCGCGACACCAGCGGCTGCCTGCTGCTGTCGCGCAACCCCAAGGCGCAGGCGCGCTTCCAGCAGGCGTTCGAGCAGGGACTGGTCGAGAAACGCTATCTCGCCATCCTCGACGGCGTTCCGGAGGGAGAGGGCGGCACGATCGACGTGCCGCTCGGCAAGGTGTCGACGCTGGAGCAGGGCTGGCGGATGGTCGCCGATCCGAAGGGCAAGGCGGCGCGCACCGACTGGCGGCTGGTCGCCGTCCGCGACGGCCGTGCCCTGGTCGAATTCCGGCCGGCGACCGGGCGCACCCACCAGATCCGCGTCCATGCCGCGACGGGTCTCGGCGTGGCCGTCGTCGGCGACCCGGTCTACGGCCGTGGCGAGCCGGGTGGCATGATGCTCCACGCCGCGGCGCTGACCGTGCCGCGCGCGAACAAGGACCCGATCGTCGCGGAGGCGCCGCTGCCCGCGCGGTTCGGCGACTGGCCGCTATGATCGCCGCAGGCGAGCGCTTATCGTGATCCAGGTGCCGGAAGACGCGATCGAGGAACGCTTCCTGGCCGCGTCCGGCCCCGGTGGCCAGAACGTCAACAAGGTCGCCACCGCCTGCCAGTTACGCTGCGACGTCTTCCGGCTCGGCCTGCATCCCGAAAGCTACCGCCGGCTGAAGCTGCTCGCCGGCAGCCGGCTGTCGGCCAGCGGCCAATTGGTCATCACCGCGCGCCGCTACCGTACGCAGGAGGCGAACCGCGCCGATGCGCGCGAGCGGCTCGCCGAATTGCTCGCCAAGGCGGAGGAGCGCGAGGCGCGCCGGGTAAAGACCAAGCCGTCGCGCGCCGCCAAGGCGAAGCGGGTCGATGCCAAGAAAGGCCGCAGCGCGGTCAAGGCTGGCCGCGGCAAGGTGCGCCTCGACTGACGACGGGCCTTCCGGCCCGCGCCGAACCGCCCTACATCGTGCGCCATGTACCAGTTCGACATCCAGGCCGGCAGCAAGGCCGATCTCTATCACGACCTACACGCCGCGCTCGACGCCCTGACCGCTGGTGAGCCGGACGGCATCGCCAACATGGCCAATGCCGCGGCGCTGATCTGGCAATATCTGCCGGATCTCAATTGGGCGGGCTTCTACCGCAACGTCGCCGACGAACTCGTGCTCGGGCCGTTCCAGGGCAAGGCGGCGTGCATCCGCATCCCGTTCGGCAAGGGGGTTTGCGGCACCGCCGCCGCCACGCGCACGCCGCAGGTGGTCGCCGACGTCCACGCCTTCCCCGGCCATATCGCCTGCGACGCAGCGAGCCGCTCCGAACTGGTCGTGCCGATCGTCCACGACGGCCGCCTGATCGGCGTGCTAGACCTCGACAGCCCGCAGGCCGACCGCTTCGATGGCGAGGATGAAGCCGGCTGCGTCGCGCTGATGACGCTGCTCGCGCCGCGCCTGGTGTGATCCTAATCGGGACACAGGCCATGCTTCCGGGACCGGGGTCGCCTTGGTAAGCAACCTGTTAAGTAGATCGGCGTTGCGCAACCGTAACGTCGAGTCGCCGACAGGAGGACAAGGGGAATGCGCAAGGTCATGCTGGCGGGCGCCGTGCTCGCACTGGTCGCCGCAGATGGAGCCGATGCCCAGCAGCGCGTCGTGATGCACGGCCCGGCGCCGCAGGTCGGCGGTGGCTATGCGCGCCCCGGCTTCGCGCCGCGTCCGGGCTATCAGGGACGCTGGGGCAGCAAGGTCGGCGGCCATTGGTGGGGCGGGGTCAATGCTCCCGGCGGTTGGAATGCCTATCGCCGCCCGGTGCGCGGCTGGACGCTGCCCCGCTATTGGGTCGCTCCCCGCTTCTATGTCAGCGACTGGTCGACCTATGGCCTGGTGCAGCCGCCGCAGGGCTATACCTGGGTCCGCTATTATGACGATGCGGTGCTCGTCGACGGACGCGGCTCGGTCTACGACAGCGTCTCCGACGTCGACTGGGACCAGTACGACGGCGCCTATGCCGATGATCGCGGCGTCTATGCCGACAGCCGCGACGCTTATTACCAGCGCCGCGACAGCGGCGTCGGCGGCGCGGTCGCCGGTGCGGTGGTCGGCGGTGTCGCCGGCAACGTCATCGCCGGGCGCGGCAACCGCCTGGGCGGCACGCTGGTCGGGGCCGGCGTCGGCGCCGCGGCCGGTTATGCGATCGACCGGGCCGGCGATCGCCGTCGCGACGGCTATGGCGCCGACTATGGCCGCCCCGGTCGGGTGCCGGTAGCGCCGGACTATCCGCCGCCGCCGCCCGCCGACTACGCACCGCCGCCACCGCCGCCGCCGGTCTACGCCCCGCCAGCGCCGGTGGTGCAGCCGCTGCCCGGGCCGGGCTGGCGTTCCGCCGATGGCCGGACGACGGTGACCACGACCAGCGGCGCCGGCTATGCGAGCGGCGGCTATTATTATCCTGGTGCGACGACCACCACGGTTGTCGTGCAGACCCAGCCGGTGGTCACCACCACGACCACCGAGATCTACGAGGACGCCGTCACCTACACGCGCCGCGCGCCGCTGCGCACCAAGACCAAGCGCGTCTGGCGCCCCGCGCCGAAATGCTATTGCCGCTGAGGCGATAGCGATCCGGGTTGGCCGCAAGGCCCGATGCCGTCCCGCATGAACTCCCGCGGGGCGGCATCGCTTTTTAAGGGCCGGGCGGGGGCGGCCTGATGCAGGTGAACCGAAGCCGCGCTCCCTTCGTCCTGCCCGCGCTTGACCCGGTGGCGCCCGTCCGGTCGGACCGGGGGCCGTGATCAAGGCCCGGCAGTTCCGCCGGGTCGCCGGTGCGGCTCACCGCGCCGACGCCCCAGCCGGAGACCGCCGATGTCCGCCACCACAGCCCCAAACCACGGTCGCGTCCGCCGCTGGTGGTCGCATTGGGCGACCGGCGGCGTCGACCATGATGCAGTGCTGCGCCAGATCGCCGAGGACAGCGGTTGGTCCGGTCGTTACGCCTTCCTGATCGTCATCTCGGCGGCGATCTCGCTGCTCGGCCTGCTGATGCCGTCGGTGGCGGTGCTGATCGGTGCGATGCTGCTGTCGCCGCTGATGATGCCGATCATCGGCCTGGGGTTCGCGATCGCGACCGTCGACCCGCGCGAGATGCGCCGCGCCGCCACCGCGCTGATCGCCGGCGCCCTGCTCGCGATCGCCCTGTCGGTGGTTTGCGTCGCGCTGTCGCCGATCCAGACGATCACCAGCGAGATCGCCGCCCGCACCCGGCCGACGCTATTCGACCTGCTCGTCGCATTGCTGTCCGCGATCGCCGGCGGCTATGCGCTGATCCGCGGGCGGGGCGGCACGGTGGTCGGCGTCGCCATCGCGATCGCGTTGATGCCGCCGCTGGTCGTCGTCGGCTTCGGCATCGCGACGCTCAACTGGACGGTGTTCGCCGGCTCGCTGCTGCTGTTCGTCACCAATGCGATCACCATCGCGCTGACCGCCGCACTGGTCGCGCGCGTCTACGGCTTCGGCGCGCATCTGTCGCCGCAACATACCGGCTGGCAGCTCGTGCTGTTCGTCGTCGCCGTCGGCCTGCTCGCGGTGCCGCTCGGCGCAGCGCTGCGCCAGATCGCGTTCGAGGCGGTGGCCCAGCGTCAGGTGCGCGAGACGATCAGCGATCGCTTTCCCGACGCCTCGCGCCTCGGCCAGCTCGACATCGACTATGATGCGCAGCCGATCCGCATCCGCGCGGTGGTGCTGACGCCACGGCTCGATCCCGCCGCCGACCGGGTCCTGGCTGCGGACCTGCGCGCGCGGCTCGACCGGCCGATCGACGTCCACGTCGATCAATTGCGCGTCGCGCCGGAGGACAATGGCGTCGAGGCGGCGCAGATCGCCCGCGCCAGCAGCACTGCCGCGACCCGCGATGCCGATCGCCAGCGCCGCGCGATCGCCGATCTTGCCCTCGTCGCCGGTGTCGATGCCGCCAGCGTCCGCGCCGACGCCGGCGCGCGGACGCTGGCCGCGACGACGGCGGCGCTGCCCGGACTGACGCTGGCGGGGTATCGGGCGATCGAGGCGCGGGCCGCAGCCGCCCTTCCGCAATGGACGGTGCGGCTCGCCCCGCCGGCGGAGGTCGCGCCCCCGGCCGTGCCGATCGTCGCGGGGGTCGTCGACGATGAAGCGCTGGGCAACGCGGCGTGGAGTTCGGCACGGCGCGGTCAGGCGCTGCTGGTCGACGGCGGCAGTGCCGTGCAGCGCGAGGCGGTCGCCACCGCGATCGCCCGGCGGGGCGGCGCGGCGACGGCCGGCACCGCGGGTGGCGCGTTGCGGTTGCGTTGGAGCGACGAGGCACCCGCCGCGGCCGGTGCATCACCGCCCGATCGGGACCGGACCGACCCCGGAAGCGGGGCGGGCGGGCGTTGAGCGATCAGCGCCGCACGGCCCGACCGCCGAACGTCACCAGGCTCTCCGCCCCGTCCGCCGCCACGGCCGCCACGCCGATGAAGGTGTCGTCGACCGGCACCTGCTTCAGCACGGTCTGCGTTCCGGTGACGTCGCGCGATACGCGCCACGTCGCGCTGTCGTTGGGCCGCCAGCGCACACGATAGCGCGCCGCGCCCGGCACCGCCGGCCACGACACCTGCGTGTCGCGCGACAGGTCGCCCGACAGCGTTACGCTGGCCGGTGCGGCGGGGGCGGCGGCCAGGCGGGCGAGGGTGGCGACGTTGATCGCGGTCACCTTGGCCAGATAGGCGAAGTCCATCCGGTCGATCGTGTCGCCGTAAACCACGCCCTTATCGGTGCGCAGGTCCTGATGCTGGGCGTCCCAATTCTCCGCGCCGACCGAGAAGCGCACCGCGGGATAGCCGCGCTTCAGGAACGGTTCGTGATCACCGCCGCGGCCGAATCGGTCCGGCCGCCGTTCGATCACGACGTCGAGCCCGCCGGGGATCGTGCCGGCGATGCCATCGATCGCCTTGGCCAGCGCGCGGCTGGGGCCGTCATCTTCCCCGCCGTCGCCGCGCCGGCGCATCGCCTGCGCCAGATCTTCGGAGGCGCGAATGCCCTCGGAAAAGACGCGGACGCGGCCGGCATCGACCACGCCGCCCTGGCCGATCGTGTTGCCGACGATGTCGTTGTTGAGCATCGCGCTGACCTGCCAGCCGCGCTGCTGCGCCGTATCCGCGAGCAATTCCGACCCCCACAGGCCCTGTTCCTCGGCAGAGAAGGCGACATAGACGATCGTCGCATCGAACTTCCGCTGTGACAGCAGTCGGGCGGCCTCCAGCACAAGGGCGACGCCCGAGGCATCGTCATTGGCGCCGGGCGCGTCATGAGTCGCATCCATGACGTCGGTGACGCGGCTGTCGATATGGCCGCCGACGATGACGACACGATTGGGGTCACGGCCCGGCTGGATGCCCAGCACGTCCTCGACCACGACGCCGTTTGGCGCGCGCGGCCCGTCGAAGCGGCGGCTGATCCGCTCGACCTTGATGCAGCCGCCGCAGGCGCGCGACAGCACCTCGAACCGCTGCGCCGCCCAGCTCCGCGCCGCGCCGATGCCGCGCTTGGGATCGGTCGCTGACGACAGCGTATGGCGGGTCCCGAACCCGACCAGCGTGGCGACATCGGCCTTCAGCCTTGTGACGCTGGGTTGTTGGGAAGAGGCGGAAGCGGCCGCGGCCGCAAGCAGGAGAGGAAGCATGCCGACAGTGTGGCGGCGAAGTGCGCCGTCCTCAAGCAGCGATCGCCGTTATCCCATCAATGCGGCCGCACGCAGTCCTGCACCATGTGTCGGTCGAGCTGATCAATCACTCCGCAAACGTTGGCGGCGGCGATGGTCTCGCCCAGATTGTCGAGCAATACCAACGTCTCGCTCAGCATCGCAATGGCGCGCATTAAATCGAGATCAAGCGTGGCGTTTCGGTGCATGACGATCGTATTCATAATACATATTGGCCAGACGCGCAAGTCGAATCGCCAATTAATTGGTCTGGCCAAATTGCCCTAGCTCAGTCGGTCGATCGCCTCTGCATCCAACGATCCGGGCACGATCATGATCGGCACCGCTAGCGTGCCGGCGTCCGTGCCCGTGAAATGGCTGACCAGCTTTCCCGGCGCGCCGCTCGCGGCAGCGCCGAGCACCAAGGCCGCGATGTTGGGGTCAGCCGCGATGATCTCGCGGATGATCTTCGGGCCCTCGCCGTCGCGCACCGTGATCGCCGGCTTCAGCCCCGATTCCTGCATCAGCGTGCCCGCCGCTGCCGTGACCAGCCCCTCGGCATGCAGCCGGGCTTCTTCCTCGATCGTCGCCTGGACACCGCCGAAGGCAATGAATTCCTGTGGCGGGATCAACGTCAGTATCTCGACCCCGCCACCGGTCTTGACCGCCCGCCGCGCGGCGAAGCGCAATGCGATCGCCGCTTCCGGACTTTCGTCGACCACCACCAGATAGATGCGCATATTCGCCCCTTTTTCCGCTAGGTGACCCCTGACGCGAGGCAGTGCAAGAGCGACCCTGGGGTTGACCCTGCGGCACGGGGGCGCGAAGGAGCGCGCACTCCCCAGGCAAGAGGACCTGCATGTCGATCGAGATCAAGATGCCCGCGCTGTCGCCGACGATGGAGGAGGGCACCCTCGCCAAATGGCTCGTCAAGGAAGGCGACACCGTCAAGTCCGGCGACATCATGGCCGAGATCGAGACCGACAAGGCGACGATGGAGTTTGAGGCGGTTGATGAAGGGACGATCGCCAAGATCCTCGTTGCCGAGGGCACGGACAACGTGAAGGTGGGCGCTGTGATCGCGATTCTCGCCGAAGAGGGCGAGGATGCGGCCGCGGTGCAGGCGCCGACCAAGTCGGAGACGCCCGAGCCGACCGATCCCGAGTTCAAGGGCCGGCCCAATCCGACCGACCCGAACAAGACCGGCAGCGAGGCGAAGCCCGCCGAGCGCACGCTGACGCAGGCCGAGGACCACGGCCGCCCGGCGACGCAGGACGCGCAGCCCGCATCGGGCGGCCGGATCAAGGCCAGCCCGCTTGCCCGCCGCATCGCCGCCGACAAGGGCATCGACCTTAACGCCGTGTCGGGCACCGGCCCCAACGGTCGCATCGTCAAGGCCGACGTCGAGGGCGCCAAGCCCGGCGCCGCTGCCCCTGCCGCGACCGCACCGGCCGCGACGGATACGGCTGCCGCCGCGGCACCCGCCGCCGCCGCCGCCGCCGCCAAGCCCGCCGCCGTGCCGGACATCCCGCACGAGGTGACCAAACTGTCGAACATGCGCAAGACGATCGCGCGCCGCCTGACCGAATCGAAGCAGACCGTGCCGCACATCTACCTGACGGTGGACGTGCAGCTCGACGCCTTGCTCAAGCTCCGCACCGAGCTCAACGCCAGCCTCGAGAGCCGCGGCGTCAAGCTGTCGGTCAACGACATGCTGGTTAAGGCGCTCGCCGCGGCGCTGATCGCGGTGCCGAAGTGCAACGTCATGTACACGCCGGACCAGCTGATCAGCTTCAAGCGCGCCGACATCTCGGTCGCGGTGTCGACGCCCGCGGGCCTGATCACGCCGATCGTCGTCGGCGCCGACACCAAGAGCCTGTCGACCATCTCGACCGAGGTGAAGGATCTTGCCGCGCGAGCCCGCGACAACAAGCTGAAGCCGGAGGAATTCCAGGGCGGTACCGCCTCGATCAGCAACATGGGCATGTTCGGGATCAAGCAGTTCGAGGCGGTGATCAACCCGCCGCAGGGCATGATCCTGGCGATCGGCGCGGGCGAGAAGCGGCCGTACATCGTCGACGGCCAGCTCGGCATCGCCACCGTGATGTCGGCCACCGGCAGCTTCGATCACCGCGCGATCGACGGTGCCGACGGCGCCGAACTGATGAAGGCGTTCAAGGAGCTGGTCGAGCGTCCGCTCGGCATGCTCGCCTGAACGCAAGCGACGCCGCGCCGATGCGCACCCTGGTCGAACTGTTCCACCTCGTTGCCGGGCTCACCGCCGCCGCGCTGCTGACCGCGGCGGCGGCCTGGGCCTATCCGTTGGGGCGCGAGGTGATCTGGTGGTGCGGCGGGGTGGCGATGGCGGCCACCGCGATGATGGGCATCGGCCCGTTGCGTCGCGCGCGCGCCGCCGATCGGAGACGCTGACATGACCGACCTTCCGCCCGCCCTTCTGCCGCAGGACGCGCCGACGATCCGCGTCTCCGCCATGCCGGCGGATGCCAATGCCTATGGCGACATCTTCGGCGGCTGGCTGATGAGCCTGATGGACTCGGCCGCTGGCCTGGTCGCCGCGCGCCGGGCGAAGGGGCGCGCGGTGACGATCGCGATGGACGGCATGCAATTCCACGCGCCCGTCCATGTCGGCGACGAAGTCTCGGTCTATGCCCGGCTGATCACGGTCGGCCGCACCTCGATGGCGATCGCGGTCGAAAGCTGGGCGCGCGACCGGCATGGCGAGGAGGTGCGCAAGGTGACCGAGGCGCGCTTCACCTTCGTGGCGATCGACGAGGATCGCAAGCCGCGGCCGGTACCGGCCGCCTGAACTTTCCCTATTCCCCAGGTAAGGACCTTTCCGCGTGGCTGACACCTACGATCTCATCATCCTCGGTTCCGGCCCCGGCGGCTATGTCGCGGCGATCCGCGCCAGCCAGCTCGGCATGAAGGTCGCGATCGTCGAGCGCGAGCGGCTGGGCGGCATCTGCCTCAACTGGGGCTGTATCCCGACCAAGGCGCTGCTCCGCACGTCGGAGATCTACCATTACATGACCCATGCCGACGCCTACGGGCTCAAGGCGGACAATGTCGGCTTCGACCTCGGCAAGATCGTCGATCGCAGCCGCAAGGTCGCCGGCCAGCTCAACGCCGGCGTCAAGGGCCTGATGAAGAAGAACAAGGTCACCGTCGTCGAGGGTGTCGGCACGGTCACCGGAAAGGGCAAGCTGTCGGTCAAGCAGGGCGACCAGACCGTCGAGCTCGCCGGCAAGCACATCCTGATCGCGACGGGCGCGCGCGCCCGCGACCTGCCCTTCGCCAAGGCGGACGGCGAGCGTATCTGGACCTATCGCCATGCGATGGTGCCGCAGGTCATGCCGACCAAGCTGCTGGTCATCGGATCGGGCGCGATCGGCGTCGAATTCGCCAGCTTCTACAACGACATGGGCGCGGACGTGACGATCGTCGAGATGCTGCCGCGCATCCTGCCGGTCGAGGATGCCGAGGTCAGCGAGTTCATGACCAAGGCGCTGACCAAGCAGGGCATCAAGATCGTCACCGGCGCCGCGCTGGAGAAGATCGAGACCGGCAAGGACAAGGTGACGGCGTCGATCAAGGGCGCCGACGGCAAGGTCGCGGCCGAGGACTACAGCCACGTCATCGTCGCGATCGGCATCGTCCCCAATACCGAGAACATCGGGCTGGAGGCGCTGGGCGTCGCGACCGACCGCGGCCACATCAAGGTCGACGGCTTCGGCCGCACCAACGTCGAGGGGATCTATGCGATCGGCGACGTCACCGGCGCGCCCTGGCTGGCGCACAAGGCGAGCCACGAGGGCATCGTCTGCGTCGAGAAGATCGCCGGCGAGAACCCGCATCCCTTCGAGACGTGGAATATCCCGGGCTGCACCTACAGCCGGCCGCAGGTCGCCAGCGTCGGCCTGACCGAGGCCAAGGCCAAGGAGGCCGGGCATGAGGTGAAGGTCGGCAAATTCCCCTTCATCGGCAACGGCAAGGCGATCGCGCTCGGCGAGGCGGAGGGCTTCATCAAGACGGTGTTCGACGCCAAGACCGGCGAGCTGCTCGGCGCGCACATGGTCGGCGCAGAAGTCACCGAGCTGATCCAGGGCTATGTCGTCGCCCGCCAGCTCGAGACCACCGAGCATGAGCTGATGGAAACGGTGTTCGCGCATCCGACGCTGTCGGAGATGATGCACGAGAGCGTGCTGAGCGCCTACGGCCGCGCGCTGCACTTCTAGCATGGCGGTCGCACCGCCGGCCCTCACCCTCACGGCGCCGTGCAGAGGGCGCCGCCTCCCGGCAATGGCAGGGGGAAGGGCGAGGGCAGCAGCTGCTAGAATAGAGTGATGATCGACCGCACCGCCCGCCTCGCCATCGGCATGGCGCTGCTGTTCCTGGCCAGCGCCACGCTGTTCTGGCCGGGCTATGTCCAGTACGATAGCCTCGCTCAATATGAGCAGGCGTTGTCGGGCCGCTACGAGGACTGGCACCCGCCGATCATGGCGCATCTGTGGGCGCTGTTCGGCGCGCGTGGCCAGGCGCCGATGATGCTGCTCCAGCTCGCCGGCTATTGGCTCGGCTTCGGCGTCCTGATCGTGGTGCTCGCCGCCCTCGGCTGTCGCGTCGCGGCGCTCGTGCTGCTGGTCGTCGCGCTGTGGCCGCCGTTCCTCGGCTGGCAGCCGGTGGTGCTCAAGGACACGCAGATGCTCGCCGCGCTGCTCGCCGCGACCGGCCTGGTCGCGATGTGGCGGCTGCGCGAGCGGCGGCTACCCGTCGGCGTCTGGATCGTCGTCGCGCTGCTGCTCGGCTATGCCATGCTGGTCCGCGCGAACGCGGTCTTCGCCGTGGTGCCCTTCGTCGTCATGCTGGCGTGGCGCCGGCCGCGGCCGACGCCGCCGATCCGCATCGTGCTCGCCGCCCTGTTGGCGCTGGTCGCCATCCTGGCGGTGATCGGCATCGCCGGTCCGATCAACCATCGCCTGCTTGCCGCCACGCCCAGCGGGGTCGAGCGCACCCAGCCGACCTACGACCTTGCCGGCATCGCCGTGCGCAGCGGCGACCCCGCCACCGGCCTGTCACCGCGGGCGATCGTCGCGTTGCGCCGCAAGGCCTGCGTCCGCCCCTATTTCTGGGACCCGCTCGGCGAGCCGCGCCGCTGCCAAGCGGAGGTCGCGACGCTCGCGATGCTGTCGCCCGGCCAGCTCTATCTGCGCTGGGCGGCCGCCGCGGTGACCCATCCGATCGCCTATGCCGGCCATCGCCTCGCCCATCTCAATTCGACCATGCGCTGGCTGGTGCCGTTCCGCTGGCCCGGCGCGGCGCCGCCGCAGGCGAACGAGCCCAATCGCCTCGGCCTCGCATCGCCGGCCGCGCGCGCGACGCGTTGGCAGACGGTCGCCGCCACGCTGGTCGAAACGCCCTTTGGCTGGCCGATCGTCTGGTTCGTCCTGGCATTGATCCGGCTGCCCGCGGCCTGGCGGCGGGGGGACGGGGCAGGGCGGCTCGCCGCGGCGCTACTCGTCTCGGCGCTCGCGCTGGAGGGCAGCTTCGCCGTGCTCAGCATCGCCTCCGACCTGCGCTACCATCTCTGGCCGATGATCGCGACGGCGATCGCCTGGGTGCTCGTCGGCCGAATCCGCGTCGCCCGGCCGGCGCTGGTGCTGCTCGCGCTGGTCCTGTTCGCCGGCCTGATCGCCCGCGTCGTGCTGCCCGCGCCGCCGCAAACCTATGTCGGGATGTTGGGCTGACCACCGGCAACCGTCCAGCCGGCGAGCGCGTTGCCGCTGCTGGATGACCGGAGCAGATCATGGCCAAGCAAGACGATCACGACGCGATCTACAAGGACTTCGCCGAGGCGGTGAACATGACCCCAGCTACGCTGGAGAAGTTCCTCGACACCGACGACAGCAAGCGGGTCGGCTGGAAGGGCGAGGACGGCAAGGGATCGGGCGAGAGCGTCGGCCATAAGTCCGGCAAGCGGATCGTCGAGATCAAGCACAAGAAGAAGGCCGACCTTACCGACGACGATTATGCGCACATGAAGAAGGTGACGTCCTACGTCCACCGGCACCTGGCGCAGGGCGGGCCGAAGGACGACGTCGAGCACAGCGACTGGCGCTATTCCCTGATGAACTGGGGGCACGATCCGCTGAAGGATTAAGCCCGGTCGACCGGATGGACCGGTCGAGGCGGGGTCGCGTGTCGGGTCACCGCGATCCCACCCTAGCATCGCAAGCATGAGGTCCCTAAGTCGCACGCTATGCTGACTCCTGATCAGGCGCGTGATCGCGCCGCCGACATCGTCGCCCGTGCTCGTGCTGCAGGCGCCGATGCCGCCGATGCCGTCTTCGCCGCCGATTCCTCGCTCGACGTTTCCGTGCGCCTCGGCGCCCTGGAGGACGTCGGCCGGTCCGAAAGCGAGGAACTGGGCCTGCGCGTCTTCGTCGGCCAACGCTCGGCAAGCGTCTCCACCTCCGATCTGTCGAGCGACGCGGTCGCCGCCTTGGTCGAGCGGGCGGTGGCGATGGCGCGCGAGGCGCCGGAGGATCGCTGGGCGGGGCTTGCCCCGGCGGACCGGCTGATGCACGGCGCGCCGCCGCTGCTCGACCTCGACGACCGGGGCGAGGCGGAACCGGCCGAGCTCAAGGCGCTGGCGCTCGAAGCCGAGGAGGCGGCGCGTGCGGTCGCCGGTGTTTCGAACAGCGAAGGCGCGGGCGCCAGCGCCTCCCGCTCGGTCTGGGCGCTCGCCACCAGCCACGGTTTCGCCGGAGCCTATGCCGCCACCGCCTATGGCCTGTCGGCGAGCGTGCTGGCTGGCGACGTCGCCAGCGGCATGGAGCGCGATTACTGGCATCACGCCGCCCGCCACCGCAGCCATCTCGAATCGGCGGCCGAGATCGGCCGGCGCGCGGGCGAGCGGGCGGTCGCGCGGCTCAACCCCGGTCGGATCGCCAGCGGGCCGATGCCGGTGGTCTTCGATCCTCGCGTCGGCGCCTCGCTGCTCGGCCACCTGACCGGCGCCATCGCGGGGCAGGCGATTACCCGCCGGACCAGCTTCCTGCTCGACGCGCTCGGCACGCAAGTGTTCGCGGCGGGCGTGTCGGTGCATGACGATCCGCATCGCCCGCACGGCCTGCGCTCGCGCCCGTTCGATGGCGAGGGGCTGCCGGTATCGCCGGTCGCGCTGGTCGAGGCCGGCATGCTCGAAACCTGGCTGCTGGACAGCGGCTCGGCCCGGCAATTGGGTCTGGAGCCGACCGGCCATGCCGCGCGCGGCGTCGGCGGCGGGCCGGGCGTGTCGCCGAGCAACCTCTACATGGCGGCGGGCGCGGTGCCGGTGGAAACTTTGATCGGCGACATCGTCCGCGGTGTCTATGTCACGGAACTGATCGGTCAGGGCGTCAATCCGGTCACCGGCGACTATAGCCGCGGTGCGGCCGGCTTCCTGATCGACAACGGCGCAATCGCCGGCCCGGTCGCCGAATTCACCGTCGCCGGCAATCTGAAGGACATGTTCCTGCAGCTGACGCCGGCGAGCGATCTGGAATTCCGCTATGGCACCAACGTGCCGACGCTGCGCATCGACGGGATGACGGTCGCCGGTGGCTGACCCGCGCGCCGCCCTCTGCCGCGCCGTCGCCCAGGCGGCGGCCGATGCCGGGCAGATGGCTCTGGCGCGCTGGCGGACCGATTTCCGGCAGTGGGAAAAGTCGCCGGGCAGCCCGGTCTGTGAAGTCGACCTTGACGTCGACCGGATGCTCCGTGCGCGCCTCGCCGCCCTGCTGCCGGAGGCGGGCTGGCTGTCGGAGGAAAGCGCCGACAGTCCCGAGCGCCTGGGCCACCATTGCGTCTGGGTGGTCGATCCGATCGACGGGACGCGCGACTATATCCGCGGGCGCGAGGGCTGGGCGGTGTCGGTCGCCCTGGTCGAGGACGGGCACGTGACGATCGCGGTGCTCGACGCGCCCGCGCGACGCGAGCGCTGGACCGCCGTCGCGGGGCAGGGGGCGTGGCGCAACGGCGTGCGGCTGCGGGCCGGCGATCGGACCGCGCTGCCCGGAGCGCGCGTGCCGACCGACGCTCTGCCCAAGGCGGACCGCGATCTGTCGCCGGTCGCCAAGCCCAATTCGATCGCGCTGCGCATCGCCATGGTCGCTGCCGACGAGGCCGATCTGGTCGCGACGCTGCGTTGGGGCAACGAATGGGACATCGCCGCTGCGGTGCTGATCGCGGCGGAGGCGGGCGCGGGGATCGGCGATGCCACCGGTGCCGCGCTGCGCTTCAACAAGGCCGATCCGACCGCGTTCGGCGTCGTCGCCGCGGCGCCCGGCATCCATGCCGCGGCGGTCGACCGGCTCGCCGACCGGGCCCGCGCGATCCTCGGCCCGCCACCGGCGTCATCCTGAAAAAGGCTGTAATCTGAATTAGGTGCCCCGCAGAGAAGCCGGAACCCTGACGGCTGCGTAACGTTTTGTTGCGGATCGATGCCATTGGGGGCGTCGACCGACACAAAGGGACCATCCGATGCTCTGGACCATCGCCGTCATCCTGCTCATCCTGTGGCTGCTCGGCTTCTCGCTCCACATCGCCGGTGGCCTGATCCACATCCTGCTCGTCATCGCGATCATCGTCGGCCTGATCCAGCTGTTCACCGGCCGCCGCGCCATCTAGGCGACCGGCCCCACGGTTCGCCGCGTTAACCACTGATTTCGATCGTAAACTGGAACGTGGCGAGCCGGGGGCGGTTGATCTGCCGATGACCACTATCGACCGACCTCTGGTTCTCGTCGTCGAGGATCAAGCCCTGTTACGCGTCCACGCCCATCTTGCCTTGGAAGAAGCGGGGTTCGCCGTAATCGAAGCCGCCGATGCCGACGAGGCGATGCTGCGCATGGCGCAGCCGCCCTATCCCGTAGCCGTCTTCACCGACGTCCGGATGCCGGGGGCGATCGACGGGCTGCAACTGGCGCACCGGTTGCGGCAGGCGCGACCGGATCTGACGATCGTCATCACCTCCGGCGCGAGCAGCGTCGACGACGATGCCCTGCCCGTCGGCAGCGTCTTCCTGCCCAAACCCTATACGGCCGCGCAGGTGGCGCGCCTGCTCGGCGACGGCCTGCTCCCGCCGGCCGCAGCGAGCGGGGCAAGTCGTCGCCTTGCCCCGTCGCTGGCGATTAGTGGACGAAGCGGGCGACCACGTCACGATAGCTGCGGCTGACCTTCACGCTCGCGCCCGAATCGAGGACGAGGAAGCATTCGCCGTTGGTGTGCGGCTTGACCTGCTTGACCAAGTCGAGGTTGACGATCGTCGACCGGTGGACGCGCTGGAACCGGCGCGGATCGAGCCGCTTTTCCAGGTCCTTCATCGTCTCGCGCAGGATCAGCGTATTGTCGCCGGTGTAGATGCACATATAGTCGCCGGCGGCGTCGATCCGCTCGATCGTGTCGACGTCGACGCGGAAGATCTGGCCGCGATCCTTGATGTTGATGAGCTTTTCGAAGCGGTTCGCCGCGACACCATCGCTGCCGTCGGCCATGTCGGCCGCCGCCTCGGGCGCGTGCTCGGCGAGCACCTCCTTCAGCTTCTCGACTTCCTCGACGCCGCGCTTCTCGCTGAGCCTTTGCCGCACCCGGTCCAGCGTGTCGGCGAGGCGCGCTTCTTCGACGGGCTTCATCAGATAGTCGACCGCCTGCGCCTCGAACGCGCGCAACGCATGATCGGAATAAGCGGTGACGAAGACGAAGAGCGGCGGCTCCACCTCCATCAGCCCCTGCACCACCGAAAAGCCGTCGAAGCCCGGCATCTGGATGTCGAGAAAGACGAGATCGGGCTTGTGCGTCTTGATCGCGCGGATCGCCTCGCGCCCGTTGGAGCATTTCTCGATGATCTCGACATCATCGTGCGCCTGGAGCCGAAGCTCCAATCCCTGGATCGCGAGCGGTTCGTCGTCCACCAGGATGGTTCTGATCGTCATGCGGCCTCTCTACTCACATCGTCGAGCTGGAAGGGAATCTCGATATCCACCGAAAACCCGCCAGCCGGCGTGGTACGCGTCTCGAAGCGCTGATCCGGGCCATAGGCCTGCACCAGCCTCTCCCTGATATTGGTAAGACCCACGCCGGTTGAAAGGCTGGGCGTGATGCGGGTCTCGTGCAAGCCCGGCCCGGTGTCGGACACGCCGATCTGCACCCGGTCCCCGGCGAGCCGCACGCGCACGCAGATCTCCGCGCCATCCTCCTGCGGGCTGACCGCATATTTGATCGCATTCTCGACCAGGGGCTGGAGCAGCAGCGACGGCAGGCGGGCACGTTCGGCGCGCGGATCGATGTCGAACACCGGGCGCAACCGTTCCTCGAAGCGCATCTTTTCGATCTCGAGGTACAGCTTCAACGTCTCCACCTCCTGCGCGACCGTGACGTGCGCGGTCGGTTCGTTGGCGAGCGTGTAACGCAGGAAGGACGATAAACGGCTCAACATCGCATTCGCTCGTTCCGTCTGCTTGAGCAGGACGAGCGTCGAAATTGAGTTGAGCGTGTTGAACAGGAAGTGCGGATTGAGCTGATAGCGCAGCATCGCCAGCTGCGCCGACGACGCCTGATTCTCCAGCACGTGCATCTCGTCGATCTGCTGTTCGACGATCAGATAGAAGTTGATGCCGAAATAGAGCGCCGACCAGCCGGTCAGGACGATGAAGGCGACATAGAGCGCGCCGAACATGCCGACGATCGTCACCGCGGCGCGATCGTCGCGCACCAGCGAGAAGGCGATGGAGACGATCAGCGCATAGAACAGCACCGCGCCGAGCAGCGTCAGCACGGTCAGCAGCACCCCGCCGAGGCGCGGCAGCGAGCGATAATAGCCGTACAGCGTCGAGAGCAGCAGGGTGATGCAATAGCCGACGATCGCCTCGACGATCGCGGGGATCACCGCCTTGACCGACAGGTTCGACAGCGTCGAGGCGCCGCGGAGCAGCAGATAGCCGGTCCAGCCGACGGCCTGCAGCGTCCAGAAGGCGCGGGCCTTGTCCTCGAAGAAGGGGCGTACGTTGAGCGCGGGGCGCTGCGGGGCGGGAAGGGTCGCCATGTCGCGCCGCCTCTACACGGGAGCGGCGCATCGCGCAAAAGAGAAGGGCCGCCGCTTGCCCGAAGAAAGCGGCGGCCCTGGAGTTCGAACCGTCAGGCGGTTCCCGTTCGCCTTAGAAGGAGAAGCGGGCGCCGAGGCGGATCTGGTACAGCGACTGCGTGAAGTTCAGCGACTTGGTGTTCGGCGACGCGAACGAGCTGTAGCGATACTGGGCGCACGGCTGCGACGAGCTGGTGTTGACCACACCCGTCCCCGGCGTGGTCCCGGTCGGCGTCGCCACGCTCAGGCACTGCACGTTGACCAGCGAGGCGCCGTACGGGAAGCCGAACTGGCGCAGACCGCCCCAGTTCTTGTTGAGCAGGTTCGGCAGGTTGTTGATGTCCGCGAAGATCGACAGGCGGGACTTGCCGAGGAACGTCGGAATTTCCTGCTCGACGTGCAGATCGATGCGGGTGAACGCCCGGTTGCGTGCGGTGTTCTTGGCGATGATCTGGCCACGATACTTGGCGAGATCGGGGTTGGCATTGATGTAGGCGTCGAGCGCGGTCTGCGTGGTCGTGCTGTCGTAGCTGACCTTGGCATCGCCCGTACCGGTCGGCACGTAGAGCAGGTTAGTCGGCGTGTTGCCGGTCAGCACGGTGCCGAACACGGTCGAACGGGTCGAGACGTTGTCCTGCATCGTGTAGCTGAACGGACGGCCCGCGCGGGTTTCACCGAACAGCTGGAACACGGTGCGATAGTCGCCGAAGAACGCGTGATCGTAGCCGACCGAATACTTGAACTGCCACTTGATCTGGTCGCTCGACGTTCCATACGACGGGACGTTCGGATCGGCGAAGAACTGGTTGCGATAGTTCGAGTTGATCGTCGACGATGTCGCGTTGCCGACGTCCTTCACCCACTGGCGGGTGTAGCTACCCGACAGGCTCAGACCCCAGTCGAAATCCTTGCTGGCGCGAACGACGATGATGTGGCTGTGGCCCTGATGGCTGTTGCCCGTGATGATGTCGTAATTGGCATCGGCAAAGGTACCGGTCGCGGCACCGTAGCGGACGCGACCGTCCGGCAGCAGGCCGATCGGCACCGACCGGGCGTCGGTGAAGATCACACCGTCGATCACCTTCGAATAGTAATAATCGGCACCCAGGTTGAAGCCCTGGAAGCGATAGTCACCCGAAATCGTCGCCTTCAGCGAACGCGGCAGGTGGAAATTCGGTGACAGTGCACCGGTGTTGGTGCGCGCGACGTTTGCGGCTGCCGCGGGATTGGCAGCTGCGTTGGCGGCGAAGGCCGCGACGGAGGACGGCACGTTGCCGGTGACGTTGTTGAGCGCCGCGGTGCAGATGTCGGTCGGCACGGTGATGCTCGAGGTGCAGGTGTTGGAACCCTGCGCCGCGCGCGTGATCGTGATCGCGCTGGTGGTGATCGTGTTCGAGAAGCTGTTCGACTCGTAGATGTCGGGCGAACCGCCACCGAAGATGCCGGCGCCGCCGCGCAGCTTCAGCCCACCGAGGAAGTTGTCGGGCTTCCAATCGAAGCTGATGCGCGGCTCGAACTGATCGAGGCCGTTGTAGGTATTCGTGTTCGGATAGCCGTAGCGGGTGTTAAAATAGGGATTGTAGACCGGGCGCTCACCCTGGGCATACATGCTGTACCGCGCGCCATAAGTGACGGCGAGGGTGTCGGTAACCTGCCACTCGTCCTGCATGCCGAAGGTGAACTGGGTATAGCGGAAGTCGGCTGCCGCGCTCACGCCGGGGATCGGCGCTGCATAGATGAGCTGGTTGGCGTTGCCGGCCTGGAAGTCAGCCAGCGAGTCGAAGTAATAGGTGCCGAGGCTATTCTGCACGAAGTTGTTGAACGTGCGGTTCTGCGTCACGTCGACCAGCGCCTGGATCTGGTGCTGACCGGCGGTGTAGCGGCCGAGCAGCGAGCCTTCCCAGGTGTCGAAGAACAGCTGGTTCGTCTGACGCGAATTGTCCGGACCGAAATAGATCCGCGGTACGCCCGTCGAACAGCCGGTCGTGCTGCCGCTCGACGTCGCATCGGCGCAGACGCCGAGCTGGCCGATGCCACGGCCGAGCAGCGGCTCCTGGCCACGCAGATTGTACTTGTAGATCGCGCGCGCTTCGGTCGAGAACTTGTCCGTCCAGTCCGAGTTCAGCTGAACGATGCCCGCCTTCAGCAGCTCGGTCAGCGCATAGGCGTTGGAGCTGAGGCCATAGGTCGGGTTGGCGGCGTTGGTGCTGGTGTTGTTCTGGCTGACTAGCGAATCATATGCGTTGATGTACGACACCGACAGGCGCTGGCCGTCCATGATGTTCCAGTCGATCCGACCGGTAATCTTTTCGTCCTTGCGCGGGTTGATCGTCAGCACGCTGCCGACGTTGGCGCCGAGATTGCGACCGTTGGCCACGCCGATCACCGAGTTGATCTGGCTGTTGAGCAGCGTCGGGTTGGCATATGAGCCGAGTAGTGTCGAGAACGGGCGCGGATCGGTGTTGCGCTCAGCCGAGACCATGAAGAATAGCTTGTCGGCGATCAGCGGACCGCGCAGCGTCGCGCCATAGGTTTCCGACTTGTACTTCGGCGTCACCTGCGTCGAGCTGCCGATGCGATCGCCGGTCAGGCCGTCGGTGTTCTGCGAATAGAAGCCGGTGCCGTGGAATTCGTTGGTACCGGACAGCAGCACGGTATCGATCGTGCCGCCCTGAAAGCCCGACTGACGGAAGTCATAGGGCGCGATCGAGACGGACACCTGCGAGATCGCGTCGAACGGCACCGGACCACGGTTGGTCGGGCTGGCGTCCTGGTTCAGACCGAAGGTGTCGCCGACGGTCACGCCGTTGATGGTGAAGCGGTTGTAGCGCGGATTGACGCCGGCAAAGCTGACCGCGCCGCCGCGGTCGCCGCTGTTCGACAGGTCGAGCGTCGCAAAGGGGTCACGGCGCTGGATGTCGCGGATGTCGCGGTTGACCGAGGCGACCTTGCTGATCGTCTCCTGGGTCAGCACCGTCTGCGGACCGTCCGAGGTCGTGCCGGCGCCACGGATCGACGATGCGCGAACGACGATGTCGCCAGCCTCGTCGCCGGCAGCCGGCGTCAGGTCGATCGGCAGGGAGAAGGGCTGCTGGACGACGGTGTAGATGTCGGTGACGGTGCGGTTACCCTGCGGGCTCGCGATCTCAACGGTGTAGGGACCGCCGACAGGCAGGCCGCTGGCGTTGAACGTGCCGTCCGGGCCCGTCGCCGTGTTGATGCGGGCGTTGGTCGTGGTGTTGGTGATCGTCACCGTCGCGCCCGCCACCGGAGCGCCGCTGGCCGTCACCGAGCCTCGAATCGCTGACGTCGTCTCCTGCGCGGACACGGCCGCCGGTGCGATGAGCGCGACCGCGGCCACACCCAGGAAAAGGTTGTTTCGCATCAGAAAAATGTCCCCTTTGAGCTTCAGCTCGGAATCGCGGCCAGCGTTGTGCCGTCTCCGCGCGCCCTGCCCGTGGGATATTTCTATTCTGTGACAATCGCGAGTCGTGGTTGCTACGCGGGTTACGTTCGCGCTGCTGCGTTGCAAAAACGCAACGCTTCCAAGGGATTTAGGCCCGCCTCGTCACCAACTCGGAACCAAGTCAGTCCAGCGTGACGGTGCCGGCGACCAGCCCGTTCCACGTCGCCTCGTCGATGACGCGCACGCCCAGATCGGCGGCCTTTTTCAGCTTCGAGCCGGCGTCCGCCCCGGCGATGACCAGATCGGTCTTCGCCGACACCGATCCGGCGACCCGCGCGCCCAGCGCCTCCGCCTGCGCCTTGGCTTCGTCGCGGCTCAGCGTCTCCAGCTTGCCGGTGAACACCAGCGTCTGGCCGCTGACCGCCGATTCGCGGGTCTGCCAGACCAGATCGGCCGGACTGACCTGGCTCAGCAGGTCGTCGACCGCGGCGCGATTGTGCGGTTCCGCGAAAAAGTCGATCAACGCCAGCGCCACCTCTGGTCCGACCTGCTTGGTGTCGACCACCGCGGCCAGCGCCTTGGCGAGGCGGGCGAGATGCTTGTCGTCGCTCTCGCCGATCGCCGCCGGCGTCGCGTCGCGCAGCGCGATGCCCTGGTCGATCATCGCCATCAGTCCGGCCCAGCTCGTCCACCGCCGCGCCAGATCGCGCGCGGTGACCTCGCCGACGTGACGGATGCCGAGCGCGAACAGGAATCGGTCGAGCGGCGGGGCGCGCCGCGCGTCGATCGCCGCGATCAGATTGCGCGCCGACACCTCGGCCCAGCGTTCGCGCGCGAGCAACGTCTCCTCGGTCAGCCGGAAGATGTCCGCCGGCGTCTGGATCAGGCCGTCGCGGAAGAAGCTTTCGATATTGGTGATGCCGAGGCCGTCGATATCGAGCGCGTGGCGCGAGACGAAATGGCGCAATCGCTCGACCCGCTGCGCCGGGCAGATCAGGCCCCCCGAACAGCGCCAGTCGACCTCGCCGGGCTCGCGTTCCGCCGCCGATCCGCATTCGGGGCAATGGGTCGGGAAGGGCCATGGCGGGCGGCTGTCGTCGCGCGACAGATTGTCGACGATCTGCGGGATGACGTCGCCGGCGCGCTGCAGCACGACGCGGTCGCCGGGCCGGACGCCCAGCCGCGCGATCTCGTCGGCATTGTGCAGCGTCGCATTGGTGACGACGACGCCGCCGACGGTCACCGGCTCCAGCCGCGCGACCGGGGTCAGCTTGCCGGTGCGACCGACCTGGATGTCGATCGCGTTGAGCGTCGTCTGCGCCTGCTGCGCCGGGAATTTATGGGCGATCGCCCAGCGCGGCGCGCGCGCGACCTGGCCGAGCCGCTGCTGCCAGTCGAGCCGGTCGACCTTGTAGACGACGCCGTCGATGTCGAAGGGCAGGTCGGCGCGGCGTGCCTCGATCGCGCGATAGGCGGCGATCGCCGCCTCCACCGTATCGGCTCGGGTAAAGCCTTCCGCGATCGGCAGTCCCCAATGCTGCAAGGCGGCGACCACCCCGTTCTGCGTCCCGGCGGGCAAGGCGGACACCTCGCCCCAACCGTGCGCGAAGAAGCGCAGCGGGCGGCTGGCGGTGACCCCGGCATCCTTCTGGCGCAGCGAGCCGGCGGCGGCGTTGCGCGGATTGGCGAACTGGCGGGCCGCCTTGCCGCTCGCCTCGGCCTCGTCGGCGAGCCGGCGGTTGAGCGCGGCGAAATCCGCCTTGGCCATATAGACCTCGCCCCGGATCTCGAACACCGCCGGTGCCTCGGGTGGCAGCGTGGCGGGGATGTCGGCGATGGTACGGACGTTCTCCGTGACGTCCTCGCCGACCTGCCCGTCGCCGCGGGTCAGCGCCTGGACGAGCCGGCGGTCCTCGTAACGCAGCGAACAGGACAGGCCGTCGATCTTGGTCTCGGCGGTCAGCGCCACCGGTTCGTCATCGGCGAGGCGCAGGAAGCGGCGGACGCGGGCGACGAATTCGGCCACCTCCTCGTCCGAGAAGGCGTTGTCGAGACTCATCATCGGCCGGGCATGGGCGACCTTGGCGAGATGGCCGGCGGGCGCCGCCCCGACCTGGCGACTGGGCGAATCGGCGCGGACCAGATGCGGGAAGGCCGCTTCGAGTGCGGCGTTGCGGCGGATCAGCGCGTCATAGTCGGCGTCGCTGATCTCTGGCGCATCTTCCGTATGATACAGGCGATTGTGATGGGCGATCTCGGCGGCGAGCGCTTCCAGCTCGGCGGCGGCCTGGGTCTCGGTCTCGGGCAGATCGGTCATGCGCATGGCGGTAGGGGAGGCGGGCGCGATCGGGCAAGCCCCGCGCTACGACCACCAGCCGGGATAGGCGGCGACGATCGCCATCGACAGCACCAGCACCGGCAGCGCGGTGCGCCATTCGAAGCTCGCCAGCGTCTCCAGCGATCGTCGTGTATTCCATGCGGCGATCATGGCCGCGACCAGGCACCAGGCCAGCCACCAGCCGGTGCCCGCCGGCCGTCGGATGATCACGTCGATCGCCAGCGCCACCACCGCGACGCCGCCGATGGCGGAGAGCAGGCTGAGCAGCGTCCCGACGGGCAGCATCGCCAGCGCGACGCGCGATTCGACATCCCGGATGGCCATCGCCATTCCGTCGCGGCTGGACCGCGACGGCGCAAGTCCCATTGCCGCGTAAAATTCCCCACGCGCCGTGAACCAACCTCGCCCGCGCGCGCTTTCGTCTGCAAATGCAGGGAGAAAGCGCGTGACCGATCAGACCAATCGCCGTGACCTGTTCAAGGGCGCTGCCGCGGCCGGAGTCACCGCGGCGGCCGCGCCGGCCCTGGCCCAGGCGGGTACCGTGCCCGTATCCGACCCCAAGACGAAATACCCCAGCCAACCCTTCGCGGAACAGCGGCAGAAATGGCCGGCCCTGCAGCGCGAGATGAAGCCGGTGCCGGATTGCGGCGAAGCGAGCTATCGCGGCTCCGGCCGGCTCGCCGGGCGCAAGGCGCTGGTCACCGGCGGCGATTCGGGCATCGGCCGCGCCGCGGTGATCGCCTTCGCGCGCGAAGGCGCGGACGTCGCGATCAATTATTATCCGACCGAGGAGCCGGACGCGCAGGACGTCGCCCGCCTGTTGCGCGGCGAGGGCCGCAAGGTGGTGCTGATCCCCGGCGACCTGACCGACGAAAAATTCTGCCGCGACCTGATCGCCCGCGCCAATCGCGACCTCGGCGGGCTCGACATCCTGGTCAACAACGCCGCCTATCAGCAGAGCAAGGCGTCGATCATGGAGATCAGCGCCGAACAGTTCGACCGGACGATGAAGACCAACCTCTATGCGATGTTCCACCTGACCAAGGCGGCGATCCCGTTGATGAAGCCGGGTGCGGCGATCATCAACACCGCCTCGGTCAATTCGGTCAGTCCGGAAAAGGAATTGCTCGATTACGCGACGACCAAGGCGGGCATCCTGATCTTCACCAAGGCGCTGGCCAAGCAGATCGCCAGCAAGGGCATCCGCGTCAACGCGGTGGCGCCGGGGCCGATCTGGACGCCGCTGCAGGTCGCGGGCGGGCAATTGCCGGGCGAGATGGACAAGTTCGGCCAGGACACGCCGTTGGGACGCGCCGGCCAGCCGGCGGAGCTGGCCGGCCTTTACGTCAGCCTGGCCGATCCGACCAACAGCTTCACCACCGGCAGCGCCTTTGGCGCGAACGGCGGGACGGGGGCGATCTGATCACCCGTGAGGGCGGCGGCCAAGTCCCTGATGATCGCGCGTTACGCCGCGAGTCTTGACAAAATTGACGCCTGAACGGGGTTTCTCGCCCCCTCCACGATGCCGGGCTCGACCCAAGCGCCTCCCGGGCGTGGACGGGGGAGGCGGTGCTGAGGCCGCTCGTGACCATCGCCATTCGGACCACGATGAGAAAGAGCCGTTAACCGCCCGCATCATGCCCCCATCCGGCCGTGTAGGACAGCGCCTTATGCGGTCTCCAACAGCCGGTCGGCCTGGGCCCGTGCCTCGTCCGTCACCGTCGCGCCGGACAGCATGCGGGCGATCTCCTCGCGCCGCTCGGCCTCGTCGAGGATGCGCACCCCGGTGCGGGTGACGGTGCCGTCATGGCTCTTGGCGATCAGCAGATGTTCGGCGCCGCGTGCCGCGACTTGCGGCGAATGGGTGACGACCAGCAATTGCGTCCGCTCCGCCAGTCGCGCCAGCCGATCGCCGATCGCGCTCGCCACCGCGCCGCCGACGCCGCGGTCGATCTCGTCGAAGATCATCGTCGCCGCGCCGCCTTCCTCGGCCAGCGCGACCTTGAGCGCCAGGATGAAGCGGGACAATTCGCCGCCGCTGGCGATCTTGGCGAGCGGGGCGAAGGGCGCACCGGGGTTGGTCGCGATCTCGAACTCGACGCGATCCTTGCCCTGCGCCGACCAGCCGTCGGCGCCGACCGTCTGCACCACCGTGCGGAAGCGCGCGGCATCGAGCTTGAGCGGGGCGAGCTCGCCCGCCACTGCCGCATCGAGCCGTTCCGCCGCGGCCCGTCGACGTGTCGACAGGATGTCGGCGGCGGCATCGTAATCGGCCCGCGCCGCCGCTACCGTGGCCTCCAGCACCGCGATGCCGTCCTCGCCCGCCTCCAGCCGGTCGAGCCGCTCGCGCAGCTCGCTGGCGAGCGCGGGCAGGTCGTCGGGCTGGACGCGATGCTTGCGCGCCATGCCGCGCAGCTCGAACAGCCGCGCCTCGTCATCCTCCAGCGCGCGCGGATCGAAGGCAAGCGCGCCATGCGCCTCGCGCAGCCGCTCCTCCGCAGCCGATGCCTCGATCACCGCGCGGTCGATCGCCGCCAGCGCCTCGGCCAGGGCAGGGTGATCCTCGGCGATCCGCTCCAGCACCCGCGCCGCTTGGCGCAATTGCGACAGGCCGCCGTCCGATCCGTCGAGATGCGCGTCGATCGCCGCCAGTTCGCTGGCGATCTTCTCGGCACGCTGCATGCCGCGGCGCTTTTCGGCCAACGCCTCTTCCTCGCCCGGCTCGGCGGCGAGCGCAGTCAGTTCGCCGACCGCATGTTCCAGCCATTCGCGGTCGCGCGCCGCCGTCTCGATCTCCGCGCGCGCCGCGGCGAGCTTGGCCTCGGCGTCGCGGAACGCTGCCCAGGCCCGCGCCGTGTCGGCGGTGTCGATCCGGCCGAAGGCGTCGAGCAGCGCACGATGGCCGCGCGGGTTGAGCAGGCCACGATCGTCGTGCTGGCCGTGGATCTCGACCAGCATCGGCGCCATCTCGCGCAGCAGCGCCGCGCCCGCCGGCTGATTGTTGACGAAGCCGCGGCTGCCGCCGTCCGCCTTGACCAGGCGGCGGACGAGCAGCGGCTCGCCCGGCTCGACCTCGATGCCATTGTCGTCGAGCAGCGCGCGCAACGGCCCGGTCGGCGGATCAAAGGTCGCGGTCACCGTCGCCTGCGCCGCGCCATGGCGGACCAGCCCGCTCTCGCCGCGCGCGCCCAGCGCCAGGCCGAGCGCGTCGAGCAGGATCGATTTGCCCGCGCCGGTTTCACCGGTCAGCACGTCGAGCCCGGACCCGAATTCGAGATCCAGCGCCTCGATCAGCACCACGTCGCGGATGGAAAGCGCAGTCAGCATCGTCGGCCGATATAGCGCGGCGGCGCGGCGATGTTGATCCCTCAATGTTCTGTTTTTTCGAGACGGGCGGCGCGGTCCGGCGGATGGCGTCTGCCGCCCAGAAGCGGACCTTGCGCGGTCGTATAGTCTAAGGCACCATCGTAGCGATGGGATGGATTGCGAAGCCAGGTTCCGCAGAGGACCGTCTTAATCGGTGGATGACGCGCAAGAACGTTACCCTGATTTTCTTGGCATCTTCAACGTTATACAGCTCCCTTCTGGCTTGGGCGGCAATTGACTTACTAGTGCCAAAATGGCGCTATTTGGCGGGCTTGCCACTTGCCTACGGCATTGGAGCTGCATGTACTGCCATCGCCCTTTGGAGAGCGGAAAAACCATCGGCAGTGACGTGGGCCAGCGCGTATCTATTTGCCGCACTCCCCGCGATTAAAATGCTCCTCGACAGTGGTGTCGTTGAAGAGATCGCAGGCCGCTTATCATAGCGATCGTCCGCTTCCGCCCACTAGCGGACATTCGCGCCCGTTGTCAGACTGGGTGAATGAAGAACATCCAGATCATCGACGGCGCGAGCAATGCTACCTACAGCCTATTCCAAGCCACCGACGCCGAGTTTGCCGCGATTTTCCCCGACGGGCACGACATGGAAATCATCGAAGACCTGATCGCGCGCTTAGGTGATGAAGAGGCAACTCGGGTGCTTACACCCATTTGGAACCGACCGATTCTGAAGCGGGACGCGCTAGGGCTTCACGGCACACTTTTCTACGATAACGAGCGCCGTCGAATCCCGGCGTCGAAGCGGGAAGTCGATTGGGATGAGCGGTCGATCAACCCGGCCCAACGGGAGCTTTTTTCCGCTCACCGCGGATGACCGCTTTCGCCCAACAGCGGACATGGCTCGATCACGAGACGGGGGTGCCGGGCGGGCTTGTCGTGTGATCCCAAATGGTCTTGACGCCCTCATTGCAGCGGTAGCCGGTCGAACAGTCGATGTGTTTCTCTATCTGATCTCGGACGGCTTCCACCGCTGTGCAGGGAGCGCCCATTTCGGTTTCAAGAAAAACCCATGGCTCAGGGTTCATGGTCGAGCCACGCGCGAGATATCTGTCGAGAGTGCCTCGCGAAACTTGAGTGCCGTTCCAATACGTTTTGCCTGCCCGATCAAGGGCGATCGTGTTGAGCATGACGAGACCGAAGGGTCGAGGCTTACCCCACGACGATCGAGGCGGAGAGCACGCTTTCGGTGCTTCGGATGAGCAGCCCGCCGTTATCAAACTGGTCAGAACAATCGCGTGAACAAATTTCATGAGGTGAGACTGCCTGCGCAATGGCGCCGACGCCAGCGGAACGTCCGCGTTCCCCCAGGAGCGGACGGTTTGCTTGCGCCCAAACTGACATTCTGCGATCAGTTTCTTGTGGAAAGGTAGACAACGCAGGATTGTAGTATGGACGGTCTACTTCCTGGAGTAGCTGAAGATATCATCGAGTGGGTCGACGATCGATTTGGTCGGACGGCAGCTTGGATCGTCGGCGTTGGTTCCGTTCTCGGACTCACGATCGGTACCATCGCCATTGGGTTCGTGGCAGTTGACTATCTTGCAGGCTGAGCGTGCGCACGCTTGCAGTGGGTTTTGGCCTGTTTACACCCGATTGTGCTCATTAAGGGCGTATGCGACCGGATGACATGAAAGTTGATGACTCCCTGCAGGTATGGCTGAAACCCGGTTTGGGACTCGTACTTCCCCTCAGCGTAGCTGCTGGCTTGTTGGCAGCGGCACCCGAACAAGATCCGCCTGAGTGGATGATTTTCATCGCGGCAGTTTGTACCGCTATAGCAATCGTTTATTCATGCCACGGTCTCAATCATTGGCTCGCCTCCCGTCGCAAGTATACTACGTTCTCCATTGTTATAGGCCTATTTGGATGCGCTTCCCTCATCATCGGTCTAATTTGTCATAATCAATTACTTGTTGTCTTGGGTGGATTGATAAACGTAGCTGCGGGCATGTTAATGAAAAGCTTTATCGGCCGCTGGGCCAATCGAATTAGACAAAGGCACCTATAGGTCAGCAACCCCTCGATAGCGCTCGTCCGCTTTCGCCCAATTGCGGACATTCGCGTCGAGTGGCAGTCTTCTCGAATGAAGCGCGGCGGCCCAATCACCCTATTTGCTATTTGCTCCTTGGTCGCCGCTTGTGACGGTCGCCACCGGGATAATTCGAACCAAAAGCAAGCATCGGCCCTACAACTTGATTACAAAATTTGCATAGCCGATTTGACTAAACTTAGCGATCCTAAAATAGCCGCCAACGAGGCAATCAAACGACACGATTATCGCCTATACCGTTATAACCAAAATGGCGAAGCGTCTATGATGTACGTAGCTGGCTATGAAAGCTGCCATGGTCGCGCTTTGGAGACGCCTGACCAACAACTGAAAAGTAAATCTTGGCAGGAGTCGTTTGATAGAGATACGTTATTCTTGAGTCAGATAAGAGACGAATCGACTCCTTTACCATGTGTCGCAGATTGCGATTACCCGATATCTGCGTGCGGTCAAAAGTTACTTGATAGCGCTGGCCGGTACAATCATGCAGTCATCGAGTCAGGCGTTCGTGGCGGAAAGCCAATCTGCACTTTTTCACGCTAACGTCCGCTTTCCCCCAAAAGCGGACGTACCGCTCCAACTGCCGGAGCGTTGTTGCGTCGCCTCGATCTCGAGGGTGGGGTCAACGCAGGGAAGGACGCGGTACCCCGGCGCTCTGGCCGGGGTACCGTCAGACTTCGATCAAGCCGCGCGTTGTCCCGCGTGCGTCAGTTGGTCGGTCGACCCGCGCTCGTGCTGCCGGCCGGACCCACCGGCGCCGGGCCGGTGCTGGTCGCGCTCGGCGCGCCGCCGCTCTTGGTCGAGGCGCCGGGCAGGGTGGGCGCGGCGCCGGGGGTGCCGACCGGCACGATCGGCTGGCCCGGCGCGACCGCTGCGACCTTCTGCACCGGATGCTCCTGCATCAGCTTGTAGGCATGGCTGTACCAGTCGGTGCCGGGATAATTGGCCCCGAGCACCGCGGTCGCCTTCTGCGCCTCTTCGGGCAGGCCGAGGGCGAGATAGCTTTCGGTCAGGCGCATCAGCGCTTCCGGGATGTGCGTCGTCGTCTGGAACTTGTCGACCACGGTGCGGAAGCGCAGCGTCGCCGCCAGCCACTGGCCGCGCGTTTCGTAGAAGCGACCGATCTCCATTTCCTTGCCGGCCAGATGGTCGTTGACCAGGTCGATCTTCAACCGCGCATCCGACGCGTAGCGCGTGTTGGGATAGCGGCGGGTCAGCTCGCCGAGCGCACTGAGCGCCTGCAGCGTGATCTTCTGGTCGCGGGTGACGTCGCGGATCTGTTCGTAATAGCTCAGCGCGACGAGGTAATAGGCATAGGGCGCATCGCGATTGCCGGGGTGGACGGAGATGAAGCGCTGCGCCGACTGGATCGACTTGGTGTAGTCACGGTCGAGATAATAGCTGAACGCGCTCATCAGCTGCGCGCGGCGGGCCCAGATCGAATAGGGGTGCTGGCGCTCGACCTCGTCGAACAGCTGCGCCGCTTCCTTGTAGCGGTGCTGGTCGAGCCGCGTCTTGGCGGTGGAATAGAGCGTGCCGACGTCGCGCGCGACATAGGGCAGGTCGCTCTTCGCGCGGTTGCGGGCGCAACCCGCCATCGGCAGGACGAGGGCGGCGAGCAGAGCGGCGGTCAGCGCCTTGGACTGGGGGATACGCATCGGCTACGGCTCTTAGCGTAAGGGGGTTGGCGCGAACAATCCCCCACGTCATTCGTTGCACCCCGGATTTGTTCCCCCGCGAAAGGTCTCTCGATGCCCGCCACGTTGCTCCACACCCACCGCGTCGAAAAGCCCTGGGGGCGGCACGATCTGGGCTTCGGCTTCGAGGATGCGCCGGTGAGCGGCGATCCCGTCGGTGAGATCTGGTTTCAAGAGCCGGGCGACACGACCCCGGACTTGCTGATCAAATATCTGTTTACCGGTCAGAAATTGTCCGTGCAGGTGCATCCGGACGATGAGCAGGCGCATGCCCGCGGCCTGCCGCGCGGCAAGGACGAATGCTGGACGATCCTGAGCGCTCGGCCCGATTCGACAATCGCGCTCGGCCCCAAGCAGCCGATCGGCAAGGACCAGCTGCGCGCGGACGCGCAGAACGGCACGATCGAATCGGATCTCGACTGGGTGCCGGTGAAGGCGGGCGATTTCTATTACGCACCGTCGGGCACGATCCACGCGATCGGCGGCGGGCTGACGCTGATCGAGGTGCAGCAGAACAGCGAGACGACCTATCGTCTGTATGACTATGGCAGCGACCGCGAATTGCACCTGAAGGACGGCGTCGACGTCGCGCATCTCGAACCGTATCGGCCGATCACCTCGCCGGGCGAGGTCGAGCCCGGCCGGACGATCCTGGTGGAAGGGCCGAAGTTCGTGCTGGAGCGCTGGTCGCAGGGCCGCGACGTGGCGCTGCCGGAGGGGACGACGGGCTGGCTGGTGCCGATCAGCGGATCGGGGCGCGTCGCCGGCGTCTCGTTCAAGGCGGGCGAATGCGTCACCGTCACCGGCACGGAGACGGTGGAGGTCGACGGGGACGCCGACCTGCTGTTCGCCTATCCCGGCACGCAGCGCCGATAAGGGCCGAAGCGGGGCGGTGGATCACCGCCCCTTAACGTCTGATAGGGTAGAGCCGCGCGCATGTTGCGCGTGCTGACGCTTTCGACGCTGTTTCCCGATGCGAGCCGGCCCAATTTCGGCCAGTTCGTCGCCCGCCAGACGCAGGCGCTGGCGGCGGTGCCGGGGGTCGAGGTGCGCGTCGTCGCGCCGATCGGGACGCCGCCGGGCCCGCTCGCCTGGCTCGCCCCCGCCGGGCGGCAGACGGTGCCGTTGCGCGACCGCTGGCTCGGCCTGGCCGTCGAGCGGCCGCGTTTCGTGGCGCTGCCGCGGGTCGGCGGCCCCCGCAACGCCGCCAGTCTGCAACGCGCGCTGGTGCCAGTGATCGATCGGCTGCGCGACGAATTCCGCTTCGACGTGATCGACGCCTCCTTCTTCTACCCCGACGGGCCGGCAGCGGTGGCGCTCGGCGCGCGCTATGGCGTGCCGGTGTCGATCAAGGCGCGCGGCGCCGACATCCACCATTGGGGCACGGCGCGCGCCACCGCGGGACAGGTGCGGGCGGCGGCCGTGGCGGCGGACGGCATGCTCGCGGTGAGCGCGGCGATGCGGGACGACATGATCGCGCTCGGCATGCCGGCAGGGCGGATCCACGTCCACTATACGGGCGTCGACCAGGATCGATTCCGCCCCGGCGACCGGGCAGCACAGAAGGCGGCGCTGGGCGTCGCCGGGCCGTTGGTGCTGTCGCTCGGCGCACTGATCCCGCGCAAGGGGCATGACATCGTCATCGACGCGGTCGCCGGACTGCCGGGCGTGACGCTGATCATCGCCGGCGAGGGGCCGGAGCGCGACCGCCTTGCCGCGCGTGCCGCACAGCACGGCATCACCGATCGGGTCAGGCTGATCGGCGGCGTCCCGCACGACGACCTGCCCGCGCTGATCGGCGCGGCGGACGTCATGGCGCTCGCGTCGCGCTCGGAAGGGCTCGCCAACGCCTGGGTGGAGGCGATCGCCTGCGGTACCCCGGTGGTGATTTCCGACGCCGGCGGCGCGCGCGAAGTGGTGATCGGGCCGGACGCGGGGCGGATCGTGCCGCGGACGGCGGCCGGATTCGCCGGCGGCATCGCCGCGATCCTCGCCGACCCGCCGGCGGCCGAGGCGACCCGCGCGATGGCGGCGCCCTTCACCTGGGCCGCCAATGGCGCGGCGCTGTTCGTCCATCTCGCCGGGCTGGTCGCCCGGGGACGCGGCGCGACCGCGGATCGAAGCGCCGCCGCGTCCTGAGCCCGCTTAAGCGAAGCCGCTCAGGCGTCGAGCGGGTAGAGGGCGGCGGCGATCTGGCGACCCTCGCCACGCAGCACGCCCCAGGCACGGGCGGCGGCGCGGCTGTCCATCGCCTCGACGCCGATACCCTGCGCGTCCAACGCCGCGACCAGCGCAGCAGGGGGGCGGGTCAGCGTCGCGCCGGTGCCGATCAGCACGAATTCCGGCGCCGGATCGAGCAGCGGCGCCAGCGCGTCGACGTCGAGCGTGGCGAGCGGCGGCGGCGTCCAGCCGGACGCCGCGGTGACCGTCAGCAGCAGCGCGCGATACGCGCCGTCGTCCACCCGGAAGCCGGTGCCGGCGAAGCCCCGCACGATCGGGCCGCCGGCCTGCTGCTCGCGCTCCATCCGCATGATCGGCTCAGCGGTCGCGCGGCGCGACGCGCTCGGCATTGTCGATCGGGCTGGTGCCGATCTTCTCCGCCTTGGGCTCGGCGCGCAGGCCCAGGCTGATCAGCAGCGACGACGACACGTAGATCGACGAATAGGTGCCGACGACGATGCCGAGGATCATCGCCGCGGTGAAGCCGCGCAGCACGTGCCCGCCGAGCAGCAGCATCGCGACCAGCGCCAGCAGGATGGTCACCGAGGTCATCACCGTGCGCGGCAGCGTCTCGTTGACCGACAGATTGATGATCTCGCGCATGTCCATCTTGCGATAGCGGCGCATGTTCTCGCGGATGCGGTCGTCGATGACGATCTTGTCGTTGATCGAATAGCCGATGATGGTCAGCACCGCGGCGACGATGTTGAGGTCGAATTCGAACCGCGTGATCGCGAAGAAGCCGAGGGTCATCAACAGGTCGTGGACGATCGCGACGATCGTCGACACGCCGAACTGCCATTCGAAGCGGAAGATCGCGAACAGGCCGATGCCGATGATCGCCAGCACGACGGCGAGCACGCCGTTGCGGATCAGCTCGCCCGACACCTTGCCCGACACGGTCGAATAGCGGCTGAACGTCGCGCCGGGGAAGGCCTGCGCCAGCGCGGTCTCGACCTTCTTGACCACCGCGTTGGTCGCACCCTCGTCGGCGCTTTCCTGCGCGGGGAGCAGGATGGTCAGCGACCGCGGATCGCTGAGCTGCTGGAGCGAGGCTTCGCCGACGCCGAGGCCGTTGACGACGCTGCGCACCTTGTCCTCCGCCGGCGGCGTGACGAAGCGTTCCTCGATCGAGAGGCCGCCGGCGAAATCGACGCCGAAATTGAGGCCGCGCACCAAGGTGACGCCGACCGCCAGCACGCTGAGCAGCAGCGTCAGGCCGAACGCCCAGCCGCGCAGCCGGACGAAGTCGATGTTGGTGTTGTCGGGGACGATTTTCAGGAGTTTCATGGTTCAGGTCCCCGATCAGATGTTGATCGTCTTGGGCTTGTTGCGCCGGATCCACAGTGCGACGAGCATGCGGGTGAAGGTGACGGCGGTGAACACCGAGGTGCAGATGCCGATCAGCAGCACCACCGCGAAGCCCTTCACCGGGCCCGAGCCGAGCACGAACATGATGATGCCCGAGATGGCATGGGTGACGTTCGCCTCGAAGATCGTGCGGCTCGCCTCCTTGTAGCCGAGTTCGACCGCCTGGACGACGCTGCGCCCGCGCCGGCGTTCCTCGCGGATGCGCTCGTTGATCAGCACGTTGGCGTCGACCGCGGTGCCGATGGTCAGCACGAAGCCGGCGATGCCCGGCAGCGTCAGCGTGCCGTGCAGCACGGCGAGCACGCCGAGGATGACGAACACGTTGATGACCACGGCGAGGTTCGCGTAGAGCCCGAAGCGGCCGTAGGTCAGGAACATGAAGGCTATGACCAGCGCCACCGCGACGGCGCAGGCGATGATGCCGTTGTGGATCGAATCCTTGCCGAGGCTGGCCGAGATGGTCGATTCCTCGATCACCTTGAGGTTCACCGACAGCTTGCCCGAACGCAGCGCGATCGCGAGCTGGTTGGCGCTGTCGACCGTGAAGCCGCCGCCGCTGATCGTCGCGGTGCCGCCCAGGATCGCGGTCTGGATGTTCGGCGCCGAGATCACCTTGTTGTCGACGATGATCGCGAACGGCTTGCCGATGTTCGCCTGGGTGACGCGGGCGAAGCGGCTGCCGCCGATGGCGTTGAACGTCATTTCGACGTTGGGCTGGTTGGTCTGCTGGTCGAAGGCCTGGCGCGCGTCGGCGAGCATGTCGCCGGAGATGATCACCTCGCGCTTAACCGCGATCGGCGGCAGGCCGGGCGTCGCATAGGGCAGGATCTGGCTGCCGATCGGCGCGATGCCCTTGGCAAGGTCGGCGGGATTGGCGGTGGTGTCGACCAGCTTGAATTCGAGCTTGGCGGTCTTGCCGAGCAGGTCCTTCAGCGCCTGCGGGTTGTTGAGGCCCGGCACCTGCACGACGATGCGATTGTCGCCCTGGCGGACGATCGTCGGCTCGCGCGTGCCGAGCGCGTCGATCCGCTTGCGCACCACGTCGGTGGTGTCGTTCATCGCGGTCTTCACCGCCTGGTCGAGCCCGGCCTTGGTCGGGGTGACGATGAAGCGGCTGGTGTCGACGACCTGGATATCCCATTCGCGCTGGCCGGACATGCCGGCGCCGCTGCCGGTAATGCCGAGCAGCCGCTCGCGCGCCGCATCGACCTGCGTCGGATCGCGCAGCATGAAGCTGATCTGGCCGCCGCGCGTCGAGATGTCGCCGATCGCGATCCGCGGCGTGCCGTTGCGCAGCGAGCCCTGGATCTGGTCGCGCATCGATTCGATGCGGCTGTTGGCGAGATCCTGCGTGTCCGCCTCGAGCAGCAGATAGCTGCCGCCGGCGAGATCGAGACCGAGGTTGATGCGCGGATGCGCCGGCCAGTTGCGGGTCTGTTCCTCCGAGAAGAAGCTCGGGATCGACAGCGCGCACAGGGCCGCGAGCAGCGCCCAGATCGCGGTCACCTTCCAGCGGGGAAAGTCCAGCATCAGTCGTTCGCCGGCTTCGCGTTGGCGCTGGTCACCTCGCTCAGCGTCGACTTGACGATGCGGACGCGGGTGTTCGGTGCGATCTCGACCTCGACGAAACGGTCCTCGACCTTGGTCACCTTGCCGACGATGCCGCCGGCGGTGACGACGGTGTCGTTCTTCTTCACGCCCTCGACCGCCTGCTGCAGCGTCTTCATCCGCTTCTGCTGCGGACGGATCATCAGCACGTAGAAGACGATGAAGACGAGAAACAGCGGGGCGAGGCTGAGGAACGAGGCGATACCGCCCGATTCAGCGGCGCCGCCGGCGGCCTGGGCATAAGCTGGGGAGATGAGCATCGGATCCGTGCATGGCTGGTCGGCGGCGGGAAAGGCTCCCGTCGCACAGGATGCGCCGCGGGCTAGCATCGCTTCGCGAGCCGCGCAATCTTTGCCGCTTTGCGCACAGCTTACGACGAAGACGGCTTGCGCGCCGCGGCGGAGCGGCCTACAGGCCCGCGCTCGGGTCCGTCGCGGCAGTGTCGCCGGGCCCTCGGTCGGGGCGTAGCGCAGCCTGGTAGCGCATCACACTGGGGGTGTGGGGGTCGCAGGTTCGAATCCTGTCGCCCCGACCATTTATCGAACAGCACCGTCGGCGAACGCCCTCCCGGAACGGGAAGGCGCAGCGCGCCTCAATCCTCGACGTGTTCGGCGATCGACTGGATGCTGCTGCGTAGCGTGCCCGGTGAACAGGGCTTGCCGCAGACTAGGGCCCCCGGATAGCGGCGCTCGAGCGCCTGCTGGTCGGCATGGCCGGAGTGGAAGATGATCGGCACCCCCGCCGCCTTCAGCCGGTCCGCCGCGGGAAAGACCTCGCCATCGCGCAGCCGCACGTCGAGCACCGCGCACAGCAGCGCATGCGGGTCGAGCGTGCTCAACGCCGCCTCCGCCTCGGCCAGCGAGGTATAGGGCCCCTCGACCGACAGGCCGGCTTCCTCGATCGTCATCTGCACGTCGAGCGCCACGAACAGCTCGTCCTCGACCAGCATCACCTTGTCAGCCACGGACGAGCACGTCCTGCGGCAGCGTCAGGGTCAGCGCGAACCGGTCGCTGGTGATCGCGCGGTCGAGCGTCGCGCCGAGCTGACGGGCCGAGGTGTCGACCAGCAGCGTGCCGAAGCCGCGGCCCGTGCCGACCGGCGCCGTGCTGCGGCGCTGCTCGCTCCAGTCCAAGACCAACCCCTTGTTCTCCATTCGCCAGCGCACCTCAAGCCGTCCCGCCGGTCCTGCCCCCAGCGCACCGTATTTCACCGAGTTGGTGGCCCATTCGTGCAGCATCAGCGCGAGCGGGGAGAGACAGTTCCGATCCACCAGAACGTCCGGACCGTCCATTACGATCCCGGCATGATCGCGATAGGGGGCGAGCGTCGCGGTGACGAGGCCCTGCAGGTCGATCGCCTGCTGCTCGCCCGTCGGCGAGGCGAGCGAATGGGCGCGGCCCAGGGCGGAGATCCGCTCGCGGAGATCGTCGGCGAAGGTCCGCACGTCGTCGTGGCTGCGCGCGGCGGCGCCGACCATGCCGCCGACGATCGCGAACAGGTTCTTCACGCGGTGGTTCATCTCGCGCAGCATCAGCTCGCGCGTTTCCGCCACCGCATATTCGGGCGACACGTCGATCGACACGCCGATCAGGCGCGGCGGCGCGCTGCCCGCGATCAGCCGGCCGAAGCCCTTGAGCCAGCGCACCGTACCGTCGCCGTGACGGACGCGGAAGCTGGCCTCGAAGTCGCAGGCGCCGGTGGCGGCGCGGCGCAGCGATTCCTCCACCGCGCGGCGATCGTCGGGCTCGATCCGCGCCAGCAGCGGGTCGATCCGTCCCGCATCGGGACCGCTGACCGCGAACAGCGCCTGTTCGACGCCGTCGAGGATCGTCTCGCCGGTCTCCGGACAATATTCCCAGACGCCGATCCCGCCCGCCTTGATCGCGAGGTCGAGTCGCTCGCGCTCGGAGGCGAGCTGACGCTCCATGTCGAGCGCGTCGGTGATGTCGGTGAGCAGCAGGGTGGCGCCGTCAGTCGACCCCGATTGGGTGCGATAGGGCAGCACCCTGAGCGAGAAGACGCGTTCGCCGTCGCGGGTGGCGACCCGTCGCTGCAGCGGCCCGGCGCCGGCCGCGACGTTGCGCGCGTCGTCCAGATAGTCGGTCGTCTCCAGCCGGCTGGCGACATCGGTCAGCGGCCGGCCACGATCCGCCGCCTTGAGCGGGAAGATCGTCGTCGCCCCCTCGGTGAAGCTGCGGATGCGCAGCTCCGCATCGACGACGATCATCGCAAGATCGGTCGATTCGTAGAAATTCTTCAGGTCGGAATTGGCGACGGTGAGCTGGTCGACCTTGCTTTTCAGTTCGTCGTTGACGGTGGACAGCTCCTCGTTGGTCGACTGGAGCTCCTCGTTCATCGACATCATTTCTTCGTTGGAGCTCTTCAGCTCCTCGTTCGCCGTCTCCAGTTCCTCGACGGTCGAGCGCAGCCGATGCCGGGTCAGGCGCAGCTCGTCTTCCAACGCCTCGACATGGTCGTCACCCGATTCCATGTCGGTCAGGTCGTTGGCGTCGGCCGGTCGGAACGGTCCGCTCTCGCGGAAGACGAACAGCAAGGTGCCGTCGGACAGCGGCTCGCACACCACCTCGACCATCTGCGTGCCGAACTCGCCGGTCACCGCGACGTCGCGCGCGACCAGTCGTTTGCGCTGGTCGCGCGCCTGGCGGAGCAGCGGGCCGAGCACGGTGCGCAGGCCGGGGCGGGCGAGGGTGATCGCGCTCGATCCGCCGGTTCGCGTCACCGGAAAGTCGAAATAGCGGCCGAGCTTGCCGAACGCCGACAGGATGCCGCCGTCCTGGTCGAGGATCAGGCTGGGCGGGGCATAGCGATCGACGATGCGGCGGATCGCCGCGCCTTCGTCGCCCATCAGGCTCGACCCGCCGCCGATGTCGCGCTCGCGCCGCGGCGTGCGCTGGCGCAGGCTGCCCGGCAGGTCGATCGGGTAGCTCGGCGCTCCCGGCGACCGCTCGAACAGGCGCGCATGCTGGTCGAGGACGGGAAAGAGATGTTCGAAGCGGCCGACGCTTTCCGACGGGCCGAGGAACAGGAAACCGCCGGGCCGCGCCGCGTAATGGAGCAGCGGCATGATCGATTGCTGCAGCTGGTCGTCGAAATAGATCAGCAGGTTGCGACACGACAGCAGGTCGATGCGCGAGAACGGCGGATCCTTGACCAGGCTGTGGTTGGAAAACCGGATCATGTCGCGGATCGCCGGCGCCATGGTGAAGCGCTCGGCATGCGGCACGGTGTACCGCTCGCGCAGCGGCGGCGGGATGTCGGCCAGCGCCGAGGCGGGATAGGTGCCCTCGCGCGCGATCGCCAGCATCTGTTCGTCGATATCGGTGGCGAAGATCTGCACGGCGAGCGGCTGGCCGGTGGTCCGCGCGGCTTCCGCGAACAGCATCGCGATCGAATAGGCTTCCTCGCCGCTCGAACAGCCGGGAATCCAGACGCGCACGTCCTCGTCGGGGGCACGGTCGCGCAGCAGCGGTTCGATCGCGCGGCTGCGCAACACCTCGAAATATTCGGCGTCGCGGAAGAAGCGCGTGACGTTGATCAAGAGGTCGCGGAACAGCGCCTCGCATTCCTTGGCATCGTTGCGGACGCGGTTGAGGTAGGCGCGCCCCGTCTCGATGCCGAGCACGTGCATGCGCCGCTCGACGCGGCGGACCAGCGTCGACCGCTTGTAGCCGGAGAAATCGTGGCCGACCGCGGTGCGCAACACCCGGCACAGATCGTCGACATGGTCGGCGACGACCCCCGCTTCCGCCTCGCCGGCCTCGCCGCCACGACGCGAGAAGAAGCCGTGCAGGCATTGGATGATCTCGCCTGGCGTCTTGACGAAATCGACCAGCCCGGTGCCGACCGCCGACAGCGGCATGCCGTCGTAGCGGGCGGTTTCCGGCTGCTGGACGACGCAGACGCCCCCATTCTCCTTGACCGCGCGCAGGCCGGTGGTGCCGTCGGCGCCGGTCCCCGACAGGATGACGCAGGCGGCGTTACCCTGCTGGTCCGAGGCGAGCGACAGGAAGAAATCGTCGATCGGCCGGCGCAGGCCGCGGGGCTGGGCGAAATCGGTCAGCTCCAGCACGCCGTCGCGCACCACCAGGCCGTGGCCGGGCGGGATGATGTAGACGCGGTCCGCCTCGACCCGCTCGCCGCCCTCGCATTGCAGCACGTCGAGGCTGGTGTGGCGGCCGAGCAGCTGCGCCAGCATGCTTTCGTGATTGGGATCGAGATGCTGGACGATGACGAACGCCATCCCGGTCGGCGCGCGGGCGGGCGCCAGCATGTCGCGCAACGCTTCCAACCCGCCAGCGGAGGCGCCGATGCCGACGATCGGCAGCGCCTCTGGTGGCGGGTCGGACGGATCGTCAGCCAAAGGGCTTGGCATCGAGATCGGCGAGCGTCAGCTTGGCCTGGGCGACGGTCGCGGCGGTGTTGGCGATCGTCACCAGCGATCCCTCCAGCACGATGCCGCTTTCCGCGAGCACCGGGCGCAGCTGACCCAGGGTGCGGGCGAGCTGGTCGTCATATTCGGCCAGCATGTCGGGCTGCGACCGGCTGATGTCGAATTGCGAGGCAAAGACGTAGCGGACGGTGCGATCGAGCGCGCGCAGCTTCGACATGAAGAGCAGGTTGACGAACGGCGAGCCGTCCTTGCGGAAGTTGATGATCGGGGTGCGTACGTTGCCCTCGCGGTCGTCGGCGAGGAATTCGCGCAGCACCGCGCGCGGCTCGACGTTGGGGGCGTCGCCCTGGAGCATGCGGCAATTGCGGCCGATCACATCCTCGTCGCGATAGCCGGTCAGCGCGCGGAACGGCGCGTTGACGAGCAGCAACGGATTGTCGTCCGTCGCCGCGGCCAGCGCGAGCGCGATATGGGATCGGGCGAAATAGTCGCTCAGGTGATTGGGTATGTCGATGGTCACGCGTGCACTTTCGCGGTCACTAAGCACAAGCGGCCGATCGGTTGCAACATGGGTTTGCGGATCGCGGGTTCGCGGATGGGACGGTCCTGATCACGCCGTGGCGCTGAACTGCGCGCGCAAATCGTCCAGCGTGGCCGCCAGATGCCGCGTCATCACCGCCTCCACCGTCGAGCTTTCGCGGCCGAGCCACGCATCGATCAGTTCGCGATGCTCCAGATGCGCGCGATCCTCACGTCCCGCCGGCTGCAGATGGGTGATGACATAGCGTTCGGCGAGCACCGCGAGACGCTCGACCAACTGCGTGGTCAGCAACCGGCCGCCCGGGCGCACCAGCGCGGTATGGAAGTCGCGGTTGCGCACCGCCACCTCGGCTAGATTCTCCGACGCGGCGGTGTCGAGCGCGTGGAAGGCGGCCAGTGCCTCCGCCTGTTCGCGCTGCGTCGCCTCCGCCGCGCCACGCGCCGCGGCGAGCGGCTCGATCGCCAGGCGCAGCGCGTAGATCTCGTCGGCCTGGTCCGCCGACATCGGCCGCACCGTATAGCCGCGGTTGGCCTGGCTGACGAGCAACCCTTCCTGTTCCAGCCGGGCCAGCGCCTCGCGAAGCGGGATCTTGCTGACGCCCAGTTCGGCGGCCAGCGCGTCCTGGCGGATCGGCGCGCTCGTCGGTATCGACCCGGAGACGATCCGTTCGCGAACGATCTCAAATACTTGATCGGACAGCGTACGGACGACGATGGTCATGCAACAGGCTCCTGGGGGACGCACGGGGCAGGACGCCCCGGCGCGCTTAACGCCGCCCTTCCAACATGATGGCGGGCGTAGAGGGTACCGTATATCAGATCCCGGCGACTTGGCGATATGCCTATGTTACTGCGACTTGCGGGCAGTGATCGTATACGATAGGTCGCCGACGATGAGGTTCCTGGCGTGAAGATCGCGATCCTTGGCGGCGGTATCGTCGGGCGCAGCATCGCACTGGCGCTCGCCGGCCGCGGCGCGCGCGTGGTGCTGGTCGACGACGGCGATATGGCGGCGGCGTCCTGGGGCAATGCCGGTCATATCGCGATCGAACAGGGCGCACCGCTCGCCTCGCTCGCCACCATCGCCTCGGTGCCGCGGCGGCTGTTCCTGCGCGGTGGCGCAGTGGCGCTGCCGCCGCGCATGGCCGGTGCGTGGCTGCCCTTCTCGTTGCGCCTCGCGCTGGCGGCGCGGCCCGCCCGTTTCGCCGCCGGTACGCACGCGCTCGGCACGCTGCTGCGCGCGGCGGCGCCGGCTTGGCAGCGGCTGGCGGCGGCGATCGACGCGCCGACGCTGCTGGCCCTCGATGGCCATGTCGTCGCCTGGGAGAGCGGCGCCACCGCCACGGCGGGCCGCGCCGCCTGGGCCGCAGCGCCGATCGGCACGGCGTCGCTGCGCGACCTCGCCGCGGGCGAACTGGCGACGCTGCGCGGTCTCGCGCCCGCCGTCGCCGGCGCCGTCCGCTTCGACGGCACCGGCCGCATCGCCGATCTCGGCCGGCTCGCCGCCGCGCTCGACGCGGCCCTGGCCCGCGCCGGCGTTGAACGCGTGACGCAGCGCGCGCGACTGATCCGCGACGGGCGCCGCGTCGCGATCGAGGGCGTCGCGGCGGACCGTATCGTCGTCGCCGCCGGCATCGGCTCACGCGCGCTGCTCGCCAGCATCGGCTGGCGCGTGCCGCTGATCGCCGAGCGCGGCTATCATGCCCGCTTCGCGCCCGGCGACTGGCCGGCGGGGCAGGTGCCCGTCGTCTTCGAGGACCGCTCGCTGATCGTCACCCGCTATGCCGATACCGTTCAGGCCGCCGGCTTCGTCGAGTTCGGCCGCGCCGAGGCGCCCGCCGACCCGCGCAAGTGGCGCCGGCTGGAGGCGCATGTCGCCGCGCTCGGCCTGCCCGTCGGACCGGTCGCGAGTCGCTGGATGGGCGTCCGCCCGACGCTGCCCGACTATCTGCCCGCGATCGGCCGGGCGACGCAGGTCGACGACCTCTTTTACGCCTTCGGCCACCAGCATCTCGGCCTGACGCTCGGCCCGCTGACCGGCGAGCTGGTCGCCGACCTCGTCACCGGCGCGACGCCCGCCGCCGACCTCGCCCCCTTCGCCCTCGAACGCCTGACGGGACGCCTGCCATGATCGCCACCTCCGACGCCGCGACCGAACTCGCCGCGATCCGTCCGCCCGCAACCCGCGCGCCCGCCATCGCCGCCGGCGAATATGCCGCCCGTCTCGACAAGGCGCGCGCGCTGACCGAGCGGCTCGGCGCCGACGCCCTGCTCGTCCATGCCGGCGCGTCGTTGCGTTATTTCACCGGTGTGCCCTGGGCGGCGACCGAGCGGATGGTCGCGCTGCTGCTGCCGGTGCGCGGCACGCCGTCGATCGTCTGCCCGCGCTTCGAGGAAGGATCGCTGGTCGCCGCGCTCGTCATCGATGCCGAGCTGCGGCTGTGGGAGGAGGAGGAGGCGCCGACGGCGCTGGTCGCCGACGCGCTGCCGCGCGGCGCGACCGTCGCGATCGACCCGCTGCTGCCCTTCGCCTGGGGCGAGCGGCTGCGCGGCCTCGGCCTGACCGCGATCGACGGTGCCGCGGCGATCGACGGCTGCCGGATGATCAAGTCGCCCGCCGAACTCGCCCTGCTCGCCGAGGCCAAGGCGATGACGTTGGAGGTGCAGGCGCGCGCCGCCCGCATCCTGCGCCCCGGCATCGCCGCCAGCGCGGTCGCACGCTTCATCGACGACGCGCATCGTGCGATCGGCGGCACCGGCTCGTTTTTCTGCGCGGTACAGTTCGGCCGCGCCACCGCCTTTCCGCACGGCCTGCCCGGCGACCAGCAGCTGGAGGAGGATCAGCTGGTGCTGATCGACACCGGCACGACGGTGCACGGCTATCATTCCGACATCACCCGCACCTATGCCTTCGGCCGCGTCGAGGACGAGGTCGCGGCGATCTGGCAGATCGAGAAGGAGGCGCAGGCCGCCGCCTTCGCCGCCGTCGCTCCCGGCGTCCCCTGCGAGCAGGTCGATGCCGCCGCGCGGCGGGTGCTGGTCGCCAACGGGCTGGGGCCGGACTATCGCCTGCCCGGCCTGCCGCACCGCACCGGGCATGGCATCGGGCTGTCGATCCACGAGCCGGCCAATCTGGTCCGCGGCGACCGCACGCCGATGGCGCCGGGCATGTGCTTCTCCAACGAGCCGATGATCGTCGTACCGGATCGCTTCGGCGTCCGCCTGGAGGATCACTTCCACGTCACCGAGACGGGCGCCGCCTGGTTCACCGAGCCGCAGCCTGCGCTGGACCGCCCCTTCGGCTGACGATTTCGCTGTCCTACAACGAACCAATATGGTTCGATCCTGACATTCGGGAGGGTAGGACATGGATATCGACGGACTGATCGACCGCCTCATCGCGCGCGAGGGCGGTTATGTGCATGATGCGGCGGACCGGGGTGGCGAGACCTGCTGGGGAATCACCGCGGCGGTCGCGCGTGAAGAGGGCTATGCGGGACCGATGCGGGCGCTGCCGCGTGCCACGGCGGTCGACATCTACCGGCGGCGCTATTGGATCGCGCCGGGTTGGGACCGGGTGGCGGCGATCGCGCCGATCCTCGCCGCCGAGCTGTTCGACGCGGGTGTCAACATGGGCGTGGCGACGGCGGGCGGCTTTCTGCAGCGGGCGCTCAACGCGCTCAATCGCGGCGGGCACGATTATGCCGACCTGCCGGTCGACGGCCGCGTCGGGGCCCGCACCATCGCGGCGATCGCTGCCTTTCTGAAACTGCGCGGCCCGGCGGGCGAGGGGGTGATGGTCAAGGCAGTGCAGGCGTTGCGCGGCGAGCGCTACGTTCGCCTCGCCGAGCGACGACCGGCGGACGAGGCATTCCTCTACGGCTGGCTGGCGGGGCGGGTCGGATGAGCGCGATCGACGAGGCGGGTACCCGGACGACCGACCGCTGGGTCACGCGGGCGCGACCCGCGTTCCTGTACGTCATGTACGTGCTGCTGCTCTGGTCGATTCCGATGGGGCTGCTCGCCGCCATCCGCCCCGCCGCGGCGGCGGCGATGGCGGCGGGCATGGCCGCCTATCTGCGCGCGATACCGGAGCCGCTCTACGCGCTCTTCGGCACGGGCTATGTCGGCTACACCGTGGCGCGCAGCATCGGCAAGGCGCGCGGGGTGGAGTAATCTGGCGATCCTCCCCCGTACACGGGGAGGATCGGGCCCTTGGCATCCGCCGCCCGCGATCCCTACATGCGGCCCATGAGCGGGAACGATCCTCACGCCATGCCGGTCTGGCATGGCACCACCATCCTGTCGGTACGACGCGGCGGCAAGGTCGTCGTCATCGGCGACGGGCAGGTTTCGATGGGCCAGACGGTGATGAAGCCGAACGCCCGCAAGGTCCGCCGGCTCGGCGCCGACGGCCCGGACGGCAAGGGTGCGGTGATCGGCGGCTTCGCCGGCGCCACCGCCGACGCCTTTACGTTGTTCGAGCGGCTGGAGGCGAAGCTGGAGCGGCATCAGGGGCAGCTGATGCGCGCCGCGGTCGAACTCGCCAAGGACTGGCGCACCGACAAATATCTTCGCAACCTCGAGGCGATGATGATCGTCGCCGACAAGGAGGTGACGCTGATCCTGACCGGCAACGGCGACGTGCTGGAGCCGGAGAACGGCATCGCCGCGATTGGATCGGGCGGCAATTACGCCCTCGCCGCCGCCCGCGCCTTGGTCGACTATGAGGGCGATGCCGAGACGATCTGCCGCAAGGCGATGCAGATCGCCGCCGACGTCTGCGTCTACACCAACGATCGCGTGACGGTGGAGACGCTGGACAGCACGTCCTGATGCGGTCCCTGCACGGGTGCGACCTTTGAGACTTTCCGGACGCGCCCTCGGTGCGACCTTCGTGACGTTCGGCTGCACCCCTTCCGGGTGCGACCTTTGAGACTTTCCAACTGTGCCGCGCCGGATCGTCCGCGCGGCCACCGGGTGACCCGATGAACCAGAACTTGACCCCCAAGGCGATCGTCGCCGCCCTCGACGCCCATATCGTCGGCCAGCGCGACGCCAAGCGCGCCGTTGCCGTGGCGCTGCGCAACCGCTGGCGTCGCCAGCAGCTCGACGCCGAGCTGCGCGACGAGGTGACGCCGAAGAACATCCTGATGATCGGGCCAACCGGCTGCGGCAAGACGGAGATCAGCCGCCGTCTCGCCAAATTGGCCGATGCGCCCTTCGTCAAGGTCGAGGCGACCAAGTTCACCGAGGTCGGCTATGTCGGCCGCGACGTCGAACAGATCGCCCGCGACCTGGTCGAGGAAGCGATACGGCTGGAGAAGGAGCGCCGCCGCGTCGCCGTCAAGGACAAGGCCGAGGAGGCGGCGATGAAGCGCCTGCTCGATGCCCTGGTCGGCAAGGATTCGAGCCAGGCGACGCGCGAAAGCTTCAAGCAGCGCTTCGCCGACGGTCATCTCGACACCGCGGAGGTGGAGATCGAGGTGGAACAGGCGCCCGCGGCACCGTTCGACATCCCCGGCGCCGGCGCGCAGATGATCAACCTCGGCGAGATGATGAAGTCGTTCGGCGGCGGCCAGCCGCTGAAGAGGCGCAAGCTGACGGTGCGCGCGGCCTGGGACAAGCTGGTCGAGGAAGAGGCGGACAAGCGCCTCGACCAGGACGACGTCAACCGCACGGCGCTGGCCGATGCGGAGGCGAACGGCATCGTGTTCCTCGACGAGATTGACAAGATCGCGGTGTCCGACGTGCGCGGCGGCTCGGTCAGCCGCGAGGGCGTGCAGCGCGACCTGCTGCCGCTGATCGAGGGCACGACGGTGGCGACCAAATACGGGCCGATGAAGACCGACCATATCCTCTTCATCGCCTCCGGCGCCTTCCACGTCGCGAAGCCGAGCGACCTGCTGCCCGAGCTGCAGGGCCGTCTGCCGATCCGCGTCGAGCTGAAAGGGCTGACCGAGGAGGATTTCATCGCGATCCTCTCCGACACCAAGGCGTCGCTGCCGGCGCAGTACAAGGCGCTGCTGGGGACGGAGGGAGTCGCGGTCGACTTCACCGCCGAAGGGATCGCCGCGATCGCGCGTATCGCTGCGGAGGTAAACGGTCAGGTCGAAAATATCGGCGCGCGCCGCTTGCAGACGGTGATGGAAAAGCTGCTCGAGGACGTCAGCTTCGACGCGGAGGACCGGCGCGAGCCGGTGACGGTCGACGCCGGCTATGTCGAGGCGCAGCTGGCGGGGATCGCCCGCAACACCGATCTCAGCCGCTTCGTACTATGACCGAAACCCCGCGGCTCCGGCCGCGGGACCGCCGTCTCAGCGCGGCTTCTGATAGGGGGTGAAGGCGGTGAAGCGACAGTAAGCGGACGGGATGCTGACCCCCGGCTCCAGCACGCGAAAGCGGTCGTTGCGGCACAGCTGGCCGCCGTAGACGTCGATGATCAGCGTGTTGAGCGGCCGCAGCGACGGGCAGTCGCCGACCGGGCCGGTCTTCCAGATCCGGCGTCCGGCACCCTCGGTGTAGAGGATGGTGTGAGTGTCGATCACCTCCGGTCCGTGCGTCGAACTGAGCGAGATGCACTCGCTCGGCGGACCGGCGACGCGGCCGGCGAGCGGGTCCTTGGCAGCGGCGGTCAGGGCGAGCGGCAGCAGCAGGGCGAGCGGGGCGACATGGCGGGGGATGCGGGATGTCATTTGGCGCTATACCGGGTGAAGGGGCCGAAGGAGCAGCTGCCGGAGAAGGTGCGCGACGTGGTGTCGACGGTCGTCGCGATGTCGCCCTGGCACAATTGCGAGGTGGTGGTGCGCGTGACCAAAGCGTCGCCGCGACCGATCGCCTCGCAACCGCCACTCGTGTCGTTGCGATATTTCAGCCGTTGGTTGACGACGTAGACGATCGTCGGGCCATAGCCCTTGGTCTGCTGGGTCGGCAGCAGGGTGATGCAGCTGGTGGTCTCGTGCGGGGTCAGCCCAGCCAGCTCCTTGGCCAGACCCGCGCTGGCCGCGGCGCTGGGCTGCGGTGCCGTCGCCTGGCCGGTGCAGGCGGCGGTTGCACACAGGGCTGCAAGCCCGACGATCCACGCTTTGCCGATCATGCTGCCCCAACGCACCAGTCGCCGATTTTAGCCCTTGAAAGCATCCTTTGCGGCACGGAATTTGGCAAGCGCTTCCGCCGATCCGGCGCGCAGGAACGGATTGGTCGCGCGTTCCAGGCCGATCGTCGTCGGCACCGTCGCCTCGCCACGCGCGCGGAGCGCGTCGACCTCCGCCAGCCGTTCGGCGATGGCCTGGTTGTCGGGCTCGGCGACGCGGGCATAACGGCCGTTCGACTGGGTATATTCATGGCCGCAATAGACGCGCGTATCGTCAGGCAACGCGGCGTAGCGCCGCATGTTGCCGTACATCTGCGCCGCATCGCCCTCGAACAGCCGGCCGCAACCCATCGCGAACAAGGTGTCACCGGTGAACACGACGCCGTCGTCGCGAAGGTGAAAGGCGATGTGCCCCGCGGTATGGCCCGGCACGTGCCAGACATCGGCGACGTGATCGCCAATCCGTACCGTATCGCCTTCACCGACCGTGACGTCCAGCGTCGGTATCTTCGCCGCCTCCGCCGCCGGTCCGGTGATGCGCGCCCCGGCGGCCCGCATCGCCGCATTGCCGCCGGTGTGATCGGGATGCCAGTGCGTCGTCCACACCTGGCCGATCGTCCAGCCGCGTTGCGCCGCCGCATCGAGCAGCGGCTGCGCCTCGCCGGGATCGACCGCGACCGTCTCGGCGCTGGCCGGATCGTGGATCAGCCAGGCGTAATTGTCCGCAAGGACGGGGACGCGGACGATCTCCAGCGCGGCGCTCATTCACCAGGTCCCGGTGTTGGGCATCGACGCCCAGGGTTCGGCCGGGGCAAGCGGCTCGCCGAGCTGCAGCAACTCGATCGAGATGCCGTCCGGCGTCTTGACGAAGGCCATGTTGCCGTCGCGCGGCGGGCGGTTGATCGTCACGCCGGCATCCTGCAGCCGCGCGCACATGTCGTAGATGTTGTCGACCCGATAGGCGAGGTGACCGAAGTTGCGACCGCCGGTATAGTGTTCCGGCGCGGAGCCGTCCTCCTCCGGCCAATTGTAGGTCAGCTCGACCTCGGCGCGGCGGTTGCCGATCTTGGCATCCTCCTCGCTGGCCAGGAAGATCAGCGTGAACCGGCCCGCCTTGCTTTCGGTCCTGCGCACTTCCTTCAACCCGAGCAGCTCGAAGAACCGGATCGTCGCGTCTGGATCGCTGACGCGGATCATGGTGTGCAGGTAATAGGTCATGGTGATCTCCGTTCGTCGCTGTAAATGCACGGTTCATCGGCAGGGGCGCAGCCTTCTGCCGGCTATATGGGAGCGGAGGGCGCGATGGAAAGTCGGCAGGTGGCGCGGCGTGAGATGGGGCTGTGGATCGCGGCGCTGATCCTGGCGGTCGGGATCGTCATCGGCGGCTATCTGCTCGGCAACGGTCTGCTCCGCGCCAAGCAGGCGGATCGCGCCGTCACCGTCCGCGGCCTCGCCGAGCGGAACGTGACTGCCGATCTTGCGGTGTGGACGCTCAATTACTCGGAACAGGGCACCGACGCCGCCGCCGCACAGGCGGCGATCCAGCGCGACACGGAGACGTTGCGGCGCTTCTTCGCCGGGCTCGGCTTTCCGGCGTCGGCGCTGGCGCCCGCCGGCGTCGGCGTGAACCAGAATTTCGTCAACAACGTGCCGCACGTGACGATCACTCAGCGCCTGCAGCTGCGCACCACCGACATTCCCCGCGCGCGGGCCGCGGTCGCGCGGCAGTTCGACCTGATCCGCCAGGGCGTGCGGCTGCAGGAAGGGTCGGGGATGACCTACAGCTTCACCCGGCTGAACGACATCAAGCCCGCCATGGTCGCCGCCGCGACCCGGGACGCGCGCGCCGCCGCCGAACAGTTCGCCAAGGACAGCGGCACCGGTGTCGGCGGTATCAAAAGCGCGACCCAGGGCTATTTCTCGGTCGAAGCGCGAGACGGCGAACAGGGTGGCTATGGCGTCGCCGACACGCCCTTCAAGAAGGTCCGGGTGGTGACGACGGTCGAATTCTACCTCGACTGAGCGGGCGGCACCGACGTCGACGCCGGCGTGGTGGCCGGCGTGTCGAACTGCTGGAGCGCGGCGAGGGCGCTCTTGCCGACCGGGCTGGTCGGGGCGAGACGGGCGGCCTGTGCCCAAGCGGCCCGCGCCCCGGCTTCGTCGCGGGCGAGTGCGGCGATGTTGCCGGCCTCGAGCTGGACCGAGGCATCGTCCGGCGACCGGCGCAGCGCCTCCGCGATGTCCTTTCTGGCGCGGGGCACGTCGCCTTCGCGCCGCGCCAGTGTCGCCGACAGCAGCCAGGCGAGCGGATCGTCGCCGGCGGTGGTCAGCACCAGATCGAGATCGCGGCGCGCCGCGTCATTCTGGCCGGCGGCGACCATCGCGCGAGCGTGGTCGAGCTGTGCCTCGCCGAGCGCCAGCCCGGTCAGCGTGCCGGCGACCAGCGCGGTGTCGAGCGCTGCCCGCGCCTTGCCGGGGTCGCCCGCCGCCAACCAAGCATTGCCCGCCTGCGCCCAGTAATTGGCGGCGCGGACGTTGTGGCCGAGCTCCGCCGCCTTGGCTGCGGCCTCAAACTCGCCGGCGGCGGCGGTCCAGTTGCGCTCCTGCGTATAGGCGAGGCCGGCGCATTGCCGCGCGAACCAGCTGCCGCCGGCCGCCGCCCAGCGCAGCGCCTCGGCCCGTGCCGCGGCGGGATCGCTTTCGGCGGTGACCACGCAGCGCTGGTAGCGGGCTTCCCGCGAATCCTCGGGCAGGGCGGCGGCCCGCGCCGCCGGCGGGGCAGGGGTTGCGGACTGAACGGCGGCGGCGAAGAGCAAGGCGATCATAAGCGGTGGAGCACATCCTCGACCGCCCGGATGACCAGCGCGATATCGGTGTCGCGCGACAGGCGGTGATCGCCGTCCTTGACCAGCCACGTCTGCACGTCGGCTGAACGGATCAGTCCGGCGAGGTGCGTGGCGCGGTGCCAGGGCACATCGGCGTCGCGCTGGCCCTGCACCAGCCGCACCGGACCGTCGAATGGAATCTCTCCGAACATCAGCCGGTTCGCCTCGCCACTGGAGAAGAAGGCGCGAGTATAGAGCGTCGGCTCGGGACCATAGGCATTGGGGCGTTCCAGCCGCCCGGTCTGCAGCATCGCGATCTTCTCGTCGGTGGTGAAGCCCCAGTCGGTGAAATCGGGCGCGGGCGCGATGCCGACCAGGCCGACGACCTGTTCCGGCCGCGCCTTGGCCGCGAGCAGCATCAGCCAGCCGCCCATCGACGAGCCGACCAGCACGACCGGACCGGACGCGACCGAATCCAGCATCGCCAGCACGTCGTCGCGCCAGCCGGCGAGCGTCTGGTCGGCGAACGCACCCTCGCTCTGGCCGCAGCCGGCATAGTCGAAGCGCAGGAAGGCGCGGCCGTTCGCCTGTGCCCAGGCCTCCAGCGCCGTCGCCTTGGTCCCGGTCATGTCGGAGGCATAGCCGGGCAGGAAAACGATGGTCGGCCCGGCGCCCGGCGTGTGATGATAGGCGAGGCGGGGGCGGGGCGTGTCGGTCATGCCGCGGTCTAGGCCGGGGCGAGGGGCGGGGCAATGGCGGGCGGAGCCACGCGAGTCTTGACAGAATTGACGCCTGAACGCGCAATCTTCGCTCCCCCTGTTGAGGCAGCTCGGGTGTGCGGTTTCGACGGTGAGAAAGAGCTTCGAAGAGCCTAGCGGCGCGCGGGCTTGTAGGACAGGCGTTTGTCGATCCTCGCCGCCTTCGGGAAAGAGGCAGCGCAAGCGGGAAGGATAGGGCCGGAGCCGCTAGTCGCGCAGGTCCCGCAGCAGGCCGCTTCCGAGCAGCAGCAGCAGCTTGGCGTCGATGCCCAACCCCTCGCGACGCTTGGCGGCGATGAACGCCTCGACCTCGTCGACCGGCACCCGGTGGACGACGATATTCTCGTCCTGGTCGCCGCCGCCGTCGCCGGTGCGGGTCAGATCGCGCGCGACGACGAGCGTGAACGCCTCCGACGTCATGCCCGGCGAGGAATAGAAGCGGCCATGTTCCTCGACGAGGGCGGCATGGTAGCCGGTTTCCTCCTCGAGCTCGCGACGCGCCGCGTCGGCGATGGCTTCGCCGGCATCCAAATCCCCGACAAGGCCGGCAGGCAGTTCGAGGCAGTTGCGCCCGATCGGGATGCGATATTGCTCGACGAGGATCAGCTGCCCCTCGGCATCGACCGCGACGATCACCGCGGCGTCGATGCCGCCACGGCGTTCGGCATATTCCCAAGTGCCCTGCTGGCGCACGGTCAGATATTTGCCTTCCCACATGATATGGGCGGCGTCGGTCGTCGTCGTGGTGTCGGTCATAGCTCGATCAAACGGTCCGGCAGCTCGTTGGTGTCGTCGGCGCGGGGCGGGAAATGCTCGGCAAGAACGAGGCCGACCTGCTCGACCGCGGCGGCCATGCCGTCGCCGGGCCGGCCATCGCGGATGCCGTGGATCAGCGCCGCCATCGCCGCACCCCATATGTCGGGCGTGACGCGGCCGTGGATGGCGCGGTCGGCGATGATTTCCGCGCGACGCTCGTCGGCGGACAGGTAGATCAGCACGCCGGTGGCATCGCGCGTGCGCGCCTCCGCCGCGGCGCGGAACAGCGCCAGCGCGCGGGCGTGGACGCGGCGCGCCTTGGTCCGCCCCGGCGTCAGTGCGATGCGCAGCGGCATCGCGGCGAGCAGGACGCGGACGAGGAGGAAGACGATCGCGAGCAGCACCAGCGCGACGGTGTAGAGGCCGCCGGGTGAGGGCGCACCGGACCACGGGTCGGCGACGAGGCCGTGCGCCCACACCGCCGCCTCCGGCCGCCAGGCGAGCAACGCCAGCACCAGCAGCATCGCCAGTACCGCCCAATGCAGCGCGACGTCGTGATAGGCGTCGGAGCGCTTGGCGACGATCGTGACGATCTCGCCGGCGGTGTTGCGCTCGGCATCCGCCACGGCCTGCGCGACGCGGGCGCGATCGGCATCTGTCAAGTGCATCGGTTCCTCCGCCTCACCAACTGCCCGACGCGCCGCCGCCGCCGAACGATCCGCCACCGCCGCCGGTGAAGCCGCCGCCGCCCCAGCTGCCGTCGGAGCCGCCGCCGCCGCCACCCCAACCGCCGCCACCGCCCCAGCCGCCGCGATCGTCGTCGTCGCGGTCGCTGGCGGCGCGGCCGATCTCATTGGCGATCGACCAGAGCACGATCGGCAGCGCGCTGCCGCCGCCGCCATCGTAGCGACGGCCCCATGGGCCTGCATTGCGCCGCCGCCCGACGATCATCGGCACGACCACGAAGAGCAGGATGATCGCCCAGAAGATCAGGCCGATCGGCACGCCGCCGCCGTTGCGCGACGCGGTACGGCGGTGCGTCGCGTCGAATTCCTTCGCGGCGGCATCGGTGCGCGCTTTGGCCTCGTCCGGGCTGGCGCGCAGCTGTGCAATGATCGCGTCGGCACCGGCCGTGACTCCGCCGGGAACGTCACCTGCCTTCAAACGGGGCAGCATCTGTTGATTGATGATGACGCTGGTCAAGGCGTCGGTCAGTACCGGTTCTAGACCGTAGCCGACCTCGATCCTCGCACCCCGCTGCCCCGGTGGTGCATTGGGCGCGATGAACAGGACCACACCGTTGTTAACGTCGCGCAGCCCGACACCCCATTCCCGCCCGAGCTTGTAGCCGTAATCCTCCAGCGCATAGCCTTGAAGATCAGGGATCGTCGCGATCACCAGTTGGCGGTGCGTGTCTCGCTGTAACGCTTCCAGTTTGGCCGTCAGGTCGGCCTCAGTCTGCGGCGGCAGGACGTTGGCGGCGTCAACCACCAGGCCGGTAAATTGGGGAAAGGTCTGCGCGCTCGCCGGCGCGAGGCCGAGCAGCAGCGCGCCCGCGAAGGCGAGCAGCGCCGCCGCGAAGCGAACGAGGGGAGGGCGCATCGCCCTCAGCTCGCATTCCCGAAGTTGACCGTCGGCGCCGTCTCCGCTCCCGGCGTGGTCGCGCTGAACGGGGTCAGCGGCTTGGCGCCGTAGAAGATGCGTGCGCCGATCGCGTCGGGGAAGGTCCGGATGCGCGTGTTATAGGCCTGCACCGCCTCGTTGTAATCGCGGCGGGCGATCGCGATCCGGTTCTCCGTGCCCTCCAGCTGGCTCATCAGCGTGGTGTAATTCGCCTGGCTCTTCAGCTCGGGATAGGCCTCCTGCAGCCGCTGCAGCGACATGGTCACGTTGTTCTGCGCGCGCTCATATTGCTGGACCTTGGTCGGGTCGGACAGCTGGCTGGCGGGGACTTGCACCTGCGTCGCAGCGGCGCGCGCCTGCGTCACCTGGACCAGAATGTCCTTCTCCTGCGCGCCGGCGGCCTTCACCGTCGCGACCAGGTTGGGGATCAGGTCAGCGCGGCGCTGATAGTCGTTCTGGACGTCGGCCCAGCGCGCCTTCACATTCTCTTCCGCGGTCGGCACCGCGTTGATGCCGCAGCCAGACAGGCTGGCGACCAGGACGACACCGGCAACGGGAGCAAAAGCGAAACGAAGCGACGGCATGAAATCCTCCAAGCAGGAACCTTCTGGCTCTGTATCAGGCATATAGGACAGTCGTGGCGCTTGGCGAAGGGCAAATCGGCGTCTAACCTCGATCAGCACCGCAATGTCGCACGAAAGGGTGGACGATGTTCAAGGAATTCAGGGCCTTCATCGCGCGAGGCAATGTCCTCGACCTCGCCGTCGCCGTGATCATCGGCGCCGCATTCGGCAAGATCGTCACCTCGCTGACCGAGGACGTGCTGATGCCGATCATTGGCAAGATCTTCGGTGGCCTCGACTTTTCCGGCTATTTCCTGCGCCTGGGGCCGGTGCCGGCGAATTATACGGGCTCGCTGACCGACTATGCCGCGCTGAAGAAGGCGGGTGCACCGCTGCTCGGCTATGGCGAGTTCGTCACCCAGCTGGTCAACTTCCTGATCGTCGCCTTCATCATCTTCATGATCGTCCGCGCCGTGAACCGGGCAAGCGGCCTGCTCGAGCGGCAGAAGGCGGAGGCTGCGGCGGCACCGGCGCCAGAGGCGGCCGAGATCGCGCTGCTGCGCGAAATCCGCGACGAGCTGAAGGCACGCCCCCGGGTCTGAGGCGGTCGGGCGGCGGCGCGTGCCGTTGCCGCGCGGGAAGACGGCGGCGCTCCGGCGGATCAGGCCGCGGCCAGATCCTCCGCCGTCGCGTCGGCGAGGCTGGTGCCGTCGAGAATGCGCGCGGTCTCGTCGCGGACGCGCATCATCGCGTGGCGGATCGCGCAATCCGCCTCGCTCTTGCAGTCCTTGCAGGGACGGTAGGCGGTGCGGCTGACGCAGGGAACGAGGGCCAGCGGTCCTTCGATGACGCGGATGATCTCCCCCAGAGAAATCAGGTGCGACGGGCGCGACAGTCGATAGCCACCCATCTTGCCGCGCGTGCTGTGCAACAGCCCTGCGTCGCGCAGGTCGGCGAGGATCAGTTCGAGAAACTTGCGCGGTACGTTCGCCTCAGCGGCGATCCGGGTCATCGGGATCGGCGGGCTGGCGGCAGGCGCGCTCGCCAGAAACAGCATGGCGCGCAGGGCATAACGGGAACGCTGTGTCAACATGGTTGCGGCGCTATGCGCCGATAATGTGGCAAGCGAAAGGCGATTGTTTCACGCATTGCGGAGCCACGATCGCGCGCCTATATCGTCCGGGTCGGCTTCCAGCCGGCTATGGCGATAAACTGCGGCGTAAAATAGACGCAGCGGACCCGGGGGCGGTACCCGGCGGCTCCACCACTTGCGCCGGTTGGCCACTCTGCGGAAGCGGGAGGCCGAAGCGGCGTAGCTGATGGGGCCGAACTAGGATCGACGTGTGTTGAAAGGCGCTGTTTTCGCTCGGAATGGGACCACCGCAACGGCCCATTACACAAGTGCCAACGATAACGAAGCACTCGCGATTGCGGCGTAACTGACGGCCTAACGGCCTGACGTTACACCAAAATAGCGCGGTTGGACCGCACCGGGCAACAGAAGCGGATTCCAGCGGCCGCCGGAGGGGCCGGGCAACAGAACCCTCCGGACCTTTGCTGCGTAAAGCCGGTCCGGCCATGCGGCCCGCCGGTAAGCGCGGTCAGGCCTGGCGGAACAGATGCAATCGCGGCCTGATCGCCGGCTGAACCTCACGCTTCATTTCCGCATAGCAGCGTGCCAGTTCAAGGTGGACGAGGCGGCCCTCGGCCGATCGTGCCTGGTCGGCAAGCACGCGTTCCTGCGCCTCCCGTCGTTCGAAATAGAGGCGATCGCGGTCGGCGTCGCTCGGCATCGTCCTACTCCCTCAGTGTGGCCGGACCCCGCGTCCATTCCTGCCGCAGACTGTTCTAGCGCGCCGGGATTTCATCGCGATTACAAGGGTTAACCACCTGTGACGGGGGCATTGCCGGCGGCGGTCGGGTGCGATAGCATCGGTAGCAAATCACAACTGGAGAGGTGTCATGGCGACCGCAGCACTGTCCGCCCCGAACGACCACATGGCGCCCGGCGAATGGGAGGCGCGGGTCGATCTGGCGGCGGCCTACCGGCTGGTGGCGCTCTACGGCTGGGACGATTTGATCTTCACCCATCTGTCGGCGCGGGTGCCGGGGCCGGAACATCATTTCCTGATCAACCCCTATGACATGATGTTCGAGGAGATCACCGCGTCGAGCCTGGTCAAGATCGACGTCAACGGCGCGCCGGTCGGTCCGTCGAGCCATCCGGTCAATCCGGCGGGCTTCACCATCCACTCCGCCATCCATATGGCGCGGGAGGATGCGGTGGCGGTGATGCATCTGCACACGCCGCACGGCCAAGCGGTGTCGGCGATGGAGTTCGGGCTGCTGCCGCACACCCAGACCGCGATGATCGCCGGCCACGACGTCGCCTACCACGATTATGAGGGGATCGCGACCGATCTGGAAGAGCGCGAGCGGTTGGTCGCCGATCTCGGCACGCGCCACGCGATGATCCTGCGCAACCATGGCACGCTGACCGTCGGCGAGAGCGTCGCGGCCTGTTTCCTGCGGCTCTATTTCCTCGAACGCGCCTGCGAGGCGCAGGTGCTGATGCTGGCGGCGGGCCGCGAGGCGCTCAACGCGCCGCCGCAGGGCGTCGAAGGCAAGGTCGCGCAACAATCCAATCCCAAGGGGCTGGGCATGCTGGCGCAGGCGCTGGCCTGGCCGGCCCTGTTGCGCAAGCTGGACCGGATCGATCCGGGCTATCGCGACTGACCGCGCGCGGCGTTCAGGGTCGCGGCCGGGCGAGGCGGCCGCCGTCGATCGGCACGTCAAGCTCGACACGGAAGCCCGAAGCCTCGAACATCACCTCGACGCGGGCGTCGACCTCATAGGGCAAGCTGCGGGTCAGCAATTCCAGGCCGAAGCCTTCATGGTCGGGTGCGGTCAGTGGCGCAGCAGAACCGGGCAAGGTCTCGCGCCACGAGAAATGAAGCCAGCGATTGGCGTGCTCGCCGGCGAGTTGCCAGGCGATGTCCAACCGGCCGCCGTCGCCGGACAGCGCGCCGAATTGCACGGCATTGGCCACCAACTCGTGAAAAGCGAGGCCGAGCAGATCGGCGAGGCGCGGCGCCAGCCGTACTTCGGGCCCGGCAAGGGTGACGTCGTCGCCGGCGCGGTTGGCGAGGAACTCGTCGGCGAGCAAGCCCTCCAGGTCGACGCCACGATTGCTCGCCCGCAGGATATGGCTTTGCGTGCGGGCGAAGGCGGCAAGGCGGCCGTCGAAGTGGACGCGATAATCCTCCACCGTCTCGCTATTCTCGGCGGTGCGTCGGGCGATCGAGCGGATCACCGCCAGCGTGTTGCGGACACGATGCTGCAGGGCGGCGCGTTGCTCCCGTTGGTCTGCCAATCGCTGGTGCAGGTCGTCGACGTCCATGCCGACCGCGCTCCAGCCGGTCTGGGCGGGCTCGCGCACCGTTTCGATCCGATACCAGCGCGGCACACCGTTGGCGGCGATCAGCCGCACGTCGGTGCGGCCGTGGCCAGCGATGGCGGCGCGGCGCCACATGCGCGCCAGCCGCAGCCGGTCGTCGCCGTGGATGTGCGACAACCAACCGTAGCGCATGGCGTGCAGACCGGTCTGGCCGGTCAGCATCGTCCAGGCCGGCGACACCCAGGTACATTCGCCGTCCGCCGTGCCGCGCCAGCCGGGTTGGGGAAAAGGAAAGGTCGGGCCGCGCGGAAACGTGCCGGCCGCGTCAGTCCTGCGCATCCAGCCCCCGTCCTTCCCGATCCAGATGCAGATAGCTGGGATTGAACATCGCGACGTCGCACAATCCGTCAAGATCGAGCGCCTCGAACTCGCCGCCTTTCCAGCGGATCAGGCCACGGGCGCGCAGATCCTGGATCATCCGGTTGACGTGGACCGGCGTCATGCCCGTCGCCTCGGCCAAGTCGGTCTGGGTCAGCGGTATGTCGCAGCGATTCCCCGACACCAGCCCGACCGCCCGCAGTCGGAAGAACAATTCGCAGAACAGATGCGCCAGCCGTTCGATCGCGTCGCGCTGCCCCAGATTGACGATCCATTCGCGCTGGATCGCCGCCTTGGTCAGCGTGTCCTACCAGAGCGCATGGGTCAACCGCGGGCTGTGCGCACCCAGCGCCTCGATGCGGTCGCGGCTGATCTCCAGATAGCGGACCGCGGTCAAAGCGCCGAGCGAATGGTCCATCTCATCGAGGATATAGCCGTGCAGGTCGCACAGGTCGCCGGGCAGGTGGAAGGCGATGATCTGCCGCCGTCCATCTTCCAGCGTCTTGTAGCGGAACGCCCAGCCTTCGAGGATCAGCGGCACGCCGCGTGGCCGGTCGCCCTCGCGGATCAGGTCGCGGCGTTGCCGCAGCGTCGTCGTCGGACCGGCCAGCGCCTTGTCCAGCATCGCACGTTCGTCGGCCGAGAAGCGGACATAATGACCGAGCCGTGCGATCAGCGGATGGGCATGGTCGTGGAACATGGCCGCGACTGTGACCATATCCTAATCGCCTTCGTTCATCCATGTTAGCGCTTATCGGAGTGGGTGAATTATTCCTTGCAAAAACAAGGGGTAAAAAATGTCATCTGCTGTTTCATCGCTGCACGGCAAGCGCGTTCTGGTGGTCGAGGACGAATATCTGATCGCCGATGACCTAGCGCGGGCGCTGGCGTCTGCGGGAGCCGAGGTGGTTGGTCCGGCGGCGTCGCTGCCGCAGGGGATGCGGTTGACCCAGTCGGAGCCGCACATCGACGCGGCGGTGCTCGACATCAATCTGCGCGACACGATGGTCTATCCGCTGATCGACCGGCTGATCGGCGACGGCGTCGCGGTACTGCTGACCACGGGCTACGATCTGGCGACGATCCCCGTCGCCTATCAGGGGCTGCCGCGGTGCGAGAAGCCGGTATCGGCGGCAGGGCTGATGCGGGCGGCGGAGGCGCTGTGGGGGTAGGGGGCTGGCTCTGCCACGCCCCGCGCCCCGACCATAGCGGCCGACATGACAGATTGGCGGAAGCCGAAAAGGAAAGGGCCCGGTATCGCTACCGGGCCCTTTTTCAATCAGTCGCGATCGCCGGTCAGGAAGGCCGGCGCGAAGTCCGGGGCCGGACCATTGTCGCCACCTTCGCTGCGCTCGCGGCGCGGCCGGTCGCCGCGGTCGCGACGCGGGCCACGGCCCTCGCCACCGCGGTCGCCGCCGTCACGGCGCGGACCGCGGTCGCCGCGGTCACCACGCGGACCACGATCGCCGCCCTCACGCGGCGCGCGCGCCGGGCGGGTGTCTTCCAGCTCGGCGCCGGTCTCCTGATCGACGACGCGCATCGACAGGCGAACCTTGCCGCGCGGATCGATCTCGAGGACCTTGACCTTGACCTCCTGGCCCTCCTTGAGGACGTCGGAGACCTTCTCGACGCGCTCGTTCTTGATCTCCGAGACGTGGACGAGGCCGTCCTTGCCGCCCATGAAGTTCACGAACGCGCCGAAGTCGACGAGGTTGACGACCTTGCCGTTGTAGACCTTGCCGACCTCGGCCTCTTCGACGATGCCCTTGATCCAGTTCATCGCCGCCTCGATCTGCGACGCGTCGGACGAGCTGATCTTGATCACGCCTTCGTCGTCGATGTCGACCTTGGCGCCGGTGGTGGCGACGATCTCGCGGATCACCTTGCCGCCGGTGCCGATCACGTCGCGAATCTTCGACTTGTCGATCGACATCGTCTCGATGCGCGGCGCATGCGCCGACAGTTCAGTGCGGGTCTCGCCCAGCGCCTTGTTCATCTCAGCGAGGATGTGCGCGCGGCCGTCCTTGGCCTGCGCCAGCGCGACCTTCATGATCTCCTCGGTGATGCCGGCGATCTTGATGTCCATCTGCAGGCTGGTGATGCCCTCGGACGTGCCGGCGACCTTGAAGTCCATGTCGCCCAGGTGATCCTCGTCACCCAGGATGTCGGACAGGACGGCGAAGTCCTTGCCCTCGAGGATCAGGCCCATGGCAATGCCCGACACCGGACGCTTCAGCGGCACGCCCGCATCCATCAGCGACAGCGAGCCGCCGCAGACGGTGGCCATCGACGACGAGCCGTTCGACTCGGTGATGTCGCTGGTCACGCGGATGGTGTAGGGGAATTCCTCCTTGGTCGGCAGCACCGGGTGCAGCGCGCGCCAGGCCAGCTTGCCGTGGCCGATCTCGCGACGGCCCGGCGCGCCAAAGCGGCCGACTTCGCCGACCGAATAGGGCGGGAAGTTATAGTGCAGCATGAAGTGCTGGTAGGTCAGGCCGCCGAGGCCGTCGACCATCTGCTCGGCGTCGCGGGTGCCGAGCGTGGTGGTCGCGATCGTCTGCGTCTCGCCGCGGGTGAACAGCGCCGAACCGTGGGCGCGCGGCAGGAAGTGGACCTCCGACGCGATCGGGCGCACCGTCTTGGTGTCGCGCCCGTCGATACGGCGGCCTTCCTTCAGGATCGCGGTGCGGACGATGTCCGCCTCCAGCTTCTTCACCAGCTTCAGCGTGCCGAGATACTGGGCCGGATCGCTGTCCTTGAGGTCGGCGAACGCCTCGCGCGCCTTGGTGCGGGCGGCGTTGAGCGCATTCTGGCGGGCCTGCTTGTCGGTCAGCTTGTAGGCGGCTTCGACGTCCTTGCCGATCGCCTTCTTCAGCTTGGCCATCGTCTCCGACTTGTCGGCGACGGGAGCGAGCTCCCACGGATCCTTGGCGGACTGTTCGGCGAGATCGATGATCGCGTCGATCACCTGCTGCGACGCCTTGTGCGCGAACATCACCGCGCCGAGCATGACCTCTTCCGACAGCTCCTTGGCTTCGGATTCGACCATCATGACGGCGTCGTGCGTGGCGGCGACGACCAGGTCCAGTTCACCCTCGGCGACTTCGCCGTCGGTCGGGTTGAGCTGATATTCGCCGTCCTTGTAGCCGACGCGCGCGCAACCGATCGGGCCCATGAAGGGCACGCCCGAGATGGTCAGGGCGGCGGAGGCGGCGACCATCGCGAGGATGTCGGGCTCGTTCTCGCCATCATACGACAGCACCTGCGCGATGCAGTTGATCTCGTTGTAGAAGCCCTCGGGGAACAGCGGGCGGACCGGACGGTCGATCAGGCGGCTGATCAGCGTCTCACGCTCGGTGGCGCCGCGCTCGCGCTTGAAGAAGCCGCCGGGGATGCGACCCGCGGCCGAATACTTCTCCTGGTAATGGACGGTCAGCGGGAAGAAGTCCTGCCCTTCCTTGACGCTCTTGGCGGCGGTGACGGCGCACAGCACGACCGTTTCGCCGAGGGTCGCGAGCACCGCGCCGTCGGCCTGGCGGGCGACGCGGCCCGTCTCGAGGGTCAGCGTCTTGCCGCCCCACTCGATTTCCACCTTCTTGGTATCGAACATTCTATTTCCTTCACTCCGGCGGGCCTATCCCGTCCGGGGCCTGTCTCGCGGACTAAACCGGTCCGCGGCGGTGCGGGACGTTGCGTCGCCCCTATGCCCGCGACGCCGGATTGCGCGGGGGCAGATGCGAGAAGGGCGGCCCGAGAGCCGCCCTTGCCGGATTACTTGCGAAGGCCGAGCTTTGCGATCAGCGCCAGATACCGATCGCCATCCTTGTGGCGGAGGTAGTCGAGCAGGCTGCGACGCTTGTTGACCAGCATCAGCAGACCGCGGCGCGAGTGATTGTCCTTGGCGTGGCCCTTGAAGTGCTCGGTCAGGTTCTTGATGCGCTCCGACAGGATCGCGACCTGCACCTCGGGAGAACCGGTGTCGCCCTCCTGACGGGCGTGTTCCTTGATGAGCTCCTGGCGGCGCTCTGCAGTGATCGACATCGTCGTCCTTTCTATTACTACAGGTTGAAGCCACGGACGACGCGGACGAAACCGTCCTCCACCTCCACCAGCGCGACCGGGACATCCCCCAGCATCGCGAACGCGGAGCCATCGTCTGCGGCGATCCCGGCCAGCACACGCCCCTGACGGAGCGCCCCTGCCTGGTCGGGTTCGAGAGCAAGAGCCGGGATGTCGTCCAGCCCCGCCCTCAGCGGCAGGAGTAGGTGTTCAAGATCGCGGGCCATAGCGGCATCGTGCAATTTGTCCAGCGATATCGCGCGGGAGAGGTCGAACGGCCCCGCCTTCAGCCGGCGCAGCATCGAGACGTGACCGACGGTGCCGAGCGCCAGCGCGATGTCGCGGGCGAGACTGCGGATGTACGTGCCCTTGGAGACATGGGCGACCAGGGTGATTTCGTCGATATCCTCTCCGGCCCGGGGAGGGGGACCGCCGGGGGCGGTGGGGGGGGGGCTGCCACAGGCGCCATCACTCGAGGAAAGCCCCCTCCACCATCCTTCGAATGGTCCCCCGTCCCGTGCCGGGGAGGATAGGGAATAGATGGTCACGTCCCGGCTCTTTAGCACCACCTCCGCGCCCGCCCGCGCGAGGTCGTACGCCCGCTCCCCGTCGACCTTCAGCGCCGAATAGGCCGGCGGCACCTGCGAGATCGGCCCGGTGAAGCCCGGCAGCACCGCCTCGACCTCCGCCATGGTCGGACGCACCGGCGAGGTCGCGATCACCGCGCCTTCGGCATCGAGCGTGTCGGTCTGTTCGCCGAAGCGGATGGTGAAGGCATAGGCCTTGTCGCTGTCGAGCATCCGCCCGGCGAGCTTGGTCGCCTCGCCCAATGCGATCGGCAGCACGCCGGTGGCGAGCGGATCGAGCGTGCCGCCGTGCCCGACCTTGGCCTTGCCATAGCCGCCCTGACGCAGCGCCCGCTTGACCGCCGAGACGCCCTGGGTCGACCCCAGGCCCAGCGGCTTGTCGATGATCATCCAACCGTGCATCGCCGCGCGCCTAGCGGAGCCACGCCGCGATGCAAGCGCGGATCAGCGCGGCGGGTTGACCTTGGGCGCACCCGGCTGGCCCTTCGGCGGCAGGCTGGTGCGGATGCTGGTGACGCCGCAGATCTGGTTCGGATAGCGGGCGAGGCTGACCCGCGAGAAGCGATCGAACGTGCCGTTGACGTCGGTGGTGTAGCGCAGCGTGTCGAGCGCGCGATCGCGGGCGCAAGGACCGGTGAGCTGGACGCGATACCAGTTGAGGTTGCGATCGCGCACATAGACGATGCCGCTGTCGGGCGGCCCCGCCTGCCAGTCGCGCAGACCGCCGTTGCCCGCGAAGGTGATGACGGTTTCCTTGCCCGTCGAGGTGCGCTGTTGCGCCGCGGCGGGAAGGACGATGACGGTGGCGCCGAGCGCCAGGCAGAGCAGGCTTCGCATGACGGTCCTCCTAGGCGATGCCGCTTGAACCGGGGATGAGCGCCGGCGGTTCCGACCCGGTCAGGCGATCGCACCCGCCAGCGACAGGAACCACCCCACCAGCGCCTGCGCCGGCGGCGCGATCAGATGCTGGACGACGTCTAGGCGGGGCGAGATCATCGGCAACACGACCAGCAGGCCGAGCAGCAGCACGATACCGAGCTGACCCAGCCGCGCGTAGCGCGCCGCGAGCGGGCGCGGCAGCACGCCCTCGACGACGTGGCCGCCGTCGAACGGCGGCAGCGGCAACAGGTTGAATAGCGCCAGGAAAACGTTGACCCACAGGAAGCTGATCAGATTGGCGATGATGAAGGCGGCAACCGGTCCCGGCTGTCCCTGGCCGACGCCGGCCGCGGTCAGGCCGAGCGCCACGGCGGCGATGGTGGCGAGGATCAGGTTCATCCCCGGGCCGGCGAGTGCCACCGCCACCATGCCCCAGCGCGGATTGCGCAGCCGTGCCGCGACCACCGGCACCGGCTTCGCCCAGCCGAACACCGGCGCACCGGCGATGGCGAGGCCGAGCGGCAGGATCAGCGTGCCGACGGGATCGACGTGACGGATGGGATTGAAGCTCAGCCGCCGCCGTTCCGCGGCGGTCGGATCGCCCAGCCATTTCGCCATCCAGCCGTGCGCGACCTCGTGAAAGACGATCGCGATGATCAGCGGGATGATCCACACGGCGGTGCGGTAGACGATATGGTCCGGGCTCATCACCCCGATATGGCCGGGGCGGGGGCAAAGCGCCAGTGGCTGGCAGGGTCGCGTCGTGCCGAACCGGCGTCGGTCAGCCCAGCGCTTCGCTGAAATGTCGCCGGCACAGGGCGACGTAACGGTCGTTGCCGCCGATCTCCGTCTGCTGCCCTTCGGCGATCGCACGGCCGGCGGCGTCGACGCGCAGGTTCATCGTCGCCTTGCGACCGCAGACGCAGACCGACTTGATCTCGACCAAGGCGTCGGCGAGCGCGAGCAACCGCGCCGAGCCTTCGAACAGCTGCCCGCGAAAATCGGTGCGCAGGCCATAAGCGAGCACCGGTATGTTGGTGACGTCGCAGATGCGGGCGAGCTGATCGACCTGCTTGGCGGTCAGGAACTGCGCCTCGTCAACCAGCACACAGGCGAGCGGCTCGCGGGCATGCCGCTCGGCCACACGGGCGGCCATATCGGTCTGCGCGTCGAACGGCGTCGCCTGCGCCTCCAGGCCGATCCGGCTGGTGATCGTGCCGAACGCAAACCGGTCGTCGATTGCCGCGGTGAACAGCATCGTCGCCATGCCGCGCTCGCGATAGTTGAAATCCGCCTGCAGCAGCGTGGTCGATTTGCCCGCATTCATAGAGGCGTAGTAGAAATACAGCTTGGCCATCGCCGTGTCAGACCGCAGGATCAGGGTCTTGTCTAGCCGGCGACGATCCCGTTCCTAACTGATGAGGGCTCGATCGGGCGATGTCACCCGCGGTGTTTGAACGCAGCGACGTGGCCCGGTTCAATCCTCGCCCAAATCGCGCGCCACTTCCGGCTTGCGCAGGATCGCGTCGATATGGCTGCCTTCGTCGAAGCTCTCGTCGCTGAGGAACTTGAGCTTGGCCGCATATTTCATCTTGATGCGGTGCGCGACTTCGCGTTGCAGATAGGCGGTGTTGGTGCGCAGCGCCTTCAGCACCGCCTCCTCATCCTTGCCGAGCAGTGGTTTCACGAAGACGGTGGCGTGACGCAGGTCGGGCGACATGCGCACTTCCGTGATGCTGACCATGTGGCTGGCCAGTGTTTCGTCGTGAACGTCGCCGCGCTGCAGGATGTCGGACAGGATGTGACGCACCTGTTCGCCGACGCGCAGGGTGCGGACCGATTTTTCCTGGGGGTCTTTTTGCATATTCCCTCTCCCGACGGGAGAGGGAGGGGCCCGCCGCCGTCAGGCGGTGGGAGGGTGAGGGTGTCACTACCCTCACATCACCCTCACCCTTCCGCCGGCTATGCCGGCTCCCTCCCTCTCCCGAGGGGAGAGGGATTAGAGTGTTACAGCGTGCGTTCGCGCAGCTCGACCTCGAACGTCTCCAGGAAATCGCCGGAGCGAATATCGATGAAGTTGTTCGAGAAGGTGACGCCGCATTCCAGGCCGGCGCGGACTTCCGCCACGTCGTCCTTGAAGCGCCGCAGCGACGCGATCTCGCCGACGTAGATGATGACGTCGTTGCGCGTGATGCGGGCCTTGAGCGCCTTGCGGATCGCACCTTCGACCACCAGCAGACCGGCGGCCTTGCCGTGCTTGCCCGCCGAGAAGACCTCGCGGATTTCGGCACGACCGACGACGGTTTCGAACGCCTCCGGCCCGAGCTCGCCCGCCATGCCGGCGCGGATCTCGTCGATCAGGTCGTAGATCACGTCATAATACTTCAACGCGACCTTGTGACGCTCGGCGATCTGGCGCGCATTGGCGTTGGCGCGGACGTTGAAGCCGATGATCGGCGCTCCGCTTGCCGCGGCGACGTTGACGTCGCTCTCCGTGATGCCGCCGACGCCCGAATGCAGGATGCGCACGCGAATGTCGTCGGTCGACAGCTTGTTGAGCGACGCGACGATCGCCTCGACCGTGCCCTGCGTGTCGGCCTTGACCACGACCGGATATTCGATCGCCTGATTGGCCTTGAGCGCGGAGAACATGCTCTCCAGGCTCGCCGGGGCCGCCGTCGTGCGCTTCTGCGTCAGCACGCCCTGGCGATATTCCGCGACCTCGCGGGCGCGGGCCTCGCTCTCGACGACCTGCAGCGGATCGCCCGCCGAGGGAACGCCGGAGATGCCGAGGATCTCGACCGGCATCGACGGATCGGCGCTCTTGATCTGCCGACCCTTGTCGTCGATCAGCGCGCGCACCTTGCCGCTTTCCGCGCCGACGACGAAGACGTCGCCGACCTTCAGCGTGCCGCGGGTGACCAGCACCGTCGCGACCGGGCCGCGACCCTTGTCCAGCTTCGCCTCGACCACGGTGCCTTCGGCGGCGCGATCGGGGTTGGCCTTCAGCTCGAGGATTTCGGCCTGCAGCTGGATCTTCTCGATCAGCTCGTCGAGACCGGTCTTCTTGAGCGCGGAGACTTCCACTTCCTGGACGTCGCCGCCCATGCTCTCGACCACCACCTCATGCTCGAGCAGACGCTCGCGCACGCGCTGCGGATTCGCCTCGTACTTGTCGATCTTGTTGATCGCGACGATCATCGGCTTGCCGGCCGCCTTGGTGTGGTTGATCGCCTCGATCGTCTGCGGCATCAGCCCGTCGTCCGCCGCGACCACCAGCACGACGATGTCGGTGACATCGGCGCCGCGGGCGCGCATCGCGGTGAACGCCTCATGGCCCGGCGTGTCGAGGAAGGTGACCTTCGACTTGTCCTTCAGCGTGACCTGATAGGCGCCGATATGCTGGGTGATGCCGCCGGCCTCGCCGCGCACCACATCGGTGCCGCGCAGCGCGTCGAGCAGACTGGTCTTGCCGTGGTCGACGTGACCCATGATCGTCACCACCGGCGGACGCGGCTGCAGCTGATCGGTCGCATCCTCGGTCGTGTCGACCGCAAGGTCGATGTCCGAATCGGAGACGCGCACGATGTTGTGCCCGAATTCGGTCACCAGCAGCTCGGCGGTGTCCTGATCGATCGTCGCGTTGAGCGTGACGGGCATGCCCATCTTGAACAGCGCCTTGACCAGGTCCGCACCCTTTTCCGCCATGCGGTTGGCGAGTTCGGAGACGGTGATCGCCTCGGGCACCTGCACGTCGCGGACCTGCTTGGCCTGCTGCTCGCGCGGGCCGCCGAACGCACGCTTTTCCTTCTCGCGCGCGCGCTTCAGCGCTGCGAGGCTGCGGGCGCGGGCGCCACCGTCCTCGTTCAGCGCGCGGTTGACGGTCAGCTTGCCGCCGCGACGCTCGTCGCCCTTGCGGTCGCGCTGCTGCGGACGGCTCGGCGGCGCGTTGCGCGGCGTCGCCTGGCCCGACGGCATCGGCCGGTTCGGCGCGGCGGCGCTTCCGGTCTGGGCCGGCGCGCTCGGTGCGGCGACCGGTGCCGGCGCGGGCTTCGGCGCAGGCTTCGGAATCTCCGGGCGGGCGACCGGCGAAAAGCGGCGCGGCGCCGGCAGCGACGGGTCGCGGCCAAGCTCGACGGTCGGCGCCGTCGGCTCGGGCGCAGCCGGCTGCGGTGCCGGCGTCGGAGCAGGAGCGGGCGCCGCCTCGACCGGTGCGGGCGCAGGCGTGGCAGCTTGGACCGGCTCCGGAGCAGGGGCCTCTTCGGCGACCGGCTGCGGAGCCGGCACCGGCCGCTCGACCGGGCGGAAGCCGCGGCCGGCGGGCGTCGGAACCGACACGGTCGGCGTCGGCGCGGCCGCTTCCGTCACGGGCGCCGGCTGCGGCGCCTCGGGTTCGGGCTGCGGCGCGGGTTCGGGCGCTGCGGCGGGTGCGGCCGCACGCTCGGCGGCGCGGGCACGCTCCTCCTCGGCGGCACGGGCACGCTCGGCCTCCTCGCGACGGCGGCCTTCCTCAAGAGCGTGCATCCGCTGCTCTTCCGCCTCGCGCAGCAGGCGGGCCTGGCGCTCCTGCGCGGTCTCACCGGCCGGGGCAGGGCGCGGCGCCGGCGGCGCGGTGCGGGCCTCGGGCGCAGGAGCCGGCGCGGCGACCGGCGTCGGCTCGGGCGCAGCCGCCGGCGTCTCGCCCGGACGGCCGAGCACGCGGCGACGCTTGGTTTCCACGATCACGGTGTTGGAGCGGCCGTGGCTGAAGCTCTGCTTCACCTGGCCGGTCTCGACCGTGCGCTTCAACCCCAAGGGCGCGCGCATTCCGAGCTTCGGCTTGTCGTTGTCGGTCTCGCTCACTCAAAATCCTCGTTTACGTCTACGGCCGGCAGCGCCCCGGAAGAGCCGGAGGGCGATGAACCTCGCGAGGCCGTTTCGCAAGGCGCAGGGGCAGATTCGGTTCCGATAAAATGCAGCCAGCGGTCGAGCGCATCGCTCACCCGCGCGGCGGCAGCGCGGTCGGTCAGGCCTATGTGTACCACATTCTCGCGGCCCAGCGCCAACGACAATATGGGGCGTGCGACAGGCAGTGCCAAGCCCTTGAGGTCGGAACCTTCCTTGTCCGAACCAACGCGCCAGGCCTGAGCCAGCTTGCGCCGTCCGTCGTCGCTCGCATCGGCGGCGTGATAGAGGGCATGGAGCTGGCCGGACCGGGCCGCGGTCTCGATCCGCTCCGATCCGGTCAGCAACGTGCCGGACTTCGCCTCGAGGCCGAGCCGGTCGAGCGCGTTGCGTTCCAGCGCATCGGCGATCCGCTGCGGCAGGTCGTCGGGAATGACGAGGTCCGCGCCCTTGAACGCGCGCAGCAACGCCCCGCGCAGCCGCTTCTTGGCGATCGCCTCTTCCAGCTCGGCGCGCGACACGCCGATCCAGGCGCCGCGCCCCGGCGCCTTGGCGCGGACGTCGGGCAGGATCTGGCCGTCGGGGGCGAGCGCGAGACGGACGAGCGAGTCGCGCGCGTCACGTTCCTGCGACAGGATGCACTTGCGGACGGGCTCGCTCATGCGTGCGCCTCCCGCCCACGAGCCCCGTCATCCCCGCGGAGGCGGGGATTCAGAGACGCAACGCGCATGGCAAAAGCCATACGGTCAGCCAGTCTGGATTCTCGCCAACGCGGGAATGACACTGTGGGTTGGGCGAGCGTGCCGCCCAGTGGTCCGAGGTGACCTAGCGTCTCATTGCGAGGGAACCGCATGCGCGTCCTCCCTCGGCTTGGGAGCATCGCGATCGGCGAGCAACTGCCCCCCGGCCGCGTAATTCTCGGTCGAAACCTCCTCGATCACGATCTGGACCGCGGCGGGGTTCTTGCCGAGACGCGCGACCAGCGAGGCCGTCACGTCCGCGACGACACCCGCCTTCTGCTCCTTGGTCGCGGAGCCGGCCAGTCGGATCGAGACGAACGGCATCAGGCCTCCTCGCCCTCCGCGGTTTCGGCGTCGGCGGCCGGCTCTTCGTCCGCGAACCAATGCTGGCGCGCCGCCATGATGATCTCATTGCCCTGCTCGTCGCTCAGGCCGTACTCGCTGAGGATGCCGCCCTTCGGCTCGGGGCGCTTGGGGGCATCGTCGTTGCGGCGACGCGGCTCGGCGCGCTTCTTCTCGACCAATTCGTCGGTGGCGAGGTCGGCGAGATCGTCGAGCGTCTTGATGCCCGCCTTGCCGAGCGTGACCAGCATCGCCTCGGTCAGGTACGGCATGTCGGCCAGCGCGTCGTCGACGCCGAGCGACCGGCGCTCCTCGCGGGCAGCCTGTTCGCGACGGTCGAGCGCTTCCTGCGCACGGCTCTGCAGCTCCTGCGCCAGATCCTCATCGAAGCCCTCGATCGCGGCGAGTTCGTCGAGCTCGACATAGGCGACCTCTTCCAGTGCGCCGAAGCCCTCGGCGACCAGCAGCTGCGCCAGCGTCTCGTCGACGTCGAGCTCGTTCTGGAACATCTCGGAATTCTGGACGAATTCCTTCTGGCGCTTCTCGGAGGCGTCGGCCTCGGTCAGGATGTCGATCGCCTTGCCGGTCAGCTGGCTGGCGAGGCGGACGTTCTGGCCGCGGCGACCGATGGCGAGGGAGAGCTGGTCGTCGGGCACGACCACCTCGATCCGGTCCTCTTCCTCGTCGATGACGACGCGGCTGACCGACGCGGGCTGGAGCGCGTTGACGACAAAGGTCGCGGTGTCGGGCGACCAGGGGATGATGTCGATCTTCTCGCCCTGCATCTCCTGCACGACAGCCTGCACGCGGCTGCCCTTCATGCCAACGCAGGCGCCGACCGGATCGATGCTGCTGTCGCGGCTGATCACGCCGATCTTGGCGCGGCTGCCCGGATCGCGGGCGGCGGCCTGGATGGTGATGATGCCGTCGTAGATCTCGGGCACTTCCTGCGCGAACAGCTTCTTCATGAAGTCGGGATGCGCGCGGCTGAGGAAGATCTGCGGCCCGCGGTTCTCGCGGCGGACGTTGAGGATCAGCGACCGGATGCGGTCGTTGACGCGCACCACCTCGCGCGGGATCTGCTGGTCGCGACGGATGACGCCCTCGGCGCGGCCGAGGTCGACGACGATATGGCCGAACTCGACCCGCTTGACGACGCCGGTGATGATCTCGCCCTGGCGGTCCTTGAACTCTTCATACTGACGGTCGCGTTCGGCGTCGCGGACCTTCTGGAAGATGATCTGCTTCGACGCCTGCGCCTGGATGCGGCCGAACTCGATCGGCGGCAGCGGATCGACGATATAGTCGCCGACGGCCGCGCCCTTCTGCAGCTTCTGCGCCTGCGCGACGTCGACCTGCTTGAAGAAGTCGTCGACGGCCTCGACCACCTCGACGACGCGCCACAGGCGCAAGTCGCCGGTCTGCGGGTCGAGCTTGGCGCGGATGTCGTTCTCGATGCCGTAGCGGGTCTTGGCCGCGCGCTGGATCGCTTCCTCCAGCGCCTCGATGACGATCGCCTTGTCGATCATCTTCTCCGACGCGACCGAATTGGCGATCGCGATCAGCTCCGCGCGATTGGCGGTGGCAACACTGGCCATCTTAAGCGTGTCCTTCCTTCAGGGCATCGTTGTCATTGGTGTCGGCGGTGTCCGCATCGTCGGACACTTCCACGAATTCGTCCGCGCCTTCCGTCGACAGGGGCGCGGTGGCGGCGATCAGCCGGTCGGTGATCGTCAGCTTGGCATCGGCGATCTGCGGCAGCGCCACGGTCATCGGCTGGTGGCCGCGGACGTCGATCGTTACGTTCTCGCCATCGATGCCGACCAGATCGCCGGTCAGGATCTTGCGGTTGTCGACCTTGTCGGTCAGCGTGATCTTCGCTTCGTGCCCGGCCCAGTTCGCATAGTCCTGCGGGCGGGTGAGGGGACGGTCGATGCCGGGCGAGGACACTTCGAGCCGATAGGCGTCCGGAATCGGGTCGCGCCCCTCCGCCTCAAGTTCGTCGAGCCGGTCGGAGATGCGGCGCGACAGGTCGGCGCAATCGTCGATCGTCAGCTGGCCGGTATCCGGCCGCTCCGCCATCACCTGCAAGGTCGGGTCCGACTTGCCGCCGAACATCTTCACGCGCACGAGATCGAAGCCGAGCGCCTTGGCTTCGGGTTCGATGATCTGCGTGAGGAGGGCGATATCGACCATGGGGACCTTTACGGGATGTGCGTTGTCGGCGCCGCGGAGGGGACCCCGCAGCCTCTTTCACCTGGCGATGTAAGAGAAGACATGCGCCATATACGCTGCATGTCCCTGCCGCGCAAGCGGGCAACCGCCGACGCGGTAAGCGGTTATGACAGGACGCCTTCCTGGGAGAGATCGATGCACCGCGCCGCCCTGCTTGCCCTATCGATGATCGGAACCGCCTGTTCCGCGCAGCCGCAGCAGACGGCGCCCGCTGGACTGCAGGGGCCGCAGGGCCCGCAGCCGGCCGGAGCGAACGCCCCGGTGCCGCGCGACGCGCCCGCCGATCCGTCGATCCGCAACGTGCCCGCGACCACCGGCCGGGCCAATTTGCCCAAGACGCCGCCGCCCTTCGCGGTGGCGGAGATCGGCCGCTTCGAGGCACCGTTCGCCATGGCCTTCCTGCCCGACGGCCAATTGCTGGTCACCGAGAAGGCGGGGCGGCTGATGCTGCGTCGTGCCGATGGCGCGGTGCCGGTCGGCGGCGTGCCGAGCGTCGCGCAGGGTGGGCAGGGCGGCCTGCTCGACGTCGCCATCGCCCCGAGCTTCGCGCAGAGCCGCGTCATTTACCTGACCTACGCCGAGCCGCGGCCCAATGGCGGCAGCAGCCTGGCGCTGGCCCGCGGCACGCTCGACGCGGCCGGCACCACGCCGGCGCTGCGCGACGTCACCGTGATCTGGCGCGCCGGATCGGACGGGCCCGGCGGCCAATATGGCGCGACCATCGCCTTCGCACCCGATGGCCGATCGCTGTTCCTGACCTCGGGCGAGCGGCAGCGCTTCACGCCGGCGCAGGACCCGCAGCAGCTGCTCGGCAAGATCCTGCGCCTGACGCTCGACGGCAAGGCGTGGCCGGGCAATCCGACGTATGCCAAGGGCGGGGTGCAGGCGATGACCTGGACCAGCGGCCATCGCAATCCCTACGGCCTCGTCTTCACCGCCGACGGCCGCCTGTGGGAAGAGGAGATGGGGCCGAAGGGCGGCGACGAGCTCAACCTGATCGAGCCGGGCCGCAACTATGGCTGGCCGGTCGTGTCCAACGGCGACAATTATTCGGGCAAGCCGATCCCCGATCATCCGAGCCGCCCTGACCTTGCAGCGCCGGTGCTGTGGTGGAACCCGTCAATCTCGCCGGGCGGGATGATCGCCTATTCGGGCGCGATGTTCCCGCAATACAAGGGCTCGCTGTTCATCGCGGCGCTGTCGGACGAATCGCTGATCCGCGTCGCGGTCGATGGCGCGCGGGCGGCGGCGAAGGACCAATGGGACATGGGCACCCGCATCCGCGATGTCGCCCAGGCGCCCGACGGGGCGATCTGGCTGCTGGAGGACGGCGGCAAGGGCGCGGGCGGGCGGCTGCTGCGGCTGACCGCCAAATAGTTCTCAATCTTCGCGCATACGAAGGAAGTTCATCCGGGCGCGGGCGATCGGCTTTGCGGGATCGTCCTGCCAGGCGGTCGCATCGACGTTGGCGACGCGCGTGCCGAGGCGGCTCACTATGCCCTGAGCGAATGTCGGCTTGTCGCGGCCGCCGCGCATATAGTCGACGGTGACGCCGATCGGCTTGATGCGACCGCCGCCCTCCGCCGCCAGCGCGTGGCGCAGCGCGGCGATCGCCGCGATCTCGAGCAGCCCGGCGATCGCGCCGCCGTGCAGGAAGCCGGGGCGGCCGAGCACGTCGTCGCCGAACGGCATGACGATCAGCGGCGCGGCATCGTCCTGCGTCTCGACGGTGACGCCGAGCAACCTGGCATAGGGCGGCAGCGTCACGACCAATTGCTCATCAGCATGAACGTGCCCGCAACCTGGGCGAGCGGGTCGTCGGGGCCCTCGTCATAGGCAACGCCGCGGACGAAGGCGACGGAGCGGGTGATCTTCACACACTCGCCGCGGCCGATCACGGTTTTGCCGGGCCGCGCCGGGCGCAGATAGTCGACGCGCAGGTCGAGCGTCGCCTGCGGCTGGAACCGGCCCAGCTTTACCCACACGGCCAGGCTGGTGGCGGTATCCATCATCGTCACGATCGGACCGGACGCGACCACTCCCGTTTCGGGCTCGCCGACCAGATCCTCGGCATAGGGCAAGGCCAGCGAAACCCAGTCAGCACCGCTGTCATAATAGCTCAGCCCCATACGTCCGATATGGCCGCCGAAGCCGCGTGCGGTGAACCGCTGGATGTCGAACCCGCTCATGCGCGGTTTGTACACGGCGGCGGAGGTAGCGCAATGCGGCGGCGGTGGTAAGGAACTGCAAAGCTGGGAGAGAGAGATGAGCGACCGCGTCACCGTCCGGGTCGAGGACCATATCGCCGACGTCCGCCTGTCACGGCCCGACAAGATGAATGCGCTCGATCCCGCGATGTTCGAGGCACTGGCCGCGACCATCGACGCCCTGAAGACGCGCCAGGACGTGCGCTGCGTCGTCCTGTCGGGCGAGGGGCGGGCCTTTTGTGCCGGCCTCGACATGGCGGCGATGGCGGGATTGGGCGGCGACGGAGTCGGGATCGACCTGGCGACGCGGCGCCACGGCATCGCCAATCTGGCGCAATATGTCGCCTGGGGCTGGCGCGAGCTACCGATGCCGGTGATCGTCGCGCTGCATGGCGTCGCGCTGGGCGGCGGATTGCAGGTGGCGAGCGGCGGCGATGTCCGGCTGGCCCATCCGGGGACCCGATTGGCGATCCGCGAACTGCATTGGGGCATCGTGCCGGACATGGCGGGAGTGGCCTTGTGGCGGACGCTGGTGCGCGACGACGTGCTGCGCGAACTGACCTATACCGCGCGCGAATTCGACGCGGCGGAGGCGGCGGGACACGGCTTCGTCACCCGCGTCAGCGAGGATCCGATCGGCGAGGCGCTGGCGCTGGCCCGCGATATCGCAGCTCATAATCCGCATGCGGTGCGCGGCGCCAAGCGACTCTACAATCAGGCGGCGGAGGCGGATGCCGAAACGGTGCTGCGGGCGGAGACGGAGGAGCAGCTGGCACTGATCCGGACGCCGAACCAGATCGAACAGGTCATGGCCAACATGCAGAAGCGTCTGGCGCAGTTCGTCGATTGAGGACGGCCGGCCTTTAGAGCCGATCGACATTCGGCATGGCAGGCCATGCTTCGTCATCCCCGCGGAGGCGGGGATCCAGAACCACTGACGTCACGGCTCTACAAGCCGCCTCCGCGCGTCCGGATTCCCGCCCTCGCGGGAATGACGGCAGGGTATGTTCAATGGCTGCGATGATGAACGTCGGTCGGTCCTAGAGAACCACCGTCTCCGGCTTGGATTCGGCGATCGCGGCGAGCACCATCCGCTCCCAGATCGCCGGGTCGCCCGCCGCGGCCATCGCCTGGTCGGGCTCGCGCAGCGTCTTCAGCACCGCGCGGGCATCGGCGAGATAGTCGCGCCACGCGGCATCGACCGCGTCCCCGGCGGATTCGGCGTCGCCGCCGGCATTGGCGCTGATCCGCTGGCCGGCGAGTACGCGGGCGATCCGTTCGGCGATGGGGGTGGTGGACACGTCCATGGCTCTCTCCTTCGCGTCGTCAATGCGCGAGCGGGGAGGGAGGTTCAGCGACGACTGTGTCGAGGACGGCAGTTCGCGCGCGGCGACCGTCATTCCGAGCGTGGCGACGCCGTGACGTTGCGAGCTGAAGCCATCGCAGGCTTGGAAAATGCCCTGCCGTCATTCCCGCGCAGGCGGGAATCCAGGCGCGCGGAGGCTGCTTGTCGAGCCGTGACGTCAGGGGTTCTGGATCCCCGCCTCCGCGGGATGACGAGAAATGGCCTGCCATGCCGAGAAGGTCGATCGGCTCTGGCCGAAACGGGCATCGCATGCCCGGCGAAGGCGAAGCGCGAGCATCCGCAAGCGCCAAATGGGGCGGCGGCGGGTGCCTGTCAAAGCACCGCGCCGCCGGTCCGCTTAGCGGCTTGCGCCGGTCCCGGCGCCCGCGCCGCCGCGGCCCTGGCCGCCGCGACCGCGACCGCGGCCACCGCCGCCGCCGCCACGCCGGTTACGGCTGGCATTGGCATAGTCGCGGGTCGAGGTCGGCGCATGCGTCGCGCGCGGCTTCGGGATCTGGCGCTGCCGCGGCAGGTCGACGCGCGGGGCCGGATCAGCGCCGATCGCCTTGACCCGCGCCGTCTTGATCGCCTCCGCCTTAGCAGTGAACTGGTCGGGCAGCGGCCGCACCGCGACCTTCTGGCGGGTCAGCTTCTCGATGTCCTTGAGATACGGCCGCTCGTCATCGGCGCAGAAGGCGATGGCGATGCCACTGTTGCCGGCGCGCGCCGTCCGGCCGATGCGGTGGACATATTGCTCCGGCACGTTGGGCAGTTCGAAGTTGACGACATGGCTGACGCCCGAGACGTCGATGCCGCGCGCCGCGATGTCGGTGGCGACGAGGATGCGGACCTTGCCGTCCTTGAACTCGCCGAGCGCGCGCTCGCGCTGGCCCTGGCTCTTGTTGCCGTGGATCGCATTGGCGGCGATGCCGTTGCCGGCGAGCAGCTTCACGACGCGATCGGCGCCATGTTTGGTGCGCGTGAAGACCAGCGCACGGTCGATCGCCGGATCCTGCAACACCAGAGTCAGCAGCGCCTGCTTCTCCGTCTGGTTGACGAAGGTGACATATTGGTCGACGCGCTCCGCCGTGGTGGAGGCGGGGACCACCGACACCGTCGCGGGATCGGTCAGGAACTTGTCGGCGAGTTCGCGGATCGACGGCGGCATCGTCGCCGAGAAGAACAGCGTCTGGCGCTTCCTCGGCAGCATCTTCACGATGCGCTTCAGAGCGTGGATGAAGCCGAGGTCGAGCATCTGGTCGGCCTCGTCGAGGACCAGGATCTCGATCATCGACAGATTGACGAAGCCCTGCTCGACCAGGTCGATCAGGCGGCCCGGCGTCGCGACCAGGATGTCGACGCCGCGCGCCACGTCCTGACGGTTCTTGTTGATACTGGTGCCGCCGAACACGGTGGCAACGGTCAGCTTCGAGAACTTGCCGTAGCCGCGCGCATTGTCGGCGATCTGGCCGGCGAGCTCGCGCGTCGGGGCGAGCACCAGCATGCGGACATGGGTCGGCAGCACGCGCTTGTTGGCGGCGACGAGGCGCTGGATCGACGGCAGCACGAAGGCCGCGGTCTTGCCGGTGCCGGTCTGCGCTATGCCGAGCAGGTCGCGGCCTTCGAGCAGGGTGGGGATGGAGTCACGCTGGATCGGCGTCGGCTCGGAATAGCCCTTGGCTTCCAGCGCACGGACCAGCGGCTCGGCGAGGCCGAGATCGGAAAAGGACATGGTATAAACCTCAAACAAAGGGCCATGCCCGTGAGCGCCGGCAACGGCGCACGGGTGGCGGGGGAAAACTGACACCCCGCGTGAATAGGGAAGCCCTGAACGGATCGACCGAGGCGGAGCCGGGAGCCAAGCTCCGTTCACGCTGCATGACGCCTCGATGAGCGGCCATGTGCGCGCTACCGAACGAAATGTCAATGATCAGCGGGTGCGGCGCCGATCGCGAGCCCGAGCAAGATCCACAGAGAAGTCTGTTCTTCATGTTTCCCAGCGCGTTAACTATCGCGCAACTCCTGGGGTCTAGGCCGACGGAATGAAGAGGATGCCATTCCGCGCGCTCCGCTGGGCCGTGCCGCAGATCGTCGGCGCGCTCGCGCTGATCGTCATGCTCGGCTTCGCCCCGGCACCGGGCGGCGCCCTGCTGCTCGTCCCGCTCGACGGCAGCGCCGGGCTAGCCCGTGCCGCCGTCGACCGCGGCGCGCTGATCGTCGATCGCGGTCCCGGCTCGACCCTGGTCGTACGCGGCGATCTCGGCATCCTCGACTGGCCCTTGCTGCGCCACGGCGTCCTTACCCTCGGCGCGCCGGCTCTGCTCTGCGGCGACACAGCATGACGATCGAGAGCCTCGACGCGCTGCGTCAGCGCGGCGTGCGCGGACTGGTGGCGGTGTCGCTCGCCGCCGTGCCGACGCTGGCATTGCTCGGCTGGATCGTCGGCAGCCCGCATGTCCTGCCTGCCACCCTGCTCGCCACGGCGTCGATGATCATCCCGACGATGCTGGCGATCCGGCGACGATACGACGCGGGCGCACGGCTCGCGGTCGGCAGCCTCGCGGCGGTGCTGCCGGCGCTGTTCGTCTTCCTGCTGTCGGGACAGCCGTGGCAGATGGACGCGCACATGTATTTCTTCTCGGCGCTCGCCGCGCTGACCGTGTTGTGCGACTGGCGGCCGCTGGCGCTCGCCTCGGTGCTGATCGCCGTCCACCATCTCGCCCTCGATTGGCTGATGCCGGGCTGGGTGTTCGAGAACGGCCGGGGCGGCATCTGGCGCGTCCTGTTCCACGTCGTCGCGGTGGTGCTGCAATTCGCGGCGCTGACCTATGTCACGTTGCAGCTCCGGCAGCTGGTCGCGCATCAGCATGCCGCACGCGCCGAAAGCGAACGGCTCACCGCCGCCGCCGAGGCGGAGCGCGAGGCCGCGCGGGTCGAGCGCGAGCGGGCGGTTAACGCGCTCGCCGCGGCACGCGCCGCGGAGGACCGCTCGGCGACCGACCGCGACGCCCGCCGCGCGGTGGAGGAACGCAGCGAGGCGCAGCGCCGCGCCGAACTGGTGGCGCTCGCCGCCGCCTTCGAAGCGACCGTGGTCGAGGTCGCGGTGGCGATCGAAAGCGCCTCGGCACGGCTGGAGGGATCGGCGACGACGCTCAACGGCCTCGCCGCGGACGCCGGCCGTCAGGCCAGCGAGGCGGCATCGGGCGCGACCCAGGCATCGGATGCGGTGCGCGGCGTCGCCGCCGCGGTCGACCAATTGACCGGGGCGATCGCCAGCGTCGCGGAAAGCGCCGAACAGCAGAGCCGGCTGACCGCCGCCGCCCGGACCAGCGCCAAGAACGGCGACGCCACCGTCCAGACGCTGGCGCGCCGGGCGATCGACATCGGCGGCTTCGTCGGCGAGATCAACGGCATCGCCGCGCAGACCAATCTGCTCGCGCTCAACGCAACGATCGAGGCGGCACGCGCCGGCGATGCCGGCCGCGGCTTTTCGGTGGTGGCGAGCGAGGTCAAGCAACTCGCCGGCGCCACCGGCCGTGCCACCGACAAGATCGCCAGCCTGGTTGCCAGCGTCCAGCAGGGCGTCGATGCCGCCGCCAGCGATCTCGACGCCGCCTCCGCCGCGGTCGGCCAGGTCGAGGGCGCCGCCGAGGACATCCGCGCCGCGGTCGCCGCGCAGGGCGGCACTGCGCACCGCATCGCGCAGAGTGTGCATGAAGCGCGCACCGGTGCCCATATGATCGCGGCGCGGATGGGGCATGTCGCCGAGGCGGTGAATGCCGCCGGCGCGCTGTCGGGCGAGGTGCGCGATGCCGCCACCACCCTGTCCGACCATGCGCGTCGCCTGCGCCGATCGACGGTCGGCTTCGTCGAGCAGCTGCGCGATGCGCAGAACCGCGCCGCCTGACGCGATCCGGTAACGGCTGATACGTTTTCGGGCTGGCAAGCGCCGGCCGGCCATCTATGCTCGCGGTCCAACGAGGAAGAGGATCGCGCATGAAATTGGCCAGCCTGAAGCACGGTCGCGACGGCAAGCTCGTCGTCGTCTCCAACGACCTCGCCTGGTGCGCCGATGCCGGCCATATCGTCCCGACCCTGCAGGCCGCGCTCGACGATTGGGACCGGCTGCTCCCCGACCTGCAGAATCTCGCCACCGATCTCGAGCATGAGACGATTCCGCGGCTGCGCTTCCACGAGCATGATGCGGCGGCGCCGCTGCCGCGCGCCTATCAATGGGCGGACGGATCGGCCTATGTGAACCATGTCGCCCTGGTGCGGCAGGCGCGCGGGGCGGAGATGCCGGAGAGCTTCTGGCACGATCCGCTGATGTACCAGGGCGGCAGCGACGGCTTCCTGGGGCCGCGCGATGCCGTTCCGCTCGCCGACGAAAGCTGGGGCTGCGACCTCGAGGCGGAGGTGGTGGTCGTCACCGGCGACGTGCCGCTCGGCGCGAGCCGCGACGAGGCGCTCGCCGCGATCCGGCTGGTCGGGCTGACCAACGACGTCAGCTTGCGCAACCTCATCCCCGGCGAGCTGGCCAAGGGCTTCGGCTTCTTCCAGTCCAAGCCGGCAAGCGCCTTCTCGCCGGTCTTCGTCACGCCCGACGCGCTCGGCGAGTGGTGGCGGGACGGCAAGCTGCATCGCACCCTGATGGTCGACCTCAACGGTCAGCCGTTCGGCCGCGTCGCTGCGGGCGAGGACATGACCTTCGACTTCGGCACCTTGGTCGCCCATGCCGCCAAGACCCGGCGGCTCGGCGCCGGCACGATCGTCGGGTCGGGCACGGTCAGCAACCGCGGGCCCGACGGCGGCCCGGGCCAGACGATCGCCGACGGCGGCGTCGGCTATTGCTGCCTGGCCGAATTGCGCACGGTGGAGACGATCGCGGGCGGCAAGCCGGTCACGCCCTTCCTGAAGCAGGGGGACACGGTGCGGATCTGGGCGGAGGACGATCGCCACCACCCGATCTTCGGGGTGATCGAACAGACGGTCGGCTGAGCGGTCGCGGCGGCGACCGGATCGACGCATCCGGCGCCGCAACAGTCGTAAAGCCGCTTGAAATTAAGTTACGCATCGGCAAGAGCCGGTGCGGACACCGCCGGCGGACGAATCCGGTGGCGAGACGAGGAGAGAGACGTGGCGGCCGAGACCACCCGCGCCAATCTGCAGCCGCTGACGCTGCACGTGCCGGAACCCAAGTTCCGCCCCGGCGATACGGTCGATTTCGCCGCGGTCGACGTGCCGCCGGCGGGGGCGCAGCGCCGCCCCGACACTGCCGAAGAGGCGCGCGCCTTCACCGATCTCGCCTATACGATGGTCCGCGTCCTCGACGAGAACGGGCAGGCGGTCGGCCCCTGGGACCCGAAGCTGTCGCCGGACACGTTGCGCCGGATGCTGTACAACATGGTGCGGCTGCGTGCCTTCGACGAGCGGATGTTCCGCGCCCAGCGCCAGGGCAAGACCAGCTTCTACATGAAGGCGACGGGCGAGGAGGCGGTGGCGATCGCCGCGGCGCAGGCGCTCGACCGCGACGACATGTGCTTCCCATCCTATCGCCAGCAGGGCCTGCTCATCGCCCGCGACTATCCGTTGATCGAGATGATGAACCAGATCTACTCGAACCGCGGCGACAAGCTCGGCGGCAAGCAGCTGCCGATCATGTATTCGGCGAAGGACTACGGCTTCTTCTCGATCTCCGGCAACCTGACCACGCAATATCCGCAGGCGGTCGGCTGGGCGATGGCATCGGCGGCGAAGGGCGACACGCGTATCGCCGCCGCCTGGTGCGGCGAGGGTTCGACCGCGGAGGGCGACTTCCACTCGGCCTGCACCTTCGCCGCGGTCTATCGCGCGCCGGTGATCTTCAACGTCGTCAACAACCAGTGGGCGATCAGCAGCTTCTCGGGCTTCGCCGGGGCGGAGGCGACGACCTTCGCGGCGCGCGCGATCGGCTATGGCATCGCCGGCCTGCGCGTCGACGGCAATGACGCGCTGGCGGTCTATGCCGCGACCTTGTGGGCGGCGGAGCGCGCGCGCACCAACCGGGGCGCGACGCTGATCGAGCATTTCACCTACCGCGCGGAAGGCCATTCGACCTCCGACGATCCGTCGCAATATCGCAGCGCGGGCGAGCCGACCGCCTGGCCGCTGGGCGACCCGATCGCGCGGCTGAAGCAGCATCTGATCGTGATCGGCGAATGGGACGAGGATCGCCACGCCGCCCAGGACAAGGCGATCGCCGAAGAGGTGCGCGCCATCCAGAAGGAGGCCGAGAAGAACGGCATCCTCGGCCATGGCCTGCACCAGCCGCTCGATTCGCTGTTCGACGGCGTGTTCGAGGAGATGCCGTGGCATTTGCGCGAGCAGCGCCAGATGATGCTGGACGAGGAAGAAGCATCGGGACGGCCATGGGCGCGGAAGTGATGGCGATGGCCGTCCGCCCATCCGTCATTTCCGCGAAGGCGGGAATCCAGAGCCGCAGCGCCGGCGGCTCCATCGATCACCTGTGCGTCTGGATCCCCGCCTGCGCGGGGATGACGAGGATTGTGGAATGACTGACACTGCGCGTCCCCCTGCCTTGGCGGAAGGCGACAGCCCCGCCACCAGCCGGATGAACATGATCCAGGCGATCAACTCCGCGCTCGACGTCGCGATGGCGCGCGATGCGGACGTGATGGTGATGGGCGAGGACGTCGGCTATTTCGGCGGCGTGTTCCGCGCCACCGCCGGTCTGCAAGCGAAATACGGCAAGACGCGCGTGTTCGACACGCCGATCACCGAGATCGGCATCATCGGCGTCGCGATCGGCATGGGCGCCTATGGCCTGCGACCGGTGCCGGAGATCCAGTTCGCCGACTATATCTATCCCGCGCTCGACCAACTCGTCTCCGAGGCGGCGCGCTTGCGCTATCGCTCGGCGGGCGACTTCACCGCGCCGATCACGGTGCGTTCGCCCTATGGCGGCGGCATCTTCGGCGGCCAGACCCATTCGCAGTCGCCGGAAGGGATCTTCACCCACGTCTCCGGCATCAAGACGGTGATCCCGGCGACGCCCTACGACGCCAAGGGGCTGTTGATCGCGGCGATCGAGGACAACGACCCCGTCCTCTTCCTCGAGCCGAAGCGCATCTACAACGGCCCGTTCAACGGCCATTGGGACAAGCCGGCGGAGAATTGGTCGAAGCATCCCGGCGGCGAGGTGCCGACCGGCCATTACACCGTGCCGCTCGGCAAGGCGGCGATCGTCCGTCCGGGCGAGGCGCTGACCATCCTCTGTTACGGCACGATGGTCCATGTCTGCGAGCGCGTCGTCGCCGACCACGGCGTGGATGCCGAGATCATCGACCTGCGCACGCTCGTGCCGCTCGACATCGAAGCGATCGAGGCGTCGGTGAAGAAGACCGGCCGCTGCATGATCGTCCACGAGGCGACGCGCACCTCCGGCTTCGGCGCCGAACTGTCGGCGCTGGTGCAGGAACGCTGCTTCTACCACCTGGAGGCGCCGATCGAGCGCGTCACCGGGTTCGACACGCCTTATCCCCACAGCCTCGAATGGGCCTATTTCCCGGGCCCCGTCCGCATCGGCGAGGCGCTCAAGAAGATCATGAAGGACGCCTGACGCATGGCCCGCTTCTCCTTCCGCCTGCCCGACATCGGTGAAGGCATCGCCGAAGCCGAAATCGTCGCCTGGCACGTGGCCGTCGGCGACCGTGTCGAGGAGGACCAGAACCTCGCCGACATGATGACCGACAAGGCCACCGTCGAGATGGAAAGCCCCGTCGCGGGCACCGTCGTCGAACTGGCCGGCGAGGTTGGCGACCAGGTGGCGATCGGTTCGACCTTGGTGGTCATCGAGACCGAGGGCGAAGGGGAGGGCGAGGCCGAGGTGATCGCCGCACCCCCGACGCCCGCGCAGGCCGAGACGGCGGAACAGTATGAGGCGGAGAATCCCGGGGTGGAGGAGGCACAAACCTCCTCTCCCCTTGTGGGAGAGGAAGGGGCCCGCTCGGCGCAGCCGAGTGGGAAGGTGAGGGGGAGTGATGAAGCGTTACGCCCGCCGCAGACACCCCCTCACCCTTCCGCCGCCTCCGGCGGCTCCCTCCAGCATCAGGTTGATCGCGCCCCGCGCGATCAAGGCCATGCCGGGGGCATGGCCGACCCGATGCTCCCACAAGGGGAGAGGGACGGTGCACCCATCCTCGCCTCGCCGGCGGTTCGCGCCCGTGCGCGCGACCTCGGCATCGAGCTGAGCCAGGTCCGCGTCGCGGAGGGCGACCGCATCCGCCACGCCGACCTCGATGCCTTCCTGCGTTACGGCAGCGCGCAGGGCTATCAGGCGCCGCAGGCGAGCCGGGCGCGGCCCGACGAGCAGGTCCGCGTCATCGGCATGCGCCGTCGCATCGCCGAGAACATGGCCGCGGCGAAGCGGCACATTCCGCACTTCACCTATGTCGACGAGATCGACGTGACCGCGCTGGAAAAGATGCGTGCCGATCTCAACGACCATCGCGGTGGCCGGCCGAAGCTGACGCTGCTGCCGCTGATGATCGTCGCGATCTGCCGGACGCTGCCGCAATTCCCGATGCTTAACGCGCGCTACGATGACGAGGCGGGCGTGGTGACGCGGTCGGGTCGCGTCCACCTCGGCATGGCGGCGCAGACCGACGCGGGGCTGACCGTGCCGGTGATCCGCGATGCACAGGACAAGAACGTCTGGCAGCTCGCGACCGAAATCGGCCGCCTCGCCGACGCTGCGCGCGCCGGCAAGCTGAAGCCGGAGGAACTGGGCAACGGCACGATCACCGTGACCAGCCTGGGGCCGCTCGGCGGCATCGCGACGACGCCGGTGATCAACCGGCCCGAGGTCGCGATCATCGGTCCGAACAAGATCGTCGAGCGGCCGGTGTTCACCGGACGGGGCGACGAGATCCGCCGCGCCAAGCTGATGAACCTATCGATCAGCTGCGACCATCGCGTCGTCGACGGTTGGGACGCCGCCAGCTACGTGCAGGCACTGAAGGCGGTGCTGGAAACCCCGGTGCTGCTGTTCGCCGACTGACGGCTCAGCGCCGGGCGACGAGCGTAAGCTGCGGCGCGCGTTCCGCCTGGGCGCGGGCCAGCTTGCGCGCGACCTGGCCCAGCGAGGCGGTATAGCTGCGCTCCTCGGCGGGGCTGAGATAGCCTTGGACACGCAGAATCGCAGCGATGCCGGCGGCGACGCGGGCGAGGTCCTGGCGCATGAAGGCGGCGCGTCCTTCAGGCAGGCCCAGCGCGCGCTGCCGGTCGATCTGCATCGCCAGCAGCTCCAGCCGCCGTTCGAAGCGAAGCCGCTGCTGTTCGCCGAGCTGCAGCCGACCCGGGGCGGCGGCGGCCGCGGCAACGGGGGCAGCGGTCGTCGCGGCCGGGACGATCAGGCCGGCGAGAAGCAGGGCGGGCAGCAGCATGGGGTCGGTCGTATACGGTCCGGTTGTTAACAAGCCCGCTTCGGTATCATCAAAATGGCGGATCGGTTGGATGGAACCGATGGTCACGCTATGGCCACGGCATGACCGCTTCCGTTCATGTCGCGCATGACGATCACGTCGCCATCATCACCTTCGCCAGGCCGCCGCACAATCATGCCGACCTTGCCCTGATCGAGGGGATCGGCGCGGCCTTTACCGCGGCGGATGTCGATCCCGCGGTGCGGGCGATCGTGCTCCAGTCCGACGGGCGGGTCTTCTGCGCCGGGGCCGATCTGGCCCGCGACAATCCCGTCGCCGATCCGCAGCCCGAAGGGACGCGCAATCCCTTCTACGTCGCGGCGGCACGTCTGTACGCCGTCACCAAGCCGGTCGTCGCGGCCATCCAAGGTTCCGCCGTCGGCGCCGGCCTCGGCCTGGCATTGGCCGCGGACTTCCGGATCGCGTCGCCCGAAGCGCGGTTCGTCGCCAATTTCGTCCAATTGGGGCTGCACCCCGGCTTCGGCATCTCCGCCGTGCTCGAACGCGTGGTGGGCCGACAGCGTGCGGCGCTGATGCTGCTGACCGGCCGTCGCATCAAGGCGGAGCAGGCGGAAGCCTGGGGATTGGTCGATCAGATCGTAGCGCAGGGGAAGCTGCGCCCGGCGGCGCTGGCGTTGGCGCAGGAGATCGCCGCGGCGGCGCCGCTCGCGGTGCAATCGACGCGGGCGACGATCCGCGGCGACCTGTCCGGTCTCGTCCAGCGCCAGACCGATCACGAACTCGCCGAACAGGCATGGCTGCAGCGCACGCAGGATTTCGCCGAAGGGGTGAGGGCGGTGAACGAACGCCGCCCCGGCCGCTACATCGGCGCCTGAGCGGTCAGCGCATCAGGACCAGTTCCTCCGCCATCGTCGGGTGCAAAGCGACGGTCGCGTCGAACTGCGCCTTGGTCAGCCCTGCCTTCACCGCGACGGCGGCGGCCTGCAGGATTTCCGGCACGTCGGGCCCGATCATGTGGAGGCCGACGATCCGCCCGGTCTCGCCGTCGCACACCATCTTGTAAAGCGCCCGCTCGTTGCGGCCGGCCAGCACGTTCTTCATCGGCCGGAAGTCGGACGAATAGACGGCCACCGAGCCGAGCTTCTGCTTCGCCTCGCTCTCGGTCATGCCGACGCCGGCGAGCGGCGGGTGGCTGAACACCGCGCTGGGGATATTCTCGTAATCGACGGTCGTCGGCTTGTCGCCGTAGAAGGTGTCGGCGAAGGCCTGCCCCTCGCGGATCGCAACGGGAGTGAGTTGGACGCGGTTGGTGACATCGCCGATCGCGAAGATGCTGTCGCAGGTCGAGCGGCTCTGCGCGTCGACCTTGACCGCGCCCTTGTCGTCCAGCTCGACGCCCGCCGTCTCCAGCCCGAGGTCGCGCGTATTGGGGACGCGGCCGGTGGCGAACATCACCATGTCGACCGTGACCGGCTCGTGGTTCGACATCTTGACGGTCAGGCAGCCGTCCTCGCCCTTGTCGATCCCCTCGAAGGCGGCATCGAAGCGGAACTCCAGGCCCTTCATCATGCTGATCTGCAACAACCGGTCGCGGATCGACAGGTCGTAGCCGCGCAGGATGTCCTGCGTCCGGTTCATGATGATGACGTGGGCGCCGAACTGGTGGAAGACGCCGGCGAATTCGTTGGCGATGTAGCCGGCGCCGGCGATCAGGATGCGCTTGGGGATGGTGTCGAGGTGGAAGGCCTCGTTGCTGGTGATGCCGTGTTCGTGGCCCGGGCAAGACGGTACCGCCGGATGCGCGCCGACCGCGACGAGGATGCGCGCCGCGGTCTTCTCGGTGCCGTCGGCAAGCCGGACGCTGTTGGGACTGGTCACCACGGCGCGCTGCGGGATGATCTCGACGCCGTTGTTCTCCAGCGTCTGCTTGTAGGCGCCGTTGATCCTGTCGACTTCGGCCAGCACGTTGTCGCGCAGCCGCTTCCAATCGAAGGCGCAAGGCTGCGGCACGTCCCAGCCGAATTGGCCGGCGTCGCGCAGATCCTCGGCGAAATGCGCGCCGTAGACGAGCAGCTTCTTGGGCACGCAGCCGCGGATCACGCAGGTGCCGCCAACGCGGTATTCCTCCGCCACCGCGACCTTGGCGCCATGCGCGGAGGCGACGCGGCTGGCACGCGTGCCGCCGGAGCCCGCCCCGATGACGAAGAGGTCGTAGTCGTACTGGGGCATTGGGATCACTCCAAGGGCAGCGCGAGCGCCGGTCGCAGGCCGAGATGCCGGACGAACGGATCGAAGTCGCGGTCGCTGTATAACAAGGGAAGGTCGTCGAGGATGCAGCGGGTGGCGATCAGCGTGTCGATCGTCTTGCGGACCGTGATGCCGAGGCTGCGCAGGTGACGGTAGTTTTGGGCGGCTTCGACAGCGACGCGGTGGTCGGAGATGGTCAGGGGGGTGGCTAGGCTCAGCAGGTCGCGGGCGATCCCGAAGCGGCGATCGTCCCGAGCCCCCTGCAGTACCTCGGCGACGATGAGATCGCCGGCGGACACCTCTTCACCCCCGAGGCAGCTATGCAGATACTCGGTCTGGAGGGTGCGTGTCGCACGAAGATAATCGATCCAGACGCTGGAATCGACGACTACCATTCGGCAGGAAGGTGCTTGCTAGTCCTCATGTCGTCGAGATCGCCATCCCAACCCAACCCGCGCAGGCCGCGGATCGCTTCCTGCTGCCGAACCACGATCAGGCGGCGCAGCGCTTCGTTGACGGCATCACTTTCGCTGTCGATGTCTAGCGCCTTCATCACCTTGGACAAAAGGGCTTCGTCGATGTCGATATTGGTCCGCATGTGTATGGCTCCGCAGAGCCATACACATAGCGGTCGGGCAGGGATCAATCCAGCCCGGCGCGGCGGATCAGGTCTTCGGTGGAAGGGTCGAAGCTCTGTCCGCCCTGGTCGGCGGCCTTGGCCATTTCCTTGCCCAGCTCGACGCCAAACTGGTCGAAGCTGTTGATGCCGAGCAGCACGCCGTTCACGAAGACGCGGTGCTCGTAGAAGGCGATCAGCGCGCCGAGCGTGCGCGGGTCGAGCGTGTCGAGCAGCAGCGTCGACGACGGCCGGTCGCCGCTGTACGAGCGCGCCGGATCGTCGACCTGCTTGCCCTTCATCAGCGCCGCGCCCTGGGCGAAGGCGTTGAGCAGCAGCTGGCGATGGTGGTCTTCCGCCAGCGTATCGCCCGGTTCGATCACCGCGATGAACTCGACGGGGACGAGGTGCGTACCCTGGTGGAGCAGCTGGAACACCGCATGCTGCGCATCGGTGCCGACCCCGCCCCAGGTGATCGCCGCGGTCGGGCGCCCGACGGGCTGGCCGTCGACGGTGACGCCCTTGCCGTTCGACTCCATCTCCAGCTGCTGGAGGTAGCTCGGCAGCAGGCGCAGCCGCTCGTCATAGGCGAAAGGCGCACGCGTCTCGGCGTGACGGACCTGCGTGTAATAGAGGTCGGCAAAGGCGGCGAGCGCCGGTGCGTTCTGACGCAGCGCGGTCAGGCGGAAGTGGCGGTCCATCTCGGCCGCGCCCTCCAGCAGCTCCTCGAACGCCGCCCAGCCGAGCGCCACCGCCGCCGGGAAGCCGATCGACGACCACAGCGAATAGCGGCCGCCGACACCTTCGCTGAACGGCAGGATGCGCGTCTCGTCGACGCCCCATTCGATCGCCTTTTCGGGGCTGGCGGTGAGCGCGATCACCTTGCCGTAGGGATCCTCGACGCCGTGCTCCTGCATCCATTGCAGCGCGGAGGTGGCGTTGAGCATCGTCTCGGTGGTGGTGAAGGTCTTGGACGCCACGACCAGCAAGGTGGCGGCGGGATCGAAATCCTTGATCGCGTCTTCCAGCGCGACGCCGTCGGCGTTGGAGACGATCGCAACGTCGTAGCGCTTCTCCTCGCGACCCAGCGCGTCGACGAGCAGGTCCGGGCCGAGTGCGGACCCGCCGATGCCGATGTGGAGCACGTGGCGGATGTCGCCGAGCGCGCCGGCCTCGATCGCGTCGATCAGCGCGCGCATCCGCTCGTGTAGCTGACGGGCGCGGGCGACGCTGTCGGCGTTACCCTCACCGCGCTCGGCGGTGTGCTCGACCGGGCGGTCCTCGGTGACATTGACGTGTTCGCCGCCGAACATCGCTTCGCGCTTCGCCGCCAGGCCCTTGGCGTCCGCCAGCGCGACGAAGGCGTCGACCGCCTCGCGCGTCAGATGCGTCTTCGACCAGTCGAAATGGATCCCTGCCACGTCGAGGCTGAAGGTCGCCAGCCGCTCCGGATCGGCATCGAACAGTTCGAGAAGCTTGGGGGAGGGCAGGGCCTCGATGGCAGACCAGTCGCTCATGTGCATCATCCTGAAGGGGAGTTGGCGATCGTTTCCGTAGCGAACCAATGTAATACCGCAAGGGGCGTCGCCCGCATGCTCGGCAGGAGACGGCTACTCAGGACGCACGAGCCCGGCTAAGGCTCCCGTCATGGCCACTTCCAACCCCTCTTCCGCGAAGCCGACGTCCGAATGGGCCGACATGCTGCGCTTCCTGCTCAAGCTCGCGCTGGCGGTATTCCTGTTGCGCAGCCTGGTGTTCGCACCCTTCTCGATCCCGTCCGAATCGATGCTGCCACGGTTGCTGATCGGCGATTACCTGTTCGTCACCAAGTGGAACTACGGCTATTCGCGCTGGTCCTTCCCCTGGGGTATCCCGCCCGTCCCGGGCCGTCTTCTCGGCCGCGACCCGACCCGAGGCGACGTGGTCGTGTTCCGGTCGCCGGGGTCGGACGACCATGACGTCATCAAGCGGGTTATCGGCCTGCCGGGCGACACGATCCAGGTCACGCATGGCGTGGTGATCCTCAACGGCAAGCCGATCCCGAAGCAGCGCGTCGCCGACTTCGTGTTGCCGATTTCGCCCAATTTCGACGAGAGCCATTGCGGCGCGCCGTTCCTCGACACCGATGCGCAGGGCCATGCGATCTGCCGCTACCCGCGCTTCCGCGAGACGCTGCCGAACGGACGAAGCTATTTCGTCCTCGATCAGGCCGAACTGCCCGATCGCGACGACACCGGCCTGTACACCGTGCCGGCCGGCGACGTCTTCCTGATGGGCGACAACCGCGACGACAGCGCCGACAGTCGTTTCCCCTATCCCGCCGGCATGGGCTATATCCCGATGGAGCGGATCGAGGGCAAGGCGGTCGTCACCTTCGCTTCCAACGACGGTTCGGCCTCGCTGTGGCGGCCCTGGACGTGGCTGTCCGGCTGGCGCTTCTCGCGGGTGGGAGAGGGCTTCTGAGCGGCACGATCGAAAACTGGCTCGGCGCGACCTTCGGCCGGGCGCCCCGCGACCTTGCCGCCTTCACCCGCGCGTTGACCCACGGCAGCCAGGCGGCGGACAATTACGAGCGGCTCGAGTTCCTCGGTGATCGCGTGCTCGGCCTGGTCATGGCGGAATGGCTGTGGGAGCTGTTCCCCGAGGAGCCGGAAGGGCAATTGTCGAAGCGGCTCAACGCGCTGGTCACCGGCCATGTCTGTGCCGAAGTGGCCCGCGAACTCGGCGTGCGCGATCACCTGCGCCTGGGCAAGCAGGCGCGCGACGACGGCGCGTCGGACAGCGACAATATCCTGGGCGACGTGATGGAGGCGCTGATCGGCGCCTTCTACCGCGAAGCGGGGCTGGATGCGGCGCGCGGCTTCATCCGGCGCGCCTGGGCCGATCGTGTCCATCGTACCGACAAGGCGCCACAGCACCCCAAGTCGGCGTTGCAGGAATGGGCCGCGGCGCACAATCGCAAGCCACCGGAATATAGCGTCGTCGAACGGTCCGGCCCGCATCACGCGCCGCGCTTCACCGTCCAAGTCCGGGTCGGCCGCCAGCTCGAGGCGAGCGCCACCGGCACCAGCAAACAGGATGCGGAGACGGCGGCGGCCAAGGCGATGCTGGCGCAGGTGAAGGGGTAAGACGCTTGCCCAACGCGGCGCGCCTCCCCAAAGGATGATGATGACCCAGACCCAACATTGCGGCCTCGTCGCCGTCGTCGGTGCGCCCAATGCCGGCAAGTCGACGCTGGTCAATGCGCTCGTCGGCCAGAAGGTCGCGATCGTCAGCCCCAAGGCGCAGACGACGCGCACCAAATTGCTCGGCGTCGCCATCCAGGATCAGGCGCAGATCCTGCTGGTCGACACGCCCGGCATCTTCGAACCGCAGCGGCGGCTCGACCGCGCGATGGTCGCCGCCGCCTGGGGCGGGACGGAGGGCGCGGACCTGATCGCCCTGGTCGTCGACGGCAAGGGCGGCATCGGGCCCAAAGTCGAGGGGATCGTCGACGCGCTGAAGCATCGGACCGAGCCGAAGATCCTGGTGCTCAACAAGGTCGACGTCGCGGACAAGCCCAAGCTGCTGATCCACGCGGAGAAGCTCAATGCGATGATGACCTTCGCCGACACCTGGTTCGTGTCCGCGCAGACCGGCGACGGGCTGCCCGAGCTCAAGAACGCGCTGGCGGCGGCGATGCCGGCCGGGCCGTGGCATTATCCGGAAGACCAGGTGTCCGATGCGACCGAGCGGGCGCTGGCCAGCGAGGTGACGCGCGAGCAGCTGTATCTGCAGCTCCACGCCGAACTGCCCTATGCCAGCGCGGTCGAGACGGAGGCCTATACCGAACGGCCCGACGGATCGGTCGAGATCCATCAGCAGATTCTGGTCGAACGGCCGACCCAGCGTGCGATCGTGCTGGGCAAGGGCGGCCAGCGCATCCGCGAGATCGGCGCGCGCGCGCGTACGGAATTGGCGGCGATCATGGGCTGCCCGGTCCACCTCTACCTGCACGTCAAGGTCAAGCAGGGCTGGGACGAAGACCGCGAGGTCTATCGCGACATGGGACTCGACTGGGTCGATTGAGCGGCGAGCACGGTGTCGACCCAGGCCGGCACCAGCTCTCCCGCCGCGCCCAGCTCAGACCGGGCGAAGAAGCCGCTGCCGGCGGATCGCTCCAGGTTGAGTTCCAGCGTGTCGGCGCCATAGGCGTCCGCCATCTGGACGAAGCCGGCGGCCGGATAGACGGCCCCGGACGTGCCGATCGACACGAACAGGTCGGCGGCGGCGAGCGCGGCCTCGATCCGGTCCATGTGGTAGGGCATCTCGCCGAAGAAGACGATGTCGGGACGCAGCGCGAAGGTGCCGCAATTGGGGCATTCCGTCTCCGGCGGTAGTGCGTCCGTCCACCGTTCGCGCACGCCGCAGGCGGCACACAGGGCGGATTGCAATTCGCCATGCATGTGGACCAGCCGTTCCGCCCCGGCGCGCTCGTGAAGGTCGTCGACATTCTGCGTCACGATCAGCAGGTCGCCCGTCCATTCGCGGTCGAGGCGGGCGAGCGCAGTGTGCGCGGCATTGGGCCGAACGTCCCTGAGCGCGGCGCGACGCAGATCGTAGAAGCGATGGACCAGAGCGGGGTCGCGCGCCAACGCCTCGGGCGTGCACACGTCCTCGACGCGGTGGCCTTCCCACAGGCCGCCCGGCCCGCGGAACGTCGCGATGCCCGATTCCGCCGAGACGCCGGCGCCGGTCAGGATGACGATATTCCGGATCGCGCCCATCGTCCCGACCTCCATGCGCGCGCTTAGCGCCCCTTGGCGCTGACCCGCCAGACCATGTTGCCGACGTCGTCGGCGATCAGCAAGGCGCCAGTGCGGTCGAAGGCGACGGTGACCGGCCGACCGCGCGCCTTGCCGGCCGCGTCGATGAAGCCGGTCACGACGTCGACCGCCTTGCCGCTGGGCCGGCCGTTGGCAAAGGGGACGTAGACGACCTTGTAGCCGTTGAGGTGGCCGCGGTTCCAGCTGCCGTGTTCGGCGACGAAGGCGCCGCCCGCGAAGCGTGCGGGCAGGCCGGTGCCGGTGTTGAACGCCATGCCGAGCGGCGCGACATGCGAGCTGAGGCTGTAATCCGGCAGGATCGCGCGGGCGACCAGATCCGGCCGCTGCGGCTGCACGCGCGGGTCGCGATGCTGGCCCCAATAGCTATACGGCCAGCCATAGAAAGCGCCTGGTGTCACCGCCGTCATATAATCCGGAACGAGATCGGGGCCGAGTTCGTCGCGCTCGTTGACCACCGTCCACAGTTGCCCGGTCTGCGGGTGGAAGGTCAGGCCGTTCGGGTTGCGCAGGCCGGTCGCATAGGGGCGATGGGCGCCGCTCGCGCGATCCACTTCCCAGATGCGCGCCCGCTCCTGTTCGGCCTCGATGCCATTTTCGGTGATGTTGCTGTTGGAACCGATGCCAACGTACAGCTTGCTGCCGTCGGGACTGGCGGTCAGGCTCTTGGTCCAATGGTGATCGATCGGTCCGCCGGGAAGCTGCGTCAGGATCGTGCCCGGCGCCGTGATGCGGGTCTGGCCGGGGGTGAACGGGAAGCGGACGATCGCATCGGTGTTGGCGACATAAAGATCGCCGCCGACCTGCACGACGCCGAAGGGCGCATGGAGATGGTCGACCAGCACGCTGCGCTGGTCGACGCGGCCGTCGCCATCGCTGTCCCGCAGCAGCGTGATCCGGTCCGCGCCGCCCGTCTTGGCATGGCCGAAGCCCTGCACCCAATTGACGATGATGTCCTTGGGCCGTTGCACCGGCTCGCTCGGCCCCTTGGGCTCGACGGCGAGGACGTCGCCGTTGGACAGCGTGTAGAGCTGGCGCACGTTGCGGAAATCGCCGGCATAGGGGCGCACGGTCAGGTCGCCCGGCACTGTCGGCACCGCGCCGTTCCAGGCGGTGACGCCGGCGACGTGCATCGGTGGCATGACATATTGGTTGATCGCCGGCAGCCGCGGATTGGGACCCAATTGCGTCGAGGGATCGCCGCCGCCGCGGGCGCCGCAACCGGCGAGCAGGGCGGCGGTGCCGGCGAGAAGGAGAAGCGCGCGCATCAGACCGTCTCCACCGTCGGTGCCGGCTCTGCGGCATAGCCGAGCCAGCTGGTCACCACGACCAGGGCCGCGACGATCGCGGACAGGATCAGCCCGGTCGGCACCACCGAGGTCCAGCCGTCGCGGCTGTGAATGAAGCCGTTGAGGATCGCCAGCACCAGCATCACCACGGTGAGCACGCCGTGCAGCGTGCTCGCCCGTCGCCGTGTTCGCCCGCGATGACGGATCGCGTCGACGATGCCGACGAGCGCCGCGAGCACCGCCATCACGCAGCCGCCCGCGATCAGCCAGACCGAGAAATTGGCCCATTGCATCCACGCGGTATTGGCATAGGCGATATCGCTGACGAGCGCCGCAGTGAAGAAAGCGAGCGGATAGGCGGCCAGCATCCCGTGGATGGGATGCGCCGTCCCGGCGACGGTTAGGGTACGAGCCATGGGCATAGGTCCTCACCGGCTGCTGCTGGTCACAGCCTGTCCACCCTTACGCACGAGCCGGCGTTACGGGTCCGGTCCGATCAGGGCGCTTGGGCGCGTGACGGGGTGTCGCCCCCTGTCGCCGCCGCCAATTCTCTGCCAAGGATGGGCCATGACCTACTGCCACCGCCTGCTCGCCCGGACCGCCGCATGACCGCGATCGGCATCTACGGCAGCGGCGGCCGCATGGGCCGCGCCATCGCCGATCTCGCCGAGGCGGAGGGCGCGACGCTCGCCGGCGGCACGGGGGCGGCGGGCGATCCGCTCGCGCTGGCCCGTCGTGCCGACGTGCTGGTCGATTTCTCGGTCGCCGCCGCGCTGGAGCCGCATCTCGCCGCGGCGCGCGCCACCGGGACGCCGATCGTGATCGGCACGACCGGCCTATCCGCCGCGCAGCATGGGCTGATCGACGCCGCCGCGCAGGACGTCGCCGTGCTGCAGACCGGCAATACCTCGCTCGGCGTCGTGCTGCTCGCCCAATTGGTGCGCGAGACGGCGAAGCGCCTGGGCAGCGACTGGGACATCGAGATCGTCGAGAGTCATCATCGCCACAAGGTCGATGCGCCCTCGGGCACCGCGCTGATGCTGGGCGAAGCGGCGGCCAGCGGGCGGGGAACGACGCTGGGCGAGGTGCGCGTCGACGGCCGCGCCGGGCTGACCGGCGCGCGCATGGAGGGGACGATCGGCCTCGCCTCGCTGCGCGGCGGCTCGGTCATCGGCGATCATACCGTCGTCTTCGCCAGCGAGGGGGAGCGGATCGAGCTGTCGCATCTGGCGCAGGACCGTTCGATCTTCGCCAAGGGGGCGGTGCGGGCGGCGCTGTGGCTCGCGCCGCAGCGGCCCGGCCGATACCGGATGGCGGACGTGCTCGGCCTGTGAGGAGGGCCGGGATCGTGCCGGTGGGGCAGGGGGCGGCATGAAGAAGGCGGACGTCTTCGAATTCTATCGGCGGCTGGCCGAGGCGAATCCGCATCCGGAAACCGAGCTCGAATCGGGCAATGCCTATCAATTGCTTGTCGCGGTGGTGCTGTCGGCGCAGGCGACCGATGCCGGAGTCAACAAGGCGACGCGCCGCCTGTTCGAACAGGTGACGACGCCGGCAGAGATGGTCGCGCTCGGCGAGGCGGCGCTGAAGCAGCACATCAAGACGATCGGCCTGTTCAACACCAAGGCAAAGAACGTCATCGCTTTGTCCGAGGCGCTGATCGCCGACCATGACGGCCAGGTGCCCGACGATCGCGCCGCGCTGGAGGCGCTGCCCGGGGTCGGGCGCAAGACGGCCAATGTCGTGCTCAACGTCGCCTTCGGCGCGGAGACCTTCGCGGTCGACACGCATATCTTCCGGGTCGGCAACCGCACCGGCCTCGCCCGCGGCAAGACGCCGCTGGCGGTCGAACTGAAGCTCGACAGGGCGACGCCGCAGCCGTTCCGCCTGCACGCGCATCATTGGCTGATCCTGCACGGCCGCTACGTCTGCAAGGCGCGCAAGCCGGAATGCTGGCGCTGCGTCGTTGCGGACCTGTGCGCGTTCAAGCCGAAGACGCCACCGCCGAAAGGTTCGTCGGCGGATGCGGCCGCCGATCCGACGGCGTAAACAAAGGCTGGCGCAGCCGTCGCGCCTTTGCTAGGCGGGCGCTCCACGCACCCGTAGCTCAGCTGGATAGAGCGCTGCCCTCCGAAGGCAGAGGCCGCAGATTCGAATTCTGCCGGGTGCGCCAGCTTTTCCGCCGATTTAGGCGGCTCGCACCAGCCTCATGCTTGTAGAACCGTGCAGGAACATGCGCGGACAAAACGTGATTCTGCGTACAATGTGCGTACAGCGAGTCGCGCGGTATGAGGTACCTCGACGTGTGCGCAGGCATCAGTGCCAGCACAGTGGCATGGAAGCCACTCGGCTGGGAGGCGGCTGCCTACAGCGAGATTGAAGCCGCACCACGCGCCGTCCTCGCGCACCACTATCCCGACACGCCGCTGCATGGCGACTTCACCACCATCCGAGGTGACGAATATGGAGCAATCGACCTTCTCGTGGGCGGAACCCCCTGCCAGGACTTCAGCGTCGCTGGACTCCGAGCGGGACTGGATGGCGATCGTGGCAACCTCTCGCTGGAATTTCTCCGGCTTGCTGATCGCACACGGCCCCGCTGGGTGGTCTGGGAGAACGTCCCCGGCGTCCTGTCAATTGACGGAGGAAGGGCATTTGGCGCCATCCTCGGGGGGCTGGGGGAACTCGGGTATGGGTTCGCCTACCGAGTTTTGGACGCTCAGTTCTTCGGAGTTCCACAGCGGCGCCGTCGCGTGTTCGTTGTCGGATGTGCTGGAGACTGGCGAGGTGCCGCAGCGGTACTTTCTGAGCGCAACAGCCTGTCGGGGCATCCTGCGCCGCGCCGAGAAGCGAGGCCGATCGTTGCCGCTCTCACTAGAAATGGCGTTGGAACGTGCGGCGCAGACGACAATCAGGGCCAAGCAGGACATTTGATCGCGGCGTACGGTGGCAACGACACGCGCGGGCCAATCGACGTGGCAACTGCTCTGAATACGCATGGCGGCCCGCATGGAAGGCTGGATTTTGAGAGCGAGACATTCATCGCTCATAGTTTGCGGGGCGAAGGCTTCGACGCCAGCGAGGATGGAACTGGTCGCGGTACGCCCTTGGTGCCAGTTTATGATCGGGTGGACGAGTGGTTTAAGTCGCCGGGTAGCCCGGTGCGTGACCAGTGCACCAATAGTCACGCCGCAGGTTCGAATCCTGCCCCGATCGCCTATGTGCCTGACCTATCGGCAACGATGGTTGGTCGCAGCAGCCGGGGAGGCGGCCAGACCAACAGCCCCGGCCACAACGCCGACCAGCAAGTGGTGGCGACCGCAAGCGCAGTCCGCCGCCTCACCCCGCGCGAGTGCGAGCGCCTTCAAGGTTTTCCCGACGATTACACGATGGTCCCGCACCGTGGAAAGCCGATGGCTGACGGCCCGCGCTACAAGGCGCTCGGCAACAGCATGGCTGTGCCGGTGATGCGGTGGATCGGCGAGCGGATCACGGCTGTCGAGGCCATGAAACTACGGCAGGCCGCATGACCACCCCTTCTGACGCCCCTACACGATAAGGAGAAGAGTGATGCCAACTGGATACACGGCTGATGTCGCTGATGGGAAAGTCACTGACTTGCAGGGCTTTGCTATGCGCCTAGCCCGAGGAATGGGCGCAACGATCACGATGCGCGATGATCCGTGGGATAAACCGATCCCCGAAGCATTCGAGCCGTCGCAGTGGAACGCGAACAAGCTGGAAGAGGCGAAAGCCGAGCGTGCCCGCCTTTACGGCATGAGTGACGCAGAAGCGCAACGAGCGGCGGATGCTGAGCATCGGGAATGGGTGCAAGCCCGTGCGGCTGCTGAGGCGGATCATACCGCACGTCGCCAGCGCTATCAGGATATGCTTGCCCTTGTAGAACAGTGGCAGGGCGCACCGGAGGGTATCAAGGAGTTTGGCTTGGAGCAGCTCCGCACAGGCATGGACTTTGACTGCGGCCGGCCATTCAAGTTTTATCAGGACGAGCCGCCTACGGATGGGGCGGTTTGGAAAGCCGGTAAGCTGGATGAAGTCGCTCGAGATATTCAGTATCATGCGACAGAGGATGCGAAGGAACGCGCACGCACCGACAGCCGGAATGCCTGGATTGCGCAGCTTCGTCGCTCGCTGGAGCCCTCCCATGACTGAAGCCCCTGCATTTGGACGGTGGGAGCCGATCGAGACGGCGAGCAACGATCTTCGCGATGTGCTGGTGTGGCGGGATGGCTATCTGACGCCGTTGGTAGCTTGGCGTGATGTTGAAGGATGGCGGCTGTCTGGTTCTGCGCACATCCTGCCCGAACCGTCGCACTGGATGCCGTTCCCACTCCCTCCCGCTCCCGAGGTGACCCATGGATAAAACTGAGAGGGTTGGGTTATTCCAAGCGCTCGGGGCTTACCTGGATGCGCGCCGTCAGCGGAAGGCTTGGAACCTAGTCGCCCGAGGCTTGGCGCTTCACCCGCCGATTGCCAGCGACATCGTTCGGATGGCTTTGAAGCATACCGCCGCCATCCGCAGCATGGAGGTAGAGTGATGCAGAAGGGAAAGCCTGAAGAACTTGAGGCCGTAGCAGAAGCCATGCGCAACGCCGTGATCCGAGATGACGAGGGCGAGTTTCCGCGCCTGTTCGACCTGCTCGACTTCAGCGGCGAGAACAAGGCTCATACGGTGACCTACGGCCTTGCTGCCGCCGCGATCATCGCGCTTGATGAGGTTAGGAGAAAATGATGGACGTCAATTTCACACGCACAGAACGCGGCGGCATCTGCCCTGACTGCGGTTACCCTATGCAGCCTAGCGAGGTGAACGCGCATATGGAGCAGCACGTCGCTTTACAGAGAGCGGCTCGTTTGGAGCAGGACCTGTGCTCGATGCCGGATCAGGCCGTAGCAGCTTTCTACCAGACGTTGGAGGTGGACGATCCGCGCGTTGACGTGGTGGCCGGTGAGCTGGAACGGCGCAACATCGACCTCTAATCCCCCCAAGCCCCTGACCGCCTAAGCTGCCGTATGAAGGCAGTTTATACCGAGTGACCGGTTTGGTAAAAAGTGGCTCGGAGATTTATACCGAGGGTAAGAGTGGCGGCGGCAATGGTCCCTGCCAGTCGGGGCCCTTGCTGCGTAGGCTGCGCGCACCGAAGCGCCGCCACTCGATATGGGCCACGACTTATCCGGAGTTTCACCGGCCCGGAGTCATCAACGAGTAGCGACCTCGCCTAGTCCGTTCTTCTCGGGTCGTCGTCACCACTTCCGGGCAAGCCTTGCAACCTTCACCGGCGCGAGCGGTAGTCATACCCCTTGACCGCCTACCACGCAATAGGTTACGGCCTGTTTCGTAGCTGCGGCGGTGGGGAAGGACCCACATCTTGGCTCGTCACCAAGATTGCTGGCGGGGTAGCTCAGTTGGGTGGCGTAAGCCGTGAGAGCAACTTCAAGCACGACGTAAGGGGGCCGCGGGTTCGAGTCCCGTCCTCACTGGCAGCCGGTATCAAGCCCGGCCCGCAGCTACAGTTTGTGTATCGCGAAACCCGCTTCCGCTAATCACAAGCCATCTTGTGTATCGTCAGCGAGCAGCTACCGGACAGCTTACCTCAACGCCCTGCGCCACCAGCGACCGGCAGATACGCCCCCAGGCGCGCGAGACACCTTCACCCCAAAGCTCAAGGTCAACGCTGTACCGAGCCGACGCAGCATCGTCGGTAAGCGCCTCTTCCGGCATGACGGGCTTGGGTTTGGAGGCTGCACTAACGTCAACCGCAGACACGCCTATAGGCTGCGGAGGCGGTGTTACCTTGGGCGCGCAGCCTGGCACAGCCGACAGCAACAGAAGCAGGGCCGGGAGCATTGCCCTTCGGGGCAGCGTCGATCGCATGGGTCAGGTCGTCCTTCATCTGGTCGAGTTTGTCGCCGTCCAGCGCGCGTTCGGCATCGGCCTGCGCCATGGCCGCTACCTTCTTCTGCAAGGCATCGGCGCGGGCCGTCTGGTCGATCAGCTGGCCCTTCAGGTCATCGGCTCGCGCATCGGCGTGTGACCAGCCGGTCCATAGCCATGCGACCACCGCCAGGAAGGCGAGGGGCGGGGCGACGTAGCGGAGGATGAAGGACGCGATCATGCCGATGCCTCAGCAGATTGTGCGTGCATGCTCGCCCTGCACGGCGATGCATGTTGCAATGAGGGGATTAGGCGGCGTCCCGGTGGTCGGGCGCTGGTGCCAATCGTAAGGCACCGCAGGAGAGGTGCCGGGATATACCTTCGGAACCTTCCGAGTGTCGTTCACGTCTGGGCGCCAATCCTGAAGCGGAGGCGTGACCTTCACAAACACCGTCTGAAGATGTTCGCGGATTGATCTCCACTGCCCTGCTGTTGGCACCTCATCGCCGGTTAGTTCGGCAAAGCCCTGCATCCAGTAGGCGAACTGCTCTGCGGTCATGGGTTCACGTCCTTCGTAGAAATGGGATCGGCCGGCGTTCCGGACGGCTCCACGCCCTTGGGCCGCGACTGCCACATGACGCCGACCAAGGTGCCGAGAACGCCGATCAGGCCGGTGACCGTCTTGTCGCTGACGGCGATCAGGCCATCGGGCACGACCTTCCCCATGAGGCCGGTCACGACGATCGGCGCGATGCTGACAAGGACCACGGCGGCAACGAGCGCCAGGAACGCCTGAAGCTGCGCCTTGGTGAGCTGGATGTTCATGCGTCCCCCCGATACATGGCGGCCTCTGCGGCCCTGCGCTTCACCAGACCCGGCAGCACCTTGCCCGCCGCCTTATCCCACCGCGCGAACTGCCCCGCAGCCCCGGCATAGTCGCCCAGCTTGTGCAGCTTCAGCAGCGTGGATGACTTCAGGTTCTCAAGCCCCAAATTGTAGGCGAACGACACGAGGGCGCCTTTCTGACGGGCGGTCACGGCTGTTCCGCCGAGGGCTTGGTCGACACCCGCCGCAAACCGCGTCACGTCCTCGACCAGCCGTCGATCGGCCTGTGCCTGGGTCCACGTCACACCCTTGACGATGCCGGCGCCAGTTGCGCCCCAGCCGATCGTCCACGGGTCGCCTCCGGTGCCGCGATCGGGGTAGGCGCTCAGCTCGCAGCCTTCGAACTGCTTGATGAGCGTCAGGGCGTGCGGCAGCCAGTCAGCGATGCCGTTGATCCGCAGCAGGCCAAAGCTATCCGCCAGTGCGTCGATCACCTGCACATGGCTGGCAAGGAAGCGGCGATCGGGCGCGTAGGGTCGGATCGCGTCGAACAAGGCGCTGCGTTGGTCGGTCATAATTCATCTCCCGGGAGAGAGTTGCGCCGCCCGGGGCTACCCAGCATGTGCGCCGTGGACTGGCTGTTCTGGGCGATGGAGCGCTTCAGGCCGGCGTTTTCGACCTCAAGCTCGGTGATGCGCATTTCGGCCTTGGACAGGCGGGTACGTAGATCCGCGATCTCGGCAATCGCCGTGACGCGGTAGCTTGCGAATTCCTCGCGCACCGCGGCGATGGCCTTCTCGTGTGCCTCGACAAGCTCCTTCCACTTGCCAAGGATCATGGCGCTCTCGTCCACGTCCGTCTTGCGACGCATGGTCAGATAAACCGTGAACGGGCCAATGGCTGCGGCGACCCACCCGGCGACCGTGCCCCAGTTTGCCTCTAGCCAGCTCATTTGGTGCGCCAGACGCGCCAGAGGCCGCGGTACATCAGGAAGACCGCCCACAGACCCAGTCCAGCCCCCAGCGATCCCAGCGCCTGCACCAGCGGGTTGCGGATGTCTTGCGTGCCGTACCAGAAGATGATCGCGGTCAGCCCTTGCACCACAAAAAACGCCCCGAAGGCGAAAGACGTGAAACGGAGGTTGAGGATGGCGACCATGCCCTTCTCGGTCACGAACGGACCAAGCCGAAAGACGCGATTGAGCGGCCGCACGGCCCATAGCCTGACGGAGAGAAACACGAAGCCCAGCCCCAGCGCGAGCATGGCGGGCCCGACCAGCAGGCGAGCGTCGAACATCAGGCATAGGCCCGCACGCGTCGCGTGAACGCAATCAGCTTCGCCAAAGCATCAGGTTTGCTCGGATCAGTCGCTTCCAGCCAGTGACGGATGGCTTTTCGCCATTCCTCAGAAGCAATCAGAACTACAGCCTGCAAGACGGCCAACCCGTAAACCGTCCAACCGGCCGCCGTCGGATGGTCAATCTGGAAGGCCGCAGCGATCGACAGGGGCACGAACAAGGCCGCCGAGAAGAAGCACGTCATCCGACGGGCATTGTGCATGGCAAGCATGCCACAGACGCCAAAGATAACCATTTGCGAGATGGGTTCGTTATACCCCATGCCGTAGGCCGCCTGCGTCAAGAGCCGAGCAGCGACGACAAGCGCCGCCACCCGGTTGATGGGCGCCAATGGGAGAACGCCGATCATCACCAGCGCCCAGAAGAAATAGATCGGCGCCCACTCAGCCATTAGCTGTTCGTCGGCGTTGGAGTGGGGGTAGGCGTCGGGGTAGGCTTCGGCACAGGGTGTGACTGATCGTCATCCGCCGGCAAAAGGCTCGGTGTCACTTCCGGGAAATCATCATCCTCACCGACCTCGTAGTTGCCGAACGCGGTATGCTCCGGCTTCTCGTGCGGCTTCATCTGCTCGTGCTTATGGTGGGTATGGTCCTGCATCATCAGTCCTCCGCCGGGGTAGCGCCCGGCTGCGCATTGCTCTCGATCTGGGTCAGGGCGGTGCCGCAGGTGTCCGTCCACTCGGCAGAGGCTAGAATCACCGCTCGATATGACGGGTCCGCTTGACGTGCCGACACGACCAGAGCCTTTTCGATCGGCGTGAGGGTGTCGAAGACCATCAATACCACTCCAGAAGGGCTTCGATCGGCGCGGAGCCCGACCCGGCAGGGGGCGGGCCGCCAGCGCCATCATCAGCGTAAAGGCGGATCAGACGGTTGTTTGCGTTCGTGCCGACGCCCAGCAGGATGTTGTCGGCGATGGCGGTGTGGCCCGCACTCTGCGGCGCAGATGCCGACGAAGCGTACACCGTCGACTTGTCGCCGTTGGTGATAAACATGCGGTACTGTCCCGCAACGCCCATCGCGGCAGGGATCTTCGCCTTGACGGCGACGATGGTCGCACCAGCTGGAAGCTGTGTAACTACGCCTGATTGCGTGTCCGGCGCACCTCCCATGTGGATATGCGCGACCTTGACCTGGCGCCCGCGGCCCCTGGACGAGCTATACCCGGCCGCGAAGCGGTCCACGGCCTGTAGCTTGATCTGGGGTTCGACGTTGAAGTTGGTCGCGCCTGGCAGGTCCGATACGTCCGTTCCAATGTGCAGGTGCCCGCCGGTCGAGGTGAACGCGATGGCGTCCAGCGCATCCGACGAAAACACGCTCTCGCCTTCGATCGATAGCTTGGCCTCCGTCTTAAAGCCCAAGGTCGACGCGATCTGAAACGACGAGATACCGCCGCCACCGTCGTCGCTGGCAAAGTCGACCAGCTTGACCGTAACGCCATCGCCCCCGACGATCCCCATGACCTTTGCAGCGCTGTTGGTGTTACGCGCCGACCCACTGAACCGATACAGGCCCGCCGATCCAGCTCGGCAGTCGAACAGCTTGGCGTTGCCGTACAGCTCCCACCGGATCGCATCGAAGTCGCAGAGGTAGGATTGCGTGCCAGGGCCGCCTTGCACTGCCAGCACGCCCACCGGCACGCCCCAGCGCGCAATGGCCGCCGTCTCGCTCGCAAGCACCATCTGCCCGCCGCGCATGTTGACCGACGCCTGGCTGGCGTTCGGGCCGAACTCCACGATCGGTCCATAGTGATACTGCGCGTAGAACTGGTCGATCGCGTTCTGATAGCTCGCCGGATTGTTGATATAGAGCAGCCGGACGCACGACTGGCTGTCTCCGCCAATCACCCGCAGCACATCGGCGTTGTCCGCGCCTTCAATGTCCAAAGCGGTGCGCATGGTGCGGAACGTGCAGCCGAAGAACTTGTGCGCGCTCTCGCCGCCAGCCCCACTGCCCGTGCGCCCCGTGAACCGGAAGCCGTTGCCATAGTCGCTGATCTGATTGTAGCTGCCCGTGACGGCGTTGATCTTCCAGTCCGTGCCAGCGGCAAACGCCAGGTTCTGGTAGGTGTTGCCATACGAACGGCGGTTCGGGCCGTTGTCGTACAGCCACATTTCCTGCGTCGCGCCGTTGCAGTCCAGCCACAGCACGGAACCCTCTCCCTCACCGGAGAAAAGCGCTCCGCCGAATGTGTCCGTTGCATTGGTCGCTGTCGACAGCACGGCGCTCTGCGTCAGCCGATACACACCGATCGGGAAGTGCAGGCTGGCGCGCGCCTCATACTGCGCCTGGTATTGCGCAAGATCCGCCATCGCCTTGACCGCGGCGGTGACTGAGGCTGTGCTATCCGCAGTCGGTGATCCGACGTTGGCGGCGTAGAAGTCCTTCTTAACGTCCAGCCCATCGGCAAGGAGCGCCTGCACAGAACGAATATAGCCCGGAGCGTGGCCGGGGTAGACGATGCTATCCGTCGTCTGACGGACCCATGCGCCAATGGTAAGGGCAGTGCTGTCCGCTTTGATGATGTTCAGGTCATCCGCTTGACCAGTGAAGTCGCCAAGGGTCCAATCAAAATCCCCGGCCGGTATGCCGGCAACCTGAAGAGCTTGGCGTTTGTTACCGATCGGTGCTGCCTTAAATGCAGCGATAGACGGAAAGGTCGGACCCGCTGGCCCTGGGGGGCCTGCGTTTTCCTTACCAGGAACATATGGATCGTAGTCATCGCCAAGTTGCTGGCCCCGAGCGTCAACGACGCGGAGGCGATAGATGATACTCTCATCAAGGTATAGCTTTGGAAGCTGACCAAGGGCATCGGCAGTTGCCGGATTGGCGGCGCGTGTGGTCAAGCCCCCATCCGAGTAAATGGGTGCTAAATCGGTCGTGCCGGTGTAGAAGAAATACGCTTGCGCCGCGCCAGTCGGCAGGCCGCGCGAGTTGAAAACCGGGTTGAACGGCAAATAGAAAAGCTGTGCCATCAGCGCGGCTCCATGATATGGTGGGGCATGCTCGACCCAAACTTGATGATGGCCGCGGCGCTCAAGGGTGCGATCCTCACGTCAATTGCCGTTATTCGAGAGGTTCGAGAGAAGAAGCGGGGCAGCCGCAGCACCACCGACACGGGCGTTTCGGCGAAGTAGATCGCCCAGCGTATTTAGCGATTTGCCGCGCGAACCTGCCAAGGCCCACTGAGCTGCACGAGCGCCCGGCTTCGAAAGCAATCCTGCGCCAATAAAGGCGCCGGTCAAAGCAGATCCTGTGCTTCCGCCTTCGTGGTAACCGGCAGCGCCACCGATTGCGGCACCAGGCCCGATCAGCCCGATTGCTCGCCCCACCGCCTCACGTCCTGCAGTGCCTGAGTCCGGCACACTGGACGGCAGCACCGTTGCCGCGTCTGTCGCCAGCTCCTGCATACGTGCGGAGCCGCGAGCAACGTTCTTGGTCGTAGTGCCGTAGCCGCGCTTGGTTACGGCCTGGCGGAACTGGTTAGGCGTGAACACCCCGTCTTTCGACTTGGCGGCAGCGCCTTCGACCCGAGACAGTAGGGAGTAAGCCTCGTTCGCCTTCGCGAAGTCTGCAGCCTGCGCAGGGTCAGCGCGGCTAGCGAAGTCCATGACCGCATCGCGCATCTCAGACAGGCGTTCGCCAAGGTTACGATCGGCAGGGGAGGCACCAGCAGCAGTGCGGCTCGCAATCTCCTTATCGAGCCCGCGCTTGATCGACTGAAGCTGCTCGCCGGTCATCACCCCGTTTTTCGGCCAGAACGGCTGAATGTCGTTGGCGATGATGCCTTTAAACTCGGCTAGCGCGTTGCCGCCCATGTTGGCGACCTTCTTGCCAACCGCGCCGATGTCGCTGGTGATCTGCTGGTCGAGCTGCGCGTGGATCGGTTGCAGCGCGTTCTCAATCGCCTTGGATACCGTTTCCTGCGCGTGGGCAATGGCACCATGACCCGCAGCAATGTCGTCCGGAAGCTTCTGCCCGATCGGCGCCAACACGTCATTTATGGCAGCGCGGTTGAAGTCTTCTACACCAGCACGGCGGGTGCTGTTGACTACGTCACCGACGACCGGGAAGCCGGCCAAGCGATCCTCAATGCCCTTGCCGATCTTGCCAGCGAGGCCGCCCATGCCACCCAGCACCTGCCCCGGAGTAAGGGTCACGCCAGCATCGGTCAGGCGCCGGACCGCGCCTCCCACAACAGGCGAAGCGATGGCGGCCCCGCCCTTGATCAGACCGCGGCCAAGCACACCGCCAACACCTGCCAGCGCTGCACCCTTTGCGACATTGCCGGGCACATCGGAGAGGTTGTCACTGGAACCCAGGCCGGTCAGCGCGCCGAACGTCGCATCTCGCGCGATGGGCTCTGCCGCCGATGCCTTGCTGGCGAGACGGCCCAGGACAGGAACGGCGCGGCTAATCGCTTTGCCGGCCATGCCGATCGCAGCATCGCCAGCGAGGAAGCCTGCGGTGTCGCCGGCTAGCGATGCAATCGGGTGGGCATCTCGGGCTGCGTCGACCTTATAATTCGCCCCTTTGAGAGCAGCATCATAAATCGTGCCAATGTCTCGGTTGTCGCCAGTGAGGCGCCCGAGGACCGCGTCAGTGCCAGCCGTGATTTTCGGCAGGGTGCCAGCAAGCGCGGTGTTGGCCGCGCCAATGATGGCAGCGCCGGGCGCGGATCCCGCAATGGTAGCGGCTAGCTTCTCACCACCCGACAGCGCAACATTCTGCGGCCCAATCGAAATGTCATAGCCGCCCTTGTAGTTCGGGTTCTTGGCGCGCCATGCGACCAGTTCATCCAGACCCGAAATGGCGGTCGGGTTGACTCCGCTCTGCTGCAGATAGGCGCGGATGTCGTTAGCCGACTTACCGCCAGCGACCATGCGGGCCACTTCCTCGCGGATCGGCTGCGTGGCGGACTGGTCGACTGCTTTGGACGTGCCGTCGCTAATCTGGAGTTGATCGGCGGCAAGCGGTGCGGGGCCAGTGGGAGACGTGGGGCCTGCAGGTGGCGGCGAACCCGGCGCGGTCGGCGGGGTGCCAGCTTCTGGCGGACTGTCGCCGCCATCGCCGCCGCTCCCAGACCCCAGCAAGCCCGCGACAGCTTCATACCCCTTGCTCTTGTATTCAGGCGCTTGGAGCGCGGCGAGAGCTTCCATGGCGTGCGGGGACAGCATTGGTAGCGGTTGATCCGTCGTGCCCATGCCCTTATCGTAGCTGTCCTTCAGCGCCTTGATGCGCGACTGAAGAAGTTCGGCAGCCTGGCCGATCGCTCCCCTAAGCTGTTCGGGTGACTGCGCGCTATTGATGGCGCCTTCCCACTGACGGCTGTCATAGACCGTGCCGGCCGCGCCTTTGAACGCTCGTTCCAGTTCTGCAATGACAGCCGTTTTGGCCGTGTTGAAGTTGCTGACACGCGGATCGCCGCTGGCGTTAAGCGCAGCGTTACCGATGCTGTTGATCGTGCTGTTGAGCAGCGGAACGCCGCCCCAGTTATGCAGTTCTTCAGCACGTTGAGCGAGGGTGCCGAGGTGGCCGATCGCCATGTTGAAGCTAGTGATGTTTTTAGACTGCTGCCCGGACGTAAACGCCTTACGAGTCGCACTACGTGCCGGCGCATTTGCCACATCAAAGGTGGGGTCGTACTGCGCAACATCAGCCAGTAGCGATGCGCCGACCGGCGAGCGAAGGGCATTGCCTTTGGGCAAGTCCATGCGACCTTCCGCCAGCGCCTTGACCTGCGAAGCGCGCGCCGGGTCAAGCGTCTTCAAATAGTCGTCACCTCGGACCTGAGACTGCGCCTCAAGCTGGGCGATCAGATTGGGATCCGTGACCTCCTGTCCGGTCATTGCGCGATCCACTTTCCATTGATCTTGACGTAGGATTTCCCGCCGACACTGGCCTTGGCCTGCGGCATAGCGACACCGCTTGTCTGGCCAGAACCTCCAGCCGAAACGCGACCTTCCCGCTGACGCGCGAGGGCCAGATTGCCGCGGCTCACATCAAGGTTGCCCTGCGAGATGGCGACCGTTTGTGCGTCGTGCGCCACGTCATGCGCGAAACGATCTTGACTAAGTGCCAGCGTCTTATCAGCGCGAGCGTCGTCCGCATCCTTGTTCCGCTGGTCGAGAATGCCCTTGACGCCCAGCGCCTGATCGCTTTGCGCCCTCAGGGCGGCGTCTGTGGGATCAAAGCCGTCAATCTCCGCCTGCGTCACGCCATGATTGGCGAGGTAGCCGGCCTGAGACTGGATGTAGGCGCGGCGTTGCTCATACGGCAGCGCCATGGCGCCCATGGCAACGGTGCCCTGCGCATCGGCTGCCTCGGCAATCGCCTTGCGGTGATTCTCGTCCAGCTTGCCAAGGTTGCCCTGGATGTCGAGCCATGCCTGCGGATCAGCTCGGATGAGCTGTTCTTCTGGCGTTGGGCCGGCGGCCTTGGCGGTGACGACAATGTCACCGTTCGGGTCTGCAGGCATAGCCGATGACGGCACGGGGCCGGTGACGCCGGACCCCGATGCCGAGATAGCTTGACCACCTCCTTTCGCTGCGCCCTTGCCCAGGCGATCCATGAGGAAGTTGCTCGTTGCTTCGCGAACCGCACTTTCGCGCGTGGCAGCAGCGATTTTGCTGGAAGCGCCAAGCAGCGACACGCCAAGTTCAGGGTCAGCTTGCAGCACGGGCATGATTGTCTCGGGCCGACCGAAGTCGACGCCGCCAAGAGCGCTATCCAACCGGCGCTGTTTGCCGATCGCCTGACCAGCCTGATAGCCGCCAAGCGCCGCCTGCGCGAAGTTTGGCATTTGCAGAACCCCGAATTCCGGCATCAGAATATCCCCGGATTGGAGGCGATCAGCGCATTGCTGGCGGGGTTCAGCCGCTGGACGACACCGCCCTTGCCGTAACTGGATCCCACGCCTTGGCTGAGCCCGTACGCCGACAGCGCCGATCCCAGCACGCCGTTGACCGTGCTGGCGTTCGAAAGCGCTGCGTTTGCAACCGTATTGGACGCGGCGTTGTTGTTCGCGGAAACCGAGTTGGCGTAATTCTGGCCGTTACCTGCCAGCGCCGACGCAGCCCCAAGGCCAGTCTGCTGTTGCGTCTGCAGGTTGCCCATGTAATTGCCGAACTCGTTCGACGCGAAGGTCTGGCCGTACTTCAGGATCGCCTTCTGAGCAGCCCCACTGTCGAGCAACCCCTTGCCGCCCAACGCTGCCGTGACGGCGCGCTGCCCCTCGTTGAAGCGCGAGGTGTATTCCGTTGAACCCTTGTACGCGTCAAAAGCAGCATTGGCCGCCGTCGTGTCGCCGCCAAGCCCAAGTAGCGCCTCGATCGACTGCGTCGCCTTGTTCCCCGTGTTGACGTAGGGCTGCAGCGTTTCCTTGTTGGAATTGTAAATCTGCGTCTGCAGGGCGTTGTTCGCCGCAGCGGTCTGCTGCGCGGTCTTGGACGCCTTGTTGCTGGCGGAGATGGACGCAGCTCCGCCAATCACGGCGGCCCCGACGACAGCGGCGGCTAAAGGCATACCGCCTCCATCACGAATGTCTCGATCTGGGAGGGCTCTGCGCCCGGATAGAGCGCTGCGGTTGTCACGCCCTCGCTTTTAAAGCCCAGCCAGCGATTGAACATCCGGCAGGCTCGGTTCTCTACCGGGGTTTCAGCCCAGATCAGGCGGGCGGCAAACTGGTCGAACATTTTCGCCAGCATTTTGCGAGAAGCGGCAAGAGCCCACTGACCCCGGCCTTGTGGCAGGAAGAAGTCGTGCGCGGCGTAAACCCCAGGACCAGTACGGTGAAACAGCGCGCCACCATATTCGCCGAGGAAAGCGATATTGCGGCGGTCTTCCAGCAGGTCGCTTACGTCAAGCGCGTGAAGGCCAAGCGATAAACCGGGGAGGACGGCGGGGTGATTGCAGACAGCGTTGATCGCAGCTGCATCATAGCAGCGCGATACAATCCGATTGTCTGAAACTGGCAAAGATGCCACATCGAACCCCTCACATCCCCGCTCCGGGGTTCGATCTGTCGTCAGAGCTACTACAAGCCGAGGGGAGTTGCAAGATGCGAGCGCTGGTTTTGATCGCTATTCTGCTTACCGGGTGCGCACCCTCACTGGTTGGTGCAAATGAAGCGGGAGGCGTGGTCGGCGCCAACTTCAACATGAGCCGCAGCAAGGCGCTTGCCTTAGCGGACGCTCATTGTCGCAAATATGGTAAAGTAGCTCGTATCAGTGGTCAGAATGAAGTTCGCAACAGCACGACCTTTGACTGCGTGCGGGTCGATCACTGACTCTGTTGCTGCGGAATATACGGCTGAACGTAGCCAGGACGTTTCGGGCCGTCTCCGCCATCCTGAATCCCCGTATCTGGGATCAGTACCGCGCCGACAACATGGGTGTCGCCGGTCTGTGTTGGGGGGTCAGTGCTTACAACATAGGTGACCGCCCCACCGGCGCGCATGGGGTCGCTATACGAGATGTAATCCGTGTCGCCGAACGAAGTAGCCGGAACGGTGCCCCCATTGACCGACACGGCAATCGGATCGCCGCTGGCCTGTGGATAGTATCGCGTATGAGCCGCGATCGTAATCGTGTCGGTGGTGGCGCTCAGCACACTAGAGGGTTCGATATAGCTTCCCTGTAGCGCGGCTTCCCTCTTTGCTGCCGCCGTCGCCGCGGCTGCCGCTGTCGCCGCTGCCTGCGCATCTGCCGTTGCCTGCTGCGCCTGCTGCAGCGCCAGCTCAAATTGGTCCTGGATGCCGGTGAGCTGGACAATCAGCGAGATCGCGTTCTCGATCTGGCTGACGACTTGCTGCCACCACTGGATCATGGATCCGGTCGGCTTGCCTTGCTGGTCGACGATGGCCGCAGCAGAAACGAGGCGTGGGAGCTTCAACGGCATTACCGGCCACGCCCCCCGCCAATGTCGTTGAGCCGTACGGAGGAGATTCGCGACGCGACCGCCGATGTAAGCCGGAACTGCATCACATAGCCGGTCTGATCAGCCCGGCCGCACCGGCGAAACATCGCGCGCTTCCGGGTCTGCCCCGTGCCTCCAAGGTTTTGCTGACGGTATGCCGACCAATTCTTGCCGTTGTCGCGTGACGTTCGCAGTTCAAGCAGGCCGCCAGGATTGTCGTCGGTCGCGTTGGACACATCGACCGAAAGCGTATTGACGAACGCTGGACCATCAATCAGCACCGTGAACTCGCGCGAGATGACCTCGTACTGATCGGCATAGGTATTTTCGTCGAGCGTGTAGAGGGTGCCGTCGACCTCGTCGCCTACGACCATGCCGCTCAACCCATAGAAACCAATCCGACCTCGCCAGCGATCCCGGCCGTAGCTCGCCAGCTCATGCCACTGCTGTGTGGCTGCATCATAAGCGATCGTCGTCGTATCAAGCTGCAGGACGTAGAAGAGGTGGCCTTGCCATGGGTAGGACCAGGCAACCGCCGTCTGAGATTTGCTGATCAGCTCTTCAATGCCGTGATCCGACACCCGCACCGGCTCATTGTCCGCGCGGTAGACGATATTATCATGCCCGACCCAGAACACCGTATTGTCCATGCGGACGATCGCATCCTTGGTCTTTGCGCCCTTATCAAAAATGCGACCTTGCACCCTCTGAAACGGGGCGTCGGCATCGCCGGTGACAAAGAAGAACTCGGTGTGGCGGGTGCAGAAAACCGCAAGCTGATCGACCAGAACCGACATTCCAATGATCGCCTCAGTCGATTGCTCCGCACTCACATAATCGAGCGCGTCCCAATTCGTGCTATCAAGCGCGAAGTACAACCGGCGGGTATTGGCTCGCGATGCGACGGCATAGCCCGCGAGATAGGCAATCGCGGTGGTGCTGGCCCCGTCCGGAAAAGCGATTTGGGTCAGGGTGGCGCCGTCCGTTCGGTATAGGTCTGCGCCACGGGTCAACATGGTCGCGCCGTCGACACCTGCAAACTTTGCCGTGCCGGCGCCCGTTACAGTGCCAAGGGCCAAGGGGCCGGCGTAGAGCGTGTCGCCGGACAGAACGAATAGCGCGTTGCCGCTGATGTTCGACTGCTGAAAGATGCCATTCACGGGGCCGCTGCCGATCTGACCAGTTTTCCGCAAGGCAGGGCGGGGGAGTAGAACGACGCTGTCCTTGCCGGTGGGCACCTGCTCTGCGTACAGGTTCACCAGTCGTACCGGCGGCAGATCATACCGCCGGTACGTTTGAATGCCGAAGGGAACTTTGGCTGCCATTAGCTAGCCGATACATCGCTTCGGGCAATAGCGATCACCGATACCGTAGCACCAGATGCGTTCCCGCCGAAGATGTTGTAGCCGGTCAGCTGCGCGAACACTGCGTTGACGCCCGTAATTAGGCCCGAAAGCAGCGCGATCGTACCAGAGAGCGGGTTGATCGTCGGCAGCATCTGCGCGCGCTGCCCTTGGATCGTCACGCCAGTGTACAGGCCGTTGCCGTCACGTATCCAAGCGAGGCCGCGCAGGACTAACGGCTGTGTTGCCGTCGTCGCATCTGTCTCAGTGAGGTTGAGGCCGGGTTTGTTAACGAAGGTGCGACTGAACGTGACCGTGGCTTGGCCGCTGCTGTCGAGCGTCGCGTAGGTCGTGCTGGTCAAGCGAGGGTGTTGGTGCCCTTTTTGAGCAAATTGCGTCGGATCCGTACCCGCGTTACCGCCTATCGCTTCCGTGGCTGGCGTCGTAGTAGCAGGCTGCGGAATCATGCCAGCGACCAAAGCCTGAACCTGACCGAGAGAAACGCCTCCTGTTGCCTCCGCCACGATCAAAACTCCGTAGCGGTGTAAGCGCTAGACGCCGCGCTGGCGATGATGCTGATGGCTCGGTTGGTGCGCACGTTGAGCGATGCGCCTGCGGCCAGCGTGTACGTGCCTGCGCTACCGATCGCTGCGGTTCCGCCAATCTCATTGATACCAAGATTAGCCGTGCTGATGTTCTGGATGTTGAGGCCGCGCCGTGCCGGATTGGTAGGCGCAAGCTGGATTGCGGCTGTACCGACAATGCCGCTGCGGTCCGTTCCTGCAGCTAACGGCGCAGCCTGCGTAGACGTGGGGTTCGCCGATGTACCGGTCGGGTTTCCGCTAGCATCGGTGGCCTGCGCAAAAAGCAGAAAGCCACCATCTGGCTGTGCGGCACCGCTCATCCAATCACCTGGACCGACCTTAGCCATTGAAGACCCCTTTCATTAGCTGCGTCAAAATGAGCGCTCGACTCTCGGTTAAGGACCCGTCAACCTTCCTGCCAGAACAGGGAGACGAACGATGCGATTCGGGATGATGCTGGCGGCTAGTGCCGCTTTGGTCGCGGCTATGCCCGCGGTGGCGCAGACCTTCTCGCAGACCGAAGACGGGGGGTTCCGGCTTGACTATGACGTCAACTTTGCCGGACGGGGCATGCCCGACTACGTCACGCAGTACCAACTGCCGTCCATCAACGTGCCGGGTTTCCTTACCCTCAACTTCACTGAGAAGGGCGGAAGTGACCAATTCAGGTTCAACTACGCTTACCTTCTGACACCGATCGACGGCCCGCAGCAGCAGTATTCGGCTATGGTCAGCGCTGGCGATCCTTCGACCGCCACTCTGACAAACCAATTCATTGCGCAGCCTGCCGACAAGCCTCGGGACTATATCGCGGGAAGCTATTTCGAGCTGTCCGCCTACGGGCCGCAGACTTCGGGCTTCATCGGATTTGTGAAATTCGTGCCGACATCCGCCGTACCCGAGCCCGCGACCTGGGGCCTGATGCTGCTCGGATTCGGCATGGCAGGATATGCCCTGCGCCGTCGCAAAGTTAGTGCACATGGATCTTCACCGGCCCTTTGACGGGCTGTGAGGTGCCGAGCGTCGGCATATCCAGCCAGTCGCTGGCCTGCGCGCCGGTGAAATTGCGGCCGAGGTCGATCAGCACCTTACCGCCGCTATTCGGCACCACGCTATCGCTCAGCAGACGTGTCACAGGGCCATTCTGACCGCGGGGGCCGGTGGTGCTGTAATCGAGGTCATGCGGGCCAGTGCCGCCCTCAGCGACCGTACACAGGCGGCCCGGCACCTTCATGCCCAGCGCGCACTGCCAGTCGTCGCTGAACCGCTCGTCCCAGCCGAAGATATAGTCGGTGTGCAGGCTCTCGCCGTTGCGGAAGGCTCGACCGGTGATCATCGCCGCGTGATCGTCGCTCGACAGGCGCCACTTGCTGTAGTCGCTTGGCCCGAGGTGCGAATAGCGGAAGATCGTCTCGATCTGCGGCAGCTTGTAAGGGTATTCAGCCGGGCAATGTAGCTGGCCGTCCTGCCCCGCGCGAACCTGCGGGATGATGTGGCTATAGCCGTCCGCCGATCGCAGATGGCCGTTCCAGCAGACGTTGCTGCTCACCCGTGCGTAAAGGGTCTTGCCCGCCGCGCACTGGAACATGGGCGTGCCGTCATAGTTCGCCAGCGCCGGATAGACGTTGCTATCACCGTCGCAGACCCATTCGCCGTGAGACACCTCGTTGAATTGAAGCTGTATCTGCGGGTTGGTCTGGTTCGCCTTGGCGATGAGCGCCTTGAACGCCAGCATGTCCGGATCGTCCATGTTCATGCCGAACACGGCTCCAAATCCCCGACGCAGACGTTCTGTCGTCGCAGCGGCTTCCGGCTTATCGATTACGTAATACAGCGTGATCAGGTTGACCTTCTTCAGCCGCGTCACGCCATCGCCGAGCGCGTTGGGCTTCATCACCCACGGCTGCCAGTACAGGGAGCCGTTGATGCGGTCGCCGGGGCAGGTCGCGGCAAGAACGCCGGCAGCGCTCTTCGCCTGCGCTGCGGCGCGGAGCTGGGGCCAGGTGGTGATATCCTTCGAGACGCTGGTGCCCCCGAAGAACGGGCCGTGACCGTGGCCGAACGGCTGCTGGCCAGGGCCGCGAAGTTGGTCGATATACGCCACGGTATCGTTAGGGACACACGTAAAGCGCGCCTTGGCCTGCGAGCCCTGATAGTTCGATGCCACGAAGTTGGTCGAGGTCGTCGTGGTCAGTTGCGAGACATCGTAGGTCTCGCTGATCGCTGGCGGCATCTCCGCGTCCGCCGGCACCGGATAGGTCGGCGTCGGGTCGGTGACGCTGTACGTCAGCTGTGCGGGCAGGTTGAGTTGCGCCGCGGCCGGCGAGGCGATCAGAGCCGCCAGAGCGAGAAGCCAGCGCATCATGCCGCCGGCGCCAGCGTGAGGCTGAACAGACGCACGTTGGCGCCAACGTCGAAGCCGGTCGACTGCTTGCCGGACGTCGTCGTGGTTGCCATCGTGACGCGGACCTTCGCGCCGCTGAACGCAGTGCCGGTCACCGTCGCGACCTGCGTCGCGCCATTCGGTGTGAGCGTTGGGGGGTTGCTGCCGGAAATATCGGCTTCGGTCAGGTGCAACGCGATGCCACCGGTTCCGATCGTGTTGGCATTGGTGGCGACAGCAGGGCTGTCGTTGCCGCTTCCGACGAAGGTCGAGAAGTTTTCGACGATCGTAACCGGCGCCGCCGTAACGCCTGGGAACATCGAAAGGCCGACGAAGGGCGACGCCGCGACCGCCGTCAGCACCCAATCGGAGGCGGCGACGATCGGGCTGGTGCTGGTCCACCAGACCGTTCCGACCTTGGTCAACGTCACGTCCGGCTGCCCCGACTTGGTCAGCTTGGCCGATGCCGGATAGCGGCTGTCCATATAGTCGGGGTCGGGAACCAGAGCGAACAGAGGATAGCCCGCTTGCAGATTGATGGCGTTGAATCCATCCGTGCTGGCGAATTGGTCCATGTTGTACTGCGGCGTGCCGGCCGTGTAGGCGACAGCGCTTCCGCCCCCGCCACCGCCGCTCGTGTCGTCGTTGGTGATCGTGCCGGTCGCAGTTGCATTGGTGATTGTGCCGAACGTCCGTCCGTTGGTCAGTGTCACCGTGAAGCCCTCGTCAGGCTCAACGGTGCTGTCGCCGGCCACGTAGACGTTGATCGTCGCCGTTGCCGCATTGGCAGCAAAGGTCGCGGTCCCGCTCGGGAATGCACCGCCCTGGAAATCGGCCGCGCTGGCCGGGTTCGAACCGGAGCCGGTGACCGCCCAATCGATAGATGCGGGGAAGGTAAGGCCGCCAGTGCGCGTGACGGTGTACTGGAACAGCGTTGTGCCGCTGTTGCCTTCCGCATGCGTCACGTTGGTCGGGCCGATGGCAAAGCTCGACACGTCGTCGTCTCCTGTGCTGCCGCCCGGAAGCGGGATGTTCGCCAAGGCGTTCTCGAAAACAGGCTTGAAGTAGGAATAGGCGATGCCGTGGCCGTGCGTCGGATCGCTCGCCGGCTCGTAGAAGTGCAGGCCGTCCGATGTGATCGGGATGGTGTTGATCTGGAAACCGCCGTCAGCGCCGACCGTGGCGTCTCCGCCGTAATCGACCACATCGTAGAGGTAGCCGCTGGTCTTCAGGCTGCGGACCCACGTGTTGTAAGTCTTGCGCCAACGATTGTAGATTTGGTTGTAGGACTCATTGTCGGATGCATGACGCTCGGTCAGCGTGTTGGTGATCAGCTTCGTGCCTTGCGCGACGATCTGATCCCACAGACCCTTACGCTTGGCCGTGTAGGCGTCGAACAGTTCTTGCTCGCTGTTGTAGCTGTAGTTGACGATTGCCGCGTCCATGAAGTCGTTGCGGCCCTGATCGTCGTAATGGATGTACGGCTTGAGCGCGAGGATCGAGGGCAACTGCTGCTCAAAATAGACCAGCCCCTGTCCACCCTTGGCGAAGTTGCGCCACGTATGACCGGGGTGTTGTTGGATGAAGTAGCCGACGTAGAAGCCGGAATAGGGCGCAGCGGTCGCATCGACCGGGTTCGTGTTGCCGATGAAGCTGTCGCCCGACAGCGTGATAATCGGGTTGAGGTTGCTGCTGACATCGCCCGGCACCGTGAACGGCCCGACTGCGGTCGTTGGCGATGTGAGATTGATCGTGTCTCCCAAGGGTGGGATGACACTAAAACGGAGGTAATACGGCGTGCCGGGGATCAGCGCGTTGGTGATCAGGAAGTCGCTGTCGCCAGCACTGATGTTGGTGCCGTTGAGCAGGTTCGTTTCGGTGGCGTACCCAGCCGTAAAGGCTGAATTGGTCGCGCGTTCCGCCTTCAGGCCGAATCCCATGTACCCGGTATCGGGCAAAGCGGAGTCTGCCAGCAGCGTAACGTCGAACGCGAGGCTGTAATTGTCGTCGGCGGTTGCCTGCACGACCTGGGGGGCGAGCAGGGTGTGCGTGGGCGTTGGGGTCGGCGTCGGCGTTGGAGTAGGCGTGCCGCCATTGATAGGCAGTGGTATTCCATCGTTACCCGACACGAACAGATCAACCGAAACCGCGCCCAGCGGTTTGACGAAATATAGCGTATTAGGTTGAGTAAGAGACGGCAGCGCGAGGACGCGTGCAAAGCTGATGTCTACCATTCGGTTGCCTCCCACTGGTAGCTAACCGCAGCAGGATCGGGAAGCACGGGCGGCATGCCGGGCAGGGGAGCGGAGATGCCGCCTCCCGCCCCAACGGGCGCTGCAAAGTCGCCCATAAAGATGGACGGCGGCCGATCGTCATCAAGCAGCAACTGCTCAAACGACTGCGCGCGCTGCGCCAGAAGGGTTGCAGTTGCCGGATCCGTGCGCGTCACGCCCATAACCGTCGCCATGCGGGCCGCAAGAGCAATATAGACCGTCTCAAGCCACTTGGACGGAACGTCTAGCGTCTCAGTGGGGTCGGTGATGTCCTCGATTACTCGCAGCACGTCGATGATCAGCGGCGTGTCGACTGCAGGTGTCGGCCATACCGAGAAGCGACAAGCATCACGCTGGCGGTCCACATAGTAGCCCACTGGAAACCCACGGCTTGCAGACGCTATCTGCGGGTATTGGCCCGCCTCATAGCGAGCCAGCGGACGCGTGTAGCTGCCTTGGGCCTGGATAGCGGCGTAGGTCACTTCCTCCACCACAGGCGGTAGGGTGACGGTTCGCACGTTTGCGGGAATGGTGATGATCGTCGTGGCCTTGCGCCACTGGTTGATGCCGCGCGCCGTAAAGCTCTTCAGCATCCAGTTCAGCTGCCGGATGCCAACCTCAAGCTCCGTCCCTTCCGCGCGCTCGCCAGCCGACAGCACGCCAAGCTCTTCAAGGGCGGCCTGAACCACCTCTTGCGCTGTCATAGTGCCGGTGGTCACGCCGCTGGTCGTCATAGATCCTCGGGACGGATGCGTGTGGCAACGAAGGTGTCCGGGTATTCCGGAGAGGCATCGAGGCGGGCCAGGCCTTCCGGAGCATTTCGGGGCGGCTTCATCGTGTCTGGGAGAGGGTCAAAGTCCGCGTCACAAACCTTGAGCCCACTCCATTCGGTGCGCAGTTCCGACAGACGGAACTTGAAGCCGCACCGCTGACAGATGCCCCATGTGCCGCCGGGGACGTATTTGGTCGGAACCACGCGCATAGCTACGCCCCGGCGGCTCTAGGATCAGCCAGAGGCCGATGCGTTGCCGAAGATCGCGCGCCAGTCGGCGGCACCGCACGCAAAGCGCATGGTGGCCTTGGCCTTCGCATTCTCGGTGTCGAAGTCGTTGTCCTTCTCAAGCTCGACCTGGCGGCGCCACATCGAAATCAGGCCGTTCGGCACATCCGTCTGCACGTACCAAGCGTTCGACGACGACAGGTACTTGTTGACCACGATGTCCGGCACGATGCCCATCGCGTTCAGCGCATTGATGTCGTTGTTGTTGGTGCCCGAGCGCAGAACAGAGTTCAGGACGCGGGTGGCGTTGAACGCGACGTTGGTCGGGATGATCAGCCGCTTGACGCCCGCATTGATCGGGAAACCGCGGTTGTTCTTGATCGCCCAAACGGCCTTGGTGGCGTCCTCCATTGCCGCTTCCGAGAAGTCGGCCGCGGTCAGAAGGTTGGACTGGTTGCCGCTCTGCGTCGGGTGGGCCGCCGAGAACAGCGCCGCGCCGTCGCCGATCGGGTACTGCGTGGAGAAGCCGCGGTTGAGGACGTTCGCGTGGACATACTCCGCCGTGGTCTGCATTGACCACGCAAGGTTGCCCGAACGCGCCTGGCTGACTTCCTCGTATTGGTTGTCTTCCAGCTCTTCCCGCGTGACGATGTAGCCGAGGCCATACACCGCATGCTGGAAGATCGCAACGTAGCCTTCCTGATCCGAGTCATACTGGATCGGGGCAGCTTCGGTCTTGGTCGGAGCCAGACCGAACGTGGTCGACTCCGCGATGCGCTCCTGGAACTTGTTGGAGGACATCTTGGTGAAGATTTTCGACCAGGTCGCCGGGACCTTGTCGTATTCCATGCCAAACCACGCCTTCACACCGGGCCACAGAGCGTCGGGATGGGCGGAACGAGTGATGATACCTGCGGGCATTGCTCTTCCCCCTCCTTAGACGCCGGTCGAGCCGGCAGCGCCGGTTTCGGTCGGCTGGTTGATGGCGACGAGCCACTTGGCGTAGGCGCCGATGACGTTGTCGGTGCGACGCTGCAGCTCGACGACGCGAAGCTGGCCGGTGTTGGTCGTAGCGGCCGAGGTGCTGTCGATCATGAAGCCCGAGCCGTTCGCACCACCGGTGCCGGCAATCAGATTCACGTTCTTGCCCATGGCCGCAGCCGTCAGAGCGGCGCCGTCCGTAGTGGCATTTTCCTGAACCTCAAACAGAAGGTCCGGATCATCGGCCACAAGGACATAGCCAGCTTGCGATGCCGGCCGCGCCGGATAGGCGGCCTGAAGCGGAGCGCTGGGACGGAAACCGACGACAACGCCCGTGATGCGGTTGCCCGCACCAGCCGTAGCGCGCGTTACTTGGGCATGGCCCGTGGTATCGGTGCTGGCAGTAATGACGACCGGGTCACCGACATAAAGCGCGGTGGCGTCGGCTGCGGCGACGAAATACTGGCGAGCGGCCCCCATCCACGGGGAGCCGTTACGGTAGCGACGGGGCATCAGCCCGGTCGGTGCATTGGCGTTAGGCATTGCTCAAACCCCTCGTGGGGGCGCGAGTTCAAAGCCCCCGTTGCGTGGTCACTCGATTGGTCTGGCCTTGGGGAACATGGACCCCACTGCTAGACCGGCTGCCGTCGCTGACCTGACCGCGCATGAGCTGCTTTTCGCGCTCGTCGACCACCTGCTCATCCGAGCGTTGGTCGGCTTCGTGCCAGTCAGCGTATTTGGAGCAGAGGACGAGCCGTTCATCGGTGCCCGACATCGGATTGGCTTGGACAGGCTCGACACCTTCGACCTTATCCCAATCGTTCGAGTGGGCTTCGGTCATGCGAGTATCCAGAATCCAGCGGACGACCTTGCCGTCGCGGCGGGCCTGCTCCTGAATCTCTCGCGGAATTGCGAGCTTCATGCTCGCCATCCGGTCTAGATCGCCGTCGTTGCGCCTGCGACGCTCCCGGCGGGTTTCTTCAGCGCGGCGCGAAACCGGCTGGTCTAGAACGGAAGCCTGCGTCTCGGCAGGCACTTGCGCTGCTTCAGCGCTCCGACGAATGCCACGCGGCATATCGCAATCCTTTCTCTGATCGACTTATTCGATTGTGTCAAGCGGCTTGATCGGAAAAGTAATCTTTGGCGTACTTTGCCTCGAAGTCTTTCCGGTCAGGCGCTGTGCCGCGCATCTTGGCTGCCTCGTAGAAGCGATTGGCTGCCAGACGCGCGACTTCCGGCATGTCGGCAAACCCGGTGCTGCGGCGCTCCCGCATCGTTCGGCTAGGAGCATGGACCAGCGGTGTCTTGGGCTCTTCGCGCTTTGGCTGCTCGTCGAACAGCTCGGGGAAGCGTTTGCGCACCGCCGCTGCCGCCGCCTCTAGCTGCTGCTCAGGTTTGGCGCCCTTGCCAGCCTCGCGTTGTGCGATCGTGACGGCGTAGGCGGACGCTTCTTCGTCCTTACCGTACCAAGGGTTGTCGCGAGCGAAGTCCGCTTCGTAGTCACGCCCTTTGCTGGTCGGCTGGGCCTCCGCCTCAAGATCGCGCATCTCCTGCGCTGCCCTCGCTGCAGCTTGCTTGTCGCCGCTATCAACAGCAGCCGAGAACCGCTCTTCAATTTCCTGCGCGCGACGCTCGACCTCCCGCTTTACCTGCTTATCGGTGGCATCCACGATGCGCTCGATGCTGGACCGCAGCGTCTCGACCTCGCGCGACAAGTTCTTGTTGCGGCGATCAGTCGACTTGATCCAGTCCTGCGCTGATCGCGGAGGCTTGCCCTGGCTGCCCTTGTATTCGGGGTCCCAGCCCATGTCCTTGGCGAGCTGTTCGACCTCAGTCAATTGCCGAGGGGCATCCGCGCTGGCATCTCCCGCGTCTGCCACATCGCCGGCATCAGCCCCGGTATCAACGATCTGCTCTTCAGACATCACGCCGCCTCCTCAACAATCGCCATCACGTCCTTGTCCTGGATGATGCGGTATTCGCGCCCATCGGCGCCTGTCGTCATCACGCCAGCCAGTTTGGCAAACTGGACGATGTCACCAAGCTCAGGGACGGCATCGCCGAATTGGCCATGGTCGAAGCAGGCGGGAGATTTGGAGACGACGCGGCCTTGAACGCCGGTCAGCTTGTCTTTGTCGCGGACGCTGTCGGGAATGAAGACGCTGCCGTGCTTCTCAGCGACAGGAGCAACAGCGACGATCATCGCGAAGCCGGTAGCGCGGAGGCCGGGGCGGCAGTCCGCTAGGTCTGGTATCGAGCCCACTAGGGCCTCCTTCGTCTGTGTGGCGGCCTATTCCACCACTGGTTCTTGATCCAAGGCGCTGCACACCGCCTCGTATTCCGTCTGAGCCATTGCGCGATACGCATCGGCCCTCGTTCTCAATTCGAGCTGAAGCCGCGGCAGCACATCAGAAGGCGCCGACAGGGCTGCCGCCCATTCCCCCTCCTGCGCCTTCGCCAGCGTTTCCAGCGCCGCCAGCACCCATTGGGTCCGCGGGTCCTGCGTCCACGCCAGGAACTCGTCCTGCGTAACCGTCGCTTTCGCCAAGGGAGTGTCCAACCTCGACTCCTGTCTTTGTCGCTGCTGCGCCGGCCTGTGCGGCCTTGGCGTCGTTGAGATTGGCCTGGCTGGTCTTCACCCGCAGTTCTGCGATGGCCAGCGGGTCGGGCGCCGACTGCTTAGGCATCAGAGCGTCGATGTTCTCGATGCTCGCCGCCTCAAGGATGCGCCGGTTGATCTCCATGTCGTCGAGACCCTGACCCTTCATGCCAGCCAGCACTTGCGCCTTGGCGATCCGTTGCGCGGATGTAACGGCGGTGGGATCAGCCACCGGCTTGATGTCCATGTCGCTGTCACCAAAGTCGCCTTCGAAGTTCGCTGCGGGATCATCCAGCACAGCCAGATAGTCGGCCGCAGCCTCTTCCCCGCCGAACTTGGCGAGGTTGGCGAAAAGGATGCTGAATTCGTCGCCTAGCGAACGGTAAACCCGCTTGTAGATCGCGGTGAAAACCTGCAGCCCCTGTTCGATCAGGGCCAGCGTCGTGCCCACGGGCGCCGTGTTGGGCGCATTGCCCGTCACGATGTCTTTGACGCTGGTGATGTCCTTCGCGGCCCCCAGCATCAGTTCCAAAAGCTGGAACAAGATTGGCGAGGGGTTCGGGAATGTGCGTTCTACGATGCCGGCGCGAAGATCGCCGGCCGCGACGCTTACCGTCTTGTACTCACCCGGCATCCACCGGATGGCCTCGTTACGACTGTTTGACTGCAGACGCAGGCCCGATGCGATGAACCCGCCGCCTGCGATCTGCGCATGCCCCGCGTCCAGCATCTGGTTGATGCTCGCGTTGATCACGTCGCCAAGCTGCTCGACAAGGTGTCCGAAGCCGATGTCGTAGAAACCGCCCTTGGGGTCGGGCAGGAAACCGTATTTGACGTAGAACCGCTGCCGCTCAATGCGCAGAACGGTCGTGTCGTCATCAGCCAGAACGATGTCATCGGGACCGAAATTGGCCTCAATCCGCAGCACCTGAGACGTGGTCTTGTCGATGGTGACGATGTACGGTTCATCCGCGCCGTCGCCGTCCAAATCCAGGAACCGGTGCTGCTCTAGCAGCAGGCGAGGGGCCTCAGCGTCGTCACCCTCTGGGGTCAAATCGACGGCGCGATAATCGCCAGCCGCAATCCGCCGCTTGATCTGATAGGGATAGACTTCCGGCATGCGCTCGGTGATGCGCGGTGTGGTCTTCAGCGACTTGGCTGACTGCGGAACGATTAGGTCAAGCGCCGGGACATAGGCGTGGCACTCCTTGCCCTCTTCCCACCAGCACTTCCGGAAGCCGCAGCCGACTATGGGAAGCTGGGTAAGGAGGGCATCGGTGTCCTCCTCCCAATCGTCCATGCGAAATTCGATGTAAACGTTGAGATAGTCTGCCACGCGATCGGCGCGGGCCTGCTTGGCACCAGGCGGGATCGCCCACATCGGCTCAGGCTGCGGCATGTCAGGTGCCGGTTGGCCTTCCTGCGCTGGCGGCATCTGCGCTTGTAGACCCTGCAGCGCCTGAGCGGCCTGCTGCTGGGTCATGGTCTTGCCGTTGAGCTGCACCAGCACATTGCCCTGCTCGTCTTGGGCAGGGCGTCCGCGATCAGACCCGATAACCTTGATCCGGACCATGTCGCCCGGCTTGCAGATTGCTGGATAGGCACGCGCATTGAACTGCTGCGCTGCTACCGTGAGGATGGGAAAATCGACGTGGGCGTTACGATAGGCCGGCGCGTTAGCCAGCACGACCTTTTCCTGCGCAGCCCGCTTCAGCGCCTTGCGTACCGTCTCTTCCCATTCTTGGCGGTCGCCTAAGTCGCGCTCATAGTCCTGAACAACGTCGTGCCCAATCGTTGACAGGGTCTGGTCATCCAGCAGCGCCGACAGGTCACCTCGCGATTGGGCAAGCTGCACCAGCGTTGCCAGCGGCTCCGCACCGCCTGCAGCCTCGTCGGCCACATCTTCCATTTCGATCGGAGCCGCTGACGCCATCAGCCGATGTCGCTGCCAGGGCCGTGGTGATGCGGGTTCGGCTCGGGCTTCTTCTCAGGATGCTTGATGTCCTGCTTGGCCTGCTTCAGGCCTTCGAACGCGTCCTGCTGCTGCTGGCTGGGCTGCTCCGAGGTATGCTCGGACGGATTGTACGGCTCATCCGACACGCCGGCCATCTGCTTCAGCGTCTCGGTGGAGGTGTTGCCTCCGACATGGGCCAGTTCGGTAACCGGGCCGTCCGTGGTTTCGTTGCGCTCCGGTGCCGCCTTCGTCTTCTCAGGCGTCGTCTTCTTCGTAGCCATGATCCGTCTCCAAGCTTCCCCGCTTGGGCAGACCAATTAGGCTATCGTTGTGCTGGCGTAAGTTAGCTTAATTCGACTGACGCTCCAACTCGTCGATGCGCTTCTGCAACTCGCGCACGTTCTCTTCGAAGCCGGGCATCTTCTTGCGGGCGGCGAGCTTGGCCTTCAGGGCGTCGAGTTCCTCAGCATTCGTCATAGTCGGTGCACTCCTGAATGACATCCACCGCGGCATCCTCCGCGATCTTGCGAGCGATCATCCCGTCCATGCCTTGCCTAGCGACGGCGTAGAACAGAGTGTCGGTCATGCCGTCGCCCATCGGGCGGTGGATCGTCTTGTTGCAGCGGCCATCGGCATACACGCTGATCAGTAAGCACCCCACCATTCGTTCTTTGCGTGGGCCCTCGCAATCGACATGGTCTGCAGCGGCTTCAAGCAGCGTTGCGGCCGGCCCCGACAAGCGAGGGCGCTTGACCAGCCGCATGCGGTTCGCTCCGATACCGCGGGGCATCAGTTGTCCTCCCACAAAGCGCTCTTCCCCTGCGCTACCGCATCAGGCAACGCCATCATCGCCATATCCAGTGACATGCATCGGGCAGCCAGTACGTTGATGTCCTCGCCATCCCATTTGAAGCCCAATCCATGCGTCCGTTCAGCGATCTTCATCGTAGCTGCAACGCGCAGTCCGTCGCCATTGGCTGCGGGTAGCAGCCATTCGCGTACCTGATAGTCGTTGTGCCGCGCGCACTCTTGGAAGCGCTTGCGGACCTCGTCTGTGCCAATGCCGGAGAGAATGTGAAGCATCAGTAACCTGCGCTGTTAGAGGGGCGGTGATGCTCTTCGGCATACCAGTCGTCGTTGTCGGCTGCGCGATCGACTAGCAGTGGCTTGGCGATGGCAATCAGGCCGGCAGCGTCTGCACCATGGCTCGACCAGTCATGCTCCGGCCCAAGCCCGATGTCGCGCTTGTCGTCCTTCTTCTCATGGTATGCTGCCAGCGCCTCGATACCAGGCCCGCACTCGTCCTTGTCGATCCAGACGGACGGGAACAGCCGGCGTAGGGCCTCGACACGTTGCATCGCCGCGCCCTTACCCTGATTGCGTACGACTTCAGCCTCAAATCCAGCCTCGCGGACATGGTCGACGTACCGCATGGCACTCAGATGGTTGGTGTTGGCGCCGTCATGGGGCAAGACGCAGATGCAGCTTTCGTAACCGTTATCGCGCAGCCATTGTAGATGAACGGCAAGGGGCTGTCCCGATGCCTCGTAATAGTCGAGCAGCTTCACCCGATCGCCGACAAACTGCACAACCCAGATCGCCGTGTGATCGCGTGTGCCGATGTCCCAGAACGACCATAGCTGCATCAGGGGATCTACAGTCAGCGACGTGATCCGGCCCTGTGCGCGAGCGAGGGCCAGCGACTGCGCGTAATAGGCCCCCTCCGCCGATGCCTCGTAATCGCCTTCCCAGACATGCTGGTAGGTATCCGGCCTACGGATCAAGTCCTGCCGTCTTTCGTTCTCTAGAACGGCAGGGAAGGCGGGATTATCGCGCCAATTCAGTTCGACGATCTTGGCACCATCTGGCGGATCAACGCGGAAGCGCTTGTTGGTCGCGCTGCGGCGGCTGGCGGGGTTCCAGGTGACCCAAATCTCGCTGTCATGCTCGCGAACTGAAGGGATGGCTACCTGCCATGCCTTGTCGCTGACTGGCTCAGCCTCATCCACCCAGAGGATCTTGATACGAGCCTTGGACTTGATGCTGTCGATGTTGCGATCAAGGCCGGCGAACTTGTATTCGATCGTGCCAGCGAGCCCCGTGGTGCGGATGTATTTCTCACCGATGTCGAAGTGAGCCGCTAGCCAGGGTTCTTCGAAGATCGCCGCCTTGATCTCCGCCATCGAACTCTCATCAAGGCTGTTCATGAACTCGCGGGCGCAAACGATCACGCCGCTGTCGCCCTGCATCGCCCACTGGTAGGCGCGGACTGCAGTCATCTTGGCGAAGGATCGCGTCTTACCCGATCCACGCCCCCCGTATGCTCCGCGGTAGCGCGCCTCGCCGACGAATACCGGCCGAAGCTTAGGCGGTAGTGCGATCTGCGCCGTCGCCACTCTTCAGGTCCACCAGTTCGACGCGCATCACATGACGGATCGGATTTTCCTCATCACCGGCAACCTGGATCGGCAGCAGCTTGGACGCGAGTTTGTAAAACTCGGTTGGCTCGCCTTGTGCCCAAGCGAGAAAGTGACCGTGATCGCCACCCGACGCTTCCTGTAACTTGTCATAAACGGACTGGATCGCCGCCTTCATGCTGGCGGTCGTCTTGTTAGGCGTGCCAGCGACACGCCCGCCCGTTTTTTTACCCCGTGCCATCTAGATAGGTCTACTTTGGATCACTTCACCCGAACGGTGCTGACAGGCTTCGTCCCCTTACTCTGCGCCAGCTTCTTGGGCTCGCCGCGCTTCATGCCAGCGGTCACACTGGCGGGCATCGGCTTGGTTGGCTGGCCGTTGATAGTCGTCGACATGGTCAATCTCCTTGACTCGTAGATAGCACTGCAGGTTGGTAGCGGTCAGTTAGCAAAAGTCAGGTGAGGTGGATACGCCTGACACGGCCGGCGCCAGCTCGGCGCAATAGGCCTTGAGCTTCTAGGCAGCCAACGATGCGACTGACCTCATGCCTAGTACGAATGCCAAGGGTGTCGCAAATCTCCCCGTAGGAAGGCGCACGGCCATTCTGGTGCACCGATGCCTCAACGAAGGCCATGACCTCTCTACGGCGCTTTGCCGGGCGTCCACGAAGGTTTCCCATCCTACCCCTCCCTTTCGAAGTGTGAGCTGACCTGATTGAGCAGGGCGTGTGCGTGCTCGACGCCAACATCGCTGACGACGTAGCGGAGGATGTCTGCGTGGGAGTGCTGATCGGTGATGATCAGCGCGCCGTCCGAGCCAGCGGTGTACGTCAAGCCTGGCGCGAGGACGAGCAGCGGCGTTGTGATCTCCCCCATTGTTACTCTCCCCTTTCGACGTGTGAGTGGCGGGCGTCACACGGGCAGTTGTCGTAATCTTCACGGCATTTAGGGCAGCCCTCGCCAGTCGACCCTGTTGGACGCACCCGACGGTCAGGCGGAGGTGGCGCCATCAAACCTGCAGCAGCCAGCACGAAAGCGATTTTCCTCATGCCGCGTCTCCCCGCTCAAGAGCACGGCCGCGTTTTATGGCGGCGAGACGGCCGCGCACCGGCACAGTCTGGTCGCACCGGCCCGCGACGATCGCTTGAGCGGCAGCCTCTCCCTCCAAAGGCTCGCCGTCATCAGTCGTGACAAGCGTGCTGATCATTGCGGTGTGAACCGAAGCCAAGAGATCGTCTGCCGCCATCTCACGGGCGATCAGCAAATCCCCATCTACCGGATCAAGCAGGGCGACGATGGCGCGGAACTCGGCTTCAACCGACAGGTTAGGACCAACCGCATCATCATACATCATGATCTTGCCCGCGACGTGTCTGCGGATTGCCGCCTCCATCCGCTCCCTGACCTCGTTGGTGGGGGTGGGGACGTTGCGGATGCGCCAGGGGCTCGCGGTCTGACCGCTGTGAGTAGCCCACGTGTAATCGTAGCCAATGTCACCTTCGATGCGGTGGCTATCACGTTCATGACGAGTTGCGACAACGGGCACCACCCGCCCATCCTCATGGACCGCCTCGATCGCAGCGCCCCAGTCGACCTTCGTATCTTGGGTCATTGTGCTGCCCCCCGAAGCACGAGCGGTTCAGTGGCGCAGCGATAGCCATCCATCCAATCGCGCCGGTACACACTGGTCCAAGGATATGGGCAGGCGGTTTGCGGTTTCTTCGCTGCACCGGCGTTCCAGCCAGCTTGCCATCGGCTATCGTAGCTCATTCCCCATCCTCCTTGGTCTTTGTCTCTTGGGTGGGGAGGGCTTTGGCGCGTGCCTCAGCGACAGCTACTTTTGCAGCGACAAGGTCCCCCGATAGTGACCGATAAGCCTCGACTTGATCCCAATCGCAGAAATGGTCGTCACGATTTTCGTCATCGAATACCTGATGCTCGCAATTCCACGGCCGAAGACACAGCTCGCCTTTGTAGAGAACGAGACAGTCGACGTATTCGTAGTGGTATACGCCCGGCTTAGCAGGCATATCGGCTAGGCTTCGCGGCACGATCCACTCCCCCGGCGTATGCGCCATCTCCTTCATCGTGTTGTCTCCTGAGAATACAGTGGGTTAGGGCGCGTCGTTCCGACCGCGCTCTCATCTGCGACGGAGCCACTGCGTGTCTCCGCCCTTCGGGTTTCGATCGCTCGCGCGTCACGGCTTGCACGGCTGCCAGTCGAGGATGTCGAAGGCGAAGGACGGCGGGTATTTCGGGTCGTCCAGCGTCCAGCGATATTTGGCCGGGTCGATGCCGCGGACGATGATGCCGTTGCGAAAGCGGATGTCGACCAGCTCATGCCGTGGCGGCGTTCCTGTGTTTGCTGGCATGTCATGCTGCCTGGCGCCGGAGAATGTGCTGGATTAGATCGGTCGGCGCTCCTGAGGCCGGCGGAGCCAGCGGCTTGCGGGGCATCAGCTCCAAGGCCTTCTGGAAATTCTCCGGGCTTTTCAGCAGCCAGCCGAGGTTTGCGGTCCAGCCGCGGTCGTTCTTGCCGCAGTGGAAGTCGCTCGCGCCGACGTTGCGGATCGCCTCGAACACCTCCGCTTCGGTGTGTTCCTTCAGCCTCAGGCTCAGCGATTTGCGGCGACCGGCGTCCAGAGGCTTGGCAGTGGTCGCGCCTCGCTTCCCCGGTCCCTCGTTCCAAGCTTCGACAACGCGCTCGGCAAGCGGGCAAGGCGCTTCAGCGCCAGTGGTGGGGTTAGGAAGGGGGTTAGAATATATATCATTGGGGGAAACCTCAGGGGAGGTGTCCACTTTGTCCTTGGACTGTCCGCGGACAGTTCGGACATCCTTGGAAGGTCCCTTCTTTTCGGCGCGTTCAGCCCGCTTCCGCTCACGATCGCGAGCGCGGCGGTCGCTCAAAACGCGCCATTCTTCACCTTGGCGATCACGCTTTGCGCGGTTGCACGACTGGCAAGCCACGATGACGTTTTCGAGGACATTTTCACCGCCAGCAGCGCGTGGAACGATGTGGTCAATCTCAAACGGACCGGCCTCAGTGCCGCAATATCCGCAGCACTCACCGTCACGCTCAAAAGCCATTTGGCGCAGTTTCGCCCACGGCACTTGGCGAGCGATCTTTGCCTGTTCTGCTGCCATGTCCGCCTTCAGGATCACGGCCAGCTGCTCGGCGGTCATGCCGGTCGCCACCAAGGCGTCAAGGACCTCTGCTGACAGGCTCATCCCCGCACCGCCTGGAACCGCGTGAAGAACTGACCCTTGGCGCTGCCCGTGCGACCGTTGCGGCGCTTGGCACAGACGAACTCGATCTGGTTTTCGACCGCTGCCAGCGCCTGTTCCCAATCGTGGCGCTCGGCGCTGCCCTGCTCAGGCTCGTTCTGGCGCAGATAGTATTCCTCACGGACGAGGAACATCACTGCGTCGGCGTCCTGCTCTATCTGGCCGCTGTCGCGAAGGTCGCTCAGCTGCGGCCGGCGATCGGTGCGCTTCTCAACTTCGCGGGACAGCTGCGCCAGCGCGAGGATCGCAACCCCGGCATCCTTGGCGATGGCCTTGAGCCCGCGGCTAATCTCGCTGACCGCTTCGTAACTGCTCTTCGCCTTGCCGTCCGGCGACAGCAGCTGGAGATAGTCTATAACGACCAGCTCAAGCTCTTGACCCTTGGCAACCATGCGGCGGGCGTGCCGGCGGATCATCATGCCGAGGCGGCCGATGGTCAGCTTGCCGGTGTCGATCACCGACAGAGGCATGTCTTCCAACATCCCCATGGCTTGACCAACGGCGCGGATGGTAGAGGGGGTGGGGTTATCGTCGAGGATATCGTCGAGCGGGACACCGCTGCGACCGTTGAAGCAAAGATCCCCGGCCATGCGGCTGGCCAGCTCCTCGCCGCCCATCTCCAGGCTGACGAACAACACGCCATGGCCGTTCTGTGCGGCGCCCAGCGTGTAGGATAGGGCGGCAGCGGTCTTACCCATGCCAGGCCGCCCAGCGAGGATCACCAGCTGCTTCTTGCGCAGCGGCCCAAGCAACTGGTCGACGGCTTTGATCACGCCGCACTTCACGCCCTTCTTGGGCTGACCGAAACTATCCAGCAGTCTGCCGACACAGGCCGCGCCGGTCAGCTCGACCGCGCTTTCCGCGCTGTACGTGGCAGTGACGATCGCGGCGTCGGCAGCGTCCACGATAGCCTCAATCGGCGTATCGCTTTCCATGGCGGCCGATGCCTGCAAGCCCTCGATCAGCCGCCGACGCTTGGCAAGCCGCGCGATCATGCGTCCGGTGTCGAGGGTCGGAACGCCCGCCGCGGTCGAGGCCATCAGTGTGGCGAGGAATTTGTCTCCGCCGATCGCCGCGTAGCTGTCGTGCGGTTGCAGCAGTGGGCGAAGGGTGATCGGGTTGGCCGCGCGGCCCTGGCTATGCTCCGCGACGATCAGGCTATAGGTGTAGCCGAGGAACGGGTCAGCAAAATCCTCAGGCGCGAGGATGTCGGCGACAGCGTCAATCCGCTTGTTGTCGTAGACTAGACCGCCAAGCAGGGCATATTCCGCCTCGACCGTACTCATTCGGACACCTGATCGGCAATCCGCGCCATGATTGGCTTGATCAGCTCGCCAAGGCTGCGAGCCTCGCCGATGTAGCTTCCCTCAATGGTGACCACTGCACCTTCAACGGTGCGGTCGCGTTCGATCAAGACACGATCAATGTAGCGATCGTCGGGCATCTCGATCTTGTCGACCAGCAGATCGGTGATCGCCTTTTCGCGATTGGCGATGTCCGATTGATAGTTAAGATTGAGCCGGATCGTCAGCGCAACAGGCCGATGAACAGCAGGGCCGCCTAATGCCGCGTATTGCTGCTGCAAAGCGTCGCCTGCGGCCTTCTTCCACGCCTTGTATGCAGGGCTGGGGAAGCGCTTCATGGTGCGCTTGTCAGTGACGAACAGGTTGTTGCTCGTCGGCGGCATAGGAAGGTCGAACGTCATGCCGCCGCCCTCCACGCCTTGATCTGCTCAGGGCTGTAGAGGCTGGTGAGCATGGCATCTTCCATGCTGGTGCCCTTGACCAAGGCCTTACGGGCATAGCTTTTGAGCATGGCGCGGAGAAGGGCAGCGCAGCCTGCTTCGGCATCGATCACGCCAGTGTCGGTCGCCTCGAAGATCGTGGGCTTCGGCAGGGTGCCGCGCTTGCCGGCAGCGCGAAGCTGCGAAATACGGATGTCGAGGTGCGACAGCGTAGCGGTGTAGCCCATATCACGGAGGGCGCGGTGGGCGGACGCGGAACTATGATTGAGCAGGATCGCGTCAACGACGTGTTGCGGGGCGGGGCTCATTTGCGGCACCCCCGCAGAGCGGCAGCACGGCGGATGCGATAATCCACGATCAGCGGACTATTACGGTTAGCCTCCACCATCTTGAAGAGCGCGCGTTGAGCGGCGTCTTGGCGACGGCGCTGACCCATATCGGTAAGCATGGTGAGGATGCTCATGCCCGCACCTCACGCGGCCGGCGGATGGAGGCGCAGCGCTCAAGCCAGCGACCGGTGGCACTGTGCAGCTGGCGGATCAGCGCCTCACCAGCGATATATTCCTGCGGGACGATCGTGCGCCCGCCGGGGCCGTCCGGATGCTCTGCCTCGGCGATCATCACCAGCACGCGGCTGATCAGCAGCTGCATGTCGTCAACGTCGCAGATGGCGTCCTCAGCGACGACACGCATACCGCGGAAGGCAAGCCAGTCATCCAGCACGGTCGGCTCGACGCACAGCGCCTTGTCGATGGATTCCAGCGACGGCAGCGATCCGCTCAGTTGCTTGTCGAGGCCAGTGCCCGAGCAGCCGATGTCGTCGGCAAACCGGCCCTTGCCACGCTTGTCGATCGCGCGAGCCCAGCCCCGCATGATCTTCGCGTGTAACTGCTGTTTGGGAAGTGCGCCGTTATTCGGCACGATGGTTGGGTCAGCCACGTGTAGCGCTCCCATTATGAGATTGAGTGTCACCCCGGACCTGTTCGTCATCCTGCGAGGGCGGGATGCAGCGGCAGACGATGACCGCAGCGATGACGCTCGCGACGAACCAGCCGGCGATGAACCAGAGGATGAGGTCGAGGCGGGTCATGCGGCGCGCTCCTGTTCGGAATGGTCCTTCCGAGGACGGCCACGAGGCGCAGCAACACCGCGTCCAGCAGCATGACGCAGCAATATAGAGCGAGGCGCGCCAGTCCTCTCGGCAGCGATCCGACTGTTCAGTCCCTCGGACATCAAGGCCAAGGCTGCTTGCACCTCGGCACTCGGCTCAGAGGCCCTTGCGCGCTCCCACGACTGACCAATGATTACCGGGTCGGTGGCAACGGTACCGCGATCGGGATAGTTGAGAGCCGCAAACTTGCCATGAAGGAAAAGAGCGGCGGCATCGTAGGCCAAGCCAGCTTCTTCCGCTGTGTCATAGCAACCAAGATCGTAATTGGTACGATTAGCGGCAATTTTCGACCAGTATCGGCTACCCCGCTTATAGACGCCTTTCGGCAGTTCGCCGCGATGCTTGCGCCTTTGATTCCAAACATTCTGCTTCGGCGAGCATACTCGCAGGTTCGCCTTCCGATTGTCCCAAGGGTCGCCGTTGATATGGTCCACGACCATGCCAATCGGCGCGCGCATGATATGGTGGACCAAGAACAGCACGTTCCGCCCCTCCGCTACCGATGTGCGCCGGGCTGGTCGCTTATGCGTGCTCGATTTGCCACCGCAGTTATGCGCGTACCAGCGGAACTGCGCGAGGCGTTCGAAATCCTCATCGTCAACAATGGCGCTGTAGCCCAGCGTGGCGGGGATCAGCTTCATGCTGCGGCCCCGATCTGCGCCCGCAACTCCAGCGCCTCTAGCGCCAGCGCGTATCGCTTATCCGATCGGTCCTCGTTCTCAGCGCGCGATACCGCGGCTTGACTGATACCGAGCCTTGCAGCCAACTCGGTCTGAGAAAGACCGAGGGTGCGGCGTCGTTCTGCGAGACTGCGATGTGCCATGCCACGGATATATACGTATGCGTATAGCCACGCAAGCGGCAAAATACGCGCGCGGATTGGAGATGCGGCCGGGTCGTGCCTATGCCGCCGACATGAGCACACCTCTAGCCGAACGTATCAAGTTGCTGCGGCAGTCCCGTGGTGAGACACAGACCGAATTCGGTTTCGTGATTGGAGCGACACAAGCAACCGTCGCCAGGTGGGAAGGTGGCACCGCACCAAAGTACGATGCGCTAGTTAAGCTTGCCCGCTTGGCAGGTGTGACGATCGAAACCTTCTTGAATAGCACTATGCGCGCGGAAAGTGCCGGCGAAGTGCAGATTGTTGGATACGTTGGCGCCGGCGCTGCTATATACCCCTTTGATGACATGGCACACGGAGACGGGTTCGGCACCGTTGATCGGCCGCCGTTCGTGAAGGGAAAAGCTGTTGCGGTCGAGGTGCGAGGCGATAGCCTGATCCCGGTAGCCGAGGACGGTTGGCGGCTAATCTATGCTGGCGAACAGACGATCCTTGAGGACGAGGTTCTAAACAACCTGTGCGTCGTCAAACTGGTCGACGGGCGTACGCTCGTGAAGCGAGTAATCCGGGGTTCCAAGCCTCAGCGCTATCACCTCGTCAGCACCAACGCGCCGCTGATCGAGGACGCGGAGATCGAGTGGGCGGCTAAGGTCAAGGCGATCATCCCCGCCTGACCACCAATGTACATTAGCGAATAAAAATACGCGAGCGGATAAAAAGTGCTTGTGCGTATCCGCATACGTATATATGCCCGTCTCCACACCGGCCCTTCGCCGGCAGGAGACGCAGGATGGCACGCAAGCCCCAGCAGGAAGAAATTGACTACTTCGCCACGCTGACCCCGTTTCAGCAGGCGAAGGAAGTTCGGCGCAGCATGGCAATAGCTGCGGCTGATGCGGTGATTTACCGTTCGTGGCCAGATGATTTTCGGCTGTCGCAAATTCGTGACAAGAACGACCTTCTGCGGCGCCTCTGCCGTGGCATCCCGCTTGACGGCCTGACCAACGCCGAATGCGATGAACTTGGCTTTGGCCGCTGGAGTGAGGAAACCCCGCTTCGGCTGATCCCGACGTGGCTGTATCCCCACCTGCGCTATGGCGACACTGTTACGTCATTCACCGGGCGTGCTGTTGTCGTGTCTGAGGATTACACCAACCCAGACAGCGGCGAGGGCTATGTTGATAACGATGCCCGGTTCGGGTGCCTCGCGTTTGGTATCATTCCTGCCGACGCACAGGTGCAAGCATGACCCACCTCCCGAGCCCCGCCGGGTGGAGTGGCGACACTGCCGCCCTGTCTCTCGACCAGATCAAGGACATGGCTATTCAGCTTGGTCAGGAGCTTCCTGCCGCCAAGCTGGTAGAGCTGCTGCGCGAACTGGCGTCGAACCTCTCGTGGTCGAACGGCATCGACGACATTGATCGCGGCCTTGATGCCGTGGCGGACGATCTGCGCACCGAGGAAGAACGGACCGCCGCGAACCCGTGGCACTTCCCGACGCTGCCGATCCTGACGCAGCGCCCCGTCTCTCTCAACCCTGATGCGTGGAGGGCGTGATGGCTGAGCGTGGACGCCTAACGACAACATTTACATGGGAAGATCGCAATGGCGATAATGTGGAGGCACGCCTTCGTGTTATCTACAGCGCGACCAAGGGCTATCCTGACACATGGGAAGAGCCCGGCTCCCCTGATGAGATCGAGATTATCTCTATCGCGCCGATCGGCAGCGAAGTGGAGATCCCGCTCGCGCTCTACACCGACGATCAGCTGCTGGACGAATGTCATGCTGACTGGATCGAGATGCAGGAAGAAGCGCGCGAATGGCGTGCTCAGTCCCGCCGCGACAGTATGATGGAGGGGTTCTGATGGCTCCTGACCTCGCACAGATCGGCATGACCCTGATCCTGTTCGGCAGCATCGTTATGTTCGCATGGGCCAAGCCTGCCCTTCACCTCACCCAAGACGTGCTGTCCTTCTTCGGGGCGGCTGCACACTCCCTCTTTGCGAAAGGACCGCGGGCATGAGCCCTGTGTTTTCCGCAATGCCGTCTGGCGGCTGGTGCGCCCAGGAGCCGGGTCTTCCCTTTATCAGCGCTATGCGTGGCTACGGTGACACCAAGCGCCAGGCTGCTCGCGATCTGCTGCGCATCCTGAAGGTGGTGCGGCCATGAGGACCGACATTGCCCGGCTTCAGGTCGAGAACGTCATGGCGGCGCTCGGCAGCCACTTCGATGATGACGAGCGGCTGAAGCTCGACATGCTGGAAGGTGAGACGGACCTGTTCGTCATCCTCACCAAGCTGCTGAATAGGCTTGAGGACGAGGAAGGCTTTATCACCTCCCTCGCCGAGCAGATCAGCGACCGGCAGGCCCGCAAGACCCGCGCGACCGCCCGCAAGGATGCGTACCGGGAAGCCATCGCCGACCTGATGGCATGTGCCGAGCTGGACAAGGTGACGCTGCCCGAAGCCACGCTTTCGGTGCGCCAGGTCCCGCCCAAGCCGATCGTGACAAACGCAGACGCTCTGCCGGACGCGCTCTGCACCTTCATCCGTAAGCCAAACATGGCTGCGATCAAAGACGCTGACACGCTGCCTGAGGGCGTAGCCTTCGACAACGGCGGCATCACCCTGACTGTGAGGCGCAAATGACCCTTACTCCCGAACAGCAGCGCATGCTGGAAGCGCCGCTTGATCCCAAGTACGTCAAGAAGCCCTCCGGCTCCTTCGGTCCAAAAGGTGACTATCTGGAAGGCTGGCACGTCATCAACGAGCTGAACCGCGTGTTCGGCTTCGCAGGATGGTCCTATACCATTGACCTGAGCCGCGATGCCCTCACCGAAGGCAAGGACAGCAAGGGCAATCCCCAATGGCAGGCGGCTTACACCTGCATCTGCACCCTGACTGTTGCCGGCGTGACCCGACAAGACGTTGGTTTCGGATCTGGCTTTGCGAAGGCGGTCGGTGATGCCGTTGAAGGCGCCACCAAGGAGGCGGCAACGGACGCACTGAAGCGCGCCGCCCGCACCTTCGGTAACATCTTCGGCCTTGCTCTGTACGATAAGAGCCGGGCCAACGTGCAGGCCGCGCCAGAGCCAGAGCCGGAAACCGTGCGGCTATTCCGCGAGCAGATCAACGCCTGCGAAACAATGGTCCAACTCAATGAGTGGAAGGCCAAGAACGCGAAGGCTGCCAACGCAACCGGCTATGGCGATGCACTCGTCTCTGCATGGACCACGCGCAAGGCCGAGGTCGAGGCAATGGATCGGGTGGCAGCATGAGCGGCTGGACCATTCCCAACGCCGTGCGGATGGCACGCGCAGACGAGCAGGCCGCTCGCTTCGTCAGCTATCTTGACGCCTCTGATACGCTGAAGGAGGCCGCTTGGCTCGCTCGGCTGCCGTACCGGACTGCTAGCCGCTACGCGCGGCGGGTAGGTCGGTAATGGGTATCCTTGGCCCCGCCGCGCTCCGCAGCCGCAAGCGCAATGCTCCCCGGCCCGCATGGAAGGTGGCGGATCAGTACCGCCAGTGGCTGCGTGGACGGCCATGTGCCTGTCAGGGCAAAAACTCTGACTGCGGTGGCCTGATCCGGTCCGCGCACGTCGATTACGCCGGCAGCAAGGGTATGGGAACGAAGGTCGCAGACTGCGACTGCATCCCGCTCTCGGACAACTGCCACCGCCTTCAGCACAACAAGGGCTGGAAGTGGTTCGATCTTCACATCCTTGGCGGCGTGTCCCGCGGCCTGATGCTCGCGCAGGAATACTGGCGCGCATGGCCGGGGCGTGCGGGCTGGGAACGCGAACAGGAGGCTCGTAATGTCTGATCAAGCACCCCTGATCTTCCGTAAGGTTCTTGGCGGCCTTCGCCCTGTCGGCCCGATCGCAGAAGCCGCTATCCGTGCGCTGGACGATGGCCCGGTCCGTGTCCGCATCACTCGCACGGCAGGCAACGTCCGCCGCAATGCGCTGTACTGGTCGTGCCTGGGTATCGCAGCGCCGATGCTGTCGGAGCGGATTGAGGGCGATGCGATCGACGCGGAAATGCTCCACCGCATCCTTAAGGATCGTCGGGGCCTTGTCAGGGTCATCACCCTGCCGAGCGGTGACACCATCAAGGACTACGACAGCACGTCCTTCGCCAAGATGGCTGAGCCTGAGCGCGCCGCCTTTGTCGATTGGGCGCTGGCTACGCTGAGCAAATGGCTAGGCGTGCAGGTGGAAGACCTCTTGCGGGAGGGGCAGGCAGCATGACGGCCGCGATCCACCACGAGACGCGCCACGATCATTTGGCGCTGGTCTTTGCAGAACGCGAGCGTCTGGGGCTGTGGCGCCCGACCGCGTTCGCCTTCCCGCGAGGGATTGAAGCGCAAAGCGGCGAGACGCGTCAGCGGCTCGATCCGAAGGACGAAAGCCCGGTCCGTCAGGACGCGGCACCCCTCTTTTCGAAGGACCCCACCCATGCATCCTCATAGCAAAGAAGGGCTACTGCCGGTCAGGATCGCGCTGGAAGACGTGACGCCGACGATTGCGGCTGCGTTTGCTGATGACGCTTGCCTAATCTGGTCCGGCGAGTGGCAGTCGTACTGGCGCGCGGGCGGAAACGGCTACACCAAAGCCGCTGCCGAGGCAGGCCGGTACACCATCCAAGCTGCATACGAAGGGACGCGGCACTGCGATCCATCCAAGCAGATCATGTTCGAACGGGTTCCTCCCTCACGCGGGGGAGAAGAACTGCGGGAGGCGGCACAGTTCCTGTCGGATCGGCTGGATGATCTGGAGTGGCTGGAAGGCGATCTGGAAGCGACGTTGCGCGACTTCATGGGGCACGTCGATCCTGCGCATGCACGGCTGAAACACGCCCTTGCCGCATCCCCCCCCCCGGTCGACAGGACCGAGGCGGGGGAAAAAGCCGTTGAACGTGGCGCGAAGGCAATGTGGCTGGTCGGTCGCGATTGGGATGACCCGCAGACGTGGGATGGCCTTCCCGAATACGCGCAGGATCATTTCCGTGACCGTGCACGTGCATGTCTTGACGCCGCTCAACCGTTAGAGGGGCTGACGAGCGGGGAGGGGTGGAAGCTGGTGCCAGTCGAGCCGACCGAGGCGATGTGGGACGTCTTCGACAGCTACAATGGCGATAAGCGGACCGGCTACGACACTTGGCGCAAGGCGTGGTCCGCCATGCTCGCCGCCAGCCCGGCCAATCATGCGGGCAGCGTGGGGGAGGCGGCCGACTATCTCGACCAGTACGCGCAATTTATCCGCGACGAGGTGAAGGCCGCCGACTTGGAACGGCACCCGTATCTGCCGGCATTGGAACAAGCGGCCAACGACCTTCGCGCCCTCCAGGCCGTCACTGACAGCCGCGCTGCACAGGAGAAGGGGGTATGAGCATAGCCCTGTTCCTGTTCGACAAGACAGGCACCATGGCCGAGCCTTGGGCGGAGGCGGGATATACCTGCTATTGCGTCGACATTCAGCATCCGGCCGGTCCGGCCCGGGACGGCAACATCATCCGCGTCGGTGCAGACATCCACCGGTGGCTGCCTCCAATCGGTGAGCAGATCGCATTCATCGCTGCCTTCCCGCCGTGCACGCACCTGGCGGTGTCTGGGGCCCGCTGGTTCAAGGGCAAGGGGCTCTACGCGCTGTCGGACAGCATCGCGCTGTTCGCACGGGCCGCGGAGATCTGTGAGGCATCCGGCGCACCGTATCTGATCGAGAACCCGGTCAGCACGATCGCAAGCTACTGGCGCAAGGCGGATCACACCTTCCACCCACACTGGTTCACCCGGTACGCGCCGGAGGACAATTATACGAAGAAGACGTGCCTGTGGACAGGTGGCGGTTTCGTGATGCCCGAACGCATGGAAGCCGAGGGGCTGGCGGCGCCTGACAACCGCATTCACTTCGCTTCGCCTGGCGACGAACGCGCCAATTTCCGCAGCGCGACACCGCGAGGGTTCGCCCGAGCCGTGTTCGAAGCCAACCACCCTCGTCAGCAGCGGAGGGCCGCATGACCCTGAACCACGACGTAGCCGCGGTAGCGCGGGAAGAGGTGCTAGCTCTCGCTAATCGCGTCGAGGCGGGATGGGGCATCAGCAACTCGCTCGATGCTGAGATCGAAATCGCCCTCTTCAATCCACCAGAGGACGGCTTTCGCTCCGTCCGCCGCAATGCCGCCGGCACGAAGCTGATCTATACCCGTCAGGACGGCAAGGAGCTGACCTGCTGGGCGCGAGATTGGACATTGGACCGCCCTCGCGCAGTAGCGCTTCTTCGTGCCCGCGCCCACCTGAAGGAGCAGGAACGGTGAGCCCCGATCGCGAGCGCGTCTATCAAGACGATTACCGCCAGCTTCCCACCGGCTGGGAGCGTAAGATGCCGGACGGCACTACCAAGCAGGCCCACTGGCGGGAAAACCCAGCTTGGGCGCGGGAACTGCTGGAACAGCTCGACATAAAACTGCTTCGGGCGGCTGAGGAGGGGCGGGATGGGTGAGGCATACGCCCACGAACGCGCGCGAACGCCTGCGCAGTGGTGCGAGCATTTCGCCGCTCGCGATATCACGCTGTCAGAACGCACGCTCCGCGCCAAGGCCCGCAGCCTTGGGCTCTTTTTCACGCTCGGCAAGGCGATGCTGATCACGCCCGAGCAGATCGATCATATTCTTGAGGATGGCGGATGCCGCTCGAACCCTATCTCCGCGGCTCAACCTGGTGGGCCAAGGGGCGCATTGAATCGAACGGGCGCGCCCTTACCGGCTACATCCGCGAAAGCACTAGCGCATCTACAGAAGCTGGCGCGCGCCAGTGGATCGCAGAACGGCAGGCGCGGGAAGAGCGCCGCGCGGTCCTAGGGCATGACGAGGCGGACGAACGAGACTTCACCTTCAACGATGCCGTGATGCTGTATCCGGCGACGGCAGGCATGGCCAAATACCTGATCCCGATCGCGGAAGAACTAGGCAACCTGCCGGTAAAGAAGATCACGCCAAAGATGGTGCGTGATCTAGGCGCCCGCATCTACCCAAAGAACGCGGTCGATAGCTGGCGCCGGTGGGTAATTGCGCCAGCTCGTGCGGTGATCAACAACGCCAACGCCTTGGGTAAATGCCCCCCAATCCGGATCACTGGCTTCACCAAGGAAGAACGGGTGCGGCAGGACAAGGCGCGGGGCAAGCTTAGCCGCCAGCCAAAGACGCCCGGCGACTGGCCGTGGATCCTCGCGTTTCGCAAGCACGCCAGCAAGCGGCACGGCGCGCTAGCACTGTTCATGTTCACAACCGGCGCGCGCATCGGGCAGGCCGTGGCCATGCACCCTGACAACCTGAGATTGGACGATGGCAAAGCAATTATTCCCGGCGCGAAAGGTCATGAAGACCGTACCGTCACGCTGATGCCCGAGCTGGTCGAGGAATTGCGCGCGCTGAAGCCCAAGGTGCCCCGTGGATGGGACACCCGTTACAAGGCCAATCTGCGGGTATTCGGGTTCGCCGCCAAGGATAGCCCGCGCAGCGGATGGCGGACAGCCTGCAAGCGCGCCGGTATCCCGTACCTGTCGCCGCACGCGGCCGGCCGCCACGGCTTCGGGCAGGAGATGCGCGTTCGCCAGGGTGTAGACAGCAAGTCGGTCGAAAGCGTCGGCGGCTGGTCCGCAAAGGGCGGCATGGTCGACAAGACCTATACCCATGCCGAGGACAGCGACGCCAAAATCCTGGCAGCCCTGCGTACAGGTCGCGTACAAGCCGAAAAGAAGAATAGACGCAAACCCGCAGATAATGTAGAAAAACGGAATGGATAACATCTGCCCTCCGAAGGCAGAGGCCACAGGTTCGAATCCTGTCGGGTGCGCCAGCTTCCTTCGTCGGTCCCGACAAGCGCGCGTCAGAAGCGGACGCGCGTGGTGAAGCCGTAGCTGCGCGGGTTGCCGGGATAGCCCTGCACGATACCGGTCGATTTGGTATAGCCGAGCAGGTTGATGAAATAGGCCTTGTTGAACAGATTCTCGACCCATAGCTGCAGATCCAGCCGCTCGTTGTCGAGCAACAGGCCGGCGCGCGCACTGGCGAGTGCATAGGCCGGGATTTCCGCCGCCGGATCGAGCGTGATCGTCGTATTCTGGCGCGAGCGCCAATTGACGTCGACCAGGCCATAGGCCTTGGTCGTCTCGTCCAGCCTCTGGGTGTAATCGACCGTCAGGTCGCTGGTCCACACCGGTGCCCAGGCGACCTGCCGCCCGGTCAGGTCGCAGGTCGGCGTGGTCAATTGCCCCGGGCAGACCGAATTGGGGAAGGACGAATAGGTCGCCTTGTCATAGGCGATGAAGCCCTTGGTATGCAGGCCGGGGACCAGCCACGTCTCATTCTCCAATTCGATGCCACGCGAGGTCAGCGACCCGACGTTGGCGAGGAATTTGAGCGCGGTGTTCCCGACGCCGACCGCCTGGTTCGCCTGATAGTTGCGCACCTTGGTGTGGAAGGCGGTGAGATTGAGGAGGATGCGCCGGTCGAGGAACAGCGATTTGATGCCCGCCTCGAAATTGTCCGCGGTTTCGCCCTTCACCGTCTGCGCCGCGCCGCGCGCGATCGCCGAGGCGACGCCGCTGTCGGGATTGCTGCTGTTGTAGGGCAACAGGTTGAAGCCCGCCGATTTGTTGCCGCGGGCATATTTGCCGTAGACGAAGACGTCGCGGCCCGCCTGATAGCTGACGCCCGCCTCGCCGGACAGGGCGCGGTCCCTCAGGCTGGTGTCGACCTGCCCCAGCTGCGCATTGGCGCCGGCGGGCGACAGGGCGCGGATCTGGGCGCTGGTGAGATTACCAAGGTTGGCGGCGACTACGCCGTTATAGGTCTGCGACCGCCGTTCCCAAGTCTGGCGCAGTCCGATGTCGAAGGCCAGCCGGCGTGCGGCATCGGGGTGCCAGGTGGCGTTGCCGAACAGCGCCTCGGTATCGGTATGGAAGACCGCCTGGCTGCGGATGCCGAAGCTGGCGACGCGGTCGGCATAGGCGCCCTGCGCCCAGCTGCCGGTCGTGGGAAAGGCGGTGGTCGACGGATTGGCCGCCCAGATATTGTATTGGCGCCCAAAGCGGATGCGCGAATCGACCTGGAGCCGCTGGCGGCTGAGGAAGGCGCCGAACGTCGCCTCGACCGTGCGGCCGCGCGGGGTCTCCCAGCGCAATTCCTGCGAGACCTGCCGCTCGACGTTGCACGAGCCGTAGTCGGTGATCGCGTCGAGCTGCGTGTAATCGTTGTCGTTGTTGGTGAAGCAGCTCCACCGCTGCCAGCCGGTGATCGAGGTGAAGGTGCCGAGGTCGCCGGGCGACCAGTCGATCTGGCCGCTGGCGCTGTCCAGGCTGGTGCGCGCATCGAGTCGGCCATCGATGTTGATCAATCGGTTGCTGGCGGTGCCGGTGTTCAGCGTATAGCCCGCCGCCGCCATCCGCGCCTGCAGCGCCGCGGGATTGTAGATCGACAGGATGACCGGCGAAATGGTCGGGAAGGACTGGCGCGCATGCGTGCCGATCAGGCGGATGCTGAGCTCGTCGGCCGGCGTTGCGAGCAACTGGCCGCGTAGACCGGAACCCTGGCGCGCATTCTGATACCGGTTGTTGTAGAGGTTGCGATAGGTGCCGTCGCGATCGCTGTAGAAGGCCGACAGGCGCAGCGCGAGCAGTCCGTCGACCAGCGGACCGGTGGCGCTGCCCTTGATCTCGGTGAAGCCGAAGTTGCCGGTGCTCGCCTCGGCGGTCGCGCCCGGCGTGAAGCTGGGCTTCAGCGTGTTGATCAGCACCGCCCCGGCGGTGGTGTTCTTGCCGAACAGCGTTCCCTGCGGCCCGCGCAGCACCTCGACGTCGGCGAGGTCGTTGAAGTCGTTCGACACCATGCCCTGCCGGCCGGTGTAGACGCCGTCGACGAAGACGCCGACGGATCCGTCGATGCCATCGGTGTTGAAGCCGTTGTTGCCGATGCCGCGGATGCCGAGGTTGAGCTGCTTCGGATTGGTCAGATAGACCGAGAAGGCCGGGATCTTGAACTGGAAGTTGGTGAAATTGGTGAGGTTCTGCCGGGTCAGCGTGGCGGCGCCGATCACCGTCACCGGGATCGGCACTTCCTGCACATTCTCGCTGGTCTTGCGTGCGACGACGGTGATGTCGCGGCTGTCCTCGTCACCAGCCGACGTGACGGGAGCGGTCGTGTCCGCTGCTGGCCCGGGGTTTTGCGGTGCGGCGGTCTGCCCCAGTGCCGGCGCAGCGAATAGCGCGGCGCCGGCGAGCGAGGCGGCGATAACCCGGCGACGCGCGGTCGCATCAACCCGATCATTCATGTCTTGCCCCCCGGCAGCCGTCGTGCCCGCTGATCGAGCCGGTCGGCATCATCGTGCCCGGCGAGCCGATGCCGCCGGATGCCGAGGCGGCTAGACACGGTTCGTGACATGATGGTGACGGTTCGGCCCCATGGATGGCGCTGGCCAACCCGCCTTGCGAGGCAAAAGCGCCGAACCTATAGCTTGCGGCCGCTGTTGAACCGGACACCCCGGCTGGCGCCCGCGATCCGTCGTGCGGCCGATACAACGGGGAGGAGAGGCCATGTCATCGACCATCCAGGAACTCGAACGTCGTCGTGAAGCTGCACGGACGGGCGGTGGTGAGAAGCGTGTCGCCGCGCAGCACGCCAAGGGCAAGCTGACCGCGCGCGAGCGGCTCGACGTGCTGCTCGACGAGGGCAGTTTCGAAGAGGTCGACATGTTCGTCGAGCACAATTGCGTCGATTTCGGCATGGCGGATCAGGTGATCCCGGGCGACGGCGTGGTGACCGGATCGGGCACGATCAACGGCCGGCTCGTCTTCGTATTCAGCCAGGACTTCACCGTGTTCGGCGGCTCGCTGTCCGAGCGGCACGCCCAGAAGATCTGCAAGGTCATGGACATGGCGATGAAGGTCGGCGCGCCGGTGATCGGCCTGAACGACTCCGGCGGCGCGCGCATTCAGGAAGGCGTGGCGTCGCTGGGCGGCTATGCCGAGGTGTTCCAGCGCAACGTGCTCGCTTCGGGCGTGGTGCCGCAACTCAGCCTGATCATGGGGCCGTGCGCGGGCGGCGCGGTCTATTCGCCGGCGATGACCGACTTCATCTTCATGGTGAAGGATTCGAGCTATATGTTCGTCACCGGCCCGGACGTGGTGAAGACGGTGACCAACGAGGTGGTGACGCAGGAGGCGCTGGGCGGCGCGGTGACGCACACCACCAAGACCAGCGTCGCCGACGTCGCCTTCGAGGACGACATCGAGACGTTGCTGGCGGCGCGCGACTTCATCGACTTCCTGCCCGCTTCGAACCGCGAGCCGGCGCCGGAGCGCCCGACCGCCGACGCCTGGGATCGGATCGAGCCGAGCCTCGACACGCTGGTGCCGGCCAATGCCAACCAGCCGTACGACATGCACGAGCTGATCCGGAAGTCGGTCGACGAGGGCGACTTCTTCGAGGTGCAGCCGGCGCATGCGGGCAACATCATCTGCGGCTTCGGCCGGATCGAGGGGCGCACCGTCGGCATCGTCGCCAACCAGCCGATGGTGCTGGCCGGCGTCCTCGACATCAATTCATCGAAGAAGGCGGCGCGCTTCGTCCGCTTCTGCGACGCCTTCCACATTCCGATCGTGACCTTCGTCGACGTGCCCGGCTTCCTGCCCGGCACGGCGCAGGAGCATAACGGCATCATCAAGCACGGCGCCAAGCTGCTGTTCGCCTATGCCGAGGCGACCGTGCCCAAGATCACCGTCATCACGCGCAAGGCCTATGGCGGCGCGTACGACGTGATGGCGTCAAAGCACCTGCGCGGCGACTTGAACTATGCCTGGCCGACCGCGGAGATCGCGGTGATGGGCGCCAAGGGCGCGGTGGAGATCATCTTCCGCGGCCGGACGCCCGAGGAGATCGCCGAACGCACCGCCCAATATGAGGCACGCTTCGCCAATCCCTTCGTCGCGGCGAGCAAGGGGTTCATCGACGAGGTGATCCAGCCGCATTCCACCCGGCGGCGGATCGCGCTCGGGCTGCGCAAGCTACGGGGTAAACAGCTGGAAAACCCGTGGAAGAAGCACGACAATATTCCGTTGTGAGCCCTGCCCCTGCACATTATAAGGTCATGTGAAGGAGGCGCTGCATGCAGACTGAACGCGTGACCTTTCTGACCACGCCCGAACACAAGGCGTCACTCGACGCATTTGCCGCGAGCCAGGGCAAATCCGTTGGTCATGTCGTGCGCGAGGCGTCGGCTATCTACATTGCGCAAGCCACCGCGGATGAGGACGAGCAGCAGCTGGCGACGCTTGTTCGTGAAGTGAACGCCGCCGTTCCGCGGATGCGTGCCGACATCAAGGAAGCGATCGCGAGCATCGGCCGTGCAAACGCCGTCGTGGATGCGGTTCTTGCCGGCGAAGGAGCAGGCGCATGAGCTTCCTTGGCGAGACGATGACGGCGCTTCGTAACGTCCTTCTGCTGCAAGAAGACGTTCGTCAGCTCAAGGATATGGCTACCAGTCAGAGCGTTCGGCTGGCCGCCCTCGCTGAAGCGCACGCCGCATTGCGCGACCGCGTCAGCCGGCTCGAAGGTGTGATCGAAGGCGCCGCGATGGCGACGCGGCAACGACGGATCGAGGATTGACCAATTAGATGACCCTAGGCCGCCTCAATCATGTCGGCGTCGCGACGCCGTCGATCGCCCAATCGATCGAGACCTATCGCACCCTGCTCGGCGCGACCGCGATCGGCGAGCCGTTCGACTTGCCCGCGCAGGGTGTCAAAGTGTGCTTCATCGACGCGCCCAACACCCAGATCGAGCTGATCGAGCCCTATGACGACAGCTCGCCTATCGCCGGTTTCCTGAAGAAGAACCCGGCGGGTGGGCAGCATCATGTCTGTTTCGAGGTGCCCGACATTCACGCCGCCGTCGCCGGCCTCAAGGCGAAGGGCGCAACTGTGCTCGGCGAGCCGCGGATCGGTGCGCACGGCACGCCGATCGTCTTCGTGCACCCGCGCGACATGGGCGGGATGCTGGTCGAACTGATGGAAAGCCCGCGCGGGGACCATCACGGCTGATCCCCTTGAACCGCGCGCGCCGCCGGTCCATGGCCTCCGCAACGATGCGGACGGGCACGTTCCCTCCGCGATGCTGAGAGACGAGGGAGAGGCGGACATGGCCGTCGACCAATTGCTGACGGAGCGGCGCGGCGACGTGCTCGTGCTGACGCTCAACCGGCCGGAGCGGCTCAATGCCGCGCCGCCGTCGCTGTTCGAGGACATCACGGCCGCTCTTGCCGATCTGGGCGGCGCGCGGGCGATATTGATCCAGGGGGCGGGGCGCGCCTTCTGTTCGGGTGCCGATGTCGGCGCCGGCGCGCTGAGCTCCGCCGACCCCGGCGCGGCGACGCATGCGGCGCTGACCGACAGCTACAATCCCGCCATCCTCGCCGTCGCCGAGGCGCGGGTGCCGGTGGTCAGCGCGGTGCGCGGACCGGCCGCCGGCATCGGTTGCAGTCTCGCGCTCGCCGCCGATTTCTGCGTGGCGAGCGAGGGCGCCTATTTCCTGCAGGCGTTCGTCAACATCGGCCTGGTGCCCGACGGCGGCGCGAGCTGGCTGCTGCCGCGCCTGATCGGCCGCGCGCGGGCAGCGGAGATGATGCTGCTCGGCGAGCGGGTGCCGGCCGCCAAGGCACTCGACTGGGGCATGATCCACAAGGTCGTCGCCGAAGAAGCGTTGGAGGCGGAGGCGTTCGCGCTGGCGGCGCGGCTGGCGGCGGGGCCGACGATGACGCTGGGGACGATCCGTCGCGGGCTGCACGCCGCGCTCGAAAGCGATCTCGCCACCGCTCTGGCGCGCGAGGCCGACGATCAGCGCGCGATGCGCGGCACCGGCGACGCGATGGAGGGCGGCATGGCCTTCCTCCAGAAGCGCGCGCCCGCATTCAAGGGGGCCTGACATGGCCGAGATCGAAACCAACATCGGCGAAGATGCCGGCAGCACCCGCGCACCCGCCGCTGCTCTGGAGCCGACACAACGGCCGAGCCATGCCGACTGGCAGGCCGCCGCCGTCAGGGAGGTAAAGGGCAAGGACCTGACCTGGCGCACGCCGGAGGGGATCGACGTCAAGCCGCTGTACACCGAGGCCGATGTCGAGGGCTGGGACCCGGGTTTGCCCGGTTTCGCGCCGTTCGCGCGCGGCGTGCGCGCATCGATGTACGCGGGCCGGCCGTGGACGATCCGCCAATATGCCGGCTTCTCCACCGCCGAGGAATCGAACGCTTTCTACCGGCGCAACCTCGCTGCCGGGCAGAAGGGGTTGTCGGTCGCTTTCGATCTCGCCACGCACCGCGGCTATGACAGCGACCACCCGCGCGTCACCGGCGACGTCGGCAAGGCGGGCGTCGCGATCGACAGCGTCGAGGACATGAAGATTCTGTTCGACGGCATCCCGCTCGACCAGATGAGCGTCAGCATGACGATGAACGGCGCGGTGATCCCGATCCTCGCCTTCTTCATCGTCGCGGGTGAGGAACAGGGCGTCGAGCGCGCCAAGCTCGACGGGACCATCCAGAACGACATCCTGAAGGAGTTCATGGTCCGCAACACCTACATCTATCCGCCCGAGCCGAGCATGCGGATCATCTCGGACATCTTCGCCTATACGTCGCGCGAGATGCCCAAGTTCAACAGCATCTCGATCAGCGGCTATCACATGCAGGAGGCGGGGGCGACGCAGCTCCACGAGCTCGCCTTCACGATCGCCGATGGCATCGACTATGTGAAATACGGCGTCGCCAGCGGGCTCGACATCGACAAGTTCGCCGGGCGTTTGAGCTTCTTCTTCGCGATCGGCATGAACTTCTTCATGGAGGTGGCGAAGCTGCGCGCCGCGCGGGTGCTCTGGCATCGCGCGATGACGCAGCTGGGCGCGAAGGACGAGCGCTCGAAGATGCTGCGCACCCATTGCCAAACGAGCGGCGTCTCGCTGACCGAGCAGGACCCGTACAACAACGTGATGCGCACGACGATCGAGGCGATGGCGGCGATGCTGGGCGGCACGCAGTCGCTGCACACCAACGCGCTCGACGAGGCGATCGCGCTGCCCACCGACTTTTCCGCGCGGATCGCGCGCAACACGCAGATCGTGCTGCAGGAGGAGACGGGGATGACCAAGGTCGTCGACCCGCTCGGCGGCAGCTATTATGTGGAAAGCCTGACCAAGAGCCTGGTCGATGGCGCCTGGGCAATCATCGAGCGGGTCGAGCGCGAGGGCGGCATGGCCAAGGCGGTCGCCGCCGGCTGGCCCAAGGCGATGATCGAGGAGGCCGCGGCGGCGCGCGCGGCGCGGGTCGACCGCGGCGAGGACGTGATCGTCGGCGTTAACAAATACCGGCTGGCCGGCGAGGCGCCGATCGACATCCTCGACGTCGACAATGTCGCGGTGCGCGAGGCGCAGGTGCGGCGCATCGCGTCGGTGAAGGCGGCGCGAGACGAGGCGGCGTGCCAGCGCGCGCTCGACACGCTGCGCGAAGGCGCGCGCGGCACCGACAACCTGCTCGCCCTCGCCGTCGACGCCGCCCGCGCGCGCGCGACGCTCGGCGAGATCTCGGCCGCGATGGAGGACGTGTTCGGCCGCTTCGGTACGTACCCCAAGCCGGTCAAGGGCGTGTACGGCGGCGCTTATACCGATGACGAGCGCTGGGCGCGGCTGGTGCGCGGCGTTGAGGCGACCGAGCGGCGGCTCGGCCGCAAGCCGCGCATGCTGGTCGCCAAGATGGGGCAGGACGGCCACGACCGGGGCGCCAATCTGGTCAGCAGCATGTTCGGCGATCTCGGCTTCGAGGTCGTGCCCGGCCCGCTGTTCCAGACGCCGAAGGAGGCGAGCGCGCTCGCCCTAGAAAAGAACGTCGACGTGGTCGGTGCCTCCAGCCTCGCCGCGGGGCACAAGACGCTGATCCCGGAGCTGATCGGCCATCTGAAGGACGCCGGCCGTCCCGACATCAAGGTGGTCGCCGGTGGCGTCATCCCGGCGCAGGACTATCAGGCGCTGCGCGATGCGGGTGTGCAGGCGATCTTCGGCCCCGGCACCAATCTGATCAGGGCGGCGGAGGAGGTGCTGCGCCTGCTCGGCCACAACATGCCGCCGGAGGAGGACGCCGCGTGAACACGCTGCTACAGCCTTCGAGCGCGACGATGGACAAGGACGTGAATAGACCAATGACGGGCGTACGTAACGACTGGACCCGCGACGAGATCGCCGCATTGTTCGACCTGCCGTTCGACGAGCTGATGTGGCAGGCGCAGACCGTTCATCGCGTGCATCACGCGCCTGGCCAGGTGCAGCTCTCCACATTGTTGTCGATCAAGACCGGCGGTTGCCCGGAGGATTGCGGCTATTGCTCGCAGTCGGTCAGCGCGGACAGCGGCGTCAAGGCGACCAAGCTGATGGACGTGCGCGCGGTGCTGCAGGCGGCGGCGCAGGCGAAGGACAATGGCTCGACCCGCTTCTGCATGGGCGCGGCGTGGCGCAATCCCAAGGATCGCGACATGGACGCGATCGTCGCGATGGTCGAGGGCGTGCGCGGCATGGGGATGGAAACCTGCATGACGCTCGGCATGCTGGAGCCGCATCAGGCGGAGCGGCTCGCGGCGGCGGGGCTCGACTATTACAATCACAATATCGACACCTCGCCGGAGCGTTATGGCGACGTCATCACGACGCGCACCTTCCAGGAGCGGCTCGATACGCTCGATGCGGTGCGTTCGGCCGGGATCAACGTCTGCTGCGGCGGCATCGTCGGCATGGGCGAGACGCGTGAGGATCGCGTCGGCTTCGTCCACGCGCTGGCGACGCTGCCGGAGCATCCGGGCAGCGTGCCGGTCAACGCGCTGGTGCCGGTCAAGGGCACGGTGCTCGGCGACATGCTGGCGGACACGCCGCTCGCCAGGATCGACGAGATCGAATTCGTCCGCACCGTCGCGGTGGCGCGGATCACGATGCCCGAAAGCATGGTGCGCCTGTCGGCGGGGCGCGAGAGCATGTCGGAGGCGACGCAGGCGCTGTGCTTCATGGCGGGCGCCAACTCGATCTTCACCGGCGACAAGCTGCTGACGGCGGGCAACGCCGGCGACGACAAGGACGCCGCGCTGTTCGCGAAGCTGGGCGTGACGCCGATGGCGGCGGAGTGCCGGCTGGCCGAGGCGGCGGAGTGATTCGCGTCCGGCGACCGGCGATCGTTTTTGCGATCGGCTCCGCCATCTATTGGCAGATCATCGCGGATTTTCTCAGTCAGGTTAATTTCGTCGCCGGTGTCAGCGATGTGCCTTACTGGGAGGCCGCGTTGCTCAATGTCGTCCCCGCTCTGGTTTATGCTGTGATAGCCTTGTGGTTCTGCCACTGGCTCGCACGCCGGGTCCTGAAACAGGCAAAGGCATTTGAGGTGCGTTAGCCCTCCCGATGGTGGGAGGGACGAGGGGAGGCACTAGTCTCCCTGCTCAACGATTATGCCCGCGCGTGGACAGGCCCTCCCCCGGCCCCTCCCGCAAGCGGGAGGGGAGAAGAGGATGTTCAAGAAAATCCTGGTCGCCAATCGTGGTGAGATTGCGTGCCGCGTGTTCCGCACCGCCAAGCGGATGGGGATCAAGACGGTCGCAGTCTATTCCGACGCCGATGCGCGCGCGCCGCACGTGCTGATGGCGGACGAGGCGGTGCGGCTCGGGCCGGCGCCCGCGGCGGAGAGCTATCTCAAGGCGGAGCTGATCCTGCTGGCGGCCAAGGAAACCGGCGCCGACTGCATCCACCCCGGATACGGCTTCCTTTCCGAGCGCGAGAGCTTCGCGCGTGCCTGTGCCGAAGCGGGGATCGCCTTCGTCGGGCCGCCGCCGAACGCGATCGCGGCGATGGGCGACAAGATCGAGTCGAAGAAGCTGGCCAAGCAGGCCGGCGTCAACGTCGTGCCTGGCTATCTCGGCGAGATCGCCGACACCGACGAGGCGGTGCGGATCGCGGGCGAGATCGGCTATCCGGTGATGATGAAGGCCTCGGCCGGTGGCGGCGGCAAGGGTATGCGGCTCGCCTGGAGCGAGCAGGACGTGCGCGAGGGCTTCGAGGCGACCAAGCGCGAGGGCCTCGCGTCCTTCGGCGACGACCGCGTCTTCATCGAGAAGTTCATCGAGAGCCCGCGCCACATCGAAATTCAGGTGCTCGGCGATCAGCACGGCAACATCGTCTACCTCAACGAGCGCGAATGTTCGGTGCAGCGCCGCCATCAGAAGGTGGTCGAGGAGGCGCCGTCGCCGTTCGTCACGCCGAAGATGCGCGCGGCGATGGGCGAGCAGGCGGTCGCGCTGGCACGGGCGGTCGGCTATTATTCGGCCGGTACGGTGGAGCTGATCGTCTCCGGTGCGGATACGACTGGCGAGAGCTTCTACTTCCTTGAGATGAACACCCGGCTGCAGGTCGAGCATCCGGTGACCGAGGAGATCACCGGGCTCGATCTGGTCGAGCAGATGATCCGCGTCGCGGCCGGGGAGCCGCTGGCCTTCGGGCAACGCGACGTCGGGATCAACGGCTGGTCGATCGAGAACCGCGTCTATGCCGAGGACCCCTACCGCGGCTTCCTGCCCAGCATCGGGCGATTGGTGCGGTACAATCCGCCGGCGGCAAGCGAGGCCGCGGACCAACATCCGTCATCCCCGCGCAGGCGGGGATCCATAACCCATGTCGCCGATGGAGTCGCGGACGCGGCGTCTCTGGATCCCCGCCCGCGCGGGGATGACGGTGAGGGTGACGGGCAAGCCCAACGACAAACCGATCAAGCCATCGTCCGTGTCGACGACGGCGTCGCCGAGGGCGGCGAAGTCAGCATGTTCTACGATCCGATGATCGCCAAGCTGATCACCTGGGCGCCGACGCGCGAGGCGGCGATCGACGCGCAGATCGCGGCGCTCGACGCCTTCGAGATCGAGGGGCCGGGCACCAACATCGACTTCCTGTCGGCGCTGATGCAGCACCCGCGCTTCCGCGAGGGCCGGCTGACCACCGGCTTCATCGCCGAGGAATATCCCGACGGCTTCCACGGCGCGCCCGCCGCCGCAGAGCTGTTGCGCGAGCTCGCCGCCATCGCCGCCTTCGCGGCGACCGCCCAGGCGGATCGCGCCCGGCGGATCGACGGTCAGCTCGGCCACCGGCTGCGGCCACCGGCCGACTGGGTGGTGCGGATCGGCGGCGTCGATCATGCGGTCAGCATCTCGACCGACGCGATCAGCGTCGACGGCGAAGCGCTGGACATCGGCATCGAATACACGCCCGGCGATCGCCTGATCGAGGCGGAGTTGGCGGACGAGGCGCGGTTGTCGGTGCGGATCGTGCCGACCCGCACCGGCTTCAAACTAACGACACGCGGCGCCAGCCATGTCGCGCGCGTCCTGCCCGCCCGCGTCGCGCCCTATGCGCGGCATCTGCTCGAAAAGGTGCCGCCCGACCTGTCCAAGTTCCTGATCGCGCCGATGCCGGGCCTGCTCGTCCGGCTCGACGTCGCGGCGGGCGACAAGGTCGAGGCCGGCCAGCCGCTCGCGGTGGTCGAGGCGATGAAGATGGAGAACATCCTGCGCGCCGAAAAGAGCGCGACGGTGAAGGCGGTCAACGCCGCGGCGGGCGACAGCTTGGCCGTCGATCAGGTGATCCTGGAACTGGAATGATCCGCGGCCGGCGGGGCGGTTCGCATCGTCCCCGCCGGTCCAAGTGGCACACTCTGCGACATAATAAGACTGGACAGGCCCCCGGTGTATTGACCACACACCACGCCATGGCTCGTGTTCCCGCCCTTCTGCTCGTCACCGCGGCGCTGGCCGGCTGCACCGTCGGCCCGAATTACCGACCGAAGGCTGCCGCCGAGCTTGGCGTGCCCGCGGCCTATTCCGTACCTGCGGCGGCAACGCCGGAGGATCTGACCAGCTGGTGGGCCAATTTCGACGATCCGGCGCTCGGCCAGCTGATCGAGCAGGCGCGGCTCGCCAATACCGACGTCGCGCAGGCGGTGGCCCGGCTGCGTCAGGCACGCGAAGCGCTGATCCAGAGCCGCGCCCGACTGCTGCCGACCGTGTCGGGATCGGCGGGCTATCAGCGCAATGAGAATCTGCGAGGCGGCGGCCGGTCGTTCACGCTTCCCGACGGCACTGTCGTCGATACCGGCGGCGGCGGCACCAACAGCTTTTCCGCCGGCCTATCGGCGAGCTACCAGCTCGGTCTGTTCGGCGAATTGCGGCGCACCGTCGAATCGAGCCGCGCGCAATATCAGGCCTCGGGCTTCGACTATGCGACGGCGCTGCTGACCGTCGAGAGCGAGGTCGCGTCCAACTACATCCTCGCGCGCGCCTATCAGGCGCAGCTCGCCAATGCGCGCGCCAGCCTGGCGATCCAGGACGACAATCTGGAGATTGCGGGTTTCCGGGTGCAGGCCGGCCTAGTCTCCTCCGTCGATGCCGAGCAGGCGCGGGCGCAGCGCGCCCAGACCGCCGCCACCGTGCCGCAGATCGAGCAGCAATATGCCGCCGCCGTCGCACGCATCGGCGTGCTGACCGGGCAGGCGCCGGGCGCGCTGCGCAGCCAATTGGCCGTGGTGCGCCCGATCCCGCGCGGGCCGGAGACGGTCGGGGTCGGCATTCCCGCCGACACCTTGCGCCGTCGCCCCGACGTCCGTTCCGCCGAGCGCGCGCTCGCCGCCGCCACCGCGCAGATCGGGGTCGCCAAGGCGGCGCTCTATCCGGCGCTGGCGATCACCGGCAACGTCAACACCAACGCCAGTGCGCTGGGCAGCCTGGGCAATGCGATCACCGGCAGCCTGTTCGCAGGCCTGACCCAGGCGATCTTCAACGGCGGTCGCCTGCGCAGCGTCGTCCGCGCCAACGAAGCCGCCACCGACGCGGCCTTGGCGGCCTACAAGGGCACGGTGCTGACCGCGCTCGAGGATATCGAGAATGCCATCGTCGCGCTCGATTCGGCACGGCAGCGCGAGATCCAGTTCCGCATCGCCTATCAGGCCGCCAACAACAGCGCGATCCTGGCCCGCAGCCAATATCGTACCGGCCTGACCGACTTCACGACGCTCAACACCCAGGAGGCGGCGCTGCTGTCGGCGCAGAACGGCCTGACCCAGGCGCAGTCCGACAAAGCGACCGCCCTCGTCGCGCTGTACAATGCGCTCGGCGGCGGCTGGGATCCGAACGTCATCCCGGAGGCGCCGCCGCGCGGCGCCGTCGTTCCGACCGGCACGCCCGCCACCGATCCCCTTTCTTCCGGCACAGAGACCCGCTGATGGCCCAGGACACGGCAATGCAGACGACCGACGAGTTCCTGGGGGTGAAGCCGGTGCCGGTGTGGCGCCGCTACCTGAAATGGGTGCTGATCGTCGTCGGCGTCATCCTGCTCGGCCTGCTGGTCAGTCGCTGCTTCGGCGGCAAGAAGGGGGCGGACTATGCCACCCAGGCGGCCGACCGCGGCGATTTGACCGTCAGCGTGTCGGCGACGGGCAAGCTCGCCCCGACGACGCAGGTGACGGTCGGCTCGCAGCTGTCGGGCCTGGTCACCAAGGTCGTCGTCGACGTCAACGATCGCGTCACCGCCGGCCAGCCACTCGCGCTGATCGATCCGCAGCAGATCGACGACCAGATCAAGCAGCAGCAGGCGCAGATCGCAGCCAATGTCGCGCAGGTGAACCAGGCGCAGGCGACCGTGGCGGAGAGCCGCGCCCAGCTCGCCCGGCTGGAGGAAGTCTACAAGCTGTCGGGCGGTCGCGTGCCGTCAGGCACCGAGTTGCAGACCGGCCGCGCCGACTATCAGCGCGCGGTCGCCGCCGCCAAGACCGCGCAGGCGAACGTCGCCGCCGCGCGCGCATTGCTCGCGCAGAGCCAGACGCAGCGGGCGCGTTCGGTCATCCGTTCGCCGGTCAATGGCGTCGTGCTGGCGCGGCAGGTCGATCCCGGCCAGACCGTCGCCGCCTCGTTCAACACGCCGACGCTGTTCGTCATCGCCGAGGACTTGTCGAAGATGAAGCTGGAGGTGGCAATCGACGAGGCCGATGTCGGCGGCGTCAAGGTCGGCCAGAAGGCCAGCTTCACCGTCGACGCCTTCCCGGGCAAGACCTTCCCGGCGACGATCACCCGCGTCGACCTGGGCTCCAACCTGACGGTCAGCGCGGCGAGCACCTCCTCCTCGTCGACGACCAGCGCGACCTCGACCAGCAATCAGGTCGTTTCCTACGCCGCCGATCTGACCGTGGCCAATCCGACGCTCCAGCTGCGTCCCGGCATGACCGCGACGGCGGACATCATCACCTCCGAGAAGAAGGACGTGCTGCTCGTTCCCAACGCCGCCCTGCGCTTCAAGCCGTCGAGCGGCAACGCCTCGCAGAACGATGGCATTGCGGGTTCGCTGACCATGCGGCGTCCGCGTGGCGGCAACCAGCGCCAGGCGACGCTCGGCCGCGGTGCGACCCAGACCGTCTACGTCAAGGGTGCTGATGGCCAGCCGCAGCCGGTGCAGATCACCACCGGCGATACCAACGGCCAGATGACCGAGGTGCTGAGCGGCGGCCTGAAGCCGGGGATGCAGGTCATCACCGGCCAGCTCGCGGGCGGCGACTCGGGCTCCGGCGGTGGCGGCCGCTCTGGCGGCCGGCGCGGTGCGGGCGGGGCAGGCGGGGGCCAGCGTGGCCAGTAACCCGCCGCGCCCCGGCGGCGGCCCGGATCTGGCGGCGCCGCCGCTGATCCGGCTGCGCGGCATCACCAAGACCTATGGCGAGGGGGCGACCGCCTTCCAGGCGCTGAAGGGCATCGACCTCGACATCCATGCGCGCGACTTCATCGCGGTGATGGGCGCGTCGGGATCGGGCAAGTCGACGACGATGAACATTCTCGGCTGTCTCGACGTGCCGACCGGGGGAGAGTTCCTGTTCCGCGGCCATCACGTCGAGGCGCTCGACCGCGATCAGCGTGCGCTGTTGCGGCGGAAATATCTCGGCTTCGTGTTCCAGGGGTTCAATCTGCTCGCGCGCACCACCGCGCTGGAGAATGTCGAGCTGCCGCTGCTCTACCGCGGCGACAACAAGCAGGCGCGGCGCGAGGCGTCAATGGCGGCGCTCGCCAAGGTCGGCCTGGAGAAATGGTGGGACCATACGCCCGCCGAACTGTCCGGCGGCCAGCAACAGCGTGTCGCCATCGCGCGGGCGATCGTCACCCAGCCCGACGTGCTGCTCGCCGACGAACCGACCGGCAACCTCGACAGCGAGCGGTCGGTGGAGATCATGGAATTGCTGTCCGACCTCAACGCCAACAGCGGCATCACCGTGTTGATGGTGACGCACGAGCCAGACATGGCGGCGTTTGCGCACACGGTGGTGCACTTCAAGGACGGCCTGGTCGAACGGATCGAACGCAACCATCACGCCGGGGAGCCGGTGGCGTGAGGGGCGCGCGTCAATTCCCTCTCCCTGCGGGAGAGGGAGGGAGCCGCCCGCAGGGCGGCGGAAGGGTGAGGGTGTCGTCCACGGCTGGCCGCGTACACGCCCTCACCCCGCGCCGCCTCCGGCGGCTTGCCCCTCTCCCGGGGGGAGAGGGGAAGAAGGCCCAATAAATGCTCGGCACCACGCTCCTCCTCGCCCTGCGCTCGATCGCGCGGCACAAGCTGCGCTCGTTCCTGACCACGCTCGGCATCATCATCGGCGTCGCCGCGGTGGTGACGATGGTGACGCTCGGCCGCGCCACCACCGCGCAGGTGCAGAAGAATATCTCGTCGCTCGGCACCAATATCCTGCAGGTCCGTCCCGGCCAGGGCTTCGGCCGTGGCGGCGGCGGTCCGCCGCCCGCGCCGTTCAAGCCGGAGGACGTCACCGCGATCGCCCAGCAGATTGCCGGCGTCTCGGCGGTCGCGCCGCAGGCGCAGGCCAGTGCCACGGCGATCTATGAAGGCGCCAACTGGCAGACGACGATCAACGGCACGACCAACGCCTATTTCCAGGTGCAGGCCTGGCCGCTGACCGCGGGCCGCTATTGGACCGGGCAGGAGGAAAGCGCGGGCAAGGCGGTGTGCATCATCGGCAACACCGTGCGCCAGAATCTGTGGCGCGGCGGCGACGCGGTCGGCACCCGCTTCCGCATCGGCAGCATCAGCTGCGACGTGATCGGCGTGTTGTCGACGCGCGGTCAGGCGGGCTTCGGCGGCGACCAGGACGATGTCGTCATCATGCCGATCAAGGCGGTGCAGCGCCGCTTCACCGGCAATCGCGACATCCGGTTGATGCTGGTCGGCGTCGACCAGGCCTATTCGACCAGCACCGTGCAGGCCGGGATCACCGATCTGCTGCGCGAGCGGCGCAACATCACCGCCGGCAAGGACGACGATTTCAACATCTTCGACACCAAGCAGATCAGCGACACGCTCTCCAGCACGACGACGCTGCTGACCCGGATCGTCACCGCGGTGGCGGCGATCAGCCTGGTGGTCGGCGGCATCGGCATCATGAACATCATGCTGGTGTCGGTGACCGAGCGGACGCGCGAGATCGGCATCCGCCTGGCGATCGGCGCGGTCGCCAGCGAGGTGCTGACCCAGTTCCTGGTAGAGGCGGTGGCCCTGTCGATGCTGGGCGGACTGATCGGGCTGGTCATCGCCCAGGCCGCGGTGGGGCTGTTGTCCTATCTCGGCAGCCTGCCGTTCCTGTTCGTGCCGGAGATCAACGTCATCGCCTTCGCCATCTCGGCGATCATCGGCGTCGTCTTCGGCTATTTCCCGGCGCGGCGCGCGGCGGCGCTCAATCCGATCGACGCGCTGCGGCACGAGTGACCGGCCCCCCCCCCCCCGCCTGCGGGAGGGGGGCTAGCGCCAGCGCGTCCGTGCCTCCGGCGCGTGGACCAGCCGGCGCAACTCCTCCAGCTCCTCGGGCGTGTCGACGTCGATCAGTTCCGCGGGGACGGTGACGACGTGCTTGCCGGCCAGGATCAGCGCACGCGCACCGGCATCGCCTTCCAGATCGCACAAAGCGTCGAACCGGTCGCGGCCGAAGACGCACGGCGGTTTGGGACTGCGGCCGTCGCTCGACGCGACCACCGCATCCTCGCCGTCCGCCGCCTCGAGCAGCGCATAGATATGGGTCGCCGTCACCCGCGGCATGTCGGCGAGCGCCAGCACGATTGCCCGCGCGCCCACGGCCCGCGCACGCTCGACGCCGAGCCGCACCGAATGCGACAGGCCCTGATCCGGATCCTCGTTGCGGACGACGGAGAAGCCGTGCTGCGCATAGTCGCATTCCGCGCCGCCGCACACCGCGACCCGCTCGCGGAACGGCATGTCCTCCAGCGCGACGGCGACATGCAGGCCAAGCGGCCGGCCGAGGAACAATTGGTCGAGCTTGCTGCCGATGTCGCCCATCCGCGACGATCGTCCCGCGGCGAGCAGGACCAGCACGCAATCCTCAGCGCGGATCATGGAAGGCCTTCACCATTGCGGCGGCGATCGACAGCGCGATCTCCGACGGGCCGATCGCGCCGATGTCGAGGCCGACGGGGCCGTCGATCCGGTCGATCTGTTCGGCGCTGAGCCCGGCCTGCGCCAGCCGCTCGCGCCGCGCGGCATGGCTGCGCCGGCTGCCGAGCGCGCCGACATAGGGGGCGTCACTGGCCAGCGCGGCGATCAGTGCCGGATCGTCGATCTTGATGTCGTGACTCAACGTCACCACCGCCGTTGACGGGCCGGGATCCAGGGCAGCCACCGCCTCGTCCGGCCAGCGATCGTCCAGCGTCGTGCCGGGGAAGCGCTCCTCGGTCAGGAACCGGGCGCGCGGGTCGATCACCACCGTCTCAATGCCGAGCGTGGTCGACAGCTGCGCCAGCGCCTGGGCGATCTGCACCGCGCCGACAATCAGCAGACGGCGCGGCGGATCGTAGCGATTGATGAAGACCTCACCCGTCTCCTGCGGGCGCAGGTCGCTGTGACCGGTGGCGAGGTCGGTGGTGACGGTCAGCGCCCGCCCGTCGTCGCGCGCCTCGCCGATCCGGTCGAACAATTCGGGGTCGAAGCCCGCCGCCGACACCGGCTGCACCATCACCGCGATCTCGCCGCCGCAGGGCAAGCCGACCTCCCAGGCAGAGGCGTCAGCAACGCCGTATGTCTTGACCTGGAAAGGTGCGCCGGCGATCACCTCGGCCGCGGTCTGCAGGATGTCGCTTTCCACGCAGCCGCCGGACACCGATCCTTCGAATCGGCCATCGGCGTGAACAAGCATGTGGCTGCCGCGCGGTCGCGGTGCCGAACCCCAGGTCGACACCACGGTTGCCAGCGCCATCGGCTCCCCCGCCCAGGATCTTGCGGCGGCTATGACGCTGTCGTTCTCGGCCATGTCGTTCTCTCTCGATCCTCCCGGGCACGGGGAGGGGACCAGCGAAGCTGGTGGAGGGGGCTATCCACCAACGGTTACGTTTGAGGAAGCCCCCTGCGACCGCCTTCGACGGTCCCGCTCCCCGCAAGCGGGGAGACTATGCTAGACGGCCGGCAAGCCGTCGAGCAGCTTGTCGAGCGTCAGCGGGAAGTCGCGAGCCCGCACGCCGGTGGCATTGTAGATAGCGTTCGCCACGGCTGCGCCGGCACCGGAAATGCCCAATTCACCTAGCCCCTTCGCATGCATCGGATTGGCGTGAATGTCGCGCTCCGACAGGAATTCCACGTCGATCTGCGGAATGTCGGCATTCACCGGCACGTGATATTCGGCGAGGTCGCGATTCACCACCTTGCCGTTGCGGGGATCGTGCACCAGCTCCTCCGACAGCGCCGCGCCGATCCCGAACGTCACCCCGCCGAGAATCTGCGACCGCGCGGTCTTGGCGTTGAGGATGCGACCGCCGGCGAAGACGCCGAGCATGCGCTTGATCCGCACCTCGCCGGTCACCGCATTGACCGCGACCTCGCAGAAATGGGCGCCGTAGCTCGACTGCAGCGTCTCCTTCTCCTGCTTGCCGGGGGCGACCTGCCCGGTCGCCTCGATCCCGTCGCCGACCAATTCGGCAAGCGGCACCGAGCGGTTGTCGCCAATCGCGCCGCCATCCTTTAGCGTCAGCGCGTCCGTCGCGACGCCCATCTTCTCGGCGATCTGCCCGCGCAGCGCTTCGCAGGCGAGATAGACGGAGGTCCCGCTCGACCCGGCGCCGAACGATCCGCCCGAGCCGGCGGCGGGCGGGAACGCGGTGTCGCCCAGCTTCACCGTCACGTCGGCGATCGGCAGGCCCAGGATCTCGGCGGTGATCTGCGCCAGGATCGTATAGGTGCCGGTGCCGATGTCGGTCATGTCGGTTTCGACCGTGGCATGGCCCTGGCCGTCGATCGACACCTTGGCGCTCGACTTCTGCAGCATGTTCGATCGCGCTGAGGCGGCCATGCCCATGCCGTAGAGCCATTCGCCGCGACGATCGCTCGCCGGCTTCGCCTGCCGCTTGCTCCAGCCGAACAGCGCGGCACCGCGGTCCATGCACGGCACCAGTTGCCGGGTGGAGAAGGGGATATGATCGATCGGATGTTCGGTCGGCTCGTTGCGCTTGCGCAGCTCGATCGGGTCGATCCCGACCGCCTCCGCCAGCTCGTCCATCGCGCATTCCAGCGCGATCATACCGACCGCCTCGCCCGGCGCGCGCATCGACGCCGCGAGCAGCCAGTCGAGCCGTACGATGTCGTGCGTGATGGTGATGTTGGGGGCGGCGTAGAGGAACTGAGTCGCCTGACCGCACGGTTCGAAGAAGCCCTCTTCGGGGAGGTTCGAGACGAGGCAATTGTGCCCGAGCATCGACAGCTTGCCGTCAGTATCCGCGCCGAGCCGCACGCGCTGCTCGGTGTTGGAGCGGCGCACTGTCGCGTCGAACACCTGCTGCCGCGCCATGGCGCATTTGACCGGGCGGCCGATCTGCTTCGCCGCCACCGCCGCGGCGACGCTCTCCGGCGCGATGCCCAGCTTGGAGCCGAAGCCGCCGCCCACGAAGCGCGCGACGATCCGCACTTTGTCGGGCTTCATCCCAAGGGCCTTGGCGAGCTGGATGCGGTCAGTCGACAGCATCTGGTAGGCGCCGTAGAGGTGCAGCTCATCGTCCTGCCACAGCGCGATGCTGGCATGCGGCTCCATCGCCGCCGAATTCTGGCTGGGCGTGGTATAGGTCGCGTCGATCTTGATCGCCGCCGCGTCGAATGCGGCATCGGGATCGCCGGTGCCGGTATAGGGCGGCATCACACCTTCGGGCGGCTTGTCGTGTTCGTCGCGATAGGCGGCGAAGTCGTAACGCCCGTCCTTCTCTTCATATTCGACGGTCAGCTGCTGCGCCGCATCGCGTGCCGCCTCGTAGCTTTCGGCGACGACGATCGCGATCGGTTCGCCGAAATAGGCCACGTCGTCGACGCCTTGCTGCGGCTTCTTGCGGTCGCCGCCCTGGCCGGGATTGCGAATAAAGGTCTTGTAGTCGGTGATGACGTCGATCACGCCCGGCAGGCCGCGCACGGCGTCGGCGTTGATGTCGACGACCTTGCCCGAGCCGACCGTGGCACGGACGAGGAAGCCGTAGGCGAGGTTGGGAATGTCGTATTCCGCCGCATAGATGGCGCGGCCCGACACCTTCAGCGGGCCGTCGATCCGGTCGATCGGCTTGCCGATCACGTCCTGCGCGCCCGTGTCGAGCAGGCTGTCCGGATGCGGCTTGTCCATGGTCAGCGCGTTGGTGTCGCTCTTGCCGAAACCGAACATGTTATTCTCCCGTCAGCTCGCGCAGGGTGGCGATCAGGACCCGGCGCGCAAGCGGGATCTTGAAGTCGTTGCTGCCGTAGCCCTTTGCGTCGGCGAGCAAGGCGTCGGCGGCCGCGGCGAAGGCGGTGTCGGACGGCGCCTGGCCGACCAGCGCCGCCTCCACCGCCGGATTGCGCCACGGCATCGGCCCCAGGCCGCCGAAGGCGAGTGACGCGGCTTCGATCTTGCCGTCCGCCACCTTGACCACGCCCGCGACCGAGACGAGCGCGAAGGCGTAGGAGGCGCGGTCGCGGACCTTGCGGTAGACCTGCTTGCCCTCTGGCGGTGCCGGCAATTCGACATGGGTGATCAGCTCGCCCGGCTCCAACACCGTCTCGATGTCCGGGCGGTCGCCCGGCAGGCGGTAGAAGTCATGAATGCTGATCCGTCGCTTGTCGCCGTCCGCCTTGAGCGTGATGATCGTCGCGTCGAGTGCGCGCATCGCCACCGGCATGTCGCCCGGATGCGTCGCGATGCAATGATCCGACGTGCCGAGCACCGCGAGCACGCGGTTGAAGCCGCCGATTGCCGAGCAGCCCGCACCGGGCGTCCGCTTGTTGCAGGGCATCGCAGTGTCGTAGAAATAATAGCAGCGGGTCCGCTGCAGCAAATTGCCGCCCGTGGTCGCCTTGTTGCGCAGCTGGCCGCTGGCACCGGCGAGCAGGGCGCGGCTCAGTACCTCATATTTGGCGATGACGCGCGGATCGGCGGCGAGGTCGCTGTTCGGCACCAGCGCGCCGATGGTCAGCCCGCCGTCCTCGCGCTCTTCGATCTCGCCGAGGGGCAGGCGGCTGATGTCGACCAGTTTGTCCGGCGTCTCGACCTGCAGCTTCATCAAGTCGAGCAAATTGGTGCCGCCGGCGATGAACTTGGCCCCGACATGGTCGATGTCGCGCACCGCTTCGTCCGCGGTCGTCGCCTTTTCGTAGGTGAAGGTCTTCATGCGCCCGCCTCCGCCGGCTCGCGGGGCGTCGGCGCGGTCTTCGCGTCGCCCGACGACGACGCCACCTCGCGGATCGCGTCGACGATATTGGGATAGGCGGCGCAGCGGCACAGATTGCCGCTCATCCGCTCGCTGATCTCCTCGTCGCCGAATTCCGGCGCGGTCAGGTCGTCGCTGACGTAGCTCGGCCAGCCCTTCTTCACCTCGTCGAGCATGCCCGCCGCCGAGCAGATCTGCCCGGGGGTGCAATAGCCGCACTGATAGCCGTCGTGACGGACAAAGGCGGATTGCAGCGGGTGGAGCTGATCCGGCGTGCCCAGCCCCTCGATCGTCACGATCTCGTCATCCTGATGCATCACGGCGAGCGACAGGCAGCTGTTCACGCGGCGTCCGTTGACCAGCATGGTGCACGCACCGCACTGGCCGTGGTCGCACCCTTTCTTGCTGCCGGTCAGGCCGAGATGCTCGCGGCACAGGTCGAGCAGGGAAGTGCGGATGTCGACGTCCGCCTGATGGGATTGCCCGTTGATGGTAAAGCGCATGTGGCGGAGCCCCTGGTTGATCCGCAGCTTAACGTCTTGTTTGCTGATCGTTTCCGGATGCGAATCGGTCTCACTGGCCCGTACGGTTGCGGACGGGCACAAGGGCGGCATGACCACACCCCTGTCGCCTCCGATCGTCATCGCGCACCGCGGCGCGAGCGGCTATCGCCCCGAGCATACCCTGGCCGCTTATGAACTGGCGATCGAACAGGGTGCCGACGTGATCGAGCCCGATCTGGTGCCGACCCGGGACGACGTGCTGGTCGCTCGTCATGAGAATGAGATCGGCGGCACCACCGATGTCGCGCAGCATCCCGAATTCGCCAAACGTCGGACGACGAAGACGATCGACGGGCAGCAGGTGACGGGCTGGTTCACCGAGGATTTTACCCTCGCCGAACTGAAGACGCTTCGCGCCCGCGAGCGCCTGCCCGAGGTGCGGCGCGCCAATGCCGCCTATGACCGCCAATTCGAAGTGCCGTCGCTGGCGGAGATCATCGCGCTCGCCAAGCGTCGTTCGCACGAATTGGGGCGGACGATCGCCATTTATCCCGAAACCAAGCATCCGACCTATTTCGCCGGCATCGGCCATCCTACCGACGTCCTGCTGGTCGACCAGCTCAAGGCGGCAGGGTGGAGCAGCGCGGACGCGCCGGTCTTCATCCAGTCATTCGAGGTCGCCAACTTGCGGCGCATCCACGATCTGACCGGTATCTGCCTGATCCAATTGGTCGACGGGGAGGGCGGGCCGGCCGATCGCGCCGCGGCGTCCTATGCCGCGATGCTGACGCCGGCGGGGCTGCGGCAGATCGCGACCTATGCCTGGGGCATCGGACCGAACAAGGCGCAGCTGTGGCATGGGGAGCAGCCGTCGACTTTAGTCGCCGATGCCCATGCCGCCGGCTTGCGCGTCCACCCCTGGACGTATCGCGCCGAGAACCAGTTCCTGCGGGCACCCTTTCGTCGTGGCGACGACCCAAGTGCGCAGGGCGACGTGCGGGGCGAAATCCGCGCCGCGCTGAACCAGGGTATCGACGGATTCTTCACCGATTTTCCGCTAGAAGGGGTGGAGGCGCGTAATGCCGCCAGGGAACATCCGTAATGCGTAAGGCCTGTTTGCTTCTTCCCCTGCTCGCCCTCGCCACGAGCGGCTGCGTCAGCACCGCGACCTCGATCGTCAAGGCGCCCTTCCAGGTCGTCGGCAAGGCGGTCGACTGGACCACGACCAGCCAATCGGAGGCCGATCGCAACTACGGCCGAAAGATGCGCAAGCAGGAGGCGAAGGAAGGCCGCGAGCGCAAGAAGGCGGCGGAGCGCTGCCGCAAGCACCCCGACGACCAGGATGCTTGCCAATATTCGGGGTACCGCGCGGGATATTGAGCTCCGCACAGCGCTTTGGATTCCTTCCCGCAAACGCGGGGGGGGGGCGGGGGCTGGCCGCCTGACCTGTCCCCTAGAGCCGATCGACCTTCGGCATGGCAGGCCATGATTCGTTATCGCCGCGCAGGCGGCGATCCGGAACCCCTGACGTCGCGGCCCTACAAGCAGCCTCCGCGCGTCTGGATTCCCGCCTTCGCGGGAATGGCGGCAGGGCGTTCCCAAAGCCTGTGGTGCTGAATGTCAATCAATCCTAGCGTTACTTCCCCAACGCCTCGGCAATCGCGATCAGCACCTCCGGATGGATGTGCGCGCCAAGGTGTCCGCTCGACACCTCGACGCAGGTCGCGCTCGGGTCATGGCAGATGCGACCGTTGACGATACCGTCGTGGCGGCTCCAGATCGCGGTTGCCGGCACCGGCAGGGGGGCGGCGATCTCCTCGCAACGGGCGACCACTGCCGGATCGTCGAGCCGCTCGCCCGTCGCCCATTCGAAGGCGCGCCAGACGTTGGTCGCCCTGCCGCTGCCCGCATAGGGCGAACTGACGGTGATCACCCGGGACACGAGATCGGGTCGGCGATGCGCGACCAGACGCGCCATCAGCCCACCCAGGCTGACGCCGACCAGCGCGACCGGGCCGGCCTCCGCTGCGAGCGCCTCGACCCGCGCGATCAGCCGGCTGGCATCGCCGTCGGCGCTGCGCGCGCCGAGGTTACGACCGAGGCCCCAGCCCTGCGCCCGGTAACCGAGGCCGCCCAGGAACCGCCGCAGCACGAGGCTTGACCCATCCGAGTCGAACAGGCCGGGCAGCACCATCACGGCACCGCCGCGTCCGGGCGGCACCGCCGCCAAGGCCTCGCGATGCCGCCAGCGCGTCGCCAGCATCCAAGCGACCCGCGGAAACTCCGCGGCGAACAGCGATGGCGGCGGCGCGGCCAGGGTTTCGTCCGCCGCATCGTGCCGCGGGCGACGCGCCAGGGCATCGCTCAGCAGTCGACGGAACGGCGCTAAGCCGTCGTTGGTGGAAACCAGCCTGTCACGGTGACCGGAAAAGGTGTCCATCGGCCTATCCGCACGCCGGCGTGGCGCAACGCTTCCCCGACCCAGCTGTTGCATGTCCGCAACGCGCTGTAGCGGCCCCGCGCCGGATAGAAGGCATCGTTGTTGTCATATCCCTGAAATATACGACCGTCGCGCTTGAAGGTTGCCTGAACGAATGTCGCTAGCCGACGATATTCGTCGGGGCGAAGCATGATCTTCCGCGCACCCTCGATCGGGCCGGGGACGTGCTCGATATGCAACACTGTCGTGTCGCTGCCGATCGCCGCCGCCATGATCGTGCGAAGCCGGACGTCCGCCCAGTGCGGCGTGCCGAGGTAGAAGTCCTTTTCTCCCCAACCGATCGCGAGATGGTCGTAAGCGGCGTAGCGCGGGTCACGCAGATCCGTGCCCGGCGCAAAGGGCGCGAGATCCACGCCGGCCGCGCTTTTCGGCAGAACCAGGCCGACGTGGACGCCGTTCGATTCGATCCAAACGGGGATGCCACGAGCGGCGGGACGCCAGTCCGCATGGACCGGGATGGCACCGCCGATCAGCCCCGCGGCGGCATAGACGCCAAGCGCCAACGTCAACCCCAGCAGGCCTTGGCCGGTGATCCGCATCAACCTCCACGCGTATAGTTTCATCGGATACCTTCTGTTAGGATGACGCATGGCCGACGATACCCACATGCTCGACTCGCCCCCGCCGGGCGCTGCCGCCGACTGGACGATCCCGCAGGATTGGCAGCATTATACGGCCGAGGACCATGCCACCTGGGATACGTTGTTCGCGCGGCAATCCAAGCTGCTTCCCGGCCGCGCGTCGGGGGCCTATCTGCGCGGGCTCGACGTGCTGAAGCTGTCGAAGCCGGGCATTCCCGATTTCGAGGAATTGTCGGACCGTCTGATGGCGCTGACCGGCTGGCAGGTCGTCGCCGTGCCGGGACTGGTGCCCGACGACGTCTTCTTCGACCATATGGCGAACCGCCGTTTCGTCGCCGGCAATTTCATCCGGCGCCCGGACCAGCTCGACTATCTGCAGGAGCCGGACGTCTTTCACGACGTGTTCGGTCATGTGCCGATGCTCGCCGACCCGGTGTTCGCCGACTATCTGGAGGCCTATGGCCGCGGCGGACAGCGCGCGCTCGGGCTCGACGCGCTGAAATATCTCGGCCGCCTGTACTGGTATACCGTCGAATTCGGGCTGGTGCAGGAAGGGGGCGACCTGCGCATCTACGGCTCGGGCATCGTATCCAGCTATGCCGAAAGCCGCTTCGCGCTCGACGATCCGAGCCCCCATCGCATCGGCTTCGACATCGTGCGGGTGATGCGGACCGAATATCGCATCGACGATTTCCAGCAGAATTATTTCGTCATCCCGAGCTTCGACGAGCTGCTGCGGATCACGGTCGAGACGGACTTTGCCCCGCTGTACGCGCAGCTCAAGGCACAGCCCGACATTCCGGTCGCCGAGATCCTGCCCGACGACAGGGTGATGACCCGCGGCACCCAGGCTTATGCCCTTGCCAAGGCTAACGGTTGACGCGTCGCTAGAAGGTCATAGAGGCGGCCCGAACCGTTCGCGGCCCGGTTCGCCGGCGGATGGCGGACCGTAGAGCTCGATTCGCAGGGACCTTGCATGCCGACGACGCTGGTTACCGGAGCTGCCGGCTTCATCGGCATGAGCGTCGCAGCGGCGTTGCTGGCCCGCGGCGATCGGGTGATCGGGATCGATTCGCTCAACGATTACTACGATCCGGCGCTCAAGCACGCACGGCTTGCCCAGTTACGGGCGGCATTCGGTGATCGTTTTGCCTTCCACCGTCTCGACTTCGCCGATCCCGGCGAGCTGACCGCCGCGCTGAAAGGCCAGGACTTTGAGCGCATCGTCCATCTCGGTGCGCAGGCCGGTGTGCGCTATTCCGTCGAGCGGCCGGAGGTCTATGGCCAGGCGAACCTCGTCGGCCACCTCAACCTGCTCGAACTTGCCCGCGCACGACGGGTCGAGCATCTGGTCTATGCCTCGTCGTCCTCGATATATGGCGGCAATGCCGCAGTCCCGTTTTGCGTCGAGGATCGTGTCGACCGACCGCTCTCGCTCTATGCGGCGACCAAACGCGCCAATGAACTGATGAGCGAGAGCTATGCGCATCTCTTCCGTCTGCCGCAGACGGGGCTGCGCTTCTTCACCGTCTATGGCCCATGGGGCCGGCCCGATATGATGATGTGGATCTTCACCGGCAAGATTCTGCGCGGCGAGCCGATCCCGGTTTTCAACCAGGGGCGGATGGAGCGCGACTTCACCTTCATCGACGATATCGTCGCCGGCGTCCTCGCCGCGCATGACCGGGCACCGGCTGATGACGGCAAGGCCAAGTCCGGCGGCAGCGTTGGCCCGCACGCCCTCTACAATCTCGGCAACCACCGTTGCGAACCGCTGGGCCGCGTCATCGCTCTGCTGGAACAGGCGATCGGTCGGCGTGCGGTTCGGGAAGACCTGCCGATACAGCCCGGCGACGTGGTGCGCACCTTTGCCGATATCGATTCGGCGACCCGTGATTTGGGCTATTGTCCCACGACGACGATCGACGATGGTGTGCCGCGCTTCGTTGCCTGGTTCCGGGAGTGGGCCGACCGCTGACCGTCAGGCCCGCGCGTCGGCGCACAACGCGTCGACCTCACGATCGACCAGGCTGATCAGCATCGTCGTCAGCGCATCCATATTGTCCGGCCGGTGGAGCAGCTGGAAATACATCAGCCCCAGCGACAGCGACATGATCATGTCCGCGATCAGCTGTCGCCGCTCCGCAAAGGCATCGCCCGGCGCCAGCATCACCAGCGCGGCGTGCAGCTTGCCCTGGAACTCGCCGCGCAGTTCGTGAAAGATCGACGCGATCCGATCGTTGCGGGTCGCCTCGGCGACGATTTCGGCGAACAGCCGGTCATCGTCCTCCGGATCGTCCGCGTCGAGAAAGTGGCGCAACCAGGCGCGAACCCCCTCCGAATCGTCCGACTCGATCGCCTGTCGCAGCTGCCGGTCGAGCATATATTCGCGACAATCGGCGTTGCAGATCGCCGCGACGATATCTTCCTTGGACGCGAAGTCGCGATAGATTTGACCCACCGCAACACCCGATTCCTTGGCGAGCTGGGCCATGCCGGTGGCATGAAAGCCGTGATCCATGAATAACTTGCGCGCAGTTTGGATCACCAACCGGCGGCGCTGTTCGGCCCGGCTCGGGGGCAGGGGGCAACCACCAACGCTATCGTTCATCGTAGTTTATCTTCATCTCGACGCTTGACGCTCCGTCCGTCTTCGCAGTAGCAGCAAAAATGAGAGTGAACGATCACTCACATATTGTCTAGCGGATTACAGCATGATGAATGGCCGACACAGGGTGGTGGCGTTGGCGCTGGTGCTTGCCGGTTGCGGAAGCAATGGCGGCGGTCAACCGGCGCAGCAGCAGCAAGGGCCGGCGGAAGTCGGCTATGTCGAAATGAAGACCCAGCCGGTCTCGGTCACCACCGAGCTGCCCGGGCGCACTGCCGCCTATGAGACGTCGGACGTCCGGCCTCAGGTCAATGGCCTGATCCTGGCGCGGCTCTTCACCGAGGGCGACATGGTCCGTGCCGGCCAGCCGCTCTACCGCATCGATTCCTCGCCCTATCAGGCGCAGGTCGCCAACGCGCGCGCTGCACTGGCTCGCGCCCGCGCCGCGATTGCGTCGAGCGAGGCGCTCGCCCGCCGCTATGGCGAACTGGTCAAGATCAACGCGATCGCGCGCCAGGAATATGAGAATGCGCAGACCTCGGCGGCGCAGGCCCGGGCCGACGTCGCGGCGCAGCAGGCCGCGGTGCGCACGGCGCAGATCGACCTTGCGCGGACGACGATCCGCGCGCCGATCACCGGCCGCATCGGTCGGTCGCTGTTCACCACCGGAGCTTTGGTGTCGGCCGCGCAGACGCAGGCGCTGGCGACGATCCAGCGGCTCGACCCGATCTATGTCGACATTCAGCAGTCGAGCGCCGACCTGCTCAAGCTGCGCCAGCAGATCATCGCCGGCCAGGTCGCGCGCGACGGCAATGCACGGGTCAAGCTGTTGCTCGAGGACGGCACGACCTATCCGATCGAGGGCACGCTGCGCTTCGCCGACGTCACCGTCGATCCGTCGACCGGTTCGCAGACGATTCGGGCGCTGTTCGGCAATCCGCGCGGGCTGTTGCTGCCCGGCATGTTCGTCCGCGCCCAGTTGATCCAGGGTACGCAGGCGGATGCGATCCTCGTCCCGCAACGCGCGGTCAGTCGCGACGAGCGCGGCAAGGCGACGGTGATGGTCATCGGCCAGGGCGGCAAGGTCGAACCTCGCGTGCTCGAGACCAACCGGACGGAGGGCGAGAATTGGGTCGTCACGTCCGGGCTGAAGCCGGGTGACAAGGTCATCGTCGAGGGCGGCATGATGCTGCGGCCGGGCATGCCCGTGAAGGGCCATGTCTGGGATCCCAATGCGAAGCCGGCGGCGGGGCAACCCGGCCAGCCGGCGCAGGCACAGGCGAAGTAAGAATCCATGTCGCGCTATTTCATCGATCGCCCGATCTTTGCCTATGTGCTGGCGATCGTCACGATGCTCGCGGGCATCCTGGCGATCCGCAGCCTGCCTATCGCGCAGTTTCCGGCCATCGCACCGCCCGCGGTGTCGATCACCGCGACCTATCCGGGCGCGGACGCCCAGACGCTCGAAAATACGACGACGCAGATCATCGAGCAGCAGCTGAAGGGCATTGATAACCTTCGCTACTTCTCCTCGTCCTCGTCCTCGGCCGGGCAAGTGACGATCACGCTGACGTTCGAACAGGGCACCGATCCCGACATCGCGCAGGTGCAGGTGCAGAACAAGCTGCAGGCGGCGACGCCGCTGTTGCCGCAGGAAGTCCAGCGCCAGGGGCTGATCGTCGCGAAGGCGACGCAGAACTTCCTGATGTTCGTCGGCCTCTATTCGGCGGACGGCAGCCACAATGGTGCCGACCTGTCGGACTATATCGTGTCCAAGATCCAGGACCCGCTCGCGCGCGTCAACGGCGTCGGCGACACGATCGTGTTCGGCTCGCAATATGCGATGCGCGTTTGGGTCGATCCGCTGAAGCTTAACAACTACGCGCTGACCATGGCGGACGTGACCTCCGCGATCACCGCGCAGAACGCGCAGGTGTCCGCCGGCCAGATCGGTGCGCAGCCGGCGCCCAAGGAGCAGATGCTCAACGCCACCGTGTCGGTGGAGTCGCGACTGACCTCGCCCGAACAATTCGGCGCGATCCGGCTGAAGAGCGGCACCGACGGGGCCGTGGTCCGGCTGCGCGATGTCGCGCGGGTGGAGATCGGCGCGGAGAATTACGGCTTCCAGTCGGAATGGAACGGCAAGCCCGCCTCCGGCATCGGCATCAAGCTCGCGCCGGGCGCCAACGCGCTGACCACGGTCACCGCCGTCAAGGAGCGCGTCAACGCCATCGCCAAGCAGTTTCCGTCCGACGTCAAGGTGATCTATCCCTATGACACGTCGCCGTTCGTGCGGCTGTCGGTGGAGCAGGTCGTCCATACGCTGATCGAGGCGGTGATCCTCGTCTTCCTCGTCATGTTCCTGTTCCTGCAGAACTGGCGCGCGACGCTGATCCCGACGATCGCAGTGCCGGTGGTGCTGCTCGGCACCTTCGGCATCCTCGCCGCGGCGGGCTATTCGATCAACACGCTGACCCTGTTCGGCATGGTGCTCGCGATCGGCCTGCTGGTCGACGACGCGATCGTCGTCGTCGAGAACGTCGAACGCCTGATCACCACCGAGCATCTGTCGCCCAAGGAGGCGGCGCGGAAGTCGATGGATGAGATCACCGGCGCGCTGATCGGCATCGCGCTGGTGCTGTCGGCGGTGTTCCTGCCGATGGCGTTCTTCGGCGGCTCGACCGGCGTCATCTATCGCCAGTTCTCGATCACGATCGTCTCGGCGATGGTGCTGTCGATCGCGGTCGCGCTGATCCTGACGCCGGCGCTATGCGCGACGATCCTGAAGCCGCACGAGGCCAATAAGGTCGAAGGCAACGGCATTCTTGCCCGCTTCTTCCGTTGGTTCAACGACAAGTTCGAGCGGGGCCAGGTCCGCTACGAGCATGGCGTGGTGCGGACGGCGCGCAGCTGGAAGCGCTCGATGCTGGTCTATCTGCTGCTCGTGCTGGGCATGGGCTTCCTGTTCATGCGCCTGCCGACGGGCTTCCTGCCCGACGAGGATCAGGGGATCATGATCGCACTGGTGCAGGGGCCGCCGGGCGCCACCACCGCCCGTACCCAAAAGGGCCTCGACACGATCCGCGATCACTTCCTGCAAAAGGAAGGCGGAAACGTCCAGGGTGTCTTCACCGTCAACGGCTTCAGCTTCGCCGGCCAGGGCCAGAACAGCGGCATCGCCTTTATCCCGCTCAAGCAGTGGGATGAACGCAAGGGCGCGGCCAACAAGGCGCAGGCGATCGCCGGCCGGGCGATGGGAGCCTTGTCGCAGTTCAAGGACGCGATGATCTTCGCGGTCATCCCGCCCGCCGTGCAGGAGCTCGGCAATGCCACCGGCTTCGACCTGCAACTGGTCGATGAATCCGGTATCGGCCATGAAAAGCTGCTTGCCGCGCGCAACATGATGTTGGGCATGGCGATGCAGGACAAGTCGCTGGTCGGCGTGCGTCCCAACGCCCTTGACGACGCGCCGCAGCTCAAGATCGACGTCGATCAGGACAAGGCGCGTGCGCTCGGCCTCGACCTGTCGACGGTTAACAGCACGATCTCGACCGCTTGGGGCGGCAGCTACGTCAACGACTTCATCGATCGTGGCCGCGTCAAGCGCGTCTACATCCAGGCCGATGAACCCTACCGCCAGAAGCCCGAGGACGTCGGCGATTTCTACGTCCGCGGCGACAGCGGCCAGATGGCGCCATTCACCGCTTTCTCGACCCTGTCGTGGAAGCAGGCGCCGGCGCAGCTGACCCGGTACAACGGTCTGCCGTCGATGGAGCTGCTCGGCGCGCCCGCGCCCGGCGTCTCGTCCGGTGCGGCGATGAAGGCGATGGAGGCGATCCACGCCAAACTGCCGCCGGGCACGGCGCTGGAATGGACCGGCCTCAGCTACGAGGAACGTCTGTCGGGCGGCCAGGCGCCGGCACTGTACGGCCTGTCGCTGCTGATCGTCTTCCTCTGCCTCGCCGCGCTATATGAGAGCTGGTCGGTGCCGATCTCGGTGATGCTGGTGGTGCCGCTCGGCGTGCTTGGCGCGGTGCTCGCCGCGACGCTGACCGGGCTCAACAACGACATCTACCTTCAGGTCGGCCTGATCACCACGATCGGCGTGTCGGCGAAGAACGCGATCCTGATCGTCGAATTTGCCGAGGAGAAGATGCGCGACGGGCTGAAGCCGTTCGACGCGGCGGTGGCGGCGGCGAAGCTGCGCCTCCGGCCGATCCTGATGACCAGCCTCGCCTTTGTCTTCGGCGTGTTGCCGCTGGCGATCTCGACCGGGGCTGGCGCGGGCGGCCAGAATGCGATCGGCCGTGCCGTGGTCGGCGGCATGCTGTCGGCGACGATCCTCGCGATCTTCTTCGTGCCGATGTTCTTCGTCGTGGTCCTGCGCCTGTTCGGTCAGGGCGGCCATGCCGAGCCGGCGGCTCATGACGATCCGCACGGTGCGCCGCCGCACGACGGCGGTGCTCATGACGAACCGCAGGGCCGCTCGGCCCCGCAGGGAGCGTAAGTTCGATGACCCGTAAGTCCCTCATCGTGGCGCTGGTGGCGAGCGCGTCGCTCGCCGGCTGCAACATGGCGCCGAAATACGTCCGCCCGGCGGGCGCGGTGCCGGCGACGCTGCCGCAGGGCGGCGTCTATCCCGCCGCCGCGACCGACGCCCCCGACGTGACCAAGATCGGCTGGCGCAGCTTCTTCACCGATCCGAAGCTGCAACAGGTGATCGCGCTCGGCCTCGACAACAACCGCGACCTGCGCGTCGCGGCGGCCAACGTGTTGCAGGCCCGCGCCCAATATCGCGTCCAGCGCGCCGATCTGGTGCCGAGCACGACGATCAGCGGCTCCGGCACCTATACCAACAATCTGTTCGGCGCGGCGAGCACCACAGGTGCCGCGAGCGGATCGGGCACCGGTGGCACCGGCACAGGCGGCACCGGCACCGGCGGGGCCACGGGTGGTACGACCGGTGGTACCGGTACGGGGGTCGGCGGCAGCGTCGGCAGCAGCTCCTCGTCCAATCTCCAATTCTATTCGGTCAATGCCGGTTTCTCGGCGTTCGAACTCGATCTGTTCGGCCGGGTCCGCAACCTCAGCCGCGCCGCGCTGGAGCAATATTTCGCCAGCGAAGAGGCGCAGCGCTCGACGCGGATCAGCCTGATCGCGGAAATCGCCACCGCCTGGCTGACGCTCGCGTCGGATCAGGACCAGCTGCGCATCTCGCAGGATTCGCTGAAGACGTTCCAGCAGACGCTCGAACTGACCCAGGCGCAGTTCCGCATCGGCGTCGCTTCCGAGCTGGAGGCGCGGCAGGCGGAAACCAATTATCAGGCCGCGCGCAACGACATCGCCGCGCTGAAGACGCGGGTTGCGCAGGATCAGAACGCGCTCAACCTGCTCGTCGGCACCACGGTAACCGCCGATCTGCTGCCCGCCAGCCTGGGGAATGGTGACGCAACCATCCCGACGTTGCCGGCCGGCGTGTCATCGGAGGTCTTGCTGCGCCGGCCGGACGTGTTGCAGGCGGAGCATCAACTGATCGCGCAGAACGCCAATATCGGTGCGGCGCGTGCCGCGTTGTTCCCGCGTATCTCGCTGACCGCGACGCTCGGCACGATCAGCACCGCGCTGAGCGGCCTGTTCGGTGGGGGCAGCTTCACCTACACCGGCACGCCGTCGATCGGCGTGCCGCTGTTCGACGGCGGGCGCCTGCGCGGCAATCTCGATTATGCCAAGGCCTCGCAGCAGGCGGCGGTCGCCACCTATGAGAAGACGGTGCAGACCGCCTTCCGCGAGGTCGCCGATGCGCTGGCGCAGCGCGGCACGATTGACGAGCAGGTTTCGGCGCAAACCGCACGCGCCAACGCAGCCGCGGTCGCCGCGCGTCTCTCCGACGCGCGCTATCGGGCGGGCGTGGAAAGCTTCCTCAACACGCTCGACACCCAGCGCACGTCCTACACGGCGCAGCAGCAGCTCGTCACCACCCGGCTGGCGCGGGGCAGCAACCTGATCGAACTGTACCGGTCGCTCGGCGGCGGGCTGCAGTAATCGCAGACACGTCGGGTGGTGCGCCCACCCGACACGGCCGGCTCGCAGCAAGAGAGAGGATCGGCCACGGGCCGATCGTCGCCGACCTCGTATTGGCGACGCTTGAAAAGCTCGCGGCGATCCGGCCTACTCCGCCGTGATGGGGGTTGAGAACCACGGATCGAATCGTCTGTTCGATCACGATCGGCGGCTGCTCGGTCGCGCGGTCGCCACGAATTTGCGCGGCTGGCACGATCGGCTGATCGCTGCGGTGATGCTGGTGTTCGTGCTGGCGCTGGCCCGCCATGCGCTGCTCGACCAACCGGCCGAACGGGCGAGGTGGATCGCCATCGGAGCCGCCGGTGCGGCGGCATGGGGCATGGAGCGCCTCGTCGCGGAGCGCTTGCGCTTCCACGACGCCGATGGCGTGCTGGCGGCCCTGTCGCTCGATCGAATTGGTCGCGGTCATTACCGTCTTCGCTGCCACGGCGTCACGCTACTGACGGTCGTGATGGCGATGCTGGTCATCCGGTCGGACCTCGTGATGGCCGCGGCGCCCGCCTATCTGGGGCTTGCGGCGGCCGGTGTGGCCGTGGCGCGATATCGAGTCCGGCCATGGCATGGGGGCGGCATGACTCCGCGGCAGGCTTTCGCCTCGCTCTCGCGGCGGCCCCTTGCCGGACTGGCTGCCGCGACGCTGCTGCTCGTCGTCCTGCTGGTGGTCCGTCCCGCCGATATAGGCGCGCAACCCGTCGAAACCGGTGTCGTCACGCTGGGGCTGGCGGCGTCGCTTACGGCCGTCGATCCGGCCGTCGTGCGATACATGGCGATGGCGGGTCACGGCCTAAGTACCGTGCTGCGGCGGCAGCTCCCTGCGGCTTTGGTCTTCCTGTGTCTCTCGCCCGTGGCTGCGGGGTTGGCCATGGGGCTGAGCGCGGGAGTCGTGACGGCGCTGACCGCTTCGGTGCTGTTGCTGATCCTGACGCTGCGTATCCAGGCCTATCGGCTCTACCGCCGGCGGCAGGCGGATATGCTCGTCGCCGTCCTGATCGGCGTCGTCGCTCTGGTCGCGGTGATGGTCCCGTTCGCCGCGCCGTTCGTCGCGTTGATCAGCCTCTGGCGGATGTCGCGAGGCGCCGCACGCCAGCTTTGGATGATCCCATGATCGCGATTCACCTCGCCGAGGCGATCGTCGCACGGGAGGGGCATAGGGTCGTCCACGGCATCGACCTGTCGGTCGCCCCAGGAACATGGTTCGGCATCGTTGGCGCGAACGGTTCGGGCAAGACGAGCCTGCTGCGCGCGGTGAGCGGTCGCTTGCCGTTTGTGGGCGGCACCTGCCGGATCGGCGGGCGCGATCTTACCGACGATCGCGCCGCCCGCGCACGTGCCATCGGCTTCGCACCGCCGGCGGACCGCCTGCCCGATCTGCTGCGGGGCCGGGAGTTGCTCGATTACGCTCGCGGTGACGCGCCGCTCGATGCGGCGCGCCTGGCGGATCTGTGGGCGGCGCTCGGGATTCCGGCACTGCTCGATCGCTGGATTGGGGAATGTTCGGCGGGGATGCGTCAGCGTCTGGCTATCGCCGCCGCCTTCGCGGGAGGGCATCGCTGCATCGTCCTCGACGAACCGTTCAACTGGCTCGATCCAGTCGCCGCCTATGACGTTCGGCAGGTGCTGCGCCGCATGACCGACGACGGGCTGACGCTCGTCACCGCGCTGCATGATTTGGGCACGCTGGCGGGGGCGTGTGACGCGGGTCTGATGCTCGCGAACGGGCGTGTCGCAGCGATGCTGGATCGCGCCGCTTTATGCCAAGCGGCGGACGACCCCCGACAGTTCGAACGCGTGATGATCGAACGCTTACGGCGCGGGGGATGATGCCCTCGTTTCAGGCCGCCATGCGCGCGACGAAGCGGATCGGTGCCAGCGCGTGCAGGAATTGCGTGGCACTGGCGGTCCAGCTGAACCCCTTGGCATAATCCGCACAGACGGTGCGGTCCTTCGCCAGCGCCGCCGCGATCCCCAGATCGAGCGACGGATCGATCGCCCCCACGTCCGCCGACAGCACGTCCACCGGACCCGGTGCGGGCAAGGCCGCGACGGGCGTGCCGCAGGCGAGCGCCTCGATCATCACCAGTCCAAAGGTGTCGGTGCGACTGGGGAAGACGAAGACGTCGGCGCTGCGATAGGCGGCCGCCAGCGCCTCGCCGTAAAGGGCGCCGCGGAAATGCGCCTGCGGGTAACGCGCTGCCAGGGCATCGCGCGCCGGGCCGTCGCCGACCACGACCTTGCTGCCCGGTTGGTTCGTGGCAAGGAACGCCTCGACGTTCTTTTCTACGGCGACCCGGCCGACGTAGAGCTGGATCGGCCCCGGCAGGGTCGCCATGACCGGATCGCGCGGCCCGTCCGGCGTGAACAGCGTCAGGTCGACCCCGCGGCCCCAGCGCCGCAAATGGGTCAGGCCATGGTCGCGCAACACGTCGTCGACCGACGCCGTCGATGTCAGAATGGCCTCCGCCGGCCGATGAAACCAGCGGATATAGCGCCAGAACCATTCCGCACTGACGCCGGTGCGGGCTGCCAGATAGTCCGGGAATTGCGTGTGATAGGCGGTGGTGAAGCGCAATCCGCGCGCCAGGCACCAGCGCCGCGCTGCCAGGCCCAGCGGCCCTTCCGTCGAGATATGGATCGCGTCGGGGTCGAAGGCGCGGATCAGCCGCCCGACGCCGCCGCGTCCGGTCAGCGCCAGCCGTATTTCCGGATAGGTCGGGCAGGGCAGGGTGGCGAACCGGTCGGGCGAGACGACCATCACCTCATGCCCCATCGCTTCGAGTTCGCGTCGCGTCGCACCCAGCGTGCGGACGACGCCGTTCACCTGCGGCTGCCAGGCGTCGGTGATCAGTGCGATGCGCATCGGGAGTTCAGGCGGCGAGGGTGACGCTGCGGGCGGCGGCGCGATCTGCCGCGGTACGTGCCTCGATCTCGTCGGCCCAGTGCAGCACTTCCATCGTACCGTCGAAATGCTCGACGAGTGCGGTGCAGCCTTCAACCCAGTCGCCATCGTTGTAATAGGCGACATCGCCGATCTGGCGGATCTCGGCGGTATGGATATGCCCGCATACCACGCCGTCGACGCCCCGCGAGCCGGCGGCATGCGCGACCACCTCTTCGAACTTGGAGATGAAGGCGACGGCGTTCTTGACCTTCGCCTTGGCATGTTTCGACAGCGACCAATAGGGGCGGCCGAGCTTGCGCCGCACCACGTTGGTCCAGCGGTTCAGCGTCATCAGCGCGGTATAGGCGCTGTCGCCGAGCAGCGCGATCCAGCGATGGCCGAGCGTGATCGCATCGAACTCGTCACCATGGAGCACCAGCAGGCGGCGGCCGTCCGCGGTGCGGTGGATCGCCTTGCGGCGGATCGCGACGCCGCCGAAGTTCATGCCGGCGAACTGGCGGAACATCTCGTCGTGATTGCCGGGGATGTAGGTGACCTGCGTGCCGCGCTTGGCCCGCTTGAGCAGCCGCCCGACCACGTCATTGTGGGCCGCCGGCCAGTAGAAGCGCTTCTTCAGCTGCCAGCCGTCGACGATGTCACCGACCAGATAGAGGATGTCGCTGTCGACATGATCGAGAAAGTCGATCAGCATGTCCGCATTGCAGCCGCGGGTGCCGAGATGGACGTCGCTGATCCAGATCGTGCGGTAGCGGCGGCGCTGGATCGCGGGCTTGTCCGGGGTGCGATCCGGCGCGGCTGGGCGGCCCTGGGCCGCGAAGGCCAGGATGGCGGCCCCAAGCTGATCCTGATCCTGATCGAAGGCGGTGGCGAGACGATCGTCGAACATGGCGTCGGTCATGGCGGAACCCCTCGGGGGCTCTCTTCCCCCGCCCAATTCCCATGCACGTCCAGTATGACGCTGCCGTCTCGTTCCGGTTACGGCTTTGTTGCGGCCGGGCCGTCCGCCCTATCCGGCGTAGAGGCGGATCCCGGTCAGCAGCGCCCAGTAGAGCAGGCCCGCCAGCAGCATCGCAACGGGCAAGGTCAGGAACCATGCCATCGCCATGTTGCGCACGGTGCGCCACTGCAGTCCGGCGCCATTGCCGACCGACGCACCCGCGACGCCGGACGACAGCACATGCGTCGTCGACACTGGCATGCCGAGCCCGTCGGCGAGCAGGATCGTGCTCGCCGCCATCAATTCCGCCGACGCGCCCATGCCATAGGTAAGGTGGCTCTTGCCGATACGTTCGCCGACGGTGACGACGATCCGCTTCCATCCAACCATCGTGCCAAGCCCGAGCGCGATCGCGACCGTCACCTTGACCCACAGGGGGATGTAGCGTGTGCCCTGTTCCAGGCTGCCGCCATAGCCCTTGATCTGTTCGAGTTCGCGTGCCGAGAAGCGCGCCTTGGCGCCCTCGTCGGCGACGATCTGCTTGCTGGCGTCGAGCACCAGATACATGTCGGCGCGCAGGTTCGGCGTCGCCGCCGCCGGCACGTTGCTCAGCGCGCCGTAATTGCCGATCCGCTTGCCCACGTCGGCGGAGAGTGCGGCGAGGGCGCCGTAGATGTCGGGATTGTCGACGTGACGGGTCGACAAGCCCTTGGTGATCGTCGCGCGCGCCGCGTCGATCGACGCGGGCCGGGCATCGCCGTGTGCGGCGAACGTCGCCTCCGCCGCGCGCGCCTGCGCGACATAAGCGGGAGTGGCGCTCGACGGTACGGTGCGGTTGAGCGCATAGGCGGTGGGGGCGCAGCCGATCAGGATCAGCATGATCAGGCCCATGCCCTTCTGTCCGTCGTTGCTGCCGTGCGCGAAGCTGACCGCGGTGCAGGTGAAAACGAGCAGGGCACGGATGCCTTTGGGCGGCGGCGCGTCGGCGGGCGGCTCGCGATACAGCTTGGGGTCGCGGAAGAAGCGCTTCATCACCAGGATCAGCACCAGTGCGCCGGCGAAGCCGACCAGCGGGCTGACCAGCAGCGTGATCAGCACCTTTTCCGCCTGGTGCCAATCGACCCCCGACGTGCCGCCGATCCCCTGCGACAGCAGCTGGTTGGCGAGGCCGACACCCAGGATCGATCCGATCAGTGCGTGGCTCGACGAATTGGGCAGGCCGACCGCCCAGGTCGCGAGGTTCCAGATCACCGCAGCGAGCAGCAATGCAAAGATCATCGCGAAGCCGCCGGCGGATCCGACGTGCAGGATCAGATCGACCGGCAGCAGCGTGACGATCGAATAGGCGACCGCCCCCGACGAGGTGACGACACCCAGGAAGTTGAAGAATCCTGACCACACCACCGCGATCGGCGCGGGCAGGGAATGCGTATAGATCACCGTCGCCACAGCATTGGCGGTGTCGTGGAAGCCGTTGACGAATTCGAAGCCCAAAGCAATCAGCAGCGCCAGGCCCAGGAACAGGAAGACGCCCGTCGCCAGTTGCTCGCCGACCTGCGCGGTGTCGCTGATGACGCTGAAACCGGCATAACCGAGCGCGCCGACCAGCACCGCAAGGAAGATCCAGCGTCCGGCGGGATGCAACTGCGCATCGAGATGCGGACCGCGTGAGGATGAGGATCCTTCGTGCGGGGCGGAAGCGACGGTAGCCATGGCGTGCCGGTGCACCCTCGATGTGACGAGTTCGTGACAGACCTGTGACGGCCTATCCCATCGTCGCGCCCAACGCACGCCATTGATCCAGGTTGCAGCGGCGATGCTCCCGGTCGAAGCGGCAGAAGCGAAAGCGCCCCCAAATTTACGGTCATCCCGGCGCAGGCGGGAATCCAGATGCGCAGGCGCCAACGATGGAGCCGCACCGTCGGCGTCTCTGGATCCCCGCCTGCGCGGGGATGACGCAGCAGGCGCGCCGGAGGGCGCGCGACAAACCCCTACATATACCGCTTCAACCGCACCCCCAGCCGGCTTACCCTCACCGAAAACGATCCAAGGAGAGGCGCCCATGGCCTATGGCGATTACCAGAATTTGATCTACGGCGCGGGCCTACAAGGCATCCAGCCGCGCTGGCCCGTCGACTTCGCGACGCTGGAGGCGCGCGCCGCCGCGGCGATGGAGCCCAGCGTGCTCGGCTATGTGCAGGGCGGCTGCGGCGACGAGACCACCCAGAGGCGCAACGCAGAGGCCTTCGCGCATTGGGGCATGGTGCCGCGGATGCTGGTCGATTGCAGCACGCGCGACCTGTCGGTCGAGCTGTTCGGCCTGACGCTGCCCAGCCCTTTGTTCATGGCGCCGATCGGCGTCACCGGTATGTGTACGCAGGACGGGCACGGCGATCTCGCCGCCGCGCGCGCGGCGGCCGCCACTGGCGTGCCGCTCTGCGCCTCGACCCTGTCGAACGATCCGCTGGAAGCGGTGGCGGGTGCGATGGGCCAGACGCCCGGCTTCTTTCAGCTTTATACGCCGCGCGATCCGGAACTCGCCGCCAGCCTCGTCTCGCGCGCGGAAGGAGCGGGTTACAAGGCGATCGTCGTGACGCTCGACACCTGGGTCACCGGCTGGCGACCACGCGACCTCAACGTCGCCAATTTTCCTCAGCTTCGCGGCCACGTGCTGACCAATTATTTCAGCGATCCCGTCTTCCAGCGCTTACTCGGCAAGCCGCCCGCGCACGCGCCTTCGGAGGCCGTCGGGCTGTGGACACGCCTCTTCGGTAAGGTACTGACCTGGGACGATCTCGGCTGGTTGCGGTCGCTGACCAGCCTGCCGATCGTGCTCAAGGGCATCTGTCACCCCGACGACGCGCGCCGCGCCGCCGATGTCGGGATCGACGCGATCTACTGCTCAAACCACGGCGGCCGCCAGGCGAATGGCGGGATCGCGGCGATCGACCTGCTGCCGGATGTCGTCGCGGCAGCTGGCGACCTACCGGTCCTGTTCGACTCGGGCGTGCGTTCGGGCACCGACGTCATCAAGGCCATCGCACTCGGTGCGCATATGGTCGGCATCGGTCGACCCTATAGCTACGGCCTGGCGCTGGGCGGCGCGGAAGGGGCTGCCCACGTCCTGCGCTGCCTGCTTGCGGAGGCCGATCTGCTGATGGCGGTCAACGGCTACCCGACGCTGGCCGCGGTGCGCGAGGCGGGCGCACAGCGAGTGTAGGGAACGCCGGGCGGCCGCTGTACCGGCTTTTCACTCCGCGCCCCGGCGAAGGCCGGGACCTAGTCGGGACAGCCGGAGACGCGCCGAGACAGCTCGTTACCGCTGCTCCTCTCCGCGATCACGGCCTTCGCCGGGGAGGGGAAAGGCCCGGGCGTCAGCGTAGAAATCGCTGTCCTACAAACCATGCTCCCTCCTATAACTGCATCGATCGCGGCCTCGGGCCGGGATCACGGACGCGCCACGTCTTCCGACGCTCTTTCTCATCGCAACGATCGAAAAGCCGCAGGGGCCAAAAACGCAACGTTCAGGCGTCAAAACTGTCAAGACACTCGCGCCAACTGCCGGCGGCCGGACCCTTTCGCCGCCTGAAGCGTGTTAGCGCGCGATGCGCATCCCCTATGCCAATCTCGACCTGCCCGGCTGGGCCACCCGGCTGCTCGGCCTCGTCGGCCTCGTCGTGCTGGTGGTGCTGCTGCACCGCCTGCTGTTCGCCATCCTGAAACGGATCGCGGCGCGGACGGCGACCAAGGCCGATGACATTCTCGTCCTCCGGCTGCGGCGGCCGAGCTTCTGGCTGCTGGTCGGGCTTGCGATGGCTGCGGCGACCCCGACGCTCGACTTGCCGCGTTTCTGGGAGACGGTCTGGCAGCGCCTGCTCGGCATCGCCGCGCCGGGCCTGTTTGGCTGGATGCTGCTCGCGGCGCTGACCGCCTATCGCGACATCAGCGAGGTGCGCTTCGACATCAGCGGCCCCGACAATCTGCGCGCGCGGCGGCGGCGGACGCGGATTTCGATCCTGCACCGTATCGGCGTGTTCGTGCTGGTCATGCTGACCGCGATGATGATGCTGATGAGCATTCCGTCGGTGCGCACGATCGGCGTCACGCTCGCCGCCTCCGCCGGTGTCGCCGGTCTCGCGATTGGCGCCGCCGCGCAACCCGCACTGAAGAACGTCATCGCCGGTATCCAAATGGCCTTTACCGAACCGATCCGCATCGACGACGTCGTCATCATCGACAATGAATGGGGGCGGATCGAGGACATCCGCCTGACCTATGTCGTGGTGCGCATCTGGGACGACCGCCGCCTCGTCGTGCCGGTGTCGAAGTTCCTCGAGAACAGCTTCCAGAACTGGACACGGGAAACCAGCGCGTTGCTCGGCTCGGTCTTCTGGTACGTCGATCCCGCCGCCGACGTGCCGCGACTCCGGGAGAAGCTGGAGGAGGTGGTGCGCGCATCGCCGCGCTGGGATGGCCGCTTCTACAACCTGCAGGTCACCGACTCGAAACCCGACGGAACGATGGAGTTGCGTGGGTTGATGACCGCCAAGGATGCCTCGACGGCCTTCGACCTGCGTTGCGAGGTGCGCGAGGCGCTTTATGCCTTTATCCGCACCGACATGCCGGAGGCGCTGTCGAAGACGCGGCTTATGCCGGCTCCGTCTCCGGCAACGGCACCTGCATCAGCGCCTCGGTGAAGGTACGGCGCCACCAGCCGATATCCTCGCGGTTGATCACCGCCATCATCTTCTGCCAGCGCTCGATCCGTTCCTCGCGCGACATGCGCAGCGCCAGCATGATCGCATCGGCCATCTCCTCGGCCGAATAGGGGTTGATCAGCACCGCGTCGGTCAGCTGGCACGCCGCCCCGGCGAAGCGCGACAGGATCAGCACACCCGGATCCTCCGGGTTCTGCGCGGCGACATATTCCTTCGCGACGAGGTTCATGCCGTCGCGCAACGGCGTGACCAGCCCGATCTTGGCGGCGCGGTAGATGCCGGCCAGGACGTCGCGCGGATAGCCCTGGTTGACGTAGCGGATCGGCGTCCAGTCGATGTCGGAATAGGCGCCGTTGATCCGCCCCGCGATGCCTTCCAGGCTGGTACGGATGCGCTGGTAGCTGCCGACCGTCGCGCGGCTGGGCGGCGCGATCTGGAGAAGGAAGACCTCCTTCCGTTCTTCGGGATGTTCGGTGAGGAAGCGTTCGTAGCCGAGGAACCGCTCTTCCAGCCCCTTGGAATAGTCGAGCCGGTCGACGCCGACGATCATGTCGCGCCCGACCGCGCTGTCGCGCATCTGCCGGAAGGCGAGGCGGCCGCGCGTGCTGGTGGCGAGGCCGGCGAATTCCTCGGCGTCGATGCCGATGGGTACCGCCATCACCTTCACATGCCGCTCGCCGAGCCGCAGCGTGTCGCCGTCGAGCACTGCGCCAAGCTCGTGGCAGGCATAGTCGACGAACGAGCTCAGCCATTCTTCGGTGTGGAAGCCGATCACGTCATAGGCGAACATGGTGCGCACCAGCGCCTCCGCCTCGGGCAGGATCGACAGCAGACGGCGCGGCGGCCAGGGAATGTGCAGGAAGAAGCCGATGCGGTTCTTGAGGCCTAGCTTGCGCAGTTCCTCGCCGAGCGGGAACATGTGATAGTCCTGGATCCAGACCGCGTCGCCTTCCTCGATCAAGGGGCGGACAGTCTCGGCGAAGCGGACGTTGACCCGCTGGTATCCGCCGGCGAACTCGCGCTCATATTCCGCCAGGTCGACCCGATAATGGAACAGCGGCCACAGCGTGCGATTGGCGTAGCCGTTGTAATATTCCTCGACGTCCTGTTCTTCCAGGTCGACCGTGGCGGTGGTCACCCCCTCGTTGCGGGCGAAGGTGATCTGGCCGGAATATTCCTCGGTCTGCTCGCCCGACCAGCCGAACCAGATCCCCTTATATTCGCGCAAGGCAGAGGCGAGCGCGACGGCGAGGCCGCCCTGCGACCCGGAATGTGAGCCAGTAGGTGCGGATACACGATTCGAAATGATGACGAGACGGTTCAGCGGATCGAACTCCATGGTTTCGACAACAGGGCGGCGCAGTTGATCATGCCGACGAGCGAATAGGTCTGTGGGTAATTTCCCCACAATTCGCCGCTACTTGGATCAATGTCCTCGGACAGCAAGCCCGCTGCGGTGCGGCGTGCCAGCATCTCGTCGAACAACGCGCGCGCATCCTCCGACCGGCCGGTGAAGTGCAGCGCCTCGATCAGCCAAAAGGTGCAGACGTTGAACGCCGTCTCCGGCAGGCCGAAATCATCCTCCGTGTCGTAGCGCAGCATGTGGCTGCCGCGGCGCAGGCCCTTCTCGACAGCCTCCAGCGTGCCGATGAAGCGCGGATCGTTGGGTTGGAAGAACCTGAGGTCGAGCAGCTGGATCAGGCTGGCATCGAGGTCGTCGCCGGAGAAGGTCGCGGACATCCGGTTGGTCTCCGGCCGCCAGGCGCGCGTCTCGATCTCGCGACGGATCGTGTCGGCGCGATCCTGCCAGAAGGCGCGGCGATCCTCGAACCCCAGGGCCTGCGCGGCATTGGCCAGCCGATCGCAGGCCGCCCAGCACATCGCGCTCGAATAGGTGTGGACGCTCTGCCGCGTGCGCAGCTCCCACAGGCCGGCGTCGGGCTGGTCGTGGAATTTCCACGCGCGCTCGCCGACCCGCTCCAGGCTCTCGAAATCCTCGCGGCCGGATTGGCGGAACAGCCGCTGGTCGAAGAAGGCGTGGACGCTGCACAAGACGATCTGGCCATAGGCGTCGTGCTGGACCTGTTCATAGGCCTGGTTGCCGACGCGGACCGGCCCCATGCCACGATAGCCGGGCAGGGCGGGGGCGAACCGTTCCTCCAGCGTCGCCTCGCCGAGCACGCCATAGAGCGGCTGAATATGGCCACCCCGCGCGCTGTCGACGATGTTGCGCAGATAGCCGAGATAGCCCTCCAGTACGTCGAGCGCGCCGAGCCGGTTGAGCGCCTGCACCGTGTAATAGGCGTCGCGTACCCAGCAGTAACGGTAATCCCAGTTACGCTCGGACCCGGCGTGTTCGGGTATCGAGGTGGTCAGTGCCGCGACAATCGCGCCCGTCTCCTCGTGCTGGCACAGCTTCAGCGTGATCGCCGAACGGATCACCACGTCCTGCCATTCCAGCGGCACGGCGAGGCCGCGGACCCATTCCTGCCATTCCGCGGTGGTCTGGGCGAGCATCGCCTCGACCGTTTCGGCGAGGTCGCCGGCAAAGCCCTCGTCAGGCCCGAGGAAGAAGTGCAACGGGCGCTCGATCCGGAACGGCCGCTCTTCCTCGACCATGCCGATCGGCGCGGTGGTGGTCAGCCGCATCGCCATCGAGTCGAGCAGGACGCGCAGATGGTTCGACCCGCCGACCTGTTCGCGGCAAGTGCCGCCCCAGCCGCAGGTGGTGCGCATCTTGACCCGGATTCGCGGCGATCCCGCGACCGGCCGTACGATGCGGGCAAAAGCAACCGGGCGATAGGTGCGACCGTGACGCGAGAAGCGCGGGCAGAAGTCGATCACCTCGATCGCGTTGCCGGCCGTGTCGGTGTGCAGGCTGACCAGGATCGGCGTGTTGCGGACGTAATATTGCTCGACGCTGGCCGAATCCTCGAGGTCGATCGACCAATAGCCGCCCTCCGGCTCCTTGCCGCCAACCAATGCAGAAAACAGCGGATCGCCATCGACCCGCGGCACGCAGGCCCAGACGACGCGGCCGGCACGATCGATCAGGGCGCTGACCTGGCAATTGCCGATCGGCCAGAGGTCGACGCTGCTCATGCCTGCGCCCGCGCGGCGGCGGCCTCCAACCAGTCGAGCGCCGCGGCGACGCCGTCGAGCCGATAGGCCGCGGCACTGGCGCGGGCGGCGCCGATCAGAATGCCGGCACCGCCCATGTTGGCGGCGGCCACCATCGCCGGTTCGTCGGTATCATCGTCGCCAAGGAAAACCGGCCGGAAACCCGCCATCGGCGCGGAGTCCATCAGCTTGACCAGCGCGCTGCCCTTGTCGGCGCCCGGAACGCGCACTTCGATCATCATCTTGCCGGTCTGCAGGTGCAGACCTGCTTCCGCGGCGAGGTCGCGCGCCAATGCGCCGCTGTCGGCGGCGGCGTCCGGAGCGGATCGGTAGTGGAGCGCCGCACCGAGCGGCTTTTGTTCGACGAGCACGCCGGGGCGTGTAGAGGCGAAGGATGTCATCTCGGCGACAATACGGTCGAGAGCGGCGGGTCGTTCCGCCATCGATTCTTTGCCGTCGGGCCAGGCCAGTTCGAGGCCATGGCTGCCGGAGACGGCGAAACCGGGATCGCCGAACAAGGTGCGGATGCCGGCGACGGGCCGCCCGCTGATAATGGCGACACGGCCGGCGAGCGCGCGTGACAGTCGCTCGACCAAGGCTTTGAGCCGATCATCCACGCACACGGCGTCGGGGCGTTCCTGCAGTTCGACGAGGGTGCCGTCGAAGTCGAGGAACAGCGCGGCGTCACGCAACAGGTCGAGCGGGGGAGGGGGTAGATCGGTCACGAGGCGCTGCGTCTCCGATAGGGTGGCTCCGCGTCAATCCCCCATCGGGCGGCGCTGGTTCCCGCGACACGCGATGCATGGGGTTGTCGGCACGAAGCGGTATACGGTTGCGGCTTGCCCCGCTAACACAGCGGCGAACTGATGATCGAGGGGGGATGCCTGATGCGTTCAATAACTTTGCTGACCGCCCTGGCCGCGACCGCGACGCCGGCACTGGTCTGGTCGCAGGTCACGCCGGTGCCGGAGGCGCCGGTCCAGCGCGGGCGTGCGCCGGTTGCGGCGGCGTCGCAGGGGTATCGGCCGCTGACCGTCGAACGCATCTTCGGCCAGGACGCGATCCGCGGCGACAGTTTCGACGGCGGCGAATGGACCGAGGACGGCCGCGGCTATATCGCGATCGAGCCCGCCAAGGGCGCCGGCGGCGGCAGCGACATCGTCCGCTACGAGATCGCCGGCGGCGCGCGCACCGTGCTGATGCCGGCGGCGCTGCTCGTGCCCAAGGGAGGCACGCCGATCGGGGTGGAGGGCTATGCCTTCTCGCCCGATCGGCGCAAGGTGCTGATCTTCACCAACGGCCAGCCATTCCGGCGGACGCGCGCACTCGGCGACTATTGGCTGCTCGACCTCGACAGCAAGGCGCTGCGCCGGGTCGGCGGCAGCGGCGTCGCGCCGTCGACGACCATGTATGCCGAATTCTCGCCGGACGGCACCCGCATCGCCTATGTCCGCGCCAACAACCTCTACGTCGAGCCGGTCGCCGGCGGCGCGCCGCAGCAGCTCACCCGCGACGGCAGCGACCTGATCGTCAACGGCCTGGGTGATTGGGTGTACGAAGAGGAATTCGGCCTGCGCAAGGCGTGGAGCTGGAGCCCGGATTCACGACGCATCGCCTTCTGGCGGTTCGATACGTCGGGGGTCGGCACCTTCTACATGATCAAGAACACCGACGGCCAATATTCCAAGGTGATCCCGCTGCAATATCCCAAGGCGGGGACGACCAATTCGGCGGTGCAGGTCGGCACCGTCGACGTCGGTAGCGGCGAGACACGCTGGTTCAGGCTGCAGGGCGATCCGCGCCAGAATTACGTGCCGCAAATGGGCTGGGCGGGCAAGTCGGGCCGCGTGCTCATCCAATATGCCAACCGGTTGCAGAACACCTATCAGGTGCTGAGCGGCGATCCCGCCACCGGCGCCGTGGCCCCCCTGTTCGTCGAGCGCGACAAGGCCTGGGTCGAGGCGAACGACCAGGTCCAGTGGCTGGCCAACGACCGCGGCTTCACCTGGATGAGCGAGCGTGACGGCTGGCGCCATCTCTATCTCGTCTCGCGCGACGGCAAGAAATCGGACCTGCGCACGCCGGGCAAGTTCGACGTCATCGACCTCCTGCAGGTCGACGAGAAGGGCGGCTATGCCTATTTCATCGCCTCGCCCGACAATCCGACGCAGCGCTATCTGTATCGCGCGACGCTGACCGGCACGCCGCGCGTCGAGCGGGTCACGCCAGAGGGGCTGGCCGGGACGCACGGCTACGATCTGGCGCCCGGCGCGCATTGGGCGCGTCATACCTATTCCAGCTTCGACCGCGCGCCCGTCACCGACCTGCTCGACATGACCACCGGCAAGTCGCTGCGGGTGCTGGCGCGCAACCAGGCGTTCCAGGACGTCGTCAGCCACGGGCCGTTGCCGCCTACCGAATTCTTCCGCGTCGATATCGGTGGCGGAACGCAGCTCGACGCCTGGTTGATCAAGCCCGCCAATTTCGATCCCAGCAAACGCTATCCGATCCTGTTCCAGGTCTATGGCGAACCCGCCGGCCAGACGGTGGCGGATCGCTGGGGCGGGCGCGGCGCGCTTTGGCATCGAATGCTGGCCGAACACGGCTATCTGGTCGCCAGCATCGATCCGCGCGGCGTCGCAAGCCCGCGTGGGCGCGAATGGCGCAAGACGATCTATCGGCGGATCGGCATCATCGGCCCGGAGGATATCGCGGCCGGCGTGCGCAAGATGCTCGCGACGCGTCCCTATATCGACCCGGCGCGGGTCGGCATCTGGGGGTGGAGCGGCGGCGGCTCGACCACGCTCCATTCGATGTTCCGCTTCCCCGACCTCTATTCCACCGGCATCGCGGTGGCGGGCGTCGCCGACCAGAAGCTGTACGATTCCATCTATCAGGAACGCTACATGGGGCTGCCGGAGGACAATGTGGACGGCTTCCGCAAGGGCTCGCCCATCACCTATGCGTCGGGGCTCAAGGGCAATCTGCTGATGGTCCACGGCACCGGCGACGACAACGTCCACTATCAGAACATGGAGCAGATGGCCGATGCCCTGATCGCCGCGGGCAAGCCGTTTTCGATGATGGCCTATCCGGATCGCACGCACGGCATCTACGAAAAGCCGGGGACGAGCGTGCATCTGTACAATCTGCTGACGCGCTATCTGGAGACCAACCTGCCGGCGGGCGCGCGGTGAGGAGGATGGGCCCCCCCTGGGCGGCGCGATCCCGTTGCAAAACAAGGGCGATATCGCGAGTCTTGACAGAATTGACGCCTGAACGCGTCATTGCCGTCCCTGCCGCGGCGATGTGATGGCACGATGAGAAAGAGCGGGGCGTCGCCCGGTCGCGATGCCCCGATCCTTCTACTGCGCCGAAACCTTGTAGGACAGCGGATACGAAAAAGGCCGGTCGGGTCGCCCCGCCGGCCTGTTTCGTATCCGCGAAGGATCCGCTTACTTCGAGCGTTCGACCTGCTCGAAGTCGAGCTCGACCGGGGTCGCGCGGCCGAAGATCGAGACGCTGACCTTGACCTTCGACTTGTCGAAATCGAGTTCCTCGACCACGCCGTTGAAGCTGGCGAAGGGACCTTCCAGCACCTTGACCGCGTCGCCGATCTCGTAATCGACCTTGACCTTGGTCTTCGGCGCGGCGGCGGCTTCCTCCTTGGAATTGAGCATCCGCGCGGCTTCCGCCTCGCTGATCGCCTGCGGCTTGCCCTGCGAGCCCAGGAAGCCGGTTACCTTGGGGGTGTTCTTGACGAGGTGATAGACGTCGTCGTTCATGCTGAGCTTGGCGAGCACGTAGCCCGGCATGAACTTGCGCTCGACGGCGATCTTCTTGCCACGACGCGCCTCGGTGACGGTCTCGGTCGGCACCTCGATCTGCTCGACCAGCTGCTCGAGGCCCAGGCGGGTCGCCTCGGCCATGATGGCGTCGCGGACCTTGCCCTCGAAGCCGGAATAGGCGTGAATGATGTACCAGCGCGCCATGGAATGAGGCCCTTTTACTTCGCGAGCTTCAGCAGCGCCTGGACGATGGCGTTGAACACCGAATCGACGCCCAGGAAGAACAGCGCGAGGATGGTCGTCATGATGACCACCATGACGCCCGTCATGATCGTTTCGCGCCGGGTCGGCCACACGACCTTCTTGGTCTCGGCCTGCACCTGTCGGATGAATTCGATAGGGGTCGTCTTCGCCACTGTTTTTCGAAGCCCGCTGGAATCAGAAAATACCGATCTGAAGCACATGGCTTTTCCGCCGCTTCCCGTGAAGGGAACCGGCGTTTGCCCGTCCTCGCTGTCGGATGGGATCAGGCAGATAGCGGCGTGATGCCGTGAAGGCAAGAGCGAGGGAAGCGGTGGGTCGTCTGATCGTCGTCGCGGTCGATCAGAGCCGGCGGATCAATGCCCGTAGGTCTTGATGCCCCGTCGCCGCAGCTTCTCCCGCCGGCGGCGGCGGAGGATGACGACCGATGACGGTACGCCGATCACCAGCAATATCGCCACGATGGCGTAGACGATCAGGTAACGCGTGCTTTCATCCATAGCGGCCTCGGCGATAGTGACGCCGCACGGCGTCGTCACTCCCCATTCACACTCAAAATGACAATTGAGTCATTTTCGGTGATGTCGTCGTGCGTCTGGATCAAGGGCGGCGATGCGGCCCATCCATAGCATCGGGGGGAAGGATGTTGGCAGGAGTGGAGGGACTCGAACCCACGGCCCTCGGTTTTGGAGACCGATGCTCTACCAACTGAGCTACACTCCTGCGGTGGCGGGGCCTCTAGCCGGTCGGATCGGCGAGGGCAAGCGTGTCGTTGCCGCCTCAGCCGGTTGCGTCGACCAGCCGCAGCGGCGCCTCCGCCGCGGCGCCTTCCGGCGTCATCCGCCCGTCGACCTGCGCGCCGGTGGCGATCGTCAGCATGTGATAATGGCTGTCGCCCGTGATGCGTGCGCCGCCTTCGATCGTCAGCCGCTCGGCATGGATCGTGCCCTCGATCGCGCCGGCGATCCGCGCTTCGCGAGCGCGCAGCGTGCCGACGATCCGGCCGCTCCCGCCCTGGATCAGCGAGCCGCAGTTGATGTCGCCCTCGACCAGCCCGTCGACGTGAAGATCGCCCTCGGTGGTGATGTCGCCGCGAATCGTCATGTCGGCGCCGATCACGGAAAGTCCGCTGGTGCGCTCGCGCCTTACCTCAACTTTGCTGCCGCCGAACATTGGTCCCTCCACCCGTCGTCCCAATCATTATAGCAACGCGCCATCGCCGCCGCGAGCGGGGAGGGCGGCTGCAGGCCGCGCGGCAGCCGCAGGTTGTCGTTCGCCGCGACGGGTGGATGGCCGTACGGGCGCGAGCGGATCGCCGCGATCATCGCGATCGCCTGCACCGCGGCCGCGCAGCCGGCGACCCAGTCGGTGCCGGTCACGGCGACCAGCAGGACCAGCAGCGCCGTGCCGGTCTGGCGGCGGCGGTGCGGAGCGGCGGTGCGCATTAGGCGGATGGGCGTCGGCATCGTTCCGGCCATAGCGGTCGTCGGTTGCGGCGCGGTTAAGCCCGCCCGTTGACGATCGCCTGCCCGCGACGTATAGGGCCGCGCGTCCGCTGCCCGAAAGTGGCGGACAAGCTTGAACATTGCTGGATGCAAGATGTGTGGGTCGGGGCAGCGCTAGCGCGTGGCCTTCGCCCCTTTTTGTATTCCGAAGTGCTGTGATGGCTCCAGCAAAGTAACCCTATCAAGAGGTGAAGGCTTCATGCCGACGATCAACCAGCTGGTCCGCAAGGGCCGCGAACCGCAGAAGGCCAAGTCCAAGGTCCCTGCGATGGAGCAGAACCCGCAGAAGCGCGGCGTCTGCACCCGTGTGTACACGACGACCCCGAAGAAGCCGAACTCGGCGCTGCGCAAGGTGGCCAAGGTCCGCCTGACCAACCAGCGCGAAGTGATCAGCTACATCCCGGGCGAAGGCCACAACCTGCAGGAGCACTCGGTGGTGCTGATCCGCGGCGGCCGTGTGCGCGACCTTCCGGGCGTGCGCTACCACGTGCTGCGCGGCGTGCTCGATACGCAGGGCGTCAAGGACCGTCGCCAGTCGCGTTCGAAGTACGGCGCCAAGCGGCCGAAGTGATGTGAGGCGATGCCTCACGTCATCCCGGCGAAGGCCGGGATCTCGTGCGGCTCGGAGCGACCTCGACCGGGGTCGCGTGCAACAACGACCTCCATCGCGTCCATGGGTCCCGGCATTCGCCGGGATGACGGATGGGGGAGCTGGTTAGAAGGAATTCCAAATGGCGCGTCGTCGTCGTCCCGAAAAGCGGGTCATCCTGCCTGATCCCAAGTTCGGGGATGAGGTTCTCTCCAAGTTCATGAATTCGGTGATGCTGGACGGCAAGAAGTCCACCGCCGAATCGATCGTCTATGGTGCGCTCGAAACCGTCGAGACCCGCGCGAAGCGCGAGCCGATCGGCGTGTTCCACGACGCGCTGAACAACATCAAGCCGGGCATCGAGGTCCGCAGCCGCCGCGTCGGCGGTGCGACCTACCAGGTCCCCGTCGAAGTACGTCCGGAGCGTGCGCAGGCGCTGGCGATCCGCTGGCTGATCGCCGCGGCTCGTGCCCGCAGCGAGAACACGATGTCGGCGCGCCTGTCGGGCGAGCTGCTCGATGCGTCGAACAACCGCGGCAATGCGGTGAAGAAGCGCGAAGACACCCACCGCATGGCGGAAGCGAACCGCGCTTTCTCGCACTATCGCTGGTAATCCATTGCGGACGCGGCCTGTCTTGGAAGCGTCCTCAATCTGACCTATATCGTGGGGAGCCGGCCGAGTGCTGAGCTCCCCACATCGCTAAGGAAGCCCGATCATGGCCCGCAGCCATCCGCTCGAACTCTACCGCAATATCGGCATCATGGCGCACATCGACGCCGGCAAGACCACGACGACCGAGCGCATCCTCTATTACACCGGCAAGTCCTACAAGATCGGCGAAGTGCACGAAGGCACTGCGACGATGGACTGGATGGAGCAGGAGCAGGAGCGCGGGATCACGATCACCTCGGCGGCCACCACCTGCAAGTGGAAGGCCGAAGAGGGCAAGGGCCCCGAGCATCTGATCAACATCATCGACACGCCGGGCCACGTCGACTTCACGATCGAAGTCGAGCGCTCGCTGCGCGTGCTGGACGGCGCGGTCGCCTGCTTCGACGGCGTCGCCGGCGTCGAGCCGCAGTCGGAGACCGTGTGGCGTCAGGCCGACAAGTACGGCGTGCCGCGCATGTGCTTCGTCAACAAGCTCGACCGCACCGGCGCCGACTTCTACTTCTGCGTGCAGTCGATCATCGACCGCCTGGGCGCGAAGCCGGCCGTGCTGTATCTGCCGATCGGCATTGAGGGCGGCTTCAAGGGTCTCGTCGACCTGGTTGAGAACCGCGCGATCATCTGGCTCGAAGAGTCGCTCGGCGCGAAGTTCGAATATCAGCCGATCCCCGACGACATGGCCGAGAAGGCGGCGAAGTATCGCAACGACCTGATCGAGCTCGCCGTCGAGCAGGACGACGAGGCGATGGAGGCGTATCTCGAGGGCAACGAGCCCGACGCCAAGACGCTGAAGGCGCTGCTCCGCAAGGGCACGCTGAACATGGCGTTCGTGCCGGTCGTCTGCGGTTCGGCGTTCAAGAACAAGGGCGTGCAGCCGCTGCTCGACGCCGTCGTCGACTATCTGCCGAGCCCGCTCGACGTGCCGGCGATCAAGGGCGTCAAGCTCGACGGCGAGACGCCGGACGAGCGCCCCTCGTCGGACACGGCGCCCTTCTCGGCGCTGGCGTTCAAGATCATGAACGACCCGTTCGTCGGTTCGCTCACCTTCGCCCGCATCTATTCGGGCGTGCTCACCAAGGGCAGCTACCTGAACTCGGTGAAGGACAAGAAGGAAAAGATCGGCCGCATGCTCCTCATGCACGCGAACTCGCGTGAGGACATCGAAGAGGCGCGCGCCGGCGACATCGTCGCGCTCGCGGGTCTCAAGGAAACCACCACGGGCGACACTTTGTGCGATCCGGCGCATCCGATCATCCTTGAGCGGATGGAATTCCCGGAGCCGGTGATCGAGCTGTCGGTGGAGCCGAAGACCAAGGCCGACCAGGAAAAGATGGGCATCGCGCTCAACCGCCTGGCCGCCGAGGATCCCTCGTTCCGCGTGTCGACCGACCACGAGTCGGGTCAGACGATCATCAAGGGGATGGGCGAGCTCCACCTCGAGATCCTCGTCGACCGCATGCGTCGCGAGTTCAAGGTCGAGGCGAACGTCGGTGCGCCGCAGGTCGCCTATCGCGAATACCTGAAGAAGGCCGTCGATATCGACTACACGCACAAGAAGCAGTCGGGCGGCACCGGCCAGTTCGGTCGCGTGAAGGTGAAGCTGACGCCGGGCGAGCGCGGCGCGGGCATCATCTTCAAGGATGAGATCAAGGGCGGCAACATCCCCCGCGAGTACATCCCGGCGATCGAGAAGGGTTTCCGCGAGACGGCGGCGACCGGCTCGCTGGTCGGCTTCCCGATCATCGACTTCGAGATCTCGCTGTACGACGGCGCGTATCACGACGTCGACTCGTCGGCGCTGGCGTTCGAAATCACCGCGCGCGGTGCGATGCGTGAGGCGGCCCAGAAGGCCGGCATCACGCTGCTCGAGCCGGTGATGAAGGTCGAGGTCGTGACGCCGGAGGATTACCTCGGCGACGTGATCGGCGACATGAACAGCCGCCGCGGCCAGATCCAGGGCACCGACACGCGCGGCAACGCGCAGGCGGTGACCGCGATGGTGCCGCTCGCCAACATGTTCGGCTACGTCAACTCGCTGCGCTCCTTCACCCAGGGCCGCGCCAGCTACTCGATGCAGTTCTCGCACTATGACGAAGTGCCGCAGAACGTCGCGGACGAGGTCAAGGCGAAGCTGGCGTAAGCCGGGTATCTCCCGTCATCAGGCCGCCTTCCGGGGCGGTCTGATCGGGAGGGGCTGGCAAAGGGTGAAAACAGCCGCTATGGGGCCGCCTTCACGGCGAGTCCTCAGTGCGGCTCAAGTGGAAATCCAGAAGGTAGGGAATCAATGGCTAAGGCTAAGTTTGAGCGGACCAAGCCGCACCTGAACATCGGCACCATCGGTCATGTCGACCATGGCAAGACCTCGCTGACCGCGGCGATCACCAAGGTGCTGGCGGAAAACGTCGCCGGCAACGCGGCGGTCGACTTCGCCAACATCGACAAGGCGCCGGAAGAGCGTGAGCGCGGCATCACCATCTCGACCGCGCACGTCGAGTACGAGACCGCGAACCGTCACTATGCGCACGTCGACTGCCCGGGTCACGCCGACTACGTCAAGAACATGATCACCGGTGCCGCCCAGATGGACGGCGCGATCCTGGTCGTGTCGGCGACCGACGGCCCGATGCCGCAGACCCGCGAGCACATCCTGCTCGCCCGTCAGGTCGGCGTGCCGGCGATGGTCGTGTTCATGAACAAGGTCGACCTGGTCGACGACGAGGAAATCCTCGAGCTGGTCGAGCTGGAAGTCCGCGAGCTGCTGAGCTCGTACGAGTTCCCGGGCGACGACATTCCGATCATCAAGGGCTCGGCGACCTGCGCGCTGTCGGGTTCGAACCAGAAGCTCGGCACCGACGCGGTGATGGAGCTGATGAAGGCGGTCGACGAGTACATCCCGCAGCCGGAGCGTCCGCTCGACAAGCCGTTCATGATGCCGATCGAAGACGTGTTCTCGATCTCGGGTCGCGGTACGGTCGTCACCGGCCGCGTCGAGACCGGCATCATCAAGGTCGGTGAGGAAGTCGAGATCGTCGGCATCCACCCGGAGGTCCGCAAGACCACCGTCACCGGCGTCGAGATGTTCCGCAAGCTGCTCGACCAGGGCCAGGCCGGCGACAACGTCGGCGCGCTGATCCGTGGCGTCGCTCGTGACGAAGTCGAGCGTGGCCAGGTGCTCTGCAAGCCCGGCTCGATCAAGCCGCACACCGACTTCAAGTCGGAAGTGTACGTGCTGTCGAAGGACGAGGGTGGCCGTCACACGCCGTTCTTCGCCAACTATCGTCCGCAGTTCTACTTCCGCACCACGGACGTGACCGGCACCGTCGAGCTGCCCGAGGGCACCGAGATGGTGATGCCGGGCGACAACATCGCCCTCGGCATCAAGCTGATCGCGCCGATCGCGATGGACGTCGGCCAGCGCTTCACCATCCGTGAGGGCGGTCGTACCGTCGGCGCGGGCGTCGTGAGCTCGATCGACAAGTAAGACGTTTCCGGCGCTTCGCGCGCCGGCGACATCGCAAGGTTTTTCGCCCGGTACCCCCAAAAAGGGGTGCCGGGCGATTGCCTTTTTATAGGAGCGCCTGTAAGGGCGCCCCTTCAGTTTTCGAGTGACGGCTCTTTCTCGTCGTCCCGGGCGTCGCCCCGGGATCTCATCCCGCCGGCCTGCGGCCTGCGGCGCGAGCCCCCGACCCCAGACAGGGTGTCGGGGTGACGGTCGGGGTCGTGCTCAAGTAGCATCGGTAGGGATCATGGACAGCAACATCCGCATCCGCCTCAAGGCGTTCGACCATCGCGTTCTCGACCAGGCGACCGGCGACATCGCCGACACCGCGCGTCGCACCGGCGCGCTCATCCGCGGCCCGATTCCGCTGCCGACCCGCATCGAGAAGTTCACCGTCAACCGCGGCCCGCACATCGACAAGAAGTCGCGCGAGCAGTTCGAGGTGCGCACCTACAAGCGCATGCTCGACATCGTGCAGCCGACCCCGCAGACGGTCGACGCGCTGATGAAGCTCGACCTCGCCGCCGGCGTTGACGTCGAGATCAAGCTCGCGTAAGGGCTGCCCACGCGCTGCGGTCGACTCCGGTCCCGCGGCGCGATGGCATTTGAGATACCGCTGACCGCTTCGGCAGTCAGGGCAGCGTCTCCCGTCATGTTCTTGAGCATATTGCTGTGAGGACAACCGGCCCGGGACGGGGGCACGCTTCGCATTTCCGGGTCGACACGCACGTCCGAATGGTTCGGGCGTGCCTCTGTGAGGAGTGTGGATCATGCGCACCGGCGTGATCGCGAAGAAGATGGGGATGACCCGCCTGTTCCAGGATGACGGCCGCCACGTGCCGGTCACCGTCCTGCAACTCGAAGGCCTGCAGGTCATCGCCCGCCGCGAGATGAATACCGACGGCTACACCGCCGTCCAGCTTGGCGCAGGCGTCGCCAAGGCCAAGAATGTCGCCAAGCCGCAGCGCGGCCACTTCGGCAAGGCCGAGGTCGAGCCGAAGGCGGTGGTCGCCGAATTCCGCGTCACCGAGGACAATCTCCTCGACGTCGGCGCCGAACTGTCGGCCGACCACTTCGTTGCCGGCCAGCTGGTCGACATCCAGGGTCGTACCCAGGGTAAGGGTTTCGCCGGCGCGATGAAGCGCTGGAACTTCGGCGGTCTGCGCGCGACGCACGGCGTGTCGGTGTCGCACCGCTCGCACGGTTCGACCGGTAACCGCCAGGACCCGGGTCGCGTCTTCAAGAACAAGAAGATGGCCGGCCACATGGGCGACAAGAACCGCACCCAGCAGAACCTCGAGATCGTCGGCACCGACGTCGAGCGCGGCCTGATCTTCGTCAAGGGCTCGGTCCCCGGCTCGAAGGGCGGCTGGCTGTTCGTCAAGGACGCGGTCAAGGTCGCCCGTCACGCCGATGCGCCGATGCCTGCCGGGCTGAAGAGCGCCGCAAACAACAATGTCGCTTCTGCCGAGCCCGCTCCGGAAGCCACCGCTGGCCAGGAGGGCTAAGAAGTGAAGGTCGCAGTCAAGTCCTTCGCCGGTTCCGCCGCGGCGGATGTCGAGCTCAACGACGAGGTCTTCGGCCTCGATCCGCGCGCTGACGTCCTGCATCGCGTCGTCACCTGGCAGCTGGAAAAGCGTCGCGCCACCGCGCGCGGTACCCGCGAGCGTGCCGATGTCGCCCGCTCGGGCAAGAAGCTGGGTCGCCAGAAGGGCGGCGGTGTCGCCCGTCACGGCGATCGTCGCGCTCCCGTCTTCATCGGCGGTGGTAAGGCTCACGGTGCCCGCGTTCGCGACTTCAATCCGTCGCTGAACAAGAAGATCCGCGCGCTGGGTCTGAAGATGGCGCTGTCGAGCCATGCCAAGGCCGGCTCGCTGATCGTCATGGACAGCCTGGTGGTCGACGGCAACAAGACCAAGACGCTGAAGGGCGATCTGGCCAAGCTCGGCTTCGGCAAGACCGCGCTCGTCATCGATGGCGACGCCGTCGAGACCAGCTTCGCGCTCGCCGCCGGCAACCTCCGCGAGGTCAACGTCCTCCCGGCGATCGGTGCCAACGTCTATGACATCCTGAAGGCTGACACGCTGGTGCTGACCCGCGCCGCGGTCGAAAAGCTGGAGGCCCGCTTCAATGGCTAAGCAGCAGAAGGCCGTCGACAACCGTCATTATGACGTGATCGTCGCGCCGCACATCACCGAGAAGGCGACCCTGCTCAGCGAGCAGAACGCCGTCGTGTTCAAGGTCGCCAACGACGCGACCAAGCCGCAGATCAAGGCTGCCGTCGAAGCTCTGTTCGACGTCACCGTGACCGGCGTCAACACGATCGTCCAGAAGGGCAAGACCAAGCGTTGGAAGGGTGCTCCCTACCAGCGTTCGGACATGAAGAAGGCGATCGTCACCCTCAAGGATGGCCAGTCCATCGACGTGACGACGGGGATCTAAGGGCCATGGCACTTAAGCATTACAACCCGACGAGCCCGGCCCGCCGCGGCCTCATCCTCGTCGACAAGTCGGCGCTCTACAAGGGCAAGCCGGTCAAGGCGCTGACCGAAGGCAAGCGCAAGACCGGTGGCCGCAACAACAAGGGCCATGTGACCAGCCGCGGCATCGCGGGCGGTCACAAGCAGAAGTACCGCTACGTCGACTTCAAGCGTCGTAAGTGGGACGTCGAGGGCACGGTCGAGCGGCTCGAGTACGATCCGAACCGCACCGCGTTCATCGCGCTGGTCAAGTATGCCGACGACGAGCTGGCCTACATCCTGGCGCCGCAGCGTCTCGCGCCCGGCGACAAGGTCGTCGCGGGCAAGAAGACCGACGTGAAGCCGGGCAACGCCATGGAGCTGGGCCAGATGCCGGTCGGCACCATCGTCCACAACGTGGAGATGAAGCCGATGAAGGGTGGCCAGATCGCCCGTTCAGCCGGCACCTATGTGCAGGTCGTCGGCCGCGATCGCGGCATGGTGATCGTTCGCCTGAACTCGGGCGAGCAGCGCTACATCCACGGCGAGTGCATGGCGACGGTCGGTGCGGTGTCCAATCCGGACAACCAGAACCAGAACCTCGGCAAGGCCGGGCGTTCGCGCTGGATGGGTAAGCGCCCGCTGACCCGCGGCGTCGCCAAGAACCCGGTCGACCACCCGCACGGCGGTGGTGAAGGCCGGACCTCGGGCGGCCGTCATCCGGTCACCCCGTGGGGCAAGCCGACGAAGGGTGCGCGCACCCGTCACAACAAGGCGACGGACAAGATGATCATCCGCAGCCGTCACGCGAAGAAGAAGGGCTGATAGATGGCTCGTTCTGTTTGGAAGGGCCCGTTCGTCGAACTGAGCCTGCTCAAGAAGGCCGAAGCCGCGCAGGATGCCGGTGGCCGTGCGCCGATCAAGACCTGGTCGCGTCGCTCCACCATCCTGCCGCAGTTCGTCGGTCTGACGTTCTCGGTCTACAACGGCCGCAAGTTCGTGCCCGTCTCGGTCAACGAGGACATGGTCGGCATGAAGCTCGGCGAGTTCGCGCCGACCCGCTATTTCCCGGGTCACGCGGCTGACAAGAAGGGCAAGCGCTGATGAGCAAGCCTCAGTCCCCCCGCAAGGTCGACGACAAGTCGGCCCTGTCCGTCGGCACCCAGATCCGTGGGTCGGCGCAGAAGCTGAACCTGGTTGCGGGCCTGATCCGCGGCAAGAAGGCCGGCGACGCGCTCAACATCCTCGCCTTCTCGAAGAAGGCGATGGCGGTGGACGCGCGCAAGGTGCTCGCTTCGGCGATCGCCAATGCCGAGAACAACCACAACCTCGACGTCGACGCGCTCGTCGTCGCCGAGGCGTCGGTCGGCAAGTCGATCACCATGAAGCGCTTCGCCACGCGTGGCCGCGGCAAGTCGACGCGCATCCTGAAGCCGTTCAGCCGTCTGCGCATCGTCGTGCGCGAGCAGGAAGAAGCATAATGGGTCAGAAGAGCAACCCGATCGGTCTGCGCCTGCAGATCAACCGCACCTGGGACAGCCGCTGGTTCGCGGAAGGCCATGACTATGGCCGGCTGCTGCTGGAGGATCTCAAGATCCGTCAGTACATCATGAAGACGCTGCCGCAGGCGGCGATCTCCAAGGTGGTGATCGAGCGTCCGGCCAAGCTGTGCCGCATCTCGATTTTCGCCGCCCGTCCCGGTGTCATCATCGGCAAGAAGGGCTCGGACATCGAGAAGCTGCGCAAGACGCTCGGCGCGATGACCAGCTCGGACGTGTCACTGAACATCGTCGAGATCCGCAAGCCGGAAGTCGATGCGCGTCTCGTCGCGCAGGGCATCGCCGACCAGCTGGAGCGTCGTATCGCGTTCCGCCGCGCCATGAAGCGCGCGGTGCAGTCGGCGCTGCGTCTGGGTGCCGAGGGTATCCGCGTGCAGTGCGGCGGCCGTCTGGGCGGCGCCGAGATCGCGCGCACCGAGAGCTATCGTGAGGGCCGCGTGCCGCTGCACACGCTCCGCGCGAACATCGATTATGCCGAGGCCGAAGCGCACACGTCCTACGGCGTCTGCGGCGTCAAGGTCTGGGTGTTCAAGGGCGAGATCCTGGGTCACGACCCGATGGCGACCGACCGGCTGATGATGGAGGCTCAGACCTCCGGCGTCCGCCCGGCGCGCGACGACCGCCGTTAAGGACGAGAAGAGATGCTGCAACCAAAGCGCACCAAGTTCCGCAAGGCCTTCAAGGGCCGCATCCACGGCGATGCGAAGGGCGGCACCACGCTGAACTTCGGCGCCTATGGCCTGAAGGCCATGGAGCCGGAGCGGATCACCGCCCGCCAGATCGAGGCGGCCCGCCGCGCGATCACGCGTCACATCAAGCGCCAGGGGCGTTTGTGGATCCGCGTGTTCCCGGACGTGCCGGTGTCGACCAAGCCTGCCGAAGTCCGCATGGGCTCGGGCAAGGGCTCGCCCGAATATTGGGCGGCGCGCGTCAAGCCGGGCCGTATCCTGTTCGAGCTCGACGGCGTCGAAGGCAAGATCGCCGCGGAGGCGTTCGAGCGCGCCGCGATGAAGCTCCCCATCAAGACCAAGGTCGTTGCCCGCCTGGGCGACACCTCGCACCTCGGAGGCGAGTAATGGCCAAGACCGATTTCAACGGCCAGAGCGACGACCAGCTCGTCGAGAGCCTGGGCAACCTGAAGCGCGAGCAGTTCAACCTGCGCTTCCAGGCGGCGACCAACCAGCTCGAGAAGCCGAGCCGCGTGAAGGAAGTCCGCCGCGACATCGCGCGGATCAAGACCCTGCAGGCCAAGCGCACCAGCGCTTCGGCCGCCAAGTAAAGGACCAAGGCACATGCCGAAGCGCGTGCTGACCGGGCTGATCGTCTCCGACAAGGGCGACAAGACGGTGGTGGTGAACGTCGAGCGTAAGGTGAAGCACCCGCTCTACGGCAAGATCATCCGCCGTTCGAAGAAGTATCACGCCCATGACGAGGCGAATGAGTACAAGCAGGGCGAGACCGTGCGCATCGAAGAGATCGCGCCGATGTCGAAGCTCAAGACCTGGAAGGTGCTCGATCGGGTGAACACCCATGCGACGCCGGAACGGGTCGACGTCGACGCGTAATCGGCCGTCGTCCCGGCATCGACCGGGATGACCCGATGATGGTCGGCGGGCAGGGGGCTTGCCCTCTGCCACCGGGGCGGCTATGGGGCCGCTCCCCCTGGCGCGGGTTCGCCCGCCGCCGGGGTCGTTTTTTTTAGGCCGGGCTGGGTCGGAATCCAGCCCAAGAAGAGAAGGAAGCAGGATCGATGATCCAGATGCAGTCCAATCTCGACGTCGCTGACAACAGCGGCGCGAAGCGGGTGCAGTGCATCAAGGTGCTGGGCGGCTCGAAGCGTCGCACGGCATCGGTCGGCGACATCATCGTCGTCAGCATCAAGGAAGCGCAGCCGCGCGGTCGCGTGAAGAAGGGTGACGTGCACCGCGCCGTCATCGTCCGCACCGCCAAGGACATCCACCGTGCCGATGGCTCGACCATCCGCTTCGACAGCAACGCTGCCGTCCTGGTCAACAAGAACGAGGAGCCGATCGGCACCCGTATCTTCGGCCCGGTGGTGCGCGAGCTGCGTGGCAAGAAGCACATGAAGATCATCTCTCTCGCTCCCGAGGTGCTGTAATGGCCGCCGCGAAGATCAAGAAGGGTGACCAGGTCATCGTCCTGTCCGGCAAGGACAAGGGCAAGACCGGCACCGTGACCCAGGCGATGCCGAAGGACGGCAAGGTCGTCGTCGGCGGCGTCAACGTCGCGACCCGCCACCGCAAGCCGACCCAGGCGAACCCGCAGGGTGGCCTGGAGCGCGTCGAAGCGCCGCTGCACATCTCGAAGGTCGCGCACGTGACCGCCGACGGCAAGCCGACCCGCGTCCGTTTCGAGATGCAGGATGGCAAGAAGGTCCGCGTGGCCGTGAAGTCCGGGGAGAAGATCGATGGCTGATGCCTACAAGCCCCGGATGAAGGGGATCTACGAGGACACGATCGTCAAGGCGATGGTCGAGAAGTTCGGGTACAAGAACGTCAACGAGATCCCGCGGATCGAGAAGATCGTGCTCAACATGGGCGTCGGCGAGGCGACCCAGGACAAGAAGCGCGTCGACCAGGCCGCGTCCGAGATGGAGCTGATCGCTGGCCAGAAGCCGGTGATCACCAAGGCGAAGAAGTCGATCGCGCAGTTCAAGCTGCGTGAAGGCATGCCGATCGGCGTGAAGGTCACCCTTCGCCGCGAGCGCATGTACGAGTTCCTCGACCGCTTCATCACCATCGCGCTGCCCCGCGTGCGCGACTTCCGTGGTCTGAACCCGAAGAGCTTTGACGGTCGCGGCAACTATGCCTGCGGCATCAAGGAGCAGATCATTTTCCCCGAGATCAGCTATGACCGCGTCGACAAGGTGCGTGGCATGGACGTGATCGTCACCACCACGGCGAAGACCGACGACGAGGCGCGCGAGCTGCTCCGTCTGTTCGGCTTCCCGTTCCCGCAGCCCGAGGCCGCTGAAGAGAAGAAGGCGGCATAAGGGTTCCCCTCCCGCTTGCGGGAGGGGCTAGGGGAGGGGCTCAGCGAGCGTGGCTCGTGTCGGTCCTTCCCTCCCCCGACCCCTCCCGCAAGCGGGAGGGGAGTTACATAGGAAGAGCTTAAGTCCATGGCGAAACTGAGTTCGATCAACAAGAACGAGCGTCGCAAGAAGCTGGTGAAGCAATATGCCGGCAAATATGCGAAGCTGAAGGCCCAGGCTAACGATGAGAGCCTGGACGAAAGCGAGCGCCTGATCGCCCGCCTCAAGATGGCGGAACTGCCGCGCAACGCGAACCCGACCCGGATCCGCAACCGTTGCGAGATCACCGGCCGTCCCCGCGCTTATTACCGCAAGTTCCGTCTTGCTCGCGTCATGCTGCGCGATCTTGCCAACAAGGGCATGATCCCCGGCCTCACGAAGTCGAGCTGGTAAGGATTAGATCATGGCAGTGACCGATCCCCTGGGTGACCTGCTCACCCGCATCCGCAATGGCCAGCGCGCGCGCAAGGACTCCGTCCTGACGCCGGCGTCGAAGCTGCGCGTCCGCGTGCTCGACGTTCTGCAGCGCGAAGGCTATATCCGTGGCTACAGCGAAGAGCAGATGGGCCCCGCGGCCGGCATCCGCGTCGAGCTGAAGTATTTCGAGGGTCAGCCGGCGATCAAGCACGTCGCGCGCGTCTCGAAGCCCGGCCGTCGCATCTATTCGGGCGCGCAGGACCTGCCGCGCGTGCGCAACGGCCTGGGCATCACCATCGTGTCGACACCGCGCGGTGTTCTCTCGGACGCGGAAGCGCGCGAGCAGAACGTCGGCGGCGAAGTGCTGGCGGAGGTGTTCTGATGAGCCGCATCGGTAAGAAGTCCGTCGCGATTCCCGCGGGCGTGACCGCAACCGTCGCCGACAAGGTGCTGAGCGTGAAGGGGCCCAAGGGCACCCTGTCGATGCCGCTCGCCGACGAGATCGCCTATGACGTCCAGTCGGATGCCATCGGCGTGCAGCCGGCGAACGACACCAAGCGCGCCCGCGCCTTCTGGGGCATGCAGCGCACGCTGGTGCAGAACCTGGTGACCGGCGTCACCACCGGCTTCTCGAAGAAGCTGGTCATCACCGGCGTCGGCTACCGCGCCGCGGCGCAGGGCAAGACCCTGAAGCTGCAGCTCGGCTACAGCCACGACGTCAACATCGACGTGCCGGAAGGCATCGAGGTGAAGACGCCGGACGCCACCACCGTCGAGATCAGCGGTTCGGACAAGCAGAAGGTCGGCCAGCTGGCCGCCGAGATCCGTCGCTGGCGCAAGCCGGAGCCGTACAAGGGCAAGGGCATCAAGTACGACGGCGAGTTCATCTTCCGCAAGGAAGGGAAGAAGAAGTAATGACCAAGGGTCTCTCTCTGTTCGAGAAGCGCCGTCGGCGCAATCGTACCGCGCTGAAGGCGCGCGCCGGTGGCCGTGCGCGGCTGTCGGTGCATCGTTCCGGCAAGCACATCTATGCCCAGGTGATCGACGACGAGGCGGGCAAGACCGTCGCCTCGGCCTCGACGCTGGAAAAGGGTGCGCGCGACACGTCGGGCGCCAACGTCGCTGCGGCGACCGAGGTCGGCAAGCGCGTCGCGGAAGCGGCGAAGGCGGCCGGTGTCACGCAGGTCGTGTTCGACCGCGGTGGCTTCCTGTTCCACGGCCGCGTCAAGGCGCTCGCCGAAGCGGCTCGTGAAGCCGGACTGGAGTTCTAAAGATGGCTGACGACAACAACGTGCAGCCCGCAGCGGCTGAAGGCGCGCCGCAGGACGCGCAGCAGGGCCAGGGCGGCTTCGGCAGTCCGGGCGGCGGTCGCGGTCCGCGTGGCGGCCGTGGCGGCGGTCGCGGTCCGGGTGGTCCGGGCGGCAATCGTGGCGGCCGTGACGGCAACCGCGGTCGTCGCGACGACCGTCGTGGCGGTCAGGACGATGGCGGCGAAGAGCTGATCGAGAAGCTGGTCCACATCAACCGCGTCTCGAAGACGGTGAAGGGCGGTAAGCGCTTCGGCTTCGCGGCGCTGGTCGTCGTCGGCGACGGCAAGGGCCGGGTCGGCTTCGGTCATGGCAAGGCGCGCGAAGTGCCGGAAGCCATTTCCAAGGCGACCGCTTCGGCGAAGAAGGCGATGGTCCGCGTGCCGCTGCGCGAGGGTCGTACCCTGCACCATGACGGCAACGGCCACTTCGGTGCCGGCCGCGTCACCGTCCGCTCGGCGCCGCAGGGCACCGGAATCATCGCGGGTGGCCCGATGCGCGCCATTTTCGAGAGCCTGGGCGTCGCCGACGTGGTGACCAAGTCGATCGGGACCTCGAACCCGTACAACATGATCCGCGCCACCTTCGAGGCGCTGACCGACCAGACTTCGCCGAAGGCGGTCGCTCAGCGTCGTGGCAAGAAGATCGCCGACCTGCTCGGTCGCGGTGGTGCCGACAAGGGCGTCGCCGAGGCCGAAGCCGCGGCCGTCACGGAGTAACGCACGATGGCGACGATCAAGATCAAGCAGACCGGTTCGCCGATCCGCCGCACCAAGGACCAGCGCGCGACGCTGGTCGGCCTTGGCCTCAACAAGATGCACAAGGTGTCGGAGCTCGAGGATACCCCCGAGGTCCGCGGCATGATCCGCAAGGTCCAGCACATGGTTGAGGTTCAGGGCTAAACACCCGTACCCGACCTAGTGACAAATACGGGGAAGGGGGCTAACCGGCCCCCTTCCTTTTTCCGATTTTTCCACCACCCGGCCTAGTCGCCGGGAGCGCGACAAAAGCGAAAGCGAGTGCATATCATGAAGCTCAACGAACTCCGCGACAACCAGGGTGCCCGCAAGTCCAAGATCCGCGTCGGCCGCGGCATCGGCTCGGGCAAGGGCAAGACCGGCGGCCGCGGCGTCAAGGGTCAGAAGAGCCGCGAGGGCGTCAGCATCGCTGGCTTCGAGGGCGGCCAGATGCCGCTCCACATGCGTCTGCCGAAGCGCGGCTTCAACAACATCTTCGCCAAGGATTATGCGACGGTGAACACCGGCGCGATCCAGAAGGCGATCGATTCGGGCAAGCTTAAGGCCGAGGGCACGATCGACCAGGCGGCGCTGAAGGCGGCCGGTCTGGTGCGTGGCGGCAAGGATGGCGTCCGCCTGCTCGGCAAGGGGGACCTGACCGCCAAGCTGGCGTTCACCGTCGCCGGCGTCTCCGCCTCGGCGCGCGAGATGATCGAGAAGGCCGGCGGCTCGGTCGACGTGCCGACGATCGTTCCGGCGTCGGAGAAGGCTGCCGCCAAGAAGGGCGTGCAGTACAAGGCGCGCCAGGAAAAGAAGGCGTCGTTCAAGGCCTGACCTGCTTCCCGCCGTCGTTCTTCCTTCGTCATGCCGGACGTGTTCCGGCATCCACCCGTCCTCCTGAGCGTCGGTCGCGGCGCATGCGGAACGGTGGACCCCGGAACAAGTCCGGGGTGACGGATGGGAGCGACGGCATGCCTGCCTGCAGGCAAGGACAACGCCGGGCATTAGACAAGGCGCATCAAGCGCCTATATGAGCGGCGGGGGCGGACACACGCTTACCCGCCGTTTCTGTTTCCAGGACACCGACACGCATGGCATCCGCAGCCGACCAGATGGCGCAAAGCATCAGCCTGGCGAAGTTCGCCCAGGCCACCGACCTCAAGAAGCGGCTTTGGTTTACGATCGGCGCGCTGATCGTCTTCCGCCTGCTCAGCTACGTGCCGCTGCCGGGTATCGACCCGACGGTGCTCGGCCAGCTGTCGCAGCGGACCAGCGGCGGTGTGCTCGACTTCTTCAACACCTTCTCGGGCGGCGCGCTGACCCGCATGTCGCTGATCGCGCTGGGCGTGATGCCGTACATCACCGCCTCGATCGTCGTGCAGCTCGCGACCTCGCTGTCGCCGCAGCTCGCCGCGATCAAGAAGGAAGGCGAATCGGGGCGCAAGAAGCTCAACCAATATACCCGCTACGGCACGGTCGCGCTGACCGCGGTGCAGGGCTATTTCATCGCCGTCGGCCTGGAGGCGTTCGGCGCCAGCCAGGGCGTGCAGGCGGTGATCGAGCCGGGCATGACCTTCCGCATCGCGGCGGTCATCTCGCTGATCGGCGGCACCATGTTCCTGATGTGGCTGGGCGAGCAGATCACCAGCCGCGGCATCGGCAACGGCACCAGCCTGATCATCATGGCCGGCATCGTCGCCCATCTGCCGACCACATTGGTCAATTTGCTCGAGGGCGGGCGGTCGGGGTCGATCGATGCGGTGCGCCTGATCGGCATCATCGCCGCGGTCGTCTTCCTGGTGCTGTTCATCTGCTTCATGGAGCGGGCGCAGCGCCGCATCCTGATCCAATATCCCAAGCGCCAGACGCAGCGCGGCATGCAGGCGGATCGCAGCCATCTGCCGCTTAAGCTCAACACCGCGGGCGTGATCCCGCCGATCTTCGCCTCGTCGCTGCTGCTGATGCCGCTGACGATCAGCCAGTTCGCCGGCCAGCACGTCGCGGGCGAGAGCAGATGGGGTGACTTCATCATCACCCTCAACCAGTATCTGCAGCACGGCAGCCCGGTGTACATGGCGCTCTACGCCGCCGGCATCATCTTCTTTTCGTTCTTCTACACCGCCGTCGTCTTCAATCCGGAAGAGACTGCGGACAATCTGAAGCGCTACGGCGGCTTCATCCCCGGCATCCGGCCGGGCAAGAACACCGAGACCTATTTCGATTATGTCCTGACGCGCATCACCGTGATCGGTGCCGCCTATCTGGTCATCATCTGCCTCCTCCCCGAATATCTCGTTTCGGCCTTGTCGATTCCCTTCTACCTTGGCGGCACCAGCCTGCTCATCGTCGTCAACGTGACGATGGACACGGTGACGCAGATCCAGAGCCACCTGCTCGCCCACCAATATGGCGACCTGATCAAGAAGGCGAAGCTGAAGGGCGGACGCCTGCGCTGAGCGGGTCATCGACGGAAAAGGGGATCAACGCGTGAACATCATCCTTCTCGGGCCGCCGGGGGCGGGCAAGGGCACCCAGGCGCAGCGGCTGATGACGACCCGCGGCATGGTGCAGCTGTCGACCGGCGACATGCTGCGCGCCGCGGTCAAGGCGGGCTCGCCGGTCGGCCAGCAGGCGAAGGCGGTGATGGACGCCGGCCAGCTCGTCTCGGACGAGATCGTCTCGGCGCTGATCGGCGAGCGGCTCGATCAGGGCATCGGTGGCGGCGCGATCTTCGACGGCTATCCGCGGACCGCGGCGCAGGCGGCGTCGCTCGACGGCCTTCTCGACGAGCGCGACCAGACGCTCGACTTCGTCATCGAACTGGAGGTCGACGAGGCGGCCCTGATCGAACGCGTCGAGGGGCGCTACACCTGCGCGGTGTGCGGCACTGGCTATCACGACCGGTTCAAGCTGCCCAAGGTGGCGGGCGTCTGCGACGTCTGCGGATCGACCGAATTCAAGCGCCGGCCGGACGACAATGCGGAAACCGTGCGCACGCGCATGGCCGAATATCGCGCCAAGACGGCGCCGATCCTGCCGATCTACGAAAGCCGCGGGCTGGTCCATCGCGTCAACGGCATGGCCGACATCGACCATGTCGCGCAGGCGATCGACACGATCCTCGACGGTCGCGGCTGAGCCTGCGACCGCTTCCGGCACGCACCGGCGGGGTCGGTCGCGGGCCGGCTGTGACGCGAACATGACACCTTTTTCATATTGATTTCATCGCGATGGCAGGCATTTCCGGCTAGAGGTCGGAACTAGGCCGTTCCGGCCGACGCAGTTTCGACAGGATCGGTGCCCGACACTCCCGGGGGTGCCGTGGGGGGCCGGCGGAGAGTTGCTTTCCGCCGGCCTTTCCCGTCATAGGTTGCGGCACGAGGGGAAGGACGCGTGACCCGGAAGATCCTGATCGTCGAAGATGACAGCTCGACCTCCGCTTATCTGGCCAAGGGACTGTCGGAAGCCGGCTATACCGTCGAGACGGCGCACGATGGCCGCGACGGGCTGTTCCTGGCGAGCGAAGGCATCTTCGACCTGGTCATCGCCGACCGCATGCTGCCGGGCATCGACGGACTGTCGATGGTGAGCGCGATCCGCGCCGCCGGCATCGCGACGCCGGTGCTGGTTCTGTCCGCGCTCGCCGCCGTCGACGACCGGGTCGATGGACTCAAGGCCGGTGCGGACGACTATCTCTGCAAGCCCTTCTCCTTCGCCGAACTGTCGGCGCGGATCGAAGCGCTCGTCCGTCGCACCGATCGCGCCGCAGCCGAACCGACGCGCACGCGGCTGGCGGTCGGCGACCTCGAGATCGACCTGCTCGCCCGGCATGTCACACGGGCGGGCCGCACGATCCCGCTCGGCGCGCGCGAATTCAATCTGCTCGAATTCCTCGCTCGCCACGCCGGACAGGTGGTGACGCGAACGATGATGCTGGAGAAGATCTGGAACTACCATTTCGATCCCGGCTCCAACGTGGTCGACGTGCATATCGGGCGGCTGCGTCGCAAGCTGGAGGACGGCTTCGGGTCGCCGATCCTGCATACCGTGCGCGGTGCCGGCTACCGGCTGGCGGCGGACTGATCGCGCGGGCTGATGACGATCGCCGCGTGCTGGCCGATCGGATGACGGTCTCGGCGTCGATGTCGGCTGGGGTGTGACGATGACCTTCGGCCACGGCATGCGACTGTCGGTCACCGCACGTATCGCCCTGCTGTCCATCGCGCTGGCGGTTGTCTCCAATCTCGTCCTGGTCGGCTTCGTCTGGAAGCAGACGCACGATGCCGCGATCGGCACAGTGCGGCGCGAGACGATCGAGAAGTCCGATGCGATGCGGGCGCTCTACCGCACCGGCGGCATGGCGGCGGTGCGGGAGGCGATCGGCGACGGCCGCGCCCCCGGCGACACCTCCCTGCTGCTGGCGGTCTTCGACGCCCGGTCGCGGCGGGTGTTCGGCTATGGTCCGGCCCGGCTCGCCGTCCCGCTCGCGGCCGCCACCTTCCGCGTCGCCGACCTCGACGGATCGGACACGACCAGCGACGTCGGCTATGCGCTGCACCGGGTCGGCGACGATTGGCTGATCGTCGGGCGCAGCCTCGACCTCGTGCAGGCGGAACAGCGAGCGATCGAGCGGGCGCTGGTGGTCGCCATCCTGCTGTCGCTGTTGCTCGGCATCGGTGCGGGTCTGGTTTTGGCGCAATATGTCGGCACGCGGCTTGGCCGGATCGCGGCGGTGATCGAAGCGGCGGGGGAGGGCGACCTGTCCCGCCGCGTGCCGGTGGGCGGCGGCCATGGCGACGGCTTCGACCGGCTGGCCGAACAGCTCAACCGCATGCTCCAGAAGCTGGAACGCGTCATGGTCGAACTGCGCGTCGTCACCGACAGCATGGCGCACGATCTGCGGTCGCCGCTCGCCCGGCTGCGCACCAAGACGGAACAGGCGGTGCTGATCGCCGATCCGGCGCAACGCGAGGCGGCGCTGGGCGGCTTGCTGGTCGAGACCGATCTGGTGATGCGGATGCTGACCATGGTCATCGAGATCAGCCGTTCCGAATCGGTCTCGCGCGATCGCTTCAGCCTGGTCGAGCCGCTCGAACTGATCGAGGAGATCGCCGATCTGTACGGCCCGGTCGCCGAGGAGGCAGGCTGGGCGTTCACCGTGACGATCGATGCCGAGCCGCCAGCCATGCCGCTGCACCGGGAATTGCTCAGCCAGGCGATCACCAACCTGATCGACAATGCCTTGAAGCACGCCGCCGCGGGGCGGCAATTGGTGCTGCGCCTGAGCGGCGATGCAACGCAGATCGCGATCCAGGTCGAGGACCGCGGCGGTGGCATTGCGGAGCGAGACCGCGCCCAGGCGCTGAAGCGGTTCGGGCGGCTCGACGCGGCGCGGACGACGCCGGGCGCCGGATTGGGCATGGCGCTGATCGAAGCGGTGGCGCGACTGCACAACGGCCGGTTCGAACTCGCCGACAACGCCCCGGGGCTGATCGCGCGCATCGTTTTGCCACGCTGACCCGGCGTCACCGGATTTGGTCGTACTTTCCGGGCGATTGGCAGTTAACCGTTTGTCAGTGCGCCGTGATTAGGCTTTGGGCGACAGTGCGGCCGGGGGGCCGCGGGGGCTTTGGACCGTTAGCGGGAAGAAGGGGCATCATGCTCGGCGCGATCGTTTTCACTTATGGGATGCTGACCAGTTTCGTGTTGCAGGGGGCGTCGCGCAACCGCCGGCTGCAACGGGCCAATCCCCCGATGCTCGAATATATCGGTTATGTGCTGTGCGGCCTGTCGGCCGGCCTGTCGGCGATGCTGCTGCTGATGGCGTTGACCGCACCCGGCACGATCGTTCTGCAATGATCGGGCGCGACCGTCGGTGCCGCTGAGCGGCGGACGGCGGCGCATTCCGATTCACGCGACGCGCGTTGCGTAAGAGCGCCAGTGCGACGTGGTCTTCGCGCTGCCTGTAGGCGACTTAAGGTGTGGCGGCGCGGTCTTGCGCCCATAATACCGGACGGCCCTGGGCGCAGCGCTCAGGCGGCGCGACGGGTTTCCAGCGCGGCATCGATCCGCGCGATCAGTTCGACCAAATCGGGTGCGCGCCACGGACCGGTCTGCGCCGGCAGCGGCGACTGCATCTTGGTGGCAATACGACGGCTGGCGACAAGCGAGTCGGACATGCGGCTTCTCATTCGGTGAACGTGCCTTTTCTGCCGCCACCCGGCTAAAGAATGGTTAATGCGGCAGGGAGGGGCCCTTCCAGACGATCCTGGGCGGCAGCGGGCCTTGCCGTCGCGGGGTGGCGGCGCCACGTCGGGCGTCATGGATCCGCTGTCGCTCTTCGGCCTGTTCGCCATTCTCTTCATGCTGCTTTGTTATCTGATGGAGGCGCGTTCGCCCTGGTGGACGCTGGGCTTCGCCTTCGGATGCTTGCTCAGTTCCTGCTACGGCTTCCTGCAGGGCGCTTGGCCGTTCGGCGCGGTGGAACTCTTATGGACTGCGATCGCGCTACGCCGCTGGTGGCAGGGGCTTACGAAGCTGCGCGCAGCGGAACCGATCGCTTGACACGACGTTTGCGCGCGCCTACCTGCCTGTCCTTCCGAAACACCGGTCCCGGCGGCGCTGTCTGGCGCGCGCCGCGCGCGTGCGTATCAGGGTCGGTGGCGGTTCGGATGTAATGCGACGAGATGGGGGCCGTGCGGCCATGCCGACCCCTGTGGAGCAAGGAGAAACGTTTCATGGCACGTATCGCGGGTGTCAATCTCCCGACCAACAAGCGCGTGGTGATCGCGCTGACCTATATCCACGGCATCGGCCCGGCTAAGGCGAAGGAAATCACCGGCAAGCTGAACATCGCCGCGGAGCGTCGTGTGCAGGACCTGAGCGATCAGGAAGTGCTGCAGATCCGTGAGACGATCGACGCCGACCACACGGTCGAGGGTGATCTTCGTCGCGAGACCGCGATGAACATCAAGCGCCTGATGGACCTAGCCTGCTACCGCGGCCTGCGTCACCGTAAGGGCCTGCCGGTCCGCGGCCAGCGCACGCACACCAACGCGCGCACCCGCAAGGGCAAGGCGAAGCCGATCGCGGGCAAGAAGAAGTAAGCGCGGGGCGCTTACTTCTCCGCCGGAGGCAGGCTGGAGGCTGACAGCCGCCGCGGCTTCCGCATCAGAGATTCAGGTCAGGATTACCAACAATGGCACGTGAACCGCAGCGCATTCGCCGTCGCGAGCGCAAGAACATCACCGCCGGCGTCGCGCACGTGAACGCCAGCTTCAACAACACCATGATCACCATCACCGACGCGCAGGGCAATGCCATCTCGTGGTCGTCCGCCGGCATGATGGGCTTCAAGGGCAGCCGTAAGTCGACCCCTTATGCAGCGCAGGTTGCAGCCGAGGACGCCGGCAAGAAGGCCGCCGAACACGGCGTCCGCACCCTCGAAGTCGAGGTCAAGGGCCCGGGTTCGGGTCGCGAGTCGGCGCTGCGTGCGCTGCAGGCGGTCGGTTTCCAGATCACCTCGATCCGCGACGTGACGTCGATCCCGCACAATGGCGTGCGCCCGTCGAAGCGTCGCCGCGTCTAATCAGGCGCTCCACGCGCCGGCTGACGAGTCGGTGCGTCTCTTTCCCGGCTGGAACCGCCCCCGTTCCGGCCCCAAATTAGGGGACACACGTGTCTGTCAACGCAAAGAACTGGCAGGAACTGAAGAAGCCCAACGGCCTTGAGAAGAAGGGCGGCGATGGCAAGCGCAAGGCGACCTTCATCGCCGAGCCGCTGGAGCGTGGCTTCGGCCTGACGCTCGGTAACGCGCTGCGTCGTGTGCTGCTGTCGTCGCTGCAAGGTGCGGCGGTGACCTCGATCAAGATCGAGAACGTGCTGCACGAGTTCAGCAGCCTGGCCGGCGTGCGCGAGGACGTCACGGACATCGTCCTCAACGTCAAGCAGATCGCGCTGAAGATGCAGGGCGAAGGCCCGAAGCGTCTGCAGCTGTCGGCGACCGGTCCGGCCGAGGTCAAGGCCGGCGACATCGCGGTGTCGGGCGACATCGAGGTGATGAATCCCGAGCTGGTCATCTGCCACCTCGACGAAGGCGCGACGTTCAACATGGAACTGACCGCCGACATCGGTAAGGGCTATGTCCCGGCGACCGCCAACCGTCCGGCCGATGCGCCGATCGGCCTGATCCCGGTCGACGCGCTCTATTCGCCGGTGCGCCAGGTGTCGTACAAGGTCGACCCGACCCGCGTCGGTCAGGACCTCGACTATGACAAGCTGACGCTGACCATCGAAACCGACGGCACGGTGACCCCGGACGATGCCGTGGCCTATGCCGCGCGCATCCTGCAGGACCAGCTGGCGCTGTTCGTTCACTTCGACGATTCGGCGATCACCCGTTCGTCGGCGCCGATCGGTCAGGCCGCTGTGCCGGCGACCGGTGGCGAGGTCGCGGGCGACACGCAGCAGATCAACCGTTACCTGCTTAAGAAGGTCGACGAGCTGGAACTGTCGGTGCGTTCGGCGAACTGCCTGAAGAACGACAACATCATCTATATCGGCGATCTGGTCGGCAAGACCGAGGCCGAGATGCTGCGTACTCCGAACTTCGGCCGCAAGTCGCTGAACGAGATCAAGGAAGTGCTCTCGTCCATGGGCCTGCGCCTCGGCATGGAAATCCCGGGCTGGCCGCCCGAGAACATCGAGGAAATGGCCAAGAAGCTCGAGCAGGAGATCATGGGCTGAGCCGCGCGGAGATAGCGAAAGCTATCTCCGAGACGGCGTCAGCCCGGCCGACGGATCGGGAAGCGACGCAGTCGCGACCCGATCCCGATCGACGTGCCGGTGCGGCTCCGCCGCACCGCCACCCGGCGGCCAGGGAAGCATGCGATGCGTGCGACCTTTGAGACTTTTCAGACGGGGTGAACGGCGGTCCCCGGATCGTAAACCGCCAGCTCTGGGGTTCCGTGACACGGCCCCTTAACGAACGAAGGAAGTGAATCATGCGTCATCGCGTCGGCGGCCGTAAGCTGCAGCGTACCTCGGCCCATCGTCTGGCCCTGTTCCGCAACATGTCGGCCGCGCTCATCAAGCACGAGCAGATCACCACCACCGTCGCCAAGGCGAAGGAACTGCGTCCCTACGTCGAGAAGCTGATCACGCTGGCGAAGAAGGGTGGCCTGTCCAACCGTCGTCTCGCCCATGCGCGCCTGCTCGACGATGCACAGCTGGTGAAGCTGTTCGACGTCCTGGCGTCGCGCTACGCCGACCGCAATGGCGGTTACACCCGCATCATCAAGGCCGGCATCCGCGCCTCGGACGCTTCGCCGATGGCGATCATCGAGTTCGTCGACCGCGACGTGTCGGCCAAGGGCCAGGATTCGGGCCCGGTGATGACCGACGAGGACTTCGACGAAGCCGCCTGATCGGCATCGTCGCCGCTTCCGGCAATACAGGGGCGCGTCGGCAACGGCGCGCCCTTCGTGCGTTCAGCGTCAGGTCAGCTTTGGACTGATAGGGTTCCTCCCGGTGATCGAGCCGATCGCCCGATCCGGGGGGACGATGCGACATACACTGGTATTGGGTCTGATTGCGCTGGCGGTCTCGGGCTGTACCGAACGTTATCAGCCGCAACGCACCGCCGTCTCGACGCCCAGCTCGGAATGGCTGAAGTTCAACCGAGAACAGGCGCGGCGGCGCGACCAAGCGATCGCCGCTTACGCCGGTGGCGCGGCGATCGCTACGATCCTCGGCGTCCGTCCGTCCGGCGCGCCCCGATTGGGGCCCGATGGTCTGCATCGCCACGGCGAACGCTTCCGCAATCTCGGCCGGACCGATGCGAGCGGTGCGCTGGAACCTCCCCAGCGGGCACAAGTCGATGCCAACCCGCCGGCCACGGTGCCATTAGTGTTGAAACTTCCTCCAGGCATGGCGTGAGGGCAGGCGGTGGAGACCTTCGGGTCGGGCTTGGCCTCGTCTGGCTGCACCGCTAAGGCCGGCGCCATGCAGCACAGCGACAGCATCCTCATCATCGACTTCGGCAGTCAGGTCACTCAGCTCATCGCGCGGCGAGTGCGTGAGGCGGGCGTCTATTCGGAGATCGCACCTTTCCAGTCGGCGGAGGAGGCGTTCGACCGGATCAAGCCGGCCGGGATCATCCTGTCCGGCGGCCCTGCCTCCGTCACCGCGGAGAACAGCCCGCGCGCGCCGCAGCGCTTCTTCGAGGCGGGGGTGCCGATCCTCGGAATCTGCTACGGGCAGCAGCTGATGAGCGCGCAGCTCGGCGGCAATGTCGTCGTCTCGGGCGACGGCGGCGAATTCGGCAAGGCGTTCGTCGACATCAAGTCGGAATGCGCGCTGTTCGACGGGCTCTGGGCGAGCGGCGAGCGCCATCAGGTGTGGATGAGCCACGGCGACAAGGTCGACTCGCTCGCTCCCGGTTTCGCCCCCGTCGCGACCTCCGAAGGCGCACCCTATGCGATCGTCGCCGATGAGGCGCGGCGCTTCTATGGCGTGCAATTCCATCCGGAAGTCGTCCACACGCCGGACGGCGGCAAGCTGATCGCCAATTTCGCGCGTCACGTTTGCGGACTGGCGGGCGACTGGACGATGGCGGAATTCCGCGAGGCGAAGATCGCCGACATCCGCGCCCAGGTCGGTAGCGGCAAGGTGATCTGCGGCCTGTCCGGCGGGGTCGACTCGGCGGTCGCGGCGCTGCTGATCCACGAGGCGATCGGCGACCAGCTGACCTGCGTCTTCGTCGATGGCGGCATCCTGCGCGCGGGCGAGGCCGAGCAGGTCGTCGGCCTGTTCCGCGGCCACTACAATATCCCGCTCGTCCACGTCGAGGCGCAGGACCTGTTCATGGACGGCCTCGCCGGCGTCACCGACCCGGAGGCGAAGCGCAAGTTCATCGGCAAGACCTTCATCGACGTGTTCGAGGCGGAGGCGAAGAAGATCGGCGGGGCAGAGTTCCTCGCCCAAGGCACGCTCTATCCCGACGTGATCGAGAGCGTCAGCTTCACCGGCGGCCCGTCGGTGACGATCAAGAGCCATCACAATGTCGGCGGCCTGCCCGAGCGGATGAACATGAAGCTCGTCGAGCCGCTGCGCGAGCTGTTCAAGGACGAAGTCCGCGTCCTCGGTCGCGAGCTGGGCCTGCCGGAGATTTTCGTCGGTCGCCATCCGTTCCCCGGACCTGGCCTCGCCATCCGCATTCCCGGCGAGGTGACCCGCGAGCGCTGCGACATCCTCCGCAAGGCGGATGCCATCTACCTCGAGGAGATCCGCAACGCCGGCCTGTACGATGCGATCTGGCAGGCCTTCGCGGTGCTGCTGCCGGTGCGCACCGTGGGGGTGATGGGCGACGGCCGCACCTATGATTCGGTGCTGGCCCTGCGCGCCGTCACGTCCACCGATGGCATGACGGCAGAGGTATTCGACTTCCCCGGAGACTTCCTGCCGCGAGTCGCGACTCGCATCGTCAATGAGGTGAAGGGCGTCAACCGGGTAGTCTACGACTATACCTCCAAGCCGCCTGGCACGATCGAATGGGAATGATGGCCATGACGAACGGTCGAATGGAGGTCTGACCGCACAATTTTCCGGTTGATTCGAATGTCGGAGCGATGGCTGCGAGGGCAGGACGCGGCACCGACCATGAGTGCCGCCTTATCGGCTCGCGAGGGTGCGGCACTGGAGAATGCCCGCGCCAATTTGCCAAGGCGAGCCTTGCCATGCATGGTTGCGACATGCATTTCCGATAGGGCGGGTCGGCAGCACGGGCGCCGGCATCGGGGTGCCATCTCCTACCGATGCCATAGACGATTGTGTGCCCTGCAATGCCGAAGAACCGACTTGCATTTGCCGCAAGCGCCGTACCTCGCCACATGGAGATCATGCTGCATTGCGGCAAAGCATGAAAGACCTCCCCATGTTCAGCTTGATCGCCCTGTTCTTCGAATCCCGTCGCCTTGCCACCCAGACGCCTGCCATCACGGCGCCGGGTCCCGTGACGGCCAACGACCGCGCCGCCACGCCGGTTCGCCTCGCTGCCTGATCGCGTCCTCAACGCGGGGTGAGCTGGATCAGCGCCCCGCCGCTGCCGTCGCGTAGCACCCATAAGGTGCCGTTCGGTCCTTCCGCCACGTCGCGGATCCGGTCGCCCAACCCGATCCGGGCGACTTCGGTGGCGGTGTTGCCGCTGACCCGGACGCGAACGATGCCCTGCTGCACCAGGCCAGCCAGCAGGAAATCTCCCGTCCAGCCGCCGAACGCACTGCCGCGATACTGGATCATCCCGCCCGGCGCGATCACCGGCGTCCAACTGACCAGCGGCGGCGTATAGGCCGTATTGGTGCTGTGGCGTGGAATGGGCGTGCCGTCGTAATTGTCGCCCTCCGAGACGCGTGGCCAGCCATAATTGCGGCCCGGCTCGATCAGGTTGAACTCGTCGCCGCCCGCCGGTCCCATCTCGCTTTCGAACAGCCGGCCGTCGCTGGCGAAGACCAGGCCGTAGGGATTGCGGTGGCCGAGCGTCCAGATCTCCGGCCGGGCGCTGGCGGTTGTTGCGAAGGGGTTGCCGGCCGCGGCGCTACCGTCCAGGTTCAGCCGGACGATCTTGCCCAAGGTGCCGGACAGATCCTGTGCCGGCGTACCCTGCTGGCGTTCGCCGCTGGTGACGAACAGATAGCGGCCGTCGGGCGAAAAGGCGAGGCGCGCGCCGAGCTGGCCGCCGGTGGTGGTCGGCGTCGCGCGCCACATTACGGTCAGATCGTCGAGGCGGTTTGCCGTCAGGTTGAGCGTACCGCGTGCCACCGCGAGCCGCTGACCGCCGGTCGCGGGCTCCGCATAGCTAAGCCACACGCGCCCGTTGCTGGCATAGCCGGGGTCGAGATCGACGTCCTGCAGCCCAAGTTGTCCCGAATAGAAGACGCCGGGCACACCGGCGATTGCGGTCTTGGCGCCGCCGGTGGTCACCAATTGCAGCCGCCCCGGCTTTTCGGTGACCAGCATGCGCCCATCGGGCAAGACAGCGATCGCCCAGGGATTGTCGAGGCTGGCGACGACGCGCCGGTCGACGGCCGTGACCGCGGTCGACGGCGCGGTTGCGGAGGGGGAGGGGCTCGGCGTCGGCGAGACGCTGGGGGTCGGCGCGGGTGTAGAACCGTTCGTGCCGCCATCGTCGCCACCGCATCCGCTCACCGCGAGCGCCGCGAAGACTGCCATTCCCCATCGGGCCGTCATGGCGCGTTCCTTCCTTCGCTGTGCGGTGATCAACGATCGAACGATGCTGAAGATGCGCGGCGATGAGCGAAGGGACATTGGCGCGCCCGGCTGGATTCGAACCAGCGGCCCCAAGCTTAGAAGGCTCGTGCTCTATCCAACTGAGCTACGGGCGCGCACCAGGGGTGAATTAGCGCGGATTGTGCGGCAGCGGAACCGGGATATGATGCCCGGCCGATGACCGAGCCCGCCGAACGCCCCGTCGATGCCGCCGCCATGCAAGGGGCGGCGTTCCGCTATTACGATTTCGTGATGGCGGCGTTCGTCGCGCTGCTGCTGCTGTCCAACGTCATCGGCGCGGGCAAGGTCGCCGTGATCTATCTGCCGGGGATCGGCGACTGGCCGTTCGGCGCGGGCATCCTGTTCTTCCCGATCAGCTATGTGATCGGCGACGTACTGACCGAGGTCTATGGCTATGCCCGTGCGCGGCGGGTGATCTGGGCGGGGTTCGCGGCGGTGGTGTTCATGGCGTTCATGAGCTGGGTGGTGGTGGCATTGCCGCCGGCGCCGAGCTGGACCAACCAGGCCGCCTATGAGACGATCTTCGGCCAAGTGCCGCGCATCGTGCTGGCCAGCGTGTGCGCCTTTTGGGCGGGGGAGTTCGTCAACTCCTACGTCATGGCGCGGATGAAGGTGTGGAGCGAGGGGCGGCATCTGTGGATGCGCACCATCGGATCGACGGTCGTCGGCGAGGGCGTCGACAGCCTGATCTTCTACCCGCTCGCCTTCCTGGGTGCGACCGGGTGGACGCCCGCGCTGGTCGTCACCGTACTGTTCACGCAATGGGCGCTGAAGGTCGGCTGGGAGGTGCTGCTGACGCCGGTCACCTATGCGGTGGTCGGCTGGCTCAAGCGCGCCGAGGGCGTCGACGTGTTCGATCGGGCCACCGACTTCTCGCCGTTCCGGACCCGGCTCTAGCCAGCGCCATCAGGCGCCGACCGTCTCCAGCACACCCTCGAACAGACGACGGCCATCGGTGCCGCCGTGCGCCGTCTCGATCCGGCGTTCCGGGTGCGGCATCATGCCGAGCACGTTGCCGGCGGCGTTGACGATGCCGGCGATGTTGCGGGCCGAGCCATTGACCGCCTCGCCGTAGCGGAAGGCGACGCGGCCTTCGCCCTCGAGCCGGTCGAGCGTATCGGCATCGGCGAAGTAATTGCCGTCGTGGTGCGCGACCGGCACCGACAGCGTCTCGCCCGCGTCATAGCGGCTGGTGAAGGCGGTCTGCGCATTCTCGACGGTCAGCGCGACGTCGCGGCAGACGAAGTTGAGGCCGGCGTTGCGCATCAGCGCGCCGGGCAGCAGTCCCGCCTCGGTCAGCACCTGGAAGCCGTTGCACACGCCGAACACCGGCAGGCCGCGGCCCGCCTGTTCGACCACCGCGCGCATGATCGGCGAGCGCGCGGCGATCGCGCCGGAGCGGAGATAGTCGCCGTAGGAGAAGCCGCCGGGCACCGCGACGAAGCCGATGCCGTCCGGCAGTTCGGTTTCGGCATGCCAGACCATCGCCGGCTTGACGCCGGTCACCGCCTCCAGCGCGACGGCGAGGTCGCGGTCGCAGTTCGATCCCGGAAAGACGATGACGGCGGTCTTCATCTCAAACGCGCTCCACCCGGTAGTTCTCGATCACGGTATTGGCGAGCAGCTGGCGGCACATGCCGTCGATCGCCGCATCGTCGGTCGAGTCGGCGACCTCCAACTCGAACATCTTGCCGGCACGGACGTCCTCGACGCCCTGGAAGCCGAGGCTGCCCAGCGCGTGGTGGATCGCACGGCCTTGGGGGTCGAGCACGCCGGGCTTGAGCGTCACGAAGATACGCAGCTTCATCGGTGACTTCTCCCTGCCTTACTTGCCACGCCGCTTGCGATGGCTGTCGAGGTCGAGCACCGCATTGTCCTCGCCCTCGGGCATCAGGCCGAGCCGCCGGGCGACCTCCTGATAGGCCTCCGCCTCGCCGCCCAGGTCGCGGCGGAAACGATCCTTGTCGAGCTTCTCGCCGCTGGTCATGTCCCACAGGCGGCAGCCGTCGGGGCTGATCTCGTCCGCCAGGATGATCCGGCCATAGTCATTGTCCCAGATCCGGCCGAATTCGAGTTTGAAGTCGACCAGACGGATGGCGATGCCGGCGAAAAGGCCGGTGAGGAAGTCGTTCACCCGGATCGCCAGATCGGCGATGTCGTGCATCTCTTCCTGGCTCGCCCAGCCGAAGGCGGCGATATGTTCGTCGGTGATCATCGGATCGCCGAGCGCGTCATCCTTGTAATAATATTCGATGATCGTGCGCGGCAGCTTGGTGCCCTCTTCGATCCCCAGCCGCTTCGACAGCGAGCCGGCGGCGACGTTGCGCACGACGACCTCGATCGGCACGATCTCGACCTGGCGGATCAGCTGTTCGCGCATGTTGAGGCGGCGGATGAAATGCGTCGGTACGCCGATCGCGTCGAGCAGGGTGAAGACATGCTCGCTGATCCGGTTGTTGAGCACGCCCTTGCCGTTGATCGTGCCCTTCTTCTGGGCATTGAACGCGGTGGCGTCGTCCTTGAAATATTGGATCAGCGTGCCCGGCTCCGGGCCCTCGTAGAGGATCTTGGCCTTGCCCTCGTAGATCTGGCGGCGGCGAGCCATGTGCGCAGTCCCCTGGAAACGGTGCGCCCCGGCGACGCCCTTGACGCGGCCGGGGCAGGATCGAGGCGCCTATAGGGGAAGGGGGGCGGGGGTGCAATCTTCCCGCTCGGCGCGGAAAGTCTCAAAAGTCTCGAAAGTCTCACCCAAACGGGCGCGCGATGCCCGCAGTTTGCTGGGTCGCCAACCTCGAAAGGTCGCAAAGGTCCCACCGTGCATGGGGGCACGCGGCAGATGGTCTGGACGAATCAAAGAGCGGGGCGATGCGAGCGTAGCGGGCGACGGCGTTGTAGGACAGCGGCTGAGCGAACCGGTGCGGCCCGCCCAAATGAGCCTGCCGCATCGCCGCGGACCAACGGCGGGTCGGGCAGCGACGGCGTCATCCGGCCGGCGGCGGGAAGAGCCGGCGATGGAGCGGGCGGCCGACGCGGTGCCAGAACAAAGCGACCAGGAACAGCAGCACGAACGGCGGAATGCCGTAGGCCAGCAGCGTCAGCGCATTGCCCAGCGTCCAGTTCAGCGAGGCATAGCCGGCCGCCGCGGCCTCGCCGAGGCGCGCGCGCAGCCCGACTCCGGCGCCCGCGACATAGGTGAAGCGGATCGGCGTGGTGGCGACGTTCAACGGCACGACGGACGCGGCCGGTGTCCGTCCGGCGAGCTGCGTCTCGGCGTCGGTCGTGTCGGCCGCATCGGCCGCCTGAGCCTTCGCATCGGTGGGATCGGTGCCGCTGATCTCCGCCTGCGCCAGGACGCCGCCCGCTTGCTCGACCTGTTGGACGCTGCGGCGCCCGAAGGCGCGGGCGCCGGAAGACGCGACGCGGAGGTCGAGGCTGGCGGAAACCCGGGCGGCGTCGTCGACGCGATAGGTCATGCCGGTGATCCGGCAGCCCGCGCCGAGCCGTTCGCATGCCTGGGCTGCCGCCTCCTGCGCATCGGCGATGCGCGCGGACGGCAAGCGGAAGGTGAATTGATAGGCGAAGGCGAGCGTGCCGGCGCGCGCCGTCGCCTCGCCGGGGCCGTCGGGTGCCTTGCTGCAGCCTGCCAACAGGCCGCAGGCTAATCCGATCACCAGCCACCGCATCGCGTTGTCTCCCGCCAACACGATTATCTACGCAGCCAGTAGGAATTGCGTCAAGCCGGTGAAGATTCTGGCACGTTCAGCGGCCGACGGGGTGATCAGTCGCGCGTCAGGCCGTCGCCCTCGACGATCAAGGCGATGCCGATCGGATTGCGCAGCGCACCGGGTACATCGACCTCGACCGCGTCGGACGTGTGGCGGAACGGCAGCTGCGCCGTCGAGCCCGGCACGGTGACCCGCCGTACCTCGCCCTGCGCCGCCAGCGCGGGCAGGCGGACGATGCCGTCGTCCGGCCAGCCGAGCGCGAAGGCATGGACGGCGCTGCCCTTGCGCGCATAGCGGATGTCGCGCGCGGTGAAGGGGCTGTCGCGGCCGCCTTCGTTGAAGTCGCCGCCGGCCGGGCGGGTCGGGCCGTCGCCGGACCGGTGCCAGGGGCGGGTGCCGTAGATGGCACTGCCGTATCGGCCCATCCACGCCGCGATCGCCTCGACGATCGCCTCCTCCTTCTCGTCGATCGTACCGTCGCCACGCATCGGCACCGACAGCATCAGATTGCCGTTCTTCGCCATCACGTCGCACAGGGTGTGGATCACCTTGGCCGGCGTCTTGTAGCCGTCGCGTTCGTAGAGATCGCGGTCGTAATGCCAGTTGCCGAGGCAGGTATCGGTCTGGAACGGATAAGGCTGAATATCGTCATGGACGCCGCGCTCGACATCGTCGACGATGCCGGCGCGCCGGTCGGCCGGCGTGCCCTTGGCGGTGACCACCGCCTCGTTGCGGCCGCCGTGCCAGCGCATCGACTGGTTGTAGAAATGGGCGGTGACATCCAGCCCCGCCTGACCGAGCGGCAGCGCGAAATTGTCGAAATAGATCATGTCCGGCCGGTAGACGTCGATCAGCTCGCGGCAGCGCAGCGACCAGTTGCGGGTGAAGCCGGGATTGGCCGCGGGCGGCGTTTCGGTCCAGAGGCGGTCGTTCTTCTCGTGCCAGGCGTTGGCGGCGGCGATCGAGCGCAGGCCGTCCGGCATCGGCATGGTGGGGCCGGTGTAGAGCTGTTGCGGGTCGAGCCCCTGCCACCATTCGCCTTGCCCCTGCGCCCGAGTCAGGACGGCGGCGTCGTAACGCTGGCCGGCGCGCGGCCCTTCGGGATCGTAGCCATAGGCCGGCTGCAGCCAGTGCCAGGCATGGGCGGAATGGTTGGAGACGGCGAAGCGCAGGCCGCGCGCCCGCGCCAGCCGGCTCCATTCGCCGATGATGTCGCGCTTCGGACCGATGCGGGTGCTGTTCCACGCATGATGGGTCGAGGCATAGCTGTCGAAATTGTCGTGGTGGTTGGCCAGCGCCATGAAATAGCGCGCGCCGGCGCGCTGATAGAGGTCGAGCAGCCGTTCCGGGTGCCATCGCGCCGCCGTCCAGCGCGGATACATCTGCATGAAGCCGACCTGCGAGGGGTGGCCGTAATGGTCGAGATGGTGGCGGTAGGCACGCGTGCCCTGCAGATACATCTCGCGCGCATACCAGTCGCCCGCCTCGGGCACGCATTGCGCCGACCAATGCGCCCAGATGCCGAACTTGGCGTCGCGGAACCAGTCCGGCGCCGATAGCCGGCGACCAGCGACGACCACTCGGGCCGGAACGGGCCGGACGCGGCGGCGGGGCCGGTGCGGGACCGGGCCGTCCGTTCGATCAACGTCGCGGCACCGGCGGCGGTCGCGCCGTACAGAAACGATCGCCGGTCCACCGTATCCTCCCGATATGTCAGACGAAAACTATGGGAGGAGAGGCGCGCTGTCGAGTGCTATCGTCGGCTATCCGGGGCAGCAAGGCTGGTAGCGTAGCGGTGCCAGAGCCATGCTGTCGAAAGCGGGAACAGCAGATATTTGGAGGGGTTCGACCACGTCCGGCACCCGCCCGTCAATCGTCGGCGGGGGCGGCATCCTGCGCGGGTTCCGCCAGCAGCCACGCCATGGCATCCGTCTCATGTTCGAACAGGCGACAGCGATCATCGATGAACCGCTTCACCTGCAGCCGGTGCAGCGCACCGGAGGCGAGCAGGGCGATCCGCTTCGACGGACCGCCGGGGCGGATCAGCCGGGTGAAATGCGCCGCCGCCTGCTGTGGGAGCACCATCTTGTCGCGCATGTCGATCAGCGTGCGCAGCTCGCCATGCCGGACGCCGCCGGCCAGCATCGTGCGCAGCCGCTCGGCGATGTCCGTGGCGAAGCGTTCGGATATGGCGACGTCCCAGTCGCCCGACAGCGTCACCCGCAAAAAGCGCGCATTCGCGTCCGGTCGAATGTCATAGCGCGGTGGAGCCATGCGGCCATTATGGACGGATCTTTGAAAAATCCGTTACCGTACCAAAGCCGTCGTAGCCGGCGACTCCCTGCCGCCGCGCCGCTTACCGCCAGCCGGCATCGATCCAGTAATTGTGGCCGGTGCACAGGCGCGCGTCGTCCGAGGCGAGGAACAGCGCAAGCGCGGCGACGTCGGCAGGCTGGATGCGGCCGTCGAGGCATTGCGCGGCGACGATCTCCGCCTCGCCCTCCGGCGTGTACCATTTCTCCTGACGCGGCGTCTGGACGTTGCCGGGGACGATGGCGTTGCAGCGGATGCCCTTGCGGCCGAGGTCGCGGGCGAGGCTGCGCGTCAGGCCCTCGATCGCGGCCTTGGCCGTCTGGTAGAGGATGAGGTCTTCGAGCGCGAGATGCCAGCTGATCGAGCCGAAGTTGAGGATCGACCCGCCGCCCGCCGCGGTCATCGCCGGTACCACCGCCTGGGCGGCGAAGAACTGGTGGCGCAGATTGACGTTCATCCGCTCGTCCCAATAGGCCGGGGTGACGTCGGCGATCGCGTGGCGATCGTCGTTGGCGGCATTGTTGACCAGCACGTCGCAGCCGCCGAGTTGCGCAATCAGTTCGGCGAACACTGACTTCAGCGCATCGAGGTCGGTGAGGTCGAGGCGGCGGAACAGCGGCGGATGCGCGGCCTCCTGCGACAGGCGCGCAACCAGCGCCTCGCCGTCGGACACCGCGACATCGACGAAGGCGACGCGCGCACCCTGCGCGGCGAAGGCCTCGACCAGGCCGGCGCCGATCCCGGACCCACCGCCGGTGACGATGACGCGCTTGCCGCGGAGCGAGGGGTAGATGGCGCGGCGGTCGGCGGCGGGCAGGTCGGTCATGCGGGTGCTTTCAAAGGATCGAGGGGGCCGCGGATCAGGCGGCGAGCAGGCCGCGGCCGGCGAGATTGCGCATCAGCGCAAGCGTGCCGAAGGTCCACGGCGCGGCATCCTTCGACGTGGTGACGCGGTTGACCAGCTCGCCGAGGCCGGGGCTGGCGATGGTGACGGTGTCGCCGACCTGGTGAGTGAAGCCGCGGCCGGGCTCGTCGCGATCCTGGATCGGCGCGAACAGCGTGCCGAGGTAGAGGACGAAGCCGTCGGGATAGTGATGCTCGCTCAGCGCCTGGCGGACGAGCTCGAGCGGATCGCGGCTGATTTCGCGCATCGAGCTGTGGCCGTCGAGGCGATAGCCGTCCTCGCCGGCGATGGTCAGCGTCACCTGCGCATCGCGGACGTGATCGATCGTATAGCTGTCATCGAACAGGCGGACCAAGGGGCCAAGCGCGGCCGAGGCGTTGTTGTCCTTCGCCTTGCCGAGCAGCAGCGCCGAACGTCCTTCGAAATCGCGCAGGTTGACGTCGTTGCCGAGGCAGGCGCCGACCGCGCGGCCGTCCGGTGCGACGAGCAGCGCCACCTCCGGCTCCGGATTGTTCCAGGTCGAGTCGGAGCGGATGCCGACCTCCGCGCCCCAGCCGACCGTCGCGAGCACCGGCGCCTTGGTGAAGATTTCCGCATCCGGGCCGATCGCGACCTCGAGATATTGCGACCACAGGCCTTCGTCGATCAGCGCGGCCTTGAGCGCGGCGGCCTCCGCCGAGCCGGGCACGACCTGGCGCAGGCCGCCGCCGACCCGCTGTTCGAGCCGGCCGCGCAGGCCCGCCGCGGCGGTGGCATCGCCGCGCGCGCGTTCCTCGATCACGCGTTCGAGCGCGGAGGTGGCGAAGGTGACGCCCGCCGCCTTGACGCATTGCAGGTCGACCGGGCTGAGCAGCCGCGGCATGCCGTCGGCCGACAGGCCGAGCGTCGCGAGATCGCCGACCGGCGTGCCGACGGCAGGGTCGAACGCCTGCCGCGCGACGAGTTCGGCGACGGTCGGCGCGACGCGGCTCATGTCGTGGACGAGGCCGTCGACGACGAGGACAGGCGAGGGGCCGTCGCCGCGATCGATCCGCCCGAGCCAGCGGCCCCGGCGCCAATCCGCGCCGAGCGCCGTGGCGGGATCAAAATGGGCAGGCATGCCGAACCTCTCCGTCGCTGGATTGCCGGTGAATTTGTCGGGCAATAGCAGTCGGCGGGTGCGGTTCAAGGCCGATCCGCCCGGTCAGCACGGCGGGGGTGGCAGTGGGCGGCCGAGTCGCGACCGGCCACTGCCGATCGGGATCAGCCCTCGACCTGATCCAGATAGTCGCCATAGCCTTGCGCCGCCATCTCAGCCTTGGGGACGAAGCGCAGCGCCGCGGAGTTGATGCAATAGCGCAGGCCACCGCGATCGCGCGGACCGTCGTCGAAGACGTGGCCGAGATGGCTGTCGCCGCCGGCGGAGCGCACCTCGGTCCGTACCATGCCGTGACTGTGGTCGGAGAGTTCCTGCACCCGCGCGGGCTCGATCGGCTTGGTGAAGCTCGGCCAGCCGCAATGCGAATCGAACTTGTCGGCGGAGGCGAACAACGGCTCCCCCGACACGATGTCGACGTAGATGCCGGGCTCCTTGTTGTAGAGATATTCGCCGGTGCCGGGGCGCTCCGTGCCGCTCTGTTGCGTCACGTAGAATTGCTCCGGCGTCAGCTTGGCGATCGCCTCGTCGGTCTTGCGATAGTCGGTCATCATCGGGTCCCTCAGCTCAGCGGTGGCTGGCCGTTCGAGGCGGACAGGCCGCCGTCGACCGGCAGGTTGACCCCGGTGATATAGTGCGCGTCCTCGCTCGCCAAAAAGGCCACCGCCCCGGCGATGTCGGCGGGCTCGGCGCCGCGGCCCATCGGGATGCGCTCCTCGAACTTGGCGATCAGCTCTGGCTGCTCCTTCATCCCCGCGGTCAGCGCAGTATAGGTCAGCGATGGGTTGACCGCGTTGACGCGCACGCCGTTCTTCGCCTCGTCCATCGCCAGCGCGCGGGTGAAATTGGTCACCGCGCCCTTGGCGGCGCAATAGAAGCTGTGGTTCCAGTCGCCGCCGAGGCCGGAGACGGACGAGATGTTGACGATGCAGCCGCGGCTCCGGCGCAGCGCGGCGATCGCGGCGCGGCTCATCTGCACGACCCCATAGAGGTCGGTTTCGATGACCTTGGTGAATTCCTCGAGGCCGCCCTCGTCGAGCTTGCCGAGGTGGTCGACGCCGGCATCGTTGACCAGCACGTCGATGCGGCCGAACCGTTCCACCGCGCGCGCCGCCAGCGTCTCGCAATCGGCGTTGACCGAGACGTCGACGATCACCGTCTCGACCTCGCCGCCCAGTTCGGCGGCGAGCCGCTCCAGCCCGTCGCGATCCTTGTCGCCGAGCACCAGCCGGGCGCCGTCCTGCGCGAAGCGACGCGCGGCGCCTTCGCCGATGCCGGAGGCTGCTCCGGTCACCACCACCACCTTGTCCGCAAATCGCGCCACGCGTCTCTCCTGTCCATCCGAGCGGTGCGGGTGAACGGCCAATGCTGGCCTTGGTTGCGGTGCGGTCGCGGTCCGAGCGGCAACACTCCGTATCGATCGCGCAACCTTTCCTAAATTGGGTAGGCCGCGATCATCGGCTAACCCCACGATCCGGAAGGGGAGACTATGCGGGGGATCGCGATTTTGGCCGCCACGGCGGCGCTCGGCTCGGCGGCGTCTGCGGCGGCGCAGACGGTGACGCCACTGGCGGAGGGGCGGCTGCGCTACGAACGAGTCGAGCAGGACGGTCTGCCGCAGGACAGCGACGCGGTGACGGTGCGGCTGCGCACCGGTGTGCAGGTTGCAGAGGGGCCGTGGTCGGCGCTGGTGCAGGCGCAGGGCAATCTGGCGATCGTGCCTGATTATTTCGACGGCCTGCACGGCACGGCGACGCGGCCACTGATTGCCGATCCTCAGAATATCGCGATCTTCCGCGCACAGGCGCGCTATGCCAGCGCACCGCTGACGGTGACGGCGGGGCGGCAGGTCATCGCGCTCGACGACGAGCGTTTCGTCGGCCAGGGCACGATCCGCAACAACGGGCAGAGTTTCGACGCGGTGCGGGCGGAAGTCGTGCCGCTGCGGGGCGTCAAGGCGGACGTCAGCTACGTCTGGTCGATCCGCACGGTGAATGGCATCGACGGGCGCGGCGCGCGCCCGCGGTCGATCGGCGGCGATACCGTGCTCGCCAATCTCGGCTGGGATTCGCCGGTCGGGCGGCTGACCGGCTTCGCCTATCTGATCGACGAGGACGAGGCGGCGGTGCAGGGCTTCCGGCTGTCCAGCCAGACCTATGGTGCCCGGCTGGCGGGAATGCGGCCGATCGGGCCGGTGAAGGTGAGCTACCAGCTGAGCTATGCGCGCCAGTCGGACTATCACCGCAACCCCAATCGCTATGCGGCCGGCTACGGCCTGGCCGATGTCGGCGTGGATTTCGGCGGCCCGCGCCTCGGCGCCGGTTACGAGGTGCTCGGCGCCAGCGACGGCAGCGCGCTGACCAGCTTCCAGACGCCGCTCGCCTCGATCTTCAAGTTCCAGGGCTGGGCCGACAAATTCACCACCACCCCCGCCGACGGCATCCGCGACCTCTATGCCAGCGCAGGATGGGGCTGGACGACGCTCGGCCCGGCGAAGGCGGTCGGGCTGACCGCAGTCTACCACCGGTTCGAAAGCGACCGGCTGGTCCGGCACTATGGCAATGAGATCGACCTGCTGGCGAGCGCCAAATTCGGCCGCACGACGGCGAGTGTCCGCTATGCCGATTATCGTGCCGACCGGTTGCTGACCGATACCCGCAAGCTGTGGTTGCAGCTGGATTGGGCGCTGTAGGCCGCACGGGTCGACCGTGTGGGAGTATTTCGGCTTAATTCTCAGTCCGTCATCCCCGCGTAGGCGGGGATCCAGACGCGCAGGTCTTCGCAAGGGCCGCTACGCGAACGTTTCTGGATTCCCGCCTGCGCGAGAATGACGGCGGGGGCAGGTTGACGGCGGCGCGTATCGTTATGCCGACCGGCTGCTGGCCGACACCCGCAAGCTGTCGTGGCAGCTTGACCGCGTGGCAGGTCGCGCCGAGCGACCATGCGGACGTCGCGCCGCCGTCGCCATAGTCCGTCATCCCCGCGGAGGCGGGGATCCAGACACGCCGGTCGTCGCAAGGGCCGCTACGCCAGCGTCTCTGGATTCCCGCCTGCGCGGGAATGACTGTGGGGAAGACGTCTCGCGTCGTCCGTCAGCCGGACGGATGGCGCCTTCCGCTCACCGGGCGAGCAGCCTCGTCGCCTCGTAGCAGAGCGCGCCGATCAGGCCGGCCGCCGGCAGCGTCACGATCCAGGCGACGACGATGCGGCTGGCGACGTTCCAGCGCACCGCCGACAGGCGCCGCGCCGAACCGACGCCGACGATCGCCCCGGTGATGGTATGCGTCGACGACACCGGAATGCCGCCGACATTGGCGAGGAACAGCGTGATCGCGCCGCCGGTCTCGGCGCAGAAGCCCTGTGCGGGGGTCAGCCGCGTGATCTTCGAGCCCATGGTGTGGACGATCTTCCAGCCGCCCGACATCGTGCCTGCCGCCATGGCGGCCTGGCACGCCAGGATCACCCAGAAGGGGATGTGGAACTCGCCGCCGAGCATGCCCTGCGAATAGAGCAGCACGGCGATGATCCCCATCGTCTTCTGCGCATCGTTGCCGCCGTGGCCGAGGCTGTACAGCGCCGCGGAGACGAGCTGCAGCTTGCGGTAGCGGCGATCGACACCCATCGGCGTCAGGCGGAGCGAGGTCCAGGCGACGACCAGGACCAGCGCCAGCGCGAGGATCAGGCCAACCGCGGGCGACACGAAGATGCCCGCGATCGTGTTGCGTACGCCCGACCAGACGATCGCCGAGGGGCCGACCTTGGCGATGCCGGCGCCGAGCAGCCCGCCGATCAGCGCGTGGCTGGACGAGGACGGGATGCCGAAGCGCCAGGTGATGACGTTCCAGCTGATCGCCCCCATCAGTGCACCGAAGATCACCTGCGGGTCGATCACCTGCGCATCGACGATGCCCTTGCCGACCGTGTTGGCGACGTGCAGCCCGAACACCGTAAAGGCGATGAAGTTGAAGAAGGCCGCCCACAGCACCGCATGATGCGGCTTCAGCACGCGGGTCGAGACGACGGTGGCGATCGAGTTCGCCGCATCGTGCAGGCCGTTCAGGAAATCGAACAGCAGCGCCACGCCGATCAGCAGGACCAGCACGGTGAAGGAGATGGTCATGTCGCGCGCGCCTCAGGCGTGGTCGATCACGAGACCTTGGATCTCGTTGGCGATGTCCTCGAACCGATCGGCGATCCGTTCGAGATGGCTGTAGATCTCGCGATCGACGATGAAGCGCATCGGCTGATTGTCGCCGCACGCCTTGAACAGCGCCTTCAGCCCGGCGGCGTGATGCTCGTCGACGCGGCCCTCGATCGCGACCAGCCGCGCGGTCAGATCGTGCAGCTGCGCCGCATTGCGATCGAGATGGCGGAGCAGCGGGATCGCCTGCGCGGTGACCCGCGCCGCTTCGACCGCCAAATCCGCCATGGCGCGCATGTCGGGGGCGAAGGTGGTCACCTCGTACAGCTCGATCGTATTGGCGGTCTGGTTCATCTGGTCGATCGAATCGTCCATCACCCCGATCAGGTCGGTGATCGCCGAGCGGTCGAACGGCGTCACGAAGACACGGCGCACATCCTGCAACACGTCGCGGGTGATGTCGTCCGCCTCATGCTCACGGCGCACGATCTCGGCGATATGCTGCGCGGTCGTGCCCTCGCTGGCGAACAGCCGCTGCAGCGCCTCGGCCCCGGCGACCAACGTCGCGGCATGCGCCTCGAACTGCTCGAAGAAACGCCCCTGCTTGGGCATCAGCGCCTGGAACCAGGCAACCATGGCGAGACCTTTCGTCTGGATGAACATGTCGGTGGTAGGCGGGGCGGCGCATGGCGGGCGCGGGGCCGCGGTGCAAGCCGAAAGTGCGCTGGCGGGCGTCTCGCCGGGGGATCGCACGGCGGCGCGTCGCGTTCGGAGCGGTCGAGACAGGATAGGAAGGACAGAGCGATCATGGCCACCGACAATCCCATGCGCGAGTCGGAAACGCCCGAGACGGCACCGCGCAGCGGCCGTGCGCTGGTGATCTCGCGCTTCGGCGGACCCGAGGTGATGGAGGTCCGCGACCTGCCGTTGCCCGTGCCGCAGGACGACGAGGTTTTGGTCCGCGTCCATGCCGCCAGCGTCAACCCGGTCGACTACAAGACCCGCGAAGGCCAATTCCCGCCGGTCGGCGAGGCGCAGCTTCCGGCGGTGCTCGGCCGCGATCTCGCCGGCACGATCGAGACGTTCGGGACGCGGGCGCATTACATGGTGCGCCATGGCGACCCGGTCTTCGCCTTCATCGATTTCGACCGCGGGGCGCAGGCCGATTACGTCATCGTCAAGGCGATCGAATTGTGCGCCATTCCCGACGGGCTGGACATGACGACCGCCGCGGCGATCCCGCTGGCGGCGATGACTGCGTGGCAGGGGCTGTTCGATCACGGCGGGCTGCAGTCGGGGCAGCGCGTGCTGATCCACGGCGGTGCCGGCGGCGTCGGCCAGTTCGCGGTGCAGCTCGCCCGCTGGAAGGGGGCGGAGGTGTTCGCCACGGCCGGCCCCGACGACCAGGAGTTGCTCCGCGATCTCGGCGTTGATCGCGCGATCGATCACACCAGCGAGCGGTTCGAGGAGATCGCCCGCGACGTCGACCTGGTGTTCGATCTGATCGATGGCGAGACGCGGGCGCGGTCGTGGGGGACGTTGCGCCAGGGCGGCATCCTGGTGTCGACGGTCAGCGAACCGGATCAGGCCGAGGCGACGCGTCACGGCGTGCGCGCGGCGCCACGCTGGCTCGCCCGGCCCAATGCCGCGCAGCTGGGAGAGATCGGCGATCTCGTCGCCAACGGCACGGTCAAGGTCCGGGTGGTGCAGACCTTTCCCCTCGATCAGGCGGCCGCGGCGCAGCAGGCGCAGGCCGAGGGGCACGTCAGCGGCAAGATCGTGCTGACGCTGGTCTGACGCCCCCTCGACAGGCGGCGGTGCAGGCGTCAGGGGCGTGCGGATGTCCTTTGTCCAGACGCTCCGCACCGAGACCGCCGCCGATCATGACGCGGTCGATGCCCGGTTCGGCGCGTTGCGTCTCGACCGGACGGCGGACTATCTGCGCTTTCTGATCGCGCACGGCCGCGCGCTGCCGGCGGTCGAGGCGGCGCTGGCCAATCATGGCGATCTGCCGGTCTGGCGGCCGCGCGCCGGCGCGCTTGCTGCCGATCTCGCCGCGCTCGGGCGGCCGCTGCCGGCGGCGCTGCCGTTCGTGCTCGACAACGAGGGCGCGCGTTGGGGTGCGCTCTATGTCATCGAGGGATCGCGGCTGGGCGGGCAGCTTCTGGCCCGCAGCCTGCCGCCGGCCGCTCCGTCCGCCTATCTCGGAGCGGTCCACCAGCGGGGCGAGTGGCGGGCGTTGCTCGACGCCCTCGAGCGGCAGGCGGCAGCGCGAGACGATCGCTGGCGAGCGGCGGCGCTGCACGGCGCGCGACAGACATTCGCTCTCTATCGGGGTGCGCTCGGCGACTGAAGCGCCAGTGAAGTCCGAAATGGACAAATACTCAAACTGGCGGAATACGCGTCCTTTTTCTGCCCAAAACGGGTGATCCGTGGCAAACGAACGACTTCGTCGGTGCGTTTGCAAACGGAGAGACGGTTGAAGCTGTTGAGCATGACACGGCTGCTCGCCGACATGCAGACAAGGGTCAATGCTGCGGGGCTGCGATGCTTCGACGGCGATATCGACCGTTTCGCGATCTTCTCTCTGATCACGCGCGAAAGCATACGTGGCGGCGCCCGCAACTCGGGCATCTCGACCCATTCGGCGGCGATCTCTCTGGGGCGATCGTTCGAAACCGTCCGCCGCCACGTCAACGCGCTGATTGCGGCGGGGCTGTGCGTGCGGTTGCACGGCGGGGTCGTGGTCAATCCCGAGGTCCTGACGCGTCCCGACATCGCCCGGCTGATCGCGCTCACCCACGACAGCTTCGTCTGTTTCGTCCAAGCTCTGTACGATGCGGGCGAGCTGCCGGTGCTGCGCCCCAGCGCGGTGCGCTACGACAGGACGGTCGGGGTGCAGGCGGCCGTCGACGTGATGCTGGCGACCGCGGACAGCAATCAGGCGATCCACGGCAACTGGCTCGATCTGGTGATCTTCTCGACGATCCTGGCGGGCAATCTGCATCGCGCGCCGCTGCCGCCGCGGCGGCCGGTCGAGGGCGTCCGCTTCGGCCCGGACCATGCCGTGCGTGCGAGCGTGCTGGCGCGGGTGCTCAACCTGTCGGAAACCACGGTGCGGCGGCGGCTGGGGCGTCTGGGCCATGCCGGCGGGCCGGTGGTGCGGCTGCGCCAGGGCTATATCATCTCATCAGACTGGATGAAGCGGCCCGACGCGATCGAGACGAGCCAGCGCACCGCGACCTCGGTCCGGCTGGCGATCGCCGCGGCGGCGGCGCAGGGTTTCCCCTTCGACGCGCCGCACACCGCCTATCAGGTCGGACCGCCGCCACCGATCGTCTTCTAGACCCCTCGACCAGCCTGAACGGCCGGCGCTGCCGGCAAACTCAGGCGCCGCGCTCCGCTACGGCCACGCGGTTCTTGCCGTCCCGCTTCGCCCCGTACAAGGCGGCGTCGGCCCGGCGCATCGCCCTGACCGGGTCGTCGGCCACCGCCGCCAGACCGATCGATATGGTCAGCGACCCGATCGGCTCGCCATTGTCCTGATTGATCAGCGAGCGCGCGGCAATCGAGCGGCGCACCGCGTCGAGCTTGGCGTAGGTGGTATCGACGTCGGCATGGGCGAACAGGCAGGCGAACTCCTCGCCGCCGTGCCGTGCGACGATGGCGTCGGGGGCAAGCTCGGTCTTCAGCAGCCGTGCGACCAGCTTGAGCACGCGATCGCCCGCATCGTGGCCATGGCGATCGTTGATCCGTTTGAAATCGTCGATGTCGCACACCGCGACGCACCAATCGGCGGGCTCGCCCGCGTACTTGCGCGCCTGCAGCCGGGCGTCGAAGCCGCGGCGATTGATCAGTCCGGTGAGGTGATCCTGTTCGGCCGCGCGGCGGGCGCGATCGAGATTGTCGCGCAGACGCGTCGTCTCGCGGCGCTTCTCCTCCAGCCGCTCCGCCATCTGGCGCGAGGTGGCGACCGCCTGCATCGTCAGGTCGATCAGCCGGCTCATGGCATCGCCGCCGCCGGCCGGACTGTCGAGCTGTTCGACCTCGCGGTCGAGCGCGTCGCCATATTCCGTCGCCGACGTGCAGGATTCGCCGAGCAGCGCCAGACATTGCGCCAGCTGCGCGGCGAGCGTGTCGGCCATGCGAGCGATCGTCGTCGGGCGGATGCCGCCGCTGCGCACTTCCGCCAGCTGACGCAGGAAGTCGGCATCGAGCCGGCCTTCGGTGCGCAACCGCTCGCGAATGGTCAGCGTCAGCTCGCGATCCTCACCGCCGAGATAGGCGAGCGCGACGCCGAAGATGTCGGGCGCGAGCGGCAGGTCATGGGCGAACAGGAACTCGCCGACCTCGTCGTACAGGCGGGCGGCGGTGTTCTCGCGCACCGGGGCGGGGGCGGGGGGCGGCACGCCGTCGGCCGGCGCGGGGGCCTGCGACAGCCATCCCCCCAGCCAGAGCCGGCGCCGCGGCGCGCTGTGTAGCGCGATGCTCATGCCTGCGTCTCCTGCCGGACGGCATCGCGCAGCGGGGCGCCGTCTCCCATCACCGCCGCGTGCACCTCGCCCCAGCGCGCGCCGAACCAATATTCGCCGCGCTCGCTGCGGATGATCGCGTCCTGGGCACTCGGGACGTCGATCGGCGCGAATTCGCATTGCCGCTCGACGTCGAAGAAGACCCGGACGATCGGGGCCTGCGGGCTGTCGCCGTCGGCGACGACCAGGCCGAGCCGGTTGGAATGCAGCCGCACCAGTGCGCCGAACGGCTGAATGCCGAGGCTGACGATGAAGGCGCGCAGCAGGTCGGGGTCGAAATGCCCTTGCCACGCCTGCATCCGGGCAAGGGCGGTATGCGGCGACCAGGCGGGCTTATACGCCCTGATCGAGGTGACCGCGTCATAGACGTCGCAGATCGCCGAGATGCGCGCGAACGGCGACAGCGCCTCTGCCGACAGCGCATCCGGATAGCCGGTGCCATCGACCTTCTCGTGATGGTGGCGGCAGACGTCGAGGATGCGGGGATCGAGTTCCGCGATCGCGGTCAGCGTGCCGTGGCCCCGTGCCGGATGGGTGCGCATCACCTCCAGTTCCTCTGGCGTCAGTCTGCCCGGCTTGCCGACGATTGCCGACGGAACCGCCATCTTGCCGATGTCGTGCAGCAGCCCGGCCATGCCGGCGACACGCACGTCCGCCTCGTCATAGCCGAGGTGGCGGGTCAGCCCCATCATCAGCGCGCCGACCGCGACCGAATGGATATAGGTGTAGCGATCGGTGTCCTTGAGCCGGGTCACCGTGATCATCGCCGCCGCGTCGCGGGTCATGGCGTCGGCCAGGTCGTCGACCGTGATGTTGAGTGTCTCGACCCCGATCGCCCGGCCGAGACGGGCTTCCTCGAACAGGTCGGTGATCGCCTGGGTCGCCTGTTCGACGCTGGCACGTGCCCGGTCGAGGCTGTTGGAGGGACGCCGCCGGACCAGCTTTGGCACGGCGGCGGGCGGCAGATCGCGATGCTCCTCCGCTGCCGGTAGGAAGCGGCCGGTGGTCTTGACCAGGGTCAGCCCACGGCCCTTGGATAAATCGATGGTGACGGCGGTTACCGATTGCCGCACGCGATCGCAGTCGGCCACGTCGGTCAGCAGAAAGCTCTTACGCCAGAACGGGTTGTCCAACCACGAACAATGCAGTTCGTGGATGTACATGCCCAGTTCGACTTGCCGCCCGTCGATCCGCAGCAGCTTGTTGTGTCCCCGTCCACCCGTCATGCAACTGAGATGGCTGACACAGGTGAAGATTTCGCTGAAAGTTACCCGATACGGCGGAATCGGGTATAATAACCTTCCACTATAGGATAGATTCTGCGCCGATCGGTGCGGTCATGATGGCTCTGACGCCTGGATCATTGTCGAGATAGGCAATCTCGCCGTCGAGCCGCTGGACCATCGCCGCCATCATCCGGCTGCCGAATCCTTCGCCTTGACCCTTGCCGCGGCCCTGGTCCGCGACGATCAGCCGGAGCAGCGCGCCATGCTGTTCAAGCGCGATCGACAGCGGTCCGGGCCGGCCGTCATAAGCATATTTGCTGGCGTTGATGACGAGTTCGGTGAGGATGAGCCCAATGTTCACCGCGCGATCGGTCGGGACCAGCACCGGAGCGAGATCGAGCCGCATCTGTGCGCCCCAGTCGGCGCCCAGCGAAGTGCGCATGTCGGCGACCAGCTCCTCGACATAGCGCGACAGATCGACGCTTTCGACTTGGTCGTCGCGGTACAGCCGGCGGTGGACCAAGGCGACCGCAGCGAGACGCGCCTGCGCTTCGGCAAGATGGTCGGCGACCGCGCCGTCGCCCGCGGTCTTGGCCTGAAGCCGCAGGAACGAGGCGACCAGCTGCAGGCTGTTCTGCACCCGATGATTCACCTCCTTCATCAGGACGTCCTTCTGCGCGAGCAGGGCGTCCTTCTCGACCAGCGCGAGATTGAGGTCGTGGTTCAGCGCCCGCAATTGCTGACCCTGCCGCGCCTCGTGGAAGCGGCGGCGCAGGCGGTGCGCGGCCTCGATCTCCTCGAGCGACCACCGTCGCGAACGGCCGCGCACCGTCTCGCTCCACGTCTCGAACGACGCCCGTGGCGACAGCCGTTCGCCCGGGGCCAGCGACACCGACTTGTGCGGATTGCCCGCCCATTCGATCTCCTGAATGCGCTCGGCGCGCAGCCAGATCAGTGTCGCGTCATCGTCGCGCAAGGGCAGGGCGATCATCCCGCTGGCCAGGGCGCGATGTTCCGCCGCGCCCGGCATCATCGTCGACAGCATGTGGGTCGCCACCGGCTCGCCGCCACGGCCCCGCGCCCAATCGGCGAATCTACCGAGCACCTTGGGGGACGGACAGCGGCCGTCGGTCACCACCGCGGTGCGCGTCACCACGGCGAAACCGTCGGCGTTGAGCATCGCCCTGAGATCGCCCTTCATGCCGGCGATCGCCTCGTGCAGCGGCACGTCGCCCTGCAGCCGCGGCGTCACCATGTCCTCGACCACGCGCAGGTTGAGCCGCTCGCGGTAGGCCGCCGCCTCCTCCTTCGCACGGATCTGGCGTGCCAGCCCGCTGGCCAGCGTTGCCGCGGCGCCGCGCACGTCGGGGGGCATCAGCCGCGGGCTGTTGTGATGGCAGGCGATCAGCCCCCACAGCAGGCCATCCTTGACGATGGAGATGGAGGCGGATGCCTCGACGCCCATGTTGCGCAGATATTCGAGATGGATCGGCGAGACGCTGCGCAGCGCGACGTCGCTGAGATCGATGTTCGCCAGATGCGACGGGCGCAGCGGCTGCGGCGCATAGGCCGCATCGGGAATCGCGCGGGTGCGGTTGCGGATGTAGAGCGCGCGCGCCTGGCGGGGAATGTCGCTCGCCGGGAAATGATGGTTGAGGAACGAGCCGAGTTCGGGATCGCGATCCTCGGCGACGACGCAACCTGCCTCGTCGTCAAGAAAGCGGTAGATCATCACCCGGTCGAAACCGGTCAGCGTGCGGAAGGCCTTGGCGGCGCGTTCGTACAACGTCTGCTTGTCGACCGCGCGTTCGAAGCCGCCGGCGACCGCATCGAGCCACGACAGCATCGCCGCGGCCGTGGTCGGCCGCTCCGCCACCGGCTCAAGCTCGACAAGCAGATAGCCGTCGGTACGGTGCAGCGTCGCGAGAAACGTCTCGTCGCTGCCGGTGACCAGCGGCGGCACGACGACATTGGGATTGGCGGGCAGGGTGCTGCCCAGCAGAGTGGCGACGTCCTGGCCGATCAACTCGGCGAGAGGCCTGCCGAGCCAGTCGGCGCTCAGCCGCGTCTCGATCGCACCGGCGCCGCCGACGATCCGATGATCCCCGTTCGCCGAGGCCACGAGCAAAAGACCATGGGGCTGGATCGCACCCGGCACGTGGATCGGTTCGCGGTCGCAATCGGTCAGATCAACCGCGGGATCGGTGGGAATGGGGGTCGCCATCATTACTCTTGCACGCAGATGGCTATGACCATGGGCCTCGTTTCAGGGGTTTACAATGCGTCCATTGCTAATTTCGATCAATCAACGGTGATGACCCAACCTTCGACGTTGCGGTCAGCCGGTGGCTGGACGCGAGCCCGAGCGCCCCTGTAGGACGCATCCGATCGGCGGCTGCGACGTTGCGGGGATGATGATCAAGCTCTTTCATGTCAGCGACGTCCATTTCGGTGCCGAGGATCCCGCCGCGCTCGCCTGGTTTCAGCAATGCGTGGCGGCCGAGTCGCCCGACGCGGTGATCATGACCGGCGACCTGACGATGCGCGCGACGCGCCGCGAATTCGAACGCGGCGGTGCCTGGCTGGGCGCGCTGGGCGTGCCGGTGACGGTGGAGGTCGGCAACCACGACATTCCGTATTACTGGGATCCGTTCCGCCGGCTGTTCGCCCCCTATCAGCGCTATGCGGCGGTGGAGCGGATGATCGAACGCGAGCTGGAACTGCCCGGCATCACCGTCGTGCCGCTGAAGACGATCGCGCGCGCGCAATGGCGCTGGAACTGGTCGAAGGGTCGGGTCAGTGCCGGATCGCTGCGCCGGGCGCTGGCGATGATCGCCGCGGCGCCAAAGGGCAATCTCATCTTCGTTGCGGCGCATCACCCGCTGATCGAGGGCGGCACCAAGGGGACGGCCAAGACCCGTCACGGCGATGCCGCGCTCACCGCACTCGCCGCCGCGGGTGCGCATGCGGTGCTCAGCGGCCATGTCCACGATCCGTTCGACGTGCCGATCGAGCGGAATGGCTGGACGATCCGCATGATCGGCGCCGGGACGCTGTCGAAGCGTACCCGGCACACGCCAGCCTCGTTCAACGAGATCCGCGTGGCGGACGGCCGCTTCACCACCGTCGCGCGCACGCAATCGCAAGCGCCGGCGGCGGTGATCACCGAGGATGCGGCTGCCGGGATCATCCGCCCGTAGGGCCGTTCGCTATCCCGGTTTGGGGAATCTAATCCGGCGGCAGTTCCTGGCGTTGTCCTGTTCCCGTCACGCCGGACCCGTTCTGGGGTTCACGGTTTTGCGTGCATTGCGGCGACAGCCGTTCAGTGCGTTGCCACCGCGGGGCGAGCGACCGCCGCCCGCCGATCAGCCCGTCTCCCTGTTCCAAGCTGCGCCACGATCCGCACGCTCAGCGCGGGAATGATCGTGGCCATCAACCCGACGGTTACCGACTCAGCCGCCAGACCGGCCCAAGCAATCCATGGCTCCTGGCCCCCCGGCCATCCTGAGAGGTCGTCGTGCAGTGCCATGATCGGCAGCCGCCCCAGGAAGAACAGCGCCAGGGCCCAGGTATACCAACGCCCTACCATCCACACGGATTGCCCCGGATGGCGGATCGGCCCGTCGGTCGCCGCGGACACCGCCCACGGCATCAGCAGCGGCTCGATCGCCAGTATCGCCATGCCGGTGGCCGCCCGTAGTGTTCCCGCCCATGCATCCGCAACGATCCGGTCCGCGTAGAAGATGACCGCAAGCATGCTCAAAGTATAGGCGAAATAAGGCAGGTAGCGTAGCGCGACCGTGATGGATGGCTGCAACGCCGCCCGTGCTTCACCAAGCATCAGATAGCGGATCGCGAAGAAGCGGCCCACTTCGATGATGGCGAGATCCAGCCAACCCAAGACCGTCACCCATTCGTTTCGGGTGAGCGCGCCAGAAGCGGCGCGCGTGTCGAATAGACCCATGTGATAGGCGACCCCGCGCTGCGCAAAGTATAATAGGATCATCGTCCCGAATATTCGCGGCAGACCCAGGATCACGCGTGGACCGTCGACTTGCGCCTCCCAAAAGGTTCTGAGAAGCGGTAGATCGCCATCATGTCTCATACCCCATCGTCATGATCAGGAACGCTGCCCGGCGTCGGGTTGAGTGCCGGCGACAGTGTTTCCGGTCCCGCCCGGTCTCTCGCAGGTCACGTTGGCGGCTTTGGGCGGGAGACGGGCTGGCGGAACGCGGACAACCGGCGCACGCGATCTCCGACTGAAAGCCAAGCTCCCGCGGCCTTCGGCGTGGGCAACGAAGACATGGGGCGTTGAGGCTTGCCGTCGCGATGGGATCAGGACGGTCATCGTCCTCCTCCACAAGGTCACCTGCACTCTCCGCCTTCCCTGTCGGCGATAATGTCCGAAACGGTTATTTCGTGCAAGCGCGCTACTGGGTCATCTCTACGCCGGCTTTCGCCGGCCTTCGTCGACGCGGATGACGGCGACGTCGGTTTATGACGTGCGAAGTGACGCGAAATGACGGCACAGACCGATGCGGATTCGAGCCTATGTATCACGATCTAGGCATTTCCGCCCCACACGCGCCAATGTCCCGGCACCATCGTCGGGAGCAATATCCCGAATGGGGTAGGGCTTACCCTCGGCCGTATTGCTGACGCGGGACGATCAGTCTGAAGTCGTCCCTTACCGGAGCCAGAAAAAGAAGCCGCCGCCCGGTTGCCCGGACGGCGGTGTCTTCTTGTCAACGCAGAGCGCCGAACGCGGATCAGTCGTTCAGATACTCGCCCGCGGCCGCGTCGCTGCCGTCGCCCGACGGGACGACTTCGGCGAGCGGGTCGGAGCCCGTGCCGGCGTCGTCGCGACGCGAGCGCTGCTCTTCCGCGGCGCGCAGTTCCGCGGCCGACGTCGGGGCGACGATCGCCGCCTGCAGCGCGCGCTGTTGCGCACGGAGCGCCGCATCCCGCGAAGAGGCCGCCACGCGCAGGCGGTTCATGCCGGCGCCGGTACCCGCCGGGATCAGCCGGCCGACGATGACGTTCTCCTTGAGGCCCATCAGCGTGTCCTGCTTGCCCTGGACCGCCGCCTCGGTGAGGACGCGGGTGGTCTCCTGGAACGACGCCGCCGAGATGAAGCTGCGGGTCTGCAGCGACGCCTTGGTGATGCCGAGCAGGATCGGCTTGCCGGCTGCCCGCGCCTCGTTCGGCCCGAGCTTCTCGTTGATCGCGTCCATCTCCTCGCGGTCGACCTGCTCGCCGACGAGCAAGGTGGTGTCGCCCGACTCGGTGATCTCGACCTTCTGCAGCATCTGGCGAACGATCACCTCGATGTGCTTGTCGTTGATCTTCACGCCCTGGAGTCGATAGACTTCCTGGATTTCCGAGACGAGATATTCCGCGAGCGGTTCGATGCCGAGCACTTCGAGAATGTCGTGCGGGTCGGGGCTGCCGCCGATCAGGTTGTCGCCACGCTTGACGTAGTCGCCTTCCTGAACGTCGATCACCTTCGACTTGGGCACCAGATACTCGACGACCTCGCCGCCATCCTCGGGCTGGATGCCGATCTTGCGCTTCGCCTTATAGTCCTTGCCGAACACGACGCGGCCGGAAACCTTGGCGATGATCGCATTCTCCTTCGGCTTGCGCGCCTCGAACAGCTCGGCGACGCGCGGCAGACCGCCGGTGATGTCGCGCGTCTTGGCGGCTTCGCGGCTGACGCGGGCGAGCACGTCACCCGCCTGCACCTGCGCGCCGTCCTCGACCGACAGCGTCGCGCCGGGGGCGAGCATGTAGCGGCCGGATTCGCCGCTCGTCTCGTCGAGCAGGGTCAGGCGCGGACGCAGATCCTCCTTCGACTTGGACGAGGTGCGATATTCGGTCACGACGCGCTGCGCGATGCCGGTCGCCTCGTCGGTCTGCTCGGTGAGCGTCTTGCCCTCCAGCAGGTCCTGGAAGCGGACGGTACCCGGGTTTTCCGTGATCACCGGCATGGTGAACGGATCCCATTCCGCCATCCGGTCGCCCTTCGACACCATATGGCCGTCGTCGAACATGACGTAGGCGCCGTAGGGGATACGGTGCACCGCCAGCTCACGACCGTCCATGTCGACGATCGCGATCTCGCCCGAACGGGAGAGCACGACGCGGCGGCCGCGCTGGTCGCCGATGATGCGCAGGTCGCGGAACTGGATGGTACCGTCGACCGGCGCCTCCAGGTTCGACTGCTCGTTGAGCTGCGCCGCACCACCGATGTGGAAGGTGCGCATCGTCAGCTGCGTGCCCGGCTCGCCGATCGACTGCGCCGCGATGACGCCGACCGCCTCGCCGATGTTGACCGGCGTACCGCGGGCAAGGTCGCGCCCGTAGCACTTGCCGCACACGCCGACCTTGCTTTCGCAGACCAGAGGCGAACGGATCTTCATGCCCTGGATGCCCATGGCCTCGATCTTCGCCACCATCGGCTCGTCGAGCAGGGTACCGGTCGGGATGACGACCGCATTGGTCTTCGGATCGACCACATCCTCGGCCGTGGTACGGCCCAGGATACGCTCGCCGAGCGACGCGATGGTCGAGCCGCCCTGCACGATCGCCTTCATCTCCAGCGCGCGCTCGGTGCCGCAATCGTCCTCGATCACGACGCAATCCTGCGACACGTCGACCAGACGGCGGGTCAGATAACCCGAGTTCGCCGTCTTGAGCGCCGTATCCGCCAGGCCCTTGCGGGCGCCGTGCGTCGAGTTGAAGTATTCAAGAACGGTCAGACCTTCCTTGAAGTTCGAGATGATCGGCGTCTCGATGATCTCGCCGCTCGGCTTGGCCATCAGGCCGCGCATGCCGGCGAGCTGCTTGATCTGCGCCTGCGAACCGCGGGCACCCGAGTGCGCCATCATGTAGATCGAGTTGATCGGCTTCTCGCGGCCGGCATGCTCGCCGTCCTCGTAGCGCTTCACCGCCTTGATCTCGTTCATCATGGCGTTCGCCACCTGGTCGCCGCAGCGGCTCCAGGCGTCGATCACCTTGTTGTACTTCTCCTGCTGCGTGATCAGGCCGTCCTGATACTGCTGCTCGTAATCCTTCACGAGCGTGCGGGTCTCCTCGACCAGCGCGTCCTTCTCGTTCGGGATGATCATGTCGTCCTTGCCGAACGAGATGCCGGCGCGGAACGCGTGGCGGAAGCCGAGGCTCATGATCGCGTCGGCGAACAGCACCGTCTCCTTCTGGCCGGTGTGACGATAGACCTCGTCGATCACGTCGCCCACGTCCTTCTTGGTCAGCAGGCGGTTGACGATCTCGAACGGCACCTTGTGGCTCTTCGGCAGCGTCTCGCCGAGCAGCATGCGGCCCGGGGTCGTCTCGACGCGCTTCAGATACTGGTTGCCGTCCTCGTCGGTCTGCGGAACGCGGCTGACGATCTTGGTGTGCAGCGTCACCGAGCCGGCGTTGAGCGCCTGATGCACCTCCGCCATGTCGGAGATCAGCATGCCCTCGCCAGGCTCGCCTTCCTTCATCATCGACAGATAATAGAGACCCAGCACCATGTCCTGCGACGGCACGATGATCGGCTTGCCGTTGGCGGGCGACAGGATGTTGTTGGTCGACATCATCAGGACGCGCGCTTCCAGCTGGGCCTCGAGGCTCAGCGGCACGTGCACGGCCATCTGGTCGCCGTCGAAGTCGGCGTTGAACGCCGAGCAGACCAGCGGATGCAGCTGGATCGCCTTGCCCTCGATCAGCACCGGCTCGAACGCCTGGATGCCTAGGCGGTGGAGCGTCGGCGCGCGGTTCAGCATCACCGGATGCTCGCGGATCACCTCGTCCAGGATGTCCCAGACTTCCTTGCGCTCCTTCTCCACCCACTTCTTCGCCTGCTTCAGCGTCATGCTGAGGCCCTTGGCGTCGAGGCGCGCGTAGATGAACGGCTTGAACAGCTCGAGCGCCATCTTCTTCGGCAGGCCGCACTGGTGCAACTTGAGCTCCGGACCGGTGACGATGACCGAACGGCCCGAATAGTCGACGCGCTTGCCGAGCAGGTTCTGACGGAAGCGGCCCTGCTTGCCCTTCAGCATGTCGGACAGCGATTTCAGCGGACGCTTGTTGGCACCGGTGATGGTGCGGCCGCGACGGCCGTTATCGAACAGCGCGTCGACCGCTTCCTGCAGCATGCGCTTTTCGTTGCGGACGATGATGTCCGGCGCGCGCAGCTCCATCAGCCGCTTCAGGCGGTTGTTGCGGTTGATGACGCGGCGGTACAGGTCGTTGAGGTCGGAGGTCGCGAAACGGCCGCCGTCCAGCGGCACCAGCGGGCGCAGCTCGGGCGGGATCACCGGAATGACTTCCAGGATCATCCATTCGGGGCGGTTGCCCGATTCCAGGAAGCTCTCGACGACCTTCAGGCGCTTGATGATCTTCTTGGGCTTCAGCTCCGACTTGGTCGTCGCCAGCTCCTCGAGCAGCGCGACCTTCTCGCCCTCCAGGTCGAGATTCTCGAGCATGACGCGCACGGCCTCGGCGCCGATGCCGGCGGAGAAGGCGTCCTCGCCATATTCGTCCTGCGCCTCGAGCAGCTCATCCTCGGTGAGCAGCTGGAACTTCTCGAGCGGGGTCAGGCCCGGTTCGATGACGATATAGGCTTCGAAGTACAGCACGCGCTCGAGCTGCTTCAGCTGCATGTCGAGCAACAGGCCGATCCGGCTCGGCAGCGACTTCAGGAACCAGATGTGCGCGACCGGCGCGGCGAGCTCGATATGGCCCATCCGCTCGCGGCGTACCTTCGACACCGTGACTTCGACACCGCACTTCTCGCAGACGATGCCCTTGTACTTCATGCGCTTGTACTTGCCGCACAAGCATTCGTAATCCTTGATCGGACCGAAGATGCGCGCGCAGAACAGGCCGTCACGTTCCGGCTTGAACGTGCGGTAGTTGATCGTCTCGGGCTTCTTGATCTCGCCGAACGACCACGAACGGATCTTGTCGGGCGAAGCGATGCCGATCTGGATCTGGTCGAACGTCTCGGGCTTGGCGACCGGATTGGCGAAATTGGTCAGTTCGTTCATGTTCTTACCTCTTTTTCCTCTCCCGCTGGGAGAGGAAGGGGCCCGCCCGGCGCGGCCGGGTGGGAAGGTGAGGGTGGGGTGGTGGCGACCGTGTCACCCTCACCCTTCCGCCGCCTGTCGGCGGCTCCCTCCCTCTCCCGGTGGGAGAGGGAGAGCGATGGCTTACTCCGCGGCCTCGGCGAGCCCGTCGTCGTCCTGCGCATCCTCCATGGACCGCAGATCGACGTTGAGGCCGAGCGAGCGCATTTCCTTGACGAGCACGTTGAAGCTCTCCGGAATGCCGGCCTCGAACGTGTCGTCACCCTTGACGATCGCCTCGTAGACCTTGGTGCGGCCGACCACGTCGTCGGACTTCACCGTCAGCATTTCCTGCAGCGTATAGGCGGCGCCATACGCCTGCAGCGCCCAGACCTCCATCTCGCCGAAGCGCTGACCGCCGAACTGCGCCTTGCCGCCCAGCGGCTGCTGGGTGACGAGCGAGTAGGGACCGATCGACCGCGCGTGGATCTTGTCGTCGACCAGATGGTGCAGCTTCAGCACGTACTTGTAGCCGACGGTGACCTTGCGGTCGAAGGCGTCGCCGGTGCGGCCGTCGAACAGGGTCACCTGCCCCGATTCATCCAGCCCGGCGAGCTTCAGCATGTCGGCCACGTCCGATTCCACCGCGCCGTCGAACACCGGGGTGCCCATCGGAACGCCGGTACGGACGTTCTGCGCCAGATCGATCAGCTGCTCGGGCGAACGCTTGTCGAGTTCCTCGACATAGCTGTCGCCATACGCCAGCCGCAGCGCGTCCTTCACCGCCTCCGGCGCCTGTCCCGGCGTCGGGTTCGGGTTCTCGGCCCGCCACTGGTCGAGCGCCGCACCGATCTTGCGGCCCAGGCCGCGCGCGGCCCAGCCCAGATGCGTCTCGAAGATCTGCCCGACGTTCATGCGCGACGGCACGCCCAGTGGGTTGAGCACGAAGTCGACCGGCGTGCCGTCCTCGAGGAACGGCATGTCCTCCTGCGGCAGGATGCGGCTGATGATGCCCTTGTTGCCGTGGCGGCCGGCCATCTTGTCGCCCGGCTGCAGCTTGCGCTTCACCGCGACGAACACCTTGACCATCTTGAGCACGCCCGGCGGCAGCTCGTCGCCCCGCTCCAGCTTCTCGCGGCGATCCTCGAACTTGTCGCGGATGCGCTTGGTCGCCTCGTCATACTGCTGCTTGACGGCTTCCAGGTTCGCCTGGACCGCATCGTCCTGCACCGCGAACTTCCACCATTCGTGGCGGTCGACGCTGTCGAGCAGGTCCATGTCGATGGTCGAGCCCTTCTTCACGCCCTTCGGCGCGCCGGTCGCGACCTGGTCCAGCAGCATCTCGCGGAGGCGGCTCCACGTCGCCCGGTTGAGGATCGTGCGCTCGTCGTCCGAGTCCTTCTTCAGGCGCTCGATCTCCTCGCGCTCGATCGCCATCGCGCGCTCGTCCTTGTCGATGCCGTGGCGGTTGAAGACGCGCACGTCGACCACCGTGCCGGCAACGCCCGGCGGCAGGCGCAGCGACGTGTCGCGCACGTCCGACGCCTTTTCACCGAAGATCGCGCGCAGCAGCTTCTCTTCCGGCGTCATCGGGCTTTCGCCCTTCGGCGTGATCTTGCCGACCAGGATGTCGCCCGGCTCCACCTCGGCGCCGATGTAGACGATGCCCGCCTCGTCGAGGTTGCGCAGCGCCTCCTCGCCGACGTTGGGGATGTCGCGCGTGATGTCCTCCGGCCCGAGCTTGGTGTCGCGGGCCATGACCTCGAACTCGTCGATGTGGATCGACGTGAACACGTCGTCCTTCACGATCCGCTCGTTGATCAGGATCGAATCCTCGTAGTTGTAGCCGTTCCACGGCATGAACGCGACGAGGACGTTGCGGCCCAGCGCCAGCTCGCCGAACTCGGTCGACGGGCCGTCGGCGATCGTGTCGCCGGCCTCGACCACGTCACCCACCTTCACCAGCGGACGCTGGTTGATGCAGGTCGACTGGTTCGAACGCTGGAACTTCATCAGCGTGTAGATGTCGACGCCGCTGACGCTCGCATCCACCTCACCGGTGGCGCGGACGACGATGCGGGTCGCATCGACCTGGTCGACGACGCCGGCGCGCTTGGCCGAGATCGCGGCGCCCGAATCGCGCGCTACCGTCTCTTCCATGCCGGTGCCGACGAACGGCGCCTCGGCCTTGACCAGCGGCACCGCCTGGCGCTGCATGTTCGAGCCCATCAGCGCGCGGTTCGCGTCGTCCTTCTCGAGGAAGGGGATCAGCGAGGCGGCGACCGAGACGAGCTGCTTCGGCGACACGTCCATCAGCGTGATCGTCTCGGGCAGCGCCATCAGGAACTCGCCCGCCTGCCGCGCCGAGACCAGATCCTCGGTGAAGCGGCCGTCCGCATCGGTCGCGGCCGATGCCTGCGCGACGGTGTGCTTCTGCTCCTCCATCGCCGACAGATAGACGACCTCGTTGGTCACCTGGCCGTTGTTCACCTTGCGGTACGGCGTCTCGATGAAGCCGTACTTGTTGACGCGGGCAAAGGTCGACAGCGAGTTGATCAGACCGATGTTCGGGCCTTCCGGCGTCTCGATCGGGCAGATGCGGCCATAGTGGGTCGGGTGGACGTCGCGGACCTCGAAGCCCGCACGTTCACGCGTCAGACCGCCCGGCCCGAGTGCCGAGACGCGACGCTTGTGCGTCACTTCGGACAGCGGGTTGGTCTGGTCCATGAACTGCGACAGCTGCGACGAGCCGAAGAACTCACGCACCGCGGCCACCGCCGGCTTGGCGTTGATCAGGTCGTTCGGCATCACCGTCGACACGTCGACCGACGACATGCGCTCCTTCACGGCGCGCTCCATGCGCAGCAGGCCGACGCGATACTGGTTCTCGAGCAGCTCGCCCACCGAACGCACGCGGCGGTTGCCGAGGTTGTCGATGTCGTCGATCTCGCCCTTGCCGTCCTTCAGGCCGACCAAAGTCTTGATCACGGCGAGGATGTCCTCGCTGCGCAGCGTCGTCACCGTGTCCGGCGCGTCGAGGTCGAGGCGCATGTTCAGCTTGACGCGGCCCACCGCCGACAGGTCGTAGCGGTCCGGATCGAAGAACAGGCCGGCGAACAGCGCTTCCGCCGTCTCCAGCGTCGGCGGCTCGCCGGGGCGCATGACGCGGTAGATGTCGCTCAGCGCCTGCTCGCGCTCTTCGGCCTTGTCGGCCTTCAGCGTGTTGCGGATCCACGGGCCGGTGGTGACGAAGTCGATGTCGAGCAGCTCGATCGTGTCGACGCCCGCCTTGTCGAGGCTTTCCAGATTCTCGGCGGTGATCTCGTCACCCGCCTCGACGTAGATTTCGCCGGTGGTCTCGTTGATCAGATCGTAGGCGCTGTAGCGGCCGAAGATTTCCTCGGTCGGGATCAGCAGCTCGGTCAGGCCGTCCTTGCCGGCCTTGTTGGCGGCACGCGGGCTGATCTTCTGGCCGGCGGCGAACACGACCTCGCCCGACTTGGCGTCGACGATGTCGAACATCGGCTTCACGCCGCGCCAGTTCTCGGCCGCGAACGGAATGCGCCAGCCGCCTTCGCCGCGGACGAAGGTCACGCGGTTGTAGAAATAGTTGAGGATCTCTTCCGAGTTCATGCCCAGCGCATAGAGCAGCGCCGTCACCGGCAGCTTGCGCTTGCGGTCGATACGGACGTTGACGATGTCCTTGGCGTCGAACTCGAAATCCAGCCAGGAGCCGCGATAGGGGATCACGCGGGCGGCGAAGAGATACTTGCCGCTCGCGTGCGTCTTGCCGCGGTCATGGTCGAAGAGGACGCCCGGGCTGCGGTGCATCTGGCTGACGATGACGCGCTCGGTGCCGTTGATGAAGAACGTGCCGTTCTCGGTCATGAGCGGCATGTCGCCCATGTAGACGTCCTGCTCCTTGATATCGATGACCGACTTGGCCTCGGTATCCGGATCGACCTCGAACGCGGTCAGGCGCAGCGTGACGCGCATCGGCGCGGCATAGGTGATGCCTCGCTGGCGGCATTCCTCGACGTCGAACTTCGGCGGCTCGAGGACGTAATCGTCGAAGTCGAGATAGGCGGTGCCGGCGAAATCCTGGATCGGGAACACCGACCGCAGCGTCTTTTCCAGGCCCGAGACGTGACCGGTGCTCTTGTCGGAGCGCAGGAACTGCTCGTAGCTTTCACGCTGAACCTCGATCAGGTTCGGCATCTGGATGACTTCGTGGATGTCGCCGAAGATCTTGCGGATGCGCCGCTTCGCGGTGCTGGCCTGCTGGATCGCCTTGGTCGCCATGGATCTATTGTGCCTCGTCAGCCGTATATCGTGCCCGGAAAGCCTCCGGACGGGACGCGGATTGGTCAAAGACGCGAAAAAGCCGAGCGCAGCACTGTGCGTCGGCCTTGAGGCGTCTATGAAACCAGCAACTCCCTATTCGTATGCAGGCGCTGCGCGACGGCGCCCCATGTCCCGAAAGCTGTGGTGAGAGGCGGGATATAGGGGCGGGGTGCACGCTTGTCAAAGGGGGGGCCGCCGCTCGCAGGATGGGCTGGGGACAACAGGCGGGGCGCTGGCAAACCCCCTACGCAATCCCGTCATGCCGGACTTGTTCCGGCATCCACCCGTCCACGTACGCTGCGGCCGCGGGGTATGCGGCTCCGTGGATGCCGGAACGGGTCCGGCATGACGAGATGAGGACCGGTTCCTCCCACCTCACCACTACGCTAAGACCGTCCCATGCCGTTCGCGTTCCTCGCCGCCGTCGCCCTCGCCGCCACGCCCGCCGACGACCCCGCCGCCACCTTCGCCGCGCTGCGCGAGGTCGACGGGCGCATGGCCGCGATCGCCTATCGGCTAACCACCGCCAATGCCGCCTTGTGCCGCGATCGCCAGCCGACGCCGGGCTGGGCGCTGCACAGCATCGGCCAGTATGACGCACCCCTGCGCGCCCAGGCGAAGGTCAGCTTTGGCTTCGAACGCCCGGTCGCGGTCGAGGCGGTGGTGCCCGGCGGCCCGGCGGCACGGGCGGGCATCGCCCCCGGCGACTCGCTGGTGGCGATCGATGGCCAGCCGCTGCCCGACACCGCCCCGCCGGCGCAATCGAGCAGTGCGGCGCGCGACGCGGCGCAGGCGGTGATCGCCGGCGAACCCGCCGATCGCCCGCTTGCCGTCACGCTGCTGCGCGACGGCCGCACCCGCACCGTCACCATCCCGGCATCGCCCGGCTGCCGCAGCGCGTTCGAGGTGCTGCTCGGCAACAAGATGGAGGCCTCGTCCGACGGCCGCATCGTCCAGATCGGCGTGCCCTTCTTCGCCCGCTATACCGACGAGGAACTGGCGGTGGTGATCGGCCACGAGCTCGCCCATACCATATTGCGCCATCGGGCCCGGCTCGATGCGGCGGGCGTCAGCCGCGGCCTGCTCGCCGAGGTCGGCCGCAACGGGCGCCTGTTCCGGACCACCGAGGATCAGGCCGATATCCTCGGCATGTATCTGATCCGCAACGCCGGTTGGAACCCGCAGGCGGCGGTGCGGTTCTGGCGCGAGCATGGCGGCGAGGTCGACGGCGGCCTGTTCCGCAGCCGCACCCACCCCTCGTCCAAGGCGCGCGCCGCCGCGCTGGAAGCGGAGATCGCGAGGGTCCCGGCGGATGCCCCGACGCCTTATCTGCCGCCGATCCTCGCCGAGGCGGACAAACCGCTGAGTTAAATCCTCCCCGCCTGCGGGGAGGGGACCGCCGAAGGCGGTGGAGGGGGCTCGTCGCGAGCGCTGCGCTGCGTGGAAGCCCCCCTCCGTCAGCGCTGTGCGCTGCCACCTCCCCGCAAGCGGGGAGGAATTTAGTAGCCCGCGTCGAGATCCGCGACGTTCCGCATCGGCTTGCCCGCCATGAACGCCGCCAGATTGTCGAGGAACAGCGCCGCGCCGCGCTGGAACATCTTCGTCTGGCTGCGCCCCGACAGATGCATCGAGATCATGCAATTGGGCGCGTCCCACAGGGGATGATCCGCCGGCAGCGGCTCCGGCTCGGTCGGGTCGAGGACGGCGCCGCCGATCCGCCGCGCCTTGAGCGCCGCGACCAGCGCGTCCTGATCCACCATGTCGCCGCGCGCGATATTGATCAGCCAGGCGTCGCGGCGCATCGCCGCCAGCTCGTCCGCGCCAATCATCGCCTTGGTCGCATCGGTCGACGGCGCCGCCAGCACCAGCCAGTCATAGTCGCCCAGCCGCGCCCGCCAGTCGTCCGGCCCCAGCGTCCCGTCGCGCCCGGACCGGGTCACGCCGTCGACGCCGACGCCGAACGCCGTCAGCCGCTCGCCGATCAGCCGCCCGATCGTGCCATAGCCGACGACCAGCGCCCGCGTGCCGTCCAGCTCGACCTTGCCCGGCGCATCGCCCAGCCATTCGTGCCGCTGCCCGGCGCGGAGCACGGTGTCGAAGCGCTTCGCGGCGACCAGCATCGCCATCACGGCATATTCCGCCACCGCCACCGCGTTGATCCCGGCGCCGTTGGTCAGCGTCGCGCCCTTGGCGCGCAGCACGTCGAGCGGAAAGGCGTCAAGGCCGGCATAGATGGTCGACACCCATTGGAGGTTTGGTCCGGCCGCGCGGATCGCCTCGGCGACCAGCCGGGTCGGCTGCATGTCGACCCAGGCGATGTCGGCATCGGCGATCATCGCCTTCGCCTCGTCCGGGCTGGCGAACCACGCCACCTCCAGCCCGGCGGGCAGCCGCGGTTCGAGCAGCGGTCGGGCGAGTGCGGGCAGCACCGCCTTCACGACTGCACCTTCCAGTCCCAACCCATCGGATCGCCGTCCATCACCTCGACTCCCACCGCCGCCAGCTCATCCCGGATCGCGTCGCTGCGCGCGAAGTCCTTGGCCGCGCGCGCCTCGCGCCGCTCCGCCAGCCGCGCCGCAATCCCCGCCTCGTCGATCCCGGCGCTCTCCGGCCGCACCCGCAGATCCTCGCGGGTCAGCGTCAGCAGCTCCAGCCCCAACACCGCGTCGAAGTTCGCGAGCGCCGCCAGCCGGTCCTGCGGGCTGACCCTTTTGTCGGCGAGCAGTTCGTCGAGCACCGGCAGGGCACGCGGCGTGTTGAGGTCGTCCGCCACCGCCGCGGCGAGCCGCTCGCGATAGGGCGATGCCGCCGCCGCACCCTTGCCCTCGCCGCGCGCCTTCAGCGCCGCGACGCTCTGCACCAGCCGCTTTAGCCGGGTCTGCGCCGCCGCCAGATTGTCCCAGCTGAATTCCAGCTCGCTGCGATAATGCGCCTGCAGGCACATCAACCGATAGGCGAGGGGGTGGAAGCCGCGCGCGACTAGCGCCGGCAGGGTCAGGAACTCGCCCGACGATTTCGACATCTTGCCGGTCCGGTCGACAAGGAAGTTGTTGTGCATCCACACCGTGGCGCCGGTGTCGGCGCTGCCCGAATAGGCCTGGTTCTGCGCGATCTCGTTGGGATGGTGGATCTCGCGATGATCGATGCCGCCGGTGTGAATGTCGAAATGGTCGCCAAGATACTGCCGGCTCATCACCGAACATTCGAGGTGCCAGCCGGGCGCGCCGCGCCCCCAGGGGCTGTCCCATTCCATCTGGCGGTTCTCGCCCGGTGCGCTGGTGCGCCAGATCGCGAAGTCGGCGGGGTGACGCTTGCCCTCCACCGTCTCGATCCGCCCCTCCGCCGGGCCGTCCTCGCGCGTGCCGGCGAGCAGGCCGTATTGCGGCACCGTCGTCACGTCGAAATACAGGCCGTCGGGCAGGCGGTAGCAGTGCTTGTCCGCGATCGCTGTGCCGAAGGCGATCATCTGCTCGACATGGTCGGTGGCGAGCGGGAAGCGCGCCGGATCGCGGACGTTGAGGTCCTTGAGGTTCTGCTTGAACGCCCGCGTATAATGGTCGGCCACCGCCCAGATGTCCTGGCCGCTCTTCTTCGCTGCCGCCTCCATCTTGTCGTCGCCCGCGTCGGCGTCGCTGGTCAGATGGCCGACATCGGTGATGTTGATGACATGGGTCAGGCCATAGCCCAGCCAGGTCAGCACGCGCCCCAATGTGTCGGTAAACAGATAGGCGCGCAGATTGCCGATGTGCGCATAGTGATAGACGGTCGGCCCGCACGAATAGATGCGCACGTTGGCGGGGTCGGCGGGCGCGAAGGTCTCCGTCGCGCGCGTCAGGCTGTTGTAGAGCGTGATCGGCGTCATGGCGCGAGGCTCTAGCGCGCCGGATGCGGCAACGCCATTCCTCCCCTGCGCCGGCAGAGGAGGATGTCGCGGTCAGCGCGCGATGCCGATCACCGCGGTGCCGGTCAGTCCGGCCGCCACCGATCCGCTGATCGTCGGGGTCTGCTGCGCAAGCTGGGCGCTGCTGTTGTCGCCGAACACATTGTCGTTCGACAGCGACACCTTGGCGAAATTGGTCGCGCTCGCCGGATAGGTGGTGGTGTCGGCATAGACCGTCGCGCACCAGCTCGACGGCATCGCCAGCTGCGACGTCAGCACCGCATATTTCCCGCCCAACGCATTGGAGAGGCTCGAGAAGATCTCGAAATGCATATGCGGCCAGCGGCCATCGTAGCAGCCGGGGAAGATGGTGGTGAACGTCACCTGCCCGTTGGCATCGGTGACCTGCACGCCGCGCAGATAGCTTTCGGCCGCCGCGGTGTAGAGCGAATAAGTGCCCTTGCGGTCGCAATGCCATAGATAGACGGCATAGCCGGCCAGCGGCGCACAGGCGGCGTTGACGTTGACCAGGGTCAGCGTGATCGTCAGCTGCACGCCCGTCGCCACGGTCGATGTGCTGATGAAGCTCGACCGTATGTCGCTGCGCACGATGCCGCTGACCGTCAGGATGTTGCTGGTCGAACCCGATGCGCTGTTGGTGCCGTCGGCGGGGTAGGGGCCGGCGGTCTCGGTCGGATCGGCGATGCAGGCGGTGCTGGTTGAGGTGGCGGTGGCGGTCGGCGTCGGTGTCGCGGTGGCGGTCGGCGTGGGCGTCGCGGTCGCGCCGCTGCTCGTCACGCTGACGCTGCTGCTCGACCCGCTTGCATCGCTGCCGCCGCAGCCCGCGACCAAAGCCGCCGTTCCTGCCCCCGCGAACCATTTCAGCGCCCGCCGCCGCGCCAGCAGCGCTTCGATGCGCGGCAGGTCCTCGGCCATGCCGTGGCCGTGGTGGTGATCGTCGTGATGCGTCATGGTCGAAACTCCCCGGATGGATGACGGGGGGAATCGCCGCGGAGTATCGCCGCGATATGTCACGCACCGACGCAATGTTGCGCTATGTAACGGCTCGCGGGTGTTGGCGGGGGCTAGAACCGGTTACCCGGCCAGGGGCAACGTCACCGTCGCTCGCGCGCCGCTCGCGCCGTTCGCCAGCACCGCCGTGCCGCCGTGCCGCGCCGCGATGGTGCGCACGATCGCCAGCCCCAGGCCGGTGCCGCCGGTCGCGCGGTTGCGCGACGGATCGCCGCGGACGAAGGGTTCGAACAGGCGCTCGACCTGCGCCGGGTCGATCCCCGGCCCGCGATCCTCGACCGTCACCGCGACCCGGGCGCCGTCGATCCGCCAGCCGATCGTCGCCGCCTCGCCATAGCGGACCGCATTGTCGATCAGATTGGCGAACAGCCGCCGCAAGGCGACCGGATCGCCGCGCACCACCGCGCGCTCGCCCGGCGTCAGCGTCACGGGCGCGCCGGCGACCTGCATGTCGTCGGCCAGGCTGTCGAGCAGGCTGCCGAGGTCGACGCGTACCGATTCGCGCGGGCCGGTCTCGTCGCGGGCGAAGGCGAGCGCGCCGCGGATCATCGCGCGCATCTCGTCGATGTCGGCGCTGGCGCGCGTCCGCGCCGCCTCGGGCAGCTGCTCGACCCAGAAGGACAGGCGCGACAGCGGCGTGCCGAGGTCGTGCGCGATCGCGCCCAGCATCGCGGTCCGTCCCTCGGCATGGCCGGCGAGGCGCGCGTGCATCGTCGCGACGCTGGCGGCGAGTTCGCGCACCTCGCGCGATCCCCGCGTCGGCAGCGGCGGCAGTGCCTCGCCGACCCGCGCCGCATCGGCGGCGGCGGCGAGCTGGCCGAGCGGGCGCGAGATCGCCCGCGCCAATGCCCAGGCTGGCCAGGCGAGGATCAGGATCGCCAGCAGCATCGCCGACAGGCTGATCCAATGCCAGTGTTTGAGCAGCGGCGCGCGCGGCACCGCCGCGATCCGCCAGCCGTCGCCGTGTCGCACCGCGAAGGTGAAATCGTCGACGAACATGCCGCCGGGGCCGCTCGGCGGGCCGGCATAGGCGCGCACCGCCGACGCCGGAACACCCAGGTCGGCGGCGATCCGCTGCGCCGCGCGCCCGTCCGCACGCTGCCCGCGTCCCGGCTGTGGTGCGGCGGCGCTCTGCGTCACGGCCATATGCGGCCCCGGCCCCTCCGGCGCCGCGCCGGTGCGCAGGGCGTGCGCGATATCGTCCAACGCATGCGGCGGGTCGCGCGGCGGCGGGCCGCGGAAGGTGACGACGAACGAGACGGCGGTGGCGACCAGAACCGCAGCGATGACGAGGGCGAAGATCGGCGCGGCGATCGACCGCACCCGCTCCGCCGGCTCAGCGGACCTCGACATCGGCCGCGAACATATAGCCTTCGTTGCGGATGGTGCGGATCAGCTCGTCGCCGCCCTGTCCGTCGCGGCGCGCCAGCTTGCGGCGCAGGCGGCTGATCTGCACGTCGATCGCGCGGTCGAAATGCTCGGCGGTCGGCCCGCGCGCATGATCCAGGATGAAATCGCGGCTCAGCACCCGGCGGGGATGGTCGACCAGCGTCATCAGCAGCCGGAACTCGCCGTCGGACAGGTTGATCAGCACGTCGTCCGGATCGAACAGCTGACGCCCGGCCGCATCGAGCCGCCAGCCGGCGAAGCGCTGATAGGGGCGGGCGGGGAGGCGGGTGCGCGGCTCACCGCGTGCTTCGTTGCGGCGCAGCACGGACCGGATGCGCGCCAGCAGCTCGCGCGGGTTAGCCGGCTTGGCGATGTAATCGTCGGCGCCCATCTCCAGCCCGACGATCCGGTCGACCTCCTCGCCGATCACCGACAGGATGATCACCGGCGGCGCCGTCGCCCGGTCCAGCGAGCGCAGGATCGTCAGGCCGTCCTCGCCGGGCATCATCACGTCGAGCACGATCAGCGCATAATCGCTGCGCGCCAGCGCGGCGCGCATCGTCGGGCCGTCCTCCGCCGTGTCGACGCGATAGCCGTGCTGGGCCAGGAAGGCGGCGGTCAGCTCGCGGATACCGGGATCGTCGTCGACGATGAGAAGGCGCGTTTCCAGGTCCATGATATCCGCTGTCAGGGGGGCGGCGATCGGTCGGGCGATGTTCTGCATGGCGTCCGCCACTCGAGCCCAGACGTATCCGCCCGGTTGCAAGGCTGCAACATGGCGCGAAACATCGCGGGCTGTGGTCGCCATGCCACAGTCGGGCGGGGCGGAACCGCGCTGCGGCGCACGGGTTGCCAGCTCGACGAGTCGCTGCTAGGGAGGCCGTTCACACGGCGCGGACCCCGGTTCGCGGCCGCGTTACCTATTTGATTGGAGTGAATCGGTTTTATGCAGATCGTCGTCCGCGACAACAATGTCGACCAGGCTCTTCGCGCACTCAAGAAGAAGCTGCAGCGCGAGGGCGTGTATCGCGAGATGAAGCTGCGCCGTCATTACGAGAAGCCGTCGGAAAAGCGCGCGCGCGAGCGTGCCGCCGCCGTGCGCCGCGCCCGCAAGCTCGAGCGCAAGCGCGCCGAGCGTGACGGTGCCCGGTAAGCAGGTATTGTGATACCCGGCGTCGCCCTTGCGGTGACGCCGGTGCGTGAACTTTGCGAACTTCTCCGGTGACGGCCGGCCCGGCACCACAGCTCCAGGTGCCTTAGCCATGTCGACCGTCACCGCCGTTCCGCTGCGCCCCGTCAAGCGCAGCTATCTCGTCTATCTCTGGGTCGGCATCGCGCTGGCGGTCATCGCCGCCTTTCTGCTCGCGCGCCAGGGCGACGACTTCCTGACCCGCAATGCGCGCCGCTCGAACGTGGTCACCACCGCCTCGGGCCTGCAATATCAGGTGCTCGATCCGGGCAAGCCGGGTGCGGCCAAGCCGACCGACACCGACGTCGCGCTGATCAATTATGAAGGCCGCCTGCTCGACGGCACCGTCTTCGACAAGTCGCGCCAGCCGACGCCGATGCCCGTCGCCGGCGTCGTCCCCGGCTTCTCCGAAGCGATGAAGTTGATGCCCAAGGGGTCGAAGTACCGCGTCTGGATCAAGCCGTCGCTTGGCTATGGCGATACGGCGCAGGGCCCGATCCCGGCCAATTCGACCTTGGTCTTCGACATCGACATGATCGAGTTCCTGCCCGCCGACGTCGTCCGCCAGATCCAGATGCAGCAGCAGATGGGCGGTCGCCCGCAGCTGCCGCAGGGTGCGGAGGTCGCGCCGCCCGCCGGTCGCTGATCGCCGCCGCCGCACATCGAAACGGCCGGGCTTCCCGCGATGGAAGCCCGGCCGTTTTGCATCTGGCGGCAGTCGTCCGCCTCAGCCGAGCAACTGCTTGGCAAAGCTGCGCACCGCCGGCCCGATGTCCTCGCGCGCCAGGCCCAGCGCCAGGTTCGCGGTCAGCCAGCCCGCCTTGTCGCCGCAATCGTAGCGCTGCCCGTCGAAGGTGAAGCCGTGGAACGGCTGGCGTCCGATCAGCTTGGCCATCGCATCGGTCAGCTGGATCTCGCCGCCCGCACCGGGCTCCTGCGCGTCGAGGATCTGCATCACCTCCGGCTGCAGGATGTAGCGGCCCGGGATCATCAGGTTCGACGGCGCCTTGCCCTTGGGCTTCTCGACCAGCGCGGTGACTTCGGTCAGGCGGCCGTCCTGCTTGCCGGGCGAGATGATGCCGTATTTGTCGGTCTCGCTGTCAGGCACTTCGAGCGCACCGATGACGTTGCCGCCGACCGTGTCATAGGCTTCCACCATCTGCTTCATGAAGCCGCCGACCATCAGCTCGTCGGGCAGCAGCACCGCGAACGGTTCGTCGCCGACGATCTCGCGTGCGCACCATACCGCATGGCCAAGGCCCAGCGGCTCCTGCTGGCGGACGTAGACGGGCGAGCCCGGCTTCTGGCGCACGCCCTCGATCGCGGCGAGCGACTTGCCGCGCGCCTTCATCGTGGCCTCGAGCTCGTAGGAGACGTCGAAATGATCTTCCAGCGCGCTCTTGCCGCGACCGGTGACGAAGATGATCTGCTCGATCCCCGCCTCCAAGGCTTCCTCCACCGCATATTGGATCAGCGGCTTGTCGACGACGGTCAGCATCTCCTTGGGCATGGCCTTGGTGGCCGGGAGAAACCGGGTGCCGAGACCGGCCACCGGCAGAACCGCCTTGCGTACGCGCTTGATCGTCATCGTCATTCCTGGATTGGCAAAGGTGCCTGCACCTAGGATGTCCGGGCCAGCGCCGCAACGCGCTTAGTCGGACGTTAAGTCGCAACCGTTACGCATGGGCCATGGCCAGTCCGCCGCATCCCAAAGTCCTCGTCATCTTCGGCACCCGGCCGGAGGCGATCAAATTGTTTCCCGTGGTCCGCGCTCTGCGCCAAGACCCGCGGCTCCACACGGTCACCTGTGTCACTGCCCAACATCGCGGCCTGCTCGACCAGGTGCTCGCCATCGCCGGGCTGACCCCCGATATCGACCTCGACCTGATGGAAGCGGGGCAGACGCTGGACCGGTTGACCGCGCGCCTGCTGATCGGCCTCGGCGAGGTGATGGATGCCGAGCGGCCCGACCGGGTCGTTGTGCAGGGCGATACCGCGACGGCGATGGTCGGCGCGCTGGCGGCCTATTATCGCAAGATCCCGGTCGCGCATGTCGAGGCGGGGCTGCGCTCGGGCGACATCTACCATCCCTGGCCCGAAGAGGTGAACCGCCGCATCGTCGCACCGATCGCCGATCTGCATTTTGCCCCGACCGAGACCGCAGCGGCGGCCCTTGCGCGGGAGGCCGTCACCACCGGCGTCCGCGTCACCGGCAATACCGTCATCGATGCCCTGCACTGGACGCGCGAGCGGATCGCCGCCGCACCTGCGCTCGCCGCGGATCTGGAGGCCGTCGCGGCCCGGTTCGCCGGCAAGCGACTGATCCTGGTCACGACGCATCGACGCGAGAATTTCGGTGACGGCATGGCTGCGATCGCCCGCGCCATCGCCCGCATCGCCGACCGCGACGACACGGCTGTGCTGTTCCCGATGCATCCCAATCCCAACGTCGTCGGCGTGATGGATGCGGCGCTCGGCGCCCGCGACAATGTCGCTCGCATCGCGCCGCTGGATTATCCGCATTTCATCCGTGCCCTGGAACTGAGTGATATCGTGCTGACGGACTCGGGCGGTGTGCAGGAGGAGGCGCCGGCGTTGGGCAAGCCGGTGCTGGTGATGCGCGACACGACCGAGCGGCCGGAGGGCGTCGCCGCCGGTACCGCGCGGCTGGTCGGCACCAACGAAGATCGCATCGTTTCCGAAGTCTTCACGCTTCTGGACGACAAGGGCGCCTATTCCGCCATGGCTCGCGCGCACAATCCCTATGGTGACGGCCGGGCCAGCATTAGGATCGCGGGGATCATCGCCGATGCTTTCGGACTCTGAACTCAAGGTCGTCGTTCTCGGTCTCGGCTATATCGGCCTGCCGACCGCCGCGGTGATCGCGCGCAGCGGCGCGCGGGTGCTCGGCATCGATGTTTCGGAAACCGTTGTCGAGACCGTCAATTCCGGCCGCGTCCATATCGAGGAGGTCGACCTCGACGGCTTGGTCTCCGGCGTGGTCGCACGCGGCACGCTGCGCGCCGCCACGACGATCGAGCCGGCCGATGTCTTCGTCATCGCCGTGCCGACGCCGTTCGGCGAGGATCATGCCCCCAATATCGGCTATGTGCTGCAAGCCGCGACGACGATCGCGGCCGTGCTGAAGGCGGGCGACACGATCATCCTCGAATCGACCTCCCCGGTCGGTACGACGGAGGAGGTGCGGGACCTCCTCGCCAAGCTGCGTCCCGACCTGCGCGTGCCGGGCCGGACGGGCGAGGCGGCGGACGTCGCCATCGCTTATTGCCCGGAGCGCGTGCTGCCCGGCCGCATCCTCGTCGAACTTATCGACAATGATCGCGTCATCGGCGGCATCACGCCGCGCTGCGCCCGCAAGGCGCTTGCCTTCTACCGCCGGTTCGTCCGGGGCGCCTGCGTCACCACCACCGCGCGTGCGGCGGAAATGACCAAGCTGACCGAGAATGCCTTCCGCGACGTCAACATCGCCTTCGCCAACGAACTCAGTCTCGTCGCCGACACGATGGGTGTCGACATATGGGAGGTGATCCGCTTGGCCAACCGCCATCCACGGGTCAACATCCTGCAGCCGGGGCCAGGCGTCGGCGGTCACTGCATTGCGGTCGACCCGTGGTTCCTGGTTCACGCCGATCCCCAGAACACGCCGCTGATCCGGACGGCGCGCATGGTCAACGACGGCAAGACCGACCACGTCATCGCCGCCGCGGCTGCGCTGATCGAAGCGCGACCGGGTGTGCCGTTCGCCTGTCTCGGTCTCGCGTTCAAAGCCAACATCGACGATTTCCGTGAAAGTCCTGCGCTCAAGGTGGCACAGGCACTGGCCGAACGGTTCGGCGAGCGGATGCGGGTGGTGGAACCCTATGCCCCAACGCTGCCACCCGTACTGGCGACCACGGGCGCGCGGCTGATCGACATCGATACCGCGATCGAACAATGCCCGATCATGATCGTGCTGGTCGACCACGACATGTTCCGCTCGGTGCCGCTGGAGGAGCGGCGTGACAAGGCCGTGCTGGATACGCGCGGCATCTGGCCGGACCAGCCGCGTTCCGTTGCCGCGGGAATGCCGCTGCGCCTCGCCGGTTGACCTCCGCTTCACGCCGAGTTCAGGCGGTTGCGGCAAGGCGCGGCTGGACCTATCACCCCCAGCTCGCTGCCACCCGACCGGACCCATGCTAGCCAATTTGCTGAAAAGCCGCCGAACCCGCACCCAGCCGACGGGATCGATCCCGCCGGGACAGCGTGTCTATGCGATCGGCGACATCCACGGCTGCGACGCGTTGCTCGAACGATTGCTCGCCGCCATCGCCGCCGATGACGAGGCGCGGGGGCCGGCGCGCACGACGCTGGTCTTCCTCGGCGACCTGATCGATCGAGGGCCGGCGTCGGCGGCCGTCGTCGAACGGCTCCGCCAGCTCGCCGCGGTGCGGCCCGACACCCGCTTTCTGCTCGGCAACCATGAAGAAATGTTCCTCGGCGCGCTTGACGGCGAGCCCAAGGCGCTGCGCCTCTTCTGTCGCGTCGGCGGCCGCGAGACCGCGATCAGCTACGGTATCGACGCCGAGGCGTACGACCGGATGGATTACGAGGAGTTCTCGACGGCGCTGCAGCGGCAGGTGCCCGCCGAGCACCGTGCCTTCCTTGCCACTTTCGAGGATCTGATCGTGATCGGCGATTATGTCTTCGTGCATGCCGGCGTGCGTCCCGGCGTCGCGCTGGATGCCCAACGCAGCGGCGACCTGCGGTGGATTCGCGATCCCTTTCTGGATCATGGGCGCCCGCTCGAGAAGATCGTCGTCCACGGTCATACGATCAGCGACGAACTCGACGTTCAGCCGCATCGCATCGGCGTCGATACCGGCGCCTATTCGACCGGGCGGCTAACCGCGCTCGGGCTGGAGGGCGAAGCGAGCTGGACCGTGCAGGTTGCGTGATCGGCGCGCCAACACCTCTTCCCTAATTCCCTTATCCGCGTTAATACATTTTTTGCGGTTTGTGTTGCACTGCCGCAACTGCTTGGAACCGATTGAGGAACCGGGTTTTAGTCGGGTTGCCGTGCTTACCTAACTGTGGCAGGGCATGTCCGACGAGCACAAGAGGGAGTTCATCATGCGTCTTGGGAAGTATCTCATGGCTGCGGCTGCCGCCACGATGGCGGTCGCTCCGGCCGTTGCGGCTCCGGTCAATCCGGCCGCCAGCCTGTCGGTTTCGAAGTCGGTTCGCACCGGCTCGGCCTCGGCGAAGAAGAATGAGCTCGCCGGTGGTGGCGTGATCATCGCGATCCTGGCGGCGGCTGCGGTCGTTGCGGGCATCGTCGTTGTCGCCGACAGCGATGATTCGCCGTCCAGCAACTAAGCTGACGGATAGCATCTGCTAGGAAATAGCGGCCTTCGGGCCGCTATTTTTTTGTCCTGAGACGATCGCCGCTGCGACTGCCCCGACCCGGCCGATGTAATCGCATGGCGAGGCGAATTTGGGCCAGTATGCTTGATCGGGCGTGGTCCGGGCTGCACCGGGATGCCAGAGCGAAATGCGGTCTAACGGGCGCGCCCGCTGCATGCCGAACAGCCTGGATCCTTGGGCAGGCGGAGGGTGCGGCTGCGCAGCGCCAGTGCGTCGAACATCAGCAACTGACCGGCACTGTCCTCCCCGAACGGCGTGATCGCGCGCATTACCTCGAGCGCGGCAAGACTGCCCATCACCCCCGCCATCGGCCCCAGCACGCCATCCTCGGCGCAGCTAACGCCATCCCGATCGGGAGCGTCGCCGACGAAGCAGCGGTAGCACGGCTTGTCCGGCTCCCAGCCGCGATAGGTGGCGAGTTGACCGTCGAATTGTCCGACCGCTGCGGAAACGAGCGGAATTTGCGCCGCCAGACAGGCGTCGGCGACGAGCAGCCGCGTCGCGAAATTGTCACAGCCGTCGAGCACCACGTCCGCATCGGCGATCAGCCGCGTAACCGATCCGGCATCGGCGCGTGATGTGATCGCGATGGCGACGATGCCGGGGTTGAGCCGCTGTGCCGCTTCGGCGGCGGCTTGTGCCTTGGCCGCACCGATATCCGCGGTAGCGTAGATCGTCTGGCGCTGCAGATTGGTAAGGTCGACCCGATCATCGTCAACGATGGTCAGTCGTCCGATCCCCGCTGCGGCGAGATATTGAACCGCTGGCGAGCCGATGCCGCCGGCCCCGATCACCACGACGTGCGCGGTGCGCAGCCGCATCTGCCCGACGCCGCCAACCTCCTTGAGGATGATGTGCCGAGCGTAGCGCGACAGGTCGTCGTCGGAAAGCGTCTCGACCCCGGTCATTGCGTCCAGGCGAAGGTCAGGCTGGTCTTATACCAGCCTTCGGTCTGCAAGGCTCCAGCTGTGCGATTCGCCCTGGCCATGCTGGAGACGAGCCCGGCGGCATATTGCTCGACCGACGGGCATTGGATGGCACGCGGCACGATACGGCGCGGCTGGCCAGCGGGCCCGATCAACACCGCCACGTCGACGCGCAGCGTCCAGCTGCCGCCGGATTGCATCGCCGCGCCGCAGTGTCCGGCCAGTACCTCCGACCGGACGAAGCCAGACACGTTGCCATCGTCCGATGGATCACCGAGCAACGGCAATGTCCGCAGCGCGCTCCAATCCTGCGGCGGCAGCGGCGGGGGTGGCGGAGCGGCCGCCGGCGCACCCTGTAGGGCGAAGAGCAAGGCGACGATCATCGCCCGGTTGACCCGAAGCCGCTATCGCCTCTGGCGGTGGCGTTCAGTTCCACCACCTCCTGCAATGTCGCCCGCAGCACGGGGGCGGGGACGATCTGCGCGATACGGTCGCCCCGTTCGATCGCAAACGGCTCGTGGCCGAGGTTGGCGAGGATCACCTTCACCTCCCCGCGATAGTCGCTGTCGATCGTGCCGGGGGTATTGAGGCAGGTGACGCCATGTTTCAGCGCCAGCCCGGATCGCGGCCGCACCTGCACCTCATAACCTTCGGGTATGGCGATCGCATAGCCGGTGGCGACCGCCGCGCGCGCCCCGGGCGCCAATGTCAGGGATTCGGCGGCGACGACGTCCATCCCGGCCGCGCCGGCGGTGGCATAGCCGGGTAGCGGCAAGCCCTGGCCATGGGGCAAGCGGGTGATGGCGATCCGGATGCTGCTCACTGGACGGAGTGTAGCGGAGGTTTAAGCGGATGGGAAATCCGACGCGCCCTACCGGCCCGGCGTTGCGCCGACGTCGGCAGCGAGCGCTGCGGCGATGCGCACAGCAAGCCGCTGCGCGACCGCATCCTTGGACAGGGGTTCCCAGGATTCGACCCCGTCGGCGGTGGCGAGATGCACGGTGTTGCTGTCGCCACCGAAGACGTCGCCCGACACGTCGTTGCCGACGATCCAGTCCGCTTCCTTGCGCAGCCGCTTGCCGGCGGTCCGCTCGATCACCTGCTCCGTCTCCGCCGCGAAGCCGACCACCAGCCGGGGGCGGCGCGGACTGCGTGCCAGCGTGGCCAGGATGTCGATGTTCTCGGTCAGCACCAGCGAGGGGGGCGCATCGCCTTTCTTGACCTTCTGCGGCGCCGGCTCGACCCGCCAGTCGGCCACGGCGGCGACCATCACCGCGGCGTCGGCGGGCAGCGCCCTCTCGACCGCCGCCGCCATCTCCGTGGCGCTGATCACGTCCACGCGTGTCACGCCTACTGGGGTGGGAAGGGTCACGGGACCAGCGACCAGGGTCACCTTGGCGCCCAATGCCGCGAGGGCGCCGGCGATCGCAAAGCCCTGCCGGCCGGACGAGCGATTGGCGATATAGCGAACCGGATCGATCGCCTCATGCGTCGGTCCCGCCGTAACGAGAATATGGTGCCCGGCCAAAGGACGCTGGCGGTCTCGATCGAGCATACGGTCGATGGCATCGGCGATCGCTTCCGGTTCGGGCAGTCGGCCGGGGCCGTATTCGCCACAGGCCATGGGCCCCTCGTCCGGTTCCAGTACGGTGATCCCGTCGGCGCGTAGGCGGGCGACGTTGCGCACCGTCGCCGGGTGGGCCCACATCCGGACGTTCATCGCCGGCGTGACGAGCACGGGCGTATCGGTCGCGAGCAAGACGGTCGTGGCGAGATCGTCGGCGATCCCTGCGGCCATCCGCGCCATCAGGTCGGCAGTAGCGGGCGCGACGACGACCAGGTCCGCCTCGCGGCTGAGCTGGATGTGTCCCATCTCCGCCTCGTCCTTGAGATCCCACAGGCTGGTGTAGACTTTGTCCTCGCTGAGCGCGGCGAGCGTCATCGGGGTGACGAAATGGCTCGCCCCGTCGGTCATGACGCAGCGCACCCGATGGCCGCGCCGCCGGAGCAGGCGGATCAGCTCGCAGGCCTTGTAGGCGGCGATGCCGCCCCCGACGATCAGCAGGATGCGCGTCATCGAACCACTCGCGTCACGGTGATGCGGCGCGTATCGAACGCGGCCGCCAGAAGATCGCGCCCGCCGTCGAGCGCAAAGGCGAGGCCGACCAGCGACAGCGGCGCGATCAGCATCGCCCAATAGAAGGTGTCCGGCCGCGCGAACAGGCCGAGCAGCATGGCATAGGCGAGCATCGTTGCCAGCACCCGCATCGCCAGAAGGTCACGCCACGCCGCCCAGCCGAACAGCGACAACCCGACCAGCGGCGCGGCCAGCCAGAGCGGGGCAAGATCGAGCGCGGTCAGCGCGACCAACGCCCGGATGAACAGGCCGATGCCGAGCCGATCCGACCAGCCCGGCGACGCCGGGTCGAGCGGCCGTACGACCTGGGCGACGGCATGGGCATGGAGCACGAGCACAGCGGCCAGGATCGCGATCGCGACCAGCCATCCGGCGGTTTCGCGCCGGCGCCCTTCGACAAGGGCGCAGCCGGCCATGATCGCAAGGTACAATCCCGCCGTTTCGCGGATCAGGACGGCGGCGAGACCGAAGGCGACCGATGGTAGCCAGCGATCCGGACGCCACAATCCGAGCGACAGCGCGACGAACAGCCCTGCCCATATCTCGTGGAATGCCGCCAGATCCGGCTGGACGAAGACCATCAGCCCGCCTGCCAGCAGCGCCAGCGCGATCACTCGCGGCGGAGTACGGGCGAAGGCGGTGCGCAGCCGGAAGCCCCAGGCGGCGGCGACTGCTGCGCAGAGCAGATAGAGCAGTATCGGTGTGGCCAATGGCGGTAGCGCGGCCTGCACCCGCGCCAATGTCGGCAGCCGGACGGTGACGAACGGCCGCAGCGGATAGCCGCCGGCGCGCTGCGCATCCGCGGCGGCAAGGTAATAGTCGCGTCCGGCACGCACGTTGGCGACGATCGTCTCGTACAGCACGACGTCGGCACGGTCGTCGGCGCGATTCTCCGGTCGACCGCTGGCGACGGGAGGCGCCGGGCTCGCATAGACGAGCAGCGTGGCGAGCACCAGCAGCAGCGCGAGCAGCGCCGCACCGATCCGGCCGCCACGTGGCTGGACCTCGGCGAAGCGCGACGGTCTCGCCAGCCAGATCGGGGTGAGGGCGCGCCGATGCATCGCTCAGCGTGCGATCAATGGATCAGCACCAGCGTCGCTGCGACGCTTGCCGCAGTGACCAGTGCCACCGCAAGATAGCGCCAGCCGCCGCCGATCCGCACCACCTCGATCTCCTTGAGCGGCGGGGCAGGGGGCTCGCCACCCGGGGCGGGATAGCGCGCTTCGATCCGCCGCAGCAGGTCGGGCAGCCGCGCCAGCGTGCGCACGTCTTCGATCAGTCGGTCCGCAATGGCCGCTTCCGGCCCCAGTTCGGTGCGAATCCATTCGCGCACGAACGGGGCGGCCGCTTCCCACAGATTGATGTCGGGATCGAGCCCGGTCGCCACCCCTTCGACCATCACCATCGTCTTCTGGAGCAGCAGCAGATGCGGCTGCGTCACCATGTCGAAATCGCGGGTGATGGAGAACAGGCCGTCGAGCATCATGCCGATCGACATGTCCTTGACCGGCAGGCCGCGCATCGGTTCGCCGACGGCGCGCAGCGCGGTGGCGAATTCAGCGACATTATGGTGGCTGGGCACGTAGCCCGCTTCGAAATGGATCTCCGCGACGCGGCGGTAATTGCCGGTGATCAGCCCGTAGAGGATCTCCGCCAGCCAGACGCGGGCGCGCCGGTCGATCCGCCCCATGATGCCGAAATCGATCGCCGCGATCCGGTTGCCGGGCAGGGCGAACAGATTGCCTTGATGCATGTCGGCGTGGAAGAATCCTTCCGCGATCGCCTGGCGCAGGAAGGCCTGGACCAGGGTATTGGCGAGCTTCGGCAGGTCATAGCCCGCGTCGATCAGCGCCTGGCGGTTCGACAGCTTGATCCCGTCGATCCACTCCATCGTCAACACGCGCGTCGACGAACGCTGCCAGTCGATCGTCGGCACGACGAAATTGGGTTCGGCGGTCATCGCCTCGGCCAATTCGCTGGCCGAGGCGGCCTCGCGCTGGAAGTTGAGTTCGCGCAGCGTCCAGCGGCGAAAATTTTCCACCGTCAGCCTCGGGCGCAGCCGCTTCGCCTCGCCACCCAGCCCCTCGAGCTGCGCCGCTGCCCATTGATACGTGTCGATCGCGCGCGTGAAATCCGCCTCGACGCCGGGGCGCAGCACCTTTACCGCGACCCGCCGGCCGTCGGTCGTGACCGCACGATGGACCTGGGCGATGGAGGCGGCGCCGACCGGCACCTCCTCGATCTGGCTGAACACCGCGCTGGGCGGACGGCCGAGGCCGGTTTCCATCGCTGCGCAGATCGTCTCGAACGGCACCGGCGGCAATTGGTCCTGCAGCCGTAACAGATCGTGCGCCGCCGCTTCGCCGACCAGGTCGGGGCGGGTGGCCAGTGTCTGGCCCAGCTTGATCGCTGCCGGGCCGATCGCCTGAAAGGCGTCGGCATAACGCGGCGTCGCCGGCACGCGCGCGCCGAATCGCGCGATCCGTGCCAGGCGGCGGACCGGGACGGGGGTATTGGGATCGCCCTCGATCCCCTTAAGCGCGCCATGACGCGCCAGTATGCGGCCCCATTTCAGGAGTCGCCAGACATGGACGGCGGGCGCGGTCACTGCGTGTCGGCGCCGCGCATCAGATCTTCCACCCCGAATGGATCGCGACCAGGCCGCCGAGCAGCGGCTCGACACGCGTCGCGGTGAAGCCCGCGTCGCGGATCATCCCCTCGAACGTCGGCATGTCGGGGAAGCGGCGGATTGATTCGATCAGATAGCGGTAGCTGTCCGCATCCTGCGCCAGCATCTGGCCGAGCTTCGGCACCAGCTTGTGCGAATAGCTGTCGTAGATTTCCTTGAACCCCGGCCATTGCGTGGTCGAGAATTCCAGGCAGAAGAACCGGCCGCCGCGGCGCAGCACACGATGCGCCTCCTTCAGCGCCGCCGGAATGTCGGTGACGTTCCGGATGCCGAAGGCGATCGTATAGGCGTCGAAGAAGCGGTCGGGGAAGGTCAGCACTTCGGCATTCGCCTCGGTCCAGACCAGTCCGTCGTAGCCGCGCTTGGCCGCTCGCTGCATGCCGACCTCCAGCATGGCAGGATTGATGTCGGCGACCGTCACCGTCGCGCCGCGATCGGCAATCCGGAACGCAATGTCGCCGGTGCCGCCCGCCATGTCGAGGACCTGCTCGCCCGGTCGCGGATTGAGCCGGCGCACGAACCGGTCCTTCCACAGACGGTGCATGCCGCCCGACATGGCGTCGTTCATCAGGTCGTAGCGGCTCGCCACGTTGGTGAACACGCCGCCGACGCGGGCGGTCTTTTCTTCCGGGGTGACGTCTTCGTAGCCGAAGGAGACGGTGTCGCTCATCTGCAACGCCCTAGCCGCGCCTTGTGGCGGGGGCAAACGCAACCTAGCTGATCGGCGTGCCAGAACTTCCCGAAGTCGAAACTACCGTCCGCGGCCTGACGCCCGTGCTGGCGGGACAGCGCCTGACCCGTGTTGAGCCGCGACGCGCCGACCTGCGCAAGGCGATCCCCGTCGATCTGCGCCAGCGGATGACCGGGGCCATTGTCACGGCGCTCGGTCGGCGCGCCAAATACGGGCTGATCGACACCGATCGCGGCGACACGCTGATCTTCCATCTCGGCATGTCGGGACGCTGGCGAGTCGATCCGGCGGAACCGCTCGCGCACGATCATCTGGTCATCGAGACGGGGGAGGGGCGCAGCCTTGCGCTCAACGATCCGCGGCGATTCGGCTTTCTCGATCTGTGGCGCAGCGACGCGCTCGACGCCTATCCGCCTTTCGCGGCGATGGGGCCGGAACCGCTCGGGCCCGCCTTCACCGGCGCCTATCTGGCGGAGGCGCTCGCCGGTCGGGCGGCGCCGATCAAGGCGATGCTGCTCGACCAGCGGATCGTCGCCGGCCTTGGCAACATCTATGTCTGCGAGGCGCTGCATCTCGCCCGAATCGCGCCGACGCGGCCCGCCGGCCAGATCAGCCAGGTGCGGCTGGACCGCCTTACCGAGGCGGTGCGCGACGTGCTGCTCGCCGCGATCGAGGCCGGCGGCTCGACGCTGCGCGACTATGTCCGGCCCGATGGCGAGCTCGGCTATTTCTCGAAGCAGTTCCTGGTCTACGGCCGCGAGGGCGAGGCGTGCCACTGCGGAGGCACCGTCAGGCGGCGGGTCGACTCCGGCCGATCGACCTTCTACTGCCCGAAATGCCAGCCGCGCTGAGCCGCCGCGGTTGACCTTGTCGCCCACACTCGTTATGGGCGCCACCTTCGAGAGGGCGTAGGGTGATCCCGGCGCCCCTTTTTCATCGACCGGAACATACTGAGGACCGACCCGAATGGCGAACACGCCGCAAGCCAAGAAGCGTATCCGTCGCAATGAGCGCCGCGCCGAAGTCAATGGTGCGCGCATCGGCCGCATCCGTACCTTCGTGAAGAAGGTCGAGGCTGCGCTGGCGTCGGGCGACAAGGCGGCGGCGACCACGGCACTCGCGGCTGTCCAGCCGGAGCTGGCGCGCGGCGTTGCCAAGGGCGTGCTCCACAAGAACACCGCCAGCCGCAAGTTCGCGCGGCTGACGAAGCGCCTTTCCGCGCTCGCCTGATCCACGTCGACAGCGTCGATGGCCAAGGCCCGCCGGGGTTTCCCCGGCGGGCTTTTTGCTGTGCCGTCTGCCGGATTTATTTGCGTCCGAAACGGGGTTCGCGGAACGAAATCGGAACCATCGGAGTCACCGCGATTCGTGCGTGCCAGTTCGGGCGCTGTCGAAGAAAAAGAAGCAATAACAACGGCTTGTAATTTTTCTCTACGCAATTCCGCGGCCCGTGGCGTGTCAATCCCGTTTATTTCACATTAGTGACCGGCGCAGGGCTTGATCGACTCAGCCCAGGCTTCATAACTCGCCCCTACCGCGGCGGGATTCACCGTCGCCGGATACTGAACAGTTGGGGAATACCGGACGGCCCGGTGGGCCGTATGGGGGACGTGTCTGTCCTGATGATCGAGCCGCTGCGCGTGACATGCCGTTACGCGAGCAAGGGAGACGTGTGCGTGGTCAAGGTGCAGGCAGTGGCGGAAACCGGGAGCGAGGCGCAACACGCCTGGGCTCGCGTCCGCTCCAACCTGCGCGAATCGGCCGGCGCCCGTTTGTTCGAACAGTGGCTCAAGCCAATGGAACTGATCGAGGACGCGGATGAGCCGGACACGATCCGCCTCGGCCTGCCCTCGGCCTTCATGGCCAATTGGGTCCGCAATCATTATGCCGACCGGCTGCTGCTCGAATTTCGTGCCCTGATTCCCGCGGTCAGCAGCGTTGCGATCGAGACGCGCGCTGCCGGTGCTGCCCCGGTCAAGCTGGTCGCGGACGCGCCTGCGCCGAAGCCGGCGACCGTGCAGCCCGTGGCGGCACCGCAGCCCGCGCCGGCCCGGCCGGCGGTCGCCGCCGCTACACCGGGCAAGGCGACCGAACGGCCGCCGCTGGATCCGCGCTTCACCTTCGACCGGTTCGTCGTCGATACCGCCAATCGCGTCGCCTTCAATGCCGCAAAGGCGCTGGCCGAGCCGGGCCCGCCGCGGTTCAGCCCGTTGTTCCTCCATTCGGGCACCGGGCAGGGCAAGACGCATCTGATGCATGCGATCGGCCATGCCTTCCTCGCGGCGCATCCCGATGCCACCGTGCTGTGCATGTCGGCCGAGCGCTTCATGTTCGACTTCGTCGCCGCCATGCGCGCCCGCGACACGTTCGCGTTCAAGCAGCGGCTGCGCAGCGCCGACCTGCTGCTGATCGACGATCTGCAGTTCATCGCCGGCAAGGATGCGACGCAGGAAGAATTCTTCCACACGGTCAACGAGATCATGAGCGCGGGCAAGCGCCTCGTCATCTCCGCGGATCGGTGCCCGCAGGCTCTCGACGGCGTCGAGGCGCGGATCGTCAGCCGCATGGCCGTGGGGCTGGTCGCCGACATCAAAGCGCCCGACCTGACGTTGCGCCGTGCTATACTGGACAGGAAACTCGCCGACCTGCCGGAAGCAGATGTCCCCGCCGAGGTGCTCGACCTGCTGGCCGCGCGCATCCACGCCAATATCCGCGAGCTGGAAGGGGCGCTCAACCGCGTCGTCGCCTATGCGCAGCTGACCGGCGACCGTATCGACCTCGACTTTGCGCTGGCGACGCTCGGCGACGTGCTGCGCGGGGCGCAGCGTCGCGTGACGATCGACGAGATCCAGAAGCTGGTCAGCCAGCATTTCGAGTTGAAGCCGCTCGATCTCGTGTCCGCCCGGCGCAGTCGTGCGGTCGCGCGCCCGCGCCAGATCGCCATGTATCTCGCCAAGCGGCTGACCACGCGTTCCCTGCCCGAGATCGGCCGCAAGTTCGGCGGACGCGATCACTCGACCGTGATCCACGCCGTGCGCAAGATCGAGGAATTGCGCGACCAAGACCGCGACATCGACGCCGCGGTGCGCACGCTGATGCGCGAACTCGAAGCCTAGACCCGATCGTGGCTCGTCGGCGTGGCCGGCGGGCGCGGGATGCCGGGGCGCGGGTGGCAGGGGACGACCGAAGTCGCCCCCGCCGGCGCAACTTAGCGCAGCAATCCCATCGCCGCCTGCGCGTCGCGCAGCACCGGCGCCGCGAGCAAGCGAGCCTGTTCGGCGCCGCGCTCCAAGATCGCCTCGATCGCCGCCCGATCGTCGAGCAGCCGCACCATCTCGTCGCGGATCGGCCGGAGCTTGGCGACCGCCAGATCGGCCAGCGCCGGCTTGAACGCGCCGAAGCCTTTGCCCGCGAAGTCGTTCAGCACGTCCTGCGGCGTCCGATCCGCCAGCGCGGCGAAGATCGTCAGCAGATTGCGCGCCTCGGGGCGCTCGGCCAATTCGTCGACGCTGGCCGGCAGCAGATCGGGATCGGTCTTCGCCTTCTTGAACTTGTCGGCGATGACCTCGTCGCTGTCGATCAGCTTGACCACCGATTGTTCGGATGGGTTGGACTTGGACATCTTCGCCCCGGCATCGCGCAGGCTCATGATCCGCGGCGCCGCGGCGCTGACCAGCGGCTCGGGCAGGGTGAAGAGATCGGTCGCGTAATCGGTGTTGAACTTGGTCGCGATATCGCGCGCCAGCTCGAGATGCTGCTTCTGATCCTCGCCGACGGGGACGTGGGTGGTGTTGTAGAGCAGCACGTCGGCGGCCATCAGGACGGGATAGTCGTAGAGGCCGACGCTGGCGCCCTCGCGGTTCTTGCCCGCCTTGTCCTTGAACTGCGTCATCCGGTTCAGCCAGCCGACGCGCGCGACGTTGTTGAGCAGCCAGCCGAGCTCGCTGTGCGCGGTCACTCGCGCCTGGTTGAACAGGATCGAGCGCGACGGATCGATGCCAGCGGCGACCAGCGTCGCGGTCATCTCGATGGTGTTGGCGGTCAGATCCGCCGGCGCAATCCATTCGGTCAGGCCGTGCAGATCGGCGATGAAGTAGAGCGTTTCGCCGCCTTCCGCCTGGATCGCGTCCTGCATGGCGACCCATTGCTTCACCGCGCCGAGATAGTTGCCGAGGTGGAGGTTACCGGTCGGCTTGATGCCGGATACGACGCGCTTGGTGGTCATCGGGACGAGGCTCTGCGACGGAGGAGGGAACGGATGTCTTGTAGACGGAAGGCGCCGGTCGCCACGCAGGCGAGCGCGTAGATCGCCATGCCTGCGCCCACCAGCACGGTGAGCGCCAGGCCGCGGGCGGCCAGAGAATGGGTGAGATACGGCTCGACCCACGGCGTCACCATCAGCAGGGCGCCACCCATCAGCAGCGCCGCGATCGCAAGCCGCGGTACCTTGCGGCGCAGTTGCGGATCGAGCGCGAAATGACCGCGGCGGGCAAGCACGATGTAGAGCGAGGCGACGTTGACCGTCGACGCGAGCGCGGTGGCCAGAGGAGGCCCGATCTGGCCGATATTCCAGTGGGCGAGGGTCGGGATCAGGACCAGATTGCCGATCAGATTGATCGCCACGGAATAGAGTGCCAGCCGGACCGGCGTCTTGGTGTCGGCGCGGGCGTAGAAGCCGGGCGTGAGCACCTTCACCAGCACGTAGCTGGGCAGCCCGAGTGAGAAGGCGGCAAGCGCCTGCGCCGCACGCGTCGTATCGGTCGCGTCGAACGCGCCGTGCTGGAACAGGCCGCGGACGATCGGCTCGGCGGCGAAGACGAAGGCGGCCGTCGCCGGCAGCGTCAGGAACAGAGCCAATTCCAAGCCGCGATTTTGCGTCTCCATCGCCTCCGCCTCGCGACCTTCGGACAGCAGGCGACTAACGACCGGCAGCAGGATCGTGCCGAGACCGATGCCGATCAGGCCAAGCGGCAACTGATTGAGCCGATCCGCGTAATAGATTGCAGAGATCGAGCCGGCGGCAAGCAGATGCCCGGCCAAAGCCGTCGAGATGGCAAGATTGATCTGAGCCGCGCCAGCGCCCGCGGCGGCCGGCACGATCAGCGTCAGCAGGCGTTTGACGTCATCATCGATGCGCGGGATGCGCAAGGCCAATCGGACGCCAGCCCGGCGGCACGCCCACCACAACCAGAGCAATTGTAACGCCCCGCCCGCGGAGACCGATATCGCCTGGGCGCGTGCAGTGGCATAGGGATCGCCGCCGTGGAAGAACAGCAGGGCACCGACCATCGCCACGTTGAGCAGGATCGGCGCTGCGGCATTCACCCAGAAGCGGTTGAGCGAGTTAAGGATGCCGCCGAGCAGCGACACCAGCGAGATCAGCATCAGATAGGGAATGGTGAAGCGCGACAGCGTCACCGCAAAGGCGAATTGCTCGGGAGTCGGATGCTGACGGTCGAACCCGCCCGATAGAGCCCAGGTGATTGGCCAGGCAGCCAGGATCATCAGGACGGTGAAGCCGAGCAGTACCGGAAACAGGAGTGCGAGCGCCCGCTCGGCAAAGTCGACGCCGGCCGCCGTCCCGCCGCCATCCGCCACCTTGCGGTTGAACATCGGGATAAAGGCGGCGGAAAACGCGCCCTCCGCGAAGAGGGCGCGGAACATGTTAGGCAGACGGAAGGCGACGAAGAAGGCGTCGGAGGCGAAGCCCGCACCGACATAGGTGGCCTGCAACGTGTCGCGAACCAGCGCGAGCACGCGGCTGGCGAGCGTCAGCCCGCCGACCGAACCCAAAGCCTTGGCGAGGTTCACCCCCGTCGTCCCCGCCTGCCGTGCGCTCAGGCGTTGCCGACGTCGCCGACGGTGAATTGGCCCTGCGCCTCGGCCTGCTGCATGTAGAGCGCACCGAAGTCGATCGGCTCGAGCAGCAGCGGCGGGAAGCCGCCGTCACGCACGCAATCGGCGAGCACGCGACGCGCGAAGGGGAACAGCAGGCGCGGCGCCTCGCCGAGCAGGAACGGCTGGATCGCATCCGCGGGCACGTTGCGCAGGCCGAACAGGCCGGCATAGGTCAGGTCGACGATGAAGGCGGTCTGGCCCTCGGCCTCTGCCTTGACGTCGATCTTCAGGATCACCTCGTGCACCTCGTCGGCGACCTGCGCCATGCCGATGTTGAACTGCACGTCGATCTGCGGCGGATTGGGGTTCTGGAAAATCGCCGGCGCGTTCGGATTCTCGAACGAGAGATCCTTCACATATTGCGAGATCAGGCCCGCGGCGGGGCCGGTGTCGGCGCCGTTCGCCAGCGGCTGGGTGTCGAACGAGGTGCCGTTGTCCTGGTCGGCCATGCGATGAGTCCTTGAAAGAGTCTGACGGGCTGGCGTTGGAGAAAGATGGGACCGAAGCTGCCCGTCGAACGTTCGGTCGCGATGGCGCCCGCGCTAGCAGCGCAGGCGGGTGGTTTCAACGCCGCCGGTTTGAATAACGGCCGCGATAGGCTTATGTAGCGGTCAGGATCGGAGGTACGGTGGTTTACGTGGTTCTTCTCGCGATGGTGGCGGCGTTTTTGGCGCTCCGCCTGTACAGCGTGCTCGGCAAGCGTACCGGCCACGAGCAGCAGCCGCTCGCGCGGGCAGCAGAGGAGCGTCCGGCGGCCGTCGCCGTGCCGCGCACGATCGACGTCGCGGCCGACGTGCGCGAGCCGCAGAACCGCAACATCGAGCCGAAGGCCGAGGCCGGTCTGCGCGCGATCATCTCGGGTGAATCCGGCTTCGACGTCGCGCAGTTCCTGCAGGGCGCGCAGGCCGCCTATCGCATGACGCTGGAGGCATTCTGGCAAGGTGACGAGGGGACGATCGCCCAGCTGGCGCAGCCGGATGTCGCCCATGCCTTCGGCGAGGCGATCGCGGCCCGGCGTGAAGCCGGGGAGACGCTGGAAAACCGGCTGATCTCGATCGAGCGCGCGACGATCGCCGATGCGGTGCTCGACGGTCGCGAGGCGCGCATCGTCGTCCGCTTCGATGCCGACATTGCCGCCGTGACGCGTGATGCCGAGGGACAGGTGATCGCCGGTTCGCTGACCGATGCGGTGGAGACGCACGATCTCTGGACTTTCAGCCGCACGCTGAAGAGCCGCGATCCAAATTGGAAGCTGGCGGATACGGACGAAGCGTAGACGTCTCCACCATGGACGGCCGTCGGACCTACAGCAGGGCCGGCATAGAGATACGAAGCGCCATCATGGACCCTTGTCCGTGGTGGCGTTTCTGCTTCGAACGCAGATCCGTCTATCCTTTCGCTCGGGCATAGGAGGCCGCCGCTGGCGGATGGGGTTTGCTCGGGTGTTCCGAAGCCGTTTCCGATGGTCTTTTTTCCATGCCGGGCTTGTCGCCCCCCGTCACCTTAAGGCAGTGCCCTTGTCGAAACCCACGTGTCACAGCGGGGGCTATCCGGGGACGGACGATGATCGGTAAACGCGTAACAGGATCGATCGCGCTGGCGCTTGCGCTCAGCGCCTGCGGCGGGCGCGTCGTGCCGCTTACGACCGAACGGCCACCACTGCGCGGCGAGGAGCGGCCGCGGCCGATGCCGCCCCGTCCGACCAGTGCCGGCCAGGTGATTGCCAGCGGGCGTGGCTTCGACGGCCGCATCGCGCCGGCAACACCGTTGCTGGCGACGCCGGTACAGCCGCTGCCCGGCGCCACCACCGCCGCCGCCGCCGGCGTGGTGCCGGGCCCGGCGATCGATACCTTGCCGATCACCGAGGCGCAGGCGGAGGCCGCGCGGCAGGCGTTTCTGACCAGCTGCCCCGGCTTGATGCGCCGTACCGACACCAGCGGCCTGACCCGCGGCGCCGACTGGCAGACCGCCTGTGCCGCGGCGCGTAGCGTAGCCCGCGGCGGCGCCCGCGATTTCTTCATCACCAATTTCGAGGCGGTTCAGGTCGGCGACGGCCGCGCCTTCGCCACCGGCTATTACGAGCCGGAGATCGCCGCATCGCGTGAGCGCCGCCCCGGCTACGAGGTGCCGATCTATGCCCGGCCCGACGATCTGATCGACGTCGACCTGGGCCAATTCTCGGCCGATCTGAAGGGCAAGAAGATCCGCGGCCGTGTCGACGGCAAGAATCTCATCCCCTATTACGACCGCGCCGCGATCGTCGGCGGGGCGATCGAGCGACGCGCGCCGGTCCTCGCCTGGGGCGCGGACGAGGCGGCGGTATTCTTCCTGCAGGTGCAGGGGTCCGGCCGGCTGCGACTGCCCAATGGCGACGTCATGCGGGTCGGCTATGACAGTCAGAACGGCCGCGACTATACCGGCATCGGCGCGCTGATGAAGGCGCGCGGGCTGATCGGCCCCGGCCAGACCTCGATGCAGGGGATCGTCGCCTGGCTGCGCGCCAACCCCGAACAGGGGCGGGCGATCATGAACGAGAACAAGAGCTTCGTCTTCTTCCGCGAGATCGATACGCCGCCGCTCGGCGCGATGGGCTATGTTGTCAATGGCGGGATCAGCGCCGCGGTCGACACCAAATTCGTCCCGCTGGGCGCGCCGGTCTTCCTGTCGATGGACCGTCAGGATGCCACGGGCCTGTGGGTGGCGCAGGATACCGGCGGCGCGATCAAGGGGGCCAACCGCTTCGACACCTTCTGGGGCGCCGGCCCGGTGGCCGAGGCGACCGCCGGAGGCATGGCGGCGCGCGGCACCGCCTTCGTGCTGCTGCCGATCGGAACGCTGAGCCGGATGCAGACCGGTGCGCCAGCTCAACCCTGACGAAGCCGCACTATGGGCGCGGGTGATGGCGACCGTGCGCCCACTGCGGGCCGCGGCCGCGCCGGCCGGTCCGGTCGCTAAGCCGGCGGTGGTGCCGCCCGCCGCCGCGCCCGCACAGGCGGCAAAGCCGCCGAAGCCCGCCGGGCGCGTGCCGCCACCACGCCTGCCCGTGGCTCCGCCGGCCGCTGCCAAGCCGCGTCCCAACACGCTCGACGGCGGCTGGGACAAGAAGCTCGGCCGCGGGATCGTCATCCCCGACAGTTCGATTGATCTGCATGGTCATAGCCTGGCCTCGGCGCATGCTCTGCTCGACCAGGGGCTGGAGCGGGCGATCGCGCGCGGCGACCGGGTGCTGCTGCTCGTCACCGGCAAGCCGCCAAGGCCGGAGAGCGAGCGGCCCCACGCGCGCGGTGCGATCCGGGCGGCGATCGCCGACTGGCTCGCCGCGTCGCGTCATGCCGATGCGATCGCGGCGGTGCGGGGCGCGCATCCGCGTCATGGCGGGCAGGGCGCGCTCTACATCGTGCTGCGGCGGCGCTGATCCTCAGACGCTGGCCGTCCGGCGGATCACGTCGGCGTAGATGGCCGTCAGCGTTTCGAGATCGGCGACCGCGACCGCCTCGTCGACCTGATGCATGGTCGCATTGATCAGCCCGAATTCGATCGTCGGGCAGAGTTTGGACAGGAAGCGGGCATCGGACGTGCCGCCGGTCGTCGACAATTCGGCCTCGATCCCGGTCTGTGCGAGGATGGCGCCGCTGACGAGGGCGGTGAGCGCGCCCGGTGCGGTGAGGAAGGCTTCCCCCGAAATCTTGCCGTGGACCCGCGCCTCCGGCGCCTCGGCATGAACGATGTCGGTAACGCGTTCGATCAGGCCAAGCCCGGTCTGTTCGTCGTTGAAGCGGATATTGAGCCGCGCCGCGGCCGCAGCGGGGATGACGTTATGCGCCGGGTTGCCGACGGTAACCTCGGTAATCTCCAGGTTCGACGGCTGGAACCAGGCATTGCCGGCATCGAGCGGCATCGCGTCCAGCGCGGCGAGCGCGCGGACCAGACGCGTCACCGGATTGTCGGCGAGGTGCGGATAGGCGACGTGACCTTGGCGTCCCGGCACGTCGATCCAGATGTTGACCGAGCCCCGCCGCCCGATCTTGACCATGTCGCCGAGCCGGTGGACCGAAGTCGGCTCGCCGACCAGGCATAGGTCGGGCGCGATGTCGCGTTCTGCCATGCGGGCGATCAATGCCGGAGTGCCGTAGGTCGCCGGTCCTTCCTCGTCGCCGGTGATCAGCAGGCTGAGCGGTCCGCCGCCGTCGACCCGCGACGCTGCCGCCGCGAAGGCCGCGACCGCGCCCTTCATGTCGACCGCGCCCCGGCCATGGAGGAGGTCGCCGCGTACCTCTCCGCTCCACGGCGATCCGGTCCAGCCCTCGCCGGGCGGCACGACGTCGACATGGCCGGCGAAGGCCAGGTGCCGCCCGATGCCGTGCCGGGTCGCGATCATATTCTCGACCGGACCGTCTGGCGCCTCCCCGCAGACGAAGCGGTCGACGGCGAAGCCGATACCGGTCAGCGCCGCCTCCAGCACATCGAACACCGGTCCGCGCGCCGGCGTCACGCTGTCGGCGCGCAACAGCGCCTGGGTGAGTGCGACAACGTCGATCATGTGGCTCACCGTGCCGGCTGCTCGAACTGTTCGATCACCCAATCTTCTTCCTGTGCCGCGGCGATCCAGTCCTGCAGGAAGGGATGCTGTACGACCGCGTCGATATAGGCGGCGGCGAAGCGGGCGATCGGCAGCTGATAGGTCAGGATGCGGGTGACGACGGGCGCGAACATGATGTCCGCCGCGCCGAAATCGCCGAACAGATAGGCGCCGTCACCGCCGAAGCGGGCGCGCGCCTGAGCCCACAATTCCATCACGCGGGCAAGGTCGACAATGACGTCGTCGTCCGGCCGCTGCGCGGGAAATTGCTGGCGGATGTTCATCGGATGCTTGCGGCGCAGCGCGGTGAAGCTGGAGTGCATTTCCGCCGCCATCGACCGCGCCATCGCGCGTGCGGCGTCGTCCGCCGGCCAGAAATGCTCGCGTCCGACCTTGTCGGCGAGATAGTCGACGATCGCCAGGCTGTCCCACACCACGGCATCGCCGTCCCACAGGATCGGTACCTTGCCGCTCGACGGCGCGAACTCCGCCCCCTCGCGCCGCCGGTCCCATTCGGCGTCGTAGAGCGGCACGACCACCTCTTCGAACGATATGCCCGACTGCTTGCACGCCAGCCAGCCGCGCAGCGACCAGGAGGAATAGGCCTTATTGCCGATGATGAGCTTCATGACGCGCAGGCGTAGCGGCGTGGGGAGGGGAGGTCCAGCGGGCGGCGTGCAGCCACATCCGTCATTCCCGCGAAGGCGGGAATCCAGACGCGCTGGCGTGTATGTTGTCAGATGTCAGAGGTTCTGGATCCCCGCCTTCGCGGGGATGACGGCGCTGGGGCTTAGCCGATCGCTTCCAGCACCGCAGCGCGCAGCTCGGGAATGCCGAGCCCACCCTCACTCGACGTCGCCAGGATATCCGGATGCGCCGCCGGCCGCTTGCGCGCGTCCTCAGCCGTCCGCGCCATGACATCGGCCAGGTCGGTCGCCTTGACCTTGTCGGCCTTGGTCAGGATCAGGCGATAGCTGACCGCCGCCTTGTCGAGCATGCCCAGGATCTCGCGGTCGACGTCCTTGATGCCGTGCCGTGAATCGATCAGCACCAGCACGCGCTTCAGCACGTCGCGCCCGCGCAGATAGTCGTTGACCAGATACCGCCACGTCCGGACGACGTCCTTGGGCGCCTTGGCAAAGCCATAGCCCGGCATGTCGACCAGCCGGAATGCGGGCGCCTCGCCATTGCCCGCGACGTCGAAGAAGTTGAGTTCCTGCGTCCGCCCCGGCGTGTTCGAGGTGCGCGCGAGCGCGTTGCGCCCGGTCAGCGCGTTGAGCAGCGACGATTTGCCGACGTTCGACCGCCCGGCAAAGGCGACCTCCGGCACGTCGGGATCGGGCAGGAACTTCAGGCTCGGCGCCGACTTCAGGAACGCCACCGGCCCAGCGAAGGTCCGGCGCGCCGCCTCGATCAGTTCGGGCGTGAAGCCTTCGTCCAGCGGCGTACCGTCCTCGCTCACTTGGCGATGACCGTCGTCTTCGCCGCAGCGGTCTTCAGCTCGGGATGGCGGGCATAGAGGACCTGCTGCTGAATGATCGCGAGGAAATTGGACGCGATCCAGTAGACCTGCAGGCCGACCGGATAGCTGGCCATCACGAACATCAGCACCCAGGGGATGACCGCGAAGACCTGCTTCTGCGTCTCGTCCATCGGCGCCGGATTGAGGCGGAACTGGAAGAACATCGAGATGCCGAGCACGATCGGCACCACGCCAATCGCCAGCATGTGCGGCGGGGTGAAATTGAGGAAGCCGAACAGGTTGACCGGGGTCAGCGGGTCGGGCGCGGACAGATCCTTGATCCAGCCGAAGAACGGCTGATGCCGCATTTCGATGGTCAGCATCAGCACCTTATACAGCGCGAAGAACACCGGGATCTGGATCAGGGTCGGCAGACAGCCGGCGAGCGGGTTCGCCTTTTCCGTCTTGTACAGCTCCATGACCTTCTGCTGCATGACGACCTTGTCGTCCTTGTAGCGGTCCTGGATCGCCTTCATCTTCGGCTGCAACGCGCGCATCTTCGCCATGCTGGCGAACTGGCGCTGTGCGATCGGGAACATCAGGCCGCGGATGGTGATCGTCAGCAGGATGATCGCAACGCCGAAATTGCTGACCATGCGGAACAGCCAGTCGAGATAGGTGAAGATCGGCTTTTCCAGGATCTCGAACCAGCCCCAATCGATCGCCTTGTCGAACTTGGCGACGCCCTGCTGGTTCTCATACTGCTGGAGCAGCTTCACTTCCTTCGCACCGGCGAAGAAGCGGCTGGTCTGGGTCAATGCCTTGCCGGGCGCGAGCAGCTTCGGCGCGAAGGCGTAATCGGCCTGATACTGCTTGTCGCCGCCGGAGCGGAACTGGCCGTCGAACTGCGCCGCCTGATCGGGGACGAGGGCGGTCAGCCAATATTTGTCGGTGAAGCCGAGCCAGCCGCCTGTGGTGGTGAACCGGTCGGGCGCCTGGTCGATATCCTTGAAGTTGACGCCGTAATGCGCGCCGCCATTGTGGACGGACATCGGCCCGGTGTGGATCTGCCAGGTGCCGGGGTCCTTGGACACGCCGACACGGCTGACATATCCATAGGGGGCGACCGGCACCGGCGCGCCGCCGGCGTTCGCCACCGTCTGCGTCACGGTGAACATATAGCCGTCGTCGACCGACAGGCGAATCTGGAAGCGTTGGCCGCGCGCGTTCTGCGCCTGCAGCGTCACCGGCTGGCCAGGCTTCAGCACCGGCGCGCTCGCCTGCCACACCGTGTCCGCGGCGGGCGGGCTCAGCCCCTCGTCACGCCAGCCGAAGCCGGCGAAATAGGCGTCCTGCGACCCCGCCGGCGACAGCAGGCGGATCGGCGGCGAATCCTTGCGGATGTCCTGCTTGTACTTGACGAGGACCAGGTCGTCGATCCGCGCGCCCTTGAGGTTGATCGAACCCTTAAGCGTCGGCGTGTCGATGGCGACCCGCGGCGTTTCCCGCAGCACGAGGTCGCGGTTGCGGATCGCGGTCGGATTGTCGGCGGCGGGATCGGCCGACGGCTGTGGCAAGGCCTTGGACTTGCCCTTCTCGATCTTGGTCACCGGCGGATTGGCCACCGGGAAGAACTTCCCCTGGATCAGTGGCCAGGCGAACAGGATCAGGGCCGCGAGGACCGCGAACAGGACAAAATTCTGACGTTCGTTGTTCAAGGTCCGACCCCAATTCTACGGGACGGGATCGGGTCCGTACCCGCCCCAGGGATGACAGCGCGCGATCCGTTTCGCCGCCAGCCAGCCCCCCTTCAGCGCGCCATAGCGGCGAAGCGCCGTAATTGCATAGGCCGAACAGGAGGGTTGGTAGCGGCAGGACGACGGCAGGACGACCGAGGGGCCGACCTGCCAGAGTCGCACGAACACGATGAGCAGCCGCGCGATCATTTGCGCCGCTTCGGCGGGCGAGGACCGCGGGCAGGCGCCGATTCGCCGCGCGCGATCTTGCCCAGCGCCTTGCCGAACTCGCTGCGCAGAGCGGCAAAGTCGCGCTCGACGCCGCCGTCGCGGCCGATCAGCACATGGTCCGCACCGCGGATGCCACCGGTCGGCAACAGCTCGCGCGCCAGCGCCCGCAACCGCCGCTTCATGCGGTTACGGACGACGGCATTGCCGATCTTCTTGGTGACGGTGAAGCCGACGCGAATCGTCGCGTCACCGTCGTCGCGGGGGCGCACCAGCAGGACGAAGCCCGGCATCGGTGCGCGCAACCCCGCATTCGCCGCCACGAAATCGCGGCGGCGGGTCAGCGTCAATATGTCGGCGTCGCCGACAGGGGGAATTACGCTGACAGCTTCTTGCGGCCGCGCGCCCGGCGCGCGCGGATCACCGAGCGGCCGCCGACCGTCGCCATCCGCGCCCGGAAGCCGTGGCGACGTGCCCGCACCAGGTTGCTCGGCTGAAAGGTCCGCTTCATGGTTCATTCCTCGAATACGTCGAAATAGAAAAGGGCCACCACGAAGGGCGGCCGGATGGTCGGGGCGCTTACCCGCAAGGTGGCGGCAAGTCAACGCGAGCGCAGCTGCTTGTCGCGGGCGTGGCGGCGCAGCGCCGACCGGCGGCGCATCGCGCGGTCGACCAATCCGCCGAGCCGCGGCCAGCGCCGCTTCAGCCGCACGAAGCGCACCTGCGCCCAGCGCGAATTGCGCAGGATCAGCACCAGTCCGCCAGCAAACAGGAAGATGCCGCCCGGCCCGGGCAGCGGCGCCACGACGCCCGCCCCGACGATCAGCAGCACGCCCGCCGTCAGTTGCAGGATGCGCAGGGCGGGGTGGCGATCGCTCATCGACGTTCCATCTGGTGGTGGTGCCATAGGAGCGCAAGACACCGGCAGGCCGGATTCGCACCTATGTATAGCTATGGCCGGCTGCGTGACATCGCAGCAGTCCGGGGGCAAGGCATGGCGGCGATCGTACGGACGGTGGCGTATCTGGGGCTGGAGGCGCGCGCCGTCGAGGTGCAGGTGCAGCTGATCCCCGGCCTGCCTGGCTTCTACGTCGTCGGGCTCGCCGACAAGGCGGTAGGGGAGAGTCGGGAGCGGGTGCGCGGTGCCGTCGCCGCTCTCGGTCTGGCGCTGCCGCCGAAACGGATCGTCGTCAATCTGTCACCCGCGGACCTGCCCAAGGAGGGGTCGCATTTCGACCTGCCGATCGCGCTCGGCCTGCTCGCGGCGATGGGCGTGATCGATAGCGAGGCGCTGGCGGACTATATCGTCGTCGGTGAGCTCGGCCTCGATGGGCGGATCGCGTCCTCGCCCGGCGTGCTGCTCGCCGCCCTCCATGCCGGGGCGGAGGGAGCGGGGCTGATCTGTCCGGCGGCGCAGGGGGCGGAGGCGGCCTGGGCGGGATCGGTGGAGGTGCTCGCCGCGCCGGACCTGCTGGCGCTGATCAACCATTTCAAAGGGCACGGCCTGCTCGCCCCGCCGCCGGCGGGCGAGGTGGACGCGCCGCCGCCCGGACCGGACCTCGCCCAGGTCAGGGGGCAGGAGGTGGCCAAGCGCGCATTGGAGATCGCCGCCGCCGGCGGGCACAATCTGCTGATGATCGGACCGCCGGGCGCCGGCAAGTCGCTGATGGCCGCGTGTCTACCCGGCATCCTGCCCCCGCTCGATGCGGGCGAGGCGCTGGAAGTGTCGATGGTCCAGTCGGTGGCGGGAACCCTTGCCGGTGGCCGGTTGACGCGGGCGCGGCCCTTCCGGGCGCCGCATCACAGCGCATCGATGGCGGCGCTGACCGGCGGCGGCTTGAGGGTCAAGCCGGGTGAGGTCAGCCTCGCGCATCTCGGCGTTCTGTTCCTCGACGAACTGCCCGAATTCCAGCGAGCCGTGCTCGATTCGCTGCGCCAGCCGCTGGAGACGGGCACGGTCACCGTCGCCCGTGCCAATGCCCATGTCACCTTTCCCGCCCGCGTCCAGCTCGTCGCGGCGATGAACCCGTGCCGCTGCGGTCATCTCGGCGATGCCAGCCTCGCCTGCGCCCGTGCGCCGCGCTGCGCCGCCGACTATCAGGCCAGGGTGTCGGGGCCGCTGCTCGACCGTATCGACCTGCATGTGGAGGTCGCCGCCGTCACCGCTGCCGATCTCGTGCTGCCGCCCGCGCGCGAGGGATCGGTGGCGATCGCCGCGCGGGTGGCAGCGGCGCGGGCGGTGCAGGCGGCACGCTATGCCGGGGAGGGCCCGCGCACCAATGCGGAAGCGGGCGGCAAATTGCTGGAGGCGGCCGCCACGCCCGATCAGGCCGGACGCACCCTGCTTGCCCAAGCGGCGGAGGCGATGCGCCTCTCCGCGCGCGGCTATACGCGGGTGCTGCGTGTCGCCCGCACGATCGCCGATCTCGCCGGCAGCGAAGGCGTAGGCCGGCCGCACGTCGCGGAAGCGCTGAGCTATCGCCGCCGCGCGCCGGCCAACTGATTCGCGACGTGCCGGTTGATCCCGCCGCCGCCATCGGCTACCGCGCCGATCTTCGCTGCCCCTGTGGCGAAATTGGTAGACGCATTCGACTCAAAATCGAACGCCGCAAGGCATGCTGGTTCGAGTCCGGCCAGGGGCACCATCTTCTTCTGTCATCATTGGACCGCAGGGCAATGCTACTCACATTGACCGGTTATGAGTCCATTTCGGATTGACTTTTCCACGTTCGTTCGCTAAACGTTCTCCTGTCGGGGGCGGAAGCGATGATGCATTTGTCGGAGTTCGAGCGACGGCGGTTGTTTGCGGATTGGCTGCGCACGGGGTGGCTGCCGCAAGCCGCGAGCGACGATGGTCGCGAGCTCAAGTTCAATCCATGGCATGATCCGGCAGATGGACGTTTTACCACGCGGGGAGGCGGGGGAACGGCCTCCGGAAGAGGCGCAGGGGCTGGCGCTCGTCGGGCAAGCCTCCGGTCGTCGCGGGACGCAGCGGCGATCGCGGGGTCGGCAGTCCGTCCAAGGGCTACGCCCCAGAACACGGCGGGACGAGCAGCGGAGTCGGCGCGATCCGACGTGTCGCACGGACGCGCGATCAATCAGTCGAGCGGCAATAGTCTCGTCGACTTCGCCGGCGGCGTTGGCGAGGGACTGTACGCCGCAGGCAAGGCGACGGTCTCGGACACTTATGCTCTCGTGACAACGAATCCGGTGACGACCATGCGGGAGACCAACGCAGGCGTCGCGGCCATGCTGGATCATGCGATCGCTGCCGAGGACACGCCGGCCTATCGGCAGATCGCGCGGGCGGGGCGAGCCGTGGCGAACGCATCGGCCCGAGATGTTGGTCGTGTCACCGGGCGGGCCGTCGGAACCGTCGCGATCGGGGCCGCGCCTACGGCGGGGCTTTCCCGGTTTGCGAACCTTCGGCGGCTGAGGATGGCGAGAGTGCGTCCGACCATCGAGCGGCCGGCGATCACTTGGTCCAAGGAAACACTCAAGAAAGGCCGGCCTTCCACGCTTTACAACGATGCCGCTCCGGGAGCGCGGCCCGGTCTGGCGCCGACCTTGATGCGACGGATGCCGAATGGCGCGATGCGACCGGTCAAGTTCGACGGCATCGACGGCGAATATATGGTCGATCGCAAGTGGAAGGTTGTCGATCTCCCACACGCAAGGGCACAGGTGCTGCGGCAATCAAAGGCGTTGGCGCAGAACGGCATCCACGGGATGTGGGAAGTTCCCGATGCCAAGCAGAAGGTCAAGGCCTTCAAGATCTTGAGGAATGCCAAGGTTACCAACATCAAAGCCAGGGTGGTAGAGCCATGATCGCTTCGCAGGTCGCACGCATCATTGCCAATGTCGTCGTTCAGCTGAGCCTGACCGATGAGGAGGATTTGCATCCCGACACGGCCGTCAGCATGCTGGAAAGTCTCGCGGCGGATGTGGATGAACTCGACAAGCCCTTCCTGCGCCAGGTCGTGGATGCGTTTCCGATCATCGCGCAGGATTATGAGGGGGAAGCACGGCAGTTGGTGCTCGACATCCCAGCGGGTTTCTTTCTCGAAGACACACTGGCTGAGGATGACCCCGTGGGGTCGACTGAGCTAACAGGGCTGCACGATGAGCAGGAGTGAGCGGGTGAGGGGCCTGGCAAGCCGGAGTGGCATAGGGGCGGTCGAAGCTAGCTTGGTGACGTCGCGATGACTTTGCTCCGTGCAGGCGTTGCGCTTGATCTCCGGATGGGGCGTGATGCGACCTAGTCATCGTTCGCCTGTGCAATTCAGCGGTTTCTACCGTCGACGGCATCGGATTTGCGATGGGCAGCACGAGGGGGCAACGGCGTCGACTGCTTCGGTGTCATAACCAGGTCGATGGACGAGCCAGCCCGGTTCGGATTACGGGGTCGGTGCGTCATGCCATGGCCGAGGGTCATGCGGTCGTACCCTTGCTTTCCGTAATCGTCAGGCCCATCTCATGATCAGGTACGGCGGTTGCGGGCCTCCCCCCGGTGCTCCCGCCGTGCCACCACGGAGTGCCGCTTGGTCGCGTGCGACACTCTGCGACACTTCGTCCGTCGATCGTGACAAGCCAGTGCAACAAATCGCGTCTAGCGATTTTGCGCACGGCGGCTGGAACAGCTAAGGGACGGGACGATGGGGTCGCCGCTACGCGGCTTTTGTGCGGGGTTCGTGGTCGGTTCGGCGATAATGCTGTCCGACGCCAAATTCGGGGCGGGTATGATGTCGGCGAAGCCGGGTTCTTTCTGGATGTACGTGCTGGCGGGCGCGTTGATGATCATCGCGTCGACGATCGCGATGCCGTTCCTCAGTTTGCGTAAGGCGCGCTGATCGACCGTTCGCGCTCGTGGCGCGGCAACGCATCGATGGCCACGTCCCGCATTGGGACACTCCGTTATCGTATAAGGGGGCGCGCCGCGTCTCGTCGCGCCCCCCGTCTCGTCCAAAACCGGTGTCGGTGATCAGGCCTTCACATGCTGCGAGATGTACTTGTTCATCTCGAACATCGTGACCTTGTCCTTGCCGAACACCTTCTTCAGCTTGTCGTCGGCGAGGATCTCGCGCTTGTTCTCCGGGTTCTGCAGGTTGTTGGACTTGATATAGTCCCACACCTTGCTGATCACCTGGCTGCGCGGCAGCTTCTCGTTGCCGACCACGGCGCCGAGCTCTTCCGAGGGCTGAACGGGGGCGTGGATGCCGCCGGTCTTGGTAGTGGTAGCCATCGCATTCCTTCCTGTTACGCCCGGTCCGTGTCGCCGGGCGGAGCGATTCACGCCTTCTTGAGCGCGCCTGCCTTGTGCGCCGCCTTTCCGCCGTTGTCACTCTCTACGATGTACTGCGGCTCCTCCTTCGAGGCGCGGACCGTGTGACCCTTGATCTTGGTGTCGCTGGTCACTTTCTTCTCGACCTCGCCATGGGCGGTGCCGCCGTGGCTCTTCCAGGTGACGTCGTCGCCTTTCTTCAGGTCCTGTGCCATGTCTCTCTCCTCATCTTGATCCACCGCAAAGCGCGTCAATGCGGCAAAGAGTTGCATTGTGCGGCGGGGCTGGGCGGGCGGCGCGGGGTGGGGAGCCCACTGGCCGATCCCGGCGTTCGCACCTATGGTCGCCCGCCGCCGCGCAGGCCGGCGGCGACAGGAGGACAGAGCAACGATGACCGATAGCCGCGCGACACCCGACGACGGCGACCTCGTGGCCGCGGCGCCCGCAGGCGAGATTCCGGCGGACGTGGCGGAGGCGGTGCGCACGCTGATCCGCTGGGCCGGCGACGATCCGACGCGCGAAGGGCTGATCGACACGCCGCGCCGCGTCGCCAAGGCGTGGCGCGAATATTGCGCCGGCTATGGCGAGGACCCCGCCCATCATCTGTCGCGGGTGTTCGAGGAAGTCGGCGGCTATGACGAGATCGTGCTGCTCAAGGACATTCCGTTCCAGTCGCATTGCGAACACCATATGGCGCCGATCATCGGCAAGGCGCACATCGCCTATCTGCCCAAAGACCATGTCGTGGGCATCTCCAAGCTCGCTCGCGTCCTGCACGGCTTCGCCCGGCGGCTGCAGGTGCAGGAACGGCTGACCGCGGAGGTCGCCGATTGCATTTGGGAAAATCTGAAACCCGTCGGGGTCGCGGTGGTGATCGAGGCGAGCCATGCCTGCATGACGGCGCGCGGTGTCCGCACGCCGGGCGTGTCGATGGTGACCAGCCGCATGATGGGCGTGTTCCGCGACGACGAGCGCAGCCGCAAGGAGGTGCTGTCGCTGATCGGTCTCGCGCACGCGTGACGGCGGCTGCGGCAGCCGAGCGCTGGGTACTCGTCACCGGCGGCGCCAAGCGGCTGGGCGCGGCGATCGCACAGGCCTGCGCGACCGCCGGCTGGCGGCCGGTAATCCATTACGGTGCATCGCAGGAGGAGGCGGAGACGCTGGCCGGGGAATTGCACGGCGTCGCGGTGCGGGGAGATCTCGCCGATACTGCCGCGGTGCCGACGCTATTTGCCCGCGCCCGCGCCGCCGCCGGCGCGCCGATCGCCGCCCTGGTCAACAGTGCCTCCCGCTTCGAGTTCGACCGGCCGGAGGCGATCGACGCTGCGCTGGCCCAGCGCTTGCATCAGATCAACGCGGTGGCACCGGCGCAACTTGCCGCCGCGCTCGCTGCCCAACCTGACGTCGCCGACGCTGCCGTGGTCAATCTGCTCGACCAGAAGCTCGCCAATCCCAATCCCGACTTCTTTTCCTATTCGATGGCCAAATTCGCGCTCGCCGGCGCGACAACAATGCTAGCGCAGGCGCTGGCACCGCAGGTTAGGGTCAATGCGGTCGCGCCGGGGCTGACGCTGAAAAGCGGCGATCAAAGCGACGCCGAGTTCGACCGCGCCGCGCACAAGAACCTGCTGCGGCGTCCGGTCGGCGCCGAGGCCGTGGCGGAAGCGGTCGTTTATCTGCTCAGCGCGCGCAGCGTCACCGGCCAGACCCTATACGTCGATTGCGGTCAGCGCTTCCTGCCAAGCGGCGGCGACATCATGTTCGAGGATCGCGATGGCTGACTATACGACGATCCTCGACGGGCTGGAGGTTGCGATGCGCCTCGGCATCCATCCGCACGAGGCGCTGCCACAGCGGGTGCGTATCTCGGTCTGGCTCACCGTCGACTATTCCGCCCCGCCCAGCGCCGACCGGATCGAGGAGGTGCTCGATTACGATTTCATTCGCGACGGCATCCACGCGCTCGCAACCGGACCCGGCTTCGCACTGCAGGAGACGCTGGTCGAGGCGATCGCTTCGCTTTGCCTCGGTGATCCGCGCGTGCGGCAGGTCCGGGTCCGGTCGCTGAAGATGGACGTCTATCCAGACGCGGCGGTGGGGTGCGAGATCGTGCGCGGCCGGTGACGCCGCCGATCCTGTCGTCTGCCTAAATGCCAGGTCCAGCCCCGGTTCAGCCGACGACCGCTACCTCGATCATCGGGATCATACCCGTGTTGGAGTCGAGGTTATGCAAGGATTTCGAATCGCGCTTCTGTCCATCCTGGCCGGCGGTGCCGCGCTGACCGCCACGAGCGCCAGCGCTCAATCGGCAGGCTACGACCGTTGGCAGGCGGATCGCGCCTATCATGGCGCCGACGTCCGTGCGCAGCAGGCCTGGAACGACGAGCGCAACGCCCGGACCGCCGCGCATTACGGCGATTACCGTGCGGCGGACGCCTATGCCCGCGCCGCCTCCTTTCACCGCGAACAGGCTCGGCGTGACGCGCGTTTTGCGCGGCACGAGGACCGCAGGGCGCGTCACGATTACTGGCGCGGCTGGTAAGGGAAGACGTCCATCCGTCGCTCGGCCCGACGCCGGGCGGCGGCAGGCGCCTAGCAGGACGATGGTCGATCGAGCCGGCCCATCGGCTCCGTCTGTCTGATCGGCGCGGTGGCAGCTAGCGATGCAGGGCCATGGCGGGCGAATTGATCGCCGTGAACATCAGGCAGAACAAAGTCAGCTGATTGTCGTCGGTGACGTTCATTTGCCAATGACCATCGAGCCAAAGATCGGTGCCGAGCTCTCGGATCAGATCGCCTGCCAGTCGCACCGCCATTCGTTGTGCTGCCGCAAGGTCGCGGCATTCATGGCCCGTCAGATCGGGAAGATTGATCCCGTCCTGCACATGAAAATAGTATCGCGGCACACCGCCTCCTCCGCCAGGCGAAAGCGGTAGACCCGAGTTTGAGCGCCGTTAGCAACTTAGGTCAGTCTGTCTCCGATTTTTTTTCCATGAGTGTTGCCGGCATCGCGCGTGATGTCTTGAGACCGGCCAAGACGCATCTCTCGGCAACGAGAAGGACGGTCGCTGCCGTTATGCCCCTCAAAGACTTTCTCTCGGTCAGGACATGGAAGTGGCGAGATGGGCGCGGTTCGCTGCGCTGAGCACGGCGCGGACACTCGCCGTGGCAATGTCCGAGTCCATGCCGACGCCGAATACCGTCCGCCCATCCGCGGTCCGGCATTCGACATAGGCGGCCGCCTGCGCATCGGCACCATGACCGATCGCATGTTCGCTGAAGTCCGCAACGTCGAGCGCCGGTCCGGTCGTCTCCGCCAGCGCGGCGATGACGCCCGAGATCAGGCCGTTGCCGCGCCCGCTGATCGACCGCTCCTCGCCGTCCACCGCGACGCGTCCGACGAACAGCCGATCGCCCGCACTGCCGCGTTCCTCATAGTCGCGCAGCACGAAGCGATCGTCGTCACGGGGCAGATAGGTCGTCTTGAACCGACCCCAGATGTCGGCGGCGCCAAGCTCGCGACTGGTCTCGTCAGCCAGCGCCTGAACGTGGCGGCTGAAATCGGCCTGCAGCCGTTTCGGCAGCTTCAATCCCTTGTCCTGCTCGAGGATCCAGGCGACGCCGCCCTTGCCACTTTGCGAGTTGACGCGAATCACCGCCTCGTAGCTGCGGCCGAGATCAGCCGGGTCGATCGGCAGATAGGGGACTTCCCACATATCGTCGTTGCGCGCCGCCTGCGCCGCGAAGCCCTTCTTGATCGCGTCCTGATGCGATCCCGAAAAGGCGGTGAACACCAACTCGCCGGCGTAGGGCGTGCGCGGATGGACGGGCAGGTTGGTGCAATGTTCGACCATGTCGACGATGCCGTCGATGTCCGACAGGTCGAGGCCGGGGTCGACGCCCTGGGTGTACATATTGAGCGCGACCGTGACGAGGTCACAATTGCCCGTGCGCTCACCGTTGCCGAGCAGGCAGCCCTCGACCCGGTCGGCGCCCGCCATCAGGCCCAACTCCGCCGCCGCGACGCCGGTGCCGCGGTCATTGTGGGTATGCAGCGAGATGACGACCGTCTCGCGGTTCGGGATATGGCGCCCGAACCATTCGATCTGGTCGGCATAGACATTGGGCGTGGCGCATTCGACCGTCGCCGGCAGGTTGAGGATCAACGGCTTGTCCGTCGTCGGCTGCAACACATCCATCACCGCCGCACAGACCTCGACCGAAAACTCGAGTTCGGCGGTGGAGAAGGTTTCCGGGCTATATTCGAAATGCCAGTCGGTGCCGGGATAGCGGGCGGCCTGGTCGCGCAGCACCTTGGCACCTTCGACCGCGATGGCCCGCACCTCGTCGCGACTCATCCCGAACACGATCTTGCGCCACGCCGGCGAGACGGCGTTGTACAGGTGCACGATCGCACGCGGCGCGCCTTCCAGGGCGGCGAAGCTGGTTTCGATCAGGTCGCGGCGCGACTGGGTGAGCACCTGCACGGTTACGTCGCCCGGAATCCGATCCTGGCGGACGAGGCCGCTGATGAAGTCGAACTCGGTCGCGCCGGCGCTCGGGAAGCCGACCTCAATCTCCTTGATGCCGACCTTGCAGATCAGATCGAAGAACCGGCCTTTCTTGTCGGCATCCATCGGGTCGATCAGCGCCTGATTGCCATCTCGCAGGTCGGTCGACAGCCAGCGGGGAGCGTGGGTGATGGTGCGGCTCGGCCACTGCCGGTCGGGCAGGGGCACGGTGGGGAAGGGGCGGTACTTGGTCGAAGGATCGCGGAGCATGTCGTCGGGTTTCCCGGCTCTGGCCGCGACGGTCGGGACTTCGCGGCGTTAGATGGCGCTGGTGCGAGGTCGGCCCTTGAAGGCGGCGCGCGGGCGCACGACCACCCTCAAGGGCGGATAAGTCGAAGAAGGCGCGCGCTAATCATGCTGGCCGCGTCATGCCGGCCTCATCGAAACTTGTCCAGCACGACAAAGGTCATGATCGCGAACCGTTTTGTTAACGGGTTGATGTTAGCCGCAATCGGGTACGAGCGGGGGCTCATTAACCCAGGTTGTAAAGGGCCGGAACATGCGCCAACTCGTCTATATCAGCACCGTCCGGCGGGGTATCGTCGCCGACGCCGATGCGATTCTGGCGCAGTCGCGGCGCAACAATGCGCGCGATCGCGTCACGGGTTTGCTGTTCTTCGACGGCAAGCGCTTTCTGCAGGCGCTGGAGGGCAGCGATGCCGCGGTCGATACGACCTTTGCCCGCATCCAGGCCGATCCTCGCCATCACGCGCTGGTGCTGCTGTCGAGCCGCGAGATCGAGGCGCGCGAATTCGGCGAATGGGCGATGGCCTATGCCAAGCCGGGTGAGGCCGGGGATGCGCTGGAGCGCGTGCTGCGCCTGTCGGAGGGCGTCGACGCCGCGGTGCGCGCGACGTTCGAGGGGTTCGCGCGGGTACGCCGGGCGGCCTAAGCCGCGCCGGCGTCCGCATCGTGTTTATTAAGCGGTGAAAGCGGCGTGGATGTGCAGCTTCACCGTGTCGGAGACGACGGGGGCATAAGCGCCGACGCCGAAGTCGCTGCGCTTGATCGTCGTGGTGCCGTCAAAGCCGAAATTCAGCTTCTTGTTCATCGGGTTGGTGCCCGCGCCGATGAAGGTCGCGTCGATCGTCACCGGCTTGGTCTGGTCCTTGATCGTCAGATTGCCGGTGATCGTCGCCTTGTTGCCGCCGCGCGGCGTCACGCCGGTCGAGACGAAACGCGCCGTCGGATATGTCGCGGCGTCGAAAAAGTCCTTCGACTGAAGGTGCTTGGCAAACGGGGCCGCGGTCGTGCTGAGCTGGTCGACCTGGAACGTCACCTCGACCTTGGCGGCAGCGGGCTTGGCCGGGTCGATGGTGATCGAGCCGCCCGACGCGCCGAACATGCCTTCCAGGATCGAGAAGCCCATGTGGTTCACTTCCCAAGAAACCTGAGTGTGGAAGGGGTCGACCTGATAGGTGCCGGCCGGGACCTTCGTTGCCGGCTGACCGGGCTGTCCGGGGGCGGTCGGAATGATCTGCGCGGCGGCAGGAATGGCGACCGCGGCGACCGCGGCGGCGAGAATAAGGCGCATGGATGGTCTCCCTGAATGACAGGGCTGTTTGACCATAACGCCGACGCGCCGGGAAGTGCCGGAACGGAAACGATCGGTTGCGGGCCGCCGCCCTCATCCCGCCGGCGCACCACCGGAGCGAGATGAGGGCGGCGGCGCTTCGTTTAGTTCTTCGCCTTGTCGACCAGCTTGTTGGCGCCGATCCACGGCATCATGGCGCGCAGTCCCGCGCCCGTCTTCTCGATCGGATGCGCTTCCGCCGCCTTGCGTGCGGCCTTCAACTCGGGTTGGCCGGCGCGGTTGTCGAGGACGAAATTCTTGACGAAACGGCCCGACTGGATGTCGGCGAGCACCCGCTTCATCTCCTTCTTCGTCTCGTCGGTGATGATCCGCGGGCCGGTCGTGATGTCGCCATATTCGGCGGTGTTGCTGATCGAATAGCGCATGTTGGCGATGCCGCCCTCATAGAGCAGGTCGACGATCAGCTTGGTCTCGTGCAGGCACTCGAAATAGGCCATCTCCGGTGCATAGCCGGCGTCGACCAGCGTCTCGAAGCCGGCCTGGATCAGATGGGTGATACCGCCGCACAGCACCGCTTGCTCGCCGAACAGGTCGGTCTCGCACTCTTCCTTGAAATTGGTCTCGATGATGCCGGAGCGGCCGCCGCCAACGCCACTGGCATAGGCGAGCGCGATGTCATGGGCGTTGCCGCTGGCGTCCTGGTGGATCGCGATCAGGCAGGGGACGCCGCCGCCGCGGACATATTCGCTGCGCACGGTATGGCCCGGCCCCTTGGGGGCGATCATGATCACGTCGATGTCCGCCGGCGGTTCGATCAGGCCGAAATGCACGTTGAGGCCGTGGGCGAAGGCGATCGCACTGCCCGGCTTCATGTTGCCCTTCAGGTCCTGATCCCAAATCGCCGCCTGATGCTCGTCGGGGGCGAGCATCATCAGGATGTCGGCCCAGCCCGCAGCTTCCTTGTTCGACAGCACCTTGAAGCCCGCGGCCTCGGCCTTGGCGGCGGACGCCGAGCCGGGCCGCAGCGCGATCGCGACGTCCTTGACCCCCGAATCACGCAGGTTCTGGGCGTGGGCATGGCCCTGCGAGCCGTAGCCGAGGATCACGATCTTCTTGTCGGTGATCAGGTTCAGATCGGCGTCGCGATCGTAATAGACCTTCATGTTCTACTTCCTTGTCCTTCCCGCGAAGGCGGGAATCCAGACCCGCAGACGCTAGTGCTTATGGATACCCGCCTCGGCGGGGATGACGAAAGGGGTGGAGCTAAGCGGCGTCCTTGCCCCGCGCGATGGCGACGATGCCGGTGCGGGCGACCTCGACCAGGCCGACCTCGCCCATCAGTTCGACAAACTTGTCAATCTTCTCGCTTGTGCCGGTCACCTCGAAGACGAAGGAGCCGATCGTCGCGTCGACGACGCGGGCGCGATAGACCTCCGCCAGGCGCAGCGCCTCGATCCGGTGGTCGCCGCTGCCCGCCACCTTGACCAAGGCCAGCTCGCGCTCAACGTGCGGGCCTAAAGCACTGAGATCGGTAACTTTATGTACCGGTACCAGCCGGTCAAGCTGGGCGATGATCTGCTCCATCACCGGCGGCGAGGCGCTGGTGACGATGGTGATCCGGCTGACCGCCTTGTCGTGGGTGATCTCCGACACGGTCAGGCTTTCGATATTGTAACCGCGCGCGGTGAACAGGCCGGCGATCCGGGCGAGGATGCCCGGTTCGTTGTCGACGATCACCGACAGCGTATGTCGTTCGGCGGCTTCGGTCTTGATGTGCATCCGGATCGTCACCCCGGCGAATGCCGGGGTCTCCCTGTTCTTTGAGCGGGTTCTGGCGGCTTGAGTCCCCAGCGTTCGCTGGGGTGACGATCATGTCAAACCAGCGCCTTGGCCTCATCGTCCATCGTGCCCGACACCTCGTTCGCTTGCAGGATCATGTCGGTATGCGCCGCGCCCGACGGGATCATCGGGAAGCAATTGGCGAGCTTCGCGACGCGGCAGTCGACGATCACCGGTCCATCATGGTCGAGCATCGCCTGGATGCCATCCTCCAAAGCGTCGCGCGCCTCGATCCGAATGCCCTTCCAGCCATAGGCCTCGCCCAGCTTCACGAAGTCGGGCAGGCTGTCGGAATAGCTTTCGGCATAGCGGCTCTCGTAGGTCAGCTCCTGCCACTGGCGCACCATCCCCATATATTCGTTGTTGAGGATGAAGATCTTGACCGGCAGCCGATATTGCGTCGCCGTTGCCAGCTCCTGGATGTTCATCTGGATCGACGCCTCGCCGGCGATGTCGATGACCAAAGCCTTGGGATTGCCGAGCTGCGCGCCGATCGCCGCGGGCAGGCCATAGCCCATCGTGCCGAGACCGCCGCTGGTCAGCCATTTGTTGGGCGCGTCGAAGCCGAAATGCTGCGCCGCCCACATTTGGTGCTGACCGACCTCGGTAGTGATGATCGGGTTGCGCGCATGCGTCGCCTCGAACAGCGCACGGATCGCGCGCTGCGGCATGATCTCCTCGCCCGCTTCCGGAAAGTCGAGGCATTTCACCGCCCGCCAGCCCTCGATCCGGCGCCACCATTCGCGCGTATCCGGCCGCGGGTGCTGACGCGCCTTCCAGACGCGGATCATGTCCTCCATCGCGTGGCCGGCGTCGGCGATGATCGCCAGGTCGACGCGCACGTTCTTGTTGACGCTCGACCGGTCGATGTCGATGTGCACCTTGCGGCTCGTCGGGCTGAACGCGTCGAGCCGGCCGGTGACGCGATCGTCGAACCGGCTGCCGATCGCGACGACCAGATCGGCCTGGTTCATCGCCATATTGGCTTCAAAGGTGCCATGCATGCCGAGCATGCCGAGGAACTGGGGCGACGAGGCCGGAAAGGCGCCGAGGCCCATCAGCGTCGAGGTGACCGGCGCGCCCGTCACCTTGGCCAGCTCGCGAAGCAGCTGCGAGGCGGCGGGCCCGGCGTTGATCACGCCGCCGCCGGTATACAGGATCGGCCGTTCCGCCGCGGCGAGCATGTCGACGACCTGCTCGATCTCGCTCGGTCGCGCCTTCACCTGCGGGCGATAGGTCTTGTGCTGGATCGCACCGGGCTTGGTGTAGCGGGCGGTGGCGACCTGCACATCCTTCGGGATGTCGATCACCACCGGACCGGGGCGGCCCGAGGTGGCGATATGGAACGCCTCGTGGATCACCGGACCGAGCCGCGCCGGGTCCTTCACCAGATAGTTGTGCTTGGTGCAGTGGCGGGTGATGCCGACGGTGTCCGCCTCCTGGAAGGCGTCGGTGCCGATCAGCCCGGTCGGCACCTGGCCGGTGATCACCACCATCGGGATCGAATCGAGCAGGGCGTCGGTGATGCCGGTGACGGCATTGGTCGCACCGGGGCCGGAGGTGACGAGCACCACGCCCGGCTTGCCGGTCGAGCGGGCATAGCCCTCCGCCGCATGCGTCGCCGCCTGCTCGTGACGGACCAGGATGTGCTTGATCCGGCCCGAGCGGAACATGGCGTCGTAGATCGGCAAGACCGCGCCGCCGGGATAGCCGAACACGACCTCCACGCCGAGATCGCACAGCGCCTCGACCAGGATGTCCGCTCCGCTTTGCTCCGCCACGATAACCTCCGTCCGTATACTGCCGGTGAGGGCTGGGCGGTTAGAGGGCGGCGGAAGCAGGGTCAACCCGGATTCGACAACAAACGATCGATTTTACCAATCAAATCGACAGAATCTTTCGCGGCGACCCAATTCGGTGGTGGTTGGTGACGGAACCACGTGTATTGCCGCTTGGCATAGCGGCGGGTGTCGATCTGCACCTGCGCCAGCGCGGCGGCCCGCGTCGACCTGCCCTGCAGCCAGGCGGCGATCGGCGGCACGCCGATGGCACGGCGGATCGGCGCGTCTGCGGGAACGTCGTCGCGGGCGAGCAGCTGTGCCACCTCCTGCTCTGCGCCCTCGGCGAACATCTGCTCGCAGCGACGGTCGATCCGTTCGACGAGCCGCTCGCGGTCGGGCAGCAGGATGGCGGCGGCGAGCGTTACCGCGTCGGCGATGCCGCCGACGCGCTCGCTTTGCCAGGCGGCGAGGGGGCGTCCGGTCGACCGGATCACCTCGAGCGCCCGCGCCACCCGCGTCGTGTCGGCCGGGGCGAGCCGTACGGCGGCGGCGGGATCCTCCCGGGCGAGCATCCGATGCGCGTCGGCGACGGGCAGGGCGCGGACGGCGGCGCGGATCGCCGGATCGATCGGCGGCACGGGCGCGATGCCGTCCAGCAGGGTGCGGAGATACAGGCCGGTGCCGCCGACGAGGATGGGCAGCCTGCCCGCAGCGTGCGCGGCGTCGATCGCGAGCTTCGCCTCATCGGCCCAGCGGGCCGCCGAATAGCCGGCGTCGGCGGCGTCGACATGGCCGAACAGGCGATGCGGGGCCGCTGCCGCCTCGGTTACGCTCGGCCGCGCCGTGAGGATGCGCAGGTCGGCATAGACCTGGCTGGCATCGGCATTGATGACGACACCGTCGTGTCGCCTGGCGAGCAGGATGGCGGCGGCGGACTTGCCGCTCGCGGTCGGCCCTGCGATGAGCGCCAGCCTGGGACGGGAGACGATGGTGTTCACGGCGACGCTCATAGCAGCAGGGACGTTCGATGCAGGCGATTTGTCAGCGGCGGCCGACCGGCTGGCGCAGGCAGGGTGCGGCCCGTCCGCGCCGATGTGGATCGACGTGGGGCAGGCGGCGGATTTGCCGTTCGCTGAGGATCCCATCGCGGCCCGCGCGGCACTGGACGGCGTCTTCGCCGGCATCGACGTCGTCGTGCAGCCGACCGCTAGCCGCGCCAAGACGCTGATCGTCGCCGACATGGATTCGACGATGATCACCGTCGAATGTATCGACGAGCTCGCCGATTATGCCGGCATCAAGGCGGAGGTGGCGGCGGTCACCGAACGCGCCATGCGCGGCGAATTGGATTTCGAGGCTGCGCTGGACGCGCGGGTCGCGCTGCTCGCCGGCCTCGACGAAGCGGTGATCGCCGCATGCCTGGCGGAACGGGTCACGATCATGCCGGGCGCGAAGGCGCTGGTGCGGACGATGCGGGCGCGGGGCGGGCAGGCGATCCTGGTGTCGGGCGGCTTCACCCGCTTCGCCGAGCCGGTGGCGGCGGAGATCGGCTTCGACCGCGCCATCGCCAATCGGCTGCTGATCGAGGACGGGCGGCTGACCGGCGCGGTCGCCAAGCCGATCGTCGGGGCCGCCACCAAGGAGACGACGCTGCGCGAGGCGATCGTCACGCTGGGCATCGATCCGGCGCGCAGCCTGGCGGTCGGCGACGGCGCCAACGATCTGGCGATGATCCGCGCGGCGGGGCTGGGCGTCGCCTATCATGCCAAACCGATCGTCGCCGAGGCGGCGGCGGCGCGGATCGATCACGGCGACCTGTCGGCGCTGCTCTACGCGCAGGGGATCAGGCGCGCCGACTGGATCGCCTGATCCGACCCAGCCTCGAGCGTCAGGGCGCGACCACGACGCAGGACACGCCCGATGCGCTGCACGCCCGCTGTGCGGCGGCCTTGCTGGCGAAACCGCCCGCCTGCAACCGGGTCAGGGTGCCGGCGCGGGCGTAGACAGGCTTGGCCGCGCCGAGCCGGCCACGCACCTTCGCCCATTGCGCTTCGGCATTGGCCTGACTGCTGAACGCACCGAGCTGGATGCGCCAGCCGCCGGCCGCGGGAGCCGCGACGGGCGCGGGCGTCGAACGCTCGGCGGCCGGGGCAGGGCGATGCGGCGCGGGCCGGGTCTGGACGGGCTGTTCGACGATCCGGTCGGGCACCGGCCGGTCGGGTGCCGGCGTGCGCGGCGCCGGGCGAGGCCGGGGGCGTTCGGCCTCGACGCGCGACGGTGGCACGTCGGCACTCGCTACCGCGCGCGTCGGCATGCCGGCCGCCGGACCGGCGGGCATGCGATATTGCGCCGCCATCTGCTGCGCGAGCGCGGTGCCGCGTTCGCGATCGGCGGGCGTGATATATTGGTCCATCTGCGCCAGCGTCTGCGCCGCCGGCTCCGCCGCAGCGGCCATCTTCGACTGGGCCGCCAGGGTCATCAGCGCATAGGCGCGGGGATAATTGACCGGTAGGCCGTCACCGTTGAACAGCATCGTGCCGAGGACGAGCTGCGCCCGCGGTTCGCCGCGAGCAGCGGATTTTTCCAGCCAGGGTGCGGCATCGGCCTTCTTGCCAGCCTGGAACAGCGCGAGGCCGTAATTGTCCTGGGCCTGGAAATGCCCCTGCACCGCCGCCTTGCGGAACCAGCTTTCCGCCAGCACCGGGTCGAGCGGCACGCCGCGGCCGAGCTTATAGGCCTGGCCCAGGTTGAACTGCGCATCGGGGTCGCCCGCCACGGCCGGCCCGCGCCACTGGTCGACCGCGGTCTTGTAGTCGCCTCGGCCCCAGGCATCGACGCCCGCCTTGACGTTCTGCGCGACGGCCGGCGCGACCGCCAGCATCAGCCCCGCCGCGACGCCAATTCCCGGCATTATCTTCGCGAAACGCATCATTCGCCCCCTTCAGCCCTTTCCGCCACCATGCCCGGCGATGCGACGGAAGGCAAAGCGGCAAAAACGGCGGTAACCCTGCTTTTTGGCCATTAACCGCTTCATATGCGCAGGGCCGCAGTCTTCCAACGATGTTCACCCCCCGTTTCGGGAAAACACCCCCGTTTACCCTCAATGGCTTAGCCGATTTCAGGAAAACATGCGGCGAGCTTTTCACATTAACTTCGGAGCGCCCGCATGGCCTACGCTGAAGGCACCACCGTGCCGGTCGAAAAGTCGATCGCCGAGATCGTCTCGCTGGTGAAGCGAGCCGGCGCCGACCGCGTCGCGCAATATGAGGAACCCGAGCGCTTCACGATCCAGTTCGCGATGGAGGGGCGCCAGGTCCGTTTCCGTGTCGGCCTGCCCGCCGCCGCCGATATGCCGACGCGAGATGGGCGAGGAGCGATGCTGTCGAACGCCCAGCGAATCGCCCGGGCCCAGCAGGCTCACCGGCAGAAGGCGAGGGCGCTGCTGCTAGTGATCAAGGCGAAGCTGGAGAGCGTGACCAGCGGCGTCGAGACGTTCGAACAGGCCTTCCTGCCGAACGTCGTGATGGCCGACGGTGCCACCGTCTATGACCGCATCGCTGCCCCGATCGCGACCGAATACGAGAGCGGCATGCCAGCTCAACTGCTTCTTGCGGGGCCGGGAGGCGCGCGTAGCTGAGGAGAAATCGCGGCGTCTCGCGGGATAGCCACCCCCGCTTAAATTCATCAACCGCCTGATAAGGGCATAAGCGCTAACGCAAAAACGCCGCCCTAGCGGACGGCGTTTGAGTTCGCGCGAAACGCTTTATGATCGTTGATCAACCACCGGTATTCATATGCGCGTCCTCCATGATGACGACCGTAACCAACCCCATTTGGGCCACATCGTTCCACCGCTCAAGGGGTTGGTGTAACCTAAGATACGTCTTTATATAAAACAACCTGGCCTGCTGCAATGGCTATCAGATGCACCCATGGCTGAAGAGCGTTAAGGTTTCGTGAAGTAGGCATAATAACCGAAGCGCTTTTGAAATCTCTACCGTGCGAAAGAGCATTCCTAATGTCGCGGATGGATTTGGTAAAGGTCTCGACACCCTTGGGAATGAATGTGGATTCCTTAGTCGTCGGCGCAATTATCGCCTTTAATACGTAACCCCCATCAAATTTTACGTCTTTGCTGAAGGCTGAAATGTTTTCCTTAATTCCTGTCCAAAGTATCTTTGGATCAATTACATCCTGCATCAACTGGGAAAATTTAGCATATTCGTCAAGCTTTGACATCTGAAAGGCTGACATCAGCTTTTCAGTGGTTGCACCAATATCATCGGCAGCATCGGGCGATGCTAAAATCCGCTTCAAGGCGAGGCGGGCTGAGCTTTCAATGTAGAAAAATGAAGTGTATTCGATAATCCGATAGTAATACTGAAAACGCCGGGCTGCATCCCCGCCGCTCGACGCTTCCCAAAAGCTTAGAAGGTTGTTGTCAAGCTTTTTACCCTTTATCGTCCCCGGAAACTTTCCGGATATATAGCGATATTTTGGCTGCGGCTTGTCAGTGGTAGATTCTTGATGCAGCGCTACTATCGGGCCTTCGTTATCATAGTAGCTAAGATAGAAGTTTAAGTTATTAATAAACTCAACAGTTTTCTCATCATCCCAGTCTATATTGTCTATCCAAAAAGAAATTGGCTGAGATATAGAGGTGTCTTGGGCCTTATCGGAGTTTTGGCTTCTAACATATGCTCGAATGGACTGCATATTTCTGAAGCTAGTGTTAGACATTTTCAACGACGCAAATACTTTTGCAATTTCGAGAAGGCGATCGCTCGATCTGCCGAAAGAGCAATTATGAGCACTGCCTTCATAAGAGTATTTAAACGAGCGCTGAGCAACGATTTTTTGATTATCTGGCAGCTCGTAAGCGGTCCAAATAACCTCTAATCGTCGGCTATCGCGGTGATACAGCGCTGATAATCGCGCTGGGAGGATAACCGCATTAAGCGCATCGCATAAAGCAGTGCTAAGATCGGTGATATTGAACGCTATAGATTTGTCCCCCCAAGGCTGTTCTATAGCTCGAAATATCTTCGGCTCGGTACCGAATTCTCTGATGGAAGCACTAGGGTTTGCAGTTAAAAAAGGCTCAAGGCTTTTGCGCGCCGCTGCAAGATCCGCCGAGTCCAATTTCGCCTTTTCGGCCATAACGATACCCCCAATTGATCATCGTGGGTATCGTGATGATTGGCAAAAGCCAAGATCAACAATAGTGCTTTTGCACTGCGTGAAGCACGCATCGTGGTGCCACGCTATGACAATGAGTCGATAAACATGTGCGGCGCAAAGCGCTGCCGCCTCGTCCGCCGCGGCCGGAGCCGATAACGCTAATGCGGCAATGGTAGCGCCGCCTGAAGCGGTGGCTGCGCGTGATGCGCGAGGAGATCTGACGGGCGGGTGCTAGCCGCCGCGGCAGGCAGCGCCGTTTCATCAAGATGAACAGGTCGCCAATCGTTCAGCAACATAGGCGGGCTATGATGTCCGTATGTTGTCTGAAGCTGATCATCTGCGGGAGCAGGCTGCGCGGTATCGGGATCTGGCGAAGGGATTCGCTGGCACGGGCATCGCTGCGACCCTGATACAAATGGCCGAGGAACTCGAAGCGCGGTGTGCGGTGATCGAGTCACGCCTCCGCGTCGATTTGGCACAACCTGATGCGCCGACCATTTAGCGCGGATCGAATGTCGCATTGCAGCACTATGACAGATCCTAGTCAGGGGACCTGCAATGCCGCGTTTCTTTTTCCATACCGAAACAGATAAGCGGTTCACCGATATGGAAGGGACGGAATTTCCCACTTTTCGTGAGGCGAGGCATGATGCGATCCGCTTGTCGGGCGTCTTGCTCAAGGATGCACCGGAGAGTTTTTGGGGGTCTCGCCCCTGGTCAATTACGGTGACAGACGCGGTCGGCCTTATCCTGTGGACGCTGGAGATTGACGGGCAGACTTCACCGGCTGGGCAAGCCTTGGAGAAGCCGCGGCCGTCCAAAAGCGGCGAGATGTCATAGGGCTGGCGCGGCCGTCTCGTTTGGCTACGATGTCGGCATGATCAGCTGGGCCACAACCGATCCTGCCATCCTCATCATGTGGACGGACAAGCAGCTGCTGGACGCGTACCAGCGGACGTCAGGGGAAGCGGGCGACCCAGAGGTCGAGGCGCTGCTCGCGGAGATGCAGCGGCGCGATCTCGACATCTGATGTGCAATCGTGCGCGCTTCGCCGGCGAACCTGAGACGCTGTTCGAGCGCTTCGGCGCCGGATGGGCGCAGGACGTCGTCCGACCCAATAAAGACCCCCAGGAGCTTTTCCCGAAGTCGAAGGCCTTCGTGGTTCGCGAGGAGCGGGGGAAGCGGGCCGTGGACGTGATGCTCTGGGACGTCCTCGGCGGCGGGGCAAAATGGCCGATGACCAACGTCCGCAACCTCGGGCTGAAGCAGTGGCAGGCGCTTGCTGCTGATCCGGAAAAACGATGTTTGGTGCCGGTGACCGAGTTCTGCGAGTGGACGCCCGATCTGCACCAGGTCGGCGAGGGGAAGCCGATCAAGGGCGAGATGTGGTTCGCCGTCCCCGCGCAGCCGGTTTTTGCGATCGCGGGATTTTGGCAGGTGACCGCCAAGGGGCGCAGCTTTGCGATGGTCACTTGCGATCCGAACGAACTGGTCGCGCCGATCCACCCGAAAGCCATGGTGACGATCCTGCACGAGGCTGATTGGGACCGGTGGCTGCGCGGCAGCTACGACGATGTCGTTTCGCTCCAGCAGCCGTTCCCAGCGACCGGGATGACAGTCCGAGGCCCGGTTTTCCCGACCCGGAAGTGATCCGGCTATAATAGGTCTGCCGGGACTGATGCGGGTGCACCGGGCTGATGGTGAGCAGGGGACAGCCAACAGCCTATCTGCCGTTGGCCGGAAGCGACCCCCTCTTGCCCACCCCGGCCCCCCACCGATCTGCTTGAGAACAAATGCGGAACGGAATACCATCCGGCATCGAATCGAGTCGGAGGACAGACGATGCAGACTGGTCTGGATCGCTATGGAGAACCGCGCCCGGCGTTCGGCGCATGGCTGCTGCAGCAGGTGGATCGCGAGGGGCCGGTCGGCGAACTGGTCGCCGCGGCGAAAGCAGATCGGCGCTTCCCGCGTGCGGGCGGACCGGACGACGTGCGCAAGCACCTCAACGACATGCAGGCTAGCGGCGAGATGTTCGAGGCGGTCGATGACGCCGAGATTGACTGGTGCTGCTACTGATGTCGTCCCCGCAACAGAACCTGCGGCAGCTCGCCGCCGATCGCGGTGAAAGCCTCGCCAATCTCTCTGCCGTGATCGGCCGCAATGCCGCCTATCTGCAGCAGTTCGTCGCGCGTGGGTCGCCACGGCGCCTGGATGATGACGACCGGCTGTTCCTGGCCCAGCATCTGAACGTCAGCGAGCGCCTCCTCGGCGCGCGCGACCCGTGGGAACCATGCGGCTGACGCGCAAGCAGCTGGCATTTCGAGCGCTGGTTGCGCTGGAAGAGGTTGCCGATCAGGTCAGGTCCGGTGAGGTCGTGCCCCGCAGCCATCAGCTGCGTTTCCTGCTGGCGTTCCTGCATCATATCGCGACGCCAGACGAGCATAACGTCGGCGACCGCGCGCCGTTCGACGCCTTCTGGCGCGCCGCTACCCGCAATGATCCCGGCACCGGGATCGCGCACGCTCATCAGAACGGGCGAGGCGGGGACGTCGGAACGGCGATCACCGCCATATCCAGACGAATTGGATTGCCGATCACGATCGATATGGGGGTAGCGATCGCGCACGCGCTCCGCGGTCGACCGCCGCACGCGCACCAAGATCACGACGATCAGGTGCGCCGTGTTCTCGAGATGATTGCGAGATCGTGATGGCGCGCTGTCGTCTATGCACCAGCAACGATGATGAGGCGTTGATCGAGCACCTTGCCGAGAAGCTATGGGACAGCCGGATCGAGCGGATGGAAGGTCCGCTGCCGTGGGATCAAGCCGGTGCGACGTGGCAGGCTGCATTCCGCGAGTTGGCCGTTGCGGCGCGACAGGCGCTCACGGCAGAGTAGCGTCGGTTAATGTGCCGAAATTGCACGTTTCAAAATGGTTCCATGTCGAGCGTATCTTTTGCGTGAACGCGAGATTAACCCGGGCCTCAGCCTCGCTCCTCTGCGTGGCACCTCAGGGGACACAACATGAAGCATCTCTTCACCTTGGCAGCAGCAGGCGCAGCACTTGCGATCGCAGCTCCGGCGTCGGCCACAACGTCAATCAATTTCGAGACGACCCCCAGTGGTGCCTCCACGACCGCAGGTAGCGCGGTCGGTTCGACTTACAGCTCCCTCGGCATCAACTTCACCGGCGCAAGTTTCGTCCAATGCGGTGGCGGGTGCCCGGCGCCGGCTTATGGCATGTTCATCGCGGGAGCGAACTTCACAAGCCCGATCACTGCAACTTTGACTACATTGGCCGACGCGTTCAGCTTTGCGAACGTGAGCTCCTCGAGCGGTACGGCAAATGCCTATGGCGCGACTGGCAATCTCCTGCAGTCGATCAACTTTTCCGATTTCCCATCGACGTATTCGTTCGCGGTTACCGGAATCAAGTCGGTCACGTTTAGCGGCCCTCAGTACGGGGTCGACAACTTCTCGTTCAACGCAACCGCGGCCGTTCCTGAGCCCGCCACTTGGGCGCTGATGATCCTCGGTATGAGCGCAGTTGGCTTTGCGATGCGTCGCCGCAAGAACGTCAACATGACCGTTCGTTTCGCCTGATCTGACCCCTCTGGTCAGGCTGAGAGGAGCCGCCGTCCGAGCAAGGGGCGGCGGCTTTCCTATGTCTGCGGCCGCGCGTGCTATCGCGCGGAGAATGTCCAGCGCAGGCCCTCGCCGCGGATGCGCTCTACGGGGCAAGGGTATGGCGACGCCGCGAAGATGCGCCGCGCTTGATAGAGCGCAACGTCGATAAGCCGGTTCGGCCGAAGGGCATCGGACCCTATCCGCTCCGCCAGCACATCGAATGACAGCGTTCGGCCGCGCGCCTGCATGACGCTGCCGAGCACCTCCCGCACCTGCGGCCGGCACTGCACCGGCTCCCCGTCGATGAGGAAGGCCGGACAGGTGGGGTCATAGGTGAACGGACCGTCGGTGATCAGCTGCTCGCGCTCAAGGTTATAGCCGCAGGACGGGCAGATGCAGGAGCGCGTCATGGCCCGAACGCGATCGCAGTCAGGCGAATATAGGACGAGCTGCCGGCGAAGCCGACGGACGGCTGCGCGGTCGCGGGGAGGGTGGCGACGGTGTAGACGGTCGGGCCGCCGTCGAAGTTGGTGAAGTTGCCGCTCGCGATGGTGGTGCCGCCGTCGTTGTTCGTCAGCGTGGCAGGGCCGCTGTTTGCATTGCCGATGTCGTTGATCGCGAACCGCAGCGCGAGGCCGTTGGCCGGCAGCGTCAGCGTGTTCGTCATGGTCACGCTGGTGTCGTTGCCGGGTCCGAACGTCTGCTCGAAATACTGCGTCGGCGTGCCGTTCGCGCCCTTGATGAAGATTGGAATGAAGCCCTGGATGATCAGCGCCGTCGGCGAGGTCGTGCGCGTGAAGACGATGCTGTAATCGGAGGCGTCGGCCGGGATGTCGCCCAGCCACACGCTCGAGGCGGTGTTGCTGCCCTGCTTGGTGAGGGGAATGTCGGCTTGGCCGCTGCGCTTGACGACGATGGTGTTGGGCGCGCGGTCGTAATCGGACTTCACGAACAGCGCGAGGCGTCCGGCCTGCAGCGCCTGGTTGGCGACGGTCTGAGTCGCGCCGCCCGAGTTCTGGAAATAACCGGGCGTACCAGCCGCATAGGTGACCGACCCGCCACCGCCGACGTCGTCGTTGACGATCGTGCCGGTCGCGGTTGCCGAGGTGATGTTGCCGGCGGTCTGCGCATTGCTGAGCGTCACGGTGAAGGTCTCGTCCGGCTCCTGGCCGGTGTCGCCCTGGATCGGCACGTTGATCGTCTTGCTGCTCTCGTTCGCCGCGAAGGCGAGGGTGCCCGACGGGAAGACACCGCCGACGAAGTCGCTGGCGTTCGCCGGGTGCGTGCCGCTGCCGGTCACCGCCCAATCGACGGTGCCCGTACGCGTCAGGGCGCCGGTGCGGGTGACCGCGGCGGTGGGCGACTATTCCGCCCGCGCCGCGGCGCTGCGCCCCATCGTCCTCACCAACACCAGAGAGGTCATGTCCTATGCGGCGACACCTGCCGGCGCTGCTCTGTGCCGCGCTGCTGAGCGCGTGCGGCTCGTCGACGGGCTCGACGCGGCCCTCTTTCCTCCCGCCTCCGCCGGCCCCGCCAGCGGCAGCGCTGCAGCCGTGCCTGCCGACGCCACAGGCGCGCCAGCCGGACGGTAGCGCCACCGCGGCCGATGACGACGCGACGATCCGTCAGGGCCGCCTCGATCTCCGCGCCTGCGACGACAAGCGCCGCCTCCTGCTCGACGCGTGGCCGCGCTGACCCCCCGTTCAACACCGAAGGACCACCACCATGGCGAACAAGCTCTACCCCAAATACAAGCAGGCGCTGCTGACCGCAGGCGTGAACCTGGTCAGCGGCACCGTGAAGGCGCAGCTGGTCGACACCAGCACCTATACCTATTCCGACACGCACCAATTCCTGTCGGACGTGCCCGCAGCCGCGCGCTACGGCACCGCAGCGACGCTGGCGAACAAGACCGTGGTCAACGGCCTGTTCGATGCCGACGACGCCCTCTTCACCTCCGTGCCGGCGGGCTCCAGCGGCTCGACCGACAAGGAAGAGGCGATCATCCTCTACCTCGACACCGGCACCGCCAGCACCTCCCAGCTGATCTACTACATCGACACGGCGACCGGTCTCCCGGTGACGCCGAACGGCGGCAATATCGTCGTCTCCTGGGACGCCAACGGCATCTTCCAGCTCTGACCTCCTGCCAGGAATAGCCCGATGCCGATCCAGAGCGTGCCCCCGATCGCGGCGGGCTATTCCTATCGTGTGCGCCTGCAGGTGACTGGCGAGGACCCCGTGTTCCCCGTCGGCTGCCGGCTGCGCGCGCAGGTGCGGCCCTATGTCGGCTCGCCTGACGTGGCCGGCACCCTCACTACCGAGAATGGCGGCATCACCCGCATCGACGACAGCACCGTCGAGCTCGACCTGCCGGAAAGCCTGACCGGCAACATCGGCAATGATGCCGCGTGGCTCGACCTTGCCCGGGCGGACCTCGACCCTGACGAATGGATCCCGGTGCAGATCAAGCTGCCGGTCGTGGTGCCCGTCACAGAGCCGGAGGCGTGATGAGGACGATTGTCGTCGCGCCGCTGCGCAAGCCGACGCAGATCATCGCCAGCGGCGGCTTGACGGCGGTTCTGCTGCCCGCTCCGCCCCGCGATGCGAGCAACCTGCTGACGATCCGCCTTGCTCGTCTCGCCACGGGCGTCGCGCTGTTCACGCCCGTGCTGACCGCTGGGCCGGTGACGGTCGCACCGACCGCGCTCGGCAGCAGTGTCGCCGCCTTTCCGCCGCGCGTGATCGCCGCGAGCACCGCCATCCTGCCACCTGCGCTCCTGTCGACCGGAGTCCCTTTCGCGCCCGGCGTCCAGCCTGGCGGGATGACGGTGCAGCCGCCCCTGCGTGACAGCAACGCAGCCATCTTCCCGCTGGTCGTCACAGCGCCTGCCGCCGGTTCGATCCTGCCGCCTCTTCTGCCGTCCTCGTCAACCTCGCCCTCGCCGGCCGTGCAACCCGGCGGCGTGGGGGTCGCGCCGACGCTCCTTGCCTCGGCTGCCGCCTTCTATGCGCCCGTCGTGCAGACGGTAGGCGCCGGCAGCATCCTCGTTGATTTGCTGCCGTCGACCGTCGCGCCCTACCCGCCAGCGGTCACGGCAGGCGCGGTAACGGTGTCACCGCCGGCGCTGCCAGCCGGCGGGCAGCAGTTCGCGCCATCGGTGCAGCCGGGAGCCGCGACCGTCGCGCCGCCCGCGCTGGCGACCACCGCCAGCTTCTATGCGCCGTCCGTCCTACCTGGGGTGGCCACCGTTGCGCCACCCGCAGCGGCCTCGAGCGTTGTCCTGCGCGCGCCGGCGGTGGTGCCGGGCACCGCCAGCATCGTTCCGGCACTGCTCGCCTCGACCTCCCTGACGCGCGCCCCGTCGGTCGCTGCCGGCGGCGGCAACAGCAGCTTGACCCCCACCACTGTCACGCTCGGCACCAGCTGGTACGGCGCCGGCAACCCGCCTTACAGCGGCTATTACATGGGCGCATACTATGCCACCCATCCCGACCGCACCCTCAACAACATGGCGCTCGGCGGCAGCGGGCTGGACTATCTCGAATCCCGAGTGCCCGACATCATCGCCGCGAAGCCGTACGTGGTGGTTCTTGAGGAAGGCCCCAACGACTTCATGGTCAACAACTCAGGCGGCCAAGTCTCGCAGGACGAGTTCTACGCCAACTACGTCGAGCGCTATCGCACGGTGATCGCTAACCTGAAGGAGGCGCTCCCCGGGGTCGCCGTTGCGGTCGAAACGATCACCGAGCGCCACGCCAGCGACGGCGAGGCGAATGGCATCAATGCGGAATACAACGCGCGGCGGCCAGCCTTCAACGATCAGATTCGCCAGTGGAAGGCGAGCGGTTTCATCGCCCAGGTGATCGACATCGGCGGCGATGCCGTCCTCGGCCGGGTCGGCGGGATGCAGATCGGTTCGCCGGAAAGCAACGACGGCCTCCACCTCTCCGAGGGCGGCGCCGACGCGGGCCATACCCTCGCCAAGCCAATCTTCGCTGCGGCGATGGACGCCCTCTACGCGGCGACGCCGCTCCCCGGATCCTCGGAAGGAACCTATGTGTCCGATTACGCACTGACCGGCTCGCCGAGCGTCACCGAAGGCAACAGCGGCACCGTCAATGCCGCCTTCACCGTCAGCGAGGAATGGGAAGGCGATGTGTCGGCCACCCTCCACCGCATCCTGACCGACGCGGGCATCATCGACGACGATACGGGCGCTATCGCAACCCTCGCCGCCAGCCCGGCCAATCATGCGGGCAGCGACATTCGGCCGGGCGAAAGCCTCGCCGACCGCGACCGTCGCATCTACGAACAGGGCCGGCGCGATGCGTGCGAAGATCACGGCATTGTGGCCAATCATGCGGGCAGCGTGGGGGAGGCGGCTGTAGACGTTGGAGCCCGCGCGCTGCATGAAGCCGAGGACAGCTGGAACGATTACGAGTGGGAGTATCTTCCTGAAACCGTCCAAGCCAGCTTTCGCGACCAAGCGCGGCATGTAATCCGCGCCCTTGCCGCTAGTTCTCTCAAATATGCGGAAAGTGGGCGGGAGGCAGAGGCATGAATCGGCTGCACCGAGTTGACGGCCCGCACTGCTATCGCCTGATGGCGGTCGAGATGCATGGAGAGCAGTGGATTGGCCAGACCGCCGGCGGCAATTCGCTGCTCAAGGACATCGCGGCTTACCGAAGCGCCATCTGCAAGCCGCTCTACGCTGTGTTCGTACGACCGGTCATCGACAGCCGCGCTGCACAGGAGAAGGGGGCATGAACCTCCGCATCCTCAAGAAACTGTCGAAGCGGGCGGCACCATACCTGCCACTGCTTGGCGACAACCGCGAGCAGTTCCTGCCCGAGGCGGGTGACAATTACCATGGAATATTCATCCGGGCGCGCAAACACTGGGAGCGCTGCCCCAGCGTGCACACCGATTGCATGCGTCAGGGCGAATACGTCATAAAGCCCAAGGGTCGCGCGGGTACCCGCTGGCCTTTCGTAAAAGTGTATCCCCCGTCACATCCATGGCACGGCACCGTCATGGTCGGTGCGATGAGCGGCTATTACGAGCCGGAGTGGGATGAGGAATGCGCCTGGGCTGCTCTGGCCACGCTGGTTCGCTACCATTTCTACGATTGGGACGATGATGGCCCGATCTCGACGCGCCGCATCCGCACACCGCGCGACGTGTTCCGCGCAGCCGACGACATGCTTGCCGAAAGGCTCGCCGCATGACCCTGAACCACGACGTAGCCGCGGTAGCGCGGGAAAACGCAGCGCTGCGGATGTTGCTTAAGCCGTTTGCGGAGGCAGCCGAGGACTTGGACGACAATCATCCTGACCGGGCTGACATATGGGAATCCGGAGCGGCTATGAGCATCACCGCAGGCGACCTTCGCGCCATCCGCGCCCACCTGAAGGAGCAGGAACGGTGATGCCGCCATTCGTTTGCGAGGTCGTGCGCGTGCACGATGGCGATGGACCGCTGTGGTGCCGCACCGGCGAGAAGATCCGCGTCGCCGGCATCCAGGCGCCGGACTTCACGTCCGCCGAGCCCTGCCACCGCCCGGCCGCGCGGCGCGCCGCCTATACCTGTGATGACGTCGCCGCGGAACGCGCGCGGCTGATCGTCTCGCGCCTGACGCTCAATCGACGCCTGACCTGCCAGCCGGTCGGTACCAGCTACAAGCGCATCGTCGCCCGCTGCACGCTGCCGGACGGCCGGTCGCTGTCCTGCGCTGCCATTGCTGCCGGGGCTGCTGTCCGGTGGGATCGGTATTGGCGGCAGTACCACATGGGGGAATGCCGGTGAGGCCGTGGGCTCGCACCATGAAGCGCGCGAGCGCCGCCGCGTACCTCGAGCTGTCGCCAGCCGAGTTCGAGCGCGAGGTCGCCGCCGGACGGCTGCCGCAGCCGTTCCGCCTCGGCAATCACGAGCATTGGTCGAAGGACGCGATCGACAAGGCCATCGCGCGCCTGTCGGGTGAGCAGGTCGCCAGCTGGCGCGACAGGTCGGGGCTCTATGGCCAAACCGGGTAAGCCGCTCCCCTACATCAAGACCGTGCGGTCGCGGGGGAAGGTGTACGAGTATTTCGTCACCGGAAAGGTCGAGGGCGGAAAGCCGGTCCTCCGCCGGCTGCCCGCGCGGCAGGACATCGCTTTCGGCCGCGCCTATGCCGGCATGGTCGCGGCGCGGCACGCACGCGAGAGTGCGCCGTCGGCGATCGTCATGAGCGACCTGATCCGCGCCTATCAGCTGACCCCGTCGTTCAAGAACCGCGCTCAGCGCACGCAGTCGACCTACGTCACGTACATGCGGGTGGTCGAGGAGGAGATGGGCAACGCGCCGGTCAGCGAAGTCGAGCGCCGCGACGTGCAGGCGCTGCTCGACAAGATGCAGGATCGACCAGGCGCCGCGAACATGGTGCTCGCCGTCTTGCGCAACATGTTCAAGATCGCCCTGAAACGGGAGTGGGTGAACGCGGACCCGACGCGCGACGTCGAATTCGTCGAGCGAGGCGACGCCACTCATGAGCCATGGCCGGAGCAGCTGCTCATGCTCGCGCTCGCCGACCCGAAGGTCAGCCTGCCGACGGCGCTGCTCTACTACACCGCGCAGCGGATCGGCGACGTCTGTCAGATGCGGTGGGATGCAATCCAAGACGGCTATCTGGTGGTGACGCAGCAGAAGACGGGCAAGGTGCTCGAGATACGCGTGCACGCCGCTCTGGCGAAGCTGCTGGAGACGGCCCCGCGGGACGCGCCGACGATCATGCACCGCCGCGGCAAGCCGCTACGGCCGGAAACGCTGCGCAAGAGGCTCCAGGCCTGGGCCGCGAATCACGAGGCGGAGATCGTTGCGCACGGGCTGCGCAAGAATGCCGTCAACGCGTTGCTTGAGGCCGGATGCTCGGTCGGCGAGACCGCCGCGATCAGCGGACAGTCGCTGGCGATGGTTGAGCACTACGCTCGTCGCCGGAACAACCGGAAGCTCGGAAGCGCCGCGATCGCTCGCTGGGAAGGCGCGGAACATGCGTAGAACGTGGAAAACGTCAGGAAAACATGGCCGAAACCGCAGGTTTTGGGCTTCCCCAGCATTAACCGCTTCTTAGCCCGGCTCTGGCACCTCTGGCGCGTAAATTCACGCGGTTCAATTTTCCAAGGGGGCCTATGCGCGTTCTCGCGATGGCATCGCAAAAGGGCGGTTCGGGCAAGACGACCTTGTCCGGACACCTCGCCGTTCAGGCACAGATGGCGGGCCACGGCCCGGTCGTCCTGATCGACATCGATCCGCAGGGATCGCTGGCGGATTGGTGGAATGAGCGGACCGCCGAATTTCCGGCCTTCGCCCAGACCACCGTCGCGCGGCTCGCCGCCGACCTGGAGGTGCTGCGCCAGCAGGGCTTCAAGCTGGCGATGATCGACACGCCGCCGGCGATCACCATGGCCATTCAGAGCGTCATCAACGTCGCCGAGCTGGTGGTGGTGCCGACCCGGCCCAGCCCGCACGACCTGCGTGCCGTCGGCGCCACCGTCGATTTGTGCGACCGCGCGGGCAAGCCGCTGATCTTCGTCGTCAACGCCGCGACGCCCAAGGCGCGGATCACCAGCGACGCCGCGGTCGCGCTGTCGCAGCATGGCACCGTCGCGCCAATCACATTGCATCAGCGGACCGATTTTGCCGCCTCGATGATCGACGGGCGTACCGTGATGGAGGTCGACCCGTCGGGCCGATCCGCCGCCGAGGTCGGCGCCTTGTGGACCTATATCGCCGACCGGCTGGAGAAGAATTTCCGGCGTACCGTCTTTTCGGTGCCGAGTGCCGGCAACGGCTTTGCCGGGCGTACGCCGGCCGGCGGCTTCGGCCGCCGCGTGGTTGGAGGCTGAGCCCGATGTTCGGCAACGGATCGAAGCCGATGGCGTCGCTGTCGTCCGGGCTGCTCGCCCGCAAAGGGCAGGCGCGACCGGCGATGCGCAGCCAAGGGTTCAGCGGCTTCGGCGGCGTCGCCCAGGGCTTGGACGACCTCGGCTGGAACGACATGGGCGATGCCGCTGCGGCGGCGATGCCCGTCGCACCTGAACCGGTGCCGGCACCGACACCAGCCGCGGCGCCCGTGGCCGCCGCGTTGCCGGCCGTCGACGCGCCGTCATCAGCCAGCGAGACGATCCCGCCGGTGCTGGTCGAGCGCGAGCGGCTCGAGGCGGCGGTGGCGCCGCCACCCGTCGTCAAGTCGGTGTCCGTCGCGACGGCAACGCGCCTGCGCCGCGAAACGCAACATGCCGGCAAGGCCGCCTTCACGCTGCGCGTGGACGCCAACCGCCATCTGCGGCTCCGCATCGCCTCGGCGATCACCAACCGATCGTCGCAGGATCTGGTGACCGAAGCGCTCGACGCCTTGATCGGCGCGATCCCGGAAGTCGATGCGCTGGTCGCGCAGCTTCCGCCCGCGCGCAAGACGCGCTGATTTCCCTGGGGGGACGTTCGATGAACAGCCGTGCACTAGTTTCACTCAGCCTGTCGGCGCTGCTGCTCGGCGGCTCGATGGTCGGCTGTACCGACCGCAGCAGCCATGTCGCCTCCGCGGGCGATCACGATGCGGCGCGGGCGGCCAAACAGGCGCGGCGCCAGAACGACAAGGCGGTGCGCGCCCTTGCCGACAACGACAGCGCGACGGCGGTCCGCTTCGCCGAGGCGGCGGTGGCACTGACGCCGCGCGACGCCGGCTATCGGATGGTGCTCGCGCAAAGCTATCTGCGTGCCGGTCGCTTCGCCTCGGCGCGGGCGGCTTTCGCCGATGTGCTGGAACTGACGCCCGGCAACGGCAAGGCGGCGCTCAACCTGGCGCTCGCCCAGATCGCCGGCGGCGACTGGGTCGCGGCGCGGGCGACGCTGGCGGCGCACAGCGACACCATTGCCGGTGTCGACCTCGGTCTCGCGACGACGCTGGCGGGCGATCCGGCGGGCGGCATCGCCATCCTCACCCCGCTCGCCCGTTCAGGCCAGGGCAATGCCAAGATCCGGCAGAATCTGGCGTTGAGCTATGCGCTTGCCGGCCAGTGGCAGATGGCCCGGGTCGTTGCCGCGGCGGACATGTCGCCGGCCGACGTCGACGCGCGGATCGAACAATGGGCCGCCTTCGCGCAGCCGAAAGCCGCCTCGCAACAGGTCGCCAGCCTGCTGGGCGTGACGCCGGTCGCCGATGCCGGCCAGCCGGTCGCGCTGGCGCTCAATGCGCCGGTGCCGGTGGCACCGCTGCCCGCGGCGCCGGTGGTCGAAACGGCGGCGGTTGCCGCTCCGGTCCCCGTACCCGCCGCCGTGGCGGCGCCGGTCGCCAAGACGGTGCTGGTCGACGTGCCGGTCCCGCCGGCAACGCCATTCCGTCCGGTCTTCGCCGCTGCCAAGGAGGTGGTGCAGCCACTGCCGCAGAATAGCGGCGCGGCGCAGGGCGTCGCCCGTTACGCGGCAACGCCGTCGTCGCTGATCCGTAGTCCACGTGGCCCGATCAAGGTCGCCCTCACACCGCATGCTGTCGTGCCGATGCCAGCCGGATCGGGCGATTGGTACGTGCAGCTGGGTGCGTTCAGCAACGTCGGTATCGCCAAGGCCGGCTGGACCCGCGCGACCGAGCGGTTCGCTGCGCTGTCAGGTCATCAGCCGACCGGCGCACGGGTCGCGGCCAAGGCTGGCAACCTCTACCGCCTGTCGGTCGGCGGCTTCGACCGTGACTCGGCGGAGCGAATGTGCCGCGACTATCGCGCCAAGGGCGGCGCCTGTTTCGTCCGCCGCGAGGCCGGCGACCAGATGGCGCAGTGGCTGCGCGCGCCGGTGCAGGTCGCGTCGCGCTGACGCGGTCGCGGGCCTGACGATCCGGGAATGATCGTCAGACCTCCCGGCCGCCTTTCCACAGGCGCAGGACGCGGCCCTGCACGGGCAGGCCGTCGAACGGCGTGTTGGCGGCGCCCCCGCTGAAGGCGGTACCATCGATCTGCCAGGGCGTGTCGGCATCGAACAGCATGAGGTCGGCAGGCTTGCCGAGCTCCAGCGTGCCCGCGTCGAGGCCTAATATCTTTGCCGGATGGGCGGCGAGTAGCGCGAACAGCCGGTCCAGCGTCACGCGCCCGTCGCGGACCAGCATCAGCGCGAGCGGCAGCAGCGTCTCGGCGCCGGCCATGCCGGGCGTCGAATCAACGAAGGGCAGGCGTTTCTCCTCCGGTCCGTGCGGGTCGTGACCGGAACCGAGCACATCGATCGTACCGTCCGCGATGGCGGCGAGCGCCGCCTGGCGATCCGCCTCGCCGCGCAGCGGCGGCGAGAGATGCGCATAGGTGCGGAAGTCGCTAACCGCGATCTCCGACAAATGGAGATGGGCGGGCGTGATGCCGCAGGTCACGGCGACGCCGCGGCGCTTCGCAGCGCGGATCAGGTCGAAGGCGGCGGCGGTGGTGACTTGGCGCAGGTGCAGCCGCGCGCCGGTATCCTCGGCCAGCATCAGGTCGCGGGCCACCGCCAGCGCCTCGGCGACCGCAGGCGCGGAGGGCAGGCCGAGGCGGGTCGCCGTCTCGCCGTCGGTTGCCACCGCCTCGCCGGTCAGGCCGCCGTCCTCGGCATGGCTGACCACGGCGATGTCGAGATCGCGGGCATAAGCGAGCACCCGGCGCATCACCCCCGAATCGGCGATCCAGCCGCGGCCCGTGCCGACGGCCTTGGCACCGGCGGAGGCGCAGATCGCCATTTCCGCCATGTCGCGCCCGACGAGGCCTTGGGTTGCCGCGGCGATCGGATGGATCCACAGATCGGGCTTGCCGATCAGCGCCGCGCGCTGGACGCCGCCGGGTTCGTCGAGCACCGGGCGGCCGTCCGGCATCAGGGCCACACGGGCGATGCCGCCGCTGCGGAACGCGGTGCGGTCGATGGCAAAGACGCCGAGGTCGATGATGCCGGGCGCCAGCCACTTGCCACCGCAGTCGATCGTCTGCGCATCGGCAGGGACGTCGACCGTCCCCGCGGCGACGATCGCGCCGTCGCGGACGAGCAGCGCGCCGTCGCGGACACCGGCGACCGGGCAGACCAGACGCGCGTTGAGGAACGCCGTTACGCTCATGCCCAGCCCTCCACCTTGCGGGCGCGCCGGGTCAGCACGTCCAGACAGGCCATGCGTACCGCCACCCCCATCTCCACCTGCTCCGTTATCGCCGACTGCGGGCCGTCGGCGACGCTCGAATCGATCTCGACGCCGCGGTTCATCGGACCGGGATGCATCACAAGCGCATCGGGCAGGCGCGCCAGCCGCTCGGGCGTCAGGCCGTAGCGCAGGCGGTATTCGCGGGTGGACGGGATGTAGCCGCCGCCCATCCGCTCGTTCTGCACGCGCAGCATCATCACGACGTCGGCGCCGACCAGCGCCTTGTCGAAATCGGTGAAGGGGGTGACGCCCATCCGCTCGATCGCCGGCGGCATCAGTGTCGACGGCGCGCAGACGCGCACTTCGGCGGCGAGCGCGGTCAGACTGAGGATGTTGGAGCGGGCGACGCGGCTGTGCAGCACGTCGCCGCAGATCACGACGCGCTGGCCGGCGATGATGCCGCGGCGGCGGCGGATGGTCAGCGCGTCAAGCAGCGCCTGGGTCGGATGTTCGTGGCGGCCGTCGCCGGCGTTGAGCACGGGGCAATCGACCTTGTCGGCGATCAGCCGCACCGCGCCGGACGCCATGTGACGAATGACGATGACGTCGGCGCGCATCGCGTTGAGCGTCTGCGCCGTGTCGATCAACGTCTCGCCCTTCTTCACGCTCGACTGCGCGGCGTGCATGTTGACGACGTCGGCGCCAAGCCGCTTGCCGGCGATCTCGAAGCTGAGCAGCGTCCGCGTCGAATTCTCGAAGAAGGCGTTGATCTGGGTCAGTCCGGCGAGCCGCTTGTCGGGCGCGGCGTGATCACGATTGGCGCCGATCCACTGTTCCGCCTCGTCAAGCAGGAAGGTGATCTCGTGCGGCTGGAGGCCGTCGATTCCGGTCAGATGCCGGTGCGGGAAGACGGCGCCGCCCGGGATCTGGGCGGCGGGGCTGTGATCGGAGCGGTGCATCGAGGGGGCCGGTTAGACCGGCCGGGGGCGGGGGGCAACTGTTGCCTGATCCCCCTCCCGCTCGCGGTAGGGGCTACGTGCAACTCCCCTCCCGCAAGCGGGAGGGGAATCGGTTACGCCGCCTTGCCGAGCGTCGCCATGTCGATGACGAAGCGGTATTTGACGTCGCTTTTCACCATCCGGTCATAGGCGGTGTTGATCTCGTCCATGCGGATCATCTCGATGTCGGCGGTGAGGCCATGCTGCTGGCAAAAGTCCAGCATCTCCTGCGTCTCGCGGATGCCACCGATCAGCGAGCCGGCCAGTGCGCGGCGGTGGAAGACGAGGTTGCCGACCGACGGCGAGGGATGCGGCTGCTCCGGCACGCCGACCAGGCACATCGTGCCGTCGCGCTTCAGCTGCATCAGCAACGGGTCGAGGTCGTGCGACGCGGCGACGGTGTTGAGGATGAAGTCGAACGTGCCCTGATGCTGCGCCATCTGGTCGGCGTCCCTGGACACGATCAGATCCTTCGCGCCGAGCCGCTGTGCATCCTCGCGCTTGTTCGGCGAGGTCGAGAAGACATAGACCTCCGCGCCCATCGCATTGGCGATCTTGACGCCCATATGGCCGAGGCCGCCGAGACCGACGATGCCGACCTTCTGACCCGGCCCGACCTTCCAATGGCGGAGCGGCGAATAGGTGGTGATGCCGGCGCAGAGCAGCGGCGCGACGGCGGCGAGATCCTTCTCGTCATGGCCGACCTTCAGCACGAAGCCTTCGTCGACGACGATATGGTCCGAATAGCCGCCGAAGGTATGGCCGCCGAGCACCGGATCGGGACCGTTGTAGGTGCCGACGAAGCCGGTGCCGGTGCAATATTGCTCCTCGCCGTCATGGCAGGAGGCGCAATGACCGCAGCTGTCGACCATGCAGCCGACGCCCGCGATGTCGCCGACCTTGAAGGCGGTGACCTCATCCCCGACCGCGACGACGCGGCCGACGATCTCGTGCCCGGGGACGCAGGGATAAAGCGTGCCGTCCCATTCGCCACGCGCCGTGTGCAGGTCGGAGTGGCAGACACCGCAATAGAGAATGTCGATGGCGACGTCCTTGGCGCCGGGATCGCGGCGCTCGAAGCGGAACGGGGCGAGTGGCGCATCGGCCGCTTGGGCGGCGAAGCCTTGGGTTGGGGTCGGCATGGAGAAGATCCTCGCACTGGCAAAACAGCGGGCAGGACGCCCGGGGCGCCCATATGGTCGTCTGCCGCGCCAGCGCCAGACGCTTGTCGGACTAATCCTGTCGATCAACTCGATCGAACGCGTCGATCACGTCCGAACGAGAACGCCTATTCCATTGTCAACGCATCGATCGCGCCTTGCAGGATGTGCGCAGCGGCGAGATTGTCGATGCGTTCAGCGCGCTTGGCGCGGCTCATGTCCTGTTCGATCATCGCGCGCTCGACCGCGACGGTCGACCAGCGCTCGTCCCACAGCAGCAGCGGCAGGCCGGTATCGATCATGTTGCGGGCGAAGGCGCGGGTCGACTGGCTGCGCGGGCTCTCACTGCCGTCGAGATTGAGCGGCAGGCCGATGACGATGCCGCGCACCGCCTGCGCGGTCGCCAGCGCGATCAATTGCGCCTTGTCCTGCGTGAACTTGGTGCGGCGGACCAAAGTCGCCGGGCTGGCGAAACTCCAGCCGGCGTCGCACAAGGCGGTGCCGATCGTCTTGCTGCCGACATCGAGGCCGAGCAGCCGGCCGCCGTCGGGCAGGAGTGCGCGAAACGCCGCGGCGTCCGGCACGATCATCGCCGCGACACCCGCGCGCGCCGCGACTTGCGCGGCGGCGTCCAGGCGGCAAGCCGACGGCCCGCATCGGCACGGACGTTCGCCCAGAACAGGCTGTAGTCGTAGACGTGGTAATTGTTGCCGGGGAGCACGTAGTTGCCGACGTCGGGCGGCGTACCGATGATCAGCAGGCCGCGGCCCTGACAGGCGGCGGGCACCTTGCCGGGCTGCAGCGTCGCGGTGGTCAGATCCGCACTGGGATAGAGCGTGCCGAGGTTCGCCTCCGCCGGCGCGGCGGCATCGGCGGTGCCGGTGATCGGATTGGTGCAGACCATCGGCGTGCCCTTGCGCGGATTGCCGTCGAAGCCACGCGTCTTGTCATAGGTATCAAGGATCAACGACGGGTCGGCCGGCTCAGCGAAGCTCTGCCACGACAAGATGCAGCCGGCCTGATCGCTGCGTTCGCACTGAGGCAGGCCGAGCGCGGCGAGATCGGTGGTCTTGGATACGGGCCAGCCGACGACATAGGCGGCGACGATACGACGGGCGAGCGGCGTATCGGCGACCTTTTCGCGCAACAGCCGGGTCAGGTGCAATGCGCCTTGGCTGTGCCCGGCGAGGATGATCGGTCGATCGGGCCCGACCTGCGCCAGGAAGGCGTCGAAGGCGGCGGCGACATCGCGATAGGCGAGGCCCAGCGCGCGGTTGGCGTCGGCGGCGCTGGTCAGGAAGGCGCCGAACGTCGCCTGGCGATAGCGCGGCGCCCAGATGTCGCCCGCTTCGTTGAAGGCACTGGCTTGGCCGCGCAGGAAGATCGCGGCGCGGGCGTTCGTCTCCGGATCGGTCAGCGTCGCATTCCAATGGTCGCGGCCGATGTACGAGGTCGGGTGGATGAAGAAGACCGCCGCTTTGGGTACCTGTGCGGGGCTGAAGCCGGCCGGCGTCCACAGCGCCGGATTGCCCGGCAGGTCGGGCCGCGCGATCCACATCCGCGGTTCGGCATAGGAAGCCGCGGTGATTCCCCGCTGCGCTTGGAATCGTTCGCTTGGCACCAGCGCCGCGCGCAGCAGTTCCGCGCCATAGTAACGGTAGGCGATCGCGGCGGCGATCACGAGCGCGATCAGCGCGGCGACGACATAGAGGAACTTGCGGGCCAAGCACGGCTCCTGGACGAGGGATGCCGGCCTCCTGCCCGAGCGGCGGCGGCGAGGCAATGCGTCGGTGTCGCGCGGGCGGTGATGCGGCTATGACGCGCGGGTCATGACGATCCGACTCATCTGTCTCGATGCCGACGATACCCTCTGGCACAATATGCGCCATTTCCAGGAAGCGGAGCGGGCGCTGCTTGCCATGCTCGCGCCGTTCGCGGCGGCAGAGGTGGCACGCGAGACGCTGGAGGCGTGCGAGGCGCGCAATCTGCCACTCTACGGCTATGGCGCGAAGGGCTTCACGCTGTCGATGATCGAGACGGCGACGCAATTGGCTGGTCCGACGCTGCCGACCGCGACCATCGCGGCGATCCTCGACGCGGGACGGGCGCTGCTGGCGCATCCGGTGGCCTTGCTCGACGGGGTCGAGGCGACGCTCGACCGGCTCGCGGCGTTGGGCCGGCTGGTACTGGTGACCAAGGGCGACCTGCTGCACCAGGAGGCGAAGCTCGCCGCATCGGGCCTGGGGGCGCGGTTCGCCGGTATCGAGATCGTCAGCGACAAGACCGCCGAAACCTTCAGCCGAATCTTCGATCGCTACGGCGTTGCAGCGGCGGAGGCGGTGATGGCCGGCGATTCGATGCGGTCCGACGTCCTGCCTGCGCTGGCGGCCGGAGGCTGGGCGGCGTTCATCCCGCAACAGGCGGCCTGGGCGCATGAGAGCGGCACCGAGCCGGTCGGCCATGCGCGCTATACCAGGCTCGCGTCGCTTGCCGATCTGCCGGACTGGGTCGCGGCGATCGACTGACTGCCGCCCTCCGGCTTGCACCGGTCCGCCGCAGACGCTAGCCGCTTGCCGCATGTCCGTTGACACCCACACCGTGAAGAAGATCGCGAGCCTCGCCCGGATCGCGACGTCCGACGAGGAAGCGGCGCGGCTGGCGCCCGAACTCGGCAACATCCTCGGCTGGATCGAGCAGCTCGGCGAGGTCGACACCAGCGGTATCGAGCCGATGACCGCGGTGATCCCCAACACGCTGCGTCTGCGTGACGACGTCATCAACGCCGATCCGCTGACCGGCGGCGACATCCGCGACGAACTGATGGCCAATGCGCCGCAGGCCGAACACGGCTTCTTCACCGTGCCGAAAGTGATCGAATGATGACGGCCTGGCACCATCCGATCAGCCCGACGAAGGGGCGTCCCGCAAGCTGTGCGGCGACCCTGCAGGGCGGACTCTCTATTAGCTTGGAAGACCTCGCATGACCGACCTGACCGATCAGGGCATCGCCGCGCTCCGCGACGGCGTGCGCGCCGGCAGCTTTTCCGCGGTCGAGGTCGCCGAGGCGTTCAACGCCAAGGTCGCCGCCGCCAAGTCGCTCAACGCCTTCCTCGTCGAGACGCCGGACCATGCGCTTGCCGCGGCCCGTGCCGCCGACGCCGCCCGCGCGGCGGGCGAGGCGCCCAAGCCGCTCGCCGGCGTGCCGATCGGCATGAAGGACCTGTTCTGCACCAAGGGCGTGCCGACCACCGCGGCGAGCCATATTCTGGAGGGTTTCACGCCGACCTACGAGTCGACGGTGTCGCAGAACCTGTGGAACGCCGGCGCAGGCATGCTCGGCAAGCTCAACATGGACCAGTTCGCGATGGGCTCGTCGAACGAGACCAGCGCCTTCGGCAACGTCATCTCGCCCTGGCGTCGCAACGACGGTGGCAATGCGCCGCTCGCCCCGGGCGGTTCGTCGGGCGGCAGCTCGGCGGCGGTAGCGGCGCGGATCGCGCCGGGGGCGACAGGGACGGACACCGGCGGCTCGATCCGCCAGCCAGCGGCGTTCACCGGCATTTCGGGCATCAAGCCGACCTACGGGCGCTGTTCGCGCTGGGGAACGATCGCCTTCGCCTCCAGCCTTGACCAGGCGGGGCCGATGGCGCGCGACGTTCGTGACTGCGCGATCCTGCTGGAGGCGATGGCCGGCTTCGACGCCAAGGACGCGACCTCGCTGCAGCTCGACGTGCCGCAGTGGGAAGCAGGCCTCAGCGCCGATCTCACGGGCAAGCGCGTCGGTATTCCCAAGGAATATCGCGTCGACGGCATGCCCGCCGAGATCGAGGCGCTGTGGCAGCAGGGGATCGCCTGGCTGAAGGATGCGGGGGCGACGATCGTCGACGTGTCGCTGCCGCACACCAGATATGCGCTGCCGGCCTATTACATCATCGCGCCGGCGGAGGCGTCGTCCAACCTCGCGCGCTACGACGGCGTCCGCTACGGCAAGCGCGACCTTCCCGACGGGGCGGGGCTGCAGGACATGTATGCCGCGACGCGGGCCGACGGTTTCGGCGCCGAGGTGAAGCGGCGGATCATGATCGGCACCTACGTGCTCTCCGCCGGCTTCTACGACGCTTATTACACGCAGGCGCAGAAGGTGCGGGCGCTGATCGCCCGCGATTTCGAGCGCGCCTTCGAACAGTGCGACGTGCTGCTCACCCCGACCGCGCCGTCAGCGGCGTTTGCGCTGGGCGAGAAGTCGGCCGATCCAATCGCCATGTACCTCAACGACGTCTTCACCGTGCCGTCGTCTCTGGCGGGCCTGCCGGCGATGAGCGTGCCGGGCGGGCTCGACGCCGCGGGGCTGCCGCTCGGCCTGCAGATCATCGGACGGCCGCTCGACGAGCAGGGCGTGCTGAACGCCGGACTGGCGATCGAGGAGCGAGCAGGATTCACGGCACGGCCGGAGGCGTGGTGGTAAGATGAGCGACTATCGTATCCGGGGCGCCACCGGCGAATGGGAGGTCGTGATCGGCCTGGAAGTCCATGCGCAGGTGACGAGCAACGCCAAATTGTTCTCGGGCGCGGCGACCGCGTTTGGGGCCGAGCCGAACACCCAGGTCAGTCTGGTCGACGCGGCGATGCCGGGGATGCTGCCGGTGCCGAACCGCGAATGCATCCGCCAGGCGGTGCGCACCGGCATCGCGATCGATGCGCAGATCAATCGCTGGTCGCGCTTCGACCGCAAGAATTACTTCTACGCCGATCTGCCGCAGGGCTATCAGATCAGCCAGCTCTATCATCCGCTGGTCGGTGAGGGGCATCTCGACGTCAGCCCCGACGAAAAGAACCCGGAAGCGGTCAAGCGGATCGGCATCGAGCGCATCCACGTCGAGCAGGATGCGGGCAAGCTGATGCACGACCAGCATCCGACGCGCTCCTACGTCGACCTCAACCGCTCGGGCGTCGCGCTGATGGAGATCGTCAGCCGGCCGGACATGCGCTCGCCCGCGGAAGCCGGGGCCTATCTGAACAAGCTTCGCTCGATCCTGCGTTATGTCGGCTCGTGCGATGGCAATATGGACCAGGGGTCGATGCGCGCCGACGTCAACGTGTCCGTGCGCAAGCCGGGCGAGCCGTTCGGCACGCGGACCGAGACCAAGAACGTCAACTCCGTCCGCTTCGTTATGCAGGCGATCGAGCATGAGGCGAAGCGGCAGGTTGCGGTGCTGGAGGACGGCGGCGCGATCGTCCAGGAGACGCGGCTGTTCAATCCGGACACGGGCCAGACGCGGTCGATGCGGTCCAAGGAAGACGCGCACGACTATCGCTACTTCCCCGATCCCGATTTGCTGCCGCTGGAGCTGAACGAGGCGTTCATCGAGGAGTGCCGGGCGTCGCTGCCGGAACTGCCTGACGCCAAGCGGCATCGCTACGAGGCGGCGGGCATCTCGCCCTATCAGGCGGGCGTGCTGACCGCGGAGGTCGAGGCGGCGCGCTGGTTCGACGCGCTGCTCGATGCCGGTGCGGCGCCGGTCGCGGCGGCGAACTGGACGACGTCGGAACTCTTCGGGGCGCTCAATCGCACGGGCCGCGACATTGCGGACTCACCCGTGGCGCCGGCGCAGGCGGCCGAATTGCTCGCGCTGGTCGCGGACGGCACGCTGTCGGGCAGTCTCGCCAAGCAGGTGTTCGAGGTGATGCTCGAAGCCGGCGATGCCCCAGCCAAGATCGTCGAGGATCGTGGTCTCAAGCAGACCAGCGACACCGGCGCGATCGAGGCGGTGATCGCCGAGGTGCTGGCGAAGAACCCCAACCAGCTCGAACAGTATCGCGGCGGCAAGGAGGCGCTGTTCGGCTTCTTCGTCGGCCAGACGATGAAGGCGATGGGCGGCAAGGCCAATCCGGCAGTTGTCAATGATTTGCTCAAGAAGGCGCTGGCCGGCTGAACCGAGGCCGCAGGACGGGAGACGCGGTGATGACGGTCAAGGCTCGGCTCCTCTTCGCGCTGGCCGTGTTGTCTGCGGCGCCGACTGCGGTTCAGGCGCAGGAGGCGACCGCGCCGCTGCCGCGGGTGGCGCTCGACACCAGTGCCGGGCGGATCGTGATCGAGGTGGACAGACGGCATGCGCCGGTCACCGCCGGCAATTTCCTGAAGTATGTCGCGGGCAAGCAGCTCGACGGCGTCGTCTTCTACCGCACCGTGAAGGTGGCCGACCGGTTCGGCTTCGTGCAGTTCGGCACCAATGGCGACCCCAAGCGGACGCTACCGCCGATCAAGCACGAGCCGACGACGCAGACCGGCCTGCATCATACCGAGGGGACCATTTCCGTCGCCCGCTTCGCGCCGGGCAAGGCGCGGGGCGACTTCACGATCAGCGTCGGCGATCAGAGCCCGTCGCTCGATGCCGATCCGAGCAAGCCTGGGGATAATCTGGGCTATGCCGCCTTCGGCCATGTCGTCGAAGGGATGGATGTGATCGTGAAGATCCTCGACGCGCCGGTGTCGCCGACCGCCACCGTCAACGGCTCGTTCAAGGGCGAGGTGCCGGCGCAGGCGGTCAAGGTCATCTCCGCCCGCCTTCTCCCCGCGACGTCATGACCTCTCATCAATCGGTTAGCTGGTGATAAGATTTGGGGTCTGCTGCGCTGGAGCGTAATAAAGCCTTGTCGCTGCCAAGACTTGCCGGCGCGAAGCTGGCCTGGTGATTTCATTTCGGTCATTTTGTGCACTGCCAACCTTGATCGGGGACTTGCTCGTCTCGTAATTCAGTAGCGTATTCTTGGACGGGGGCGTCTGCGATGCGCTATGGTCTCGCCGCTTGTGTGGCGATGCTAATCTGCACTGCGCCGTGCATGGCGCAGGAGCGGGCGGCAACCCGGCAAGGTTTCGATCTCCCGCCCAACAGCGGCAAGACGATTCTGCTGATGCGGCCGGTGGTCAGCGTCGGCGCCCAGTCGATGGGCGGCCTGTTCGAACCGAACGGCGATTGGACCGAGACGGCGCGGCGTAACATCGTCGCGGCGCTGGCGGAGCGTCAGGAATTGCTCGGCAACAGGGTGGTGCCAGCGCCGGAAAGCTTTGGCGAGGATGCCCGACGGGCCGACGAATACGCCCGGCTGTTCGCCGCGGTGTCCCGCGCGGTGATCGACTATCAATTTTTCGTCGGCAATCGTTTGCCGACCAAGAAACGCGATAACAAGGTGGGCGTGTTCGACTGGTCGCTGGGCGACGGGGTGCGCGACCTGCCGGGTGCCAAAGACGCGGACTATGCGTTATTCATCTTCGACCGCGACGCCTATGGCTCGACCGGTCGCAAGATCCTGCAGGTCGTGGCGCTGCTCGGACCCGGCGTCGCGGTCAAATCGGGCGAACACGCAGGCTATGCCGGGCTCGTCGACCTGCGCACCGGTGACCTGCTGTGGCTCAATGCCGATGCCGCCATGGGGGGCGACGTTCGCGATCCCGACGGCGCACGCAAGCGCGTGGCACAACTGCTCGAGGATTTTCCTGGCAGTGTCGCCCATGCTGCGCCGGCGACAGGTAAAGCGCCGGCTGCCGAAACGGAGACGCGGCCGTGAGCAAGGCGGTGACCTTGATGATTGCGACATTCGCGCTGGCAGCAACGGCGGCCGTCGCGGGCGTCATGCCAGCATGGGCCGGGCAAGGGGAGGATGTCGCCAGACCGGTGACCCGGCGCGCGCCGCCGCCGCCACCCTATGCCGGTGCCTACCAGCCGCAGGGCGCTGACGAGATCGGCCTGTGGCACGAGGCGGACGAAGACGAGGCGAGGCTCGCGCAGTCGACGCTCGTCATCCGTGACGAGGCGCTGACCGCCTATGTGCGTGGCGTGCTGTGTTCGGCGGTCGGCGCAGACCGGTGCAAGGCGGTGCGCCTCTACGTGATGCGGGTGCCGCTGTTCAATGCCAGCATGGCGCCGAACGGGACGATGCAGGTCTATTCCGGGCTGTTGCTGCGTGTCCGATCCGATGCCGAACTCGCGGCGGTGCTCGGGCATGAGTTTGGCCATTTTGAAAAGCGCCATTCGCTCAATGCCTTCAAGGCGAATCGGCGGGGCAGCGACGTGCTAAGCTGGGCGGTGGTGCTCGCCTCGATGGGCAGCCGGCAGACCGGGCGCAGCTTGGGCGACCTCAAATTGTCGGTGCTCGGTAGCCTGGCGAAATTCAGTCGCGACCAGGAACGCGAGGCGGACCTCATCGGTCTCGGTTATCTGAATGCCAGCCTTCTGAAGGCGACAGCGGCGTCCCGCCTCTGGCGGACGTTGATCCTGGAGCAGGAGGCGTCGGCGGCCTATCGCGGCCTTCGCAAGCCGGACTTTACCCGCAGCGCCTTTTTCGCCTCGCACCCCGCCGAAGGGCAGCGGGTCAATTACCTGTACGCGCTGGCCGAGCCGGATGGAGACCGGCGCCGCGAGGACGATGCGGGTTATGCCGCCGCACTGAAGCCGTGGCTGCCGCAATTCCTCGACGATCAGATCAAGCTCAATGATTTCGGTGCGAGCGACTTCATCATCAATCACCTTGCCGAGGCGGGGTGGACGGCGCCGCTCTGGCGGGCGCGGGGAGACCTTTATCGGTTGCGGGGACAGCCGCGCGATCTGATGAACGCGGTGGATTTCTACACCAATGCCGCGAAGCTCGATCCTTCGCTGGCGGAAGCGCAACGGGGCCTGGGGCTGTCGCTGATCAAGACCGGCCGCAAGACCGAAGGGGCTGCTGCATTGCGTCGGTACGTTCAGATGAGCCCCGATGCGCCGGATGCCGGGATGATCGCGAGCGTATTGGCCTCGGTAGGGGAAACGGCATGAGCTTCGCGCGGTGGTGGCAGGCGACCCTCGCGGTCGCGCTTGCGTTGTCGGGGGCGCCGGTCCTGGCGGCGCATAGCCTCCGCGAGGCCGGCAAGACGGTGCAGGTGGCCGACTCGGCAATGTCGGTTACGCCGACGCGCGATTGGAACCGCCTCAGCGGCCGGCCCGGTCGGTATGCAGAAACCTGGACGCTGGACGGATCGCAACTGAACGACGTCAGCTTCTACGCCAATGTGCCCGCCGGCCAGCCGATCGTGCGCGCCCGCAATCGGCGACGCGACCCGCTTCCCTTGTTCCGCGCCGATATGCTGCTCGCCGATGTCCCGGAGCTGCTGGAGGGGACCTATCGAACCTACAAGCAGATCGGTAGCTTCTCGGTCACCGCATCATCGCCGGCACGGCTTCTCGGCCATGATGCCGTGCAATTTTCCTATGCCTATCTCGACGTGGACGAACTGCCGAGGCGAGGCGAGGCGATCGCCACGATCATCGACCGGCACCTCTACATGATCACGTTCGACGCGCCGCGATTATATTTCTTCGATCGATCGATCGGTGATGTGCGCGCGTTGATCAACTCCTGCCGGCTGGGCACGGGGGAGAAGGGGGCTGAGGCTAAAGTGCACGCATCATAGATCGGCGCAGATTGGACCGGCCCGGCTCGGTAAAGGAAGACGGCGATCGCAAAGACCCGGAAGTCACTGCTTGTAAGGACGGACCGGATTGCGGTGGACATCAGCTAGGCCGTCCACGTCTGCGGACGATCCCGGCCCTCGCGAGGGATTGAGCCGCCGCACCCAGGCGAGGCGGGATATCAGAAGGGGGAGGCATCCTATGCCTCCCCCTTCTGATATCATTGCTGGGTCAGGTCCTGATTCTTCACCTCGCCACCAGTTCCGCTGTTGCCGTCAAAGGCACCGGTGTCGGTGAAGCGCGACGGCTCCTCGCCGCCTTCGCCGCGGGCGACGGCGTCGCTACGCGCCTCCACGACCTGTTGGATGTCGCTGCGCGGGTCCTCGCGGCCGGCATCGGGCGGGCTGTCCGGATTGTCGTCGGGTGCGTCGCCGGGCAGGCTGTCGGGATGGGGATCGTTGGCGCTCATCATAGCCTCGTGTCAGATTTCTGCCGGATTTTGCGTGCCGGGGTCGCCGGCGGGCATGCCTGGCGAGGGCTGATCGATGTCAGGCCCGGGCGGCGTGATCTCCGGCGGCGGGCTGTCGGGTTGCACCGGCTGGCTGGGTTGGGCGGGGACTTCGGGCGGCGGCTGCGTGGCCATGATATGCTCTCCTTCCCGCATTCAACGCCGCGTGAACGCGCGAAGTTGCCTCGCGCTTGCGCCTTTGCGCCATGCTGATATAGACGCGCGCCCAACGGCGGGTCCTTATGCGGGCGTGGCGGAACTGGTAGACGCGCTGGATTTAGGTTCCAGTATCGCAAGATGTGGGGGTTCGAGTCCCTTCGCCCGCACCAGTCCCGCCGCCAGTGGCGGGACCGGAAGCCTCAAAGAATTCACGCATTTTCTCCAGATCGAAGGCCCAAGATGCAGACTGTCGAGACGTTGAACGAGGGGCTGAAGCGCGCCTACACGCTGACCATCACCGCCAAGGACATCGATGCCAAGGTCGACGCCGAAGTAAAGCGCGTCGCGCCGCAGGTGCGGATGCCCGGCTTCCGCCCCGGCAAGGTCCCGGCAAATCTCGTGCGCAAGATGCACGGCGAGGCGCTCGCCGCCGACGCGCTGAACAGCGCGATCCAGCAAGGCGTGCAGCAGCTGATTGCCGACAAGAACCTGCGTCCCGCGATGCAGCCTTCGGTCGAGCTGAACGAGGATTATGCCCCGGGCAAGGATGCCGAGGTCAAGGTGGAGCTGGAAGTGCTGCCGAGCGTCCCGGCGCCGGCGATCGACGCGCTGAAGCTCGAGCGTTTGACCGTGCCGGTCGGTGAGGAGTTGGTGGACGAGCAGCTGCAGAAGTTCGCCGACCAGTCGAAGCGCTGGGACGATGCCGGCGACAAGGCGGCCGAGATGGGCGACCTGGTCACCGTCGATTTCGTCGGCAAGACCAGTGACGGCGTTGCGTTCGACGGCGGCACCGGCACCGACATGGGCGTCGAGCTTGGTTCGGGCCGCCTGATCCCGGGGTTCGAGGATCAGCTCGTCGGCGTGAAGGCCGGTGAGGAAAAGATGCTCCACGTCACCTTCCCCGAGGATTACGGCACCGCCAACCTGGCCGGCCAGCCGGCGACGTTCGACATCACCGTCAAGTCGGTGAAGACCGCGGGCGAGAGCGCGATCGACGAGGACCTGGCCAAGAACCTGGGTCTGGAAAGCCTCGAGCAGCTGCGCGGCCTGATCAAGGGGCAGATCGAGCAGGAGCATAACGGTCTCACCCGCACGCACATGAAGCGCAAGCTGCTCGACCAGCTGGCGGAGGGCCACGATTTCGAGGTCCCGCCGTCGATGGTCGAGGCCGAGTTCCAGCAGATCTGGCACCAGCTCGAGCATGAGGCGAGCCACGAGGAAGACCCGCAGGCGGCGCTGGCCGAGATGGAAGCCGAGCGCGACGATTATCGTAAGATCGCCGAGCGTCGGGTGCGCCTCGGCCTGCTGCTGTCGGAGATTGGCCAGGCGAACGGCGTCGAGATCAGCAATCAGGAGATGAACCGCCTGATCGCCCAGGCTGCGCAGCAGTACGGCCCGGAAGATCGTCAGCGATTCATCCAGTACGTCCAGCAGGAGCCGATGGCGGCCGCCCAGCTGCGCGCACCGCTGTATGAGGACAAGGTCGTCGACTTCCTGTTCGATAAGGCCGAGATCACCGACCGCGAGGCGACCCGCGAGGAGCTGGAGGCGGCGATCGAGAGCGAGGACGGTTTCGCGACCGGCACGCACACCCACGACCACGACAATCCCAAGCCGCGCAAGTCGGCGAAGAAGGCGGACGCTGCCGAGGGTGAGGCCAAGCCCGCGAAGAAGGCGGCTGCCAAGAAGCCGGCCGCCAAGGGCGAGGACGCCGGCGCGGTGGAGGCTCCGGCTGGCGAGGCCGAGGCGGAAGCCGCTCCGGCCAAGAAGCCGCGCGCCAAGAAGGCCGCTGCTCCGGTCGAGGCGGAGACGCAGGTGACCGAGGCATCGCCGGTCGCGGCCGAAGCCGCGGAGGGCACCGAGGCCGCCGACGCGGCGCCGGCCAAGAAGCCGCGCGCGAAGAAGGCCGCCGCGCCGAAGGCCGAGGGCTGAGTAAAACGGGGAGGGCACGGGCTCTCCCCATTCGTCAGCCGGGCAGAAGCCGGGATCCACGGACGCGCGTCATGCGGTCGGAGCATCACGGTCGGTCTACATCCAGGGGGCCCGGCGCCCGCCGTGATGACGGGTGTCTGGGGCCATCGTTAAACCCGCACGTCATCCCGCAAAGGCGGGGATCCAGACGCGCAGGTCTCACGATGGCATCGGGCGTTAGCGTTTCTGGCTTCCCGCCTGCGCGGGAATGACGTTTAAGGTCGCGGCGGGGCGTTGCGCCCCCAGGCGACAATAGGGGGCAGTGAAGTGACGCAGCCACGGATCGCAGTGCTGCTGCCCTGCTATAACGAGGAAGCCGCGATCGCGCAGACGGTGGCTGGCTTCCGCGCCGCACTGCCCGGGGCCACCGTCTACGTCTACGACAACAACTCGCGCGACCGCACTGTCGAAGTTGCGCGCAGAGCCGGCGCCGTCGTCCGCCGCGAGCGCATCCAGGGCAAGGGCAATGTCGTGCGGCGGATGTTCGCCGACGTCGACGCCGACGTCTATGTCATGGCGGATGGCGACGCTACCTATGATGCGGCTTCCGCGCCCGCGCTGGTCGCGCGGCTGATCGAGGAACAGGCCGACATGATCGTCGGCAGCCGGATCAGTCAGATGCAGGAAAGCTACCGCCGCGGCCACCGCTTCGGCAATGCGCTGCTCACCGGCATGCTGGCGCGCCTGTTCGGGCGCAGTTTCACCGACATCCTGTCGGGCTATCGCGTCTTCTCGCGGCGCTTCGTGAAGAGCTTTCCGTCGCTCTCCGCCGGCTTCGAGATCGAGACGGAGATCAGCGTCCACGCCCTTGAACTCAAAATGCCCGTGGCGGAGGTCGAGACCCCGTATTTCGCGCGGCCCGAAGGCTCGGCGTCGAAGCTCAGCACCTATTCCGACGGCTGGCGCATCCTGCGCACGATCGTGACGCTGTACCGCATTGAGCGACCGTTGCTGTTCTTCGGCGCGATCGCCGCGGTGCTGGCGCTGCTGGCGCTCGCGCTCGGCGTGCCGCTGGCGATCACCTACATGCAGACGCACCTTGTGCCGCGCTTCCCGACCGCGATCCTGATCACCGGACTGATGATCGTCGCCGCGCTATGCTGGTTCGCCGGGCTGATCCTCGACACCGTGGTGCGCGGCCGGCGCGAGGTGCGACGTCTCGCCTATCTGGCGCTGCCCGCGCCCGGCAACGGGGCTTGAACTGTCCGGGGCAAGCGCCGATGTTGGCGGCCTCAAGGGCATAAGAGAGATTTCCATGCACAATCCGTTCGAGACCGGTGATTTCGCGAACCATCTGGGGCGCGCAGGCCTTGGCTTGCAGCAGACCCAGGCTGGGCTCGTGCCGATCGTCATCGAACAGTCGAACCGCGGCGAGCGTTCGTTCGACATCTTCAGCCGCCTGCTCCGCGAGCGGATCATCTTCGTGACCGGCGGTGTCGAGGACGGCATGGCCAGCCTGATCACCGCGCAGCTGCTCTTCCTCGAGTCCGAGAACCCGAAGAAGGACATCTTCATGTACATCAACTCGCCGGGCGGTGTCGTCACGGCGGGCATGGCGATCCACGACACCATGCAGTACATCCGGCCGCGCGTCGGCACGGTCTGCATCGGCCAGGCCGCTTCGATGGGCAGCTTCCTGCTGGCCTCGGGTGAGCCGGGGATGCGCATCGCGCTGACCAACGCCCGGATCATGATCCACCAGCCGTCGGGCGGCGCACAGGGCATGGCCTCGGACATCGAGATTCAGGCCAAGGAAATCCTGCGTATCCGCAAGCGGATGAACGATCTGTACGCCCAGTACACCGGCCAGCCGCTCGAGGAGATCGAGCGGCGCATGGATCGCGACACGTTCCTCGAGGCGCATGAGGCGAAGGAATTCGGCCTGGTCGACGAGGTGTTCGATAAGCGTCCGACGCCGAGCGAAGAGGTTCAGCAGGCCGCCTGATCCGGTCTGGCCGGGGCGGGCATGCGCCGGCCCGAGACCGTTAGGGACGTTTGGGCGTTGTGGTTTGCGTACCGGCCGGGTTACCATGCCCGGCCTCACCAGCGGAGATGACCTCCGCGACAAGGAAGTGTGAATGACGAAATTGAGCGGTGGCGACTCCAAGAGCACCCTCTATTGCTCGTTCTGCGGCAAGTCGCAGCACGAGGTCCGCAAGCTGATCGCCGGGCCGACCGTGTTCATCTGCGATGAGTGCGTCGAACTGTGCAACGATATCATCCGCGAGGAAACCAAGTCCGCGCTGGTCGCCAAGAAGGACGGCGGCGTGCCGACGCCGCAGGAAATCTGCGACGTGCTGGACGATTACGTCATCGGCCAGAAGCAGGCGAAGCGCGTGCTGTCGGTGGCGGTGCACAATCACTACAAGCGCCTGAATCACGGCGCCAAGGGCGCTGATGTCGAGTTGGCGAAGAGCAACATCCTGCTCGTCGGCCCGACCGGCTGCGGCAAGACGTTGCTCGCCCAGACGCTGGCGCGCATCCTCGACGTGCCGTTCACCATGGCGGACGCGACGACGCTGACCGAGGCCGGCTATGTCGGCGAGGACGTCGAGAACATCATCCTCAAGTTGCTCCAGGCGTCCGACTATAACGTCGAGCGTGCGCAGCGCGGCATCGTCTACATCGACGAGATCGACAAGATCAGCCGCAAGGCCGAGAACCCCTCGATCACCCGCGACGTGTCGGGCGAGGGCGTGCAGCAGGCGTTGCTCAAGCTGATGGAAGGCACCACCGCCAGCGTGCCGCCGCAGGGCGGCCGCAAGCATCCGCAGCAGGAGTTCCTGCAGGTCGACACGACCAATATCCTGTTCATCTGCGGTGGTGCGTTCTCGGGTCTCGAGAAGATCATCGGCGACCGTCTGCAGGGCAAGTCGATCGGCTTCGGCGCCTATGTCGCCGCGCCGGAAGAGAAGCGGACGGGCGAGTATCTGCGCCAGACCGAGCCGGAAGATCTCCTTAAGTTCGGCCTGATTCCGGAATTCGTCGGCCGTCTGCCGGTGATCGCGACGCTGGAGGACCTCGACATCCCGGCGCTGGTCAAGATCCTGTCCGAGCCGAAGAACGCCTTGGTCAAACAGTATCAGAAGCTGTTCGAGATGGAGCAGGTCGAGCTCGACTTCACCGACGACGCGCTGACCACGGTCGCCAAGAAGGCGATCGAGCGCAAGACCGGCGCGCGCGGCTTGCGGTCGATCCTGGAGGGCATATTGCTCGACACGATGTTCGACCTGCCCGGCATGGAGGGTGTCGACGAAGTGATGATCGACAAGGACGTGGTCGAAGGCCGCAAGGAACCGATCCGCGTCTATGCCGAGAAGAAGAAGGATGGGGCGGCGGCCTGATTTGATCGTCTTGCTCGGGATCGTTGAGGGCGTCGCGCGAGCGGCGCCCTTTTCGTTTTCGGAAGATTTTCGGCGTGAAAATGGCTGTCGTCCGCCGGTGAGACGTCACGCGTGGCCGACGCCAGGCTATCGACCGCGGGCCGCCACTTCAACGAGCACGGCGGTGGAGAGCAGGATGCTCGCCACCAATCCACCGATGGCGAGCAGCGCGGCGGGCGTGATCGCGGCCTCGGCATGGAGGCCCCGTTTGCGGTGCCAGGCGATCGACACCGTGGCGGGGCGGGAAAGATCGGGCGTCATCGCGCATTAACGCCTGCCGCGCCATGACGGGCACATGATGGAGCATGCGATGATCGACGCGACGATCGAAGGCGAGGCGCCGCTCAGCCCTGCATGGCAGGCCGGGCGCGGACCACTCGCCCTTCTTCCGGCCGCATTGTTCCGTGACCGCAGGCCATGGCTGGCGATCCTCGTCGCTTGGCTGCTGGCACTGAGCGTCAGTGTCGTGATCGGCTTTGTCCTCACCCGTATCGCGCCCGGTGGGGCGGGGCCCGAACTGGGGGAGGCACCGCCCGCCGTCTTGTGGGGCATGATCGCGCTGTTCAGTCCGATCACCGAAACGCTGCTGATGGCCGGCGGTCTCGAAGTCCTGCGGCGGTTGCTGAAACCCTGGCAGGCCGTGCTTGCCAGCGCGGCAACATGGGGTGTGCTGCACAGCCTGATGGCGCCGCTATGGGGTGCGGTGATCTGGTGGCCGTTCCTGATCTTCTCGACGCTGTACATGACGTGGCGGCCACGCGGCTTCTGGCGGGCGGCCGGGATCGTAATGCTGGTGCACATCCTGCAGAACGCGGGACCTGCCACGGCGATCGTACTGGGGCGGTGACCTGCCTCGCCACCCCGGCGGGGGCCGGGGTGGCGAAGGCGGATCGTCAGGCCTTGCCGATCTGTTCGGACTGGGCGCCGCTGTCTGGCCGGGCGGGGCCGAGGATCGGTTCCTCGCCGAGCGGTTCGTTGCGGAAGGTGGTGAACTCGCCCTTGCCGTCGACCGAGGGGCCGCTGGTCCAGCGACCCTCCGGCGTGCTGCCGTCGAGGCTGGTCACATAGAAATTGTAGTTGTTGCCATTGTCCTCGTCGCTCTGCGGGAAGGAATTGGGAATCGGGCCGGCAGCCGCGCCGCCGAGCTCCTCAATGACAGCAAGCCACTGGTTCTGGTGCATGGTGTCGCGCGCGATCATATAGTGGAGCATGTCCTTCATGCCCTGATCATGCGCGGCGTTGAACAGCCGTACCGCCAGGACGCGGCCGGTGCTCTCTGCGGCGACGTTGCAATACATGTCGGCGGCGATGTTGCCGCTGGCGTAGATGTGGCTCATGTCGAAGGGCACGCCGTCCGAATCCATCGGCATCGCGGCAAGGCCGCTCGACAGCAGGTTCTTGTGAATGATGCCCTCGATCGCATGACGGGGCCGTTCACCGCCCATCACCGCGCCGACGATGCCGTCGGCGGCGCCTTCCTGCTGTAGCGAGGCGGGCGCCTTGTCGAGGTTGAGCGCGACCGCGGTGGCGAGCATCTCGATATGGCCGATCTCTTCGGTCGCGGTGTTAAGCAGCATGTCGCGGTATTTGGTGCTTGGTGCGCGATTGCCCCAGGCTTGGAAGAAATACTGCATGCAGACGCGTATCTCGCCCTCCACGCCGCCGATCGCCTGTTGCAGCAGACGGGCGAATTGCGGGTCGGGGGACTCGCAGCGGACGGGATATTGCAGCCGTTTGTCGTGGTAATACATGCTTGCGTCTCCTGCTGACGGACGGCGTCGACCTTGCGCCGACTGCATCAACAACCCGCGGGGACGTCGAGGGTTTGTTGTGACGCCGCAATAAAATGGAGTAATCGTAGTAACTTAGATGAAGTTCTTGCGATTTGGTCGGTAGAGGGTGGCGGGATCGAGACGGGTCGAGGCGCGGCCTTGATCCAGGCTAGGCAACGCGCGCGACGCGGACCCTTTGCCTAGGCCGCGCATTAGCCGAACACCGCAACAGACGTATGAGGGGGATCGGATGGCGCGCCAAGATCAAGTCGTGAGAACCAGCGGCGTGACCTTGCCGCTGTGGTCGCTGGTCTTCCCGGCAGTGGCGATCGTCGCCGTGCTGGTCTCCCTCTATGCGATGGGGACGATCGGCTTGGCCGCCGCCGCGCTGGTGCTGTTCGGCACGGTGATCGCGGCGGTCCATCACGCCGAGGTGGTCGCGCATCGCGTCGGTGAGCCGTTCGGAACGCTCGTGCTCGCGGTGGCGGTGACGGTAATCGAGGTGTCGCTGATCGTCAGCCTGATGCTGTCGGACGCGGGCGATGCGGCCAGTCTGGCGCGCGATACGGTGTTCGCCGCAATCATGATCATCCTCAACGGCATCTTGGGCGTCTGCCTGCTCGTCGGCGGGGCGGCGCACGGCGAGCAGCGTTTCTCGTTGCGCGGGGCGAGCGCGGCGCTGTGCACGCTGGCGGCGCTGGTCGTGCTGTCGCTGATCCTGCCCAATTACGTCACCAGCGCCCCGGGACCGACCTACGCGCCGTCCCAGCTGATCTTCGTCGCAGTCGTCAGCCTCGCGCTCTACGGCACGTTCGTGCTGGTCCAGACCGTGCGCCACCGCGAATATTTCCTGCCTGCGGGCGATGCTGCCGATGATGCGCATGAGAATACGCCTGGGAATCGGGTGGCGTGGCTGTCGTTCGCTACCCTGCTGGTCGCGCTTGTCGGGGTGGTCCTGCTCGCCAAGGGACTGTCGGCGAAAGTGGAGGCGGCGATCGTCGATGCCGGGCTGCCGTTGGCCATCGTCGGGGTGGTGATCGCGGCGCTGGTGCTGGCGCCGGAGAGTCTGGCGGCCATGCGGGCGGCCCGGCGCAACCGGTTGCAGACCAGCCTCAACCTCGCCTTGGGATCGGCGCTGGCGACGATCGGTCTGACCATCCCCGCGGTCGCCGTGACCAGCCTCGTGCTTGGCCTGCCCCTGGCCCTGGGAATCGGCGCGAAGGGCATGACGCTGCTCGCGCTGTCTCTGTTCATCGCCACGGTATCGCTCGGCACCGGCCGCACGACCGTGTTGCAGGGTGCGGTTCATCTCGTGATCTTTGCCGCGTATCTTTTCACCACGGTCGTGCCGTGACCCGGCCTCCCTGCGGTTTCCGCGTCAGAAGACGAGCGGGACGAAGCGGTTCACCCGCGCGGCATAGGCGTCATACGTTCTGCCAAACTGCATCCTGAGCAACCGTTCCTCGATCCTGACGCGCAACCATGTGCCGAGCGCGTAGACGGGAAGCGCCGCGACGAGGCGCGGCTCGTGACCCAAGCCGAGGGCGACGCCGACCAGCAACAGGCCGATCGCGGTGTAGATCGGGTGGCGGACGTGGGCGAACGGCCCTGCCGTGACGAGCGCATGATCCATACGTGTGCGGGCGACGATGCTCCAATTCCGTCCCATCGTCTGCCGCGCCCAGAGGAACAGAGCCAAGGCCGCGCCGAGGCAGACGGCGGTCAGGATGGCCTTGCCGATCGCGCTCGCGGCGAGAGGATCGAGGGCGACACGGATCGGCCCGGTCGCGACGATGACGAAGCCCAGTCCCTGGATGCCGATCCCGAGCAGTGAGGCACGATCGCGCCTCGCCCCCTCTTCCGGGGTCCGTCCCCTGCGAGCCAGCGCCACGGCGGCGGCGAATAGGCACAGGCCGGTGGCGGTGACCGCGAGTCCCGGCAGGCCTGTGACGCCGCTCATCGTGGCCGTTGCCGGGCGGCAAGGGCCAGCCCGGCCGCGATCTGAATGGCGGCATAGACCCGGCGCCGACCCGGCCGGTCGACGAACGGCCGCACCGCCTTTTCGGCGCCGAGCGCGTCCTCCTTCCAAAGGTCGACATGGCGGCGCGGCTGGATCAGGCCGACCAGGCCGTCGCCGACCATGAAGATCGCCGCCATCTCGGCGACCCGCGGGAGCAGCCGGCCGCTCATGAGGCTGGCTTCCGCGCCGCCTGTTCGGCCCGCCACGCCTGCACCTCCTCGACCGCGACGCTGCGGCGCAGGATCTTGGCGTCGGGATCGACGACATAATGCGCGCCGGCGGGGATGGTCAGCGTGCCATGCCCGGCGGACATCGGCAGGGTCGTCAGCTTCCCGGCGACGTCGACCTCGACCGGCATCGGGAAGGGGCCTCCGCCGGGCACGTTCCATGCCAGCGTGACGCGATCGCCGTTGCGCGTCTCCAGCAGTTCGGGCAGCTTCGCCTGACGCAGATAGACGTCGAAGAACCAGCCATAGTCCTTGCCGGTCACCTGCCGGACGAAGCGCTCATATTCCTCGCTCGATCCGTAGCGCGGGCGGAAGTTGCCCGGTTTCGGATCGGCGCGCCCGTAGACGGCGAGTGTCGTCACCTTCCAGAAGGCGTTGTCGCCGATCAGGCCGCGCAGCGTGTGGAGCATCCACGAGCCCTTGACGTAGATATCCTGGCCGGCGCCGCCATGGTCGGGCTCATAGACCTGTTCTTCGGTCAGCACGCGACCTTGGACGATCGGCACCTTGTTCATGATCGTGCCGCGCTGCCCCTGCATCATCGCGGCGTAGCGGGCGCGTCCTTCGCGCCACAGGCCATAGGCCGGCTGCATATAGCTGCCATAGCCTTCGTGCAGCCAGTAATCGTCCCAATTCGCCGCGGTCAGCTGGTTGGCAAACCATTCGTGGGTGAATTCGTGCTGGAACAGCCAGTCGAAGCCTTCGATCGCCTTTGCATAGTCATTGCCATAGGCGTTGATCGTCTGATGCTCCATGCCCTTGTGCGGCGTCTCGACCACGCCGACTTTTTCGTCGCCGAAAGGATAGGGGCCGACATTGGCCTCGAAGAAGTCGATCGTCGGGCCGAATTCGTCGAACAGCGCCTGCGCCTTTTCCTTTTCGCCGGGCAGATACCAATAATACATCGGGATTGTATTGCCGAAGCGGCTCTTATGGCTGCCCTCAATCACCTCATAGGGGCCGACGTTGAGCGCGATCGCATAGGTGTTGGGGTTGCGCGTGCGCCAGTTCCAGCGGGTGCGGCCGTCGGGCAGCTGATCGACCGAGATCAGCTTGCCGTTGGACGGCGCCTTGAGGCCTTTGGGCACGGTGATGTGGAGGTCGACGACACCGGGCTCGCCGGTCGGGAAGTCGAGGCACGGCCAGAACAGGTCGCACCCATAGCCTTCGGCCGTGGTCGCGAACCAGGTCTGGCCCGACGGCGTTTTCGACCAGACCATGCCGTCGTCCCACGGCGCGCGTACCGCGACATGCGGCTGGCCGCCGTAGGTGATCCTGGCGCTGACCTTCTGCCCGGCGGCGAGGGGGCGGGGCAGCGTGATGGCGAGCTGCCCCTCCGGATTGCTCCAGGCGCCCGTAGCGAGCGGCCGGCCGTCGATGCTGATCGCGGTGACAGGGAGGTTGCGGTCGAGGTCGATCAGCAGCCGCGTCAGCGGCGCCTTGGCGGTGAAGCCGAGCGTGGCGACGCCGTTCAGCGTCTCGGTGTCGGGCAGCACCTCGAACGACAAATCGGCGGTGTCGAACTGCAGCGCCATCTGTTCGGGGGGACGGACGCCGCCCGATTTCTGCGTCTGTTCGGTGATCGGCGGCTCACCCTTCTTGGGCAATTCGGGGGCCGCGGCGACCAGGGCGAGGGCAGATGCGGCGAGCAGTGATTTCATTGAATTCTCCTTATCCTCCCCAGCACGGGGAGGGGGGCCAGCAAAGCTGGTGGAGGGGGCTTCCACCAATGCTGTGCTGCGTGGCGATCCCCCTCCGTCACGCCTTTCGGCGTGCCACCTCCCCGTGCCGGAGAGGATAATTCATTTCTTCGCCGCCGCAGCCGCCGGTGCCTGCGCGGCTTTCCAAGCCTGGAAGGCGTCCACCGCGTCATCCTGCTTGAGCAGCCGGCTCATCGGATCGATCACGAGATGCGCGCCGGCGGGCACGGTGATCGTCGCGACGCCGCCGGTCATCGGCACCTTCTCGACGCGGTCGTCGATCTGCACCTCGACCGGCAGCGGGAAGGGCTTGTTGAGCGGCGTCTGCCATTTCAGCGTCAGTTGCGTCCCAATGCGGTTGGTCACCAGCTTGGGCAACGCCGCCTGATAGAGGTAGACGTCGAAGAACCACTGCCAATTCTGCCCTGTCACCGAATTGACGTCGGCGATGAAGTCGGGCGTGGTGCGGAACACCGGCTGGAAATTTCCCGGCGCCGGATCGACCCGGCCGTAGACCAGCAACTTGGTCGCACCGAAGAAGGCGCGATCGCCGATCGCGTTGCGCAGCGTGTGCAGGATCCACTCGCCCTTGGTGTAAATGTCGCCGCCGCGACCCGGCGCCTTTTCGTAGACGTCCTCGGCGGTCTGCGGCTTGCCCGTCACCAGCGGCGACTTGTTCTGGATGCCTGGCCGCGCCGCGAGCATCATCGCGGTGTAGCGACCATCGCCTTCGCGCCAGCGGCCGTAGAGCGGCTGCATATAGGCGGTGAAGCCTTCGTGCAGCCAGAAGTCGTCCCAGTTCACCGCGGTCATCTGGTTGGCGAACCATTCGTGGCCGAATTCATGCTGGAACAGCCAGTCGAACCCTTCCGGCGCCTTGGCATAGGCGTTGCCGTAGGCGTTGATCGTCTGATGCTCCATGCCTTTGTGCGGCGTCTCCACCACCCCGACCTTCTCGGCCCGCCACGGGTAGGGGCCGATCACGCCCTCGTAGAAGTCGAGCGTCGGCGCGAATTCGTCGAAGAGCGCCTTGGCCTGGTCCTTCTCGCCGGGCAGATACCAATAATACATCGGGATCGTGTCGCCGAACTTGGTCTTGTAGGTGCCGCTGATCTCCTCGTATGGGCCGACGTTGAGCGCGATGCCGTACAGGTTCGGATGGGCGACCTCCCAGTTCCAGGTCGAGCGGCCGTCCTGCAGATGGTCGACGCCGAGCAGCTTGCCGTTGGACGGCGCCTTGAGGCCACGTGGCACGGTGATGTGCAGCGTCACCTTCTCCGGCTCGTAGGTCGGATAGTCGATGCACGGCCAAAACAGGTCGCAGCCCTCCATCTGCACCGCGGTCGCGATCCACGGCTGGCCGTCCGGCGTCTTCGCCCAGACGAAGCCACCGTCCCATGGCGCGCGCACCGCGACGTGCGGGCGGCCGCCATAAGTGATCTTGACCACCAGCTTGGCGTCCTTCGCCGCCTTCTTGGCGAGCTTGATCGTCATCCGCCCCTGCGGATTTTCGAAGCCTGCGGCGACACCGTCGACCGTCGCGGCGGTGACCGTATAATTGTTGTCGAGGTCGACGACGATGCGATCGGTCTTGTCGAGCGTGGTGAAGGTCAGCGTCGCGACGCCGTTCAGCACCTCCCGATCCGGATCGACCTCGAACTGCAGGTCGGCGGTGTCGAACTTCAGCTTCTTCTGCGCCGGATCAAGCGGGCCGCCGGACGCCGAAACCTGCGCGGTGATCGGCGGCTTGCCCGGCTCGGAAGCGTAGGCCGCGGTGGACAGCAGCAGCGCGGCGGCGAGCGACAGGCGGAACGTCATCGTATACCCCTTTGATGCGGGGCATGGATTTCCACGGCCGTGGCGCCGCTGGCAAGAGGCTAATCGTGACGCAGGACGATTGATGGATGTCGCCGGCTCACCATATAGTATGGGATGAGGCCGTCTGGTTCCGACGGCCGCGGAGTTTACATGCACACCACCTTCCCCGTCCTGCCGCTGCGTGACATCGTCGTCTTCCCGCACATGATCGTGCCGCTGTTCGTCGGCCGCGACAAAAGCGTGTCGGCGCTGGAAGCCGCGATGGCCGCCGACAAGGAAATTTTCCTGGTCGCGCAGCTCGACCCGGCCGAAGACGATCCTCAGCGCGAGGACCTGTACGAGGTCGGCGTCACCGCCACCGTGCTGCAGCTGCTGAAGCTGCCCGACGGTACCGTGCGCGTACTGGTCGAAGGCAAGCAGCGCGGCCGGCTGGTCGAGCTGAGCGAGGGCGAGGGACACCTCGTCGCATCGATCGAGGCGATGCAGGACGTCGAGCCCGAAGGGCCGGAGATCACGGCGCTGATGCGCTCCGTGGTCGAGCAGTTCGAGAACTACGCCAAGCTCAACCGCAAGCTGCCCGCCGAGACCGCGGTGCAGCTCGGCGAATTGGTCGAGGCGGCGAAGCTGTCCGACGCGATCATGGCCAATATCCAGGTCAAGGTGGCCGACAAGCAGGCGCTGCTGGTCGAAACCGATCCGGCCAAGCGGCTGGAGATGGCCTATGCGCTGATGGAGGGCGAGCTCGGCGTCCTGCAGGTCGAGAAGAAGATCAAGAGCCGCGTCAAGCGCCAGATGGAGAAGACGCAGCGCGAATATTACCTCAACGAGCAGTTGAAGGCGATCCAGCGCGAGCTGGGCAACAGCGACGACGAGAGCGACGGCGACGAGATCGCCGAGCTGACACAGAAGATCGCGACGCTGAAGCTGTCGAAGGAGGCGCGGACCAAGGCGACCGCCGAGCTGAAGAAGCTCAAGACCATGGCGCCGATGAGCGCCGAGGCGACGGTGGTGCGCAACTATCTGGACGTGCTGCTCGGCCTGCCCTGGGGCAAGAAGAGCAAGGTCAAGAAGGACATCGCCGCCGCGCAGGCGGTGCTGGACGAGGACCATTATGCGCTGGAGAAGGTCAAGGATCGGATCGTCGAATATCTCGGCGTGCAAGCGCGGATGAACAAGCTGAAGGGGCCGATCCTGTGCCTCGTCGGCCCGCCGGGCGTCGGCAAGACCAGCCTCGGCAAGTCGATTGCCAAGGCGACCGGGCGCGAGTTCATCCGCCAGAGCCTGGGCGGCGTGCGCGACGAGGCGGAGATCCGCGGTCATCGGCGCACCTATATCGGCTCGCTGCCAGGCAAGATCGTCACCAACTTGAAGAAGGCCGGGACCAGTAACCCTCTGTTCCTGCTCGACGAGATCGACAAGCTGGGCCAGGATTTCCGCGGCGACCCGGCGTCGGCGCTGCTCGAGGTGCTCGATCCCGAACAGAATGCCAAGTTCAACGACCATTATCTCGAGATCGACATCGATCTGTCCGACGTGATGTTCGTCTGCACCGCCAACACGCTCAACCTGCCGCAGCCGCTGCTCGACCGGATGGAGATCATCCGGCTGGAAGGCTATACGGAGGATGAGAAGGTCGAGATCGCCGAGCGGCACCTGCTGCCCAAGGTGATCGGCGAGCATGGCCTGAAGGATGGCGAGTTTACGCTGACCCATGACGGGCTGCGCGCGCTGATCCAGCGCTATACTCGCGAGGCCGGCGTGCGGACGCTGGAGCGGGAGATCGCCAAGCTCGCTCGCAAAGCGCTGCGCCAGATCCTCGAGGGTAAGACCGAGCACGTCACGATCACGCCCGACAACCTCCATGAATTCGCCGGCGTGCAGAAGTTCCGTCACGGACTGTCGGAGACCGAGCATCAGATCGGCGCGGTTACCGGGCTCGCCTGGACCGAGGTCGGCGGCGAGCTGCTGACGATCGAGAGCGTGACGGTGCCGGGCAAGGGCGCGGTGAAGACCACCGGCAAGCTGGGCGACGTGATGAAGGAATCGGTCCAGGCCGCCTTCAGCTTCGTCCAGGCGCGCAGCCCGAGCTATGGCATCAAGCCGTCGCTGTTCCACCGCAAGGACATCCACATCCACCTGCCCGAAGGGGCGGTGCCGAAGGATGGCCCGTCGGCGGGCATCGGCCTTGTCACTTCGATTGTCTCGACGCTGACCGGCGTCGCGGTGCGCAAGGACGTGGCGATGACCGGCGAGGTGACGTTGCGCGGTCGCGTGCTGCCGATCGGCGGGCTAAAGGAAAAGCTGCTCGCCGCGCTGCGCGGCGGTATCGAGACGGTGCTGATCCCGCAGGAGAATGAGAAGGATCTCGCCGACATTCCGCAGAACATCAAGGACGGGCTGACCATCGTGCCGGTCAGCCATGTCGACGAGGTGCTGCGCCTGGCGCTGACCGAGCCGCTGGAGGCGATCGACTGGACCGACGCGGACGAGCTCGCCGCGCTGCCGCCGGCCGGGGTCGCGCCAGCGGGAGGGGAATTGCACCATTAATTAATACGATTGTCGTCAATCGCCGCCATCGGTCGTCCGGCCGGTGGGGCATTGACTCGTACCGTACGTACGGCCTTACTGGTCTTTCGGCCTGGCCGCACGATTCTTACCGTTTCCAAGGGGGCAGTTTTTCCGATGAACAAGCAGGAGCTGATCGCCACGGTCGCCGACACGTCCGGCCTGGCCAAGAGCGACGCGATCAAGGCGGTCGAGGCCGTATTTGAGGCGATTTCCGCCAGCCTGAAGAAGGGCGACGAAGTACGCCTGGTCGGTTTTGGCACCTTCTCCGTGTCGAAGCGCAAGGCGTCGACTGGGCGCAACCCGCGCACCAAGGAGCCGATGACGATCAAGGCGTCGAATCAGCCGAAGTTCAAGGCCGGCAAGGGCCTGAAGGATTCGGTCAACTGATCGACAAGATCGGGCTGGACAGGCGGCATCCCGCCGCCTAAAGGCCCGCTTCCCGAGAGTTTCGGGCGCGTAGCTCAGCGGTAGAGCACACCCTTCACACGGGTGGGGTCACAGGTTCAATCCCTGTCGCGCCCACCATATCAGCCCGCCCGGTCTTCGGACCGGCGGGCTTTTTGGTTTTGGCAGGGTCATCTGGCGCTCGGCAACAAACCGTCAGATGCGCTGTTCGATCGCCAGGTCGGCGAAGTCGAGTTCCTCCTCCAGCCGGTGGAAGGCATCGTCCCCGATCGTGCCGTCGCGGCGTAGCGCCAGCAGCCGCTCGCGCCGTTCCTCCGAAACGCGTCGGCGCAGCACCTTGGCCGGCAGGATCGCCCGACCATCGCCCTCCTCGGCATCGGCGGCGGTCCGGCATTCGATGTGGAGTTCGTCGCGCAACGCACGGGCCTCGTCGCTGTCATCGCCGTCGATCGCGGCAAGCCCCGTCTCGGCCAGCGCGACGCGCGCGAGCCGGACCTCGCGCTCGACCGGACCGTCGTCCTCCAGCGCCAGCCAGCGGACCAGCGGCTTCAGCGTCAGCCCCTGGATGACGAGGGTGCCGAGCGTCACCGCGAAGGCCACGAACAGCAGCAGGTCGCGATGCGGAAAGCCCGCGGGTAGCGCCAGCGCAGTGCCGACGGTGACGATGCCGCGCATTCCCGCCCAGCCGATGATCACCCCACTGCGCCAATCGGCATGGCTGTCGTCCGCGACGCGGGCGCCGCGCAGCCATAGCCAGCGATTGTAGCCGAAGACCCAGATGAGGCGCAGCACGATGACGGTCGCCAGGACGGCGGCGGCGACCACGCTCCATTCGGCGACCGCGCCGGGCGGGGCGTGGCGGATCACCGGGCCGAGCTGCAGGCCGATCAGCACGAAGGCGAGCGCGGTGAGGACGACGACCGCCGTGTCCCAGACGGCATAGGACGGCACGCGCAGCCGCGCCGGGGTGCGGGCCGGGGCGGAACGCGCGATCGTCATCGCATAGGTGACGACCGTCAGGATGGCTGACAGGTGCAGGCTCTCCGCCAGTACCCAGACGCCGAAGGTCGCGACGAATTGGAGGATGATCGAACTCGGCGCGTCGGTGATGTCGCGGGTCAACCGGCTCCAGACCAGCGCGATTGCCGGGCCGGCGACCAGGCTGCCGACGACGGAGAGGAGGAAGGTCGGTGCGATGGCCGCGGCGGTGATCGTCCCGCCCGACACTGCGGCGGTCACCGCCAGCCGATAGATCAGCAGCGCCGATGCGTCGTTGAGCAGCGATTCCCCTTCCAGGATGACGTTGAGCCGGTGCGGCGGCGAAACTTGGCGCAGGGCCGCGGTCGCCGCCGCGGCGTCGGGAGGCGCGACGATGGCACCAAGCGCGATCGCCGCTGCCCACGACAGGTCGGGCACAAGCCAGTGCGCCACCGCGGCGACACCGATGGTCGTCAAACCCACCGCCACCACGACCAATTGCAGCACCGCGCGCCAATTCGCCTTGAGGTCGCGCGGCGATGTGTCAAACGCCGCGTCGAGCAGGATCGGCGTGACGAACAGCGCCAGCACCAGCGACGGGTCGAGCGAAAAGGGCAGCTCGACCGCGACCAGGGCCAGCAAGGCGCCGGCAACCGCGAGCAAGGTCGGAAAGGGCACGCCGCTGCGGTGCGACAGGCCGCGCAGCAGCACCGCGCCTGCCAGCATCGCAAGGATCGATTCGAACGCGTCCATCGATAGACTAACGCTTCATCTACGCAGACGACCCAATGTGCCTTGGTCCCCGGGCAATAGCGAACCGCGCCCTTGTCACCGAAGTGTCACGCAATCGCCATCACTTCGTAACGATAATCTCATGCTGACGTCATTTAGCGCGCCTAACCGCCGGGACGGGATCGGCGCAGGGGGTTCTTCCGCCGGTCAGGGGCATAGCCCGCCCATCAACGACATACGACCCGGGAGCTATCGATCATGGCGAGCAAGACGCGCTTCGGCAATTTCCTGATGATCACGACGGCCGCTGCCGCGCTGGCGAGCTGCGGCGGTGCCGACAATGTCGCTTCGCCGGGCGCCGGCAGCGTCACCATCGTCCAGCCGGCGCCGACCCCGACGCCTTCGCCGACCCCGGCACCGACCGCGGCGATCACCGCCGCGCAATTCGCGGCGGTTACGCCGGTCAACGGCATCTCCGTCACCGCCGACGAACAGCTCGCGATCGTCAACGCCGGCACCAACAACAACGTCAACGGCACCGGCAGTACGATCAACGGCGTCTATCCGGTCAGCGCCACCTCGCTGGCCACCGCGACCGATCCGTCGACGATCAACAGCTTCTTCACCTCGACCAATTATGTCGGCGCGTTCAACGGGCCGAGCGACACCAGCTTCCAGGGCTGGACCTGCAATTCGACCTCCGCCGAATTCGGCGGCAGCGGCGCGCGCTGCACCGCGGTGCCCGCGGTCGGCACGCTGGCATCGGGCGCGGCCTGCCCGACCGGCACGACGACGCCGACCGGCACCACCACTGGCAGCGCCAATGTCGCCACCGTCGGCGGCTTCAAGGTCTGCGACATCCCGCAGACGATCGCCACCAGCCTGACGCTGCCGCGCATCCCCGGCATCGCCTATCGCTTCACCGGCCAGACCGAGGTCGGCACCGACGTCGGCACCACCGGCGCCAATTCGGGCGTGACGCTGACGATCGAGCCGGGCGTGGTGATCTTCGCCAACGCCAATGAATCGACCAACGACCTGCTGCTGGTCAACCGCGGCTCGCGGATCCAGGCGGTCGGCACCGCCACCGCGCCGATCATCTTCACCTCGCAGCAGAATCTGACGGCGAACGGCGTCTCCGACGCGACACAGGGCCAGTGGGGTGGGATCATCCTGCTCGGCCGCGCGCCGACCGGCGTCTGCCGCCAGGGCACCGGCCCGAACAACGCCGCCGGATCGTCGACGACCTGCGAACAGGCGATCGAAGGCGTCACCGGCCGCTTCTACGGCGGTCCCAATGCCGCGGATTCGTCGGGTCAGATGTCCTATGTCCAGATTCGCTATTCGGGCATCGCGATCAGCGACGGCAACGAGCTGCAGGGCCTGACGCTCGGCGGCACCGGCTCGGGCACGGTGATCGACCACGTCCAGAGCCACAATTCGGCCGACGACGGCGTCGAGATTTTCGGCGGCGCCACCAACATCAAATATTTCGCGGTGACCGGCGCCGATGACGACGGCTTCGACATCGACAATGGCTATCGCGGCTTCATGCAGTTCATCGTCGCCGCCCAGCGCGTGCTCGGCGCGACCGCGGACAGCTTCTCGACCGAGATCGACTCGAACAACGCCGAGGACCTGCTGCCGCGCACCTTCTCGACGTTTGCCAACTTCACCTTCATCCAGACCGCGCTCGCGCCGGCGGCGATCCGCCAGCGCGGCGGGTCGGACATGCGCTTCATCAACGGCGTGGTGAAGACGCCGTCGAGCGTCGCCTGCGTCAACATCATCGCCGGCGAACAGACCAGCGGTGGCCGCACGACGGTGCGCCCGGCGGACAGCGCGCTGCAGGACTTCGGTCCGCCGTCGTTCAACTCGGTCTACTTCGCCTGCAACGGCCGCTGAGGCGCCCCACGCCTCGATGATGCGGTGTCCGGGGCGGCGGCAGCGCCGCCCCGGATGCCTGTTTGAAGACCCTTTGCACCGGGAAACCACGGTCATGCGCCAGCAGCGGCTCGCCTTCGCCTCGCTTCTTCTCCTGTCTTCCACTCTGACGGCGCCGGCGGTGCTGGCGCAGACCGCCGGAGGCACCGGCTCGCCGACGCCGGCAACGCCCCCGCCTGCGCAGAGCGCCCCTGCGACCACCCCCACCACCGGCACGGCACAGGATCAGGCGCCGGCCGATCCCGCGGTGGACCAGGAGCAGGTCGAAGTATCCGTGCCCGGCGGCAACGCCGATCTCGGCGACATCGTCGTCGTCGGCCGCAACATCCCCAACACGGTGCGCGCCACCGCGCAGATCGTGTCCGTCCTGTCGAGCGCCGACATCGCGCGGACAGGCGAAGGCGATATCGCGGGCGCGCTGACCCGCGTCACCGGCCTATCGGTGGTCGGTGGCGGCTTCGTCTACGTTCGCGGTCTCGGTGACCGCTATTCCTCGTCGCTGCTCAATGGTTCGCCCTTGCCGTCGCCCGAGCCGCTGCGCCGCTCGGTGCCGCTCGACATCTTCCCGACGACGATCGTCGGCTCGGCCTTGGTTCAAAAGACCTATTCGGTAAACTATCCTGGCGAATTTGGCGGCGGCGTCATCAACCTGACCACCAAGGCGATTCCCGACAAGAACTTCATCGCGGGCGGCGCCAGCATCGCGGCGGACGACGCGACGACCAGCGAGCTCGGCTACACTTATTACGGCGGCGGCGCGGACTGGATCGGCTATGACGATGGCACGCGCAAAGTGCCCGCCTTCATCCGCAACGCGCCGGACGGATCGGGCCTGATCCCGGCGGCGCAGGTCGCGCAGCTCAGCAACGCGTCGACCACCTTGCTCCAGCGCAACAACCAGCTGCCGGCGAATTGGTCGGCGGAGATTAGCGGCGGATCGGTCTTCGACCTCGGCGGCTCGCGCCTCGGCGTCATCGCCTCGCTCAGCGCCAGCAACACCTGGCGCACGCGGTTGAGCACGCAGCAGGACAGCGTCAGCGCCGATGGCACGCTGCGCAACGACTTTCGCACGCTGATCACCGACAATCGCGCGGTGGCGAATGCGCTGATCGGTCTTGGCTACGAGTTCGGCGAGAACACCATCCGCTGGACCAACGTCTATATCCACGACACGCTGAAGCAAGCGCGCGGGTCTGCAGCGACCTTGTACAACAACCCGTCGGGCCTCCGCTTCCAGCAGAACACCAGCTGGTTCGAACGCCAGCTGATCGAAAGCCAACTGGTCGGCGAGTTCAAGCTGAGCGATGCGTTCAAGCTCGACGCACGCGGCGCCTACGCCAATTCGAAGCGCAACGCGCCGTATGAGCGGCAATTCGACTATCTCTGCTCGAACCGCACCACCACCGGCCTGCCAATCACCAGCGACGGCGGACAACAGGCGGACGGCTACCAGTGCGACGGCGCCTATCAGGTGACGCAGCGCTTCACGCCCTTCGCATCGATCATCTTCAGCGAACTCAACGAGGACCTGTGGACGGGGCAGGCGGATGCCTCCTACCGGATCGACGCCGACCGTCCGATCACGCTTTCCACGGGCTATTTCTACCAGGGTACGGACCGCACCTCGTCGCGGCTCCAGTTCAACTACCAGACGTCGCTGGGCGGCGGCACTGCGCCGCAATATCCCTACAACCTCTACCGCCCGGACTATCTGCTGAGCCCGGACGTCATCAACAACGCGTGTCCGCAGACGGCGAACACGATCCCCTGCACGATCCAGTTGCAGTTCAACACGCCGCTCGGCGCCTATCGCTATGACGCGTCGCTCGACGTCCATGCCGGTTACGTGCAGGCGGAGGCGGAGGCGCTCGACGGCCTGCGCGCGGTGATCGGCCTGCGCTACGAGACCGGTGACGAGCGCGTGACGCCGGTGAAGAGCGCGACGACGCGGCTGAAGAACGATTATTTCCTGCCGGCCGCGACGCTGACCTGGAATTTCGCGCAGGACCAGCAGCTGCGTGCCAGCTTCGCCAAGACGATCTCGCGCCCGCAGTTCCGCGAGCTCGCGCCGCAGCAGTTCCGCGATCCCGATTCCGATCGCCTGTTCTTCGGCAACACCGCGCTGCGCGACTCCGAACTGTACAATCTCGAAGCGCGCTACGAATGGTTCTTCGCGCGCGATCAGCGCTTCACCGCGGCGGGCTTCTACAAGCGGATCGATCGTCCGATCGAGCAGGTCGGCTTCTACACCGGCGCCGACGACCGGCTGCAGACCGGTTTCACCTATCTGCCCAAGGCGACCTTGTGGGGCGGTGAGGTCGAGCTGCAGAAATATGTCAAGCTGGCGGACGTGTTCGGCGGCGACTTCTTCGCGACCCGGCGTGCGCTGTTCATCGCCAACTACACTTATACCAAGTCGAAGATCACCGCGAACGACACCTGTGTCCCGGACGTTTCGCCGGGTGCGCAGCCGGTCAACGGCTGTCTCGCCGGCTTCAACCTCGCCTCGAAGCTGTTCCGCGACGGCGCGCCGCTGACCGGCCAGTCGGACCATCTGGTCAACGTCCAAGTCGGGCTGGAGGACACCGCCTCGCTGTCGCAGATCACGTTGCTGTTCAACTATGCCAGCGACCGCGTCACCAACCGCGGCCCGTCGTTGTTGGGCGGCAACGCGTTCCAGCCCGACATCGTCGAACATCCTGGCATCCGCCTCGACATGGTCGTGCGCCAGGGGTTCGAGGTCGGCGGCGGCAAGTGGGAGCTCAAGGCGGAGGCGCGCAACCTGACGCGCACCCGCTATCGCGAGAGCCAGACGTTCGACAACGGCCGCGAGGTGTTCATCAACCGCTACAACCTCGGCCGTGTGTTCTCGCTCGGGGTGAGCACGACGTTCTAGGGGCCAATGATCCTCCCCGCCAAGCGGGGAGGAATGGGTGCGATCAGCCCCAGGGTCGTTCCCGATACCATTTGGTGATCACATATTTGACGCCGGCGCGCACCTTCATGCCCTGGTGCAGGGTGGCGGGGTTGAGCGAGCCGTCGGCGCGGCGGTTGCTCCAGGCGACCAGTTTACCGGTCTCGGGCTGGATCGTCTTGTCGACCGCCTTGAACCGCGTCGCGCCGCCGGCGTCGGGCGTGTTGAGATAGACCATCACCGTCCATGTCCGGTTGCCCGCTATCGCGCAGTATCGCGCGAAATCGACGCCGTCCGGGTCAAAATAGTCGGTATGGCCTTTGAACTCCTGACCCACCGCATAGCGTTGCCCCTGCAACGGCTCGCCGTGCGCCGGGTCCAGCCCGGTGAAGATGGCAAGGCGCGTCTCAACGTCCTGAACCTCGGCCACAGTCGCGGCAAGGTCACCCGTCTCGCTGGTGCGGAAGGCGCTGTCGCCATTGGGATCGGCGATCGTCGAAGGGCGACGCACGGCGTCGATCCGGGTGATCAGCGCCGCGCACAGATCGGCCGGCAGGAAGGCACGCGCCACGAACAGATCGAGCTTGGGGCTGGGCACCTTCTGTACGCCGGGATGCGACAGGATATGGGCGGCGATCGGCCGGGGATCGACGCCGGCGCCGGGCGGGGATTGCGTAGCCATGCTTTTGTCGTACCGCGTTACGGCGGCGCCGCCAAACCGTGCGTCATCGCTTGCGCGTGTTTCGTCGCGATGAGGACTATGACGCATCGACGTAACATGGCATGCCTAACGGCGAGGGTTCGGGACCGGGAAACCTTATGCGTTTAAAGTTCGACGCGCGCACGCGCCGCCTGTTCAGGCGTCTGCCCGTCGTCAATGTCTATTCCGTCGCCGAACTCGCGTTGCTCGCCGGATTGGCGGTGCAGACCGCGCGGTTCGTCTGGACGCTCGCGACGCCGGTGACACCGCTCGGCGATTGGCGTCCGGCGGAAGTCATGGTGCCGGGCGCGCCGGCGGACGTGCTGGCGAGTTTCGATCCGTTCTTTCGCCTGGGCGGCGGCGCGGCGGCGCCGGCGACGGTGACAGCGCTGCAGTTGACGCTGTTCGGCATCCGTGTCGACGAGGCATCGGGGCGCGGGTCGGCAATCATCGCCGGTCCCGATGGCGTCCAGAAGAGCATCTCCGTTGGCGAGGACATTCAGCCTGGCGTCAAGCTGCAGTCGGTCGCCTTCGATCACATCACGATCGATCGCGGCGGGGCAGCGGAGGATTTGTTTTTGACCCAGGCCGACGCGCCGTCGACGGGCGCGCCAGCCCAGATCGGCACCCCGGCCAGCTCCGGTCCGCCGCCTGCGGGCATCGGTGCCCCAGCGGCTCCTCCCGCGATCCAGGCGGGGCAGTTGCGCAACGAGATCGGCTTCATTCCGCGCATCGACGCGGGGCGCCTGTCCGGTCTCGTCGTCCGGCCGCAGGGCACCGGCGCGCTGTTCCGCGCGGCGGGCCTGCGCGAGGGCGACGTCGTCACCGCGATCGGCGGCCGCCCGGTGACGGGACCCCAGGACATCGATCGTGTCGCCGCCGACTTCGCGCGCGGCGGCAACATTCCCATCACCGTCGAGCGCGGCACGCAGACGTTGCCCCTCGCCATCACGGTCGCACCCGCTTCATGAAGACTGTCTTACTCGCTTCCGCTCTCGCGCTCACCGCGCCGACCGCGCTGCTCGCGCAGACCACGCTCAACGTGCGCGACGCGGACATTCGTGCCTTCATCGCCGATGCGGCGAAGGTGACCGGGCGCACCTTCATCATCGACAGCCGGGTGCAGGGCAAGGTGACGGTGGTCACGGACCGGCCGCTCAGCCGCTCCGAATATTTCGAGGCGTTCCTGTCGACGCTGCGCGCCAACGGACTGGTCGCGGTGCCGACCGGCAATGGCGCCTTCCGCGTCCAGCCGATCGACAATGCCGCGTCGCAGCCGAGCCGCGTCGGCTTGGCCGGCGCCAATCGCAACAGCCTGGTGACCGAGATCGTCCGACTGCGCGCGGTCGACGCGCAACAGGCGATCGAGACGGTGCGGCCGTTGGTCAGTGCGCAAGGGTCGGTCAGCGCCAATCGTGGCGCCAACAGCCTCGTCATCGTCGATTTCGCCGACAATATCCGCCGCATCCGCGAAGTCCTGCGCCGGGTTGATGCCGACACCGCGACGACGCGCGTCATCGCGTTGAAGAATGCCAGTTCCAAGGAGATTGCGGCGGCGTTGCAGGGCCTCTCGGGCGCGGCGACCGGCGGGCAGGGCGGCGCCGGCGGCACGGGGCAGGGTGCCGTCGGCACCTCGGTGGTCTCGGTCGACAGCTCGAACAGCGTCATCATCCGCGGCGATGCCTCCACCGTCGCGCGGCTCGCCGCGGTCGCGGCCGACCTCGACCAGAAGGCGAAGAACGGCACCGAGATCAAGGTCGTCTTCCTCGAAAATGCCGATGCCGCGCAATTGCTACCGGTTCTGCAACAGCTCGTCGGCCAGACGCCCGATCAGCCGCAGCCGTCGCAATTCTCGCGGCCCGGCTCGGGGCTCAGCAGCAGCGGCAGCGGCGCCAACGGCGTGACGGGCCAGACCAGCAGCCCGTCGCTGTCCCAGCCGCTCGTCGCGCAGGTATCGACGAACACCGGGGGCAACGGCACCGGTCAGCCCGCCATCACCACGCAGGGTGGCCGGACCGCCGCAGTGGTCACCCGCTTCCAGGGTGCCAATGCGATCGTCATCGCCGCGCCCGCCGACATCCAGCGCCAGTTGTCCGAAGTGGTGCGCCAGCTTGACACGCGCCGTGAACAGGTGGTCATCGAGGGCATCATCGCGGAGGTGTCCGACGCCACGGTCAATCGGCTCGGCGCGCAGTTCATCCTCGCCAATCCGTCGGGCGGGGCGTTCGCCGCCTCGACCTTCTCCAACTCGGCGCCCAATATCCTTCAGATCGCCGGCGCGATCGGCGCGCGCGAACTCGGCAGCACCTCCACGACGACGATCGCCAACGGTGTGACAACGACGGTGACGACGGCGTCCAGCGCCTCCGATCAGCTGACGCAGAGTGCGATCAGCTCGATCATCGGCTCGTCGGGCGGCTTCGGCGGTTTCGGCGGACAGATCGGCGACACCATTTTCGGTGCGATCATCAATGCGGTGAAGAGCGACACGACGTCGAACCTGCTGCAGGTGCCGCACCTCGTCACCATCGACAATCAGGACGCGTACAGCCTGGTCGGTCAGGAGATTCCGATCACCACCGGCCAAGCGCTGTCGAACAATTTCGACAACACCTTCCGCACCACGCAGCGCGAGAATGTCGGCATCGAACTGACCGCGCGGCCGCAGGTCAATTCCTCGGGTTCGATCAAGCTGCATCTGCGCCTGGAGGTCAGCTCGATCGCGGGGCCGGTGTCGAACGACAACAGCGACCTGATCCTCAACAAGCGTCAGGTGGAGACGACGCTGACCGTCGACGATGGGCAGATCGCGGTGATGGGCGGACTGCTCAGCGACGAGGAGCGGCGTACGATTGAGAAGATCCCGCTGCTCGGCGACATTCCGGTGATCGGCAATCTGTTCAAGTCGAAGGCGAAGTCGCGCACCAAGACCAATTTGATGATCTTCATCCGGCCCAAGATCCTGCGCACGCCCCAGGACAGCCGCGCGCTGGCGGAGCAGCGCTACGGCTATCTGCGCCTGCAGCAGGGGCTTCAGACCCCCGGTGAGGAACCCAGCATCGACCAGCTCGTCCGCGACTATCTGGGTGCGGCTCCCCCCATTCCCTCAGCGCCGATCCCGGGCAATATCGAGGACCCGCGCATCGCTGTGCCGGTGCAGACCAGCGTGACGACCAAGACAGTGCGGCCGGAGAAGCGGCGGTGAGCGGCCAGGCTTGGCCTGCCCTGGCGTCATCCCCGCGCAGGCGGGCATGCCGACACGCCAACGGTCGGCAAGAGCCGCGACGTCAGCGTCTCTGGATCCCCGCCTGCGCGGGGATGACGGGCGGGCTGTGATGAGCGACCCCATGATCCGGCCCGGCGACGCCGCCGACCAACTCCCCTCCGGCTTGCGGGAAGGGCCGGCGGCGGGTGTATTCCCGGACGCCCCGCTGCCCGACGATCATGCCCCGACCGATCCCGTTGCCGTGCCGATGGTCACCATACCCTATGCCTTCGCGCGGCGGCACGGTGTCGTACTGCAACCGCACCAGCCGGACGCGCCGCCCGCGGTTGCGCTGCGCGACGGTGCGGACCCGCGTGCGCTGATCGAGGTGCGGCGCTATCTCGCACGGCCGTTCACCGTTGCGACCGTCGCGCCGCCCGCGTTCGACCGGCTGCTCTCCGACGCTTACGCCATGGATGGACAGGCGACGGCGATGGCGGCGGTCGGCATGGGTGACGAGCTCGACATGCTCGCGGAAGGGTTGCCCACCGCGGAGGACCTGCTCGACACTGCCGACGACGCACCCGCGATCCGCCTCATCAATGGCATCATCGCCGATGCCGCCCGCAATGGCGTGTCGGACATCCATATCGAGCCTTATGAGACGGGCCTGGTCGTCCGCATGCGGATCGACGGCGTGCTCCGCGAGACGTTGCGGATGCCCCCGCACGTCGCGCCGGTCGTGGTTAGCCGCATCAAGGTGATGGCGCGGCTCGACATCGCCGAGCGGCGTGTGCCGCAGGACGGGCGTATGGGCCTGACGTTGGGAGGCAAGCTGCTCGACGTGCGTGTTTCGACGCTGCCGAGCCGGGCGGGCGAACGCGTCGTGCTGCGTATCCTCGACAAGGAGAATGCGGGCATCGATCTCGACGCATTGGGCATGGACGAACAGATGTTCGGCCTGCTCCGCCATGCTTTGGCCGAGCCGAACGGGATCATCCTCGTCACCGGTCCGACCGGCTCGGGCAAGACGACGACGCTCTACGGGTCGTTGCGCCTGCTCAACGACGGCAGCCGCAATATCCTGACCGTCGAGGATCCGGTTGAATATGCCGTCGAGGGCGTCGGCCAGACGCAGGTCAACGCCAAGGTCGGCCTGACCTTTGCCGCGGGACTGCGCGCGATCCTGCGGCAGGATCCCGACGTGGTGATGGTCGGCGAAATCCGCGATCGCGAGACGGCGGAAATTGCGGTGCAGGCGTCGCTGACGGGCCATCTCGTGCTGTCGACGGTGCATACCAACGACGCGGTGGGCGCGATCACGCGGATGCGCGACATGAAGGTGGAGCCGTTCCTGCTCGCCTCGACGCTGCGCGCGGTGATCGCGCAGCGGCTGGTGCGGCGGCTGTGCGAGCATTGCCGGCGGCCGGCGCGGGCCGGCGACGGCGTCGCGCCGCTGCTCGGCATCAAACCGGGCAAGACGGTGTTCGAAGCGGTCGGCTGCGAGCGCTGCAACCACACCGGCTATCGCGGCCGGATCGGCGTGTTCGAGGGGGTGCGCGTCGACGAGACGATCCGCCGGCTGATCAACGAGGGCGGCGACGAGGCCGCGATCGCCGCCCACGCCTTCCAGAACAGCCCCAGCCTGACGCAGTCGGCCAAGGCGCTGGTCAAGGCAGGGCTGACCACGGCGGAGGAAGCAGTGCGCGTGACGCGCCGCGATGCGGATGCGGTGGATGGTTAGTCATCCTCACCCTTCCGCGGCTTTGCCGCTCCCTCCCTCTCCCGGTGGGAGAGGGAAGGTGCCCGCTCGCCGTAGGCGAGTGGGAAGGGTGAGGGCGGCTCGCACCCATGGCTGACTTCGACTATGTCGCGATCGACACCCGCGGCGCCGAGCAGCGCGGCCACGTCGCGGCGCCCGACCTCGACGCCGCGCGCGCGTCGCTCGACCGCCGGCGGCTGTTCGTCGTCCGTATCGAGCCCGGTACCGCGCCGGCGACCAAATCGCGCCCGCTGTTCGGCCTGCAGCTCGGCCGGCCGAGGATGAGCGGCAAGCAACTGACCCTGTTCACCCGGCAGCTGGCGACGCTCAACCGCGTATCGCCGCTGGAGGAATCGCTGCGGACGATCACCCGCCAGACCGAGCAGGACAGCGTGCGCGGCATCGTCGCCGCCGTCCACGCGGGTGTCGTCGAGGGACGGCGGCTGGCCGATTCGATGGCGCGCGAGCCGAAGAGCTTCCCACCGCTGTACCGTGCGATGGTCGCCGCCGGCGAAAGCTCGGGCAGCCTGCCCACCATCCTCGATCGGCTCGCGGCCTTGCTGGAGCGGCAGGCGGAGATCCGCGGCAAGCTGATCACTGCGCTCGCCTATCCGACCATTCTCGCGGTGGTCGCGCTTGGCGTCGTCACCGCGCTGATGATGTTCGTCGTGCCGCAGGTGGTCGAACAGTTCGATACGGTGGGCCAGCAATTGCCGCTGCTGACGCGGATCGTCATCGCCGTGTCGGACCTGCTGGTCGGCTGGTGGTGGCTGATGGCGCTGGTCGTCGCGGCGATCGCCGCCGGCATCTGGTTCGCCTTGCGCGATCCGGCCCTGCGCCTCGCCTTCGACACGCGCCTGCTCCGCATCCCGCTGCTCGGCCGGTTGTTGCGCGACCTGCATGCCGCCCGCATGGCGCGGACGCTGGGAACGATGGTCGCCAGCCGATTGCCGCTGCTCGAGGGGCTGGCGCTCACCGCCTCGACCATCCACAACCGCCGGCTCCGCCTCGCCAGCGACGAGATCGTCGATGCGATACGCGGCGGCGGCAGCCTGTCGGCGGCGATGCGCCGATCGGGCGTCTTTCCGCCGCTGCTGACCTATCTTGCCGCGAGTGGCGAGGCGGCGGGACGACTCGACGAGATGCTCGAGCGCGCCGCCGACTATCTGGAGCGCGAGTTCGATCGGTTCACCGCCACCGCGCTGTCGCTGCTCGAACCGGCGATCATCGTCGTGATGGGCGGCATCGTCGCCACCATCGTGCTATCCATCCTGTTGCCGATCCTCCAGCTCAACACGCTGGCGGGACAATGAGGAAGTAATATGCGTCCCGATCCCCAGAAGCGCCGGAAGCGCGAAGCCGGTTTCACACTGGTCGAGCTGATGGTCGTCATCGTCATCATCGGCCTGCTCGCCACCATCGTCGCGCTCAACGTGCTGCCGTCCGGCGACAAGGCGCGGGTGGAGAAGGCCAAGGCCGACATCAGTCAGATCGAGGGCGGACTGGAACTGTATCGTCTGCAGATGTCGACCTTCCCGACGACGACGCAGGGGCTGCAGGCGCTGGTCACCGCGCCCGCCGGCGTCGACGCCTCGCGGTACCAACGCGGCGGCTATCTCAAGAAGCTGCCCAACGATCCTTGGGGTCGCCCCTACAATTATGCCTCGCCCGGCCAGCATGGCGAGGCGGACGTCTGGACCTATGGCGCCGACGGCAAGGAAGGCGGCGAGGGGATCGATGCCGATATCGGCTCTTGGCAGTGATGACGCCGACCCTGGCGTAGTCCGCGTGCGGCGAGGCGCCGGTCATGGCGCTTTGCGCGCGCGTCGTTCCGCCGAACACGGCTTCACGCCCATATCGCGTTCCGCCGAACACGGCTTCACTTTGGTCGAACTGATGGTCGTCGTCGTGGTGATCGCGCTGGCCGCGTCGGTCGCGATGTTCGCCATGCCCGACCCGCGCGGCCGGCTGGCGGACGAGGCGGCGCGGTTCAGCCTGCGCGCGCGCGCCGCGCACGATGCGGCGATCGTCGAGGGGCGGGCGGTCAGCCTGTGGATCACCCCCGCTGGCTATGGCTTCGACCGCCGGGTCGAGGGTACGTGGCTACCGATGGCGGACAAGCCGCTGCGCGTGACCCGCTGGAACGACGGGACGCTGGCGCGGATCGACGGCGCGACCGGCGGGCGGTTGCGCGTGACCTTCGATCCGACGGGGCTCGCCGACCGTCCTGCCCAGCTCGTGCTCAGCCGCGGTCAGGCGCGAGCGGTGATCGACATGGCGGCCGACGGTAGCGTGCGGGTGGCGGGGTGATGCGTCGCGCGCCCCGTCCAGCATCGTCACCGCCGGCACTGCGGAAACCGGGGCAGGCCGACGGGGCGATCGCGCCTCGGATGCGCGCCATGCCGAAGCGCCGCCGTCGTCGGGACAGGGCGGGGGCGGGCGAGCAGGGCTTCACCCTGATCGAGATCATGGTGGCGCTGGCGGTGTTCAGCCTGGCCGTGCTCGCGCTTGTACGGCTGGAGAGCGCCACGATCCGCGGCGCCACGATCCTCGACGATACGCTCGTCGCCAATCTGGTCGCGCGCAATGTCGCCAATGAGGCCCTGACCGAAGGACGCGTGCCGACGCTCGGACGTAGCGCTGGGGTGGAAAACAACGCCGGTCGCGCCTGGCGCTGGGTGCGCGACGTGCGGCCGACCGGCAATGCCCGCATCGTCCGCATCGACGTCGCCGTCGCCGACCGGCGCGGCGTGGCGATCGGCCGCGCCACCGCGGTACGTCCGCCGGACGACCAGCCATGAGCGCCGACCGTCGCAGCCCGACTGGGACAGACCCTGAAGCGGGCTTCACGCTGGTCGAGGTGATGATCGCCTTGCTGATCTTCGGCATGATCGCCGCCGCCGGCGTCGCGATCCTGTCGTTCAGCGTGCGGGCGCAGGCGGCGACTTCGGCCCGGCTCGACGACGTCTCCGCCGTCAACCGCACGCTCGCGCTGATCGCGGGCGACCTCGGCCAGGCGGTGGATCGGCCGGCGCGTGACGAGGGTGGACAGCTGCTGCCGGCGTTCACCGGCTCCGCCGACGGTCAGCTCCGCTTCGTGCGCACCGGCTGGGCGAATATCGACGCGGCGCCGCGCGCCAGCGCGCAGAAGGTCGCCTATCGCGTCGACGGCGGCACGTTGCAGCGGATCGCCTATCCGATGATCGACGGTGCCGCCCCGCTGCCACCAGTCGCGTTGCTCAACCATGTCGCCGGCCTCGGCGCGCGCTACCGTTTGCGCGGGGCATGGAGCGACCGATGGGACGGCACCCAGGGTGCCGCCCTGCCGCAGGCGGCCGAACTCGTCATTCGCCGCGATAACGGCACGGCGCTGCGTCTCGTCATCCTGGTCGGCACCGGCTATGCGCCGCCGCCGGTCGCAACCAGTCAGCCGCCGCCCGGGGGAGCCGCCGATGCGTCGCGTCGCTTCTGATCCCGAGCGCGGTGCGGCCTTGCTCACCGTGCTGATGCTGGTGGCTGTGATCGCCGTCATGGCGGCAATGGCGCTGGAGCATCTGCGTCTGTCGACCCGACTTGCCGGCAATGCCGCCGACGGTGAGCAGGCCCGCGCCTATGCCCGCGCGGCCGAAGTGTTGGCGACGACGCGGGTGACCGATCTCCTCGGCCAGGCCGGCGACCGGGTGACGCTGGCCGGGGGGTGGAGCGACCGGCCGATTCCCCTGCCGCTGCCGGGCGGCGGCAGCGCAGTCGCACGCGTCCGCGACGGCGGCAATTGCTTCAACCTCAACAGTCTGGTCCGCGCCGCCGGGCCCGGTCTCTACGCCGAATATTTCGAGCAGCGCGTCCAGTTCGTCCGGCTGATGCGGCTGCTCGGCATCCCGTCGCAGGCGGGGGAGGGGATCGCCGCCGCAGCCACCGACTGGATCGACAGCGACCAAAACCCGCTACCCGGCGGCGCCGAGGACGCGGTCTATCTCGGCAAGGAGATTTCCTATCGGACCGCCGGCACGCTGATGGCCGATCCCAGTGAGTTGCGCGCGGTCAACGGCGTCACGCCCGACATTTACGCCAAGCTGCGCCCCTGGATCTGCACCTTGCCCAAGGCACAGCCGACGACGCTCAACGTCAACACGCTGACCCCCGAACAGGCGCCGCTGGTGGCGATGCTGTTTCCTGACACGCTGTCGGTCGAGGCGGCACGGTCGATGATCATGCGCCGGCCGCCTGCCGGATTCGCCGATGCCACGGCGTTCCTCAATCTCGCCTCCGGCAATGGGACGGTGAGCACCGCGAGCGGACAATTTGCGGTCAAGACGACCTGGTTCGCGCTCGCCATCGACGTCGTTCAGGGGCAGGCACGGATCAAGGAACGTGCATTGATCGATGCGACACGGCTTCCCGCGCGGCTCGTCGCGCGGCAATGGGGCGATGACCTATGACGACGCTCCTCTTTCTCCCGTCCGCCGACCTCGGCCTGCGCTGGCTCCGCTTCGCCGACGACGATAGCGTCCTTGCGGGACAGGGGGTGCCGATCGGCGACGATGCGGTCGTCGCGGTGGCACCGCCCGAATCGGTGACGCTGCATTGGGCGACGCTGCCTGTCCGCTCGCCCGCGCAGGCGGTGGCGGCGGCGCGGCTGCTCGTCGCCGAAGCGACTGCGACGCCCGTCGCCGAATTGCATGTCGCCGTCGGCGACGAGGGTGAGGGGGATCGGCCCATCGCCGTGGTGGACCGCGGCGTGATGGCGGGCTGGCTCGCCGATCTGGCGGTGCAGGGTGTCGATCCGATCGCCATGGTCCCCGCGCCGCTGCTGCTGCCGCGACCGGAGGACGGCTATGTCCGGGCCGAAATCGCCGGCCTGCCGTTGATCCGCGGGCGCGCCACCGGTTTCGCCGATGAAGGCATGGTCACCGACCTCGTCGTCGGCGATGCGCCGGTCGAGCTGCTCGACGACCTGTTGCTCGACGGCTGGCTGGCGCGTGTCGCCGCCGCGCCGCCGCTCGACCTGCGCCAGGGGCCGTTCGCACGCCGCCGCCGCATCGGTATCGACTGGGCGCATGTCCGCCGGCTCGCGGTGATGGCGGCGGCGGTGTTGCTCGTCACGCTGGCGATCGATCTGGTGCGGATCGGCAAATATAGTTTCGGCGCCGATGCGCTGGAAGCGCGGGCCGAGGCGCTCGGGCGCACCGGCCTAGCGCGCGGCGAGACGGTGACGGATGTCGACCGTCAGCTGACCGAGCGGCTGAATGCGGTGCGCGGTCCGGGTCTTGGGTTCACGACCACAGTCGCCGCCGCCTATGCCGCGGTGCGCGCCACGCCGGGAACGGAACTGACCGGGCTCGACTTCCAGGCCAATGGCGATTTGCGACTGTCGGTCGCTGCGGCTCGCGAATCCCTGCCCACCGACCTCAAGCGATCGCTCGAACGGGCCGGCTTCACGGTCAACGCCGGCACCTTCCAGTCGGTCAACGGCCGGGTGACCGGCGAGATGACGGTCACGCGGCGGTGAGCACGGCTGTCTCCTCCCGCCCAATACCACAGGGGATCGTAACGCGATGACGGGTTTGCGCGCCTGGTTCGACGGCCGCTCGCTGCGTGAGAAGCGGCTGCTGCTCGTGATGGTCGGCCTCGCCGCCCTGACGATTGTCTGGGCGGGCATCGTCCGCCCGGTGCGGGACGGCCTGTCCAGCGCACGCGAGCGGCACGCCGATGCCGTCGTCCGCTTCGCCGAAACGGAACGCGCGGTCGACGCGATCCACGGCGCCGGCCGCCGGGTGCCGCTGACCGGGACGCCGGCGGATGCGTTGCGCGCCCAGGCCGAATCGGCCGGCTTCGTCCTCGCCACCCTCGACGAACAGAGCGGCGGGCGTGTCCATGCGACGATCCAGGCGGCGCGGCCTGCGGCGCTGTCGCGCTGGCTCGCACGGCTGGAGTCGGGCGGGCTGCTGGTCGAATCCGCGACCTGGCGCGACAATGGCGACGGCAGCGTCGCCGCCGATCTCACCGTACGGGCGCGCACGTCGTGAGGCGGCTGCGTCTCGCCACCGGTCCGGGCGTCCTGTTCGGTGCCTTGCTCGTCGCGGCGCTGCTCGTCTTCCTGCCGATGCGGCTGGCGCTCGGCTGGATCGGCCTCGGCGACCAGGGCTTCAGCGCGCGCACCGTGACCGGCTCCGTCTGGGACGGACGGCTCAACGAAGCGCGGTTCGGCGACCTCTCTTTGGGCTCGCTCCACGCCGGCCTGTCGCCGCTGGCCCTGCTGATCGGTCGCGCCCGCGTCGGGCTGGAGGACGACTTCGGCACGGTGCGGGGCGCGATCACGCTCAGCCGCCATCGCCGCGGGGTCGAGGACGTCACCGCGACTCTGCCGACCGGACGCGTCTTCGCGCCCTTGCCGGTGACGACGCTGATCCTCGACGGGGTCACCGTCCATTTCACCGACGACACATGCGACCGGGCCGAGGGGCGGGTCCGGGCGCTGCTGGTCGGCGACGCCGCCGGCGTGCCGTTGCCGACCGAACTGTCCGGCAACGCGCGCTGCGACGCGGGCCAGCTGCTGCTGCCGCTCGCCAGTCAGTCGGGCGGCGAGGGCGTCGATCTGCGCATCACCGGCCAGGGCCGCTACACTGCGGCATTGCGCATCACGCCCACCGATCCCACGGCGGCGGCGCGACTGGCCGAGGCGGGCTTCGTCCAGTCGGGCAATGCGTGGCGGCTTTCGATCCAGGGGAGCTTCTGATAGCTTGACGAAGTGCCGCCTCCCGCTTAGGGGCACGCGTCTTCGCGGCGACCGTAGTTCAATTGGTTAGAGCGCCGGCTTGTGATGCCGGAAGTTGCGGGTTCAAGTCCCGTCGGTCGCCCCACTTTCCTCAGCTTTGTAGCGGCATAGCCGAAATATCTGGTCAAGCTGACCGGGAAAGAATATTACTCGGCTTCGCAACATCCGTATAACGCAGTGGAGCAGGACATGACCTCGGTGTGGGATCTTCCGGATTTCGACGATCACGAGGGCGTCCACGCCTTCACCGACCCTGATTCGGGTTTGCGGGCGGTGGTTGCGGTCCACTCGACGCATCTCGGGCCGGCGGCGGGCGGCGCGCGCTTCTGGCATTATGCGGCGGGCGACCAGGCGGTGACCGACGCGCTGCGCCTGTCGCGCGGCATGAGCTTCAAGAACGCGATGGCGAACCTGGCGCTGGGCGGCGGCAAGGGCGTGATCCTCGCCGACAAGCCGGGCGCGGTGATCAGCGAGGCGCAGCTGAAGGCGTTCGGCCGCGCGGTCGAATCGCTTGGCGGCCGCTACGTCACCGCCGAGGATGTCGGCATGTCGGAAGCGCGGATGAAGGTGATCGCTGGCGAGACGAAGTACGTCTCCGGCCTGCCCGTCGCCAGCGGCGCGGCCGGCGGCGATCCCGGCCCGTACACCGCGCGCGGCGTCTATCTCGGCGTCAAGGCGGCGGCGGCGCGCGGTCTCGGCGCCACCGACATGAAGGGCGTGCACGTCGCAATCCAGGGCGTCGGCTCGGTCGGCGGCGGCCTCGCCCGCCTGCTCGCCGCGGATGGCGCCAGGCTGACGCTCGCCGATGTCGACGCGGCGCGGGCGCAGGCGCTGGCGGCGGAACTCGGCGCAGAGGCGGTTGCGGCCGGCACCATCCTCGGCATCGAAGCCGACATCTTCAGCCCCAATGCTTTGGGCGCGATCCTGACCGAGGCGACGATCCCGACACTGACCGCCAAGGTCGTCGCGGGCGGCGCCAATAACCAGCTGGCGACGCGCGAGGATTACGACCGGCTGCACGAGCGCGGCATCCTCTATGCGCCCGATTACGTCATCAACGCGGGCGGCATCATCAACGTCGGCCTCGAATATCTCGGCCAAGGCGACGAGGCCGAGGTGATGGCGCGGATCGACAAGATTCCCGCGCGTCTCAACGAAGTGTGGGACGAAAGCGACCGCACCGGCCGTCCGGCGGCGGAGGTCGCCGATACGATCGCACAGCGTCTGATCGGCCGCGGCTGAGCGCGCGGCGCCAAGTGGGGATCAGCGTGCGGTCCGGTCTTCACGCTGCTCGACCGCTCGAACGAGCCGTCACCCCGGACTGGTTCCGGGGTCCACCATGCCGCGACCCCACGTTGCGTTGCCTGGACAATGGTGGATGCCGGAACAAGTCCGGCATGACGGGACGTGAATTCAGGCCTGCCTCTCCCGACCAACAGTTCTGCGTTGCTCTCGCTCATTGCTGCGCTTGGCGGGTGCGGCTTTCCCCCCTATGACCGGCACCGCCGTGCCGAGCCTCCACGCCCTTGCGAACCCTGCGCGTTTTCTGCGCCTTGCGCGGCCGCTGACGCCGCTGCTGACGCTCGTCGGGATCATGTTGACCGCGATCGGCTGCTGGGCCGGGCTGACGCAGACCCCGCCCGACTATCTGCAGGGCGAGACGGTGCGCATCCTCTACATCCACGTTCCCGCCGCCTGGCTTGGCATGGGCGGCTGGAGCGGCCTGGCGATCGCCAGCATCGCCTTCCTCGTCTGGCGGCATCCGCTGGCGCAGGTCGCCGCGCGGGCGATCGCGCTGCCGGGCGCGACCTTCGCGGCGCTGTGCCTCGTCACCGGCTCGATCTGGGGCCGGCCGACCTGGGGCACGTGGTGGCAGTGGGACGGGCGGTTGACCTCGATGCTGCTGCTGTTCTTTGTCTATTGCGGCTATATGGCGCTCGCCCGCGCCGATGCGGAGCGTGGCGGCGACGGGCGCATCCCGGCGCTCTACGGTATCGGCGGCACCGTGCTGCTGCCGGTGATTCGCTATTCGGTGGTATGGTGGAACACCTTGCATCAGGGGCCGTCGATCGGCGTCACCGGATCGACCATCGCGCCGTCGATCCTTTGGCCGCTGGGCTTTACCGTGACGGGCTTCTCCCTGCTGTTCGCCGGTATTGTGCTGATGCGGATGCGCGCCGAGCTCGCGCGCATTAAGGCGGAGGCGCGGCTGCGCCGGATGGCGCGCGCATGAACCCCTGGCCGTTCGTGATCGCCGCTTATGCCGTGACGCTCGCCGGCGCGGGCGCGCTTGTGCTCGCCAGCTGGATCGCGATGCGCCGGGCCGAGAAATGACGCCGAAGAGTCAGCGCCTGACCCTCGCGATCCTGGCGGTCGCGGCGATCGTCGCCGCGGCGCTGCTCGCCATGTCGGCGCTGAAGGATCAGGCGAGCTTCTTCTACTCGCCCTCTGATGCGAAGCGCGACGGCCTGCCGCTCGGCCGGGCGGTACGGCTCGGCGGCATGGTGCAGGCAGGATCGATCCAGCGCGCCCGCGATGGCGTGACGGTGCGCTTCGTCGTCGGCGATGGGCAGGCGACGACCCCCGTCACCTTCGCCGGCATCACGCCCGATCTGTTCCGCGAACGCTCGGGCGTCGTCGCGGAGGGGCACTTCAACCCGGACGGCAGCTTCACCGCCACCAATCTGCTCGCCAAGCACGACGAGAAATACATGCCGCCGCAGGTGGCGGGCGCGATGCACGAAACCAAGACGCTGGAAAAATGATCGCCGAGACCGGCCTTAGCGCGCTGTGGCTCGCCGCCGCGCTCGCGCTGTTGCAGCTGATGCTCGCCGCCGCCGGCGTGGCGCGGGGTCGGGAGGCGGTGATCGCCGGCGTCCGCCCGGTCGCGATCGCGCAGGGCGCGCTGGCGATCATCGCAATGGCGGCGCTGATCGGCGTCTTCCTCGCCTCCGACATGTCGGTGCGCGTCGTCGTCGAGAACAGCCATTCGTCCAAGCCGTGGCTGTACAAATTCGCCGGCGCCTGGGGCAATCATGAAGGGTCGATGCTGCTGTGGGTGGCGATCCTCGGTCTCGCCGGCGGCGCGGTGGCGCTGGTCGAGCGGCGGCTCGATGCGCGCACGTTGGTGGCGACGCTCGGTGCGCAGGCGGCGCTGGCGCTGGGGTTCTACGCCTTCCTGCTCTTCTCCTCCAATCCGTTCGACCGGGTCAGCCCGGCGCCGCCCGATGGCCTCGGCCTCAATCCGTTGCTGCAGGACCCCGGCCTCGCTTTCCATCCGCCGACGCTCTACCTGGGCTATGTCGGCATCTCCGTCGCCTTCTCCTTCGCGGTTGGCGCGCTGGTCACCGGGCAGGTCGGACCGGTGTTCGCGCGCGCGATGCGGCCATGGGTGCTCGCCGCCTGGATCTTCCTGACGCTCGGCATCACCGCGGGCAGCTATTGGGCCTATTACGAGCTCGGCTGGGGCGGCTGGTGGTTCTGGGACCCGGTGGAGAATGCCTCGCTGATGCCGTGGCTCGCGGCGACGGCGCTGCTCCATTCGGTCAGCGTGCTGGCGGCGCGCGATGGTCTGCGCGCCTGGACGGTGATGCTGGCGGTGGTCGCCTTTTCGATGTCGATGATCGGCACCTTCCTTGTCCGTTCCGGCATATTGACCAGCGTCCATGCCTTTGCCGTCGACCCGCGTCGCGGCACCTTCATCCTGGTGCTGCTCGCCCTCTATATCGGCGGCGCGCTGGCGCTGTTCGGCGCGCGGATCGGCAAGGTGCGTGCCGGCACCACCTTCGAACCGGTCAGCCGCGAGGGCGGGCTGGTGATCAACAATCTGCTCCTGTCGGTGATCCTCGGCATCGTGCTGATCGGCACGCTTTACCCACTGGTGGCGGCAAGCTTCGGCGTGCAGCTGTCGGTCGGCCCGCCCTTCTTCAACAAGACCGCGGGGCCGATCGCGCTGGCGCTGGTCGTCGTCATGGCGGTTGGGCCGCTGGTCCGCTGGCGGCGCGACGAGGCCGGGCAATTGGTCGGCCGGCTGACCTGGCCGATCGCCGCGACCTGTTTTGCCGCCGCGGCGCTGGTCGCCTTCGGTCCGGTGCCCCTGTTGCCGACGATCGGCCTGTCCCTGGCGGCCGGCCTCGCCGTCGCCAGCGTCCTGCCGCTGCTCGGCCGCGACCTGCGGCGCACGCCCCTGTTCACCTGGGGCATGGTGGTCGCCCATCTCGGCATCGCGGTCAGCCTCGCCGGCATGGCGTCGGACGCGGCCTTCACCAGCGAGACGTTGCTCGCGGTCGAGGTCGGCCAGCCGGCGCGCGTCGGGCCGTTCACCGTCCGCCTCGACGGGATCAAGCCGGTGGTCGGCGAAGGCTGGTCGGCGCTGGAGGCGCGCCTGTCGGCGACGCGCGGTGACGAGCGGCTGGTGCTCCGTCCGCAGTCGCGCTTCTTCTCGACGCCGGCGACGACGACCAGCGAGAGCGCGATCGCGACATTGTGGGACGGCCAGCTTTACACCGTGCTCGGTCAGCCGGACGGGCAGGGGCGCTGGCAGTTGCGCCTGTGGTGGAAGCCGTTCGTGACGCTGATCTGGCTGGGCGGCGGCCTCGTCGCGCTCGGCGGCGCGCTGTCGCTGTTCGGGCGGTGGCGGCGTGAGCGTCGGGCACGGATGCGGGAGGCATGGGCATGAGGCGCGCGTTGCTGTGGGGGCCACTGCTCGCTTTCGCCCTGTTCTTCGCGGTCGTCGCAAGCGGCCTGATCCGCCCTGCCGACCGCACCGTCCGGTCGCAACTGGTCGGCAAGCCGCTTCCCACATTCACGCTGCCGCCGCTCGCGCCCGGCAAGCCCGGCCTGTCGAGCGCTGACTTCCGCAAGGGCCAGCCGCGGCTGCTCAACATCTTCGCCAGCTGGTGCATCCCCTGCGCCGCCGAGGCGCCGCAGCTGATGCGGCTGAAGGCGATGGGCATCGCGGTCGACGCCGTCGCGATCCGCGACACGGCGCCCGCGCTGACCGCCTTCCTGCGCCGCAACGGCGATCCCTATCAGCGGATCGGCGACGACAAGCAGAGCGCGGTGCAGCTGGCGCTCGGCTCGTCGGGCGTGCCGGAGACATTCGTGATCGACGGACAGGGCAAGATCGTCCTGCAGCATGTCGGCGATATCCGCGCCGAAGATGTCGACGGCATCGCCGCAGCGGTGCGGAGCGCGCGATGATCCGCCGTGTCCTGCCGATCCTGCTGCTGGTCGCGGCACCGGCACTCGCCGATCCGACGACCCCGCCGGCGCGGCTCGCCAATACGCAGCTCGCCGATCCCGCCAAGGAGGCAAAGGCGCGCGCGCTGATGGAGACGCTCCGTTGCCTCGTCTGCCAGGGGCAATCGATCGCCGACAGCGACGCCAGCATCGCCGGCGACATGCGCGCGCTGGTCCGGCAGCGGATCGCTGCGGGGGAAAGCGCCGGGTCGATCCGGCGCTGGCTGATCGCCCGCTATGGCGACTATGTCAGCTATGATCCGCCGCTCGGGGCAGCGACCTGGCCACTCTGGCTGGCACCTTTGATCTTGCTGGCGGTCGGCGTGGTGGTGGCGCGGGCGAGCTTCCGGCGGCGGGCGCGATGATCGGCTGGCTGTGCTTCGCGGCGCTGGCGCTCGCCGTGTCGGGCGCGATGATCCTGATCGGGCTGCCGCGATTGCTGTGGTCGAGCGTCGGCGCGGCGATCATGCTCGCCGGCGTCGGCTATGCGATGCAGGGGCGGCCGTCGCTGCCGGCGCATCCCGCCACGCCGCGCGCCTTGATCCAGCCCGACGACCTGACGATGTTCGACCTGCGCGACCGTATGCTCGGCCGCTATTCCGCCGATGCCGCCTATCTCACTGCGGCGGACGCGATGACCCGCGCCGGCGAACCGCAGGCGGCGGTGCGCGTCATCCTCGGCGGAATCGAGCATGTGCCCGAAAGCCTGATGCTGTGGACCGCGCTCGGCAGCGCGATGGCGGCGCATGACGGCGGCCAACTATCGCCACCGGCGCTCTTCGCCTTCCAACAGGCGATGCGCCTGTCCCCGCAGCATCCGGCGCCGCCGTTTTTCCTCGGCCTAGCCTATCTGCGCGAGGAGAATTTCGAAGAGGCCCGCCGCTATTGGGCGCGCGCGCTGGCGCTGACACCGGCGCACGCGTCCTACCGGCGCGACGTCGAGGTGCGCCTTGCGCTGCTCGACCGGCTGATCGCAATGCGGGAGGGGGATGGGGTGACCTCCCCGCAACGCTGAACGCTGCACCCCTTTCTTGAGTGCTCCTGCGGACGCAGGAACCCAGAGTTGCAGGGGTCATCATCCGCGGCTCTGAGTTGCTGCGTTCGTAAGAACATAGGGGTGGAGCCGTAGCCTTATTTCCCCCGTCCGGTCTTCTCTTGCAGTGCGTCGATGCGCTTCGACGCCTCGGCCTTGCTCAGCCCGTCGTCGAACGGTTCACCGGCTTCCTCGCTCAGCGTCTTGAGGTAGCTCGCCTGCGCGCCGGTCATCGGCTCGTCGCCGGTGGTCCAATCGTCCGGGTCCTTTTCGGCGTTGCCGGTCGGATGGTCCTTGGGATTTTCAATCTCTGACATGGGTTGGGTATCCTTTCCGAACACCCAACCCACATGTTCCTTATCCGTTCCAGCCGGAGAACGGCAAGTCCAGTGCCTCGGCAACGGCATGATGGGTGATCTTGCCGTGATAGACGTTGAGGCCGTTGGCGAGATGCGCATCCGCCTTCATCGCCGCTTCCGCGCCCATGTTGGCGAGCTTCAGCGCGAAGGGCAGCGTCGCGTTGTTGAGCGCGAAGGCGCTGGTCCGCGCCACGGCGCCCGGCATGTTGGCGACACAATAATGGATCACGCCGTCCACCTCGAACACCGGGTCCTCATGCGTCGTCGCGTGGCTGGTCTCGAAACAGCCGCCCTGGTCGATGGCGATGTCGACCATCACCGCGCCGCGCTTCATCGTCTTGACCATGTCGCGAGTCACCAGCTTCGGCGCCGCCGCGCCGGGCACGAGAACGGCGCCGATGACGAGATGCGCGTTCTTCACCGCCGACGCGATCGCCGCCTTGCTGGCATAGGCGGTTTTGATCTGGCTGGAGAAGAACATGTCGAGTTCGGCGAGGCGATCGTTCGAAATGTCGTAGATGGTGACGTCGGCGCGCATGCCGACCGCCATCTGCGCCGCGTTGACGCCGGAGACGCCGCCGCCGAGGATGGCGACCTTGGCCGGCGCGACGCCGGGCACGCCGCCGAGCAGCACGCCGCGTCCGCCCTGTTCCTTCTCGAGGTAATGCGCGCCGACCTGCACCGACATGCGGCCCGCGACCTCGCTCATCGGCTTCAGCAGCGGCAGGCCGCCGCGCGCCGCGGTCACCGTCTCATAGGCGATGCAGGTGGCGCCGGACTTGATCAGCCCCTCCGCCTGCGGCTTGTCGGCGGCGAGGTGGAGGTAGGTGAACAGCAGGTGGCGCGGCTCGAGCAGCGCGATTTCGCTCGCCTGCGGCTCCTTGACCTTCACGATCATGTCGGCCTGCGCGAACACTTCCGCCGCGGTGCCGAGGATCGTCGCGCCGGCGGCGACATAGTCGGCGTCCTCGAAGTCGATGCCGGCGCCGGCCTTGGTCTCGACCACCACGTCGTGGCCGGCGGCGACCAGCTCGGCCACCGACGGTGGCGTCAGTCCGACGCGATATTCATGATTCTTGATCTCTTTGGGAACACCGATCTGCATACAGACTCTCCTCTTGCGCGCGCATCAATAGCGCCGCACAGCCGGGAGAGGTTTGCAATCTCATCCATCCCAGTACACCGCGGCGGGATATTTTCCCGTAGGAGGGGAACAGGACGCACGATCATGCTTGACCCGCTCGACCGCCGCATTCTCGCACAGCTCGCCCGCAATTCCGATCTGACCAGCGCCCAGCTGGGGGAGGCTGTCGGCCTGTCGCCGAGCGCCGCGCACCGCCGGGTGGCCGCCCTGCGCGAGCGCGGCCTGATCGCCGGCTATCGCGCCGTGCTGAGCAAGAGCGCGCGCGGCGATCCCAGCACCGTGCTGGTCAACGTCACGCTGCGCGACCAGCGCGAGGAGACGATGGCGGCGTTCGAGCGCGAGATCGTCGACTGTCCCGAAGTGCGCGAATGCTTCCTGATGAGCGGCGAGGCGGATTACATGCTGCACGTCGAGGTGCGCCGCGACGATACGTTCGAGCGCATCCACCGCGAAACGCTGTCGCGCCTGCCCGGCGTCGCGCGCCTCGCCTCGCATTTCGTCATCCGCGAGGTGGTGCGGCGGACCTGATCCACCGCCCGGCAACCGAACCTCGTCGCGCGGCGTTGCCCCTTTCGTTCACCTCATGCTAAGGCGCGCCGCGATGGAACAGGTTGGGAACGAAGCGTCTCGCCCGCGGATCGTCGGCGTGATCACGATCCGGCGAGCGGCGCCATGAGCGCACCCGTCACGGCTTCGGTGCCCAGCGCCCGCGAAGGGCAACACCAGCACAAGACCGAACAGGCGCACGGCCAGGACGGCATGCTCAAGCTCGCGCTCGGCGCGATCGGCATCGTCTTCGGCGACATCGGCACCAGCCCGCTCTACGCCTTCCGCGAGACGTTCAACGGCCATCACAAGCTGGCGCTCGACCCCCTGCACATCATGGGCGTGCTGAGCCTGATGTTCTGGTCGATGATGATCGTCGTCACGATCAAATACGTCGCGATCATCATGCGCGCCGACAACAAGGGGGAAGGGGGCAGCCTGGCGTTGCTCGCGCTGGTCTCCGGCCGCACCAAGAGCCGGCGGTGGAGCACCGGCATCGTCCTGCTCGGCGTGTTTGCGACGTCGTTATTCTACGGCGACTCGATGATCACCCCGGCGGTCTCGGTGCTGTCGGCGGTCGAGGGGATCGCGGTCGCCGCCCCCGCCTTCGGCAATCTCGTGCTGCCGATCGCGGTGGCGATCCTTGTCTTCCTGTTCACCATCCAGAAGAGCGGCACCGCCCGCGTCGGCCTGTTCTTCGGGCCGATCATGCTGGTCTATTTCGCGACGATCGCGGTGCTCGGACTGATCAGCGTCGTGCACACGCCCGGCGTGCTCTGGGCCTTCTCGCCGCATTATGCCGTGGAGTTCTTCTACCTCGATCCGGTTCGCGCCTTCCTGGCGCTGGGATCGGTGGTCCTGGCGGTGACCGGGGCGGAGGCGCTCTACGCCGACATGGGGCATTTCGGCCGCCGCCCGATCGGCCTGTCGTGGCTGGTCTTCGTGCTGCCGGCGCTGATGTGCAATTACATGGGGCAGGGCGCATTGCTGTTCCGCGAGGGGCGGGCGGCGCTGGAAAGCCCCTTCTACATGCTCGCGCCCGACAGCCTGCAGCTGCCGCTCGTCATTCTTGCCACTGCGGCGGCAATCATCGCCAGCCAGGCGGTGATCTCCGGCGCCTTCTCGGTGACCCAGCAGGCGATCCAGCTCGGCTTTATGCCGCGATTGCGGATCGAGCATACCAGCGCGGCCACGGTCGGACAGATCTACATTCCGCTGATCAACTGGCTGCTGATGGCGATGGTGATCATTCTGGTGCTGTTCTTCCGCACCTCGTCCAACCTCACCTCGGCCTATGGCATCGCGGTGACGGGCGCAATGTTCATCGATTCCTGTCTGCTCGGCGTCGCGCTGCTGCGGCTGTGGAACTGGCCGATCTATGCCGCGGCGCCGTTGCTCGGCCTCTTCTTCCTGGTCGATGGCGCCTATTTCACCGCCAATCTGACCAAGGTGCCAGACGGCGGCTGGTTCCCGCTGATGATCGGGCTGATCGTCTTCACCCTGCTGACCACCTGGTCCAAGGGGCGCAAGCTGATGATGGAGCGGCTGCGCGAGGCGGCGATGCCGATCAAGGTGTTCATCACCTCCGCCTCCAATTCCGCCAGCCGCGTGCCGGGCACGGCCGTGTTCATGACCTCGACCGCCGACGGCGTGCCGCACGCGCTGCTGCACAATCTCAAGCACAACAAGGTGCTGCACGAGCGGGTCATCCTGCTCACGGTCAAGATCGTCGACCAGCCCTATTGGTCGGCGGACGACCGCGCCTATGAAGAGCCGATGGGGGAGGGCTTCTTCCGCGTCGTGCTGCGCTACGGCTTCATGGAAGAGATCGACGTGCCGGCCGCGCTCAAGCGGGTGCATGAATGCGGCGCCGACTTCCGGATGATGGACACCAGCTTCTTCCTGTCGCGCCAGACTTTGCTCGCTTCCGAGCGGCCGGGCATGATGATCTGGCGCGAGAAATTGTTCGCCTGGATGCTGCGCAACGCGGAAAGCGCGATGGAATTCTTCCGCCTGCCGACCAACCGGGTCGTCGAGCTCGGCAGCCAGGTGGAGATTTGAGCGCCGCGGGGCCGGCCGGCGGCCCGGCGCCGATCATCGTCACCGTCCTGTTCGGGCGGCAGGATCAGGGCTGGTTCGATGCGCAGCGCGCCGCGCATTTTCCGCCCGACCGCAACGTGCTCGCCGCGCACCTGACGCTGTTCCACCATCTGCCGCCGTCGGCGGAAGCCGAACTCAAGCATCGCCTGTCGCTCGCCACCCGCGGCATAGGGGCGCCGCGTGCGCGGATCGGCGGGGTGATGTCGCTTGGCCGCGGGGTCGCCTACCGGATCGAATCGCCCGAACTGGTCGCCATCCGCCGCGATCTGGCGGAGGCGTTCGCCGGCCTTCTGACGCCGCAGGATGCGGGCGGCTGGCGCCCGCACGTCACCATCCAGAACAAGGTGCAGCCGAACGTCGCCAAGCTGCTGCTCGGCGCGCTGGCCCGCGAATTCGCGCCCCGCGACGTCGAGATCGCCGGTCTGGCAAGCTGGTGGTATCGCGGCGGGCCATGGGAGCCGCTGTCGCGTCACATGTTCGCTTGACGCCTTCGCGGCGCCTACATATAGGCCGCGGCTCGCCGACGGCGATGCCCTTGGGGCGGAGTAGCTCAGCTGGTTAGAGCAGCGGAATCATAATCCGCGTGTCGGGGGTTCAAGTCCCTCCTCCGCTACCAACGTATCCGCCAAGCGCGTCGCCCTTCCGGCCTGCGCTTGCCTTGAACCAACGCCGGCTATTGTCAGCGCCGTTCACCACGACCCGATCACCTCGACATCCTTGGCTCCGCCTTCGTGCGGAATGCTTACGATCGCGTCGGCTCATGCGCGCAACTCAGCCGCTTCGCCGCCGGCAAGCGCGTCGGGGCGGTGGCGCGTGCCCATCGCGCCGGTCGACAGCAGAGTTCCGCGACGGTGGATGTCGGCGACCAGCCGGCTTATCGCCTCCAGCCCTTGTGTCGATTCGAACAGCCCGAATTGTCGCGCGAAGGCGTAGTCGCTCTGCGATCCGTTGCTCCGCCCCCAGCAGGACCGATCGCCGCTCGGACATCATTCCCCCCGATCCGATGGCTTGCCGGTGCCGACGGCACTCACGCCGCCGCGACGCTCGCGATTCGTCATCCTAATGCGAGCACCATCTGCTATACGGTAGCGCCTGCCTCCCAAAGCGCGGGCCGGATCGGACTGAGGCTGGCATCACGACCAATGGACCGGCCCATCGCAAACGCATCAGTTATGAACCTTTCGGAAACTTCCGCGGGGTAAGGTCCGGAGCGGTGGAGTAGAACCGATGCGTACGCGCTATCATTTTCCGAACGAGCGCCGGCGCGAAGAGCGCCGGGTGGCGCCGGCTGCGCCCTATCCTGGACCGGAGCGACGGCTGGCACAGCGGCGCAACGACGAGGTGAAGCTGGTCCGCAAACGCGAGCCGATCCACCGCGGCGTGCTGTGGGCCGGGGTGCTGGCGCTCTTCTGCGTCGTCGATGCGGTCAGCCTGGGCGGTGCCTATCGCCACATGATCGAGAATGCCGTCAGCGATGCCGCCGCGCGGACGCGCGACTGGTCGGCCCATGTCTGGGACTGGGGCCACTGATCGGTCAGCCGAACACCCGATAAGGGTCGTGCAGGACGATAAGTGAGTCGGCACGTGCCAGCCCGACCAGGGTCAGGCCGTGGGCACGGGCGTGATCGACCGCCATCGCCGTCGGCGCGGAAATGCCGGCGAGCAAAGGGGTTGCCGCGACCAGCGCCTTGTCCACCATCTCGAAGCTCAGCCGCGACGTGACGAACAGGAAGGCGTCGCTATGGCCGGCGCGCGCGCCGATCAGTTTGTCGAGCGCATTGTGCCGCCCGACATCCTCGAAGGCCGCGACGATGCGTCCGTCCGCATCGCAGGCGGCGGCGGCATGCACCGCGCCGGTCGCGGCATTGATCGGCTGGTGCGCGCGCAAAGCCGCGCCGGCGGCGAAGATCGCCGCCGCGGTCACCGTCGGGCGCGGCGGTCGCGCGGCGACGGGCCGACGCAACTGCTCCAATCCGGCGATGCCGCACAGGCCGCACGACGTATCGCTGCTGCGGTGGCGGACGCGATCGTGGATGCGGCCGGCGCAGGTCGGCGCCAGCACGATGCGCAGGATCCAGCCGTCGGCGGCCTCGAACGGCTCGACCGCGACGATCTCGTCCGGCCGGTCCGCCAGCCGCTCCGTCAGCATGAAGCCGGTCGCGAACGCTGCCAGGTCGCGCGGCGTCATCATCATCACCGCATAGCCCAGCCCGTCGACCTCGATCGCGACCGGCGCCTCGACCGCAATGCCGCGCAGGTCGTCCGAGGTGCGGCCATCGGCGTAAACGATGCGGACGGGCTCGCGGCGAAGGGGATCGGAGGGGACGGCGCTCATAGCGCCATCAGATCCTCCGGCCGGTTGACGTTGGCAAGCGGCGTCGGGCTGGCGATGGGCAGCGCACCGACGCTGCGCGCCCAGCTTGCCACCGACCGATCGGCCCCGGCACGGCCGAGCCGGTTGAGCAGATTGGTGCGCAGCACCGCCGGCCAGAAACCGATCACCGGCGCGTCGCTGCAATACGCCGGCGCCCGCCGCGTCAGCGCCTCGAGCATCGGCTCGGGCAGGCGCGGCGTGTCGCAGGGCAGGGTCAGGACGCAGCCGAAGCCATGGGCGGCGGCATGGTCGAGCGCCGCGGCGATCCCGCCTAGCGGCCCGAGCCCAGGGGCTGGCAGGTCGGCGATCCCGCCGTCGCGACCGACCACCACCACCGTATCGACATGCGGTGCCAGTTGCGCCCGGACCAGATCGATCAGCCGCGCACCGTCGAGCAGCGCGACGGCCTTGTCGCTGCCGAAACGGCGGGATTGCCCGCCGGCCAGGATGGCGCCGAGGATCAGGCGCTGCGCTCCACCCGCACCGGCACCGACTTGGCCGCCGGCACGTGGCTCTGGTGGGCGTGATGCGCGACGGGAATCAGCACGTTGCACTCCGGATAATAGGCGCCCAGGCAGCCGGCCGGAATGTCGTAGGGCACGACCAGCAGATTGCCGACGCGCGTGTCGCCGTTGCCGCCGGCATCGCCGACCAGATCGACGCGGTCATGCTCCTTCAGCCCCATCCGCGCCATGTCGCCGCGGTTCATCATCACCACGTCGCGCGTGCCTTTGATGCCGCGGAAGCGGTCGTGATAGCCATAGACGGTGGTGTTGAACTGGTCATTCGATCGCAGCGTCATCAGCCGGAATCGGCCTTCCGCATCCTCGAAGCCGGTCGCGCTCATCGCCGTCGGCACGTTGAACTCGGCGCGACCGCTTTCCGTCTGCCATTCGCGATGCGCGGCGGGCACGCCCTTCCAGAAGCCGCCGGGAATCCACATCCGCTCGTTGAAGCGGTTGAACTTGTCCGGATAGGTCGCCTCGATCGCGTCGCGTACCAGGCCATAATCGCCGACCCAGGCGTCCCAGTCGACCTTCGGATTGGGCGCCAGCAACGCCTTGGCGATCCCGGCGACGATGGCCGGTTCGGACAGCAGGGTAGGGGCCGCCGGCGTCGCCCGGCCGCGCGATCCGTAGATGCGGCTGAACGAATCCTCCATCGTCACCGCCTGCGCGCCGCCCGCCTGCTCGTCCGTCTCGATCCGGCCGAGGCAGGGGAGCAGATAGCAGGTCTTGCCCGGCAGCAGATGCGTGCGGTTGAGCTTGGTCGCGATGCTGACCGTCAGTGGCAATTGCTGCCACGCCGGTTCGATGCGCGCCGTGTCGGGCACCGCGCGGGCGAGGTTGCCGCCCAGGCCGACAAACGCCTGCGCGCTGCCGTCGATGATCCGCTCGCACGCCTCGACCGTGTCCCAGCCCTTCTCGCGTGGCGGCTCAAAGTCGTAGAGGTCCTTCAGCCGGTCGAGCGGCGCCAGCTCGGGCTTTTCGGTGATGCCGACCGTCCGCTGCCCCTGCACGTTGCTGTGCCCGCGCACAGGGCCAAAACCGGCACCCGGCTTGCCGACATTGCCGCGCAGCAGCATGAAATTGACCAGCATGTGCAGATTGTCGATGCCGTTGACGTGCTGGGTCAGGCCCATGCCGTAAACGCAGATCACCCGCTTGGCCTTGGTATAGATCCGCGCGGAGTCTTCCAGCTCAGCGCGGGTCAGGCCGCTCTCGCGCTCGATCCCGTCCCATCCGGTCGCGCGCGCCCGGGCGGCGAATTCCTCGAAGCGGACCGTGTGCTGCGCGATGAAGTCGTGGTCGAGGATCGCCGGTCGGCCGGCCGCCCGCGCCGCATCGTCGGCCTCGATGACGTATTTGCTCAGGCCCATCAGCGCGGCGATGTCGCCGCCGGCCCGCACCTGATGATATTGGCTGGCGATCGGCGTCGACTTGCCGGTCGCCATCTCGATCGGGTTCTGCGGATCGGTGAACCGCTCGAGCCCGCGTTCCTTCAGCGGATTGAACACGACGATATCGACGCCGCGCTTGGCGCAATCGCGCAGCGGGTGGAGGAAGCGCGGGCTGTTCACCCCCGGATTCTGGCCGAAGTAGAAGATCGCGTCGCAGACGTTGTAGTCCGACAGGTGGATCGTGCCGACCGGCGATCCGATCGCCTGCTTCAGGCCGACCGACGTTGTCTCGTGGCACATGTTCGAACTGTCGGGCAAATTCTGGCTGCCGTACATCCGCGCCATCAGCGCCCACATGTACGACGTTTCCAGGCTGGCGCGGCCCGAGGCGTAGAAGACGACCTTGGTCGGGTCGAAGCCCTTCAGCTGCGCGCCGATGTCGGCGAATGCCTCGCCCCAGCTGACCGCGACATATTTGTCGGAGGCAGCGTCATATTTCATCGGGTGGGTCAGCCGCCCGGCCTGTTCGAGGTCGTAGTCCTTCCAGCCGCGCAGCTCGCTGATCGTGTGCTTGGCGAAGAATTCGGGCGTGGTGCGATAGCTGGTCAATTCCCAGGCGGTCGCCTTGGCGCCATTCTCGCAGAATTCGGCGATATGCGGATGGGCGGGCTTTCCCCAGGCGCAGGACACGCACATGAAGCCACCGGGCTTGTTCTGCCGGGTCAGTTCCTTGGCCGCCTCTGGCCCGACCTTCTCGCGCATTGAGATTTCGGCAAGCGACTTCATCGACCCCCAGCCACCGGCGGGACCCGTATAGGGGCTGGTGTCGATATCGTCCGTCTTGTGCATGTCAGGCCCTTCCGCTTGGAAAGACCAACGCCGCCGCGGCACTTTCGATGCAGGACGGTCATTTTTCCTGCGGTGGCGATCCGATGGCGCCGTGCCATCGATCTGTCAGCAAACTGCAACTCGGTCGTCTTCGGACCTGTCTAGGCGCGGCTCCGTTCAATCGGGGGACGACGACAGTGACGTACAAGAACAGGATGCGCACTTGCGTGTGCGCGGGCGCGATCCTGGTTGCCGGTTATGCGCCAGCCTTCGCGCAAACCGGCGGATCCGTTGTTGCTGCGGGCGACGATCCGCAACAGGCGCTCGGCGACATCATCGTCACCGCGCAGAAACGGCCGGAAACGCTGCAGAAGACGCCGATCGCTATTTCGGTGCTCGGCGCCGCCGATCTGACCAACCGCCACGTCCAGTCGCTGACCGACCTCGGTGACGGTGCCATTCCGTCGCTGCGCGTCGCGCCCTTCTTCTCGCGGCCGGGGGCGCTGATCGTCAACGTGCGCGGTGTCGGCGTGCTGGGGGACAGCAACCAGCCGGCGCGCGACCAGGGCGTCGGCATCTATATCGACGGCGTGTATCAGGGGCGGCCACAGGGTCTCGGCGCCGCGCTGTACGACGTCGACAATATCGAGGTGCTGAAGGGGCCGCAGGGCACGCTGTTTGGCCGCAACACCGAAGGCGGCGCGGTCAATATCGTCACCAAACGGCCCAGCGGCCTGTTCAAGATGAACGCCACCGCCGGCTTCGGCAATTACGGTGCCTATAAGGGCGAGGTGCATCTCGACCTGCCCGAAGCCAACGGGATCAGCGTCAAGCTGGACGGCGTGCTGACCCGCCGCGACGGCCTGGTCCGCAACCCGCTCGCGGGCGCGTCCGACTTCAACGCTTTCGACAAGCGCGGCGCCCATGCCGAAGTGCTGTGGAAGATCGCGCCGGACTTCACCGCCGATTATGCCGTGGATACGTCCTATGATGCGACCACGACGCTGTACAATCAGCTGCTCGCGCCCGGTGCCGGCCTAGCCGCGACGGCCACCGGCCCGGCCATCGCGCCATACAAGCTCGCCGCGGTGGCGCGGCCGTCGTCGACGCGCCAGCTCGTCGCCCCGGTCGGCTCGCCCCAACAGCCGAGCATCGGCAAGACCAGCGGCATGCGCCTCAACCTCGAATGGCAAGCGGTGCCGACGCTGATGATCAAGTCGATCACCGCATTCCGCCGGCTGACGCAGGGGCAATTCGACAACGGTTCGGCCGCGCCGGGGCTGCAACAGCCGGTGACGTCCAGCAATCCGACCGCCGCGTTCAACGTGCCGCAGACGATCGCCGGCGTCGCCTATCCGGGCTTTCCCTTCTCCCGCTACAGCCTGGCCTATTTCGCCCAGCATCAGTTCAGCGAGGAAGTGCAGGGGATCGGCTCGCTCGGCGACGAAGTGAAGTTCGCGGTCGGCGCGCTTTATTACCGCGAAGGCGTCAACGACAATGCGCAGGCGTACAATACCAACGCTTTCGCCGATGGGGCCGGCAGCAGCTATGTCGTGCTGACGCTCGACCCGGCGACGCGGCCGATCGATCGCGCCAGCCATGTCACGACCACGAGTCTCGGCGCGTACGGCCAGGGCACTTGGACGCCCGGGGCGCTGGGCGACATCGTCCATCTCACGCTCGGCGCACGCTATACGCATGACAAGAAAGAGGGCGCGCTGACCACGGTCAACAATGCCGTGCCGTCGATCCCGATCAATGGCGTCACCGTGACCGGGCCGGTCCCGTTGCGCTATAGCAAATCGCGGGTCGACCCGATGGTCAACCTCGCCGTCGACCTGGCCGACGATGTCCATGTCTATGGCACATGGAGCACCGGCTATCGCTCCGGTGGCGCCAATTCCCGCTCGCTCAACTACGCCGCCTTCAACCCGGAAACGGTGTCGATGTTCGAGGTCGGCGCCAAGACCCAATTCTGGAACAATCGCGGCCGCTTCAACGTCGCCGTCTATGCCGGCACCTATAAGAACATCCAGCTCGACTTCAGCGGCCTGTACGAAGACGTCGTCAACGGCATTCGCGTCGCGACGACGCGCACCACGACCAATACGGTCAATGCGCCGGGCACCGGCCGGCTGAAGGGGATCGAGGCGGAGCTGACGCTGGTGCCGGCGCAGGGCCTGACGCTCGGCGCCAGCTATGCCTACAACCACGTGCGGATCCCGGCGACGATCAATCCCTTTCCGCAGTCCGGGGGCGTGTTCATCACCGTGCCGGTGCCGATCTATCAGATCTATACGCCCGACCATTCGGCGAGCGGGACGATCGACTATGAAGTGCCGCTGGACGGCGTCGTGCTGCGCGCCCACCTCGACGGCAATTACGCTGCGGGCTTCTACGCCGGCTATACCGACTCGACCTACGATCCGGTGACCCGCGCGGTGCGCTATGCTCAGCCGAAGGGCGATGCCGGCTTGGTCTTCAACGGCCGTCTGGCGCTGGCGGATATCGCCTTGTCCGGCGGCACCAAGCTCACCGTCTCGGCCTGGGCACGCAATCTGTTCAACGAACAGCATGTGTTCGTGAAGTCGGGTGCGCCGCAATCGGGGCTCAGCGGCTTCTTCAACGATCAGCGGACGTTCGGCGGCGAACTCAACCTCCGCTTCTGACGCCTGTACCGGCCGCGCCGCCCGTGCGGTCCGGCCGGTCCCCTTCAGCCTGACCGGGACGACAACCATGCGCCATCTCGCCACCGCCTTTGCTTTCCTCGCTGCCGTCGCCGGCGTCGTCGACGCGCGCCCGGGCCCATCCGCTCCGGTTGCGCACGAGCGGCTGGTCGCGCTGCAGGGCGGCCAGAACTTCCGCGATCTCGGGGGCTATCGCACTGCCGATGGCCGGATCGTGAAATGGGGTCTGATCTACCGGTCGGGCGCGATGAACGCGCTGACCCCGGCCGACTTCGCGACGCTTGCGCAACATGGTCTGCGCACCGTCTGCGACCTGCGCGACACGCGCGAGCGGACCAAGGCACCGGTCAACTGGCCGACGGGGCATGCTCCGGCGGTGTTTGCCGACGATTACGACATGAGCGGGGCCATGCGCGAACTCGCCGATCCCGCGCTCGACGGCGCCAAGGCGCGGGCGTTGATGCAGCGGACCTATGCCGATCTCCCGTTCCGCTTCGCCGGCCAGTATCGCCGGATGTTTGCCGAACTCGCCGCCGGCCATGCGCCGCTGGCGGTCAATTGCTCGGCGGGCAAGGACCGTACCGGCGTCGCGGCCGCTTTGCTCCTCACCGTGCTCGGCGTGCCGCGCGCGACGGTGATGCAGGATTATCTGCTCTCCAACCGCTATTTCGATCCCGCCCGCGCCGCGGCTCAGGACCCCAATACGGCGGCGTTCACGCAACGTTTGCCGGCCGACGCGGTCAAGGCACTGATGGGTGTCGAGCCCGCCTATCTCGATGCCGCCTTCGCTGCGATCGCGGCGCGGCCCGGCGGCCTCGCCGCCTATCAGCGCGATCAGCTCGGCCTCGACCCCGCCACGGTGCGGCGCCTGCGTGACCGTTACCTGACCAGGGGATGAGAGCGGTCTTGCCGGTCGCAGCCCGACTACCGACTGGACTTGGCCGGGCAAGCCTCTTGGCCAGCACGGAAAAACGCATTCCCACTTAGTACATAGAAATTCTTTGACGTCGGTGCGAACCGGGCGGGGCTAAGGGCGTTGCCCCGCCGCCCGCGAGCGCGGGACGATAAAAGGATTTCAGGGAATGACACAGGGTCGCACCACCGCTCTCCTCGGCGCCTCGCTGCTGGCGCTTGTCGCGCAGGGGGCCGCCGCGCAGACGGTCTCCCCGCCGCCGCAGCAGCAGGGCCAGCCGGGCCAGGCCGACGACGGATCGGCGCGCGTCGACGACCAGGCGGGGCAGACGGCCCCCGCTGCCGGTGCGGCGACCACGGGCGACGAGGGCAACGACATCATCGTCACCGGCACCCGAGCCGAAGGCCGTACCCGGCTCGACAGCGTGTCGCCCGTCGACGTGTTGAGCGGCGCCAGCCTGCAGCGCCAGGGGACGACCGAACTGGCTGCGGCGCTCGCCACCGTCGCGCCGTCGATCGACTTCCCGCGCCCGTCCGCCAATGATGCGACCGACGCGATCCGCCCGGCGACGCTGCGCGGCCTGTCGCCCGACCAGACCCTGGTGCTGATCAACGGTATCCGCGGTCACACCTCGGCCAACCTCAACACCAACGGCACCGTCGGCCGCGGCTCGGCGGCGGTCGACCTCAACACCGTGCCGACCGTTGCGCTCGACCGGATCGAAGTGCTGCGCGACGGCGCCTCGGCGCAATATGGTTCGGACGCGATCGCCGGCGTCGTCAACCTGCGCCTGCGCGAGGCGCGCTCCGGCGGCGGCGCCAGCGTCACCTACGGCTTCTACAACACCGACTTCGCCACGGCGAACAACCGCCGCAGCGTCAACGGCGAACCCGTCGTCACCGCCTCGGCGTGGCAGGGCCTGGGCTTCGGCAGCGACGGCTTCATCACCGTGTCGGGCGAATATACCAAGCGCCAGCCGACCAATCGCGCCGACATCGATCGCCGCGTCCTGGTGCCGCAGGTGACGGGTCGCTACGGCGATCCCGAGGTCGAGCAGTACACCGGCTTCGTCAACGCCGGCACCTCGCTGACCGACAACATCAGCCTCTACGCCTTCGGCGGCTACCAGGACCGCGACACGCGCAGCGCGGCGTTCCCGCGCATCATCGCGACGAATGCCAGCGCCAACACCGTCCGCCAGATCACGCTCGCCGGCTACTACCCGAACGGCTTCCTGCCGATCATCAACACCAAGACCAAGGACATCAATTCGGCCGCCGGCCTGCGCGGCGACTTCGGCGGCTACAACGTCGACCTGTCGTTCAGCTACGGCCGCAACACCGTCGACTTCCGCACGCTCAATTCGGCCAATTACGCCTATGGGTCTGCGACGCCGAAGAACTTCTACGACGGTCAGGTCGCCTATGACCAATATGTCGCGGGCCTCGACGTGACGCGCAAGTTCGATGTCTTCCAGTCGCTGAACGTCGCCTTCGGCGTCGAAGGGCGGCGCGAGGGCTATAAGATCAGCGCCGGCGAGCCGGCCTCCTATGGCTATCCCACCGGCACCACCGACGGGGTCGCCGGTTCGGCGCCGGGCGCGCAGGGCTTCGGCGGGTTCCGCGCCGACAATGCGGTGAAGCGCGGGCGGCGCAGCGGCAGCATCTATCTCGACGTCGAGGCGCAGCTGACCGACAAGTTCCTGGTCGGCATCGCCGGGCGCGGCGAAGATTATTCGGACTTCGGATCGACCGCGACCGGCAAGGTGTCGGCGCGTTACGATTTCACCGATTGGTTCGCGTTGCGCGGCACCGCCTCCACCGGCTTCCGCGCGCCCTCGCTGCAGCAGCAATATTTCACCCAGACCGCGCAGGTGGTGACCAATGGCGTGCCGATCCAGACCGGGACCTTCCCGTCGGTCAGCGCGGTTGGCACCGCGCTCGGCGGCTTGCCGCTGCGGCCGGAGAAGTCGAGCAACCTGTCGGTCGGCACGGTGATCCGCCGCGGCGGCTTCGACCTGACCGTCGACGCCTATCGCATCCATATCCGCGACCAGATCGGCCTGTCGGAGAATATCCAGTCGACCTTCAGCACCCAGGTCGCCGGCCTGCTCGCGCCGTACAGCGTCTCGGCAGCGCGGTTCTTCATCAACGGTCTTGCCAGCACCGCCAAGGGCATCGACGCGGTCGCCCATTATCGTGCGACGACGGCAGGGGCGGGGACGTTCGACCTGACCCTCGCCGGCAATATCAACACGATCGACGTGACGCGCGTGCCGACCAGCACCGCGACGCTCAATCCTGCGCCGACGCTGTTCGCGCGCAGTCGCATCCTGACGCTGGAGGAGGGGACGCCCGGCGAGAAGGTGACCGGGACGATCGACTGGTCGCTGGGTCAGCTGGGTGCGCTGGCCCGCGTCACCTATTACGGCAACGTCAACCAGCCGGGTACCGTCGCCTCCGCCGACGTGCTGACCGGCAATCGCGCGATCACCGACCTCGAGGTCCGCTATTCGGCTCCCAAGGGCGCGCAGATCGGCCTTGGCGTCAGCAACCTGTTCGACGTCTATCCGCGCGCGACCGCGGCGGCGAACAATTCGACCGGCGTGCTGGGCTTCCCGTATTTCTCGCCGTTCGGCTTCAATGGCCGCTACCTCTACGCGCGCGCCGGCCTCAATTGGTGAGCTTGCCGAAACGGACATGAACGGATAGGGCGTCGGTCAGACATCAAGAGTCGGGCCGACGCCCGGCACCAACCTGCCCTCCCGGCAAGGTGGTGCTTCCCCCGGACACGGGGGGAGGATGTGGCCGGACCGGCAACGAACGGGACTAGCAGCCGCATACCGACGCGTCGTCACGACTCCTTCGCCACAGGAGGACCGAACGTGACCATCGCACCCCAGCAATTCGCCAGCGACAATTATGCGGGCATCTGCCCCGACGCGCTCGCCGCGATGGTCGCGGCCAATCCCGGTTCGGAAACCGCCTATGGCGACGATCATTGGACTGAGCGCGCCTCCGACGCCTTTCGCGCCCTGTTCGGTACCGAATGCGAGGTGTTCTTCGTTTTCAACGGCACCGCCGCCAATTCGCTGGCGCTGGCGCAGCTCTGCCAATCCTATCACAGCGTGATCTGCGCCGCCTCGGCGCACGTCGAGACGGACGAATGCGGCGCCCCCGAATTCTTCTCCAACGGCTCCAAGTTGCTCGTCGCGCCGACCGCCGGCGGCAAGCTGACACCCGAGGCAGTGCGCAGCCTCGCCACCAGCCGGTCGGACATCCATTTCCCCAAACCGCGCGTCGTGACGATCACCCAACCGACCGAGACCGGTCAGGTCTATACCCCGGCGGAGATACGCGCCTTGTCGGCGACCTGCCGTGAGCTCGGCCTCAAGCTGCACATGGACGGCGCCCGCTTCGCCCATGCTTGCGCCAGCCTCGGCTGCGATCCGGCCGAGATCACCTGGCGTGCCGGTGTCGACGTGCTGTGCTTCGGCGGAACCAAGAACGGCATGGCGGTGGGCGAGGCGGTGATCTTCTTCGATCGCGCGCTGGCCGAGGATTTCGACTATCGCTGCAAGCAGGCGGGCCAGCTCGCCAGCAAGATGCGCTTCCTGTCGGCGCCCTGGGTCGGCCTGCTCGACAGCGGAGCCTGGCTGCGCAACGCGGCGCACGGCAATGCCTGCGCACGCCGTCTCGCTGCGGCGGTCGAGGGGCTGCCCGACATCGCGCCGATCTTCCCGGTCGAGGCGAATGCCGTCTTCCTCGCCGCGCCGGAGGACGTGCTGGAGACGCTGCGCGGCAAGGGCTGGCGCTTCTACACCTTCATCGGCGGTGGCGCCCGCTTCATGTTCGCCTGGGACGCCGACCCCGCCCGCGTCGACCAACTGGCGGCGGATATCCGTGCGGCGGCGCTGGTGAGTGAGCCTGTTTGAACGCCCGTGTTCCATACCAATGAGCCTTTTCGCTCTAGAAAGTCCTTTCCTGACAGAACGATGATGGATAGATATTGATATATGTCGAAATCGGATGGAAATTCAAAGGCGGGAGCGTGAAGGGACGATTCGCCAGATAATCGCCGACGGGTCGTCCGGCTTTGCCGGATAGCTTGAAGGGCGGGCGCTTGCGGATGGGAATTATGCTGGCTGAGCCAGCAATCTGATGCGCTCCCCCAACAGGGAAGGGGCGACAATCCATGACTTACAAGATGCTGCTGACGTCGAGCTGTTGCCTGATGACACTTTTTGCGTCATCAGCCCTAGCGCAGACCCAGACGGTACCCGCCGGCAGCCGGTCCGTTGACGAGGAAACGGCGGCGCCCACCGTCGGCGACCCGGTCGCCGAGGCGAAGCTCCGCTCGGAAGCGGACAAGGCGATCATCGCCGCCGATCCGCGCGATATCATCGTGACGGGCACACGCATCACCCGCCCGAACAACCATTCCGCCGCCCCGATCACCACGACCACGGCAGCGGAGATCGCCGCCCAGGGCGCGACCACTATCGAGGAGGTCTTGAACCGCCTGCCGCAGGTTCAGGCCAATTCCGAACAGAACTACGCTGACTCCGATGGCCGGCAACGCATCAAGCTGCGCAGCCTCGGCTTCGAGCGAACGCTGACGCTCGTCGACGGGCTGCGCCTCGGCATTCAGAACGGCATGGACGTCAGCATCATTCCCAACACGCTCGTCGAGCGTATCGACGTGCTGAGCGGCGGTGCCTCGTCGGTGTACGGCTCGGACGCGGTGTCTGGCGTCGTCAATTTCATCCTCAAAAAGAATTTTGACGGCATCGCGCTGACCGGCAACTATAGTTTCTACAACCACGACAATCGTCCCGATGCGGTGACAGAGGCGGCGACGCGTGCCTCCTTTCCGACGCGGAGCGGGATGACCAATGACGGCGGCCGCGCATCGCTGTCGCTGGCACTGGGCAAGACGCTGTTCAACGGCGCGGTGAACATCACCGGCTTCGTGGCCTATCGCGCGTCCGAGAGCATCGGGATCGGCGACCGGTCCAATGGGGCATGCGAGGTCACGCAGAAGGTCAGCACCGGCGCACTGACCTGCACCCGCAGCACGTACACCCCGGTCGGTACGATCGTGCCGGGCGGTATCGGTGTCGGCTCCACGCTCGTCAACAATCCCAACGGCTCGGGGACGCTGGTGCCGTGGAATTCCGGTCCCGGCACCGTCGCCAATCCCTATGACGAAATCGCTTTTCAGCGGTATTTCAACCGGATCAACACTGGCGGGTTCCTCACTGCCCGGCTCGACGATCACGTCGAATTGTACGCCAACGCGCTCTTCTATCGCGATCAGTCGTATAATGCGCTGCCCAACCGCATCTACTCCTATTCGGCGTATGGTTCGACGCCGTTCCAGGTTAATTGCGACAATCCGTTCCTGTCCTCGTCGCAGCGAACTGCGCTCTGCGGCACACAAACATCGGGTCTGGTCCCGCTCGACCTGCGCTACCGGTTCGACGGCCTGCCGCTTGTCCAGACGCGGTTCGTCAATAAGGGGATGCGGGTCGTCGCCGGCGTGCGCGGCAAGGTGTTGGACGATGTCTGGAGCTACGATCTTGCCGGGGTATACTCGCGCAACACCAACCGCCAGATCTATCCCGGCAACCCTGATTTCAATCGCGTCAACCGTTCGTTGAACGTCGTCAACGTCAACGGCACGCCGACCTGCGTGGCGGCGATTGATGGGACCGACAAGGCTTGCGTGCCGTTCAACGCCTTCATTCCCTTCAACAACGACGCCGCGGCGAATCGCTATCTTTTCACCAGCGTCGACGGATCATCGGGCAGTATCTCGCGCATGTGGCAGGGGTTGCTGGTGATCAACGGCGACCTCGGCCGATACGGCATCACCTCGCCACTGGCGAAACAGGGCGTCGCCGTGGCGTTCGGCGGAGAATTCCGCGATGAGGGCTTCATCGGCAACGCGGATGCGCAATATCGCGCCACCAACGGCGGCACCGACAGCAACTATACCCAGAACGTCTGGGAAGCGAATGCCGAAGTACAGGCGCCCCTGATCGAGGATCGCAGCTGGACGCAATTGCTTCAGCTCAACGGCGGCTATCGCCGATCGAAATACAACAAGTTGCAAGGCTCGTTCGGCACCTGGAAGATCGAGGGCATCTGGGCGCCGATCGACGACATCAGCTTCCGCGGGTCGTTCAACAAGGCGCAGCGCGCGCCGACGGTGATCGAGGCGGTGCAGGCCTATGCCGTGGATTACACCACGGCGGGGTCGCGCAATGATCCCTGCGCCTCGACGCCCGATCCCAATTCGTCCGATCCCAACGCCCGGTTGCCGGCAACGGCGACGCTGATCCAGTGCCGCCGCACCGGCCTGCCGGACAATCTGTACAACAGCGCCTCGCTCAACTGCCCTGACCAGACCTGCACGATCCGCAACGGCGGCTTCGGTCTGAAACCGGAAACCGCCTATACCAAGACGTTCGGCGTGGTGCTCCGGCCGCGCTTCCTGAAGGGGCTGACCGCGTCGGCCGACCGGTTCCTGATCGATCTGAACGATTCGATCAGTTACATCGCCGCGAACGACTTCCTCAATGGCTGCCTGTCGACGGGACTCAGCTATTATTGCCGCGGCGTCGTGCGCAATCCCGGCAATTACACGCTCTACAGCGTGGCGGCGAATAATCCGACGAGCGGCTATTTCGCGCAAGGCACTACGAACGGCTACAAGTCGAAGTCGCACGGGTGGGATTTCCAGGCGCAATATACGCTGCATCTTGGCCGGTTCGGCTCGCTCGACACGTCCTTTAACGGATCGCTGACCACCCTGGCGGGTTCGCAGGCTTCGCCGGATGCGAAGGCGACGAACTGCGTGGGCTATTACGGGCCGTTCTGCGGCGAGAGCCTTCCCAAATGGAAGCATGGCCTCCGCGCGACCTGGGACACGCCCGACCACATCGTCCACGTTTCCGCCAACTGGCGGCACATCGGCCCGATGACGATATCCTACAATGCCGCGCCCTCGGCCGGCCTGCCGTTCGACAGCACCGACCGCCGCGCCTTCTACACCGGCGTGCCGACCTACGATTACATCGATCTGTCGATCGGTTTCGACGTCGCCAAGCGCTTCGGCCTGAGCGTGTCGGTGAACAATCTGTTCGACCGCGATCCGCCGCTGGTGCCGGATTCGCGCAGCCTGCTCGGGTTGCTGCACAGCAATACGATGTTCGGCTATGATCTGCTCGGCCGACAGATCGCGGTCGGGTTCAACGCTCGGTTCTAGACACCGGCCGCGACCGGCGAAGGCGGGCGGCCGGCTCCGCTTGCACGCCGGTGGCGCCCGCCACGCAGTGGAGGTTCAAATTCGCCCGCCGATCCCCTAGATCGGCGGGCGAATCCCTTTCTGGCGGTAAACATCCATGACCACCCACACCACCCGCATGCTCATCCTCGGCTCCGGCCCGGCCGGCCTCTCCGCCGCCATCTATGGCGCGCGCGCGGGCATGCAGCCGATCGTCGTGCAGGGCATCCAGCCGGGCGGCCAGCTGACCACCACCACCGACGTCGAGAATTATCCCGGCTTCGCGGACGTCATCCAGGGGCCGTGGCTGATGGAGCAGATGCAGAAGCAGGCCGAGCATGTCGGCACCCGGCTGATGTGGGACACGATCGTCGAGGTCGATCTGACCCGCCGCCCGTTCCGCCTGATCGGCGACGGCGGCGATGTCTATGAGGGCGAGGTACTGGTCATCGCCACCGGGGCGCAGGCCAAGTGGCTCGGCCTCGACAGCGAGGAAGCGATGAAAGGCAAGGGCGTGTCCGCCTGCGCGACCTGCGACGGCTTCTTCTATCGCGGCAAGAAGGTCGCGGTGATCGGCGGCGGCAATACCGCGGTCGAGGAGGCACTGTACCTGACCAACCATTCGCCCGACGTGACGCTGATCCACCGCCGCGACTCCTTGCGCGCCGAGCGCATCCTGCAGGAGCGGCTGTTCGCGCATCCCAACGTCACGGTGCTGTGGAACAAGGAAGTGCGCGAGTTCGTCGACGGCGGCGGCACCAGCGGTCTGGTGGCGCTCGAGCTGGAGGATACGGTGACCGGCGAGGATTCGCGGCTCGACGTCGATGGCGGCTTCGTCGCGATCGGCCACCATCCCGCGACCGAGCTGTTCCGCGGCCATCTCGCGCTCGACGACGACGGCTATATCTCTGTCGAGACCGGATCGACCCGCACCAGCGTGCCGGGTGTCTTCGCCTGCGGCGATGTCGCCGACAAGGTCTATCGCCAGGCGGTCACCGCCGCCGGCACCGGCTGCATGGCGGCGCTCGACGCCGAACGCTTCCTGGCGGCGGCGGAGTTCGCCGAAATGGCCGAAGCGGCGGAGTGAGGGCGCGGGCGGGTGGGCGTCGGCGGGCAGGCGCCATGCGGCCCGGCGCCGACCCCGACCCTGTCGCTGATTGGAACGGCAGGCTAGCGCGCGTCTAACGCAGGACCCGCAACACCGCGGCAAGCAACGCGGCCTGATCGCCGTCGCGGGCGAAGCTGTGTGATGCCGTCGCCACCATCTCTGCAGCGACCTCGGGTGCGGCGGCACGAAATGCGATCGCCGTCGCATCGCCCTCGGCCAGCAGTATGTGCGCACTGCCACCCCAGTCGCCGATTGCCGCGGTTACGCGGCGGGCCAGACCCGTCTCCGCGGCAGGCGTGGTAATCTTGCGTAAGCCACTGACGGCTTTGCGCACATCGATGCCGCCAGACACCAGTCGCCACCAGGCCGCCGGGTCGCGCAGCCGCGCCGCGTAGCGCGCCCGGATCGCCGCCTGCGGTGGCAGGCCATCATTGGCGTCCTCGACGACCCAGGGATTGGCGAGCAGCACGCGATCGATCCCCGCCGCCCTGCCGAACAACGCCAGCGTCGTCGCCCCGTCGCAATTGCCGAAGCCGACCAGCGTTCCGATCTGCGGCTGTGCCGACCGGAAGGCGGCGACCGCACCGGCCAGATCGGCCTCAGCCGACAGGAAGCCGCCGTTGACGCCGCCCGAATCGCCGACGCCGCGGCGGTCGTAGCGGAATACCGGATGCCCCGTCGCGGCGACGGCGGCCGCCAGTTGCGCCATGCCGCGATGCGCGCCGACGCGGATCTCGTTGCCACCGGACACGATCAGCAGCCCGGTCGTCCCCGGCGCCGCATCCAGCGTGGCGAACAGCGTCTCGCCCGCGCAGACAAAGGTGATCACGCTTCGCATGCGGCGATCCAGGTGGCGATGTCGTCGGCCAGCAGCGTCGCCAGCGCGACGTCGTCGCCCGGCTCGGTGCGTCGCCAAGGTGGCGCCGCCTCCACTAGCCGGTCGGCGACGCGGGTGTCACCGGACAGCCGCACCACGCGGTACGTCCGATCTCGCGGCGCGGCGGGCTGGGCGTCGATCAGCGAAGCCAGCAATGCCACCGGCACGCGATGGCCGGCGATCTCCACCGGCGCATCGCCGGCGCTCATCGCCTCCTGCGATCCGCGATGTCCGGCTGCCAGCCACAGCCGATGCCATTCGCGCAGCAATTCGGCGCCGGTCTGCGGCGTCAGATGCCAGCGGCCGGTGTGTTTCGCGCTGGAGTCGAGCAGCGCGCCGCTGCGGATGCCGATGCCATAGGTGCGCCTTCCCTCGGCGAGACAGCGTTGGGAGAGCGCTGCCAGCGCATCGGCCAGGATGCGGTGCGAGGCGAGCGGGGCAAGGCTTTCCCCCTGACCCGGCACATCGGGCAGCAGGCCGCCGATTCCATGGTCCGCCAGTCGCTGCAGCATCCGCACCGCCAGTCGCCGCGTCCGGTTCGCCTCGTCCAGCAAGGGCAGCGTCAGGATCGCGACCGGGCCGTGATCGGGTCCGAAGCGCAGCATCGCCTCGCGCCCGCCGGACCAGGCGTATTGATCGATGCGGGGCGGTGTTCCGCTCAGACCAGCGCCTTGTCCGCGGCGAAGCGGACCAACGCACCGAAGGTCTCGAGCATGTCGCCGTCGACCTCATCGTCCTCGATCAGGATGCCGAGCCGGTCCTCGATCTCGGTCAGCACCCCGGCCACCGCCATCGAGTCGAGTTCCGGCAGCGCGCCGAACAGTGGCGTATTCGCCTCGAACGCCTCGGCGCGCTCGCGCGACAGGCCGAGCACGTCGCCCAATACGCTGCGTACCGTCGACTCGACCTGGCTATAGCCTTCTGGAAGCACGCGTTCCGCCCCGATCCGTTGCAATCGCGCACTCGGTAGAGGCTGGGGGTGAATTCGGCAACGGGGAGGCGCTATGGAGCGAACATGGTGCCGCTTGATCCCGTTCCGCTTCCTATCGACCATCTGCTGCGGGGCGCACCGGATGCGCCGGCACTCATCGAGCGGGAGCGACACTGGACCTATGCCGAATGCGAGGCGGCGGTCGCCGCGATCGCCGGCTGGCTGGACGGGCAAGGGCTCGCGCCGGGCGCACGCATCGCGACCTGGCTGCCCAAGACCGCGCTGGCGTGCCTGATGCCGCTCGCCGCAGCGCGGGCCGGGTTAATCCACGTGCCAGTCAATCCGGCGCTGCGCCGTGCGCAGGTCGCGCACATACTCGCCGACAGCGGCGCGACGCTGCTCGTCACCCAGCCGGCGCGCGTCGCGACACTAGAGGCGGGCGACCTGCCGTCCGGCTGCCGCACGGTCGCGGACGGAGAGGTTCCGACAACCGGCAGCGGCCCCGGTCGTTCGAGCGCCGATCCGGCCGATCTCGCCGCGATCCTCTACACGTCCGGCTCGACCGGCCGGCCGAAAGGGGTGATGCTCAGCCATGCCAACCTCTGGCTCGGCGCGATCGCCGTGGCGCACTATCTCCGCCTGACGCCGGACGACCGGGTGCTCGGCGTGTTGCCGCTGTCGTTCGACTATGGCCAGAACCAGTTGTTCTCGACCTGGGCGGCGGGAGCGGCGGTGGCGCCGCTCGACTATCTCGCGCCGCGCGACGTGGTGAAGGCGGTCGCCCGCGTCGGCGCCACCACGCTCGCCGGCGTCCCGCCCTTGTGGGTGCAGCTTTTGGAGGTCGACTGGCCGGCGGAGACGACGCTGCGCCGGCTGACCAATTCGGGCGGCGCGCTGACCGAGCGGCTGGTGCGCGGCCTGCGCGCGCGTCTGCCGCAGGCCGATCTCTACGCCATGTACGGCCTGACCGAGGCATTCCGTTCGACCTATCTCGACCCGGCGCTGATCGACGCCCATCCGGACGCGATGGGGCGGGCGATCCCCTTTGCCGAGGTGATGGTGGTCCGCCCCAACGGGCAGCGTGCCGCCACGGCGGAGGCGGGCGAGCTCGTCCACGCCGGCCCGCTCGTCGCGCAGGGCTATTGGCACGATCCGGAGCGGACCGCGCAGCGCTTCCGTCCCGCGCCGAATTGGTCGGCGAGCGGCGGTACCGCCGTCTGGTCCGGCGACACGGTGGTCGAGGGGGCGGACGGCCTGCTCCGCTTCGTCGGTCGCGACGACGAGATGATCAAGAGTGCCGGCAACCGCATCAGCCCGCTGGAGATCGAGGACGCGGTGCTTGCCGGCGGCGAGGCGCGCGAGGCGGTCGCGGTCGGCGTGCCCGATCCGCGGCTCGGCCAGGTGATCACGGTGATGCTTGCCGGCGACCCGGCGGGCGAGGCGGCGTTGCGTGCCCGATTGCGCACCCTGCTGCCCAGTTTCATGCAGCCAACGACCTATCTCTGGCGCGCCGAGCTGCCGCGCAACGCCAACGGCAAGCTTGACCGCGCCGCCATCCGGTCCGAGGTGACGGCATGAAGCCGACCGGCCCGCTACCTCCTGAATTTGCCAGTCAATCCGGCGAGTTATCTATCGCCGGCCGGCCGACGCACGACTGGGTCGCAGCCGCCGGCGATACACCGCTTTTCGTATACGATTTGGCCGTTGTCGCTGCGCGGGCTGGTCGCTTTCGCGCGAACTTCGAGAAGATTGACCTCCATTACGCGATCAAGGCCAATCCGCTGCCGGCGCTGCTTGCCGGGATCGCGCCTTTGGTCGACGGCCTAGATGTCGCCTCCGCCGGGGAGCTCGACCGGGCGCTCGCGGTAAAGCCCGCCGCCGCGATCAGCTTCGCCGGCCCCGGCAAGCGCGACGACGAACTCGCCGCCGCTATCCGAGCGGGGGTCACGCTGAACGTCGAATCCGAGGGTGAGGCTGCGCGCGCCCTGACTCTCGGCGACAGGCTCGGCCGCTCGCCCCGGCTCGCCGTCCGGGTCAATCCCGACATCGAGCTGCGCGGCTCCGGCATGAAGATGGGCGGCCGGCCATCGCCCTTTGGCGTCGATGCCGACCGCGCTGCGGCCTTGATCCGCTCCATCGTCGCCGCCGGCGCCGATTGGCGAGGGCTTCATATCTACGCCGGCAGTCAGGCGCTGGATGCCGCGGCGGTGATCGAGACGCAGGCCGCGACGCTGACGCTGGCGGAACGGCTGGCCGACGAGGCGGGGCAGGTGCCGCCGCTGGTCAACCTCGGCGGTGGCTTCGGCGTCCCCTATTTCGTCGGCGACACGCCGCTCGACATCGAGAGGGTCGGCGCCGCGCTGGCGGAGGCGGTCGAACGGAGCGCCCTGACCGCGGCCGGCACGCGTTACGCCATCGAGTTGGGCCGTTGGCTGGTCGCGGAGGCCGGCGTCTATCTGACCCGCATCGTCGATCGGAAGGTCAGCCGCGGCGAGACCTTCCTGATCACCGACGGCGGCCTCAACCATCAGCTCGCCGCCAGCGGCAACTTCGGCACGGTGGTGCGCCGCAACTATCCGCTCGCTTTGGCACATCGCATGGGCGCGCCGGCGGCCGAGACGGTATCGGTGGTCGGGCCGCTGTGCACCCCGCTCGATCGGCTCGGCGACCAAGTCGCGCTGCCGGCGGCGGAGGTGGGGGACCTGATCGCGGTCTTCCTCGCCGGTGCCTATGGGGCCAGCGCGAGCCCGACGGCGTTCCTCGGCCACCCGCCCGCGCACGAGATCGTCGCGCCGCTCAGTTGATCGTGATCTGCGTCTCGATCGGCGCGCCGGCGCTGGCCGCCGACCGGTCGCGGAACGTGAAGGTCTGGCCGGGAGCGATGCGGCCGAGCCGGTAGCTGACCTCCAGTCCCGCGATCGGTTGTCCCGGCCCGCACGCGCCCGCCGCCAGCTGCGGCCCGCACAGCGGCTTGGTCGAGGAGGGGATTTGCCGCGCCTCGCCGTCGATCAGCGTCACGCGGCTGCCGCCAATGCCGGTCTCGTGCACGACCACCGTCACCGGCCCCGGCGCATGGTGTCGCCGCGTCGCCGGCTGATCCGCCTGGATCTGCTCCAACCCCGCCGGTGAAGCGACGGAGGCGACGACGACGCCGGTCAACGGGGGCGCAGCCTGGCCCAGGACGGGCGCTGTGCAGACGATCAGGGCGAGGGGCAGGGTGAGGGGCAGGATCCGCATGCCATCTCCTACCGCGCCGTCGACTTACGGACAAACAGCGGAAACCGCTGCAAAAACGGGCACGGCGTTCCTAACGCTATCTTCACCTGTCCAACCGCATAGCCGCCGGGGAACCCCGGCTGCGCAGGGACCCCAAGCCTTACGTGCAGTCACGGTCAGGAGGAGTTTGATGGTGCGCGTTCGTGTCCTGCTCATGCTAGGCGGCCTGGCGACGGTGCTGTCGGCGTGTTCCGGCGGCAACGCCCGGCCCGCGCTGCCCGCCGCGACCTACGTCGCCTCGAAGGAGCAGCCGGGCGAGGAATATGTGATCGGGCCGCTCGATTCGCTCAACATCTTCGTGTGGCGCAATCCGGAACTGTCGGCGAAGGTGCAGGTGCGGCCCGACGGTCGCATCACCACCCCGCTGGTCAACGACATGCCCGCCGTCGGCAAGACGCCGTCCATGCTAGCGGCCGACATGAAGCGCGCGCTCGGCGAATATGTGAAGGATCCGATCGTCTCGGTGATCGTCGAGAATTTCTCCGGCACCTATAGCCAGCAGGTGCGGATCATCGGCGCGACGGAGAAGCCGGCGTCGATCCCGTACCGCGCCAACATGACGCTGCTCGACGCGATGATCGCGGTCGGCGGCCTCAACCAATATGCCGCGGGCAACAAGGCCAAGCTGGTCCGCCACGACCGCGAGTCCGGCGCGCAGCACGAATACAAGCTGCAGATCGGCGACCTGCTGAAGCGCGGCGATTCGAGCGCCAATGTCAGCCTGCAGCCGGGCGATGTGATCATCATCCCCGAATCGATGTTCTAAGGGAGCCGGGGCGGGGATGAACGGCATCTACGACGAGGCGCGCCTGGCGCTGCATGCGATCTGGACGCGACGCTGGCTGGCGCTGGCCGTCGCCTGGGGCGTGTGCGTGCTCGGCTGGTTCTTCGTCAGCCAGATGCCAAGCCGCTACGAATCGCGGGCCCGCGTCTTCGTACAGATGCAATCGATCCTGCCGCCGACGATGGACGCGCCGGCGGCGCAGGCGCAGCAGGACGTCGACACCGTTCGGCAGACGCTGATCTCCGCGGTCAATCTGGAGAAGGTGGTGCGCGGCACCGACCTCGCCAACACCGTGTCGAGCGATCGCGACGTCGCCGACCGGGTCGCCGGCCTCGCCTCCGCGATCAAGGTCGAGAGCCAGCAGAACAACCTCTTCCAGATCACCACCACCGCCTCCAGCCCGAAGTTGGCGAAGGCGATCACGCAGAAGCTGATCGACATCTTCGTCGAACAAAATCTCGGCCGGGACCGCAGCCAGACCAGCCAGAGCCTCAGCTTCCTCAACAAGCAGCTCGACCAGTTGCAGGGCCAGCTGACCGACGCAGAAGCCAAGCGCGCCGACTTCCAGAACCGGTATCTGGGCTCGCTGCCCGGCACCGGCACGGTCAGCGATCGGATCGGCGCTGCGCGCAGTCAGATGGCGCAGGTCGACAGTGACCTCGCCGCGGCGCAGTCCAGCCTCGCCGCCGTGCAGGGGCAGATGGCCGGCACCGCCCAGACCATTCCCGGCGTCGGCGGCGTCACCGGCGGTCCGGCCCGAGCGGCGCTTGCCGCGATTCAGGGCCAGCTCGCCGACGCCCGTGCGCGTGGCTATACCGATCAGCATCCCGACGTCATCGCGCTCAAGCGCCAGCTCGCCTCGGCGCAGGCCGCGGCGCGCGGCGAACCGGCCGGCGCGGCGGGCGGCGGCACGCCCAATCCGCTCTATTTGTCGCTGCAATCGATGGTTGCGGACAAGCAGTCGACGGTCGCCTCGCTGCGGATGCGCAAGGCGCAATTGCAGAGCGATCTCGATCAGCTCAACGCCAAGCTGGCCGGCGATCCGGAGGTGGCGGCGCAGCAGGGCCAGATCGATCGCGACTATCAGGTGCTGAAGGACCAGTACGACCAGCTGCTCGCGCAGCGTCAGCAGATCGCGATGCGCGGCCAGGCGCAAACGCAGACCGACAGCGTCAAATTCTCCGTCATCGATCCGCCGACCATGCCGCGGACGCCGACCGCGCCCAATCGCATGCTGCTGCTCACTGGCGTGCTGATCGCGGGTCTTGCCGCCGGCATCGGCGCGGCGTTCCTGATGGGGCAGCTGCGCGCGACCTTCGCGACCTCGGCCCAGCTCGAGAAGGCGACCGGGATGAGCGTCATCGGATCGATCGGCGAGGTGGTGACCCGCGCCCAGTCGGACTTGCGGGCGAAACGACTGAAGCTGTTTCTCGGCGGCACGGCGGGCCTGGGCGGCGCCTTCGTTCTGCTGCTCTGTGTCGAAGTCTTGCAACGCGGCATGGCGGCCTGATCCCTTATGGCGACACCCACTCCCAACCCGTCCTCGCGGTCCAGCTCGCTGCTCGAGCGGGCGGCGCAGGTCTACGACTTCGGGTCCCACCTTCGCGCGCGGCAGCCGCTCGGGGTGGAGACACCCGGCGCGGCCTCTGCGTTGCCGGTCCAGCCGCTGCCGGTCGAGCCCGCGATGGTCGAAGACCTCAATTCGCCGACGCTGTTGGCCATCCCGGAGGAACTGCGTGCCCCGGTCGGGCACGAGCTGCCCGACGATTTCTACGATACGCCCGAACTCTCCGATATTGCGGCGATCGACCGCGGCCTGCTGGCCGAGGCGGGGATGATCGTGCCCGGTGCCCCGGTCGGTCCGCTCGCCGAAGAGTTCCGGCTGATAAAGCGACAGCTGCTGATCACGCGCGAGCGCATCGCCCGCGATGGCCAGCCGGACAAGGCACGAACGGTGCTGGTCTGCTCGGCGCGTCCCGGTGACGGCAAGACGTTCAGCGCGATCAATCTGGCGCTGTCGATGGCGGCGGAGCGCGATACCGAGGTGTTGCTGGTCGATGCCGATTTCGCCAAGCCCGACGTGCTGGCGCAACTCGGGCTGGCCGAGACGCCGGGCCTGCTCGACGCCCTGGCGGACGGCGACCTCGACGTCGAACAGCTTGTGATCCGCACCGATGTCGGCGGCCTGTCGATCCTGCCGGCGGGTACGCGCACCGCGACGGACACGGAGCTGCTGGCCTCCAATCGGACGCGTGCGGTGATCGCCCGGCTGCTGGAGGCCAATCCACGCCGCATCGTCGTGTTCGATTCGCCGCCGGCGCTCGCCGCCTCGCCCGCCGCGGTGCTGGCGATGCTGGTCGGCCAGGTCATGCTGGTGGTCCGCGCCGACCACACGCCTGAAAGCGAACTGAAGCAGGCGGTGCAGCGGCTCGACGCCTGCGACCATATCGCGCTCGTCCTCAACGCCATGTCCTTCGTACCCGGCGCGCAGCGCTTCGGCACCTATTACGGCCAGGAGATCGGCAAGTGATCCGCCTCCTTCTGCTTGGCAGCGTCGCGTCGCTCGCGGTCGCGGGGAGCGCCGAGGCACAACAGCGCGGCCGCGTCGCGGTCACCCCCTATATCGAGATCGGCCAGGTGCTCGTCTCGGACCTCACCAACGACGATACGCTGACCTATTCCAGCCTTGCCGCCGGCGTCGATGTCGCCTCGACTGGTCAGCGGGTCGCCGGACAATTGTCGTATCGCTACGAACGCCGCTTTTCCTGGGACAAGAATGTCGGCGACGACGATGTCCACTACGGCCTTGCTCGTGTCTCCGCGCAGCTTGCCCGCGGCCTAAGCCTGGAGGCGGGAGGCTTGGCGACGCGGGCGCGCTCCGATATTCGCGGCGCCGCACCCGGCGTGATCACCGTCAACGACGTCAACGTCAGCCAGATCTACGCCGTTTATGGTGGCCCCAGCTACGCGACCCACGCCGGCCCGGCGAGCGTCGTCGCCAGCTATATGGCAGGCTATACCAAGGTGAAGGTGCCGACCTACACGGGCATTCCGGGGGGCTCGCCGCGGCTCGACTATTATGACGATAGTTTCGGACAGGTCGCGGGCATCGCGGTGGCGGTGAAGCCCGGCGATGTCGCTCCGATCGGCGCGACTTTGAGCGGCGGCTGGCAGCGCGAGGATGCAGGCCAGCTGGACGCGCGTTACGACTCCTGGCGGGTGCGCGGCGACGTGCTGGCGCCGGTTTCGCCCTATGTCGCGCTGACTGCGGGTGTCGGTTACGAGAAGATCGAGACGAGCGAGCGGTCGCCCCTGTTCACCTCACCCGGCGCCCCGGCGCTGGACGGGGCCGGCCGCTACGTCACCGACGAGCGCTCGCCGCGACGCATCGCCTATCGCACCGATGGCGTATATTATGACGCTGGTGTCGTGTGGCGGCCAAACCGTCGCCTGTCGGCGGAAGCGCATGTCGGCAAGCGTTACGGTTCCGTCAGCTACACCGGCCTGATGACCTATCAGGCGTCGGAACATGTCGGCTTCGCCGCCGACGTCTACGATTCGGTGACGACCTTCGGTCAGCAGCTGCGCACCGGTCTATCCAACCTGCCGACCAGCTTCATCTCCGCCCGCGACGCCTATACGCAGCAATATAACGGCTGCATCTTCTCGACCCGCGGGTCGACGCCGGGCGGCTGCCTGAACGACGTCTTCCAGTCGATCACCACCGCCAGCTATCGCGCCCGCGGCATCGATGCGGTGCTGTCCGCGACCCGCGGCCGATCGACGTGGGGCGGCGGCGTCGGCTTTGCCAATCGCAAGCTGTATGATCCCGACACGGTGCAGGGCGTGACCCTCTATGGGGTCGAGGATCAGAGCGTCTACGGCCAGCTGTTCTGGAACCGCACGCTGACTGCGGTGTCGAACATCGACGCCAACGTCTTTGTCAATTATTACGAGCCGGGCGCGGTCCGCAACGCCGGCGTCTGGTCCTATGGCGCGACGACCAGCTACGGTCGCAGCTTCGGCCGGATCACCACCAGCGCAACGGCAGGGCTCTATGCCTTCGATCTGCCGGCGCTGGACACCCAATGGTCCGCGCAGGCGCAGGTCGCCGCGCGCTATTCGTTCTGATCGGGGGCAGGCATGTACGAGGAACATTTCGGCCTGACGGGGCGCCCCTTCCAGCTGACGCCGGATGCGCGCTTCTGGTATGAGACGGCGACGCATCGCAAGGCGATGGCCTATCTGGGTTACGGGTTGACGCAGGGCGAGGGGTTCATCGTGGTCACCGGCGATGTCGGTGCCGGCAAGACCACCCTGGTCGGTCATCTGACCGAGCAGCTCGACCGCGCAGCGCTGAATGTCGTGACGATCGTGTCGACCGCGATCCAGGCGGACGACCTGCTGCGTATCGTCGCCGGCGGGCTGGGCGTCGATCCGGCCGGACTCACCAAGGCCCAGCTGCTGACCGCGATCGAGCGCGGCCTGCATGCGGTGGCCCGCTCCGGCCGCCGCACGTTGCTGATCGTCGACGAGGTGCAGGCGCTGCCGGTGGAGTCGATCGAAGAACTGCGCATGCTGTCGAACTTCCAGGCGGGCGGCCATGCTTTGCTGCAGATCCTGCTGCTCGGCCAGCCGGAGTTCCGCGACCGGCTGCACGGTTCGGCGCGGCTCGAACAGTTGCGCCAGCGGGTCATCGCGATCCACCATCTCGATCCGATGGAGCCCGGCGAAGTCGCCGATTACATAGCGCACCGCCTGTCGCTGGTCGGTTGGCAGGGGCGGCCGGATTTCACCGAGGATGCCTTCGACGCGCTGTACCAGGGATCGGGCGGCGTGCCCCGCCGGCTCAACCTGCTCGCCGGGCGGGTGATGCTGCAGGCGGCGATCGAGGATCTGACGCTGATCGATGCCGGGGTGGTGGGCAACGTGCTGCGCGACCTCCACGCCGATCTGCCGATCTTGGCGCCGGAAGCGGCGGAGCCGCCGGCCGTTGGCGTGGATAACGACAGCTTTGACGACACGGCGGTACCGCGCGCGACGCGCACCGAGCCGGACATGGCCAAGGAGGCGGCTGAGCCGGCGCCGGTTACGCTCGACGATAGCGACGACCGAGTGCGGCGCTTCGTGCCGCGCACCCCGCGCTGGCTGGAGATCGACACGGCGGGGCCAGAAGCGGCCGTCGCGCACGTCGAAGCCGGTGTCGATGCCTTGGCTGAGCGTGTTGTCGCACTCGAGGCGCGGATCGAGGAGCAGGAGGCCGCGCTGCGCCGCGTGCTGACCTTGCTGGTCGACTGGGTCGAAAGCGACCGCAGCGACGCGCCATCCGCGACCGCGGTCGCGACCGCCGCCATGCCGATCCGCAATCCGAATGCGTGGGACGATGCGGCCTGATCGCGTCCTCAACGGCCTGTCGGTCGACGTCGAGGAATGGTTCCAGGTCGGCGCCTTCGAACGAGTCATCGACAAGGCGAACTGGGACAGCCTCGGCTCGCGCGTCGAGGCGAACACCGGCGCGGTGCTCGATCTGTTCGCGGCAGCGGGCGTGCAGGCGACCTTCTTCACCCTGGGCTGGGTTGCGGAACGCCATCCGCGGCTGATCCGGCGCATCGTCGCGGCGGGGCATGAAATCGCCAGTCATGGCTGGGATCATCGCCGCGTGTTCACCATGGATGCGGCGACCTTCCGGGACGATCTCGCCCGCGCCAGGGTCGCGCTGGAGGATGCGGCTGGCGCGGCGGTGACCGGCTATCGCGCGCCAAGCTTCTCGATCGATCAGCGCACCCCTTGGGCACATGCCGAACTGGCGGCGGCGGGCTATCGTTATTCGTCCAGCGTCGCGCCGGTGCGTCATGATCATTACGGCTGGCGGGATGCACCGCGCTTCGCCTTTCGGCCGATTGCCGGCAGCGACCTGATCGAATTGCCGGTGACGGTGGCGAGCATCGGCGGCCGCCATCTGGCGACGGGCGGCGGCTTTTTCCGGATGCTGCCTGCCGCCCTGACCGATTTCGCGGTGCGCCAGGTCAATGCCGAGCGTCAGCCCGCGGTCTTCTATTTCCATCCATGGGAGGTCGATCCCGACCAGCCGCGGGTGCGGAACGCGCCGTTGCGCTCGCGGGTGCGCCATTATTCACGGCTGGCGGCAATGGCGGGCAAGCTCGACGGCCTGATCGCGCGGCACCGCTGGGGGCGCGTCGATGCGGTGGTGGCACAGGTGGCGGTGTGACGGTTGCGCCCGCCGTCCGGGTGGTCGATCTGCGCGACGGCCGCGAAGCGGCACGGATTGACGCCTTCGTACGCGAATCAGCCGGGGCGACGCCCTTCCACTTGAGCGGCTGGAGCCGGGCGGTGGCGGACGGCACCGGACAGCGTGCCCATTATCTGGTCGCGGAAAGCGTCGGTGGCACGCCGATCGGCGTGCTGCCGTTGACGGCCATGCGGTCGCCGTTGTTCGGCAAGGCGCTGGTGTCGGCGGCGTTCGCCGTCGACGGGGGCGTGCTGGGCGGGGGTGGCGAGGCATTGGCGGCGGCGGCATGGGCGCTGGCAGGCCGGCTCGGCTGTCCTTCGGTGGAGCTGCGTGGCGGTGTTCTGCCTGAAGGATGGGCGGTCGATGCGACCAGCTACCTCGGCTTCGTGCGCGATCTCGCGCCGGACGACGATACGCAACTGCTCGCCATTCCACGCAAGCAACGGGCAGAAGTGCGCAAGAGTCTCGACGCCGACCTTACAGTTACCACGGGTTTCGCGACCGGCGATCTGGCGGACCAATATCGCGTCTATGCGGAATCGGTGCGTAACCTCGGTACGCCGGTCTTTCCCGCGCGGCTGTTCCGCGCCGTCGCCGCGGCGCTCGACAGCGACGTCCTGACGGTTCGCCACCGCGGCACGCCGATCGCCAGTGTCCTCAGCCTGTACTTCAACGGAACCGTCTATCCCTATTGGGGTGGCGGGACCGCGGCAGCGCGGACGCTGCGCGCCAACGACCGGATGTACTATGCACTGATGCAACACGCCCGCGAGCGCGGCTGCACGCGCTTCGACTTCGGCCGTTCGAAGACGGGAACCGGGGCGGCGGCGTTCAAGAAGAATTGGGGCTTCGAACCCGTGCCGCGCCTCTATGCCACCCGACAGGAAGGTGCGGCGCGCGAGGTCAATCCGCTCAACCCCAAATATGCGCTGATGGTGCGCAGCTGGAAGCGGCTGCCCTTGCCCGTCGCCAATCTGATCGGCCCATGGATCGCGCGCGGTCTGGGGTGATGGACATCCTGTTCCTGGCGCATCGCGTACCGTTCCCGCCCGATCGCGGCGACAAGATCCGCAGCTATCACATCCTGCGCCATCTCGTCGCCCGCGCGCGGGTCCATCTGGTCGCCTTCACCGAAGACGATAGGGATACTGAACTGCCCGCCGATCTGGCGGCGATGCTCGCCAGCGCGACGATCGTGCGGCGCCGCAAGGCGCGCGCGTTAGCCGCGGTGGAAGCGCTGGCGACCGGCCGCCCGGTGTCGCTCGCCGCCTTCGCCAGCGGGGCGATGCGTCGCGCGGTGAGGCGTGTGTTGGCGGCCAACCCGATCACGCGTGTCTACTGCTTCTCCGGCCAGATGGCGCAATATCTCGACACCCGTACGGCGCCGATGGCGGTGATGGATTTCGTCGACGTGGATTCGGCGAAGTTCGCCGGATACGCCGGACAGGGCTCCCCGCCGATGCGCTGGCTGATGCGGCGCGAAACCCGCGTCCTCGGTAGGTTCGAACGCTCCATGTCTGCTCGCGTCGACGCCAGCCTGTTCGTCAGCGAAGCGGAGGCGGCGCTCTTTCGGCAGGGCGGGGGGCGCGGTGCCGTGCATGTCGTCGAGAACGGTATCGACGCTGCGCATTTCGATCCGTCTGATGTCGAGCCGATCGACGGCCCTGGTCCAACGATCGTCTTCACCGGGCAGATGGACTATCCCCCCAACGTCGAGGCGGCCGTCTGGTTCGCCGAGGCGATCATGCCGATCATCCGCCGCAGCCAGCCCCAAGCCCGGTTCGCGATCGTCGGTCGGCAGCCGACCGCCGCCGTCCGTGGCCTGGCCGGCGAGGGGGTGATCGTCACCGGCGCGGTTGATGACGTCCGTCCGTGGCTGGCGGCGGCGGCGGTCTGCGTCGCGCCGCTCAGGCTGGCACGCGGCATCCAGAACAAGGTGCTGGAGGCGATGGCAATGGCACGGCCCGTCGTCGCCAGTGCGGCCGCCGCCGAGGGCATCGACCATCTCGGCACGATTCGCGTCGCCGATACGACGGAGGATCATGCCGCGGCGGTACTGGCATTGATCGCGGACAGGGATGATGCATCGGCGCTGGGGCGGCTCGCCCGCATGCAGGTTATGGCGCGCTATGCCTGGCCGGCGCGGCTGCAGCCACTGGATACCCTGCTCGGCCTAGATGTGCGGGCGGCGGCATGACGATCGCGATGACCGTCGCGCCGAAGCCCGCGGTGAGCCCTTGGCGGCGGCAGTCGCTGGCGCTGGTGCTGGCCAGTGCGGCGATGCTGCTGGTATTCCGTGCCGACGTCGTCCGACTCGTCACGATCTGGTGGACCAGTACCACCTTCGGCCACTGCCTATTCATCGGACCGGTCATCGCCTGGCTGGTATGGCAGCGGCGCGGCGAGCTGAGCGCGCTGCTCCCGGTCGCCTGGTGGCCCGGCCTGACGGTCGTCGCCATTGGTGGGCTCTGCTGGGCGCTTGGCGAGGCGGGCGGGGTGAGCTTCGCCCGCCAATTGGGCGTGATCGTCATGCTGCAGGGCGCCTGCGTCACCCTGTTCGGCCCGCAGGTCACGCGTGGGCTGCTGTTCCCGCTGGGCTATGCGCTGTTCCTCGTCCCGTTCGGCGAGGAATTGGAACCGCCGTTGCAGCAAGTGACAGTAGCGATGGTGATGCCCCTGCTGCACCTGTTCGGGGTGCCGGCGAGCTCGAACGGCGTACTGATCCATGCCGGTCGCTACTGGTTCGAGGTGGCGGAGGCGTGTTCGGGCGCTAAATTCGTGATCGCAATGATCGCTTTCGCCGCTTTGGTTGCCAACGTCTGCTTCAGCCGCTGGCGGCGGCGGGCGATCTTCCTTGCGGTCAGCCTGGTTGTACCGGTGCTCGCCAACGGCGTCCGCGCCTTCGCCACCATCTATGCCGCGCATCTGACCGACGTCGAAACGGCGACCGGATTCGACCATATCGTCTATGGCTGGCTGTTCTTCGGGCTCATCATGGCGGCGGTGCTGGCGATCGGCTGGCGCTGGTTCGACCGGGCTCCCGACGCGCCCGCGTTCGATCCCGCGCATCTGCCGACGCCGCGTGGCGGCATCATCGCGACGCCGATCGCGGTGCTGCTGGTCGTCGCGGCGGCAGCGGTCTGGCCGGTGTGGACCGCCGCCACCGCTCGGCCGGCGCCGTTGCCGGCAAGGGTCGACCTGCCCAAGCTCAGCGGCTGGCAACGCGCTCCGCTGAGCCGGACTGCGCCGTGGCAGCCTTATTATCCCGGTGCCGACCATTATCTGTTCGGACGCTATGCGCGGGGTGCCGCCGCGGTCGATCTCGCTGTCGCAGTGTTCGGATCGCAGGGCGAGGGGCACAAGATCGGCGCCTTCGGCACCGGCGTGCTGCGCGAGGAGGATCGCTGGATCCGGGTCGGCGACACCGCGCCGATCGCCGAGGGCGCGGTGATGCGGATTACGGCGCCCGGTTCCCGCCGACGCACGGTGGAGCGGCTCGTCGCGACGTGGTACGTCGTCGGCGACACGATAATGGCGGACGAGCGGCGGGTGAAGTTTCAGACGATGAAGGCGCGGCTGTTCGGTGGCTCGCCGCGCGCGGTGGCGGTCCATCTGTCGGCGGAGATCACACCCGGTCGCGATGCGCGCGCCGACATCGCGGCCCTGGCCGCGGCGATCGGCCCGATGGATGCCTTTGCCGACCGCATCGCAGGCCTTTAGCCATGTGCGGGATCGCCGGTATCTTTCATCCCGGCACGCCAAAGCCGGTCGATCCGGGCCGCATCCGGGCGATGATCGCGACACTGAGCCATCGCGGCCCCGATGGCGACGGCGTCTGGACCGCTGCCGGTGTCGGCCTGGGCCACCGCCGCCTGTCGATCATCGATCTCGAGGGTTCGCCCCAGCCGATGCACGACGGCGCCTTGAGCGTCACCTACAATGGCGAAATCTACAATTTCGCCGAGCTGCGCGCAGAGCTCGCCGCGCGCGGGGCGCGCTTCCGCACCGTCGGCGATACCGAGGTGCTACTGCATGGCTGGCGCGCCTGGGGCGCCGGGCTGCTCGACCGGCTGAACGGTATGTTTGCCTTCGCGCTGCATGACGCGGAGGCTGGAGCGCTCGTCTTGGCGCGGGACCGGCTAGGTGTGAAGCCGCTCCATTACGTCGAACTGGCCGACGGCAGCATCGCCTTCGCCTCCGAACTCAAGGCTCTGCTCGCGCATCCTCTGCTGCGGCGCGCGCCGGATCTGACCGCGGTCGAGGACTATCTCGCCTACGGTTACGTGCCCGACGATGCCTGTATGGTCGCCGGCGTGCGCAAGCTGCCGGCAGGCCATCTGATGGTCCTGCGCCGCGGCTATGCCGTGCCGCGTCCGACCCAATGGTGGGACGTCAGCTTCGCAAACCGCGCCACCGGTTCGGCACGGCAAATGCAGGGGGAGCTGCTCGACCGGATGCGCGACGGCGTGCGCAGCCGGATGGTGGCGGATGTGCCGCTCGGCGCCTTCCTCTCGGGTGGGGTCGACAGTTCGGCGGTCGTCGCCTTGATGGCGGAGACGAGCGCGCGGGCAGTCAAGACGTGTACCATCGGCTTTGAGGAGGCCGGCCATGACGAACGCAGTCATGCCGCCGCGATCGCGCGGCGTTTCGCGACCGATCACCATGCCCAGGTTGTCGGCGCGGACGACGTCGCGCTGATCGACACCTTGGTCCAGCATTTCGACGAACCCTTCGCTGACGCCAGCGCGCTTGCCACCTATCAGGTCTGCGCGCTCGCCAGGCAGCGGGTCACGGTCGCGCTGTCGGGCGACGGCGCGGACGAGGCGTTAGCGGGCTACCGCCGCTACAAGTTCCAGGTGGCGGAAGAGCGGGTGCGCGGCCTGCTGCCGACGATGTGGCGGCAGCGCGGTTTCGGGACGCTCGGCCGCTATTTCCCCAAGGCCGACTGGGCGCCGCGCCCGCTCCGCGCCAAGACGACGCTGCTCGCGCTCGCAATGGACGGCGGCGAAGCCTATGCGCGTGCGGTCGGCATCACCCCGCCCGAACGCCGCGCCCGGCTGTTCACGGCGGAGGCCCGCCGTGCGCTCGGTGGCCACCGCGCCGAAGACCGCTACGTCGCCGCGATGCGCGACGCCCCGGCGCGCGACGCGCTGGACCGCGCGCAATATGCCGACATCAAGATTTGGCTGCCGGGCGACATACTGACCAAGGTCGATCGGACCAGCATGGCCGTCAGTCTGGAGGCCCGTGAGCCGTTGCTCGACCACCGGCTCGTTTCCTTCGCCGCAACTCTGCCGGCGGCGATGCGTCTGCATCGGGGGCAGGGCAAATGGTTGATGAAGCGCAGTCTGGAACCGTATCTGCCGCACGACATCCTGTATCGGCCCAAGATGGGCTTCGTCACCCCAATTGCCGCCTGGTTCCGCGGGCCGTTGCGGGCAGAGGCCGAGGGGCTGGCGACGTCCCGCTTCCTGACCGAAACTGGCTGGTTCGAGATGGGCGAGGTGCGGCGGCTCGCTGCGGATCATGCGAGCGGCCGGGCGGATCACGGCCGTACCCTGTGGCAGCTGCTGATGCTGGAGCGCAGCGGCCGCCGCCTGTTCGGATAGCGTCACGTCGGGAAACGCTTGGTGTCACATGGCTGTCACCAAACCCTAACTCGCCGTTTACTGTCCGATCCTAGTAGACGCACCATGCTTCTGGACGTGAACCTGATCCGCGATGGTTCGGTGTCGACGCTGTTGCGCGACGGGGCGGCGGACACCTGCTCGCTAAAGCGAACGGCATCCCTGGCGGACGCCATCGCGCTATTCCGCACCTACCCCGATTTGCGCCTGCTCGCCATTGTCGATGCGGAGGAACGCCCGATCGGCGTGGTGCGCGAACTCGACGTGCGCGGCATTCTGTTCAATCCATTCGGTCATGCGCTGATGCAAAATCCCAGCTTCGGCGGCTCGCTGGACGCGCTGATCCGACCCTGTGCCAAGGCCGAGGCGGATCTGCCGCCGGACGCCTTGCTCACCACCTACGCGCGCTCGGGCAGCGAAGCTCTGATATTGACCCGCGCCGGCCGCTTCCATGCGGTCGTCGATGCGGCAGGGTTCGCCCGCTTGGCGGCGGAGCGGGATCGCATCCTCACGGCAGAGCGGAGCGCCCGCGCGGCGCGGCTGGATGAGGCGGGCCGGGCCTTTACCGCCGAAGTGACGGCGCTGACCGCCGAACTGTCGCGGATTGCAGGCGACATCGGCGCGGTGGCGTCGACATTGGTGGCGCGCGCCGGCGCTTCCCGGCAGGATGCCGCGTCCGTCGCGGCGGCTGCAACGCAGACGGTTCACGCATTGGAGGAAATCGCCGAACGCGGGCGCGCGCTGTCCGAAACCCTCGATAACATCGCCGGCAACACCGCCTCCGCGACGACGATCCGCCGCCATGCGCGTGCGGCGATGATGCATGCCGGCGAACGCGTCAGTGCGCTCGGCGCCTCCGCCGTCGCGATCGATGACATGCTCCAATTGATCCAGAGCATCGCCCGACAGACCAATTTGCTGGCGCTCAACGCCGGGATCGAGGCATCGCGGGCGGGGACGCTTGGGCAAGGGTTCGCGGTCGTCGCCAGCGAGGTGAAATCCCTTGCCAACCAAACGACCGTGACCGCACGCGATGTCGGCGGGCGGGTCGACGGCATGCAGGCTCTGCTCGGCGAAGTGATCGCGGGTCACCGCCAGCTCGAACAGGCGATGGAGGCGATTGCGTCGACCGCGCAGCAGATCGAGCTGGCGCTCGATCATCAGGCCGAAGCGACGCGGGTGATCGCCGTCAACGTCTGCGATTCGGTTGAGGCGGGCGGCGACATCGGTGAGCGGACGCAAACGATCAGCGCGCAAGCGGCAGCGGTCGAGGAGGATGCCGCGGCGCTCGAACGCTTGTCGCAGACCTTGGCGGGCTCGACGGCGACGCTGCGCGGGCGGGCGCAGGCATTCGTCGACCTGACTAGCGCGCTCTGATCAGAAGACCGCCAGTGCGGCATGCAGGGTCAGGGCAATCAACATCAGTGTCGACGCCAGGAACAAGCGCAAGCGCCATGCGACGCGATTTACGGTCGCCTGCACCAGGCTGTGGACCACGCGCAGCGCCACATAGGCCCAGGCGATCCAGGCGTTGACGCCTGCACCGGTCCCGGTCAGCGCAATCACCGTGCAGACCGCATAGAATAACGTCGGCTGTTCGGTGAGGTGGTTGTAATTGTGCGCCTTCCATTGCGCCTGTGACGGAAGCGCCCGATCGGCGTCGGCGGCCTTGGTTCCGACCAACGTGTTGAGGTCGATCCCCGCCGCGCGCATGGCCGGCAGCCGCGTGGCAATAGTCCAGACGAGCATCACCAGCGTCCAGGCGATCAGCGCGACCATGGGTGGCAGGATGGGACTGTGCATCACGGGCCTTCCAACGCGACGGGTCAGCGTCGCGGTGCGATTTGGTGGACGAAGCGGAGCGGGGTCGCGGTGGTGCCGGCGGCGAGCTGACTGGGGTCGGCAATCCGCTGGTCGACGACGATCAGATTGTCGCTGTCGCCGTTGGGTAGCGCACGCGTCTGTATCTCGCCGTGGATGTGGATGCCGCCCTGATCCAGCTCGATCGGCGGTTGCGCGCTAAAGCCCCCGGTGCGGGCGACGTAGGACGCGGCGACACGCTGATAGGCCGTGAGATCGGTCGGGCCGGCGGACGGGTGCGCGGCGCGCAACGAGCAGGCGTGGAAGGGCGGCAGTTCGAGCGTCACGGTGAACCTCTCCCCGCCATCGCGCAGCAGCCAGCCGCGACCGGGGTCGTCGCGCAGGATGATCCGCACGTCCGACGCCGACAAGGGCGTCGCCTTTTTAGCCGACATCAGCCTGTCGAGGGCGGCATCATCCGGGAAGGTATGGAGGCAGATTTCGTCGTAGAGCGTGGCCATGCGGGCGACATCGGTCGCGGCCGGCGATGGAGCGGCAGGTGGGATCTGCAGCAGCGCGCCCATCAACAGCGGTATCATGACATCGGCCCCCCTCTGACGCGTGCCGAGTGTGGACCGATAGCACGACGAGGTAAAGGCGGTCGGGCAGCGCCGCCGGTCCGGGTGCGGCACGCTATCCCGGTACGCCGCGCCGATACGAAGAGGGGCGGAAGTCGCCTTCCGCCCCGGTTGAATTACTTGTCGAAGATCGCGCCCCACTTGCGGACGGGGCGGTCCTTCCAGTGGCCACGATGATAAGCGTCCGACGCGAGCAGCGGCATCACGCTGCCCGCCTCGGCGAATACCATCTGCTCGATGCCGGTGTTGACCTTGCCCCAGCTCGCCGCCTCCTGCAGCGTCGACGAGGAGCAGGCGCCGTCGCGGACGTCGGCGACGGTGATCTGAACGGCGTATTTGTGGACCTCGACATCTTCGTGGCCGAGGATCTCGGCGCAGACGACGGTGTCCTGGATGAAGTTCTTCGGCACGCCGCCGCCGATCATCAGCAGGCCGGTGGTGCCGGCCTGGATCTTGATCTCGGTCAACTCGCGGAAGTCGGCGACCGCGTCGATCATCAGATAGGGCTTGCCCGCCTTGGCATTGTCCACCTGATGCTTGACCAGACCGAAGCCGGCCGAGGAGTCGACGAACGCCGGGCAGAAGATCGGCACGTCATGCTCATAGGCGAGCTTGACCAGGCTGTTCTCCTTCTTGCCGTGCTCCGCCAGATACTTGCCCATCGCGCGGATGAACTCGCGGCTCGAATAGGCGCGCGGCTCCAGCTCGTTCGCGATCTTGTTGATCGTGAAGTCGCAGTCCTGCAGCTGCTCCTCGTCGATATAGGTGTCGTAGATGCGGTCGATGTAGAGCGAGCGCAGCGTGTCGTCGTCGGGGATCTCGAGCGCCTGATAATGCTTGTGGCCGAGGCCTTCGAAGAAATCCATGTCGACGATGGTCGCGCCGGTGGCGACGACGACATCGACCATGTTGTTGCGGATCAGCTCCGCATACAGGTCCATGCAGCCGCCCGCCGAGGTCGAGCCGGCGATGACCAGGCAGACGGTGCAATCCTTGTCGGCCAGCATCTCGTTGTAGATCTTCGTCGCGCGGCCGAGGTCGCGGCTGGTGAAGCTCATCTCGCTCATCGCGTCGACGATCGGGCGGGCGTCGAAGCTCTTGATGTCGATATGCTTGACCTGCTTCGACAGGAGCTCGGCCTTGCGGGTGTCGTTGATCGGCGCGTTGGCGCTGGCGGTTTTGGTGAGAGAATCGGTCATGACTGGCCTTTGCCTGTTCCAAGACCCGCCGTCGTTGATGGGGACGCGGAAACCCAAACGGCCCCCTCCCGCCATCAGGCGGGAAGGGGAAGAGGTTGAACTAGAAGGACGTCGTTACAGCTTGACGACGTTCGGCTGAACCGCCGGCTGCTCGCCCGTGTACATCGAGTGCATCGGCTCGTCCGAAACAGTGACCGTCTCGCCGGTGCCGAAGCCGTTGAAGGCGGTGCGCATCGCCGCGCCATAGGCGCCGAGCATACCGACCTCGATGAAGTCGCCGGTGCCGACGTCGGCGGGAAGCGGGAACGGCCCCTCCATCCGGTCGAGGTCGTCGCAGGTCGGGCCCCAGAAGCTGAACGGATGATCGCGCACCGTCGACTGCGGCTCGCGCAGCAGCGCCACCGGATAGGTCCAGCCGATATGCGCGGCATCGAACAGCGAACCGTAGGCGCCGTCGTTGATGTACAGCTCGTTGCCGCGGCGACGCTCGACGCGCACCACGACCGAACTATACTCGGCCGACAAGGCCCGGCCCGGCTCCGCCCACAATTCCGCCGAATAGCTGATCGGCAGGCTTTCGAAGGCGCGGTGGATCGTCTCGAAATAGCGCTCCAGCGGCGGCGGCGTCATGCCCGGATAGACCGACGGGAAGCCGCCACCGACGTCGATCACGTCGACCGTCACCGCCGCCAGCACGATCGCAGCGCGGACGCGCTCTATCGCATTGGCATAGGCTTCCGGCGTCATCGCCTGGCTGCCGACGTGGAAGCAGATGCCGAGCGCGTCCGCCACCTGGCGGGTGCGGATCAGCAGCTCCTTCGCCTCGTCCGGGCCGACGCCGAACTTGGCGCCGAGCGACAGCGCGGAATGCTCCGACGACACGCGCAGCCGCACGCACAGCGTCAGGTCGGTCGCGACCTCGCCGGCGTCGCCGGTGGTGGCGCGGACGATCTTTTCCAGCTCCTCGATCGAGTCGAGGCTGAAGGTGCGGACGCCATGGTCGAAATACGCCTCGCGGATCGCTTCCTCGGCCTTGACCGGGTGCATGAAGCACAGGCCGGCGCCGGGAACGGTGCGCGCCACGAGGCGCACCTCGGCGATCGACGCGACGTCGAAGGTGGTGATGCCGTTGGCGTACAGCGTCCGGATCAACGCCGGATCCGGGTTCGCCTTGACCGCATACATGGCCTTGCCCGGAAACTTCTCCGAAAAGAAGCGGGCGGCCCGTGCCGCGGCGTGCGGACGGATCAGCGTCACCGGTTCGACCGGCTTAGCCTTGGCGATGTCGATGCCGCCTCCGAAAACGGGGGAGCCGGCGGTCGAGAGGGGCGCTAGCCCCAGCGCGCGATGATGCTGGTGCAACTCAAGGGACCTCCAATTGCCTTGCGGCATGACGACGACAAAAGCTGCCTTGCGGTTGGAAGTCCCATGGGGCAGCGGAGGCGCGAGTTAGGGACGATGTTTGCCCGTGTAAAGTAGGTTGGGGCGCGAAAGGACGAAAAGTGACGATTTTGCGACAACCGACACGGGCAGGGGTGCGCGATGCCGCTGAAAAGGTCGCCCGGATTCTTCCGCCGACGCCGTTATTTACGTTTGAAATCAAGGGGATGCGCGTCGCCTTCAAGGCGGAGTCGCTGCAGCCGATCGGCGCGTTCAAAATCCGCGGCGCCTGGCACCGGTTGACCGCCTTGGACGAGGAATCGCGCCGTCGGGGCGTCGTCGCCTTCTCCAGCGGCAATCATGCGCAGGGCATTGCCTGGGCGGCGAAGCGACTCGGCATGCCGGCGACGATCGTCATGCCCGCCGATGCGCCCGCGGCGAAGCTCAACGGCACGCTGGCGCTGGGCGCCGAGGTGGTCCGCTACGACCGGGCGACCGAATCGCGCGAGCGGATCGCGGCACAGCTGGCGGAAGCGCGCGGCGCCACCTTGGTGCCGAGCTTCGACGACCCGTGGATCATCGAAGGCCAGGGCAGCGCCGGCATCGAGGCGGCGGCGCAGATGACGGCGGCGGGGCTCGGCGCGCCGGCGGAGGTCGTCATCCCCTGTGGCGGCGGCGGGCTGGCGGCGGGGATCGCGCTGGCGCTGCCCGAAGCGGCGATCACCGTCGTCGAACCGGAGGGCTGGGACGACATGCGCCGAAGCCTGGAGGCGAGCTGGATCGAACCGGTCGGCCCCAACCCGCCGCCGACCGCCTGCGACTCGCTGCAGACGCAACGCGTTTCGCCGCTGACCTTCGACGTGCTGTCGCGGCGCGACGCGCGCGGCCTGGCGGTCAGCGAGGCGGAGGTGCGGATGGCGCAGCGCTGGGCGGCGGAGCATCTGCGGCTGGTCGTCGAGCCGGGCGGCGCGGTCGCGCTGGCCGCCCTGCTCGCCGGCAAGGTGGCACCGGTGCCGGGGCTACTCGTCATCCTGTCGGGCGGCAACGTCGACATCGACGCCTATGCCCGGGCGATCGCGGCGCCGGCGGCAGCACCGGTCGATCCCGCGCCGGTGCGGGGGCTAGTGGCATGACCGGCCCGCTTGCCACCATCGCTCACGCAGCGCCGGCGATCGCCATGCTCGGCTGTTTCGCCTGTCTGATCGGCGGCGGCGCGCTGTGGGCGCGGGGCCGGGATCGCAAGAAGGCGCTGCTGCTGCTGGTCATGGCGGCGGTGCTGCTGGGCAACGTGCTGATCTGGCAGATGTAGGAAGCGGCGCGACCGCGGCGGCGGTGCGGCCGTGATCGGCAGCCGACGCAGGATGTTCGAGGCGCGTGGTCGGGCGGCCGGGCTGGAAAGTCTCAAAGGTCGCACGAAAGCGCCGTCGCACGGCAGGGATCGGTGCCGCCGAGCGGCGCTGGAACGTCTCGAAGGTCTCAAAGGTCGCACCGAGCGCGTGTGGCCGTACATTCACGACTGAGAAAGAGCGATGGCGGTGCCGGCGCGACCATAGCATGGGGCAGGCTTGTAGGACAGAGTTGATCGGCCGATTCGGTCGCGAACACCGATTAAATTCAGTAAGCTGTTGTGTGTGTTTGTATAATCGCACCGACTGATGAAGTTGTGCGCTGATGTGGGTTCGTCATAAAACACCATGATTCGTCTACAAAACCGTAAACACTGATCCGTTTGCGAAGAGAGGCGAAGTAACACCTGTGCGCCCAAGGCTTTGTCGATTTTGCTTCGCAATGTAGGCAAATGTTGCTGATATGTTCCTGCCTAACAGAAATGGGGCGGCAAGATGGAGACTTCGGCACAGCAGCATCAACGGGCATTTTCGCATTGGCTGAGGACCGGGCGCCTGCAACGCTTCTTCATGTCTGACAGCAAGCCACACTATGTCGCGATCATCAGACCTACGCAGCTTGGCAGGTCGTATATCACTGCCGACCAGAAGGGCTTCGATGAGCTACTACGATTCACCAGATGGCAGATGCGATGGTTTTCCCGCAGATCACCTCAGTGAGGTGGTCGATGACCTTTATGGGATCATCTTGGCGCGGCCTCGTTTTGATCAAGTGTCCGGCTGGCAAGGGATCAGCGTGACGGACGGGGTGTTCGATTGCTTGGTCCGCGGTCTGGACAATGTGCGCGACAAGCTGGGCGACGCCCGGCATGCCGAACTGGTCGCGCTTGCCGGACAGGCCAAGGATCTGTTCAACGCGGATCTCGATGACGAGAACGGCAAGGCGACGCAGGCGCGATGGATCATCCACGACATGATCACGAAAATCGAGGCCGGGCAGGCCGGACGGATCGTCGCCGATTTGCCCGATGTGGACGGGGAGGTGACCGGCGACTGACGCCCTGGTGCGACCGTCGCGGGCCGGCGCGCCGCGCGATCACGCCCGCTGCGATGGAACAACAGCGGGATAGCGCCGCTACCCCGCTGTCGCATTCGTCACCGGATCGGCGAGTTCGGGTCGAGGCGCATGTCGAGATAGCGGTCCACCGACCCCATCAGTTCGGGCATCTCATGCTCGAAGAAGTGGTTCGCCTTGGGGATCACGTCGTGGTGGATGGTGATGTGCTTCTGCGTACGCAGCTTGTCGACCAGCTTCTGCGTCGCGCCGGGCGTCGCCACCTCGTCATTCTCACCCTGGATGATGATGCCCGACGACGGACAGGGGGCGAGGAAGCTGAAGTCGAACATGTTCGCCGGCGGCGCGATCGAGATGAAGCCGCGGATCTCCGGCCGGCGCATCAGCAGCTGCATGCCGATCCAAGCGCCGAAGCCGAAGCCGGCGATCCAGGTGGTCGACGCCTCCGGATGGAAGCTCTGCACCCAGTCGAGCGCGCTCGCCGCGTCGGACAGTTCGCCGACGCCATTGTCGAACACGCCCTGGCTCTTGCCGACGCCGCGGAAGTTGAAGCGCAGCGTGGCGAAGCCGCGGCGCTGGAACGTCTTGTAGAGTTCCTGGACGATGCGGTTGTTCATCGTGCCGCCCGCATTGGGATGCGGGTGGAGGATCATCGCAACGGGCGCGCGCGGGCGGCCAACGGGGGCGAAACGCCCTTCGAGACGCCCCTCGGGGCCGGGAAAGATCACTTCGGGCATGGGGTGGGGGCCTCGCGCCGTATCGGGAAAACACGCTCGGTGGAGCGACGGGAATGGCGCGCTATATAGGCGGCGACGCCCGTCACGCAATTGGAACCGCCCTTGAGCCCGTCCGCCGACCGTATCTATCTGGATCATGCCGCGACCACCCCGATGACCGCGGCGGCGCGCGACGCCTTCGCACGCGGGCTGGCGCTGTGGGCGAATCCGTCGTCGCCGCATGCCGAGGGGCGCGCGGCCCGCGCGGCGCTGGAGGAGGCGCGCGGCGCGATCGGCGCGGCGCATGGCTGGCGCGGTGAGGTGCTGCTGACCAGCGGGGCGAGCGAATCGCTGGGGCTGGCGCTGCGCCGGACGACCGCGGCGCGGCGGATCATCACCGCGGTCGAGCATGATGCGGTGATGCGCGCCGGCGCCGAGGCGGCGGTGGCGCCGGTCGACGCATGCGGGCTGGTCGATGCCGAGGCGCTCGCCGCGATGCTGGCGGCGGACGAGGGGCGCGCGCTGGTCTGCGTGCAATGGGCGAACAGCGAGACGGGGGTGCGCCAGCCGCTCGCCGCCATCGCCCGCATCGTGCACGAGGCGGGCGGCTGGCTGCTCGTCGACGCCGCGCAGATGCCGGCGTCGGCCGAACTCGCCGACCACGCCGATCTGATCGCGCTGTCGGCGCACAAGCGCGGCGGGCCGCCGGGCGTCGGCGCGCTGCTGGTGCGCGACCTTGCCATGCTGGTGCCGAGCGGCGGGCAGGAGCGCGGCTATCGGCCGGGGACCGAGAATCTGCCCGGCGTGCTTGCCTATGCGGCGGCGCTGGCCGAGCCGGAGCCGGATCATGCGCGCCTGCGCGCCCGGCTGGACGATGCGATCCGCCGCTCCGGCGGCGAGATCGTCGCCGACGGCGCGCCGCGCCATCCGGCGATCGGATCGTACCGGCTGCCCGGCGTCGCCGCGACGGTGCAGCTGATCCGGCTCGACGCGGCGGGCTTTGCCGTATCCGCCGGCAGCGCCTGTTCAAGCGGCAGCATGAAGCCGAGCCACGTCCTCGCCGCGATGGGCTGGGACGAGGCGGCGGGGCGCGAGGTGATCCGGGTCAGCTTCGGGCGGACGACCGGCGCGGCGGAGGTGGATGCCTTCATTGCCGCCTGGCGGACGATGGCCAAGGCGACGCGGCGGTTCGCGGCATGATCTACCTCGATTATCAGGCGACGACACCGCTCGCGCCCGAGGCGCTGGCGGCGATGCTGCCGTGGCTGGAGACACAGCACGCCAATCCGCATGCGGCGCATCGTGCCGGGCGACAGGCGAAGGCGGCGGTTGAGGTGGCGCGCGACCGCATCGCCGCGGCGATGCCGGCCGGGGGGGCGCCGAGCTTCACCAGCGGCGCGACCGAGGCGCTGAACTGGGCGATCAAGGGCACGACGGGGCCGATCGTGACGCTGGCCACCGAACATGCCGCGGTGCTCGACACCGTCGCCGCCGAGGCGCGACGGGGGCGGGCGGTAATCGTGTTGCCGGTGGAGCGCGACGGGCTGGTCGACCTCGACCGGACGGCGGCGGCGATCCGGCCCGGCACCGGCCTGGTCGCGGCGATGCTGGTCAACAACGAGATCGGCGTGATCCAGCCGGTCGCGGCGATCGCGGCGCTGGCGCGGGCGGCGGGCGCGGTGATGCTGTGCGACGCGGTGCAGGGCTACGGCCGGGTCGCCTTGCCGGCCGACTGTGATCTGGTGACGGTGTCGGCGCACAAGCTGCACGGCCCGAAAGGCATCGGCGCCTTGTGGATGCGCGACGGCCTGTCCCTCGAGCCGCTGCTGCATGGCGGCGGGCAGGAGCGGGCGGGACGATCGGGAACGCTGTCCCCCGCGCTCTGCGCCGGCTTCGGCGCGGCGGCGACGCTGATCGCGGCGGATGACGCCGATCATGTCGCGCGGCTGTGGGCGCGGGCGGTGGAACGGCTCGACGGCTGGACGATCAACGGTTCGGTGACGCAGCGCTATCGCGGCAATCTTAACGTGCGCCGCGACGGACTGGATGTGGCGCGGTTGATGAGCGAATGCCGCGACGTCGCCTTTTCCGCCGGCTCCGCCTGCGCGAGCGGTTCGGGGCGGCCGAGCCACGTGCTCCGTGCCATCGGGCTGAGCGACGGTGAGGCGCGCTCGAGCATCCGGATCGGCTTCGGCCGCTATACCACGGAGGACGAACTGCTCGCCGGGCTCGACGCGATCGTCGCCGCCGCGGCACGGCAGGGGCTGGCATGATCCGCATCCGCCTCGTCGCCGCCGACGGCAGTGTCCGCGAGGTGCCGGCGACGGACGGCGCGCGCCTGCTCGATGTCGCGCAGGCGGCCGGCGCGCCGTTGGAGGGGACGTGCAACGGCGACATGGCCTGCGCGACCTGCCACGTCGTCGTCGACCCGGCGGACTTCGCGCGGCTGCCGCCGGCGAGCGCGGAGGAAGAGGATCTGCTCGACCTTGTGCCCGACGCACGCGCGACCAGTCGGCTCGCCTGCCAGATCGTGCTCGGGGCGGGGCTGGACGGACTGACGGTGCGCATTCCTGCCTGATCGCCACTGTCAGTCATCCTGACATTTCGACAACGGCGGGTTCAGGACGCGTGCATCGCAGCAGGTGCATCCTCTTCACATATCCGGAGTTTTCCGGGTCAGTGAGAGGAGTATCCGTCATGAAGCTGATCGCAATGCTCGGGGCCGGTGCGCTGGCCGTCGGTACATTGACCGCCGTCGCGACCCCCGCCGAGGCACAGCGCTGGGGCGACCGCTACGATCGCGGCTGGCACGACAATGGCCGTCACCACGGCTGGGATCGCGGTGATCGCGGCTGGGATCGTGGAGATCGCGGCCGCGGCTGGGATCGCGGCTACGGCTATGGCTATGGCCGGCCGTATTACGGTCGGTCGCGGGTCGTCTGCCGCATCGAGCGCGGCTGGTACGGGCCGGAGCGCCGCTGCTTCCGTGTCTATCGCTGATCATCAGAGCATAGGAGAAGACCGATGACATTGACCCATTGGCTGACCGCCGCGGCCGTCGCCGTGGCGGGGATTGCCCCGGTCGCCGCCACCCCCGCCGCCGCGCAGCGTACCGTCGTCACCGAGCGCACCGTCGTGCGCCATGACGAGCGGCGCTGGCATAACGACGGGCCGCGCTGGCGCCATCATGCACGCTCGCGCCGCGTCTGCGAGACGCAGTGGCGCCACCACCATCGCGCCCGCGTCTGCCGCACCGTCCGCTATTGATGCCGGCGCGCTAGGCCCTTGATCCCGCCGCCCGACCCCGCCATATGGCGCGTGGGAGTCGGGCGGACGTGGTCGTCGCCAACCCGGTCAGATCCGGAAGGAAGCAGCCGCAACGATTTCGCCGCGGGTCGTTCCGGCTCCCACCACGCAGTTAGCGATGACGATCGCGCCGCCATGCTGATGCGTGCGGCTGGTGGCGCTCTTCGCGCCGTCCGACGCTACGGATCTGCCGTGACGCTTTCCTATTCTCCCTGAATCCGTCATGCCGGACTTGTTCCGGCATCCACCCGTCCGCAAACCAAGCGGCCGGGCGCGGCGCGGCGCGGTGGATGCCGGAACGAGCCCGGCATGACGGCAGGGGCAGGTGCTCACAGCGCGCTACCATTCCCGGTCCGTTCTGCTTATCTACATCGCGATGTCCGACTCTTTCGATCTCGGCGAGCCGCCGCAGCCCCAGGGCCAGGCGAGCCCCTATCGCGTGCTGGCGCGCAAATACCGGCCGCAGACGTTCCGCGAGCTGATCGGCCAGGACGCGATGGTGACGACGTTGGGCAATGCGATCCGGCGCGGCCGACTGGCGCATGCCTTTCTGATGACCGGCGTGCGCGGGGTCGGCAAGACGTCGACTGCGCGACTGATCGCCAAGGCGCTCAATTGCATCGGCGCGGACGGGCAGGGCGGCCCGACGATCGATCCGTGCGGGCAATGCGAGCCGTGCCGGGCGATCGCGGAGGGGCGCCATATCGACGTGATCGAGATGGACGCCGCCAGCCATACCGGCGTCGACGACGTCCGCGAGATCATCGACGCGGCGCGCTATGCGGCGGTGTCGGCGCGCTACAAGATCTATATCGTGGACGAGGTCCACATGCTCTCCAAGAACGCCTTCAACGCGCTGTTGAAGACGCTCGAGGAGCCGCCCGCCCATGTGAAGTTCCTGTTCGCCACGACCGAGGTGAACAAGGTGCCGATCACCGTCCTGTCGCGTTGCCAGCGATTCGACCTGCGCCGCATTTCGGCCGAACAGCTGGCCGAGCATTTCGCCTTCGTCTGCCGCGAGGAGGGCGTCGAGGCGGAGGCCGAGGCGCTGATGCTGATCGCGCGCGCGGCGGAAGGTTCGGCGCGCGACGGCCTGTCGATCCTCGACCAGGCGATCGCTCATGCGGGCCTCGAAGGCGGGGCGGTCGGCGCGGACGCGGTACGGCAGATGCTCGGCCTGTCCGATCGCGGCGCGGTGCGCGACCTGCTGGCGCTGATCCTGGCGGGGGACGGGCCGGGCGCGCTGGCCAGCCTACGCCGGCAATATGATTATGGTGTGGATCCGGTTGCGGTGCTGCGCGCCCTGCTCGAATCGGTGCACGGCATCACTCTGGCCAAGGTCGGCACGCCGGAGGATCCGGCGCAGCCGGTCGAGGAGCGCCGCGCGCGCGCCGACTGGGCGGCGAGCCTGTCCTTCCCGGCGCTGCACCGGCTGTGGCAATTGTTCCTGAAGGGGCATGACGAGGTCGCCAAGGCCGCGCTGCCGATCGAGGCGGCGGAAATGGCGCTGCTGCGCGCGATCCACGCATCCAGCCTGCCCGATCCCGGCGAACTGGCGCGACAGATCGCCAGTGGCAAGGTCGCCGTGCCCGCGCAGGGCGGTGGCGCGCCGGCGGTGCCAGGTCCGGCCGCTGCGCCGGCCGCCGCCGCGCCCGAAAAGCCGGGCGTGCCGGACGATTTTGCCGGGCTGGTCGAGATGCTCGCCGACAAGGGCAATCATGCCGTCGCCGCGCAGCTGACCAACGGCGCCCGCGTCGTCCGCTATGCGCCGCCCGAGCTGGTGCTGAGCGGATCGCGGCCGATGTCGGCGGACACGTTGCGTGACGTCGCCGACGCGCTGAAGCGCACGACCGGCCAGACGTGGAAGATCGGCTTGGAGGATGCGCCCGGCGCACCTACCTTGCGCGAGAAGGACAAGGCCGAACAGGAAGCCACGCGCCAGGCGATATTGGGGACGCCGCTGGTCAGGGCGGCACTCGCCGCCTTTCCGGAGGCGGAACTGGAAAGCTGGCCGGGACAACGGAGCATCGCATGAAGAATCTCGACGAAATCCTCGCCATGGCGCAGAACGTGCAGAGCGAGTTGCAGAAGGCGCAGGACCAGCTCGACACGATCGAGGTAGAAGGCGTCGCCGGCGGCGGCCTGGTCAAGGTCAAGGCGAGCGCCAAGGGCCGGATCATCAACATCGCGATCGATGATTCGCTGATCGACGTGTCCGAGAAGCAGATGCTCGAGGATCTGCTGGCGGCGGCGTTCAACGACGCCCGCGCCAAGGCCGACGCGGCGAGCGGCGCGGAAATGTCGAAGATGACCAGCGGTTTGCCGCTGCCGCCGGGCTTCAAATTGCCGTTCTGACCAGCGGCAAGTGCCGTTGCGCGGGCGGAACGGTTTCGCACCGTTCGGCGTTGGCCGCTCCATCGATTGATTGGAGAGGAGACGCAACATGGCCGAAGAACGGATCGTCGAGACCCCGACCACGCATACCACGGTGATCGAGCGCCGCGGCGGCGGTGGCACCGCCATCGCGATCGTCCTGCTGATCGCGGTGCTGATCGGCGGCTATTTCCTGTTCGTCCACCAGGGCAGCGAGAGCGCCAAGAACAACGCGATCACTTCGGCCGCGAAGAGCGTCGAGAAGACCGCCGACAAGGCTGGTGGCGCGATCGACGCCAACAAGTGATGTTGTTTCCCCTCCTGCTCGCGGGAGGGGAGGGAGATGATCCAGACGCCCGCGCCATTGTGTCGTCATTCCCGCGAAGGCGGGAATCCAGAGACGCTGCCATGGCGATGGAGCCGCTTGCTCCGCGCGTCTGGATCCCCGCCTTCGCGGGGATGACGGTGCAGGTCGGCTGGGAGGACGGTCGCGTTCAGCGGGACAACGGTGGTGCTCCGCCGGTGATCGCGGGGTTCCATCGCCATGGCGGTGGAGCATCGCGCGGGTGACGACGGTCGGACGGCAGGCCTATTTTCGCAGGCAGGCGTCCAGGCCGCTGCGCCGTACGACGCCGACATAGCGGGCCAGCGCATTGCCGTGGCGGCGAACGAAGCCGTGCGGGTCGATCGCCGCGCGCTTCTTGGGCAGCGGCAGCACCGCGGCGATCCGGCCCGCCTCGGTCGGCGACAGATGCGTCGCGTCATGATTGAAATAGCGGATCGCGGCGGCGTCGGCGCCATAGGTGCCGATCCCCGTCTCCGCGACGTTGAGATAGACTTCCATGATCCGGCGCTTGCCCCACAACGCTTCGATCAGCACGGTGAAATACGCCTCCGCCGCCTTGCGCAGATAGCCACCGCCCTGGAACAGGAAGACGTTCTTGGCGGTCTGCTGGCTGATCGTCGATCCGCCGCGCAGCCGCTTGCCCTGCGCGTTGCTGTAGGCGGCGCTGGCGATGCCCTTCCAGTCGAAGCCGTGATGTTCACAGAAGCGCGCATCCTCGCCGGCGATCGCGGCGCGCGCCATGTCCGGGTCCATCTCGTCGAGCGGCATCCAGCGCTTGGTGACGCCATGGCCGGCGATCACGTCGCCCAGCATCGTCCAGGTGAACGGCACCGGCACGAAGCGATAGGCGCCGACGAACAGCAAAGAGACGAGGATGAAGACCAGCGCGGCCTTGGCGAGGATGCGGAGGATGCGGCCCATGACGGTCGCTCCTCTGCCGCCTGGCGCAGCCGACGGCAAGCGGTCAGCCGCTGGCGCGCACCGCGTCGGCGGCGGCGATGCCGGTTGCATAGGCGCCGTGAGCGGTGGAGAAATCATGCGGCGAACAGGCCTCGCCGGCGAAGAACAGGCGATCGTCGACCGGCGCGGCAAGGCGCGCCCGTGCGCCCGCCCGGCCGACCTTGGCATGACTGTAGCTGCCGCGGATGAAGGGTTCGGTGCGCCAGTGGGTGGCGGCCAACGGGCGCAGGCGGCGCCGCCAGTCGCTGCCGAGCAGTGTCACCAGTTCGTCGAGCGCAAAGGCGGTGGCGTCCTGCGGCGTGCGCATAGCCTCCGCGCAGCTGCCGCCGAAGAAGCTTTCGACGATCGGCCGGCCGAAGGGGGAAAGGCGGTGGCTGGCGGTGCAGGCGCGGTGCGGATCGCCGGTCAGATGGCCGTGCGCCGGCCATTCGGGCCCGTCGACGGCGATGAACACCTTGTCGGCGAGACCGAGCGGTAGGTCGGCCGCCGCCTGCTGCTTGTCGGGCAAGGGCGGATCGAAGACGATGTCGGCATAGGCGGTAGTCGGCAGCGCCAGGATAACGCGATCGGCCTCGATCGGCCCGGCCGGCGTGTCGAGCCGGATGGTATGGTTGCGATGATCGATGCGGGTCACCGGCGTGTTCAGCCGAACCGGGACCGGCCCGGCATGGTGGACGACCAATGTGCCATAGCCGGCGGGCAGCGCCCAATTGTCGTCGGTGGCGGCATCCTCATAGGCGGCCCAGTCGTGCAGCGACACCGCGTCGAGCGGCGCACCATTGGCATAGCCCGAGATGGCGTCGAGCATCGGTCGCCAGGGATCGTCGTCGGCGATGAAGGCGGACAGCGGCCGGTCGGGGCCGTCGAGCGCGTCGTGCGCCGCCTCGTCCCAACGATCCCAGGCGGTGCGGAAGGCGCGCTGCTCGTCGGCCGGAAAGCCGAGATCGCGCCATTGCACGCCCCAATTGGGCGAGGAGCGGTCGACGGTGAAGCCGTCGCGTTCGGCGATCCGCGTCCACGGATTGCGGCCGGCGGAATGGAGCCAGCCGCAGCCGGCATCGACGGGGATGGTGTTGTCGGCACCATCCCGGCCCTCACATCCCCGCGACCAATCCGGCAGCCGCAGCGACCAGGTACGTGCGCGGCCGCCGAGCTGTCCGCTCGCCTCGACCAGCAACACCTCGGCCCCTGCGTCATGCAACCGCCGCGCCGCCGCGATCCCGGCTGCACCGCCGCCGATGACGACGGTGCGCACGGCGTCAGGCCGCGGCCAGCAGCCGCTTCTCGCCGGCGATGCGCATCATCGCCTTCTGCAGCTTCTCGAAGGCGCGGACCTCGATCTGGCGGACGCGCTCGCGCGACACGCCATAGACCTGGCTCAGTTCCTCGAGCGTCTTGGGGTCGTCGGTCAGGCGACGCTCGGTCAGGATATGCTTCTCGCGATCGTTGAGATCGTCCATCGCCGACACCAGCATGTCGTGGCGGACGTCCGCTTCCTGCGCTTCGGCGACGACCTGGTCCTGCAACGGGCCGTCATCCGCCAGCCAATCCTGCCACTGACCCTCGCCGTCCTCGCGCATCGAGACGTTGAGCGACGTGTCGCCGCCCATCGCCATGCGCCGGTTCATGCTGATCACCTCGTCCTCGTTGACGCCGAGGTCGGTGGCGATCTTGGTGACGTCCTCCGGCTTCAGGTCTCCGTCCTCGAACGCGTCGAGCTTGGACTTCATCCGGCGCAGGTTGAAGAACAGCTTCTTCTGTGCCGCCGTGGTACCCATCTTCACGAGCGACCACGAGCGCAGGATATATTCCTGGATCGAGGCGCGGATCCACCACATCGCATAGGTGGCGAGGCGGAAGCCGCGATCGGGCTCGAACTTCTTGACGCCCTGCATCAGGCCGATGTTGCCTTCGGAGATCAGCTCCGACGTCGGCAGGCCATAGCCGCGATAGCCCATTGCGATCTTGGCGACGAGGCGCAGATGGCTGGTGACGAGCTGCGCCGCCGCCTCCGGATCGCCATGCTCCTGGAACCGCTTGGCGAGCATATATTCCTGCTCGGGCGCCAGGATGGGGAATTTCTTGATCTCGGCGAGGTAGCGGTTGAGGCTCTGCTCGCCGCCGAGGGCAGGAATCGTCGCCGGGACGTTGCTGCGGGCTGCCATGATCGTCATCTCCCTTTCCTGGGGTCGCCCGTCCCGCACTGCGGCAACGGAGGACGCGAACCTATACGTGAAGCTCGGTGAACAGTTCCTGCATATCTGCAGGCATTGCGCTCTCGAAGGCCAGGGGTTCGCCCCGGATCGGGTGGATGAACCCCAGGTGGGCCGCGTGCAAGGCCTGGCGGCGGAAACCCAAGGTTTCGAGTAGCGCTTTCTGAGCACCTTTTGTTCTACCATAGACCGGATCACCCAGCAAGGCGTGCCCGATCGAGGCCATGTGGACGCGCACCTGATGCGTGCGGCCCGTCTCCAGCCGGCATTCCACCAGCGCCGCGTCGTGCAACGGCTGGATCGTCGTGTAATGCGTCACCGCGCGCTTGCCGTGCGCCTGGATCGCGATCTTCTTGCGATTGGCCGGCGAGCGGGCGAGCGGCGCGTCGACCGTCCCCACTGGCGGCCGCGGGATGCCGCCGGTGATCGCGCGATAGCGGCGGTCGATGCTGTGGTCGTGGAACTGGCGCGCCAGCCCCTCGTGCGCGCGGTCGGTCTTGGCGGCGACCATCAGCCCGCTGGTGTCCTTGTCGATGCGGTGGACGATCCCCGGCCGCGCGACCCCGCCGATCCCCGACAGGCTGCCGTGGCAATGGTGGAGCAAGGCGTTGACCAGCGTCCCGTCGAGATTGCCCGCCGCGGGGTGGACGACCAGCCCCGCCGGCTTATCGACGACGATCAGATGCTCGTCCTCATAGGCGACGACGAGCGGGATATCCTGCGCCTCGTTATGGGCTGGCGTCGGATTGGGCACGGCGACGGCGAAGCGCTCGCCCGCGGCGGCGCGCTTGGCCGGATCGCGGGCGAGCGCGTCGCCCTGCGACACCGCACCGGCATTGATCAGCACCTTCAGCCGCTCGCGCGACAGGGTCGGCACCGCATCGGCGAGCGCGCGATCGAGCCGCCAGCCATCCGCCGCCGGCTGAATCGTCGCTTCAATGATGGAAACCCCCCGGTCCATTGTCCTAGGATGTGGGGACGATGGCGGATATTGCAAGCGACCTGCTCGACCGGATCCTGACGCATGCGGCGGCGACGCCGGGTCGCGAGGTCTGCGGCCTGTTGCTCGGCCATGGCGACCATGTCGAGCAGGTCCAGCCCTGCGCCAACGTCGCCGCCGATCCGACGCGCCATTTCGAGATCGACCCGGCTGCGCTGATCGCCGCCCATCGGGCGGCGCGGGCAGGGGGGGCGGCGGTGATCGGTCATTACCATTCCCACCCCAGCGGCAGCGCCGTGCCATCGGCGCGCGACGCGGCGGATGCAGCGCCGGACGGAGCCTTGTGGCTGATCGTCGCCGCCGGCGCGGTGCAGGCATGGCGGGCGGTGGACGCCGGTGTGGTGGAGGGGCGGTTCGCGGCGGAGCTTCTCGCTATCCTGCCCGGCCCGGCCAGCGTCAAAACATAGCGCCGCGCCGGCCGCAGGGGCGCAGCGCCGCTCGGGCCGGTGGCGTCGAGGCCACCCCTTGCGCCGACCCACCGCCTCCGCCACACACGCACGCTCACCAATAAAGGCACCAGCATGTCCGTCAGCCCGGTCGATTTCGCCAGCCTGCTCTGTTCGCGGCTGTGCCACGACCTGCTCTCCCCCGTCGGCGCGCTCAACAACGGGCTCGAACTGCTCGGCGACGAACCCGACGAGGAGATGCGCGCCCGGGTCTTCCAATTGCTCACCGACAGTGCGCGGACCTCGGCCAACAAGCTCAAGTTCTTCCGCCTCGCCTTCGGTGCCGCGGGCGGCTTCGGCGAACAGGTCGAGGCACGCGAGGCGAGGATCGCGATCGAGGCGCTGGTGTCCGACAACCGCCGTGCCACGCTCAACTGGCTGGTCGAGGCGCCGACGCTGTCGAAGACCGCGATCAAGGTGCTGCTCAATCTCGCCCTGATCGCCAACGAGGCGCTGGTTCGCGGCGGCACGCTCGACCTCGCCGGCGAGGAAAACGGCGGCCAGGTCGAGATCGCGGTGAAGATGGAAGGGCCGCGCATCGTCCTCGACGCCGAGGTCCGCGCGACGCTGACGGAGGGCGCGCAGGCGGGCGGCGTGACGCCGCGTGCCGCGGCAGCCTATCTCGTCCACACGCTCGTCGCCGAGGCCGGCGGCGCGGTGCAGGTGTCGCAGCCGGCGGACGATGTCATGATCCTCGGCGCGGTGTTCAACGCCGGCTGACCGGCGGCAACGGCTAACCGCCTTTTAACCGGTTGCCGTCCATGAGCCTTGCCGAACCGACGGGGACCCATGGACGACCTGCTGCAGGAATTCATCGCCGAAACCCGCGAGACGCTGGAAGCGCTCTCGGGCGAAATCGTGGCGTGGGAGGCCGATCCGACCGATCGCGCGCGGCTCGATGCGATCTTCCGCTTCGTGCACACGGTGAAGGGAAGCTGCGGTTTCCTTGATCTGCCGCGGCTCGCCCGGCTCAGCCATGCCGCCGAGGACGTGCTCGCCGCGGTGCGTTCCGGCACGCGCAATCCCGACACCGCATTGGTCAATGCCGTGCTCGCGGTGGTCGACCGGATCGGCGAACTGGTCGAGGCGATCGATTCGGGCGCGCCGCTCGACGATTCGGCCGAGGATCTGCTGATCGCCGCACTGGCGGAAGATGCCCGCCCCGCCGCGCTGCTTCAGTCGAACACGGCGGCACCCCGCCACAACAATCGCTCCGTCAGGCTCAACGTCGATCTGCTCGACCGGATGATGAGCGGCATGTCGGAGATGGTGCTCGCCCGCAACGAGCTCGCCCGGCGGCTGCGGGACGAGCAGGTCGATCCGCTGGTCGAAGCGGCGTTGGAACGCCTGTCGCTGACCGTCGCGGAAATGCGCGATACCGTCACCCGGACCCGCATGCAGAAGGTGGAGGCGCTGTTCTCCGCGCTGCCGCGCATGGTCCGCGACACCGCCGCCGAGCTCGGCAAGCAGGTGCAGCTGACCATCGACGGGGCCGAGGTGGAGCTCGATCGCGAGATGATCGAGCTGATGCGCGATCCTCTGGTTCATATCATCCGCAATGCGGTCGACCATGGGCTGGAGGCGCCCGCCGATCGCCTGCGGCTCGGCAAGAAGGAAGCGGGGCGGCTGTCGGTGTCGGCGCGCCAGTCCGGCAACCAGATCCTGATCGAGATCGCCGACGACGGTCGCGGCGTCGACGTCGACCGGATCGCTGCCAAGGCGATTGCGCAGCAGATCCACACCGCCGCCGAGATCGGCGCGATGGACGCGACGGCGAAGCTCGACCTCGTTTTCCATCCCGGCCTGTCGAGCCGCGACACGGTGACGTCGATCTCCGGCCGCGGCGTCGGGATGGACGTGGTGCGCGCCAATCTGGAAAATATCGGCGGTCGCATCGAGCTGATCAACCAGCCCGGCCGCGGGCTGACCATTGTCATCTACGTGCCGCTGACGCTGTCGATCATGTCGACCGTCGTGGTCGGCGCCGGCGACCAGCGCTTCGCGATCGCGCGCCAGTCGGTCGAGGAGATCCTCAACATCACCGGCGACGCCGTGCGCATTGATCTGGTCGGCGAGGCGACGGTGGCCACGGTACGCGGCCGGCGGCTGCCGATGGTGTCGCTGGGAGCGTTGCTCGGCCTGCCCGATCGCAGCGAGGGCCGCGGCAAGCTGGCGATCGTCGCGACCCGAGACGGCCATTATGCGCTGGCGATCGACACCGTGCTCGACACCGAGGAACTGGTGGTCAAGCCGGCCGCGCCGGCGGTCATGGCGACCGGCGTCTATGCCGGTCAGACGCTGCCCGATTCCGGCCTGCCGATGCTGCTGCTCGACGGCGCGGGGATCGCCGCGGTCGCCGGGCTGCGCTTCCAGCGCGCTGCAGCGCAGGAGGAGGTGGCGGAGGCGGAGCAAGAGCAGGGCATCGCGGCATTGCTGTTCGAGGACCTCGACGGCCAACGCCGGGTGATGCCGCTCGCCGCGATCGACCGTGTCGAGACGGTGTCGGCGGAGGCGATCCGCCACACGGCCGGCCGACTGCGGCTGGCGATCGGCGGCACCTTGGTGCCCTTGCACTCTGTCGCGCCGGCCGGCGCCCGGCAGACGGTGCCGGTGCTGCGCCTGACCGATGGCGACAGCGAGATCGCCTATGCGATCCACGAGCCGGTCGAGATCGTGACGCTGCCACGCGACACGTCGCCCGCAGTCGAGGCGGGGCCGATTGCCGGCGTCGCGATCATCGGCGGCGAGCAGATCGAGATCGTCGACGCCCTGTCGCTGTTCGCCGACCTCGAGGCGGCGCTGCCGGTCGAACGCTCCTGCTGGCTGTACAGCGAGGGCGGCGGCTGGATGGAGACGTTTCTGCGTCCCGCACTCGAAGCGGCCGGCTATAGTTGCGTCACCGATGCCGCGGCCGGTGCGCGCGCCGACATCGTCGTGACGATGGACGCCGCCCCCCCGCCGACCGCGGTGCCCGGCCGGGTGATCCGATTGCGCAGCAGCCGCAGCGGCGAGGGCGACAGCATCTACCGTTACGATCGACCGGCGTTGATCGCCGCACTGGCACGTGCCGCGGGGGAAAAGTGATGGATTTGTTCCTCATCGCGCAGATCGCCGGCCGTGGCGTGGCGATTGACACCGTGCAGGTCGACTCCGTCGTCGATCTGGCCGAGGTCGTTGCAGTGCCGCGCGCGGCGGGTTCGGTACGCGGGCTGGTGGCGCTGCGCAGTCGTGTCATCACCGTAATCGACACCGGTACCGCGCTCGGTCTGTCGCCGATGCCGGCGAGCGCCACCCGTGCCGTCATCACCCGCGTCGACGGGCATCATTATGCGATTCTGGTCGACGCACTGGAGGACGTCGCCAGCTTCGAACGGCAGCCGCTCTCCAGCGGCCTGACGCTCGATCGCGGCTGGGCCGCGGCTGGCACCGGCCTGGTCGAGCGCGACGGCGAACCGATGCTGGTGATCGACCTGTCGTGCCTGATCCCCCATCAGGCGCTGGCCGCATAGCGCGCGCGGACCGGCGGAGGTGCGGCACACCAGCCTCTTAACGCCAAACTTACGCTTGCCCGCCCATAACGACGGCACGCGATTCGTACTCGAAAAGGCCACCGCATGAAGACCTGTCTCGTCGTCGACGACTCCAAGGTGATCCGCAAGGTCGCCCGGCATATCCTCGAGACGCTCGACTTCACCGTGACGGAAGCCTGCGACGGGCGCGAGGCGCTGGACGCCTGCCTGGCATCGGCCCCCGACGTCATCCTGCTCGACTGGAACATGCCGGTGATGAGCGGCATGGACTTCCTGCGCGCGCTGCGCGAGGCGGACATCCCGACCCGGCCCAAGGTCGTCTTCTGCACCACCGAAAACGGCATGGCCTATATCCGCGCCGCGATCGAGGCGGGGGCCGACGAATATGTCATGAAGCCGTTCGACCGCGACACGCTCGAATCCAAGCTACAGATCGTCGGCATCGCCTGATCGCCCGATCGCGACCGCTATGGCGCCGGCCATTTCCCCAGTCATGCCGCTCGTCGAAGGCGAGGATGGCGCAGCGCCGCTGCGCATCCTGATCGTCGACGATTCGGCCGTCGCCCGCGCGGTGATGGAACGCATCGTCGGCACGGCGTCGCGCTTCGCCGTGGTCGGCAGTGTCGCCACCGTCGCCGGCGCCCATGACGTCCTGGCACGCACACGGGTCGATTTCGTTCTGCTCGACGTGCAACTGCCCGGTGTCGACGGGCTGACCGCCTTGCCCGATCTGATCGCCGCCGGCCGCGGCGCGCGCGTCCTCGTCGTCTCGTCGCAGGCGACCGAAGGCGCTGCCACCACCCTCCAGGCGCTGGCGCTCGGCGCTGCCGACACGCTGGTCAAGCCGGTGGCGGGCGGACGGATGAACGTTTTCGCCGACCAGCTGATCGACAAGCTCGTGCGACTCAGCGCGCCGGCGGCGCCGGCCGCCGTCTCCGTCCCGTCTCCCGCACCGCTGGCGCCGGTGGCGACCCCGCCGCAGCCGAGCTTCGACGAATATGACGTCGTCGCGATCGGCGCCTCGACCGGTGGCATCCATGCGCTCAGCCAGGTCCTGCGCGCCATCCCCAACGGCTTTCGCCTGCCGATCCTGGTGACGCAGCATCTGCCCGCGTCCTTCATGCCCTATTTCGCCGCGCAGCTCGCGGTGCTCGCCGGCCGACCGTGCGACGTCGCCAGCGACCGGCTGCGGCTGCGCCCCGGCCGTATCGTCATCGCGCCGGGCGACGCGCATCTGCGCTGCGTGCCGCTGGCCGACGGCAGCGCGGCGATCCGCCTGTCGAGTGATGCCGTGGCGAGCGGCTGCATGCCATCGGTCGATCCGATGTTCGCCTCGCTCGCCGAGGTGTTCGGTGCGCGGATGCTGGCGGTGGTGCTGAGCGGCATGGGACGCGACGGGGCGGAAGGCGCCCGCGCGGTCAACAGGGCAGGAGGATGCGTGGTGGTACAGGATCAGGCCAGCTCCGTCGTCTGGGGCATGCCCGGCGCGGTGGCGGCGAGCGGCTGCGCCGATGCGATCCTGCCGCCCGATGCGATCGGCCGGCTCGTCGCCGCGCGGCAGCGGCCGTGAGCCTCGCCCCCGCCGTTCCCGGCAAGGGCCAGTCCGCCCCGGCGCCCGCGGTGTCGCAGGCGGTGCTCAACGTTGTCAGCAGCCTGCTGGAGGCCCGCACCGGGCAACAGATCGCTGCCTATCGCTCGTGGCGCATCGACACGGCCCTCAAGCCGTTGCTGCGCGATCGGGGCCTGGCGACGCTCGACCAGCTCGTCGCGCGCTTGCTCGACGGCCATGACGCGGCCCTCGCCGACCAGATCGTCGATGCGCTGGTCAATGGCGAGACCTCCTTCTTTCGCGAAGCGCCGGTGTTCGACCAAGTGGTCGAGGCGGTCGCCGCGGTGGAGGCGACGGGACGCCGTGCGCGCATCTGGTGCGCGGGCTGTTCGTCGGGGCAGGAGCCGCTGTCGCTGGCGATGCTGTTCGCCGAACGCGAAGCCGATCACGGCAAGCCGATGCCCGATATCGTCGCCACCGACGTGTCGGAACAGGCGGTGACCCGCACCCGCACCGGCCGGTTCACCCAGTTCGAGATCCAGCGCGGGCTGCCGATCCGGCGGATGATGCGCTGGTTCGATGCCGCCGGCAACGACTGGGCGGCGAAGCCAGAGCTGCTCCGCGCGATCACCGTGCGGCGGCACAATCTGGTTACCGATCCGCCGCCGGTCGGCACCTATGACGTGCTGCTCTGCCGCAACGTGCTGCTCTATCTGTCCGCACCGACCAAGGCGGACGTCTTCACCCGCTTCGCCCGCGCGCTGCGGCCCGGCGGCGTGCTGGTGCTCGGCGCCGGCGAGACGGTGATCGGCCAGACCGACGCGTTCGAGCCGAGCCGCCGCCTACGCGGCTTCTACGAACGCGCCGCGCGCCTGCCGCGCGCCTCTGCCGCCTGACGCCCCTTACGCCCCTTACGCGGCGCGTCGGCTTCGGCTAGACCCGGCGTCATGACCCCATTCGACACGCCCTCGCCGAACTTCGACGAGCGACGGCTGCCGATCGATATGATCGTCCTCCATTACACCGGTATGCCCGACGGGCCATCGGCGCTGGCGCGGCTGCGCGACCCGGCGGCGAAGGTATCGGCGCATTATCTGGTCGAGGAAGACGGGTCGGTGTTCCGCCTGGTCGACGAGAGCAAGCGCGCCTGGCACGCCGGCGCGTCGCACTGGCGCGGCTGCACCGACGTCAATTCGGCGAGCATCGGCATCGAGATCGTCAATCCCGGCCATGAATGGGGCTATCGCGACTTTCCGGAGCCGCAGGTCGCCGCGGTGATCCGCTTGGTCGCGGAGATCAAGGATCGCTATGCCATCACCCGCGGCAACGTCGTCGGTCATTCCGACATCGCGCCGACCCGCAAACGCGATCCGGGCGAGCGCTTTCCCTGGGGCCGGCTGGCGCGGCTGCGGCTGGCGCTGCCCCGGCCGACGCAGAAGCTGCTCGACCCGATGTGGACGCAGGCCGGCTTCCTGCTCGCGCTCGAACGCTTCGGCTATGACGTCACCGATCCGCTCGCCGCGACGATCGCCTTCCAGCGCCGGTTCCGCCCCGAACTGATCGATGGCGAGATCGATGCCGAATGCCGCATGATCCTGCTCGCGCTGCTGCTTCCCAAGCCGCAGGGGGACGAGTAAGGGGGGCGGGCCAGAGGGTCGGGCGGCCGCGTCGCGCAGCAATGCGCGCCGAGGAAAGTCCGGGCTCCGCGGAACGACGGTGCCGGGTAACGCCCGGCGGGGGCGACCCCAGGGACAGTGCCACAGAGAGCAGACCGCCTGCCGTTCGCGGCAGGTAAGGGTGAAAGGGTGCGGCAAGAGCGCACCGCGCGGTCGGTAACGGCAGCGGCACGGCAAACCCCACCGGGAGCAAGACCGAATAGGGGCGGCATGGCGCGCGGCAACGCGCGCCGGGGTGTGTTCCCACCCGCTGCCCGGGTTGGTTGCTGGAGACGGCGCGCAAGCGTCGTCCGAGAGGAATGGTCGCCTATCTTCCCGGCAACGGGAGGGGGACAGAACCCGGCTTACAGACCCTCTGGCAAACGCTCCCCCGGCAGGGCACGATCGGCCCGCCAGAGGGGGAGATTCGGGCATGAACAGGATGTGGGCCGCGGCCGCGCTGATCGCGGTGGCCGGGCAGTCGACGGCGCAGCAGGCCGCGCGCACGGTGCAGCAGGATTTCGACGCTGCCGAAGCGCTGGACGCCGGGACCGACAAGGCCGCCGCGCTGGCCGCCTGGCAGGCGCTGGAGCAGCGGGTCCGCGATCGCCCACGCAGCCGTGCGATCGTGCTGGTCCGCAAGAGCGCGGCGTTGCTCGCGCTCGACCGCAAGGACGAAGCGGTCACCGCCGCCCAGGCCGGGCTCGCCATCCTGCCCGCGGACGATGCCTCGCTGCGGGCAGACCGCTTTCAGGCGAGCTTGAATCTGGGCCGGATCGCGATGACCAGCCTGGACTATGCGACGGCGGCAGACTGGTTCGCGAAAGCGGAAGCCACCGCCGACAGCGCGCGTGACAAGATCGTCGCCGCCTTGAGCCTGGTGCAGACCGCGACCTTCACCGATCCCGCGGCGGCGGCGGCGGCTCAGACCCGCCTCGACGGCCTTGTCGCGTCGGCGAAACTGGACCGCGCGTCGCTGGGCACGATCGCCGAGGCGAAAGGGATACTGTCGCTGAACCGCGGCGACATACCGGCGGCGCAGGCGACGTTCCGGGATGCCGTGCGCGCGTTCGGCGGGATCAACTCCAACATGATCGACCTTCACGACGTGTCGGTCCGTTCGGATGCCGCCATCGCCTATCTGCTCGGCGGCAACGAGGATGAGGCGCGGCGCTATGTCGCGCTGACCGGCGCCGGGGCGAAGTCGATCGGCCTGATCGATCCCGGCGTCGCGATGGTCCCGCCAGACTGTGGCGGCGAGGAGGGGCTGAAGCCCAACGACATGGCGGTGGTCGAATTTTCCATCGCCGACGACGGCACGGCACGCGGCGTGCGGCCGATCTACGCAGCCGGCGGCGGCAAGGTGGCGCTCGCCTTCGCCCAGGCGGTGCGGCAATGGTCGTGGATCCCCGACCAGGTCAAATCGATGCCGACCTTCCTGCGCTACAATGCGCGGGTCGAGATGCGCTGCAACCTCGCCTTTCCACGTCCCTCGATCAACGACCAGCTCGAGGCCGAGCTGATCGCCTGGGGACGCGGCAAGGGGCTGAACTTCGCCGACCGGCCCGATTCGCCGGCGACGGCGATCGTGGCGCAGCGTCGGGCGCTGAAGGATGCGGCAAGCGGGGGCGACAGTCTGGCGACGCTGCCGGCGCTGTTCGCGCTGATCCGTAATCCCGTCGTGCCGCGCGACGAGCGCGGACCGGCGGCGCGACGGGCGCTGGCGATCGCCGTCGCCAACGGCGCACCGGCGACGGCGCGGCTCGACCTCGACCTGGAGGCGCGGACCGCCACCGCGGCCGACCTCTACCGCCGCGGCAATTTCCGCCGGATCGTCGAACCGATGCTGGGCGAAACGCCCTATGCCAGCGATTCGCAGGCGCGCGCGGCGCTCCGGCTGCTGCTCGCCGACCGCGAGAGCGATCGCGTCCGTCGCGATGTAATCCTGCAACAGGTGGCGCAGGACAAGGCGCTGGCCGCGGCCGATCCGCTCAAGGTCGGGGCGCTGATCCGCCTCGCATCGCTGGCGCAGGAGCGCGGCGACCTGGAAGCGGCGCGGACCACCTTCGCCGCGTCGGGCCTGGCGGCCAATCAATGCGCGCTGATCGACAAGCCGCCTCAGTTCGCCCATGCCGGCGGCACCTATCCCCAAGAGGCGCAGCGCTGGGGGATGAGCGGCTGGACGCGGACCCAATTCGACGTCGACCCGGACGGTCGCGTCCTCAACGAGCGGGCGATCATCTCCTATCCGCCGTTCGTCTTCACCAAGGCGGGCGTCGATACGATCCGCACCGCGCGCTTCTCCAAGACCTACCGGCCCGACGGCAGCCTCGGCTGCGGGGCGCTGACCAAGGGAGTCCGCTTCAGCCTGTAGACGCGGGTCCCGCTTGCGCGCCGTCTCCGATCGCCTATGTCGCAGACGAGATGGCGCGCAGCACGACACGATCGAACGACTGGGGTTTTCCACGCTGGCGGGGCTATGGCTCCGGCCGGGAGGCGATGACGGTGCGTCTGTGCGATCGGCACGGCTGCGACAAGCCGGGCGACTGTCCCGCGCCCAAATCGCCCAACAGCCCCGATCGCTGGTATTTCTGCACCGACCATGCCGCCGAATACAATCGCGGCTGGAATTACTTCGAGGGCCTGTCCTCAGAGGAGGCGGCGGCGCGCGAGGCGTCGGAAAGCCGCACCGCCTCCGGCTATGCGCATGCCAACCATTATGCCTGGGGCGGGCCGGGCGACGGCAGCCGCTCGCGCGACGAGATGCATGCGCTCGACGCGCTGGGGTTGGAGAGTGACGCGGATTTCGAGGCGGTGAAGGGTGCCTGGCGCCGGCTCGCCAAGGAGAATCATCCGGACGTGCGCCCCGGCGATGCCGAAGCCGCGGTCCGCTTCCAGGCGGTGCAGGCCGCCTATGAGGTGCTCAAGGCGGCGGAGGACGGGCGGACGTGGCGCCCCCGATGAAGGAGATCGCCGCGCATTGGAATGGCGCGGTGCTGGTCTGCGGCAAATGCACCAGAAAGGTCGACGGCGGCTTCGGCCGCAAGGGGCGCACGCCGCTCGCCAAGCTGCTGCGCAAGGTGCTCGGGCTGAAGAAGGGGCGCAAGGCGCCGCTCGGCATCGTCGAGACGCGTTGCCTGGGGCTGTGTCCGCGTGATGCGGTGGCGGTGATCGACGCGCGGGCGCCAGATCGTTGGCTGGTCGTGCCAAAAGGCTCGGACATCACCGACTTGGCGCTGCGGATCGCGCCCTAAAACCAAACGCCATTCAGCATCGCAAACTTTGGAACCGACCTGCCGTCATCCGGCGAAGGCGGGAATCCAGACGCGCGAAGCCTGCTGTAGAGCCGTGACGTCGAAGATCTGGATCCCCGCCTCCGCGGGGATGACGAAACATGGCCTGCCACGCCGAATGTCGATCTCCAGCGGCGTCGCGACCCTGGTCAGGCGTAACGGGTCGCGGTCTCGCGGATCAGCGCGATCATGTTCGGGATGCCCTGCGTCCGGTTCGAGCTGAGCTGGTTCCTGAGATCGAACGGTGCCAGCTCCGCCGCTACGTCCGTCGCCACGATCTGCGCGGGCGCGCGGTCCTGCACGGTCAGCAGCACCAGCGCGATGATCCCCTTGGTGATCGCGGCATTGGAATCGGCGAGGAAATGCAGCGTGCCGTCGTCGCGGACGGTGGGATAGACCCAGACGGAGGCGGAACAGCCCCGCACCAGCGTCGCATCGGTCTTCAGCGCGTCCGGCATCGGCTCCAAGGCGCGGCCGAGGTCGATCAGCAGTCGATAGCGGTCGTCGGGGTCGAGGAAGTCATATTCGTCGCGGACGTCGGCGATGCTGGTCATGGGCGGTGCGGTACAGGGGCGGGACGGGCAGGGCAATCGATCATGCTCGCGCCTTCCCGCATCCCTGTCGCAGTGCCGGCCCCCGTATCAGCCAGCGGCTGGAACCTTCAGGTACGGGAAGGATCGCGGTTAAAGGTCGACCCCGGCCGCGATCGCTTCCAGCTTCTTGATCCGCTCCTTGAGGTCGGCGATCTCGATCCGCGAGCCGGCCGACGGCACGGGGGGCGCCTGTTCGTGGGCCTGGTCGAGCTGCTGGTGCTTGAACGCCAGCCAGCTGCGCCAGCCGGACAGGCCTGCGGTGGTCACCATGCCCAGACCGGCGAGGCCGGACAGCGATACGGTCAGATACACGATGTCGGGATTGGTCATGTCCGCCTCCTTCAGCGGTCGCGCAGCCGGTCGATCTCGCGATCGAGGTCGATGCTGCTGCGATTGTCGGTGATGACGCGTTCCAGCACCTGGACGCGGTCCTTGAGGATGCGCACCTCGTCATAGAGGCGCCTGGTCTCGTCGATCGGGGGGCGTGGGGCGTCGACGCGATTGCGGGTGATCGACCGCACCGCCATCACGATGCCGAACACCACCAGCGCCACGACTGCGACGATCACTTCGGCAGGGTTCACGGTCTAGTGCTCCTCAATTCACCTGGATGCGGAGTTGGTCGATCGTGTCGGACAGGTCCGCGCCGCGATCGGTGGCGATCCGCTCCAGCACCCGCACCCGCGCCTCCAGCCGCTCGACATGCGCCGCATATTGCGCCGCCTTCTCGGCGGTCTGGGCGTTGAGAGCGCCGGCCATCGTTTCCTTGTGCTTCAGCCAGCGCTTGAACATCTCGGAACCGATGCCGAGGATCACGGGCAGGCCGACGATCACGAAGGCGAGCATGAAGATAGTGAAGCCGTTCATCAGCGCAGCCTTTCGATTTCGCGGTCGAGCCGGTGCGCGCCGTCGGTGACGATCCGCTCGACATTGGCGAGGCGTTCCTGCAACCGGTCGATCTGGCCGACGCGCTGGGCGTTCTCGGCATCGAGCAGCTGGATGCCGCGGCGCGCCTCGATGTCCGGGGCGGCGATGGCTTGGCGGACCTTGCGGCGGCCGTACCATTGGATAGCGAGCGTGATCACCGATCCGATGATCATGCAGATGACGTGGTCGGGACCCATGACGGCTGTCCTTTACCGGTCGCGGAGCGCTTCGATCTCGCGAGCGGTACGCTCGGCAGGATCGGTGGCGATGCGTTCGAGGACGGCGATCCGCTCCTCCAAGCGGCTGACTTGGCCGGTCAGCTTGTCGTTCTCGTTGGTGAGCAGCATGATCTTGCGCTCCGCCTCGATGTCGCCGGTCGCTTCGGCATAGCGCCCGCGGCGGCGGCTGCGGCGACTTTCCTCGTCGATCGGGTAGCCGTGCTTGGCCTTGACCCAGGTGGTGAAGGCATGCCGCGCCGAAATCGCGCCGACCACACCCACCGGAACCATCCAACCCATGTCCATGTGAACTCTCCCCTTCAGACGCCCCGCGAGCGACGGCTCAGCGCAGGCTGTCGATTTCCTCGGCCAGCCGGCTGTTGCGGCTGGTATAGTGCAACTCGATGTCGGCGAGCCGTCGATCGATGTCGCGGAACTTGCTGCGCACCTCGGCGGTCGACCGCTTGGGATTGCTGCGCACGCCCTGCCAGAACTTCTCGTCGTGCTCGTCCTGATACAGGTCGATCGGCTTGTTGTCGGCGACCCAGGCGATCACGAAATAGGCGACGACGATCCACCATTGCTGGGCGATCAGCGTCATGCCGGCGACGCCCAGGCGGACCCACATCGGGTCGGTGCCGATGTAATCGGCAATCCCCGAACACACGCCCTTCCACTTGCCGTTCTGCGGATCGAGGTAGAATTTGGTGCGGCTGCCGGACATCTCAGTTCCTCCGATCGAGCTGGTAGTTGGACGCGGCGTAGGACGATTGCGACAGCGGTGGCTGCGGCGCGTTCAGTCCCGGCTTCCAGTCCGGATTGTCGGCGGCGACGATCCGCTCGACGGTGTTGAGCCGGTCTTCGAGGCGACGGGCCAGGTTATACATCTCATCGAGCAGCCGTTCGTCCTCGTCGGTGATCTTCGGCGCCTGCTTCCACTTCGTGATGTAGTGGAAGATGACCCAGGGTAAGCCGATGAAGATCGCCGGAATGACGATGATTTCGGACCCCATCTCAGCCCTCCTGTCCGCTGCGGTTGCTCAGCCGCGCCTTCAGCGCCGCCAGTTCGGCATCGACCTTGTCGCTCTGGCGCAATTCGGCGATTTCCTCTTCGAGCGTCTTCGTGACACCCAGGCCGAGCGCCTCGGCGCGACCCTCGGCATCGTCGACGCGGCGTTCCAGGACGTCGAAGCGGCTGAACGCTTCGTTGGTCTTGGGACCGGCGTACATCTCGCGCAGGCGGAAGCGGTTGTTGGCGCTTTCCAGCCGCGTCTGCACATTGGCCTGCTTGGTCCGCGCCTCGGTCAGCTTCTTCTGCAGCTTGGCGATATCCTCTTCCGACGCGCGCAGCGCATCGTCGAGCACCTGCACCTCGGCCTTCAACTGGTCGGCCATGTCGACCGCCTTCTGCTTCTCGACCAGCGCCGCCTTGGCCAGATCCTCGCGGTCCTTCGACAGCGCCAGTTCGGCCTTCTCGGTCCAGTTCGCCTGCAGCTGTTCCAGCTTCAGGATGTGGCGCCGCATCTCCTTCTGATCGGCGATGGTGCGGGCCGCGGACGCGCGGACCTCGACCAGCGTCTCCTCCATCTCGAGGATGATCATCCGGATCATCTTCGCCGGGTCTTCTGCCTTTTCCAGCAGGTCGGCGAAGTTGGCGGCGACGATGTCGCGGGTGCGGGAGAAAATGCCCATCGGTACTGATGCTCCTGGAAAATGGGACCGGGGCGGGCGAGGGAAACGAGCCCGCCCCGGGTCGCCGCCTTACGCCGTCTGGCGGGCGGCGGACACGGTGGCCGCGTGATGCGTCGCCGCCGGACCCACCGCACCCGCCACGCAGGTGGCGCTGAAGACGATGGTGCAGGCGATGGCGGCGATGGTGCGGCCGATGTCGGACTTGAACATGGAAACCTCCTGAATTCTGAACCTTGGTGCCGCCTGCTTGGCGGCTTGCCCAAAGCATTGCAGGAGGCGTGCCAATTCCGAAAACGGCTGATTTGCGCGGTTTTCTGGTGTGGTATTCGCATGAACCACATATGAACGCTTGCGGACCATTGGGATTTTGCGCCAAGAGTTGGCGATGCAGCGCACGACCCAGGTCATCGGCCAATCCGGCGCCTTTCTGGATGCGCTCGAGCGCGCCAGCCGCGCCGCGGCGCTCGACCGCCCGGTGCTGGTGATCGGCGAGCGCGGCACCGGCAAGGAGCTGGTCGCCGAGCGCCTGCATCGGCTCAGCCCGCGCTGGGATCAGCCGCTGGTGATCATGAATTGCGCCGCACTGCCCGAGACGCTGATCGAGGCGGAATTGTTCGGCCATGAATCGGGTGCCTTCACCGGCGCGACCAAGGCGCGGGCCGGCCGCTTCGAGGAGGCGGATGGCGGCACCCTGTTCCTCGACGAGCTCGGCACCTTGTCGATGGCGGCGCAGGATCGGCTGCTGCGCGCGGTGGAATATGGTGAGGTGACGCGGATCGGATCGAGCCGGCCGCTGCGCGTCGACGTCCGCATCGTCGCGGCGACCAACGAGCATCTGCCCGACAAGGTCGATCGGCATGAATTCCGCGCCGATCTGCTCGACCGTTTGAGCTTTGAGGTGGTGACGCTGCCGCCGCTGCGCGCCCGTTCGGGGGACATACCGGTGCTCGCCGACCATTTCGGCCGGCGCATGGCCTCGGAGATCGGCTGGGACCGCTGGCCCGGCTTCGGGCCGCGGGCGCTCGACGCGCTGATGACGCATCGCTGGCCGGGCAATGTGCGCGAATTGCGCAACGTCGTCGAGCGCGCCGTCTACCGTTGGGCGGGGGAGGGGCCGGTCGATTCGATCGAGATCGACCCCTTCGCCTCGCCCTATCGGCCGCAGGGGCTGCACGGCGGGGCCCCGCGCCCGGCCGCCCCGGCGCCGTCCGCAGAGACGCCGTCCGCGGCACCGCCTCGTGCCGAGCCGGAGGACAGCCCCGTCGCTGCATGCGACGCCGGCCCATCGGACTTCAAGTCACGCGTCGCGCGGTTCGAGCGCGAGCTGCTCGCCCGAGCGCTGGCGGAGCACCGCTTCAACCAGCGCGCCACCGCCGATTCGCTCGGGCTGACCTACGACCAGTTGCGCCATGCCCTCCGGCGGCACGACCTGATCAACGCGGGGGGGTGACCTACCCCTTCGTCATCCCGGCGCAAGCCGGGACCCATGGACAGGGTACGGTTGCGAGGTTGCGAGCCCCTTCAGCCGATCGCAACCATGGGTCCCGGCTTTCGCCGGGATGACGAAGAATCGGTGCAGCACCCGCAAACGTCATCACGCTTGCGTAACGGCGCGGGAGCATTACCCCGCCTGCTGCGTTGACGGGCGCGAACCCCGTTCCATCTCAGGAGGCCCAAAGCCATGGCATTCGAACTGCCGCCGCTCCCCTACGACTATGACGCGCTGGAACCGGTCATCTCCAAGGAGACGATGACCTTCCACCACGACAAGCATCACGCGGCCTATACCGCCAAGCTCAACGAGGGCGTCGAGAAGGACGCATCGCTCGCCGGCAAGTCGATCGAGGACATCCTCGCCAACATCTCGTCGCAGCCGCCGCTCGTCCGCAACAATGGTGGCGGCTATTGGAACCACGACTTCTTCTGGAAGATCATGGCGCCCAAGGGGTCGACCCAGCCGTCGGGCGCGCTGAAGGAGGCGATCGACGCCTATGGCGGGCTCGACCAGCTGAAGGAGGACTTCAACACCAAGGGCGCGGGCCAGTTCGGTTCGGGCTGGGCCTGGGTGATCAAGACCGCCGACGGTCAGCTCAAGGTCACCTCGACGCCGAACCAGGACAATCCGCTGATGGACGTGGTCGAGGACCGCGGTACGCCGATCCTCGGCAACGACGTGTGGGAACACGCCTATTACCTGACCTACAAGAACGATCGCCCGGGCTACCTCAAGGCCTGGTGGGACATCGTCAACTGGGACGAGGCGGGCAAGCGGTTCGACGCCGCCTGACGCTCGTCAAGCTAATTGAATGGAGGGCGCTGCCGGCGACGGTGGCGCCTTTCGCGTTTTCCGCCCGGTGCGGACTAGCGCATCCACCATATGCCGTTAGTGCAACGATACCAGGAACAGGGCCGATACGGACACGTTGCCGTGCCGTCATTCCCACCGGTTCGCGCCCGCTGATGGACGTGCCGGCCAGAAGGAGGTGGCGCATGACGGTTCATCAGCCCATTCAGCCAGCCACCACCCGTCGCTTTCCAGCCGCGGCGGAGGCGGAGCGGCCGCGTCCGGTCGCGCTCGCCCGGCGATTGGCGGCGGAAGCGATCGGCACCTTCTGGCTGGTGCTCGGCGGCTGCGGTGCCGCCGTGGTCGCGGCGGGGGCGGGCGTACCGGGCAGCATCGGCATGGCCGGCGTCGCGCTCGCCTTCGGCCTGACCGTCTTCACCATGGCTTTCGCCGTCGGCTTCACCTCGGGCGGGCATTTCAACCCGGCGGTGAGCATCGGCCTGACCGTCGCCGGGCGCTTCGCGGCGCGCGATCTACCAGGCTATGTCGCGGCGCAGCTGGTCGGCGCCATCCTCGCCAGTGCCGCGCTCGCCGTCCTTGCTGGCGGCGCGCCGGGCTTCGACCTCGTCGCCAGCGGCTTCGCCGCCAACGGCTATGGCGCGCATTCGCCCGGTCACTACAGCATGGCGACGGCGTTTCTGGCAGAGGCGCTGCTGACCGCAGGCTTTTTGATCGTCATCCTCGGCGCCACCGACCAGCGCTCGTCCGGCCCGTTCGCACCGCTGTCGATCGGTCTGGCGCTGACGCTGATCCATCTGATCTCGATCCCGATCGACAACACCTCGGTCAATCCGGCGCGCAGCACCGGGCCAGCGCTGTTCATGGGCGGCTGGGCCCTGTCGCAGCTGTGGCTGTTCTGGATTGCACCGATTGCCGGGGCGGCGGTGGCAGGGCTCGGCGCACGCTGGCTGTTCGCCCACAAGCGCGAGGATCAGTCGCCGGGGCCGATCAGCGATCAGCCGGTCGAGCGCCTGATCGACGACGGCCGCGTCACCATGGTGTGACCGTCCAGCCGCCGCGGGTCATTCCTGCGGCGGCACGGCCGTGGCCGCGTCCTCGGTGGTCAGGCCGTGGCGCAACAGCATCGGCAGGTTGGCGAAGGCGAACAGCAAGGTCAGCGGGATGGCCCCCCACAGCTTGAACCCGACCCAGAAATCCCAGCTGGTCGAACGCCATACCGTCTCGTTCAGCGCCGCCATGAACAGGAAGAACAGCGCCCAGTTGCGGGTCAGCTTGCGCCACCCTTCTGCCGTCAGGCCGGGATAGGCAGCGCCGAGCAGCCCCTCGAGCAACGGTCGCCCGCTGAGCAGGCCATAGCCGAGCACCGCGGCGAACATCGCATAGACGAAGGTCGGCTTCATCTGGATGAACTTGGGATCGTGGAACCAGACGGTCAGCCCGCCGAAGATCACCACGAAGGCGCCGGAGATCCACAGCATCGGCGACACCCTGCCGAGCTTCACCCGCGACACGACCATCGCCACCACCGTCGCGAGCACGAAGGCGACCGTGGCGACGACGACCCGCGCGATCACCAGCGCGCCGGCGCGGTCCAGGTCCGACAGGAAGCCGGTCGACGCGCCGACCAGCCGCATCGCCAGCGCCGACGGGAACAGGAAATTGGCGGCGAAGAAGACGAGCAAAGGCCCGTATTCCACGCCGAGGCGAACGCCGGGGGAGCCCTTTTGCGTCATGCGATAGCGTCCTTCGCCGTCGCCCGGGATTCCGTCCTCGTCACGCAACCGAAGGTCATGACTTGCGCACTCCCGCATCGACGCCGGCGATGATCCGGCTGACCTCATGGGGATCGAAGGGTCTGAGGTCCGTCATCCCCTCGCCGACGCCGATCGCATGGATCGGCAGGCCGTATTTCTCCGCCGCGGCGACCAGCACGCCGCCGCGCGCCGTGCCGTCGAGCTTGGTCATGACGAGGCCGGTCACCCCGGCCACTTCCTTGAACACCTCGATCTGGCTGAGTGCATTCTGGCCGGTGGTCGCGTCGAGCACGAGCACCACGTCATGCGGGCTGGCCGGGTTGATCCGGCCCAGCACGCGGCGGATCTTGGCCAGCTCGTCCATCAGCTCGCGCTTGTTCTGTAGCCGGCCGGCGGTGTCGACGATCAGCACGTCGATGCCGGTCTCCGTCGCCTTCTTGACCGCATCCCACACCACGCCCGCCGCATCGCCGCCTTCCGGTCCGGTGACGATCGGCACGCCGACCCGCTCCGCCCAGGTGGCGAGCTGGCCGATCGCCGCGGCGCGGAACGTGTCGCCCGCCGCCAGCATCACGCCATAGTCCTGCTCCATCAGCAGATGGGCGAGCTTGGCGATCGTCGTCGTCTTGCCCGATCCGTTGACGCCGATCACCAGGATCACCTGCGGGCGCGGGAATGCCTCGATCTCCAGCGGCGTCGCGACCCTGGCGAGTGCTTTCTCCACTTCCTCGGCGACGACCAGGCGGATGCCCAGTTCCTCCATGTTGCGCTCGAACGTCCCCTCGGCCAGCCGGGTGCGGATGCGACCGGCGGTCTCCGGGCCGAGGTCGGAGGCGATCAGCGCCTCCTCGATATCGTCCAGCGTCGCCTCGTCGAGCCGCGCGCCGCCCAAGCCGGCGAGGTTGCCGACCAGCCGGTCCGACGTCTTGCGAAAGCCGCCGAGCAGACGCTCGTGCCAGGATGGGGTGGTGCTCATGCGATATGTCCGGTGAGGTGGATGTCGGTGGCGGCAGCGATGCGGGCCTTAACGATGGTGCCGGCCTCTGCGTGCCCGATGAAGGTGACGTCGGCGAAATTCCCGGCATGGCCGCGATTGCCGGGGTGTTCGGCGAGCACGTCCTGAGTCGTGCCGACCAGCGTGCGCAGCCACGCCGCCTTGCGCTGCGCCGCCGCCGCGCGCAGCCGTTCCGCGCGGGCCTTGATCGCGGCGGCATCGACCTGCGGCATCCGGGCGGCGGGCGTGCCGGCGCGGGGCGAATAGGGGAAGATATGGGCGTGGACGATGTCCGCGTCGGCGATCAGCGCCAGCGTGTCGGCGGCCATCGCATCGTCCTCCGTGGGGAAGCCGGCGATCAGGTCCGCACCGATCGCCAGCTCCGGCCGCTTCGCCTTCAGCCGGACGACCGTGTCGATCGCCTGGGCGCGGCTGTGGCGGCGCTTCATCCGCTTGAGGATCAGGTCGTTGCCCGCCTGGAAGGAGAGGTGGAGGTGCGGCATGACGCGGGCGTCGCCCGTGACGATCTCGGCCAGCCGCTCGTCGATCTCGATCGAGTCGAGCGACGACAGCCGCAGCCGCGCCAGCCCCGGCACATGCACCAGGATCCGCTCGACCAGCATGCCGAGGGTCGGACTGCCGGGTAGATCGTGGCCGTAGCTGGTCAGGTCGACGCCGGTCAGCACTATCTCGCGATGGCCGTTCGCCACCAGATCGGCGATCCGCGCCACCACCGCACCGGCGGGGACGGAGCGGCTCGGCCCCCGCCCGAAGGGGATGGCGCAGAAGGTGCAGCGATGGTCGCAGCCATTCTGTACCTCGACGAAGGCACGGGCATGGGTGGAGAAGCTGGCGGCGAGGTGCGGCGCGGTTTCGCGCACCTGCATGATGTCGCCGACCACGACCGGCGTCGCGCTCGTCCAGGCGGCCGGCGACAGTTTGTCGGCATTGCCGATCACCCGGTCGACCTCCGCCATGGCGGCGAAGCCGGCGGGGTCAATCTGCGCTGCGCAGCCGGTGACGACCAGCTCGGCCGCCGGCCGCGCGCGCCGGGCGCGCCGGATCGCCGCCCGCGTCGCCTTGACCGCCGCGCCGGTCACCGCGCAGCTGTTGATCACGACCGTGTCGCGCCCGGCGACGAGCGCGCGGATCGTTTCGCTTTCGGCGATATTGAGGCGGCAGCCGAGGGAGATGACCTCTGGCGCGGGAGCGTTCATGCGCCGCGATCTAGTGGGGCGGGGGAGGTAAGTCCATGCGGTGCCGGTGATCGCTCGCGCTGCGCCATCTCCCCATGCGTCATCCCGGCGGAAGCCGGGACTTGTGGAGACGGGACGGTGGCAAGCTGTCGAGTCCCTCGGGCCGGACGCGACCATGGGTCCCGGCTTCCGCCGGGATGACGAAGGAAGGTGTGGGCGGCGCCCCCCGACCCCGACCGTCATTCCCGCGCAGGCGGGGATCCAGACTGGTTGGCCGTGCGGCTCTATCCACAACGTCGCGTTTCTGGAGCCCCGCCTCCGCGGGGATGACGAGGGGTTGCGAGAGCGGGGCTGAAACGGCAGCACACACCAGCAGCCTGCCCGAAGACTTGCCTTCCTCGCCGTTTTCCCCTAAGCGGCCCCTTCGTTCCGATTGCGGAGCGTGAAAGGCAAGCGCCATGAGCGCACGCCGGCCGACGAGGTTTCGTCCGCCGGCGTCTTTTGCGTTGCGTGATACAGTAGAAGGTTTCGCGGCGATGTTCGACAGTCTCAGCGACCGGCTTGGCGGCGTCTTCGACCGTCTGCGTGGCCGTGGCGCGCTGACCGAGGCCGACGTGCGGGCCGCGATGCGCGAGGTGCGCGTCGCGCTGCTCGAGGCGGACGTCGCGCTGCCGGTGGCGCGCAGCTTCGTCGACAAGGTCACCGAGGAAGCGGTCGGCCAGAACGTGCTGCGCTCGATCACGCCGGGGCAGCAGGTCGTCAAGATCGTCAATGACGCGCTGGTGGAGATGCTCGGCGGCGACGATCCGCAGGGCGCCGAACTGCAGCTGGCGGTGACGCCACCGGCGGTGGTGATGATGGTCGGCCTGCAGGGTTCGGGCAAGACGACGACGACCGCCAAGATCGCCAAGCGCTTGAGCGCGGGCGCAATGGGGCGCGATCGCAAGAAGGTGCTGATGGCGTCGCTCGACGTCAATCGCCCGGCCGCGCAGGAGCAGCTGGCGACGCTCGGCACCCAGATCGAGGTGGCGACGCTGCCGATCGTTGCCGGCCAGCAGCCGGTCGACATCGCCCGCCGCGCGATGCAGGCGGCGAAGCTGCAGGGCTATGACGTCCTGATGCTCGACACCGCCGGTCGCCTCCACGTCGACCAGGCGCTGATGGACGAGATGAAGGCGGTGGCGGAGATCGCCACGCCGGACGAGATCCTGCTCGTGGTCGACTCGCTGACCGGCCAGGACGCGGTCAACGTCGCGACGAACTTCTCCGAACAGGTGCCGCTGACCGGCGTCGTGCTCACCCGCATGGACGGCGACGCCCGCGGCGGCGCGGCGCTGTCGATGCGCGCGGTCACCGGCAAGCCGATCAAATTCGCCGGCACCGGCGAGAAGATGGATGCGCTGGAGGCGTTCCACGCCTCGCGCGTCGCCGGCCGCATTCTCGGCATGGGCGACGTCGTCAGCCTGGTCGAGCGCGCCGCGGAGTCGATCCAGCAGGAAGACGCCGAGCGCATGTCGAAGCGGCTCCTCAAGGGCCAGTTCGATATGAACGATCTGCGCGGTCAGTTGCAGCAGATGCGCCGCATGGGCGGCCTCGGCGCGCTCGCCGGCATGATGCCCGGCATGAAGAAGGCGCAGAATGCCGTGGCCCAGGCCGGCGGCGACAAGGTGCTGATCCACATGGATGCGATGATCGGCTCGATGACGCTCAAGGAGCGCGCCAATCCGGCGCTGATCAACGCCAAGCGCAAGATCCGCATCGCCAAGGGCTCCGGCACCACCGTGCAGGAGGTCAACAAGCTCCTGAAGATGCATCTCGAAATGTCGACCGCCATGAAGAAGATCAAGAAGATGGGCGGGCTCAAGGGCATGATGGCGATGCTCGGCAAGGGCGGCCCGGCGGGCGGCCTCGGCGGCCTCGGCAATGCGATCGGCGGCGCCGATCTCGGCGAGATGATGAACAAGGCGGGCGGCGGGTTGCCGGGTCTCGGCGGACCCGGCGCGGACGGCATGCCCAAACTGCCGCCCGGCTTCGAGAATTTTCTGAAGAACAAGAAATAACCAACTGATTTAGCAAGGAAGAAGAATACAATGGCACTCAGCATCCGTCTGTCGCGTGGTGGCTCGAAGAAGCGTCCTTATTACCGCATCGTCGTGGCCGACGCGCGTAGCCCGCGCGACGGCAAGTTCATCGAGAAGATCGGCAACTACAATCCGCTGCTCAAGAAGGACGACGAGAAGCGCATCGTCCTCGACGCCGAGCGCGCCAAGCACTGGCTGTCGAACGGCGCACAGCCGACCGATCGCGTCGCCCGCTTCCTCGACGCCGCCGGCGTCCGCGAGCGCACCGCCCGCAACAACCCGACCAAGGGCAAGCCGGGCGAGAAGGCGACCGAGCGCGCCGAGGAGCGTGCCGAGAAGCTGAAGGCGCAGCAGGAGGCCGAGGCCGAAGCAGCGATGGCGTCCGCCGTCGAGAGCGCCACGGCCGAGCCGACCGCCGAGGGCGAGCAGGTCGCCGAGGCGACGGCTGAGCAGTAAGCATCCCGTTCGGCCATGATGCGTTGCAATCCTCTCACAGGAGAGACGCATCATGGCCAACGATCCCTTCCCCGATCCCCGCACGGCAGCCGATGACGACGACGACGCCACCAACCAAGGAGTCTCGGCAACCGAACCGGCCGAAGGCGACGACGCCGCCCCCGCCGGCGACGAAGGCAGCCCCAACGGCTGAGGCGACCGGCGGCGAGCCGGTGGTGACGCTGGCGGTCGTGATCGGCGCGCATGGCATCCATGGCCAGGTGCGCCTCAAGGTCTTCGCCGAGGATCTGTCCGGCTATCGCCAGTTCAATGGCGGCGCGCTGACGCTCAAGTCGGCGCAGGCCGGTCCGAACGGCACGATCGCCCGCTTTGCCGAAGTCGACGACCGCAATGCGGCGGAGGCACTGCGCGGGACGGAACTGACCGTGCCGCGCAGCGCCTTACCCGCACTGGCGGAGGGCGAATATTATCATGCCGATTTGATCGGGCTGCCCGCCGAATTGCCGGACGGCACCGCCTTGGGCCGCGTCGCGCTGGTCGAGAATTTCGGCGCCGGCGACGTGATCGAGATCGAGCGGCCGACCGGCAAGCGCTTCATGGTGCCGATGCGCGCCGAAGCGGTGCCGTCCTGGGATGGCCAGCGGCTGATCGTCGATCCCGCCTTCGTCGAATAACGCTGTCCTACAACTCGTCGATTCGTCATCATGCGGGCGAGGGGGCTGCCATCGGTGTGCACCCCGTCTTTCTCATTGTAGTGCTGCACGACCCAGTGGCGCTGTGATGGGGCGTGCGATGCGTACGCGTCAGTGAGACCTTCGAGACTTTCCGACCGTATGCGACTCGGGGCGTTCTCGTGTCGGACCATATCCGCCACATCGCCCGCGGAACTCCGAACGGGTGAGACTTTTGAGACGTTCCGGCGGCTAGCGGCGGATGGGTTGGCGCGCGTTCAAGGTGTTGCGGATCGTCGTCGCCGCCACGCCGGCTTCCCCCATCGCATGGCTGATCTGGTCGAGACCCTTCACCACATCGCCCGCCGCGAACAGCCCCGGCACGCTGGTCCGCTGGTGGTCGTCGACCTCCAGGCACCCCTCGTCGCTCGCCCGTGCGCCGGCGGCGACCGCCAGGTGCGAGCGGATGCGCGAGCCCAGCGCCGGATAGACGCTGTCGAACGCCATCCGGCCCTCCGCGGTATCTAGCGCCAGCCGATCGCCCTCGATCGCCCAGCCGCCGCAGGGTCCGTCGATCCGGGCGATGCCTGCCTCGTCGAGCGCCTGCTGGCAGCTGTCGTCGAGTTGATGGCCAGCTTCGGGCGCGACCAGCGTCACGTCCCGCGTATAGCCACGCAGGAACAGCGCCTCGCGCATGCCGTGATCGCCCGTGCCGATGACGCCAACGCGTTTGTCGGTCACCTCATAGCCGTCGCAAATCGGGCAATAGCGTAACAGGCCGCGCTCCAGCGCCGGATCGTGCACCTCGGGCAGCAGCCCAGCCGGCCGGTGATTGACCACGCCGGTGGCGAGCAGCACGGTGTGCGCCCGGTGGCTGCCATGATCAGTGCGGACGACGAAATTGTCGCCGTCCGGCTCGATCGCGGTCACCTTCACTGGCTCACGCACGGCACCGTAATGTTCGGCCTGTGCCAGCATCAGGCGCAGCAATTCCTTGCCCGCGATCCCCTCCGGATAGCCGGCGTGATTGTGCGTACACGGGATCATCGCCGCCCGGCTCGACCCGCTGTCGAACAGCCGGATGGAGAGGTGGAAGCGGGCAAGATAGATGGCCGCGGTCAGCCCTGCCGGGCCGGCGCCGATGATGATGCAATCGTCCATTGGCTTCCCGGACGCGCTGCGCCGGCGCAAGTTCCTTGCGATTTGGGCTTGGGAAGTATATACGCGACTGTATCTACGGAGGCGTGAGATGGCTTCACCGGAGTGGTCGGACGAGGAGCGCGGTGCCATTTTGGATCGTACAACCGGTCCGCTCCCGTGGCTGAAGCCGCGAGAGCGCAAGCGCATGACGGTCAAGATCTTCAAATCGGGCAACTCGATGGCGATGCGCCTGCCGGCTAGCCTCGGCTTGCTGCCCGGCAGCGAGATCGAGCTTGAGATCGAGGATAACGCTCATGTGTCGTTCGATCTGCCGGATACGCCGAAGCGCAAGCTCGACGTGGCGAAGTTCTGGGGATTGATTCCCGAGCTCCAACTGATCCCGGAGGAGGACCGTCTCTTTACTGGCAATGATGACGATCGCTGATGCGCTATCTCCTCGATTCCAATATCATCATCGCGGCAATGTCGGGTACGAGCGAGCCGCTGTTGCACCGCCTCGCAGCCTGTGACGAAGGCGAGGTCGTGACCTCGTCGATCGCGTTGGCAGAGGTGGTGCTGGGGTCGCGGAAGGGTAAGCCGCCGTCGGTCGATCGATTGCGGTCGTTCGTGTCGGAGGTCCCGGTCCTCGACTTCGACTATAGAGCGGCACTCGCCTATGCCACCCTGCCGTTTCGACGGGGGGGCTTCGATCGGTTGATCGCCGCGCATGCGCTGTCGCATCGTCTGACGGTGGTGACGAACAATGCGCGGCATTTCGCGGAGATACCGGACCTGCGGGTCGAGGATTGGACGCAATCCCCATGACGACGTCCTTCACCGCCACCATCCTCACGCTCTATCCGGAGATGTTTCCCGGCCCGCTCGGGGTGTCGCTCGCCGGGCGCGCGCTGCGCGAGGGCGGCTGGTCGTGCGAGGCGGTGCAGATCCGCGACTTTGCCACCGACAAGCACCGCTCGGTCGACGACACGCCGTCCGGTGGCGGCGCGGGCATGGTGCTGCGCGCCGACGTCCTGTCGGCGGCGGTCGACAGCGTGACGGACGATCGCCCGATCCTGGCGATGACGCCGCGCGGCCGGCCGCTGACCCAGGCCCGGGTGCGGGAGCTCGCCGCCGGACCCGGCATCGTCGTCCTGTGCGGCCGGTTCGAGGGGTTCGACGAGCGTCTGTTTGATGCCCGGCCGATCGAGCAGGTGTCGATCGGCGACTATGTGCTGTCGGGCGGCGAGATGGGTGCGCTGGTGCTGCTCGACGCTTGCATCCGGCTGCTTCCCGGCGTAATGGGCGCGGCTTCCAGCGGGGACGACGAGAGCTTCGAAACGGGGCTGCTCGAATATCCGCAATATACCCGCCCCTATGAATGGGAAGGGCGCACGATCCCCGAAGTGCTGCGATCGGGGGATCATGCGAGGATCGCGGCCTGGCGCAAGTCGATGGCCGAGACCGACACACGGCTACGGAGGCCGGACTTATGGGAGCGCCATGAGGGCGCTCGGGTCCGACCTCCCTCTGGTGCGCGGCGCATGAAGGATGACGTGACATGAACCTGATCCAGCAGCTCGAAGCCGAGCAGATCGCCAAGCTGACCGAAAAGCGCGCGATCCCCGATTTCCGTCCGGGCGACACGCTCAAGGTCGGCGTGAAGGTCGTCGAAGGCGACCGCACCCGCGTCCAGAATTACGAGGGCGTGTGCATCGCGCGCTCGAACAAGGGCATGGGCTCCTCGTTCACCGTTCGAAAGATGAGCTTCGGCGAGGGCGTCGAGCGCGTCTTCCCGCTCTACTCGCCGAACATCGATTCGATCGACGTCGTGCGCAAGGGCGCGGTGCGTCGTGCGAAGCTCTATTATCTGCGTGGCCGCACCGGCAAGTCGGCGCGTATCGCCGAGCGTCGCGACACGCGTCCGGCCAAGGGCACGGCCGCCGCGGAATAATCCGCCGGCCGTCCAATCGGGCGAAACGACAAGGGCGCGGCGGGACTTCCGGCGCGCCCTTTTGTCATGTCCTGCCGCCGTCCACGATCCGGCGGGATGGGGCAGCCTGATCAGCGCGCTGCCGCGACGAACGGCGCACTGGCATCCAGACGCCGCCGCGCCGGGAGGCGGACAATCCGCAGCAGCAGGCGCGCGGGGGCCAGGGCTGGGGCTGCGGCGACCGACAGCGTCAGCACGACCGCAACCCCGCCGAGCGAGGCGCCCGCCAGCATCCTGACGAACCGTTCGCCCGTTAGGCCGGTGCCGCTGCGCAACAGCGCTACGCTTAGGATCGCCCAGCCGGCGATGCGTAGCCACCGTGCTTCGCGGGCATTGCGCACGTCGGCATCGCGCCGATGGCGGAAGGCGGCGCCTGCCATCAGCAGCCAGGCGAACGCGGAAAGCGTGGCGGTCTCAAGCATGGATCATCTTCCGTGAGGCGGTACGGCGGGTCTTCACGCGTGGCGGCTGCGCGGCCCGCCAGCTGCCGAAGGCGAGCAGGGTCGCGATGACCAGCATCGCTAGGTCAAAGGCGGCAAACAGCATGTCGCCATCTAACAAGGAGCCCGGCAGGCCGCGTTGCGTGGTCAGCATATTGGCGACGGGGATGGCGACGAAGGCGAGTGCCGCCAGTGCCAGTCCTTCGGTCCAGGCGCGGCGCGCCGGCCTGGCAAGCTGGACCAGCGCGAGCAATCCCCAGGTCCAGAACATCGCCTTCACCTCGAGGTCGGCGCGACCGGGCAACTCTGGCGGCAGCAGCCGGTTGGCGAGCAGATAGGCCGCCATCGCCGTCGGCAGCCCTGCGATCGTCGCGATATTGAGCCGCTCGACCAAGCGCAAACCGAAGAAGGGTGCCGCGCCCGGCTTCCGCCGTGCAGCCGTCCACAGCAACAGCCCGGTGCCGACCATCGCCGCCCCGGTCAGTCCGAGCAGAAACAGGGTCCAGCGCAACGCCGTGCCAGCGAATTGCGCCATGTGCAGCCCCATCATCACGCCCGCCGTGGCGATCGCCGGGCCGGCAGCACCGGATTGTGCGATCAATCGGCCGGTCGTGCCGGAAAAGGTCAGCGACGCGCCGCGAGCGTTGATCGACGCCTCCCGCGAACGGCTGAGCGTGACGGTGGCGGCGGCATCATTGGGGTTGCGGATGATGACGACGTCGGCGGCCGCACCCCAGCGTCGCTCCGCCTCGGCAACCAGCGGAGCGATGGCGATCAGCGGCGCCGCTCGCCCGCTGGCTGCGACCTCGGGTGGGGTGCCATAAGCTACCGCGGCAAAGTCCGCGGGCTTCTTGTAATTGGCCAGGATCGGCCACGGCATGTACATCGCCACCAGCGTGATCAGCCCGGTGTAGGTGACCACCGCGTGATAGGGCAGGGCGAGGACCGCAGACACATTGTGCGCGTCGAGCCAGCTGCGCTGCCCCTTGTTCCACCGCAACGTAAAGAAGTCGGCGAAGATGCGCTTATGGGTGATCACTCCGGAGATGATCGCGCCGAGCATGAACATCGCGCACAGCCCCGCCAGCCAGCGGCCCCAGGGATGGGGCAGCTGGAGCTGGAAGTGGAAGCGGTAGAAATGTTCGCCGCCGCGCGTCGCGCGCGCATGGACCGGCTGGCCGGTGGCGGGATCGAGCGTCAGTTCGTCGGCGCGTTTCCGTCCGCCGGCAAGGCCGGGCTTTGGCAGGGCGAAGACGCGCGTCGCCACCTCGCGCGGGCCGGGAAGGTAGATATACCATTGCTGGTCGTCCGCCCCGGTCTGCTGCAGATAGCGTATGGCAGAAGAGGCGGCGTCGGCGGCAGGCACCGGCCGGCCGCTCAGCTCCGGCTGCATCCAGCGGGTGATCTCCGGCCGGAAATAGCTCGCGGTGCCAGTCAGGAACATGGCGAACAGGATCCAGCCCGCGATGAGCCCCAGCCAGCCGTGAATCCACGCCATATTCTGCCGCAGGCTGAGGGTCACGGCCGGGTGCCCAGCAACCATAGCGCCGCCACGCCCGCCAGCGCGCCACCCCATAGGCATAGAAGAACGCGACCCAGGCGGGGTTCGTGGAAACTCCATAGGCCTATGATCGCATACAGCAGGAACGAGACGATCATGCCCCAGGCGGTGGCTTCGGCACGATCGCCGGGGAGCACGCGCGCGAGCAGCGTCGCCGCCGCGGACGCTGCGGCATAGCCGCCGATCAACGCGGTGACGCAGCGCATGGCCATCGCCAACCGGACTCGGCCGCCGGGGCGGCGAGACGTCGATCGGGCGATATCACCATTCATGAACATTCTGTCATTTTTCCACTTGCCGCGTCAGCCGCACCTCCTTAGCGGTTTCTGCGAGTCACTAGCAATAGCGAAATGGATAAAATGCGGGTGCAGACGAAGATTGTCGGGTTGGTCGGAGTGTCGCTCATCGGCCTGGCGCCGCAGGCGTGGGCGGCGTCGCTACGTGCGCCAGAAGATGGCGCCACCCGCGCGATCCCCCGCGACGAAGGGGATGAGGAGCAGCACCGGGGTGAGGATATCGTCGTCAATGGACAGCGCGACAAGCGTCATAGCGAAACGGGTGCGAAGACCGACACGCCGCTGATCGCGCTGCCGCAGAATGTCGTCGCGATCGACAATGAAGAACTGACACGGCGCAATGCGCTGTCGATCAACCAGGCGCTCGGCTATCTTGCTGGCGTCTCGCCCAATCAGCGCGGCAATGTCGCGACGCGCTACGATCAGCTCTATCTGCGCGGTTTCACCCCCGGCATCTTCATGGACGGGATGCGACTGCTCGGCGGCGTCTATGCCAGTCCGCAGGTCGACTTCCATCTGGTCGAGAGCGTCGAGGTCATCAAGGGGCCGGCGTCGGTGCTGTATGGCAACGCGACGCCTGGCGGACTCGTCAACCTGACCAGCAAGCTGCCCTATGCGGCATCCGGCGGGCGGATCGAGCTGGCGGCGGGCAATTACGACCTGTTGCGAAGCGCGATCGACGTGAACCAGCCAATCGATCGGGATGGCCGGTGGCAGTTCCGCGTCATCGCAGGCGCAGAACGCTCGGACGGATTCATCGCTTTGACCCGCAACCGGCGCTATCATGCTCGGCCGATGCTGACCTTCGCGCCGGACGACGCGACCAGCGTGACGCTGATCCTGAACTATCAGCGCGATCCGGAGGCCGCTTCCTATAGCGGCGTACCCGCCTACGGCTCGGCTCTCCCCAACCCACGCGGACAGTTCGCCACCGATCTCAACGTCTCGGAGCCGGGCTATGAGGCGTTCGACCGTCAGCAACGGTCGGCGACCCTGCTGTTCCGCCGGTCGCTCGCGCCCGGGCTGACCTGGACCACCAACGCCCGCTACCTCGATGTCGACCTGCATTATCGCCAGATCTACCTGTCCGCCTTCGCTACCAGCGGCGCAGGGGCAAACCGCCAGACCGATTTCTCGACGATTGTCCGCGGCGGCGGTGGCGCGGACGAGGCGTTCCGCACGATCACCTTCGACAACCGCATCGCCGCCCGCTTTGCGATCGGTCCTTTGACGCATACCTTGCTCGCCGGGGTCGATTGGCAGAACAATCGCGGCACCAACAGCCAGCAGTTCAACGCCGGCGTCACCACCAATCCGGTGACGAGCATCGCCAACCTCAACCTCTACGATCCCGTCTATTACGGGCCAGTGCCGAGTTTCCCGCTCACCCAGACCCGCAATCTGCGCAAGATCGACCAAGTCGGTGTCTATGTGCAGGATCAGATCGCGATCGGCAGGCTCAATCTGATCGCGAGCGGGCGCTGGGACTGGTACGATCAGCTGACCCGCAACCGCAATCTGCCTGAAGGCAGTGCGGCGGCGGTGACGCGGCTGGCGCAGACCGCGTTCACCACGCGGCTGGGGGCGCTGTACGAGACCAAGCTCGGCCTGTCGCCCTTCGCCAGTTATTCGGAAAGCTTCGAGCCGCAGACCGGCAGCGGCTTCGACGGTCGGCCGTTCGTGCCGGTGACCGGTCGGCAATATGAAGCGGGACTGAAGTTCCAGCCACGGGTTCTGGACGCGCTGTTCACCCTGTCCGCCTTCGACCTGCGGCGGCGCAACGTGCCGGTCGGCGATCCGGTCAATACCGGCTTTTCGATCCAGGCGGGCGAGGTGGCGATCCGCGGTGTCGAACTGGATGGCCGCGGCGAGATCGCGCCGGGTCTTACGGCGACGGTCGCCGGCACTTATACCCACGCGCTGACCACCCGCGGCACCCCGGTCGTCGGCTCCGGCGACCAATTGGCCGGCGTGACCGGTACCAAGCCGCTCGGCATCCCGACGTGGAGCGCGTCGAGCTTCGTCGCCTATGATTTGGCCAAGGCGGCGGCCGGGCCGCTCGGCGGGTTCAATCTGGGTGGCGGCGTCCGGTATGTCGGTCAGTCGGACGGGACGGCGCAGACGGTGGTGAACGGCGTCACGGTTACCAGGCGGTTCGCGTCGCCGGGCTATGTGCTCGCCGATCTGCTCGTCGGCTACGACCTCGGCCGGGCCGATCCGACGCTGACCGGGCTGAACCTCAGCCTCAACGTCGCCAATCTCTTCGACACGCGGCACATCGCGAGCTGCTTCTTCAACAACAGCTGCTATTTCGGCGCGTCCCGCACGATCGTCGGTACGTTGCGTTTCAGCTGGTAAGCAAAAGGGCCGCCGGGAACGTTGCCGGCGGCCCTTCTGGCTTATTGGTCGAGGAAGGAGCGCATCTTGCGGCTGCGGCTCGGGTGCTTGAGCTTGCGCAGCGCCTTCGCCTCGATCTGGCGGATGCGTTCGCGCGTCACGCTGAACTGCTGACCGACCTCTTCCAGCGTGTGATCGGTGTTCATGCCGATGCCGAAGCGCATGCGCAGCACGCGTTCCTCGCGCGGGGTCAGCGAGGCGAGGACACGGGTGACCGTTTCCTTGAGGTTCGCCTGAATCGCGGCATCGACCGGGATCACCGCATTCTTGTCCTCGATGAAGTCGCCGAGATGCGAATCCTCCTCGTCGCCGATCGGCGTCTCGAGCGAGATCGGCTCCTTGGCGATCTTCATCACCTTGCGCACCTTCTCGAGCGGCATGCTCAGGCGCTCCGCCATCTCCTCGGGCGTCGGCTCGCGGCCCTGCTCGTGGAGGAACTGGCGGCTGGTGCGGACCAGCTTGTTGATCGTCTCGATCATATGGACCGGGATGCGGATCGTCCGCGCCTGGTCGGCGATCGAGCGGGTGATCGCCTGACGGATCCACCAGGTGGCGTAGGTCGAGAACTTGTAGCCGCGGCGATACTCGAACTTGTCGACCGCCTTCATCAGGCCGATGTTGCCCTCCTGGATCAGGTCCAGGAACTGCAGGCCGCGGTTCGTGTACTTTTTGGCGATGGAGATGACGAGACGCAGGTTGGCCTCGACCATTTCCTTCTTGGCGATGCGCGCCTCGCGCTCCGCCTTCTGCACCATGTTGACGATGCGGCGGAATTCGCTGAGCGCCATGCCCGTCTGCTGGGCGATGTCGCTGATCTCGGTGCGGATGCGGTCGACCGCATCGGCCTCGTTGGCGGCGAAATTGCCCCATTTCTTGTCGAGGCCGCGGACGCCCGCCAGCCACTGCTCGTCAAGCTCGTGACCCATGTAGCGGTCGAGGAAGTCCTTGCGGCTGACCTTGTGCCGCTCGGCAAGACGCAGCATCTGGCCGCCGAGCGCGGTCAGCCGACGGTTGTAGGCATAGAGCTGGTCGACGAGATATTCGATCTTCGCCTGGTGGAACTGGACGCTTTCCACCTCGGCGGTCAGGTCCTCGCGCAGCTTCTGGTACTTGCGCTCGTCCGCCGCGGACAGTTCACCGCCGGCGGCCATAGCCTCCAGCCGGTTCTGCTGCACCTTGGCGAACTTCTTGTAGATCGCGGTGATGTTGGCGAATTTCTCGAGCGCCTGCGGCTTGAGCGTCTCCTCCATCTGGGCGAGGCTGAGCGTATTGTCCTCGTCATCCTCCTCGGTGGCGCGCGGACGGCCTTCGCCACCGTCCTCGTCCTCGTCGGCCGACGGCTCCTCGGGCTCTTCCTCGTCCTTGAACGACGGGCCGGCGGCGCTTTCGCTGATCTCGCCATTGTCGTCCTCGGCACCCTCGACCTGCTCGGCGGAGGGGCCCTTGGACAGCATCGCGTCGAGATCGAGGATCTCGCGCAGCTGCATCGTGCCTTCGTTGAGCGCGGTCGACCAGTCGATGATCGCATTGAAGGTGATCGGCGATTCGCACAGGCCCAGGATCATCGTGTCCCGGCCGGCCTCGATCCGCTTGGCGATGGCGATCTCGCCCTCGCGGCTCAGCAGCTCGACCGCACCCATTTCGCGCAGGTACATGCGCACCGGGTCGTCGGTGCGGTCGACCGTTTCCTTCTTCTTGGTCTCGGGCGCGGAACCGCCGGCGCTGTCGGCATCGGCCTCGGCGGTCTCGGCCTCGTCGGCCGAATCCTCTTCGGATTCGCCGTCCTCGCCCTGTTCCTCGTTCTCGACGATGTTGACGCCCATCTCGTTGAGCGCGGCCATGATGTCCTCGAGCTGGTCGCTCGACATCTCGCCCTGGGGGATCGCCTCGTTGAGCTGGTCGTAGGTGATGTAGCCGCGCTTCTTGGCGCGCGCGATCAGCTTCTTGACCGACGCATCGTTGAGGTCGATCAGCGGCGCGTCGCCCGTGTCAGCCGTGTCGGGTGCTTCCGCCGCCATGTTCGCCTTCGCCATCAATTGTCCTCGGACCCAAATGCTCGGGCGTCTTCGTTCGACTGCACCAGATTTGCAAGCCGAAGCTCCAACGCCTGTTTCTCTTTCACCAATGCCACTTGCCGTCCGAACGCTTCGTCGGTGAAGTGCCGCTGCATCGCCGCGGTCGCTTCGCCCAATGCCTGCTCGACCTCTGGCTGCGCCACCAAAATGGCGATCGCCTCGTCCAGGTCGGCGCGGGCACGCGCCGGGTCTCCGCCATTCTGCGTGAACGAATAGGGCATCGTATCGGCTCTCAGCAGGTCGCTAGCGACTGAATCGAAACCGCTGCCCGCCAATATGGTGCGCAATCCCGCGCTATCAAGCGCCCGATCCTCCAACGCGACGTCGACCACCGCCTCGAACAGCCGGCCGAGCGCGCCATCGGCCATGCGCAGGCTGCCCAGCACCTCCATGTGCCGCGCGATCTCGACGGGGTGGCGGATCAGCCCGGCGAGCACCGCCTTGGCGAGCACGCGATCGATCCCGGCCGCGCGAACCGCCTTGGCGTCCTCGGTGACGGGGGCAGGGGGCTGTTTCCAATTGCCCTTGGCGTCGCGCTTGCCGCGCGCGCGCTGGTCGTTCGGCACGAAGGCGCGCGGCTGCGGCTTGAAATGCTCGTAGAAGCGCCGCTTGAACTCGCTTTCATATTCGATCCGGACGCCCTGATGCTGGATCGTCGCGGCGAGATCGTGAAGCCGCTGCTTGAAGCCGGCGCGCTGTTCCGGCGTGTCGAGCGGCTCGGCGGCCAATTCGCTCTGCCACAATCGATCGACCAGCGGCTGGGTGTCGGCGAGCAGTGTCTCCATCGCGCCCGATCCGCCCGCCTTGACCAGATCATCCGGGTCCTGACCCTGAGGCAGCGTCACGAAGCGCAGGCTGCGTCCCGGGGCGAGCAGGGGCAGCGCGCGGGCCGCGGCCCGCAGCGCCGCCTTCTGCCCCGCAGAGTCGCCGTCGAAGCACAGGATCGGCACGTCGACCATCCGCCACAGTCGTTCGAGCTGATGCTCGGTCAGCGCGGTGCCGAGCGGCGCCACCGCCTCGCCGATGCCCGCCTGGGCGAGGGCGATGACGTCCATATAGCCTTCGACGACGAGGAGGCGGTTCGCCTTGCGCGCGGCGGGCGCGGCGCGATCGAGATTGTAGAGCGTGCGGCCCTTGTCGAACAGCGGCGTGTCGGGGGAGTTGAGATATTTGGGCTCGCCCTCGCCAATCACCCGGCCGCCGAAGGCGATCGTCCGCCCGCGGGCATCGCGGATCGGGATCATCAGCCGCCCGCGGAACCGGTCATAGGGCTCTTTGCCCTCGACCTGGATCAGCAGGCCGCATTCGATCAGGGCGGGATCGCCATAATCCTTCAGCGCCGTCTTCAACTTGCCGCGGCTGTCCGGCGCGAAGCCGAGGCCGAAGGCGCGTGCGGTATCCGCGGACACGCCGCGCTTCGCCAGCACGCCGCGTGCATCCGCACCGCCGATGCCACCCAGCTGTTCGGTGAACCAGGCGGCGGCATCGGCCATCGCATCGTGCAGGCCCTTGGCACGCTCCGCCTTTTGCGCGGCGCGGCGATCCTGCGCGGGCATCTCCATGCCCGCCGCCTGCGCCAGTTCCTTGACCGCATCGATGAACGGCAGGCCGCGCTGGTCGGTCATCCAGCGGATCGCATCGCCATGCGCCGAACAGCCGAAGCAATGGTAGAAGCCCTTGTCGTCGTTGACGTAGAAGCTGGGCGTCTTCTCGTTGTGGAAGGGGCAGCAGCCCTTGTGCTCGCGACCGGCCTTGTGCAGCTTCACGGTCTTGCCGACCAGCGCCGACAGCGAGGTTCGCGCGCGCAGTTCGTCGAGGAAGGCGGGCGACAAGCTCATGCGGGCGATTCTATCATGGCGCGGGTGGCGTGGAGAAACAATCGCGTTGCGGCGGAATACGCGAGTCTTGACACTTTTGACGCCTGAACGGGGAATTGTCGGGGTTGGTGGGCGCCGCCGGTCCGTGAGACAGGATTGAAAGGCAGAGCGGCATCCATCATGCGAGGCTTACGCGTATTCGTGCCTGTAGGACAGCCTTCTAACTCCCCTCCCGCTCGCGGGAGGGGCTGGGGGAGGGCAGTTGCGACAGCGCGGTCTCGATCGCCTGCACGACGCCTTCGGTGCGCTCGAGCACGTCATTGTTCCAGAACCGCAGCACAGTGAACCCCAAGCCCTCGAGATAGCGCGTGCGATCAGCGTCACGCCGCTCTTGCCAAGCGTGCTGACCACCGTCGACTTCGATCACGAGCTTCGCCGATCGGGCGACAAAGTCGCAGATAAACGGGCCGATCGGCACTTGGCGGTTGAAGCGAACGCCGGCTACCTGACGGTTGGAGATGTGCTGCCACAGCCGGCGCTCCGCGTCTGTGGCGCTCAGGCGGAGTTCGCGAGCTTTGGTGCGCTGCTCCATATGCCGTGTCTGCCCTCCCCCAGCCCCTCCCGCAAGCGGGAGGGGAGCGAAGGGTCCCTCTCGAAAGAGGGCAGCAAGCCCCCTCTACGACAGCGCCGCCTTCACCAGCCCGCTCGCCTTGCTCATGTCGAGGTTCGCCGCGTGCCGAGCCTTCAGTTCGGCCATCACCCGGCCCATGTCCTTCATGCCGCCCGCGCCAAGATCGGCCTTGATCGTCTCGATCGCGGCGCGCGTCTCGTCGTCGCTCATCTGGGCCGGCAGGAATCGCTCGATCACCGCGACCTCGGCCTTCTCCGCCTCGGCCAGCTCCTGGCGGCCGCCGCTTTCGTACATGGCGATCGATTCGCGGCGTTGCTTGACCATCTTCTGCAGCACCTCGACCACCAGCGCGTCGTCGTCCGCCACCGGACCTTGCGTGCGCACCTCGATGTCGCGGTTCTTGATCGCGGCCTGGATCAGGCTGATCGCGGCGCGCGCATCCTTGTCGCCGGCCTTCATGGCGGCGATCTGGGCGGCCTTGATGTCGTCGCGGATCATGGGACAAGCTCTTCGTCAAAGGGGAAAGGGCGAGCCTTAGCCGGGAACGGGCGGCGCGTCACCCGGTTGACGGCGCGGTATACGGGGTCTAGCGGGCGCGGCTTAGCGACATCGTTGTTCGACCCTCAAGGAGTGCCCGCCGCATCATGGCCGACGCCACGCCCATCGTCATGCCCGCAAAGCCCGAAGGGGCGACCGGGGTTCTGGTCCTCGCCAATGGCGAGGTGGCCTGGGGTCGCGGGTTCGGCGCGGAAGGGCAGGCGGTCGGCGAGGTGTGCTTCCACACCGCGATGACCGGATATCAGGAGATCATGACCGATCCGTCCTTCGCCGGACAGATCATCACCTTCACCTTTCCGCACATCGGCAACGTCGGCGCCAATCCCGACGATATCGAGGCGGACGCGCCGCACGCGCTCGGCATGATCGTCCGCGAGGACGTGACCGCGCCGTCGAACTTCCGCGCGGTCGAGCGGCTCGACGGCTGGATGAAGCGCCACGCACGCATCGGCCTCGCCGGCATCGACACGCGGGCGCTGACCCGTCGCATCCGCGCCGGCGGCGCGCCGAACGGCGTGATCGCGCATAGCCCGTCGGGCGACTTCGACCTCGATGCGCTGCTCGCCATGGCGCGGGCCTGGCCGGGGCTGGAGGGCATGGACCTCGCCAAGGAAGTGTCGACTGAGACGCATTACGCCTGGGGCGAGAGCCGCGAGGGCGGCCTGTGGCGGCTCGGCTTCGGCTATGACGGGGCCGGCGAGGGCGACCGCCCGCACGTCGTCGCGATCGATTACGGCAGCAAGCACAACATCTTCCGCAACCTCGTCCAAGCGGGGGCGAAGGTCACCGTATTGCCCGCGACCGCAACGTTCGACGAGGTGATGGCGCAGAGACCGGACGGCGTGTTCCTGTCCAACGGCCCCGGCGACCCCGCCGCGACCGGCGACTATGCGGTGCCGGTGATCCGCCAGCTGCTCGATACGGGTAAGCCGCTATTCGGCATCTGCCTCGGCCACCAGCTGCTCGGCCTCGCGGTCGGTGCGCGCACCACCAAGATGTTCCAGGGCCACCGCGGCGCCAACCATCCGGTCAAGCGCCTGTCCGACGGCGCGGTCGAGATCACCAGCATGAACCACGGCTTTGCGGTCGAGCGGGACTCGCTGCCGGTGAATGCGCGCGAGACGCACGTGTCGCTGTTCGACGGGTCGAATGCGGGGCTGGAGCTGACGGATCGTCCTGCGTTCAGCGTGCAGTATCACCCGGAAGCGAGCCCTGGGCCGCAGGACAGCCTGTACCTGTTCGAGCGGTTCGTAGGAGCATTGCGGCAATGAGCCTGTTGCTCGCACTTGCCATGCAGGTCGCGACGCAACCTAATTCGTTGCGGCACAAGGTGACCCCGGCCAGTCTGAACGCCATCGCCGATCGATGCCACGCGCCGCGCGCATGGCTCACGCTGAGAGGTCGCCAGATCGTCTTTCGGGGCAATCCGGATGCCGACCCCGTCAAGATCGAGTGCGTCCTCAAAAAGATGAGTGCCGCCATCCAGATGAATAACGCCGCCCTCGTCGGCCGCGCGCAAGCTTCGGGTAACAACTAATGCCAAAACGCACCGACATCTCCTCCATCCTCGTGATCGGCGCGGGGCCGATCGTCATCGGGCAGGCGTGCGAGTTCGACTATTCGGGCACGCAGGCGATCAAGGCGCTGCGCGAGGAGGGCTATCGCATCGTCCTCGTCAACAGCAATCCGGCGACGATCATGACCGATCCGGAGGGCGCCGACGCGACCTATGTCGAGCCGATCACCCCCGCCGTGGTCGCCAAGATCATCGAGAAGGAGCGCCCCGACGCGATCCTGCCGACGATGGGCGGGCAGACCGCGCTGAACACCGCACTGGCGCTGTTTCACGACGGCACGCTGGAGAAGTTCGGCGTGACGATGATCGGCGCCGATGCCGAGGCGATCGACAAGGCGGAGGACCGGCTGAAGTTCAAGGACGCGATGACCAAGATCGGTCTGGAAAGCGCCCGCAGCCACATCGCCCATACCGTCGAGGAGGCGCTGGTCGGCCTCGACCACGTCGGCCTGCCGGCGATCATCCGCCCCAGCTTCACGCTCGGCGGCACCGGCGGCGGCGTCGTCTACAACCGGTCCGAATTCGTCGACATGGTCCGCAAGGGTCTCGACGCGAGCCCGACCACCGAGGTGCTGATCGAGGAATCGCTGCTCGGCTGGAAGGAATATGAGATGGAGGTCGTGCGCGATCGCGCCGACAATGCCATCATCATCTGCTCGATCGAGAACATCGACCCGATGGGCGTCCATACGGGCGATTCGATCACCGTCGCGCCGGCGCTGACGCTGACCGACAAGGAATATCAGATCATGCGCAACGCCAGCATCGCGGTGCTGCGCGAGATCGGCGTCGAGACCGGCGGGTCGAACGTCCAATTCGCGGTCAATCCGAAGGACGGCCGCCTGATCGTCATCGAGATGAACCCGCGCGTGTCGCGTTCGTCGGCGCTGGCGTCCAAGGCGACCGGCTTCCCGATCGCCAAGGTCGCGGCCAAGCTAGCGGTCGGCTATACGCTCGACGAGATCGAGAACGACATCACCGGCGCCACCCCGGCGTCGTTCGAGCCTACGATCGATTACGTCGTCACCAAGATCCCCCGCTTCGCCTTCGAGAAGTTCAAGGGCGCCGAAGCCGTGCTCGGCACCGCGATGAAGTCGGTCGGCGAGGTGATGGCGATCGGCCGCAACATCCATGAGAGCCTGCAGAAGGCGCTGCGCGGCCTCGAAACCGGCCTGTCCGGCTTCAACCGCGTCGAGCGGCTGGCGGGCGCGCAGCGCGAGGAGATCGAGGCGGCGCTGGCGGTGGCGAGCCCCGACCGGCTGCTGGTCGCGGCGCAGGCGCTGCGCGAGGGCTTCACCGTCGCCGAGGTGCATGCGATCGCCAAGTTCGATCCGTGGTTCGTCGAGCGGATCGCGGAGATCGTCGCGGCGGAGGCCGAGGTCTGCAAGGACGGGCTGCCGATCGATGCGGCGGGCATGCGCCGGCTGAAGGCAATGGGCTTTTCCGACCGGCGGCTCGCCTGGCTGGCGCTGCAATCGGCGAATCTGCGCGGCATGCAGCGCGGCATCGCGCGCGGCGGCGGCCTGATTCACGAGGCGGTCAGGGCGATGACCGGCGGCGTCACCGAAGAGGAGGTGCGCGAGCATCGTCACAAGCTGGGCGTGCGGCCGGTATTCAAGCGCATCGACACCTGCGCGGCGGAGTTCGATGCCAAGACGCCCTATATGTATTCGACCTATGAGGCGCCGAGCTTCGGCGAGCCCGAGGACGAGAGCCAGCCGTCCGATCGCCGCAAGATCGTCATCCTCGGCGGCGGTCCGAACCGGATCGGGCAGGGGATCGAGTTCGACTATTGCTGCTGCCACGCCTGTTTCGCGTTGGCCGATGCCGGCTTCGAGACGATCATGATCAACTGCAATCCGGAAACGGTGAGCACCGATTACGACACGTCCGACCGGCTGTATTTCGAGCCGCTAACCGCCGAGGATGTGCTGGAGATCCTGCACGTCGAGCAGTCGCGTGGGCAGCTGGTCGGCGTGATCGTCCAATTCGGCGGCCAGACGCCGCTCAACCTGGCGCGCGCGTTGGAAAAGGCGGGCATCCCGATCCTGGGCACCAGCCCCGATGCAATCGACCTGGCCGAGGATCGTGAGCGGTTCGCGGCATTGGTCAACAAACTCGGCCTCAAGCAGCCGGCCAACGGCCTGGCGCGCAGCCGCGATGAGGCGGTGGCGGCGGCGGAGCGGATCGGCTTCCCGGTGCTGATGCGGCCGAGCTACGTGCTGGGCGGCCGGGCGATGGAGATCGTCGATTCGATCCAGCAGCTCGACGATTATATCCAGACCGCGGTGCAGGTGTCGGGTGACAGCCCGGTGCTGATCGACCAATATCTGCGCGACGCGATCGAGGTCGACGTCGATGCGATCTGCGACGGCGACGACGTGGTCGTGGCGGGCGTGCTGCAGCATATCGAGGAGGCGGGAGTCCATTCGGGCGACAGCGCCTGCTCGATCCCGCCCTACAGCCTGCCGCCCGAGGTGATCGCCGAGATCGAGCGGCAGACGGAGGCGCTGGCGCGGGCGTTGAGCGTCAAGGGGCTGATGAACATCCAATTCGCAGTCAAGGATGGTGTCGTCTATCTGATCGAGGTCAATCCCCGCGCGTCGCGCACCGTGCCCTTCGTCGCCAAGGCGATCGGCACGCCTATCGCCAAGATCGCCAGCCGCGTCATGGCGGGCGAGAAGCTGCGCGACCTGCCGACGATCGATCGCCACATCAAACATTATGCGGTCAAGGAAGCGGTCTTCCCCTTCAACCGCTTCCCCGGCATCGACCCGGTGCTGTCACCGGAAATGAAGTCGACGGGCGAGGTGATGGGCATCGACCCGGACTTCACCACCGCCTTCATGAAGTCGCAGCTCGGCGCCGGCACCGTGCTGCCGACCGGCGGCACCGCCTTCGTCAGCGTCAAGGACACCGACAAGCCGCATATCGTCCCGGCGGTGCGCGACCTCGTCGCGCGCGGTTTCCACATCCTCGCCACCGGCGGGACCGCCGATTACCTGACCCGCGCCGGGATCGAGGTGGAGAAGGTCAACAAGGTCGCGCAGGGGCGGCCGCACATCCTCGACCGGATCATGGACGGCGAGGTGACGCTGATCTTCAACACCACGGAAGGCTGGCAGTCGCTCAAGGATTCCAAGCCCATCCGCCAGGCGGCGCTGGGCCAGAAGATCCCCTATTTCACCACCGCGCCGGCCAGCGTCCAGGTGGCGAAGGCGATCGGCACCGGCTCCCTTGAAGTACGGCCGCTGCAATCCTACTATTCGCAGTCGCACGATTGATCCTCCGACATAATGGCGTGATGTGCGGGCGGGCCGGCGACAAGGCCCGCGCGGGGGCGAAGTGAATTGGGGACACGAAGATATGGCGACCGTCGAAAAGATGCCGATGCTCCAGGAGGGCTATGACAAGCTCACCCAGGACCTGAAGCGTCTGAAAGAGGAACGTCCCCTGATCGTCGACGCGATCGAGGAAGCGCGCGCGCACGGCGACCTGTCGGAAAACGCGGAATATCACGCCGCCAAGGAACGTCAGGGCCAGATCGAGGCATCGATCGCCGACATCGAGGACAAGCTGAGCCGCGCCCAGATCATCGATCCCAAGGATCTGTCGGGCGACAAGATCGTGTTCGGCGCGACGGTGACGTTGATGGACGAGGACGACAAGCCCGTCCGCTACCAGATCGTCGGCCAGACCGAGGCGGACGCCAAGACCGGCCGGATCAGCTACAATTCGCCGCTCGGCCGCGCCCTGATCGGCCGCAAGGTCGAGGATGAGGTCGAGGTGTCGGTGCCCGCCGGCGACCGTTATTACCTGGTGTCGAAGGTCGAGTTCATCTGACCGACCGGGCGAGGCTGGAATGTCCTTGCCCGAGCCGCTCGACGCGCTGGTGGATGCGTGGGATTGCCAGCCCGTCCTCGTCGGCGAGGCGGGCGCCAGCGTCGTGCGCCTCTCGCACCCAGACGAGGGCGTGCGGTATCTGAAACACGGGACAGGCGCGGTCGCAGACGACATTGCCGACGAGGCTCATCGGCTGTTCTGGCTGACGGGACGGCTGCCGTGTGCCGAGCCGCTTCACTTTACGCGGACGTCAGATGCCGCCTGGCTGCTGACCGGGGCAGTGGCGGGCCGGACGGGCGACGAGTGGGTCGGGGACGATCGGGCGAACCTTCCGATGGTCGTCGATGCCTTCGCACGCTTCCTGCGTCGGCTCCATAGCCTGCCCGTCAGCGATTGTCCCTTCGATGCCGGGGCGGACGTGCGGATGGCACATGCCCGTCGCTTGATCGACGCAGGATCGGTCGACGTTGACGACTTTGATGACGACCATGCCGGCTGGTCGGCGGAACAGGTATGGGATCGTCTCGTCGCGCTGCGCCCTTGCGTCCGCACCGGCGTCGTCACCCATGGTGACTTCTCGCTGGGAAACGTCCTGGTCGATGCGCAGGGACAGGTCACCGGCTGCATCGACGTGGGGCGGCTGGGAGTCGCCGATCCGTATCAGGACGTCGCGATCCTGTGGCAGAATTTAAGGGACCACGGGCCCGACGTCGCCCAGCGCTTCCTGACCGCCTACGGCATCGACACGCCCGACCAGCAGCGGCTGGATTTTCACCGCTGCCTCGACGAGCTGTTCTGACCCTTACGCGTTTGGCGCGACGAGATCCGGCTCGAGCAGCCGGTGCAGGTGGACCACCACGAACTTCATCTCCGCATCGTCGACCGTCCGCTGCGCGGCGGCGCGCCACGCCTTCTCGGCGCTGGCATAATCCGGGAAGATGCCGACCACCTCGAGCGCCGACGGATCGGCGAAGTCCAGCGTACGCGGATCGGTGACGCGGCCGCCGAAGACGAGGTGAAGCTTGCTCATGAATCGATCCTGGCTGGAAAGGGGATGGCCCGCCCTCTAGCCTGTTGCAGCGCAATATTGAAGGGGGCGGCGATGCCGATCGACCGCCGCGCCCCCTGGCCGATCAGCCCTTGTTGGTCGCGGAGCGTGCCGCTGCGCTGCCGGCGCTCTGCGCTGCCTGGACGATGTTCTGGAACAGCGATTTGACCTGATCGCGTGCCGCGTCCTTGGTCAGCCCGCGCTGATCGAGCTCGCCATAGCCGGCCTCGCGCGCGGCCTTGACGGCGGAGCGGGTGCGCTCGGCCAGCGTCCGCCCGACCGGCGCCAGCAGCTCCTTCTCCTTGGCCGAGCGCGGGATCAGCGTGCCGGCGATCGCACCGATCGCCAAGCCGCCGAACAGGATGCCGAGCGGGTTGGACTCGACCGCCGCCGCGGCGCGGTGGGCGGCGTCATCGGCCTTGGCGTGGGCGCTCGCCGCCGTGTTGTGGATGTCTGCCATTGTCGATCCTTCCTAGAGTATCCGCATGATGTCAGTCTTTGTTGCCACGGCCGAACAGCTTGGCGATGCGATGGCGGGCGAGGAACAGCCCGGCGACGGCGGTCGCGCCGGCGACCGCGCCGGGATTGCGCCGCGCCGTTTCGATCCCCGCGACTGCGGCAGCGCCACCCTTGTCGACGACTTCGCGCGCCGCCTGGCGGGTGAGGGCGCGGGGGTCGAGCTTGACCTGCAGGCGTGACAGGGTGCCGTTGAAACGGGCCCGTGCCGCCGCCACTTCGACCTCGGCCGCGGCGAGACGGGCGGACGGCTCCAGCGGCGCGCTCATTTCACCGCTCCGGCAGGCGACAGCCGGCTCTTCCCGATCAGCCCCAGCACGGCGGCGATCACGAACACGGTCACGGTCACCGCCGCGGTTGCAAGTCCCGGGCCGATCAGCGTCGCCAGGCTCATGATCAGCCCGACGAGCAATGCCACCAGCGCGGCAAGCGCGAGCACGCCGGCGATGACGAACAGGATGACCGCACTGCGATAGGCGGCGACCCGTTCGCCGACACGCGCCTTGACCAGGGCGATTTCCGCGCCCGCCAGTCCGCGCGCGTCGTCGACCAGCTGGCTGACGAGCTCGGCGATGCCTTCATCCTGCACCATCGGCTGTTCCGCCCCCTGTGCCAAGCGGATCAGGCCCGCTGGTCGTCGATGCCGGACTGGATCAGCCGCGCCGCCGCGAAGCCGAGTGCCGCCGCGACGCCGATCGCGATCCCAGGGCTCTGCCGCACGAAGCCGCGCACGTCCTCGAGCAGGTCGTCGACATCCTTGCCCTTGACCTGATCGGACAGGCGCGACACGGCCCCGGCCGCCTGACGAGCATAGTCGCCATATTGCGCGCCGAGCTTCTCATCGACCTGGCCGGCGGCATCGCCGATCATCTGCGACAATTGGTCGAGCGCGCCGCCCGCCTTTTCCTTGCCGGTGTCGGCCAGCGTGCGGATGCGGTCGCTCGCCTGGCCGCCGATCTTGCCGGCCTGATCCTTGATCGTCTGCTTGGCCTGATCGGTGCGGCTCTGCGCGCCGGCCGGATCGAATTCGACGCCGCTGTCCTTCAAGGGGGCGGCGGGGGTGAAGCCGGTCGTCGCGGGCGGCGTGATGTCGCCGTCGGTCATCGGCAGTGCGTCGGTGTCGGACATGACGATCCCTTTCTCTGTTCGACCGCCTCAACCCGTCCCGCCAGACGGCGGTTCCCTGATCGCCAAGGAGATTGCCGCTGTGCAGCCGCCGGGGTAGAGGCCGGCCCGTACCTCGCCCCAAAGGTAGGAGCATCGTTACGTGACCGCAATCATCGACATCCACGGCCGGCAGATCCTCGACAGTCGCGGCAACCCCACCGTCGAGGTGGACGTGCTGCTGGAGGACGGCAGCTTCGGCCGGGCCGCGGTGCCGTCGGGCGCCTCGACCGGTGCGCATGAGGCGGTCGAGCGGCGCGACGGCGACAAGGGCCGCTGGGGCGGCAAGGGCGTCGACGGTGCGGTCGACGCGGTCAACGACGAGATCGCCGAGGCCCTGGTCGGCTATGACGCCGAGGACCAGGCCGAGCTCGACGCCAAGATGATCGCGCTGGACGGCACGGAGAACAAGGGGCGGCTCGGCGCCAATGCGATCCTCGGCGTCAGCCTGGCCGCGGCGAAGGCGGCGGCGGATGCACGCGGGCTGCCGCTGTACAAATATGTCGGCGGCGTGTCGGCGCACGTGCTGCCGGTGCCGATGATGAACATTATCAACGGCGGCGAGCATGCCGACAATCCGATCGATTTCCAGGAATTCATGATCGTGCCGGTCGGCGCGGACAGCATCGTCGAGGCGGTGCGCTGCGGTTCGGAGATCTTCCATACGCTCAAGAAGGCCCTGCACGACAAGGGGCTCGCCACCGGCGTCGGCGACGAGGGCGGCTTTGCCCCCAACATCGCCAGCACCGAGGAAGCGCTCGGCTTCATCATGCAGAGCATCGAGAAGGCGGGCTACACGCCGGGCGACGACGTGATGCTGGCGCTCGATTGCGCTGCGACCGAGTTCTACAAGGACGGCCGCTACAACATCTCCGGCGAGGGCAAGGTGCTGGAGAGCGGCGCGATGGCCGAATATCTCGCCGACCTGACCCGGCGTTATCCGATCTTCTCGATCGAGGACGGGATGAGCGAGGACGATTGGGAGGGCTGGAAGGCGCTCACCGACCTCGTCGGCGACACCGTGCAGCTGGTCGGCGACGATCTGTTCGTCACCAATCCGAAGCGGCTGAAGCGCGGCATCGAGGGTGGCTATGCCAATTCGCTGCTGGTCAAGGTCAACCAGATCGGCACGCTGACTGAGACGCTGGAGGCGGTGAACATGGCGCAGCGGGCGCGCTACACCGCGGTGATGAGCCATCGGTCCGGCGAGACCGAGGATGCGACGATCGCCGATCTCGCGGTCGCCACCAACTGCGGTCAGATCAAGACCGGCTCGCTCGCGCGGTCTGACCGGCTCGCCAAGTACAACCAGCTGATCCGCATCGAGGAAGAGCTCGGCTCGGTCGCCCGCTACGCCGGCCGCAGCGTCCTGCGCGGCTGACCCGCGCCTCCCCGGCCCGGGGCGGTGGCGGCGTGATAGGGTGACGGAGGGGGCTGTGAGCGGCGGACGTCGCCGAGAGCCCCCTCATCCGTTTCGCTGCCCTCCTCTTCACCGGGGGGAAAAGAAACGCCCGTCCTTCGTTCTGCGCTTGACCTGAGACTCGCAGCGAATCAGGATGATGACCATGGCGCGCGCAAAACCTTCCTCCTTCCGCAAGACGATGCGCCGCGCCGCGCTGCCGGCGCTCGGCTTCACCATCCTCGCCTTCTTCGGCGCCTATGCGGTGCTCGGGCCGAACGGGATGCTCGCCTATGGCGACTACAAGCGGCAGCTGGCGAAGCGCGAGAAGCAATATGCCGCGCTCGACCAGCGGCGTACCGTGCTGAAGAACCGCGTCGCCTTGCTCGATCCGGACCATGCCAATCCCGACATGGTCGACGAGATGGTGCGCAAGGAACTCAACGTCGCGCATCCGGACGAGGTAATCGTCCCGTTGCGATAGGCCTCGGCACCGCCGCGCCATGCTCCTGCGCGCGCAGGAGCGTGGCGGCCTCGTCAGGAACGGCCGAGCCGCAACCGTCCACGGAACAGCCCGCGCTTGACCAGCGGTTCGAACATCTCCGACGGCCCCTCCGGGTCGAGGACCTCGTTGTCGGCCAGCCATTTCTCCACCGCCGGCAGGTCCGGCACTTGATACGGCCGAAGCGATCGTCCCGGCCCGCACAGTCGCTCGATCGTCGCGATCAGCGATCCCGTCTCCGCCATCACCTGCGTCACCCGCTCGGCCGGAACGTCGAGATGCTCGGCGATCAGATCGTCTCTCACCGCGGCGATCGTCGCGCGTAGCTCCGGCCGCTGTTCCGTCGCGTCGAGCACGACGTCGCATTCGGTATCGAGCCGCAGCGAGCGGTTGTTGATATTGGCGGAGCCGATGCGCAGCTGCCGGTCGTCGATCACCGTGATCTTGGCGTGGCAGTAGATCGGCGCGCCGCCGCGGGTGAAGGGGTGGTAGAGCCGCAGCCGTCCGTGGCGGTCGTGGCGATGCAGCGCCTCGACGAGGCGGGCACGCGCGGTATCCATCGCCAGCGGCTCCAGCCAGCCTTGCGCCGAATCCGGGTTGACGATCACCACCTCGGGGCCGTCCGGCTCGTCGAGCCGCGCGGCGATCGCCTCAGCGATGCGGCGCGAGGCGAAATACTGGCTTTCACAATAGATATGCCGCTGCGCGTTGCGGATCTGGTCGAGGAACAGTGCTTCGACCTCGGTGATCGCCGGCTCCCCCGGCATCTCCGGCTTCGACCGCGCAATGCCGATCGTCACGTCCTCGAAATGCGCGTCGAGCGACTTGGGCCAGCAGGCATGGCTGCCGGTGATCGGCGCCAGCGTCACGCCCGTCGCCACCTGCCAGCGGGTGCGTGCCAGCTCGCCGAGCGCGACCGCCGCCGGCCCGGTGATCGCGGTGGTCGCATCGTGCCATGGCTTGTAGATCTTGCCCGAGGGCAGCCGCCGGCCGGGATCGTCGTCGCGGTGCGCGCGCGTGTCCCAGCGTTCCGCGGTCATGTCGATCCCGCCGCAAAAGGCGAGGCAATCGTCGATCGCGACGATCTTCTGGTGGTGGGACGATCCGGTCGGGTGATGGCCGTCCAACTTCACATGGATACGCGGGTGGCGCATCCATTTGAGCACGGTGAAGATCGTCGTGCCGCGGAACAATCCCTTGAGTGCGCCCATGTCCCAGCGCAGCAGATAGAGCTCGAGCTTCGGATTGCGCTCGACCAGCCAATAGAGGAACTTGCCGATCACCTCCGGCCCCTCCAGCGTCTGGCCGCTGCCCGCCAGTCGGATGCGTGCATCGAAATCCCAGCCGATCAACATGATCCGCTGCTCGGCCTGCAGGAACGCTTCACGCGCGACGGCGAAATAGCGGTCGGCGTCGACGACCACGGCGAACTTGTCCGCCCGTTCAATGCGCCAGACGTTGCGGCCGGGATCGAGCATCATGGTCCTTCAGTGGTCAGCGGCCGTAGATCCGGTCGAGCACCGCGGCGCTCTGTACGAAATCCTCGGCCGCGGGGTCGAAACGCGGATCGGTGGCGAGCGTCACCGCCCAGGCCGCCGCCGACCGCGCCCCCCAATCGTCGGGCGGCGCGGTCAGCGTGCGGGCCTGCGTACCGGCGAAAGCCTCCGCGGTGAAGTCGTAGAAGGAACCGCCGACGTTGCGCAACGCCGCGCCGCCCTTGGTGCCGTAGAAGCTCGCCTCGATCACCGCATCGCGCCCGGCGTGCAGATGCCAGGAACAGGCGAGCCGCACCTCGGCGCCGCCGGCGTGGAAGCGGGCGCTCGCATAGTCCTCGACCTCGCCGGGGCGCAGCGGCTGGCCCTTGGCGAAGAGCGCGGCCGACACGTCGTCGACGGCCGGAAAGCCGAGCGTCCACAGGGCTAGGTCGACGAGATGGATGCCGAGATCGATGACGCAGCCGCCCCCGGACCGTTCGGGATCGAAGAACCACGGCTTTCCAGGGCCATAGGCATTGTGGAAGGTCAGGTCGATCGCGAACACCTCGCCCAGGTCGCCGCTCCGGACCAGCGGCGCGATCGCCGCCATCGCCGCGGTATGGCGGTAGGACAGGTCGACGCCGAGCAACCGGTCGGCGGCACGGGCGGCGTCGATCACGGCCTGCGTCTCCGCCGCGCTGCGACCGAGCGGCTTCTGGCAGAACACCGCGACGCCGGCGTCGAGCGCACGGATTGCCTGCGCCGCGTGCAACGCACTGGGCGTCGCGATCACCACGCCGTCCAAGTCCAGCGCGAGCATGTCGTCCAGATCGGCAATTACCGCCGCGCGCGGCGCGTCCGTGGCGGCTTCGGCACGGCATTCCTCCGACGGATCGCAGATCGCGACCGCCTCGATCGCGCCGGTCGCGACCATCGCCGCCATGCGATGCCGCCCGATCCAGCCGGTTCCCAGAAATCCCACGCGTGGCTTGGTCAAATGCAGTCCTCCAAGTAATCCCTCCCGCAAGCGGGGAGCGTCACTCCATCATCACCAGCGCCTTGACGAAGCCGCCCGGCTTGTCGCGCGTCGCATCCAGCGCCTCGCCCAGTCGTTCCAGCGGATAGCGGTGGGTATAGAGCGGCGTCGGGTCGAACCGCCCGCTCGCCACCGCCGCGATCGCCTCGGTCAGACCGCGCATCTGCACCGCGGGATCGCGCTCGTGGGCGTTGACCACGTCGATCCCCTTCCAGTTCCATTCCTGCATGTTGATCTGACGCGGCCCGTCCTGGTGATAACCCGCCACCACCAGCCGGCCGCCGAAGCCGATCAGCGCGGTGGCGAGGTCGAGCGGCCATGGCTTGCCGACCGCCTCGATCACCCGCTCGCACAAAGCATCGCCGGTCAGCGTCTTGACCCGTTCGATGATCGCCCAGTGATCGTCCATCGCGATGGTTTTGGCGGCGCCATAATGGGTCGCGAGGTCGAGGCTTTCCTGCCGACGCGAAATGGCGATCACCCGCGCGCCCGCATCGCTCGCCAGCTTGGTCAGCACCGCGCCCAGGAAGCCGATGCCGATGATCGCCACCGTCTGCCCAGGCTGGATGTCGCTACGGCGGAAGATGTTGAACGCGCAGCCGAGCGGTTCGCCGGGGAAGGGCTGGCCATCCAGGCTGGCCGGCAATTTGGCGACCATATCCGCCCGCGCCACGTCATAATCGGCAAAGCTGCGGTAGGAGAGGGCGGCGACCCGGTCACCCACCGCCAGATTGGTGACGCCGTCGCCGAGCGCATCGACCCGGCCCCAGCCTTCGTGGCCGAGACCCCCCGGCTCGCCCGGATAGGTCATCCACGGCAGCCCCGCCCAGGGTTCCAGGTTCGAGGCGCAGACGCCGCACCCCTCCAGCTTGAGCCGGACCTCGCCCAGCGTCGGTTGCGGCAGGGGGGCGTCGGCCATCTCGATCCGGCCCGGCGCGGCCAGTACCGAACTCCTTATCATGGGTGCATCCAATTGATTATCGGGCAATTTGTCTCTCCATGAGCGATGCCGGCATGACCTCGACCCTGCAGGGCAATATTGCCCGCCTGACCGATCGCGCGGCGCGCGACAGGGCCGCGGCGCCCTGGTCGGCGCGATTGGCGGACCGAATCACGCGCTTCACCGGGTCGATGACCTTCGTGTCGCTGCATCTGATCGTCTACGGCCTGTGGATCGTCGCCAATCTCGGCTGGCTGCCCGGCGTGCCGCGCTTCGATCCCACCTTCGTCATCCTGGCGTCGGAGGCGTCGGTGGAAGCGATCTTCCTGTCGACCTTCGTGCTGATCAGCCAGAACCGCATGGCCGCGATTGCCGACCGCCGCGCGGACCTCGACCTGCACATCAACCTGCTCGCCGAGCATGAGCTGACCCGGCTTGCGACGCTGGTCGCGCGGATCGCCGAGCGGGTCGGCGTCGCGGTCGACGATCCGGCCTTTCACGAGATCCAGCGCGATGTCGCGCCCGAGCAGGTACTCGATGTGATCGACGCTCATTCCGCCGCGACGGCAGCGGGCAGTACGGTGGATCGCGCCGGCGCATAGCGGTCGATCATCCAGGCGCAGAAGTCCGCGAACGCCTGCGGGTCCTTGGCGGCGCTGGTATGATGCGGCTCGATGCCGAGATGTTCGGGCGTGAAGCAGAAGGTGACGGTGACGTCGAAATCGGCGAGCGCCTCCATCTGCCGGTCGAACCAGTCGATCGCGTCGGGCCGGAAACTGTCCGCCCAGCTGAGGCCGGTGCGCAGCCGCCGGGTGCCGAGCCGCTTCATCCACGCGACCGCTTCGTCCAGCCGCGGGTCCTGGTAATGGAACCACTGCATCAGGCCCATGCGATCGGCGACCTTCGCATAGTCGTCGAGCGCGGGCTTGGGCGTACCGTCCTCGCGGATCAGGCCCATGTAGAAATGCCGGTAGTAGCTCGACCCTTCCGCCTCGCGGTGACGCGTCGTCGCGCCCCAGGCATGCGGCAGGTCGTAGAGTGAGTACCAGAACACCCGCGGCACCCGGTCGAGCAGCAGTTCGGCGGTCTTGGTGAAGCCGAACACCTGCACCTCCTCGGCGCCGAAGCTGCCGACGCCCACTTCGGTCGCCCAGATCGGCTTGTCGGGGCAGACCGCCTCGATCTCGGCGATCTTGTCGGGCCATGCGTGGATCGGCCAGAGATTCCAATCGAGTGGGAAGCCGTGCACCGCGACGACATCGACCGCATCGAGCGCACCGTGGCCGCGCATCCGCTCGACCCAGCTGGGATCGATCGGACTCATCCCGCCGAGCACGCGCGTCACCGCGGGGTTCATCTCGCGGATTGCGGCGCCCGCGCGGATCACCGTGTCGGCGAACTTCGACCAATCGGGGTCGACGACCGGATCCCAGTGCGATTTGTTGTTCGGCTCGTTCCAGATCATTGCCGCTTCGATCATGCTTGCCCCCCGTGCTGCGGATAGACGGCCATCGGCCCGTATTCGGCGTAAGGCACCGGTGCGGTGCGGCAGAGATAGACCTCCGCCTCCGGCTGGCCCAGGATCGTGAAGCCGGCCGCGCGCAGCATCGCTGCGCTGCAGGCCGCATTGGGCGCCCACCAATTGGTCCAGTCGTGCGCGAACTCGCGCTCGATGAAATGCATCTTCGGATAGCCCGGCTCGTCGAAGAAGGGCGGCGGCTGGTGTGTGCCGGGCAGGTGGAACGGATGATCCTCCGGTACCGGATAGACGTCGTGGGAGCCCTGCTGCATCGTCTGGAACAGCATCAGATCGCCGGCGACATGTTCGCGTATCAGGTCGAGCGCCAGCAGCGGATGGCGCAAATGGTAGAGCACGCCCATGAAGATGACGAGGTCGAACCGCTCGCCCAGCGCACCGACGTCATAGACCGACAGTTTGCGCAGCTCGACGTCGCCGAAACCCAGCGCCTCCGTCGCCAGCCGCGCCTGCGCCAGATAGCGGTCGTCGCTGTCGATGCCGAGCACGCGCGCCGCGCCGCGCCGCTTCATCTCGACCGAATAAAATCCCGCGTTGCAGCCGATGTCGAGCACGCTCTTGCCGGTCAGGTCGGCGGGCAAGGCATCGGCGAAGCGCGCGAATTTGAAGCGTGGATAGTCGCCGAGGAAATGGTCGGGCGCGGTATGGATGCCATGGCCAAGATCGATGTTGTGGAACCAGGGGCCCAGCCGATCGACCTCCGCGCGCAACGTATCGGGCGTCATGCCACCATCCTTTCGTTGAGGCTGTGGAGTTTCGCTCCCCAGTCGCCGATCACCATGCGGCTGACCGACGCCGGCCCGATGTCGAAGCGCAGCAGCCGGTCGAGCGGCAGGCCCAGCGCATAAGCGACCGCACCACGGATCATGTCGGAATGGCTGACCAGCGCGACGACGGCGCCGTCCGCCTCCGACGCGGCGAGCGCCGACAGGTGGCCGACGATCCGGGCCTGCGCCTCCGCCATGGTCTCGCCGCCGGGGATGCGGGCGGTGCCCCGCTCCGCGTTCCAGCGGTCCCATGCCGGATCGCCGTGCAGCCGGTCGAAGGTCGCCCCGGTCCAATCGCCCATGTCGATCTCGACGAGCGCTTCGACGGGCGTCGGCGCGGGCAAGCCATGAGCCGTGGCGATCGCGGCGGCGGTCTCGCGCGCCCGTTCCAGCGGGCTGCACTCGATCCGGTCGATCCGCTCGCCTGCCAATGCGGCGGCGAGCGCCTCGGCCTGGACACGGCCGGCTTCGCTCAGCGGCACATGCTCCATTCGACCGGAAAGGCGCTGGTCAAGATGGATGTGCGCGGCGTGCCGGATCAGGAGGAACGTCGCGGTCACTAGGGTCCTTCGTGCTGCCCCGACTCGATGCGGTCTTAACATCGGTTATGAGGATTGTGGTCTAAGCGACTAGGAACAAAGAAGAAGAACCTTCGTTCCACCTCCGTAGCAATTGTTCGCAGCGAGGGGATTGGCGACCGATGACCCGATCAGACACAATCGTTTCCCTATTGTCTTTGATGTCGATCAGTCGGGCGCCGCAATGACCGAAACGGTGCTGATCACCGGCGGCGCCGGTTTCATCGGTCGCTTCGTCGGTGAGGAACTGCTCCGCCGCGGCAACCGCGTCCGCGTGCTCGACAGCTTGATCCCGCAGGTGCACGGCCATGTCGACCGCCCGCCCTTGCTGTCCGACGCGGTGGAGCTGGTCCGCGGCGATGTCCGCGACGGCGATGCCGTGGCGCGGGCGCTCGAGGGCGTCGACAGCGTGATCCACCTCGCCGCGGAGGTCGGCGTCGGCCAGTCGATGTACGAGGTGGAGCGCTATACCTCGACCAACGACGTCGGTACGGCCGTGCTGTTCGAGCGGCTGATCGATCGCCCCGTGCGGCGCGTGGTCACCGCTTCGTCCATGTCGATCTACGGCGAAGGCCTGTATCGCGACGCCGATGGCGCGATGCGCGAGGATGTCGAACGTGGCGCGGTGCGCGACGGCATGGCGAACTGGGATCCGGTCGACGCCGATGGCCGGATGCTGTCTCCGGTGGCGACGCCCGAATGGAAGCGGCCCAATCTCGCCTCGATCTACGCGCTCAACAAATATGTGCAGGAGCGCACCACCCACATCATGGCCAAGCCCTATGGCATCGAGGGCGTGTGCCTGCGCCTGTTCAACGTCTACGGTCCGGGGCAGGCGCTGTCGAACCCCTATACCGGCGTGCTCGCGATCTTCGCCTCGCGCCTGCTCAACGGCCAGCAACCGATGATCTTCGAGGACGGCGAGCAGCGTCGCGATTTCGTCCATGTCAGCGACGTCGCGCGCGCCTTCGCCGACGCGCTGGTGCTGCCGGAAGCGGCGGGGGAGACGTTCAACATCGGTTCGGGTCACGACCGGTCGGTGACGGAGGTGGCGCAGGCGCTGGCCCAGGCGATGGGCAAGAACGATATCCGGCCGGAGATCGTCGGCAAGGCGCGGATCGGCGACATCCGCCATTGCTTCTGCGACACGACCCGCGCTGCCGAGCGCCTGGGCTTCCGCGCCGAGGCGGATTTCATCGCGGGCCTTGCCGAACTCGCCGAGTGGGTCGGCGAGCAGACCGCCGAAGATAATGTCGCGCAGGCGCGGGCCGAGCTGGAGAAGCGGGGGCTGGTGGCGTGAGGGGTGCCTTTACCTCATCCGTCATCCCGGCGCACGCCGGGACCCATGGACACGGTGCCGCCGATGGATCGCGCCACCACGGTTGTTGCGTATCCATGGGTCCCGGCTTCCGCCGGGATGACGAGGGGAGGGCAGCCGTGTGCTTTTCCATTGTCCGTCTTCCCCGCGGAGGCGGGGATCCAGGCGCGCAGGTTTCCGCACGTGGCGCAACGGCAGCGTCTCAAGATTCCCGCCTTCGCGGGAATGACGGACAAGAAGGCGGGCAAGCATGACCGGCGCCCCCGTCCTCGTCACCGGTGGCGCGGGCTTCATCGGCAGCAACATCGCCGACCGTCTCGCGAGCGAAGGCCATGACGTGCTGATCTACGACCGGCTGTCGCGACCGGGCGTCGAGCGCAACCTCGCCTGGCTGCAGGACCGCCACGGCGCGCGGATCACCGCCATCCGTGCCGACATCCGCGACGCCGACACGCTCGCCGGGGCGGTGGCGGAGGCGCAGGCGGTGTTCCACATGGCGGCGCAGGTCGCGGTGACCACCAGCCTCGACGATCCGCGCGACGATCTGGAGATCAACGTCCTCGGCACCTTCAACCTGCTCGAGGCGCTGCGCCGGAAGGGCACGCCGACGCCGTTGGTCTTCGCCTCGACCAACAAGGTCTATGGCGATCTCGCCGACCTCGACTTCGCGCGCGACGGCGACACCTATGTCCCGGTCGACGCGGCAGTGCGCGCACATGGCATCGGGGAGGGGCGCCCGCTCGACTTCCACACCCCTTATGGCGTGTCGAAGGGCGCCGCCGACCAATATGTCCTCGATTACGCGCGCAGCTACGGCATTCCCGCCGCGGTGCTGCGGATGAGCTGCATCTACGGCCAGCGGCAGATGGGCACCGAGGATCAGGGCTGGGTCGCCCATTTCCTGATCCGCGCGCTCGAAGGCCAGCCGATCACGCTCTATGGCGACGGCTGCCAGGTCCGCGACATCCTCGACGTGTCGAACGCGGTGGAGGCGTATCTGAACGCCTGGCGCCGCATCGATGCGGTGTGCGGGCGCGCCTTCAACCTCGGCGGCGGGCCGGCCAACGCCATCTCGCTAAGGACGTTGCTCGCCCATATCGGCGATCTGATCGGGCGCGAGATCGACGTCTCCTTCGCCGACTGGCGGGCGGGCGACCAGCGTTACTTCGTCGCCGACACCCGCGCCGCCGATGCCGCACTCGGCCTGTCGGCGAAGCTGCCGTGGCGCGAGGGCGTCGCCAATCTCGCCCGCTGGCTGGCGGTGGAGCGCGGGCTCAACCATCCGATCGGCGCGCGCGCACCCGAACTGGCGGCGGAATGAAGGTCCTCGTCACCACCGATGCCGTCGGCGGAGTCTGGGAATATAGCGTCGAGCTGGCGCGCGGCCTGCGTGCCGCCGGTGTCGAGGTCGTCGTTGCCAGCGTCGGTCCGCCGCCGAGTGCGGACCAACGCGTGATGTTCGCCGCCACCCCGTCCTGCACCCTGATCGAGACCGACCTGCCGCTCGACTGGCTGTGCGCGGATGCTGCGCCCGTCCTGGCCGCGGGCAAAGCGATCGCCGAACTCGCGTCCGAATTGTCGGTCGATCTGATCCAGCTCAACATGCCGACGCTCGCCGCCGCCGGGCCGATGCCGGTGCCGACCATCGCCGTCACCCACGGCTGCGTCGCCACCTGGTGGGAAGCCGCCCGCCCCGGCACGCCACTGGCGCGGGACTATCGCTGGCACAGCGCGCTGACCGCTGCGGCATTGCGCAACGTCGACCGCGTCGTCGCTCCCAGTACCGCTTATGCGGCGATCGTGCGCCGCCACTATGGCCTTGCCGAGGCCCCGCAGGCGATCCACAACGGCCGCACCCCCCTGCGTGCCTTCGACCCGGCCGAGCCGATCGCGGACGTCGCGCTGACGGTCGGGCGGCTGTGGGACGGCGTCAAGAATGCGGCCCTGCTCGACCGGGCCGCGGCGCGGCTGCCGATCCCCTTCCTCGCCGCCGGTGCAGCGCGCGGACCGCATGGCGAGACGATCCGGCTGACGCATCTGCGCGAACTTGGCCAGCTGTCCGCCGACCAGATCGCCGGCCATCTCGCCAAGCGCCCGGTCTTCGTTTCCGCTGCCAGTTTCGAGCCGTTCGGCCTAGCGGTGCTGGAGGCGGCGCAGGCGGGTTGCGCCCTGGTCCTCGCCGACAATCCGACCTTCCGCGAATTGTGGGACGGTGCGGCGCTGTTCGTCCCGATCGGCGAGGACGGCTGGTGCAGCGCGATCGAGGGGCTGATCCTCGATCCCTCCCGCCGCCACGCTCTGGGTGAAGCCGCCCGCAGCCGCGCCGGCCGCTACACCCCCGCCGCCAGCGCGGCAGCGATGCTCGCGCTCTACCGCGAGGTGCTCTCCGCGCGTCCCCCCGCCAGCAAGGTCGCCGCATGAGGATCGTCTATTTCACCCATAGTCTCGCCTCCTGCTGGAACCACGGCAACGCCCACTTCCTGCGCGGCGTGCTCAGCGAGCTGATCGCGCGCGGCCACGACGTGCGCGTCTTTGCCCCGGAGAACAACTGGAGCCTGACCAACCTCTATGCCGACCATGGCGCCGAAGGGCTCGCCGCCTATCGCGCCGCCTATCCGGAGCTCGGCTCGGTCGGCTATACGGATGGCGCCGACGTTGAAGAGATGGTCGACGGGGCCGACCTCGTCCTCGTCCACGAATGGAACGCGCACCAGCTGGTCGCCGATCTCGGCCGCCTGCGCAAGCGCGGCGCACGCTGGGCCCTGCTGTTCCACGACACGCACCATCGCGCCGTCAGCGAGCCCGACCAGATGCGCGCCTACGATTTGTCGGGCTATGACGGCGTGCTGGCCTTTGGCGAGACGCTGAGCGCCGTCTATCGGCAATGGGGCTGGGGGGCGCGTGTCTGGACGTGGCACGAGGCCGCCGACATCCGTCGCTTCCACCCGCCCGCCGTCGAGGGGCCGCGCGAAGGGCTGGTCTGGGTCGGCAATTGGGGCGACGGCGAGCGTACGGAGGAGCTGGAGCGCTTCCTGTTCGAGCCCGCCGGCGCCGCGGGACTGGGGCTCGACATCTATGGCGTCCGCTATCCGGCGGAGGCCAAGGCGACGCTGGCCCGATATGGCGCGCGCTATCACGGCTGGGCGCCCAATGCGGCGGCGCCGTCGCTGTTCGCGCGGGCGCTGGCGACCGTTCACGTGCCGCGCCGCTATTATGCGACGATCCTGCCCGGCATTCCAACGATCCGCGTCTTCGAGGCGCTCGCCTGCGGCATTCCGCTCGTCTCCGCGCCGTGGGACGATAGCGAAGGGCTGTTCCGCGTCGGCGAGGATTTCCTGATGGTCCGCTCGGGCGAGGACATGGCCAGCGCGCTGCGCGTGATCCGTGACGATCCGGACCGCCGCGCCGCGCTCGTCGCCGCCGGGCTCGCGACGATCCGCGCCCGTCATACCTGTGCGCATCGCGTCGACGAGCTGTTCGCGATCGTCGACCGCCTCCATGACATTCCCGCGAAGGACGCCGCATGAAAATCGCCTTCTACGGCTCCAGCCTCGTTTCCTCTTACTGGAATGGCGCCGCGACTTACTATCGCGGCATCCTCAAGGCGCTGCACGCACGCGGCCACGACATCACCTTCTACGAGCCCGATGCCTTCGACCGGCAGCAGCATCGCGACATCGAGGCGCCGCCCTATGCGAAGTCGGTCGTCTACCCGGCGACGGTCGACGCCCTGAATGCCGTGCTGGTCGAGGCGGCCACCGCCGACGTCGTGGTCAAGGCGAATGGCGTCGGCGTCTTCGACGCCGAGTTGCTCGAAGGCATCGTCCGCCATGCCCGTGCCGATGCGATCAGGATCTTCTGGGACGTCGACGCCGCCGCGACGCTGGACGAGATGCGCGCCGACGCCAGCCATCCGGTACGGCGGGCGCTGCCCGACCTCGACATGGTGCTGACCTATGGCGGCGGCCCGCCGGTGGTCGATGCCTATCGCGGCTTCGGCGCGGCGCAATGCGTGCCGGTCTACAACGCGCTCGATCCGGAGACGCACCATCCGGTGCCGCGCGACGAACGCTTCGCCTGCGATCTCGCCTTCCTCGGCAACCGCCTGCCGGATCGGGAATCGCGGGTGGAGGAATTCTTCCTCAAACCGGCGGCGCTGCTGCCGGAACAAGAATTTCTGATCGGCGGCAACGGCTGGGAGAGCAAGGCGATGCCCGGCAACGTCCGTCATCGCGGCCATGTCTACACCGCCGAGCACAACGCCTTCAATTGCACCCCGCGTGCGGTGCTCAACGTCGCGCGCGACAGCATGGCGCATGTCGGCTTCTCGCCGGCAACCCGCGTGTTCGAGGCGGCGGGCGCCGCCGCCTGTCTGATCACCGATGCGTGGGAGGGTATCGAACAGTTCCTGCAACCCGACTCGGAGGTGCTGGTCGCCCGCGACGGCCAGGACGTCGCGGAGCATCTCGCCACCCTGACGCCGGAGCGGGCGGCGGCGATCGGCCAAGCGGCGCTCGCCCGGGTGTTGCGCGACCATACCTACGATCTGCGCGGGGCGGAGGTCGACGCGTTGCTCCGCCGGCTGCAACTGGCGGTGGCGGCATGAAGCTCGTCGTCCTCGGCCTCAGCCTCGCCTCGTCCTGGGGCAACGGCCATGCCACCACCTATCGCGCGCTGCTCCGCGCCTTCGCCGCGCGCGGTCACGACGTGCTGTTTCTCGAGCGGGAAATGCCCTGGTATGCCGGCGAGCATCGCGACCTGCCGGACCCCGGCTTCTGCCGTCTGGCCTATTATGACAGTGTCGCCGATCTCTCGCGCTTCGATACGGAGATCGCCGGTGCCGATGCGGTGATCGTCGGCTCCTACGTGCCGGAGGGTGTCGCGGTCGCCCACCATGTCCAGCGGGTCGCGCGCGGCGTGACCGCTTTCTACGACATCGATACGCCGGTCACGCTCGCCAAGCTCGGCCGCGGCGACTTCGAATATCTGTCGCCGGCGGTGATCCCCGATTTCGATCTCTATCTGTCCTTCACCGGCGGCCCGACGCTGCGCCGACTGGAGCGCGACTTCGGCAGCCCGATGGCAAGGGCGCTCTATTGCTCGGTCGACACCGACGCCTATCGCCCGCTCGACGTGCCGGTGCGCTGGGATCTCAGCTATCTCGGCACCTATAGCGACGACCGCCAGCCGACGCTGACCCGGCTGCTCATCGACGTCGCGCGCGCCCGCCCGGAGCGGCGCTTCGCGATCGCCGGCCCGCAATATCCGGCCGCGATCGACTGGCCGGCCAATGTCGAACGGATCGAGCATCTGCCACCGGTGGACCATGCGGCCTTCTATTCGGCCAGCCGCTTCACGCTCAACGTCACCCGTGCCGACATGATCGCCGCCGGCTGGTCGCCCTCGGTCCGGCTGTTCGAGGCGGCGGCCTGCGGGACGCCGATCATCTCCGACCGCTGGGACGGTCTGGACCAGCTGTTCGCCCCCGATCGCGAGATCATCCTGGCGGACACCACCGCCGAGGTGATCGCCGCGCTCGACCGCGACGCCCGCGCCATGGGTCGCGCCGCCCGCGTGCACGTGCTCGCCGCCCACGGTGCCGACACCCGCGCCGCCGAACTCGAACGCCATCTGACCGACGCTGGCCGGGGAATGAGCATGACCCACCGGACCATCCGCTCGCTCGTCGCCGGCGGTGCGGGCTTCATCGGCTCGCATCTGTGCCGCGCCTTGCTCGATCGCGGCGAGCAGGTCGTCTGCCTCGACAATCTGCAGACCGCCCGGCCATCCAATCTCCGCGATCTGCAGGGGCATCCGAACTTCAGCTTCGTCGAGGCGGACGTGATCGATCCGCTGCCCGACCACGTCACCGGCCAGCGGTTCGACCGCATCTACAATCTCGCCTGCGCCGCCTCGCCGCCGCAATATCAGGCCGATCCGGAGCATACGATGCTGACCAGCGTCGTCGGCACCGACCGGCTGCTGCGGCTCGCCGAGACGCAGGGCGCCCGCTTCCTGCTCACCTCGACCAGCGAGGTCTATGGCGACCCCGAACATCATCCGCAGCGCGAGGATTATCGCGGCTCCGTCAACTGCACCGGCCCGCGCGCCTGTTACGACGAGGGCAAGCGCGCGGCGGAGGCCCTGTCCTTCGATTTCGCGCGCCTGCGCCGGGCGGAGGTGCGCGTCGCGCGCATCTTCAACACCTACGGTCCTAACATGAACCCCGACGACGGCCGCGTCGTCTCCAATTTGATCTGCCAGGCGCTGTCGGGCGAGCCGATCACCATCTACGGCGACGGCTCGCAGACGCGCAGCTTCTGCTACGTCTCCGATCTGGTCGCCGGTCTCATTGCGCTGATGGACAGCGAGATCGACGGGCTGGAGCCGATCAACCTCGGCAATCCGAACGAGCTGACGATCAGCGAACTGCTCGACCAGGTGCGCGCGATCACCGGGGCACAGGCGCCGGTCACGCGCCTGCCGCTGCCCATCGACGACCCGCGGCGCCGCCGCCCGGACATCGGCCGTGCGCAGGCGGTGCTCGGCTGGCAGCCCCGCGTCGGGCTCGCCGAGGGGCTGTCGCGCACCTGCGCCTGGTTCGCCGACGAACTCGCCGCGCCGGGCGAGCCGGCCGTCTTGTCATGCGCCGCCGAATGAGCCGGGGAACGTTACGCGCGCGCACCGGTTGAGCCGCGCATGAGGGATGATCCGGAAGACGATCTCGCCACCCATCCGCTGACCGGCCGTTTCCTGCTGCGGCGCGGCCGGGCGCGGATGTCGGCGGAGGAGCGGCGCGTGCTGGAAGATGCGGCGTCGGAGGTGAAGACCTACCCCGGCCGGCATCAGCTCGTCCGCCGCGGCCAGCCGATCCATCACAGCATGTTCCTGGTCGACGGGTTCGTCAGCCGCTACATGGACGATCGCGAAGGCTATCGACAGATCGTGTCCGTCCACGTGCCGGGCGACTTCGTCGACCTGCACGGCTTTCCGACCGGCCGGCTCGACCATGACATCGCGACGCTCGGCCCGGTCCGCGTCGCGATCTTCGAACACGATCAGCTAACCCGGATCACCGAGGAGCATCCGCGGCTCGGTCGTTTCCTGTGGTTCGCGACGCTGATCGATGCCGCGATGCATCGCGAATGGATCTTCCGGCTCGGCCGGCTCGGCGCAGAGGGGCGGTTGGCGCATTTCTTCTGCGAGCTAAACGCGCGGATGGAAGCCGTCGGCCTGGCCCATGACGGCCGCTTCACACTGGCCCTGACCCAGCCAGAATTGGCGGAGGCCTGCGGGCTGACCGGCGTCCACGTCAACCGGACCTTGCGGACGCTACGCGAGGACGGGCTGATGAACTTCCGCTCGGGCGAGGTCACGATACTCGACCAAAAACGGCTCGCCGCCGTCGCCGAATTCGAACCCGACTATCTCTATTGTGACTGGGCGGCCTGGAAGGGGCTGTAGAACCGGTCGGCTGGAAGGTTTCCGCGCCCCGAGCCGCCCGCATCGCGGCGTTACCGATCCGCCGGGGCCTTTCCTCGCGCCGGGTGAAATGCTCTAACCCCTTGATGCGCTTCCTCTTAGCTTCCGCCGCCTTGATCGCTGCACCGCTCGGCGCCCAGATCGCGCCGCCCACCGCGGACCCGTTCATCGGCACGGGCGGGGAGGGGCATACCTTTCCCGGCGCCACCGCGCCGTTCGGCATGGTGCAGCTCAGCCCGGACACGGACACGGGCTGCGAAATCCGGCAATGCTACGGCCATGCGGCCGGCTATCGCTACGAGGACCCGACGATCCAGGGGTTCAGCCACACGCATTTCTCCGGCGCCGGCCATTCCGATCTCGGCGACGTGCTGGTGATGCCGGTCGCCGGCGACGCGGTGCCGATGGATCCCGGCGATCCCAAGGTGCCGCTGTCCGGCTACCGTTCGCGCTTCAGCCATGTGCGCGAGAGCGCGACGCCGGGCTATTATGCGGTGACGCTGGATGACCGAGATATTCGCGCCGAGCTGACCGCAGGCACCCGCGTCGGCGTGCATCGCTATCGCTTCGGCGGACAGAATGCGCATCTGGTCCTCGACCTGCGCACGTCGCTGTACAATTATCCGGGCAAGATCCTGTGGTCGGGCCTGCACCTCCGTCCCGACGGCACGCTGACCGGCTTCCGCGAGACTCGCGGCTGGGCGCCGGGGCGCAAATTGTTCTTCGCGATGCGCTTTTCCGCGCCGCTCAGAGATCACGCCTTCGTCGATCGCGACGCCAACGTCCCCTACAAGGGCTTCGCCGGTCCCGGCCGCGGCAGCGACGCGCTGGCCGAGAAGCTCGGCCGGCAACTGGAGGCGCGGCTCGACTTCGGCAAGCTGCAGACGCTGGAGGTGCGCGTTGCCCTGTCCGGCGTCGACGAGGACGGGGCGGTCGCCAATCTCGATGCCGAACCCGGCGACTTCGACGCCGTCCTCGCCAAGACGAGGGCGGCATGGGCCACGGCGCTCGGCGCGGTGCAGATCGATGCCGATGCGCCGATCCGCACCAGCGTCTACACCGCCCTCTATCACAGCCTGCTCGCCCCTAGCGTGTGGAGCGATGCCGACGGCCGCTTCCGCGGGCCCGACGACCAGGTGCATCGCGCCAACGGTTACACCGTCCGCTCGACCTTCTCGCTGTGGGACACGTTCCGGGCGGAACATCCGCTGCTGACGCTGATCCAGCCGGCGCAGACCACCACCGACGTGGTCCGCTCGCTGATCGACAGCCGCCGCTACAGCCCCGACGGCATCCTGCCGGTCTGGCAGTTCGCCGGGCGCGAGACTTGGACGATGATCGGCTACCACGCCGTGCCGGTGATCGCCGACGCCTATCTGAAGGGCATCGGCGGCTTCGACGCCAAGGCGGCCCTCGACGCGATGGTCGCCAGCGCCACCTACGCGCCCTACGGCGGCCTCGGCGAGTATATGAAGCGCGGCTATGTGCCGATCGACAGGGAGCCGGAGGCCGCGTCGAAGACGGTCGAATATGCCTATGACGACTGGACCATCGCCCGCATGGCCCGCGCCATGGGCCGCAACGACGTTGCCGCCACGTTCGAGAAGCGGGCCGGCAACTGGCGCAACAGCTTCGACGCCAAGACCGGCTTCCTGCGCGCCCGCAAGAGCGACGGCAGTTTCCGGACTCCCTTCGACCCGACCGCGATCAACTATGGCTCTGATTACACCGAGGGCAATGCCTGGCAGTACAGCTGGTTCATGCCCCAGGATCAGGGCGGGCTGTTCCGCCTGCTCGGCGGCGACCGCAAGGTGGTCGCCAAGCTCGATGCGATGTTCGACTATGACAACAGCAAGCTCGACTACAGCCATGCCGAGGACATCGCCGGGCTGATCGGCCAGTATATCCACGGCAACGAGCCGAGCCACCACGTCGCCTATCTCTACGTCCTCGCGGGCCAGCCGTGGCGGACGCAGGAGCGGCTCGCCCAGATCGTCGCCAGCCAATACAAGCCGACCCCCGACGGCCTGTCGGGCAACGACGACCTCGGCCAGATGTCCGCCTGGCTGGTGTTCACCGCGCTCGGCTTCTATCCGGTGACGCCGGGCACCAACCAATATGTCATCGGCCGGCCCTTCGTCCGCCGTGCGGTGCTGACGCTGCCCAATGGCCGCACGTTCACGATCCGCGCCGACGGACTGAGCGACGCCAACCGCTATGTCGGCCAGGTCACGCTCGACGGCACGCCGCTGACGCACAGCTACATCACGCACGAGCAGATCATGGCGGGCGGCGAATTGCGCTTCACCATGCAGGCGACGCCGAACCGGAGCTGGGGTAGTGCCAAGACGGCGCGGCCCTATTCGATGACGCCCTTCTGATCGCCGGCCGGGGGTGACGCCCCGGCCAGCATGGCTATGCTGGCGCGATGACCGCACCGGCCACCCCCAACCATCGTCTTCGTTCGATCCTCGGCGGCTCGGCCGGCAACCTCGTCGAATGGTTCGACTGGTATGTCTATTCCGCCTTCGGCCTCTATTTCGCGCCGCATTTCTTCCCGAAGGGCAATCCCACCGCGCAATTGCTCAACACCGCCGCGATCTTCGCGGTGGGTTTCGTGATGCGGCCGGTCGGCGCGTGGATCATGGGCATCTACGCCGACCGCTACGGCCGCAAGGCGGGGCTGACGCTGTCGGTGGTGCTGATGTGCGCCGGCGCCTTCCTGATCGCGGTGTCGCCATCCTGCGAATCGATTCGCTGGGGCGCGCCGGCGCTGCTCGTCGTCGCCCGACTGATGCAGGGATTGAGCGTCGGTGGCGAATATGGCGCCAGCGCGGTCTATCTGTCGGAGATGGCGGGGCGCGAGCGGCGAGGCTTCTTCTCCTCCTTCCAATATGTCACGCTGATCGCCGGGCAATTGCTCGCGCTGTTCACCCTGTTGCTGCTGCAGGCGGTGCTGAGCGAGGCGCAGCTGGAATCCTGGGGATGGCGGATCCCGTTCGCGCTCGGCGGGCTGCTCGCCATCCTTGTCTTCCGCATCCGCCGCGGCCTCGCCGAGACGCAGGCGTTCGAAAACGCCCGCGACCAGCCGCGGTCGAGCGGCTGGCTGTTGTTCAGCCGCCACCCGCGTCAGGCGGCGACGGTGATCCTGCTCACCGCCGGAGGCACGCTCGCCTTCTACGCCTATACGACCTACATGCAGAAGTTCCTGGTCAACACGACCGGCTTCTCGCGCGAGACCGCGACCTGGATCATGACCGCCGCGCTGGCGCTCTATGCCGCGCTGCAGCCGGTCGCGGGCGCCTTGTCGGACCGGATCGGCCGGCGGCCGCTGATGATCGGCTTCGGCGTGCTCGGCCTCATTGCGACCGTCCCGATCTTCTCCGCCCTGGAGCGTGTCCACAGCCCCTTCGCCGCCTTCGCGCTGGTGATGATCGCTCTGGTCATCGTCAGCGGCTATACCGCGATCAATGCGGTGGTGAAGGCGGAGCTGTTCCCCGCCCATATCCGCGCGCTCGGCGTCGCGCTTCCCTATGCCCTGGCCAATACCGCCTTCGGCGGCACGGCCGAATATGTCGCTTTATGGCTGAAGCAGGCCGGCGTGGAACGCGCCTTCTACTGGTATGTCACGGCGATGATCGGCGTGTCGCTGATCACCTATTGGCGGATGCGCGACACTCGCCGGCACAGCGCGATCCTGGAGGACTGAGGCTCAGCGCAGCAGATAGGGCAGCGAGACGGTGAAGGAGGATTGCTTCGCCATCGCGCCGCGCGGGCGCAGCCGGACATGCGTCACCGCCGCCTCGCTGGCGATGTTGCCCGCCACCGGCACATAGGTCCAGGTCGCGCCACCGTCGGACGAGAAATCGACGTCGTCGGTGGTGTCGCCCGGCCCGCCATAGCGCAACGTGACGCCGGAGGCGGGCGAGCCATCGGTCAACCCGACCACCGTCGTCGACGACGTCCCGTCGCCGTCCAAGGCCACCACCGCCCGCGCCGGCGTCGGCAGCACCAGCCCGATCGTACCGGCGTCGAGCGGCACGATATCGGGATTGCTCATCGCCACCGACACGCGGCGTCGCGCCCCCGGCAGGTCGCGCGGATTGCTGGTGCCGTTGACCGGGTCCCAGCTGGTCACGGTCGTCATCGTCATGGTCGCATTCTGCGCCGCGACGGTCAGCGTCACGTCGATCGTCGAGCGGCCGGTGCCGGCATTCGGTGTGCCTGTGCACACGCCCGCGGCATAGACCGGGCAGATATACCAGCTCCAGTCGATCGTGATCCGGTCGGTATAGGTGCCCGCCACCGGCGTCGTGCCACCGGTCAGTTTCAGATAGAGCGGCAGGTCGGCCGTGCTGCCGCCGAGCAGGCCGAGCACGTTGAGCAGATTGTTCTGCATGAAGTCGAGCGGCACGCCCGGCGTGAAGGGGTAGGTGCCGTTGGCGTCGGCAGAGGTCGTATAGCCGATGGTGCCGCCGCCGCTGCGCGTCAGCTTCAGCCCGTTGGTCGTGTTCAGCGTGCCGCGGATGTAATTGCCGCCGAGCAGCACGATGATCGACGTATCGCAGGTCAGGCCGGCGCGCGTCTTCTGCGCGGGCACCGCCGCCGCTTTGATCGCCGCCGGTGAATAGGGGCCGATCGCCGGCGCGAGCGACGTGCTGACGGTACAGCCCGCGGCGGCGGCGGGCGACGCGACGATCGCGGCGCACAGCATGGCGATCACGCCGAGGATCAGGCGACGGAGCGGCAGCAAGGGGTTCATCGGACCTTCGGGCAGCATGGATGCCCGTATGTCCGCCCGCTTCGGTAAACGGCCGATTACGGACCCGTAACGGGTGCGATCGCGCCGCTAAACGGGTGCGATCGACCGCGCACCGCGGGGCAGCGCGATCACCGCGCACAGGCCGCCACCCGCGCGATTGCGCAGCCGGATGTCGCCGCCCGCCTCGCGCACGATCGAGCGCGCCAGCGCCAGGCCGAGACCGATGCCGCCGGTGTCGCGGTTGCGCGAGCTTTCAAGGCGGGTGAACGGATCGAACACGTCCTCCAGCCGCTCCTCCGGAATACCGGGTCCGCGATCCGCCACCTCGATGTCGACGCCATGCGGCGCGACGGCCAGCCGCACCTCTGCGCCGCCGCCATATTTGACCGCATTCTCGATCAGGTTGCGCACCGCGCGCCGCATCAGCGCCGGGCGCAGCCGCATGCGCAGCCGCTCGACCTCCTCGAAGGCGACGTCTTGGCCGAGGTCGCGGAAATCCTCGACCACGGCATCGACCAGCGCCGCCAGGTCGACCTCGGTCGGCGCCTCGCTCGGCCGGCCCATCCGCGCCAGCGACAGGATGTCGTCGAGCGTGCGGTTCATCTCCTCGATCGTCGCCGCCATGCGCGTGCGGTCGCCCTCGTCCTCGACCGATTCGATACGGACGCGCAGCGCGGCGAGCGGCGTGCGCAGATCGTGGCCGATCGCACCCAGCATCCGGTCCTTTTCCTCGAGCATCGCGGTGACGCGCAGCCGCAGCGCGTTGAACGCCGCGATCAGCTGACGCACGTCGCCCGGCCCGCTTTCCGGCACCTCCTCGGCGCCGTCGCCAGGCCCGAACCGCTCCGCCGCCCGGGTCAGGTCGCGCAAAGGGCGCGACAGCCGCCGCCCGGCGAGCAGCACCGGCACCAGCACGAGCAGATAGAGTACCGCCGTCTCGCCGACCAGCCGCCAGACCAGATCGCGATCGTCGCTCAGCCAGAAGGTGCTCAACACCCACCAGCCGCGTCCCGGCTGTTCGACCGCGATCCGCAACTCGGCGCCGCGGGCGACGATCCGCTCGGCGCGCTTGGGCGGCATCCGGCGCAACAGCGGGTCGGCGGGATCGATCGGCAGCAGGCCGGTGACGATCCGCCCCGGCCGCATGCCGGTCTCCGCCAGCGTCGACCGCAGCGCGTCCTCGACCTCGGTGAGCCGCGGCGCGGTGACGGGGATCGGATTGGCGGGATAGCGCCGCACCCGCCCGCGCTGCTCGCGGTCTCGGTCGGGGCGCGGGCGCGCGGCGCGCTCGGTCGCGTCGATCAGCCGGGCGACGACCGGGCCGGTGGTCTGCTCCAGCCGGAAATTGCGCCGTTCGCGCAGCAGCAGGCCGAAGTTGATCGCCTGCGCGACGAACAGGCCGATGGCGACGAGCAGGGCGATCTGCCCGGCCAGCGTGCGCGGGCGCCACCGCCGCGTCACAGCCGCGTCACCTCCGCCGCCAGCGTATAGCCGCCGCCCCACACCGTCTTGATGATCTCCGGCGCCTTGGCGTCCGCCTCGATCTTGCGGCGCAGGCGGCTGACCTGATTGTCGACCGCGCGGTCGAACGCCGCCGCCTCGCGGCCCTGGGTCAGGTCGAGCAGCTGGTCGCGGGTCAGCACCTGCCGCGGCCGGGTGACGAGCGCGAGCAGCAGATTGTATTCGCCGGTCGACAGCGGCACCGACACGCCCTCGCGGTCGACGAGCGTGCGCTCGCCGGTCTTCAGCACCCAGCCGGCGAAGGCGTAGGAGCCGCTTTCCGGCGCATGCTGACGTGCCCCGCCCGCGGTCAGGCGGCGCAACACCACCTTGACGCGGGTCGCCAGCTCGCGCGGCGAGAAGGGCTTCACGACATAATCGTCGGCGCCCATTTCCAGTCCGACGATCCGGTCGGTCTCCTCCGCCTTGGCGGTCAGCAGGATCACCGGCGTGTCACTGGTCGCGGCGATATGGCGGCACAGCGACAGGCCGTCCTCGCCCGGCATCATGATGTCGAGGATGACCAGATCGATGGCGTAGGCGGCAAGGCGCGTGCGCGCGCTTTCCGCGTCGGCGGCCTGGGTGACGCGAAAGCCCTGGCGGGTGAGATATTGTGCCAGCGGCTCGCGGATCGAACGCTCGTCGTCGACGAGCAGCAGGTGCGGCGTGTCTCCCATTTCGTCGGCCATAGTCACTGTGCCCATCCCTGCAACCCGGCCGGGCACCGCGACGGTCGCGGGCCCGGCCGGTGCAACGCTGATCGTCCAGTGGTTACTGGTCGGACGGCGGCGGCGGGGGCGGGGTATCGCCGCCAGGCATGCTGCCGCCGCCGCGACGGCCGCCAAAGCGCATCTGCGCCATTTCGGTCGCGTCGATCTTGCCGTCGTGATTGGCGTCCATCCGGTCGAAGCGCGTCGCGGCGCGCGCGACATAGTCGGCGCGCGTCACCGACACGTCGCCGTCGCGGCCGGCATAGCCGCCCGCCGGGGGCGGCGGCGGCGCCTTGGCATCCGCCGGGGCATTGCCCATTCGCCGCGCCCGCATCGCCGCGCGATAGGCCTGGCGTTCTTCGGGCAACAGCGTGCCGTCGTGATTGGCGTCCATCGCGTCGAAGCGCGCGCCCGCCTCGGCCTTGGCCTCGTCTCGGGTGATGACGCCGTCGTGATTGGAGTCGGCGCGCATCATCGGGTTGCCGGGCGGCGGCGGGGCAGGCGGGGTGGCGGTCTGCGCCTGGGCGGCGGCGGCGAGGCCGCTCGCCGCGAGGGCAAGGGTCAGCAGGGGCAATCGCATCGGATCACGTCTCCGGGTGGCGGGGCCGATCCCCGCCTCAGCCTTGCCCTTCTGGCGGTGCCATGTCGCAATCGTATGTCGTTGCCCCTGCCAAGTGTCGCAATTTGTAGCGGCGGATCAGCCGAACAGGGCGACGCTTTGCATCTGTTCGGCGACGACCAGGCCCTCGGCATTGCGGACGGTCATGCGCTGGCTCGAATTGCCCTGATGCGCATAGTCGGTGTCGCTGTCGAGCAGCCACCAGCCGTCGCGCGTCGGCGCCGGCGGGCCGAGCAGGTTGAGCTGCCACGTCATCGAACTGACCGGCGCGGGGCCGCCAATCAGCCGCAGCGCCGCGGGGGGCAGGCAGTCGGCGACCGCGGTCAGCTCGACCGCCGGGTCCAGCCCGTTGCGCTCGGCAAGCCGTACCCAGCGCCGCCAGCCGGCGCCGGGCGCAATGGTGGCGTCGACCATCTCGAAGTTGCGGCTGAAGGTCACCGCGGGATGGCCGCGGTAGACGGCGGCGTCCGCCGTAGGTGGTGTCTCGGCGCTGCCGCGGTCGATGCGATGGTCGACGGTGGACGCGACCGGCGCCATGAATACGAAGGTCGCGCGCAGCCCCAGCCCCGCCTCGCCGATCACGTCCGCCTGCACATAGGCGGCGTTGCGCCCGCGTCGCAGCCGTTCGGCGCGGACGCTGACGCGGCCGCTCAGCGGTCCGACGAAGGCGATTAGCGCCGATCGCAGCGGCGGCAGGTCGCTGTCGCTCGCTTGCGCGGCATGCAACGCCAGCGCCGCCGACAGGCCGCCATAAGCGGTTCGTCCCTGCAGCCAGTCGGCGGGGATGTCGGTGTGCCAGCCGCCGTCGTGCGGGGTGAGCGTGTCGAGGATCGTCTTCAGTGCGGTCATCGTCACCAGGCTAGGCGCGTCGCTACCGCGATGCCACCATCGTTTCGCGCCGCCCGCCGGTCAGCGGCTGCCCTGACCGAACAGGATGCGCCGCGTCTCGTCGCTGATCGGCGCATCCGGACGGCTGAGCTCGGCGCCCCTGGCATAGGCGGCGACGGTCGCCGGTCGCGCCGTCACCGCGGCGAACCAGCGCGCGACGTTGGGAAAGTCCGCCAGATCCTGCTGCTGCAGCGCATGCGGCACGATCCACGGATAGCAGGCCATGTCGGCGATCGAATAGGCGCCGGCGATGAACTCGCGCCCGGCCAGCTGGCGGTCGAGCACGCCGTACAGCCGCGCGGTCTCGCGGACGTAGCGGTCGATCGCATAGGGCACCTTCTCGGGCGCGTAGCGATTGAAATGGTGGTTCTGGCCGAGCATCGGGCCGAGCCCGCCCATCTGCCACATCAGCCATTGCGTCACCGCGACGCGGGCGCGCAGCGTATCGCCGCCGAACCGCCCCGTCTTCTCGGCGAGATAAAGCAGGATGGCGCCCGATTCGAACACCGACACCGGGTCGCCGCCGTCCGCCGGCGCGGTGTCGACGATCGCCGGCATGCGGTTGTTCGGCGCGATCGTCAGGAAGTCGGGGGCGAATTGCTCGCCCTTGCTGATGTCGACCGGCACGATGCGATAATCGAGGCCGCATTCCTCCAGCATCATCGTGATCTTGTGCCCGTTGGGCGTCGGCCAATAGTGCAGGTCGATCATCGCTGTGCCTCCTCGCCGGCGGGGGCGGGGGGTATCCGCGGCGTGCCTGCCCAGATGATCGCCGCCGCGCCGCCGATCAAGACCGCGCCGACCAGAAAGGCCGCGCCGTCGAAACCGTGGCCTGCGCCGATGCCGAGGCTCTGCGCCGCGATCAGCGGTCCGAGGATCGCGGCGAGGGCGTTCATGCTGCCGATCCCGCCCTGCAGCGCGCCCTGCCGCGTCGCATCGACCATCCGCGACAGGATCGCGTTGAGCGCCGGATAAGCGAAGGCGCCGAGGCAGCCGACCAGGAAGAAGGCATAGACCTGCCAGCCGTGGGTGGTGAAGGCATAGGCGACCAACGTTACCGTCGCGCAGCCGAGGCCGACGATCGCCGCGTTGCGCTCGCCGAAGCGCGCCAGCACCCGCTGCGTCAGGCCGACCTGCACGACGACGCTGAGCAGCCCGACTCAGGCGAGGCTCCAGCCGATCGCGGTCGCGTCCCAGCCGAAGCGGATCGCCGCCCAGAACGCCCAGGTCGCCGGATAGACCGCGCCGCCCAATTGCCACAGAAACCAGGCGACGAGCAGCGGCGTCGCATTACCCGCCGCGAACAAGGGTTTGAATGCGCCGACGACATGCGCATCGCGCAGCCGGAACGGCCGGCGAGTGTCGCGATCCAGCGTCTCGGGCAGCAGTGCCGCCATCGCCAGCGCGTTGAGCGCGGACAGAGCGGCGGCGACGACGAAGGGCGCGCGCGTGCCGAGCGCAGCGGCGATCCCGCCGAGCGCCGGGCCGAGGATGAAGCCGATGCCGAACGCCGCGCCGAGCAGGCCGAAGGTCGCGCCGCGCTTGTCCGGCGGCGTGGTGTCGGCGATCACCGCGCCGGCCGGGCCATAGGTGGCGCCGGCGATCCCGGCGATGGCGCGGCCGACGAACAGCCAGGCGAGCGTCGGCGCCGCCGCCATCAGCAGATAGTCGAGGCTGAACGCCGCCATCGACGCGATCAGCACCGGCCGTCGGCCGAACCGGTCGCCGAGCTGTCCGAGCACGGGTCCGGCAAAAAATTGGGTGAAGGCGAACACCGCGAGCAGCCAGCCCGACACCCGCGTCGCCCGCGCCAGGTCGACATGCCCCATATGGGTGATCAGCGCCGGCAGCACCGGCATGACGATGCCGAAGCCGATCACGTCGACGACCACTGCCGCCAGCACGATCGGCACCGCGCGATGTTCGAACCTCATGCGACTCCCCCCGGAACCCTGCCGCGGTGTAGCGGGGTTGCGGGAGAAGGGCGATCACCCCGTGCCGTGCACGGGGCGGCGGCTATTGCGCCATCGCCTCGCGGCCGCGCACCGGCGCAGCATGGAAGTCGGCGAATTGGCGCTGCGCCTCGTCGCTCATCAGATTCTGCATCATCGTCCAATAGCCGGTGACCGCATCCTCGCCGGAGGCGGCATAGGCGCGGCTCATGTTGCCGTGCAACCCGCTGAACAGCCGCTGCTCCAGCGCCTCGCCCGCAGGGGTCAGGCGCAGCAGCCGCTGGCGACGATCGGTGTCGCCGGTCCGCTGCGCGACCAGTTCGCGCTCGACCAAGGCGCCGAGCACCCGGCCCAAAGATTGTTTGGTGACGCCGAGCAGCGACAGCAGTTCGCCGACCGACAGGTCGGGGCGTCGGCCGATGAAATAGAGACAGCGGTGATGCGCCCGCCCCAGGCCCAGTGCGCCGAGTTCGCCATCGGCGTGGCGCAGGTGTGATTTGTGCGCAAACAGCAACAGGTCCATGCCACCGCGGATCACGTCGTCGCGGAGGAACTGGGCGGCGGGGGGCTTGATCGGTTCGGCCATCGATCCCTTCTCGGCTGAAGCTAGACGGGCCCGGTGATGTTCCCGTCCCTTGCCGTGGAGACGATGCCGAAGGACAACATCCGCACCCTATCCTGTAAAAAATTCGACCGAACGGGACACGGTATACCGCGGCGGCGTCCGGTTCAGCCGATCGCCCGGTCGTCGAACATGCCGAACAGCAGGGTCGAGGCGTAGATGGCGATGGCCCGCTCGCGCGGCATCGTGCCCGCCCATTTGCGCATGTCGAAGGCCGCATTCTGCAGCGCCATCAGCGCCTGCGCCGCGATCAGTGCGTCGACCGCGCGGATCGATCCTTCGGCGATGCCGTCCATCATCGTACCGGCGAAGCGGCGCGCGATCCGGTTGGACCGATCGACCATCGCGGTGCGCACGTCGGCCGGCAGTCCGCTCAGCGCAGTGGTGCGCAGCAGCGGCGCGCGCTCGGCGAACTGCACGTCGAGCAGGGTGGCGATGACGCTGACCAACCGCTGCCATTGGCTGCCGCCGTGCGCGTCGGCGAGCCGCTGGCAGTCGGAGATCGTGTCGAAGCTGCGTTGATAGCAAGCGGTGACCAGATCGTCCTTGGCGTCGAGATGATGGTAGAAGCTGCCCTTGGTGACGTTGAGCTCCGCGGCGATCCGCTGCACGGAGGCGCCGCGATAGCCGAGCTGGTTGATCAGCCGCGTCGCCGCCAGCAAAAAGGCGGCACGCCCCGGCTCGGTCTCGGCATGTTCAAGGTCGATCGGCTGCGGCGACCAGAGCGACCGCGCGCCGGCGATGCCGTGCGCGAACACGTCCATCAGCCGCATCTCGACCCGGTCGTATTGGTCGGGTTCGTAGCGGGTCAGCCAGGCCGGCAGCCAGAAGATGTTCTCGAGCAGCACATGTGCCCGTGCGCCGTGCAGGTCGGTGTGCGCGCGGCTCGGCGCCGGGCCCCAGAGCGCGCGGGTCCGTCGGAACACCTCGCGCCAGCCAGTCATCAGCCGGCTGCGGTTCGGCTCCTCCGTCGCGCGTAGGTCGGACAGCACCGCCATGGCGCGGTCCTCGCCGCGCTGCACCCGTGCCAGCCGCGCCATGTTGAGCGCCAGGAAGCGGCGGACGCGCGCCTCGGCGTCCGGCTCCGCCGCGGCGGTGTCGAGCATTGCCAGCAACTGATCGAGCGTATGCTCGAAGGCGGCGGCGGCCAGATCCTCCTTGCGCTTGAAATAATAAGTGACGCTGGTCGTGTTCAGGCCGACGCGGCGGGCGACGTCGGCGAAGGTCATGCCCTTGGCGCTTTGTTCGTTGATCGCTTCCGCAGCGGCGGCCAGGATCGCGTCGCGCTTGGCGCGGAATCGCTTCGTGCCCTGTTCCTCGTCGCCGCCGATCGTCGCTGCGGCCGCATCGGCCGCCGTCCCCGCCTGGTTCATCACGCCCTTGTATCAATCGCGCTTTCGAAGAAACAGCATTTTTTGATCGTTCGCCTTCACCCTGCGGAACGCAGGGCAAATTGGCTCTTGCCTGCCGCTGCCGATGCTTTACCGAAAAAAGGGTATGGCGTAGAACGCCCTTCGAGAGGAGCCTGTATGGACTTCACCCTGAGTGCGCGCGAGACCGTGTTCCGCGACCGGGTACGTGCCTTCATCGATGCCGAGATCCGCCCGCGCCAGGCCGAATACGATGCGCAGGAGCATGACGGCGAACGCTGGAAGGTGATCCCGGTCATCGAGGAGGTGAAGGCGCGCGCCAAGGCGGCGGGGCTGTGGAATTTCTTCATGCCGCCGCATTCCGGCCAGCCGCCGGTCGACGACACGTTCGAATTCGAGGGCACGCAGCTCAGCAACCTCGAATATGCACTGTGCGCCGAGGAGATGGGCAAGGTCGGCTGGGCGTCGGAATGCTTCAACTGCTCGGCGCCCGACACGGGCAACATGGAAGTGCTGCTCCGCTACGGCACGCGCGCGCAGAAGGACGAATGGCTCGCGCCGCTGATGCACGGCGACATCCGCTCCGCCTTTCTGATGACCGAGCCGGCGGTCGCCTCGTCGGACGCGACCAATATCGAGACGCGGATGATCCGCGATGGCGACGATTACGTCATTTCCGGTACCAAATGGTGGTCGAGCGGGGTCGGCGATCCGCGCTGCCGCGTCGCGATCGTCATGGGCAAGACCGATCCCGAGGCGAAGCGCCACGCCCAGCAGAGCATGATCCTGGTGCCGATGGACGCGCCGGGCGTGACGATCGAGCGGATGCTCACCGTCTATGGCTATGACCACGCACCGCACGGCCACGGCCAGGTGCGGCTCGACAACGTCCGTGTGCCGGCGTCCAACATGCTACTCGGCGAGGGGCGCGGGTTCGAGATCGCGCAGGGGCGGCTCGGCCCCGGCCGCATCCATCATTGCATGCGCACGATCGGCGTCGCCGAGACGGCGATCGAGGCGATGGCGAAGCGGCTGCTCACCCGCGTCGCCTTCGGCAAGAGGATCGCCGACCAGTCGGTCTGGGAGCAGCGGATCGCACGCGCGCGCATCGACATCGAGATGACCCGGCTGCTCTGCCTCAAGGCCGCCGACATGATGGACAAGGCCGGCAACAAGGCGGCGCAGCTCGAGATCGCGATGATCAAGGTACAGGCGCCGAACATGGCGCTGCAGATCCTCGACGATGCGATCCAGGCGCATGGCGGCGCCGGCGTGTCGGGCGATTTCGAACTCGCCCACGCCTGGGCGGCGATGCGGACCCTGCGCTTCGCCGACGGTCCCGACGAGGTCCACAACCGCGCCATCGCCCGCGCCGAATTCGGTAAATATGCCGATATCGCGCTGGAGCGGCCGGGACGGTGAGTTCTCTCTTCGTCATCCCGGCGAGCGCCGGGACCCATGGACACACTGCCATCGATGTGGCGCGGATCAGTCGCCGATCGCATCCATGGGTCCCGGCGTTCGCCGGGATGACGCAGGGGGATATCTGACATGAAAGCCGCCGTCCTCTACGAAGCCAAGACGCCGCTGGTGATCGAGGATGTCACCATCGACGCGCCCGGTCCGCACGAAGTGCTGATCCGCGTCGCCGCCGTCGGCGTCTGCCGGTCCGACCTGCATTTCGTCGACGGGGTCTATCCGCACCCGATGCCGACGATCCCCGGCCATGAGGCGGCGGGGATCGTCGAGGCGGTCGGCGAGGAGGTGCGCACGGTCAAGGTCGGCGACCATGTCGTCACCTGCCTCTCCGCCTTCTGTGGTCAGTGCGAATTCTGCGTCACCGGCCGGATGGTGCTGTGCGTCGACAGCAGCGTCCGCCGGCCGCGCTCGGCGCCGCCGCGACTCAGGCTCGGCGTGGGGCCGAATGGGCGTCCCATCGCGCAGATGCTCAACCTGTCCGCTTATGCGGAGATGATGCTGGTCCACGACCATGCCTGCGTCGCGATCGACCGCGACATGCCGCTCGATCGGGCCGCGCTGATCGGCTGTGCGGTGACGACCGGGGCAGGGGCGGTGTTCAACGCCGCCGACGTGACGCCGGGCGAGACGGTCTGCGTCGTCGGCTGCGGCGGGATCGGCCTCGCTGCGGTCAATGCCGCGCGGATCGCCGGCGCGGGCAAGATCATCGCGCTCGATCCCGTCGCCGAGAAGCGCGGCCTCGCTGAGAAATTGGGTGCCACCCACACGATCGACGCCGCCAGCGACACCGCCGCCGACGAGGTGGTGGCGATCACCCGCGGCGGCGTGCACCATGCGATCGAGGCGGTCGGTCGGCCGCAATCCGCGGCGACCGCGGTCAAGGTGCTGCGCCGCGGCGGCACCGCGACGATCCTCGGCATGCTGCCGCCGAACGAGAGCGTCGGCCTGTCGGCGCTCGACCTGTTGTCGGGCAAGACGCTGCAGGGCGGCTTCATGGGCTACAACCGCTTTCCCGTCGACATCCCGCGGCTGGTTGACTTCTACCAGCGCGGCCTGCTCGACCTCGACACGATCATCGCCGACCGGATGCCGCTGGACCGGATCAACCACGCCTTCGACGAACTGCGCCGCGGCGACACCACGCGCAGCGTGATCGTGTTCGAATGAGGTCCGCCGCCGCGTGCTCCTGCGGACGCAGGAGCCCAGAGCCAAAAGGGGGACGCTTGACAACCCTGGGCTCCTGCGTCCGCAGGAGCACGGACGGGATTATTCCATGACCGACGCCCCCCAGACCATTCCCGTCGCGGACAAGGACCGCCTCGACCTCGACCGGCTCGCCGACTGGATGACGGCGAACGTCGCCGGCTTCCGCGGCCCGCTCAGCTACGCGAAATTCGCCGGCGGCCAGTCCAACCCGACTTACCGGCTCGACAGCCCGTCGGGTGCCTATGTCCTGCGCCGCAAGCCGTTCGGGCCGCTGCTGCCCTCCGCCCATGCGGTCGACCGCGAATATCGGCTGATCGCCGGCCTCCATCCGACCGGCTTTCCGGTCGCGCGCCCCTATGGATTGTGCGAGGACGAGGGCGTCATCGGCGCGGTCTTCTACGTCATGGCGATGGTCGATGGTCGCAACCTGTGGGACGGCACCTTGCCCGGCTACGCGCCCGAGCAGCGCACCGGCCTCTACCATGCGATGGTCGACACGCTGGCGGCGCTCCATACCACCGATTATCAGGTCGCTGGTCTCGGCGATTACGGCAAACCCGGCAATTATTTCGCGCGTCAGGTCGAACGCTGGACGCGCCAGTATCGCGCCAGCGAGACGGAGGTGATGCCCGACGTCGACCGGCTGATCGACTGGCTGCCGCGCACCGTGCCCGAACAGACGCGCACCTCGATTGTCCACGGCGACTATCGCATCGACAATATGATCTTCGACGCCGCCGAGCCGCGCGTGCGGGCGGTGCTCGACTGGGAATTGTCGACGCTCGGCGATCCGCTCGCCGATTTCTCCTATTTCCTGATGAGCTGGGTCACGGAGCCGGAGGGGCGCTCCGGGGTCAAGGGCATGACCGGCCCGGCGACCGGCATCCCGCCGATCGAGGCGATCGTCGAACGCTATTGCGCCGCGACGGGCCGCGACGGCGTGCCCGACCTCAACTGGTATTTCGCGTATAATCTGTTCCGCCTCACCGGCATCGTCCAGGGTATCAAGAAGCGCATCGTCGACGGCACCGCGTCCAGCGCCCAGGCGGAGCGCTCCGCGGCGCAGGTCTACCGTCTCGCGGCTGCATCCTGGCACTTTGCTCAAAAGGCCGGGGCTTAGCGGCGACTTCTACGATCATGTGCGAGGTCGGTAGCCTCGCTCTATGCGCGAAGATTGCGAAGATTGAAGGAGGGGTTCCATGTTGTTCGACCTGACCGGCAAGGTCGCCATCGTCACCGGCTCCAGCCGCGGCATCGGCAAGGCCAGCGCCATCGAGCTCGCCCGCCATGGCGCCAGGGTGGTCATCTCCAGCCGTAAGCAGGACGCCTGCGAGGCGGTCGCCGCCGAGATCGAGGCGGAGTTCGGCCCCGGCCGCGCGCTGGCGATCGCCGCCAGCATCTCCGACAAGGCGGCGCTGCAGGCGCTGGTCGAGCAGACCCGCGCCGCATGGGGCCGGATCGACGTGCTGGTCTGCAACGCTGCCTCCAACCCCTATTACGGCCCGCTTGCCGGCATCGCCGACGACCAGTTCCGCAAGATCCTCGACAACAACATCCTGTCCAACCACTGGCTGATCCAGATGGTCGCGCCGGAGATGCGCGAGCGCCGCGACGGCTCGATCATCATCGTCTCGTCGATTGGCGGCCTGCGCGGCTCGGACGTGATCGGCGCATACAATGTCTCCAAGGCCGCCGACTTCCAGCTCGCCCGCAACTATGCGGTCGAATACGGCCCCGACAACGTCCGGGTGAATTGCGTCGCGCCCGGCCTGATCAAGACCGACTTCGCCCGCGCCCTCTGGGACACGCCGCAGGCGGAGGAGCGGTCGAGTCGCCACACGCCGCTGCGCCGGCTCGGCGAGCCAATCGATATCGCCGGGACGATCGTCTACCTCGCCGCCGACGCCAGCCGCTACATGACCGGCCAGGCGCTGGTCGTCGACGGCGGGGTGACGATCTGATGGCGCGCTTCGACGGCAAGTCGGTGATCGTCACCGGCGCCGGCTCCGGCATCGGTCGCGCCGCCGCCCGCCTGTTCGCCGCCGAGGGCGCGCGCGTCGTCGTCGCCGACCTCAGCGACGGGGCGGAGGAGACGGCGGCAATGATCGCCGATGCCGGCGGCTCGGCGATCGCGGTTCGGGGCGATGCGGGGGCGGAGAAGGATGTCGAGCGCATCGTGGCACTCGCCTGCGACCGGTTCGGCGGACTCGACGTGATGGTCGCCAATGCCGGCATCTCCGGCGGTCTCGCCAATCTGTTCGACACCGACGTGGCGCTGATCAGCGAGGTGCTGCGGGTCAATCTGATCGGCCCCTTCCTTGCCGTGAAGCACGCCGCTCCCCGCATCGCGGCACGGGGCGGCGGCGCGATCGTGCTGACCGCCAGCGTCGCCGGCCTGCGCTCCGGCGCCGGCTCGCCCGCCTATTCGGCGTCCAAGGCTGGCGTCATCAACCTGGCGCAGGTCGCCGCGCAGCAGCTGTCGGGCAGCAACGTGCGGGTCAACGCCGTCTGCCCCGGCCTGACCGAGACAGGCATGACCCAGCCGACCTTCGACTATGCCCGCGAGGCGGGGAAGGCGGACCGGCTCGGCCGGCTCAACCCCCTGCGGCGCGGTGGCCGGCCGGAGGAGCTGGCGGAGGCGATCGCCTTCCTCGCCTCCGACGCTGCGAGCTACGTCAACGGCCATGCCCTCGTCGTCGACGGCGGCCTGTCGTCCAGCCACCCCGTCACCCGCCAGGAATACGGCAAAACGGCGGTCTGACTTGCAGCCGTCACAGGAGCGGATCAGGATGGCCAGATGATCGCCCTGGCCTCATCCGCTATCGCCCTGGCCGCCGCGCAGGTGCCGCCGCCCGCGATGATCGCCGTCGATCCGCCGCAGCAATATCTGGTCCGCTGGACCCGCAGCCCCGTGCTGTGCGCGGCGGCGGACGGCAGCATGGCGACCGCGGCGATGACTCAGCCGGTCGATCCCGGCCGCACCCTGACCTGGGCGGGCAGCACCGGCCTGCAGCGTACGCTGACGCTCACGTTTCGCATCGATGACCAGGGCCGACCGCTGTCGCTCCGCCGCGAGAGCACAGGCTATGTCGCCGATGCGCAGGACGTCATGCCCGCCTTTGCGGCATCGCGCTTCGCCGCGGGCGCGGCGCGCGAACGCTGCACGGTGACGTTCACCGACAGCCGCAGCCCCCTGTCGGCGGCGCCGGTCGACGATGTCCGCGCCTATTCGGTCTTCCCCAGTGCAACGCCGACCGAGGCGGTCTGGCGCCGCATCCGGCCGGCAGGTGCGACTTGCTACGATCCGACGCCGGACGTGCTGCTGCGCGCTTACCCGGATTTCGCCAAATTGCCGGAGCAGCGCGGCGCGCTCGCCTGGTCGATGGTCGGCTTCGACATCGAGCGCAACGGCAAGCCGGTCGCGGTCCGCACCGTCACGGGCAGCAGCCAGCCAGCGCTTGACGCCGCCGCGCGACAGGCGGTGCAGCGCAGCCGGTTCGTCGCCGGCGCGCGGACCGGCTGCCTGTTCCCTTATTTCAAGGCGCCGGCGACGCTGCCCGCGCCGATCCCGCCCGAAGAAGAGGCGGTCCGCCCGGCGGGTGCGACCTGCCCGTCCAAGCATGGCTGGGTACGCGCACCGCAACTCACCTACCCGGGCCGGTATCGGCGGCGCAGCATCGAGGGCTGGGCGATGATCGCTTACGATGTCGCCCCCTGGGGTGAGACGGGCAACGTCCGCGTGCTCTCGGCCGAGCCGACCGGGGAGTTCGGCGATGCGGCGATGGCCATGATCCGCAACGCATCGCTGCCGCCGTCGCAGGCCGGCTATATCGGCTGTGTCGACCGTGTCCGCTATGTCATGTCCAAACCGGGTGCGCCGGAGCGAATAGATCCGACGCCGACGCCGCTGCCCCCGCCCGACTAAGCGGCCTCAGTCGCGGACGCGCTGCCGCATCAGCCCTTCCTGCGCGACGCTCGCCACCAGCCGACCGTCGCGGGTGAAGATGCTGCCGCGGTTCATGCCGCGGGCGTGGCCCGCCCAGGGGCTGTCGGTGGTGTAGAGCAGCCAGTCGTCGGCACGGAACGGCTCGTGCAGCCACAGCGCGTGGTCGAGGCTCGCGCATTGCATCTCCGGCATCAGCCAGTTGACGCCGTGCGGCATCATCGCCGTCGCCATCAGCGCCATGTCCGACGCATAGGCGAGGGCAGCGCGGTGCAGCTGCGGGTCGTCGCCGATCGGCGCGGCGACGCGGAACCAGGCGGCGTTGGTCGGCTCGCGCTTGACCGGCTGGAACCAGCTGCGCGGATAGAGCGGCCGCATCTCGATCGCATTCTGCCGCCGCAGGAAGAAGGCGCGGATCTTCTCCGGCACCTGATCCGCCACCGCCAGCCGCAACTCACGCTCGGACTTCAGTTCCTCCGGCGGCGGCACGTTAGGCATCGCGTTCTGATGGTGGAAGCCGTCCTCCGGCAATTGGAAGGAGGCGGCGAGATTGAGGATCGGCTGGCCCTTTTGCAGGGCAACGACGCGCCGGGTCGCGAAGCTGCGCCCCTCGAAATCGCGGATCACGCGGAAGATGATCGGGAAATCCTCGTCACCCGGCCGCATGAAATAGGCGTGGAGCGAATGTGCCTCCTTGCCGACCACCGACCGCTGCGCCGCCTGCAGCGCCTGGGCGATCACCTGCCCGCCGAACACCCGGCCGCGGCCACCGGGCTGGCGTGCGCCGCGGTACAGGTCGGTGTCGATCTCCTCGACATCGAGCAGCGTCACCAGCATCGCCGCCAATTCCTCCGGCGACTTCTGTGGTGGGAGGGCCGTTTCGTCCATCAATATCCCGCATTCCTCGCCAGTCGATCGGCGTGAAAGCCGACGTCGCCGAACATCTCCGCGAGCACCCGCGCCCGCTTCATGTAGAAGCCGACGTCATACTCGTCCGTCATGCCGATGCCACCATGCATCTGAATGGCTTCCTGCACCGACAGCGTCGTCGCCATGCCGGTCATCGCCTTGGCCACCGACACCGCCTCATCGGCGCGATCGCTGCCCGCGTCGAGCAGCTGCTGTGCCTTCAGCACGGCAGCGCGCGCCACCTCCATCTCGCTGTACAGATGTGCGGCACGATGCTGCAGCGCCTGGAAACTGCCGATCGTGGTGCCGAACTGCTTGCGTTCCTTGAGGTAGGTGACCGTCATGTCCATCGCGCCGCCGCCGACGCCGACCAGTTCCGCCGCGGCGCCGGTCCGGCCGGCACGGAGCAGGCGGCCGAGCGGATCGCGTCCGGCATCGACCTCGCCGATCACCGCATCGGCATCGACCTCAACCCCCTCGAAGGTCATGCGCGCTGCGAGACTGGCATCGGCGAGCCGCTCCGGCGTCGCGGTCAGCCCCACCGCGTCGCGGGGCACCGCGAACAGGGTGACGCCGTCCTGATCGTCGGCGCCGCCGGCGGTACGGGCGGCGACGATCAGCAGGTCGGCGACATGGCCGTGGGTGACGAATTGCTTCGAACCGGTCAGGCGGAAGCCGTTGCCGGCGCGCTCCGCGGTCATCGTGATCCGATCGCGGTGCTTCGGCCCCTCGTCGATCGAAAGCGCCGCGATCGCGTCTCCGGCCGCGATTCGCGGCAGCCATTCGCCCGCCTGGGCGCTGCCCTGCAAGGCCGCCACCGCCGCCACCGCGGTCGACAGGAAAGGCGAGGGGGAGAGGTTGCGGCCGATCTCCTCCAGCACCACGCCCGCCTCGACATGGCCGAGGCCGAGGCCGCCGTGCGCCTCGTCGATCAGGATGCCGGTGAAGCCCATTTCGGCGAACTGCTTCCACAAGTCGCGCGAGAAGCCTGTCGGGTCGTTGGCGTCGCGCAGGCCACGCAGATGCGCGACGGGCGCATGTTCGGCGACGAAGTCCTTGGCGGTATCGCGGAGCATCGTCTGTTCGTCGTTGAGATAGAGAGGCATGGTTGTCTCCTTAGCCCTCTCCCTTTGGGAGAGGGTCGGGTGAGGGCAGGGTAGCCGTTCCTGCTGCCCTCACCCTTCCGCCGCTGCGCGGCTCCCTTTCCCTCTCCCGGTGGGAGAGAGATGTCCGTTCAAGCGCCCGGCAGCTCGAGGATACGCTTGGCAATGATGTTGAGCTGGATCTCGCTGGTCCCGCCCTCGATCGAATTGGCCTTGGTGCGCAGCCAGGCGCGCGGCATCGCGCCGGTGCGCGAGCGCTCGCTCTCCCATTCCAGCGCGTCCGAACCGCCGGCCGCCATCATCAGCTCGTGGCGATCCTTGTTCAGCTCGGTGCCGACATATTTCATCATGCTCGGCTGGGCGGGGTGGGCGAGGCCGGCCTTGAGCTCGTCGATGAACCGCTCGCTCATCGCCGCGAACGCCTTGGCGCGTACCTCGAACAGCGCGATCTGCGAACGCAGCACCGGGTCGGCGAGGCGGCCGTCGTGGTCCAGGCCGATCGTCGCGATCGCGCCTTCGACCAGCGGGTTGCGCCCGCCGCCGCCGAGACCCATGCCGCTGATCATCTCGCGTTCGTGGCCGAGCAGGTATTTGGCGACGTCCCAGCCCTTGTTCTCGTCGTGGATGCGATTGGCCTTGGGTACCTTCACATTGTCCATGAAGGTCTCGCAGAACGGCGAATAGCCGCTGATCAGCAGGATCGGCTTGGTCGAGACGCCCGGCGTCTCCATGTCGAAGAGCACGAAGCTGATCCCGCCCTGCTTCGATTCTTTGCTGGTGCGCACCAGGCAGAAGATCCAGTCGGCCTTGTCGGCATAGCTGGTCCACACCTTCTGGCCGTTGACGATATAATGGTCGCCGCCATCCTCCGCGCTGGTGGCGAGACCGGCGAGATCGCTGCCGGCATTGGGTTCGGAATAGCCCTGGCACCAGCGGATCTCGCCGCGCGCGATCTTGGGCAGATGCTCGCGCTTCTGTTCCTCGGTGCCATATTTGAGCAGCGCCGGCCCGAGCATCGAGATGCCGAACGAGTTGAGCGGGTTGCGCGCGCGGATCGCCGCCATCTCCTCGCGCAGCACCTTGGTCTCCGCCGCGGACAGGCCGCCGCCGCCATAGTCCTTGGGCCAGTCGGGCACGGTCCAGCCGCGCTCCGCCATCGCCTTCAGCCAGCGCGCCTGCGGCGGGTTGGCAGCGGGGTCGTAGCGTCGGCCGCCCCAGCAGACGTCCTTGTCGGAGCGCACCGGCTCGCGCATCTCCGGCGGGCAATTGTCCGCCAGCCAGGCGCGGGTTTCGGTGCGGAAGGTATCGAGGTCGGTCATGATGTCCTCTCCCTGCGGATCGCTGGCGCGATCGCGATGCTTACTTGATGCTGCCGCTTTTCAGGCTCTGCGCGACAGGGAAGCCGTGCTTCTCCAGTCCGGCGACGACCTTGTCGTAGCCCTCGGTCTTCGCCCAGAACATCGGGCCGCCGCGGTACACCGGCCAGCCGTAGCCGTAGATCCAGACGACATCGACGTCCGACGCCCGCTGCGCCTTACCCTCCTCCAGGATCAGCGCGCCCTCGTTGACCATTGGATAGAGCGTGCGCTCGACAATCTCCTCGTCGGTCACCTCATGCTGCGGCGTGCCGGTCTTGTCGCGCCATTCCTGGATGATCGCGGCGACGCGGGGCGAGGGGGTCGGATTGCGCTTCTCGTCATAGTCGTAGAAGCCGGCTTGCTTCTTCTGACCCCAACGGCCCTCGGCAGCCAGCGCGTCGCGGACGTTCTCGATCCGGTTCGGGTCGCGGTGCCAGCCGATATCGACGCCGGCGAGATCGGCCATCTGGAACGGCCCCATCGGCATGCCGAAGGCGACGTGGACGCGGTCGATCTGTTCGGGCGTCGCACCTTCGAGCAGCAGCTTGTTGGCCTCGACCTGCCGCGGCATCAGCATGCGGTTGCCGATGAAGCCATAGGTGACGCCGGCGACCACGGCGACCTTCCGGATTTTCTTGGCGAGCGCCATGACGGTGGCGAGCACGTCTGGCGCGGTCTTGGCACCGCGCACCACCTCGAGCAGCTTCATCACATTGGCGGGCGAGAAGAAGTGCATGCCGAGCACGTCCTCGGGCCGCTTCGTGCAGGCGGCGATCTCATCGATATCGAGATAGGAGGTGTTGCTGGCGAGGATTGCGCCCGGCTTGGCGATGCCGTCCAGCCGCGTGAAGATCTCCTTCTTCACGTCCATATTCTCGTACACCGCCTCGATCACAAGGTCGCACTCGGCGAGTGCGTCGAAGTCGAGCGTCGGGGTCAGTGCCGCCATCGCGGCGTCGACCTGTTCCGGCTTCATCCGTCCCTTGGCGGCGGTCGCTTCGTAATTCTTGCGGATCACACCGGCGCCACGGTCGAGCGCCTCCTGCGCCATCTCGACGATCGTCACGGGGATGCCCGCCGACAGGAAGTTCATGGCGATGCCGCCACCCATCGTGCCGGCGCCGATCACGCCGACGCGCGCGATCGGGCGCAGCGGCGTGTCGGCTGGCACGTCATCGATCTTCGCCGCCTGGCGTTCGGCGAAGAAGATGTGGCGCTGGGCCGCCGACTGGTAGCCCATCATCAAGCGCATGAACTCCTGCCGTTCGAAGGCGATGCCCTGTTCGAACGGCACTTCGGTGGCCTTGACGACGCAGGTGATGTTGGCGGCGGGCGCATCGAAGCCGCGGAAGCGGCGGGCGTTCTCCTTCTGGAAGGCGGCGACCGCCTCGGGATCGGGCTGCACCGCGCGCTCGGACGCGCGCGGGATCGGCCGCTTCGCCTTGATCTCGCCGGCGAAGGCGATGGCGTCGGCGGCGAGGCTGTCCTCGCCGACGATCCGGTCGATCAGGCCCGCCTCCAGCGCGCGCTTGGCGGAGATCGGGTCGCCCTTGGCGGTCATCTCCAGCGCCAGCCGCACGCCGGCGAGGCGCGGCAGCCGCTGCGTGCCGCCCGCGCCGGGCAGCAGGCCGAGCTTCACCTCGGGTGTGCCGAGCTTCGCAGAGGGCACGGCGACCCGATAGTGGCAGCCGAGCGCGACCTCGCAGCCGCCGCCCAGCGCGGTGCCGTGGATCGCGGCGACGACGGGCTTGCTGCTTGCCTCGATCATGTCGACGACGCCGGGCAGCATCGGCTCGACCGGCGGCTTGCCGAATTCGGTGATGTCGGCACCGGCGAAGAAGGTGCGGCCGTCGCAGCGGATCACTATCGCGGCGATCGAATCGTCCGCCTCGCCCTCCTTGATCGCCGCTTCCAGGCCCTGGCGGACCGCGGCGCCGAGCGCGTTGACCGGCGGATTGTCGGAGATGATGACGAGCACGTCGTCATGGCGTTCGGTGCGGATCGGCGAGGTCATGGAATGGCTCCTGTGGTCAGGGATCAGTCGAGCGCGGCGTAGAGCATCGTCTTCAGCTCGCGGCGGATCGGGTAGAGGCTCGAGGGGCTGAGCTGGGTCATGAAGATGAGGTGCAGCCGCTCGACCGGATCGATGAAGAAGGCGGTCGAGAACATGCCGCCCCAATAATATTCGCCCGGCGATCCGGGGATCATCGTCTTGGCGACGTCCTGCGTCACCGCGAAGCCGAGGCCGAAGCCGACGCCGGCATTGTAGGTCTCGCTGAACAGCGAGCGTGACAGGCTGGCGAGATCGCGACCGCCGGGGAGATGGTTCATCCGCATCAGCTCCAGCGTCTTGCGGCCAAGGATGCGCGCGCCGTCGAGCGTGCCGCCCGCCTCGCACATCCGGCAGAAGCGATGATAGTCGAGCGCGGTCGATACCAGCCCGCCACCGCCCGACAGCAAGCGCGGGCGCTTGCTCCACGCGCTCGCCGCGCCGCGGTCGTAGAGGATGCGATTGCCGTCCGGTCCGACCGCCCAGCAGTCGGTCAGCCGGTCGAGCTTGTCCGCCGGCACCTGGAAGAAGGTGTCGTGCATGCCGAGCGGCGCGAAGATCCGCGTTTCGAAGAAGCGGTCGAGCGTCTCGCCGGACAGGCGCTCGACCACGGCGCCGAGCACGTCGGTCGCCACCGAGTAGTTCCAGCCCTCGCCGGGCGCGAATTCGAGCGGCAATCCGCCGAGCGCGGCGACGAAGCCGTCGAGGTCGTGGTTGCCGTGCCAGTTCTCCAACCGCGACTCGCGATAGGCAGCATCGACATTCGAGCGGTTCTGGAAGCCGTAGGTGAAGCCGGCGGTGTGGCGGAGCAGGTCGAGCATCCGCATCGGCTCGGCGACGGGCCGGGTGGCGAAGGGCACGCCGGCGCCGCCACCGTTATAGATGCCGGTGTCGCGGAATTCCGGCAGAACGTGATGGACCGGCGTGTCGAGCGCGACCTTGCCCTGTTCGACCAGCATCATGAAGGCGACCGAGGTGATCGGCTTGGTCATCGAAGCGATGCGGAACAGCGACCCTTCGTCGACCGTCGCGCCGCCGTCGCGGGCTGCGCCCTGATGCGAGAAATGCACGATCTCGCCGTCGCGGGCGATCAGCAGCTGCGCATGCGGCAGGCGGCCGCTGTCGAGATAGCGTTCGGCGATGAAGGCGTCGATCGCCGCCAGCCGCGCGGAATCGAAGCCCCGGCCGTCCATGCGATCTCTCCTCATCCCATACCTCAACTTCGAATTCGAACGTCTAACCACGGTTGGGTGGGTAAGATCAACAGTAACCTTCCGTCGAAAGTAGCATTTTGCGGCGATCTGCCGCAGCGAGGATATCGGCTTTTCCGTACGAATGCGGCGCAGGCTGAAGAAGAGCGCTTCCGTCCCCCGAAAATGCGCTAAGACGAAAGGTGATGATCGACGATCCCGTAGCGCCCGCCGCTCCCCTTTCCGCGCAAGACGAAGTGGCGCTGGGCGCGCCGCTGGTGCCGGGGGCGGACGAAATCGGGCGGATCGCGCAGCGGCGCGATCGGTTGCTCGCCGCATTGACGCTGATCGCCGGCATCGGCCTTGCCGTCGGGACGCCGTTCGCACTCAAATCGGGCGCCGAATTCTTCCTGCCGCTGACCGCCTCGCTGGTCATCGCGATCGCGCTGGTGCCGGTGCTCGAATGGCTGGAGCGGCGCGGCCTGCCGTCGGCGCTTGCCGCCTTGATCTGCCTGTTCGTCTTCCTGGTCGTCGCCAATATCGCGATCGCGGCGATCGTCGTGCCGGCGACCGACTTCTTCCAGCTGCTGCCGAGCCGGATCAGCCGCATCCAGCACAATCTGTCGCCGCTGCTCGACCTCTATTCGACGCTCGAGAAGTCGGTGAACAGGATGTTCCGCCAGATCGCGTCCAGCCCGCCGCGCCAGGCGCAGACCGCCGCGGTGTCGCCGCCCAGCTCGATCCTGGAACTGGCGGCGACCTCGGCGCCGACGGTCATCGTCCAGTTCCTGTTCGGCGTGCTGATCGTCTTCTTCTTCCTGTCCGGCTGGACGCGGATGCGGCGGCGGACGATCACCGGCCGGACCAGCTTCGACGGCGCAATGGCGACGGCGCGCGTGATCCAGGACGTGGTGGACGACGTGTCGGCCTATCTCGGCACGATCACGGCGATCAACATCACCCTGGGCCTCGTCGTTGCCGGCGCGCTCTACTTCATCGGCATGCCGTCCCCCCTGATGTGGGGCGGCATCGTGACGCTGCTCAACTACATCCCCTATTTCGGGCCGGTGATCGCGATGGTGCTGCTCGCGGTCGGCGGGATGATGGTGTTCAGCGACATCTGGGTGGCGATGCTGCCGCCCGCGGTGATGATCGGCTGCCACCTGGTCGAGGCGAATGCGATCACCCCGCTGATCGTCGGGCACCGGCTGACGATCAGCCCGCTGATGATCCTCATCTCGCTGAGCTTCTGGGGTTGGGTCTGGGGCACGGCGGGGGCGCTGCTGGCGGTGCCGCTGCTGATCATCATCCAGACCGTGCTGGGCGCGGCGGGCAAGCCCGACATCGCCGGTTTCCTGTTCGAGCACGGCACGCTGGTGCAGCAGGAGCGCGCGCGTCGCCGGCGAAACGAGGCCGGCGAAGAATAGGCCGTTGACACCCCGATGGGGTTCGCCTAGTCGGCGCGCCTCAACGCTTCCAAGCGGGTGTAGCTCAGTTGGTTAGAGCGCCGGCCTGTCACGCCGGAGGTCGCGGGTTCGAGCCCCGTCACTCGCGCCATTCCCTTTGCGGATGGCCGGATCAGCCGCGAAATGCAGTGCGCCAAAGCGCCGCGTGCCGTCACGCGGGTGTAGCTCAGTTGGTTAGAGCGCCGGCCTGTCACGCCGGAGGTCGCGGGTTCGAGCCCCGTCACTCGCGCCACGCTTCGTCATGGAAGCGTTCCCGATCGAAACGTCGCGAAGGTCGCACCGACGACGCGTTACGGAACGTCGCAACGGTCGCATCCGCGCCGCGTCGTGGAAAGTCTCAAAAGTCGCACGCGGAGCGGTAGGGATGGCAATGCACGCTGCCGTGCCGCGGCGCCCGGCATCTGATAAATCCGATTCCCCGACGGGGTGAGAAAGACGGGTGATCCTACCGTCCCAATCGCCTGTAGGACAGCGTCATCGCCAGCGGCCGGTTTCCATCCACAGCAGCAGCGGCTTGAGCGGCGCGATCCAGACGATCCCCGTCACCAGATAGAAGAGCGCCTGCAGCCACCAGGGCCAGCCGCCGACCATGCCCGACAGGCTGGTGACGAGAATGCACCAGAGCGCGATCAGCGCGAGGATGGCGAACATGCCGGCGGGCTTGCGCCAGGTCGGGGTCATGGGACGATCCATTCCGATTCGGTGACGATGGCGTGGAGTGGCACGTCCCAGGGATCGGGCACCAGCCCGTCCGTCTCCTGCATCGACCAGGCGACGCCGATCCGCCACGCATCCGGATAGGCCGCGAAGGCGCGATCGTAATGGCCGGCACCCTGGCCGAGCCGGTTGCCGCGCCGGTCGAAGCCGACCAGCGGCGTCAGGATGATGTCGGGTGCGACTTCCGGCGCCGTTGCCGCGGGTTGGCGCAGGCCGAACGGACCGGTGGTGAGCGGCGCGCCCGGCGACCATGTGAGAAAGCGGATCGGCGTCGCGCGATCGACCACATGCGGCAGGGCGAGCACGCAGCTGGCGGCGACCGCGGCGCGGGCGAGGGGGGCGGGATCCGCCTCGCTGCCGAGCGGCATGTAGGTGGCAACCACGACATCCGGCGCGAGCCGGTCGAGGAAGACGGAGGAGGGTGTCACCGCACCGTCGCGCGCGAAGGCGTCGCGTGCAGCGCGTAGATGGCCGCGCAGGATGCGCTTGTCGGTCATGATCGGAACACCGGGCGGGTGGCGGGACCGCCGTGGTCGTTTGCCGGAATATCCACTGACGCCCAATACGTCAGGTGGGGACCATGTACGTCAGGCCAGGGCCTGGGCAGGGACAGCCCCCTTGGATGAAGAATAGCCTCAGGGATGATCGAGGCTCGTGCCGGGCAGTACCCGCCGCCGACCGATTTAGGCGTTCGGAGGCGTATGCTCAAGGGCATCGGCCAGACTTTCGAGGCGATCGGCGATTCGCGCCAGCGTCGCCTCGCTGACGGCGGATCCTTCCGGCGCGCGATTCTCGCTCTCGTCAAGCGCATCGGCCAGCATCAATGCGACGAACAGCATCGCCCGCTCGCCCGGAATGTTGCCGGCGGCGCGCAGCCCGGCGGGCCAGCGCTCGGCGATCATCCGTCCGAGCATCTCCAGCCGCGGCTCGCCGCCGTCGCGGCAGGCGACGGTATGCTGACGGCCGCCGATATCCAGCGTGACCTGTGCCATCAGCCGGCGTTGCCCCGCGCGATCACCTCGTCGAGCGCACTGACCGCTTCCGCCATGCGCGCCTTGAGCGCGGCGTGACGGCGGGCAAGCGCGTCACCGGCCTGGGCGCGCGCGGCGATCGCCGCCTCGATGCGGGCGATGGCGGTGTCGATACGATCGACGGCGGTGGGGGCATCGGGCATTGCCGGCGAGGTAGGCGCGCGCGGCCGCGGCGGCAAGCGGGCAAACCGTCCGGCGGAGGCAGGCGGTTCGATTCGCGCGAAGACCGGCGCCGGCCGCGGCGTCGATCCGGGGCGGGACGTCTGCCGCCGCCGCACGCCGGTTGACAGCGACACCCCGCCCCCCCCAAAGGCGGGCGCGTCCGGTGCGGCCGGTTGTCCCGGCATCGCGCTGCATTCCCACGAGGAGAATCAGGATGACGGTGAAGGTTGCGATCAACGGCTTCGGACGGATCGGCCGCCTAGTCGCGCGCGCGATGATCGAGCGCGGCGGCGATGAGCTGGAACTGGTCGCGATCAACGACCTGGCCGATGCCAAGTCGAACGCCTGGCTGTTCAGCCGCGACAGCGTGCACGGCAAATATCCCGGCACCGTCACCGCCGAAGGCAACGACCTGGTCATCGACGGCAAGCGCATCCGCGTCACCGCCGAGCGCGACCCCGCCAATCTGCCGCACAAGGAACTGGGCGTCGATCTGGTGCTGGAGTGCACCGGCTTCTTCACCGACCGTGCGTCGTGCCAAAAGCACCTCGATGCCGGCGCCAAGAAGGTGCTGATCTCCGCGCCGGGCAAGAACGTCGACCTGACCGTCGTCTATGGCGTCAATCACGACAAGCTGACCGGCGATCACACGATCGTCTCCAACGCCTCGTGCACCACCAACTGCCTGGCGCCGGTCGCCAAGGTGCTGAACGATGCGATCGGCATCGAGCGCGGCCTGATGACCACGGTCCATGCCTACACCAACGATCAGAAGATCCTCGACCAGATCCACCCGGACCTGCGCCGGGCGCGCGCCGCGGCGATGAGCATGATCCCGACGACGACCGGCGCCGCGCGCGCGGTCGGCGAGGTGCTGCCGGAGCTGAAGGGCAAGCTGGACGGATCGGCGATCCGCGTGCCGGTGCCCGACGTCAGCCTGGTCGACCTGACCTTCACCCCGGCGCGCGACGTCACCAAGGACGAGGTCAACGCGCTGCTGAAGGCGGCGGCCGAGGACGGCCCGCTGAAGGGCGTGCTGGTCTATTCGGACGAGCCGCTGGTCTCGATCGACCTGATGCATTCGCCGCAGTCGTCGACCGTCGACAGCCTGGAGACGGCGGTGATCGACGGCAAGCTGGTCCGCGTGGTCAGCTGGTACGACAATGAATGGGGCTTCTCCAACCGCATGGTCGACACCGCGACCGCGATGGCCAAGTTCCTGTAAAGACGCCGCCATGCATGACCTCGTCATGGCGGGCCTAGCGACGCAATCCAGGGCGCCGCGCGCGACGCCCTGGATTGCCGCGTCGCTTCTCTCCTCGCCATGACGGAGGAGCCCGTGGGCGTGCTCGCCGGGATCGCCCGCCACGCCTTTCCCAAAGCGCCGATGGAATTGGTCGACCATGTCGACGTCACCGTCGACGGCGGCCTGCACGGCGATTTCCGCGGTGCGGTCAAGCCCGGCGGGCGCGGCCGGCGCCAGGTGACGCTGATGGAGGCGGGCGACTGGGCGGCGGCAATGGCCGAGCTGGACCACGCGATTCCGTGGCAGGAACGGCGCGCCAATTTGCTCGTCGAGCATCTCGACCTGCCGCAGACGGCCGGAACGTTGATCGGCATCGGCGCCGAGGTCATTCTGGAAATCACCGTCGAATGCGACCCGTGCAGCCGCATGGAGACGATCGCGACCGGCCTGAAGGCGGCGCTGACCCCCGACTGGCGGGGCGGCGCCTGTTCGCGCGTCAAGCGCGGCGGACGGATCGCGGTCGGCGATGCCATCCATATTCTCGATCCTTCGCAAGGACTGTAACACATGACGAGCAAGCCATTCAAAACGCTCGATGATATCGGCGATGTCACGGGCAAGCGCGTGCTGGTGCGCGAGGATCTGAACGTGCCGATGGCGGACGGGCAGGTGACCGACGATACGCGGCTGCGCGCGACGCTGGCGACGGTGACCGAGCTGGCGGATCGCGGCGCGATCGTGCTGGTGCTGGCGCATTTCGGCCGCCCCAAGGGCCAGCGTCATCCCGACATGTCGCTGGCGATGATCACCAAACCCTATGCGCAGGTGCTCGGCCGGCCGGTGCGCTTCGTCGATTGGGGCGGCGCGGCGGATGCCGTCGCGCAGATGCAGCCGGGCGACATTGCGGTGCTGGAGAACACGCGCTTCTTCGCCGGCGAGGAGAAGAACGACGCGGAGACGGTGCAGACCTTCGCCGCGATCGGCGACCTCTACGTCAACGATGCCTTTTCGGCCGCGCACCGTGCCCATGCCTCGACCGAGGGGCTGGCGCGGGTGCTGCCGGCCTTTGCGGGGCGGGCGATGGAGGCGGAGCTCGACGCGCTGGAGACGGCGCTGGGCAAGCCCGAACATCCCGTCGCCGCGGTGGTCGGCGGGGCGAAGGTGTCGACCAAGCTCGACGTGCTCAAGCATCTGGTCGGCAAGGTCGACCATCTGATCATCGGCGGCGGCATGGCCAACACCTTCCTCGCCGCGCGCGGCGTGAACGTCGGCAAGTCGCTGTGCGAGCATGATCTGACCGGCACGGCCGAGGCGATCCTCGATGCCGCCGACGCGGCGAACTGCACCGTCCATCTGCCCTATGACGTCGTGGTGGCGACCGAATTCCGGGCCAACCCGCCGGTGCGCACCGTCAACGTGCATGAAGTCGCCGCGGACGAGATGATCCTCGACGTCGGGCCGAGCGCGGTCGAGGCGCTGGGCGACGTGCTGAAGAACTGCCGCACGCTGGTGTGGAACGGTCCGCTCGGCGCATTCGAGACGCCGCCGTTCGACGTCGCCACCGTCAGCCTGGCGCGGACCGCGGCGGCGCTGACCCAGGAAGGGACGCTCGTGTCGGTGGCGGGCGGCGGCGACACCGTCGCGGCGCTCAACCAGGCGGGCGTCGCAGGTGATTTCTCCTTCGTGTCGACCGCCGGCGGGGCGTTCCTCGAGTGGATGGAGGGCAAGGAATTGCCCGGCGTCGCGGCGCTGACGCGGTGATTGCCGCGCCGCCGCGGCGCGGCTAACGCACGACGGCAACGCATACGTATGCATAAAGGAGAATGGGGATGATGGACACCGCCGCGATGACCGCGAAAATGGGCAAGGGCGACGGCTTCATCGCCGCGCTCGACCAATCGGGCGGGTCCACCCCCAAGGCGCTGAAAGGCTATGGCATCGAGGACGGCGCCTGGTCGAACGACGCCGAGATGTTCGACCTGATCCACCAGATGCGCGTCCGCATCATCACCTCGCCCGCCTTCACCGGCGACAAGGTGATCGGCGCGATCCTGTTCGAGCGGACGATGGATGGCGAGGCCGATGGCAAGCCGGTGCCGGCCGCGCTGCACGACCGCGGCGTCGTGCCGTTCCTGAAGATCGACAAGGGGCTGGAGGACGAGGCGAACGGCGTCCAGCTGATGAAGCCGATCCCCGGCCTCGCCGATCTGCTCGGCCGGGCGCGCGCGCTGGGCGTGTTCGGCACCAAGGAGCGGTCGGTGGTCAATCTCGCCAATCGCGAGGGGATCGCGGCGGTGGTGCGCCAGCAGTTCGAGGTCGCCGAAGAGGTGATCGCCTGCGGCCTGATGCCGATCATCGAGCCCGAAGTGAACATCAAGAGCGCCGAGCGTGCCGAGGCGGACGCGATCCTCACAGACGAACTGCTCAGGGCGCTGGATGCGCTCGACGCGGGCAAGACGGTGATGCTCAAGCTGTCGCTGCCGGCCAAGCCCGGCAGCTATGACGCGCTGATCGCCCATCCCAAGGTGGTGCGCGTCGTCGCGCTGTCGGGCGGCTACAGCCGCACCGACGCCTGCCGCGAACTGGCCAAGAACCCCGGCATGATCGCGAGCTTCAGCCGCGCCCTGCTCGAGGATCTGCGCGCCGGCATGAGCGATGCCGAGTTCGACAAGGCGCTGGGCGAGGCGATCGACGAAATCTACCAGGCGTCGACTCACAAGGTCGCCGAGGCGGCGTAACGGCCGCCGCGCCCTCAATCTTCCGGCGCTTCGCGCCTCCCTCCCTCTCCCGCCGGGAAAGGGAGGAGGTTGCGCAGCGACCGATAGGGTGAGGGTGGCTATCGTTTCGCGGGATCGCGCGATACAGCGCCCGCATGACCCTCGACGAAGACCCGCTCGGCCCGCTCGATCCCGATTTCGCCGCCGCTTTCCAGCGCGACCTGTCGCGGCCCGACTGCCAATTGTACCTGATCTCGCCGCTCGACGTCGGCGGGGCGTTCCCGGACCGGCTGGCGCGGGCGCTCGACGCCGGGCCGGTCGCCGCCTTCCAGTTCCGCGTCAAGGACATCGACCAGCATAGCGCCGCGCGCCTGGCCGAGCCGCTGCAGCGGATCTGCGCCGATCGCGACGTCGCCTTCATCGTCAACGACAGCGTCAGCCTGGCCAAAAGGATCGGCGCCGACGGCGTCCACCTCGGCCAGGGCGATGGCGACGCGCGCGAAGCGCGCAGCCTGCTCGGCCCGGCGGTGCAGATCGGCGTGACCTGCCACGACAGTCGCCATCTGGCGATGGAGGCGGGCGAGGCGGGCGCCGATTATGTCGCCTTCGGCAGCTTCTACCCGACCACGACCAAGCAGGTCGAGCATCATCCCGAGCCGGTGGTCCTGTCCTGGTGGTCGGCGCTGTTCGAGCTGCCCTGCGTTGCGATCGGCGGCATCACGCCGGCCAATGCCGCGCCGCTGATCCGCGCCGGCGCGGACTTTCTGGCGGTGTCCGGCGCGGTGTGGAACGGCGACGAGGCGGCGGCGGTGCAGGCCTTTGCCGCAGTGCTGGCGGATCATTCCGGCCGGGAAACAACGGGTCGCTGAGCCGTTTCCCTTCCACATCCATGTGGGAGGTTGCATGTTCAAGCGTTCCTTCGCCGCCGCGGCCGCTCTGGTCGCGCTCGCCGGTGCCACCGAAGGGCGGGGGCAGGCCCCGGCGGCGCCGGCATCCGCCGCCAAGCCGACGACGATCGACCGGTCGATCCTGCACGTCCAGGTGATCCTCGACTCGCTCGGCTTCGGGCCCGGCGTGCTCGACGGCAAGGGCGGCCAGTCGCTGACCGCGGCGCTGAAGGGCTTTCAGGAGGCGAAGGGGTTGCCGATCACCGGCAAGCCCGACCAGCGCACGCTGCAGGCGCTCTATCCCTATCGCGCCAAGCGCCCGACCGCGCGCTTCGTGCTGACGCAGGAGGCGCTGGCAGGGCCGTTCGTCGGTCCGCTGCCCAAGGATTACGCCAAGCAGGCGCAGCTGCCGACGCTCGGCTACGCCGATCCGATGGAAAAGCTGGCGGAGATGTTCCACACCACCAAGGCCACGCTGATCGCGCTCAATTCGCCCGATACGCGGCTGAAGGTCGGCAATGCGATCGTCGTCCCCAACGATCTGCCCGCGTCGCGCAACTATGATCCCAAATTGCCCGATCACTGGCGCGCCACGCTCAACATGCTCAACGTCGATGCCAACCAGCCGGTCGCCGATCACATTGTCGTCGACAAGTCGGACGGCGTGCTGCGCGTGCTCGATGCGCAGGACAAATTGATCGCGCAGTTCAGCGCGACCATGGGGTCGAGCCACGACCCGTTGCCGCTCGGCACCTGGAAGATCTACGGCGCTGACTATAATCCCAAGTTCCACTACAATCCGGCGCTGTTCTGGGACGCGAAGAAGGGCGACAAGAAGGAGATGCTGCCCGCCGGTCCGAACGGCCCGGTCGGCGTCGTCTGGCTCGACCTGTCGAAGGAGCATTACGGCATCCACGGCACGCCCAATCCCGAACTGATCGGCCGGACCGAAAGCCACGGCTGTATCCGCCTGACCAATTGGGATGCCGCGCGGCTGGCGCAGATGATCAAGCCGGGCACCAAGGCGGTGTTCCAGGCCTGATCGCATGCCGCGACTGTTCTGGGCGATCCTCGCGCTGATCGTGCTCGTCGCGGCGGCCTTCGTCGCGACCACCCGCTTCGGCACGGCGGAGGAGGGGGCGCCCGTCGTCCGCACGCTGACGACGAAGATCGAGCGGCTGTTGCCGCGTCGACAGGGCGCGGCAAACGGCGGGAGCTGGCGAATCCCGGTCGCGGGGGTACGGCGGGCGGCCTTGTACGACAGCTGGGGCGATGCGCGGGAAGGCGGGGCACGCGGACATCATGGTCTGGACATTCCCGCCGCCTCCGGCACGCCGGTGGTCGCCGCGGCGGACGGGCGGGTCGAGAAGCTGTTCCAGTCGACCCGCGGCGGCACGACCATCTACGTCCGCACGGCCGACCCGCGCTGGGTCCATTATTATGCCCACCTCGCCGGCTATGCGCCCGGCCTGGCCGAGGGGCAGGCGGTGCGCGCCGGGCAGACGATCGGCTTCGTCGGCGACACCGGCGATGCGGGCGCGGGCAATTACCATCTGCATTTCGGCGTGCAGCGGATGGCACCGGGCGAAGGCTGGTGGCAGGGCCAGGATGTCGATCCCTACCCGATGCTTGCCGGAAAGGCGGCCGCGCGGTAAAGGCTGCCGCCTTCCGGGTGCGACCCCGACGGGAACGTCGCGCCCACTCGCTCTTTCCAGTAGGTTCAGATCATGAAGATCAGCGGCGTGGACATCCGTCCCGGCAATATCATCGAATATGAAGGCGGCATCTGGCGCGCGGTCAAGATCCAGCACACCCAGCCCGGCAAGGGCGGCGCCTACATGCAGGTCGAGCTGAAGAACCTGCGCGACGGCCGCAAGAACAACGTCCGCTTCCGTTCCGCCGAGACGGTCGAGCGCGTCCGCCTCGACACCAAGGACTTCCAGTTCCTGTTCGCCGAGGGCGACGGCCTGGTCTTCATGGACAAGGATACCTACGATCAGGTGACGCTGCCGCGCGACCTGCTCGGCGACGCCGCCGCCTTCCTGCAGGACGGCATGGACGTGGTCATGGAAATGTATGACGAGGAAGCGATCAGCGTCCAGCTGCCCGACACGATCGAGGCGACGATCGTCGAGGCGGACGCGGTGGTGAAGGGGCAGACCGCCTCGTCCAGCTACAAGCCCGCGATCCTCGATAACGGCGTGCGCATCATGGTGCCGCCGCATATCGCCAGCGGTACGCGCATCGTCGTCGACGTGTACAACCAGGAATATGTCCGCCGCGCGGACTGAGCCTGAACCCTCTCCCTCCAGGAGTTTCAGGTCGATCATGCCCCAGGCATGATCTAAACGGTGCGGGGCACCGTTTACCTGAAACTGGTGGCCGAGCGTAGCGAGGTCGGGTGAGGGCAGTGGCCCATCCCGTCCTCACCCTCCCACCGCCTGACGGCGGCGGGCCCAGCTGCGGGGTGGTTCACACCCCGTGTGATCCAGGGCATGCCGGTGGCATGCCCGACCCCGTCACTCTCTCCTGACAGGAGAGGGGATATGGAAAGCACCATGCCCTCCCATTCCGGTCTCTTCACCGTCATCGAACGTGCCGCCCGCAAGGCGGGGCCGCGGCTGCGGCGCGACTTCAACGAGGTCCAGCATCTGCAGGTCAGCCGCAAGGGGCCGGCGGACTTCGTCTCGATCGCCGACAAGCGCGCCGAGCAGACGTTGTTCGAGGAGTTGCAGCGGGCGCGGCCGGACTGGGGCTTTCTGATGGAGGAGGGCGGCGAGGTCGCAGGCGACCCCAACAAGCCGCGCTTCATCATCGACCCGCTCGACGGCACCAGCAACTTTCTGCACGGCATCCCCCATTTCGCAATCTCGATCGCGGTCGAGGAGCCGCTGCCCAACGGCAAGCGCGAGGTGACCACGGCGCTGGTCTACCAGCCGATCACCGACGAGAGCTTCTGGGCGGAAAAGGGCCGCGGCGCCTGGCACACCGACCAGCGGCTGCGCGTCTCGGCGCGGCGCGACCTGTCGGAGGCGCTGATCGCCACCGGCATCCCGTTCCTGGGCCACGGCAATTTCGCCGAGTGGAGCAGGATCTTCGGGGCGATCGCGCCGGAAGTCGCGGGTATCCGCCGGTTCGGATCGGCGGCGCTCGACCTCGCCTGGGTCGCGGCGGGGCGGTTCGACGGCTATTGGGAATCGGGGCTGAAGCCCTGGGACACGGCGGCGGGCCTGCTGCTGGTCAAGGAAGCGGGCGGCTATGTCACCGACTTCCGCGGTGCCGACCGGGCGATGGAGCGCAACGAGTTCCTCGCCGCCAACGACGGCCTGCACAGCAAGCTGCACAAATTGGTGGCGGGCGCGCTGCGCTAAACCAACCGGCGTTTCGCACTCACCCTCACCCTGTCGTCGGCTGCGCGACCTCTTCCCTCTCCCGGCGGGAGAGGGAGGGAGCGCCGTGGGCGCGGAAGGGTGAGGGTGGATGTCGTATCATTGCCTCCTGCGATTCATTCTCACAGCCCCATGGCCTTGCCCGGTCCCGGCCACGGGCCTAAAGCGGCGCCATCCACTTCGCACGTGCGAGAAGCCTCTTGGTCGACCTGTCGCAATATCTTCCGATCCTCATCTTCCTGGGCATCGCGCTCGCGCTGTCGAGCGCCTTCGTGTTCCTGCCCATGGCGGTCGCCCGGCTGACCGGCGCGCACAAGCCGAACGAGCAGAAGCTCAGCGAATATGAGTGCGGCTTCCCCGCCTTCGAGGATCCGCGCAGCCAGTTCGACGTGCGATTTTATCTGATCGCCATTCTGTTCATCATCTTCGATCTCGAAGCAGCCTTCCTATATCCTTGGGCAGTCAGCGTTTTTACGCTCGGCTGGACCGCGTGGATCTCCATGATGATCTTCATCGGCGAGCTGGCGCTGGGACTCGTATACGCCTGGAAGAAGGGAGCGTTGGATTGGGAATGACCCCCACATCCGGACCCGTTGAGCTCAATCGCGCGGCCGGCGCCTCGTCGCTGGTGCCGCCCGACCAGGGCTTTTTCGACAGCCTGAACGGTGAGCTGACCGACAAGGGCTTTCTGGTCACCTCGACCGAGGAGCTGTTCCAGTGGGCCCGCACCGGCTCGCTGTGGTGGATGACCTTCGGCCTCGCCTGCTGCGCGGTCGAGATGATCCACGTCAACATGCCGCGCTACGATCTGGAGCGGTTCGGCGCCGCGCCGCGCGCGTCGCCGCGCCAGTCGGACGTAATGATCGTCGCCGGCACGTTGTGCAACAAGATGGCGCCGGCGCTCCGCAAGGTCTACGACCAGATGTCGGAGCCCAAATACGTCATCTCGATGGGCAGCTGCGCCAATGGCGGCGGCTATTACCATTACAGCTATTCGGTGGTGCGCGGCTGCGACCGCGTCGTGCCGGTCGACATCTACGTGCCCGGCTGCCCGCCGACCGCGGAGGCGTTGCTGTACGGCATCATGCAGCTGCAGCGGAAGATCCGCCGCGCCGGGAGCATCGAACGGTGAGGGCGCCCGCACCCGCTTATGCCGCCCATCTCAACGATGCGACGATCGAGCTGGCGCAGGCGACGCTCGGCGCCGCGCTGAGCCATGCGGTGGCGGAGGTCGGCGAGGTCAAGCTGTACGTCGAGCGCGAGGACATCGTCCGGGCGCTGACCGCGCTGCGCGACACGCCGGGCCTCGAATATCAGCAGCTGATGGAGATCGCCGGCGTCGACTATCCGGAACGCCCCGAGCGGTTCGAGGTCGTCTACTGCCTGTTGTCGCTGACCCGCAACCATCGCCTGCACGTCCATGTCTCGACCGACGACGTGAAGCCGGTGCCGTCGGTGACGGGGATCTGGCCGGTCGCCGGCTGGCTCGAGCGCGAGATCTACGATCTGTACGGCGTGCTGTTCAGCGGCAATGCCGACCTGCGCCGCATCCTGACCGACTATGGCTTCCGCGGCCATCCGCTGCGCAAGGACTTCCCGATGACCGGGTTCGTCGAGATGCGCTATTCGGAGGAGGAAAAGCGCGTCGTCTACCAGCCGGTGAGCCTTGCGCAGGACTTCCGCAACTTTGACTTCCAGAGCCCGTGGGAGGGCGCGGAATATGTCCTTCCCGGCGACGAGAAGGGCATGTTGCCGGAGGCCAAGGGCGCGCCGACGCCGCTGAAGGCGGATGAGATCCAGAAGGCCGACGCCACCAGGACGCCGACCGAGGCGCCGAAGGCGGGCAGCGAGCCCTATGCCAAGACGACCACGACCGACACCGGCAAGACCGGTGCGGGCGAGGCGCATGGCGGTAACAAGGCCGAGAGCAAGCCGCAGGAGTCGGACGTCGTGCCGACCAAGGGTGAAGGACAGAACCAGTGAGCGACTATGTCAGCGAGCTGATGGGTGTCGAGGACGCCGCCGATCCGACGACCGGCGACGTCACCATCCAGAACTATACGATCAACTTCGGCCCGCAGCATCCCGCGGCGCACGGCGTGCTGCGCCTCGTCATGGAGCTGGACGGCGAGATCATCGAGCGGGTCGACCCGCACGTCGGCCTGCTGCACCGCGGCACCGAGAAGCTGATCGAATACAAGACCTATGCGCAGGCGATCCCCTATTTCGATCGCCTCGATTATTGCTCGCCGATGTGCATGGAGCACACGTTCGTCCTTGCGATCGAGAAGCTGCTCGATCTCGAGGTGCCGCTGCGCGCGCAATACCTCCGCGTGTTCTTCGCCGAACTGACCCGCATCTCGAACCACATGCTGAACCTCGGTTCGCACGTGATGGACGTCGGCGCGATGACGCCGAACCTGTGGCTGTTCGAGATCCGCGAGGATTGCTACAATTTCTTCGAGCGCGCCTCGGGCGCGCGCATGCATCACAATTACATGCGTCCCGGCGGCGTCCATCAGGACGTGCCGCTGAAGCTGCTGACCGACATCGCCGACTGGCTCGACACGCGCCTGCCGCGCCTGTTCGAGGATGCGATCAGCCTGGTTGCCGACAACCGCATCTTCAAGCAGCGCAACGTCGACATCGCGACGGTGAGCCGCGAGGACGCGATCGCCTGGGGCTTCTCCGGCCCGATGATCCGGGCGGCGGGCATTCCCTGGGACCTGCGCAAGTCGCAGCCCTATGACGTCTACGACCGGATGGACTTCGACATCCCCGTCGGCACCAAGGGCGATTGCTATGATCGCTTCATGGTGCGCGTCGAGGAGGTCCGCCAGTCGGCGCGGATCATGAAGCAATGCCTCGCCGAGATGCCGGAGGGGCCGATCGCCTCGACGGACCGCAAGGTGGTGCCGCCCAAGCGCGCCGAGATGAAGCGCTCGATGGAAGCGCTGATCCATCACTTCAAGCTCTACACCGAGGGCTATCACGTGCCCGCGGGCGAAGTGTATGTCGCGACCGAGAGCCCGAAGGGCGAGTTCGGCGTGTTCCTCGTCTCCGACGGGTCGAACAAGCCCTACCGCTGCAAGATCCGCCCGACCGCGTTCAGCCATCTGCAGGCGATGGACTTCATGTCCAAGGGCCACATGCTGGCCGACACGACCGCGATCCTAGGCGCGATGGACATCGTTTTTGGTGAATGTGACCGCTGATGGCTGAAGCACCGCAGATCCCCGACGAGGCCGAGACCCGCGCACGCTGGGGCGGTTTCGCGTGGACCGAAGAAAACCAGAAGAAGGCGAATGCAATCCTCGCCCGCTATCCGGCGGGGCGCGAGCAATCGGCGTCGATCCCGTTTCTCGACCTCGCCCAGCGCCAGGTCGGCGCCGAGACGCAGACGCAGGGCTGGCTGCCCGTGCCGGTGATCGAGTTCGTCGCGCGTCAGATCGGCGTGCCGTACATGCGCGTGTTCGAGGTCGCGACCTTCTACACGATGTTCAACCTCGCGCCGGTCGGTCGTTATCACGTGCAGGTCTGCGGCACGACGCCGTGCATGCTGCGCGGCTCCGACGACGTGCTCGCGGCGTGCAAGAACAAGGGGCTGATCAAGGGCAAGACGACGCCCGACGGCCTGTTCACGCTGACCGAGGTCGAGTGCCTGGGCACCTGCGCCAATGCGCCGATGGTGCAGATCAACGACGACAATTACGAGGACCTCGACTACGATCGCACGATCGCGGTGCTGGAGGCGCTGGCCAAGGGCGAGCAGCCGAAGACCGGGTCGACGATCGGCCGCCAGACGAGCTGCCCCGAAGGCGGCCCGACGACGCTGACGGCGATGGTCGGGGACAATCATGACTACCGCGGGGAGTGGGCATGACCGTCGAGCAGACCCATTTCATTACCGACATGCTGCGCGGCATCCGCCAGGATGTGGCGGACGTCCGTACCCGCATGACCGGCATCGAACTGCGTCAGTCGGCCATGGAGCAGCGCTTGCTCGGCATCGACACGCACCTCGTCGCCGTACAGCACGGCGTCGATGGGATGTCCGCGGATATGCGCCGCGTGCAGCAACGACTTGAACTCGTTGATGGGGAAGGCTGACGTGCTCGCCGACAAGGACCGCATCTTCACCAACGTCTACGGGTTCCAACCCTGGAACCTTCAGGCAGCGCAGAAACGTGGCGACTGGGACAATACCAAGGCGCTGATGGCCATCGGCCAGGACGCGATCATCGACGTCATCAAGGCGTCGGGTTTGCGCGGCCGTGGCGGCGCGGGCTTCCCCACCGGCACCAAATGGTCGTTCATGCCCAAGGAGCCGAAGCCCGACCGGCCGAACTTCCTGGTGATCAACGCCGACGAATCCGAGCCGGGGTCGTGCAAGGACCGCGAGATCATCCGCCACGATCCGCACAAGCTGATCGAGGGCGCGCTGATTGCCGGCTTCGCGATGCGCGCGCGCGCCGCCTATATCTACATCCGCGGCGAATATATCCGCGAGGCCGAGACGTTGTTCGCGGCGGTCGCCGAGGCTTATGACGCCGGCCTGATCGGCAAGAACGCTTGCGGCTCCGGCTATGACTTCGACGTCTTCGTCCACCGTGGTGCCGGCGCCTATATCTGCGGCGAAGAGACCGCGATGCTCGAAAGCCTCGAGGGCAAGAAGGGCCAGCCGCGGCTCAAGCCGCCGTTCCCGGCGGGAGCGGGACTCTACGGCTGCCCAACGACGGTCAACAACGTCGAGAGCATCGCCGTCGCGCCGACCATCCTGCGCCGTGGCGCCGCGTGGTTCTCCTCCTTCGGGCGCGAGAACAACAAGGGCACCAAGCTCTTCCAGATCAGCGGGCATGTAAACAAGCCCTGCGTGGTCGAGGATGCGATGGGCATCAGCTTCCGCGAGCTGATCGAGACGCATTGCGGCGGCATCCGCGGCGGCTGGGACAATCTGCTCGCGGTAATCCCGGGCGGATCGTCGGTGCCGCTGGTGCCCGCCAAGGACATCATCGACGCGCCGATGGACTTCGATGGCCTCAAGGCGGTCGGCTCGGGCCTCGGCACCGCGGCGGTGATCGTGATGGACAAGTCGACCGACATCGTCCGCGCGATCAGCCGGATCAGCTATTTCTACAAGCACGAGAGCTGCGGCCAGTGCACGCCGTGCCGCGAGGGCACGGGGTGGATGTGGCGCGTGATGGAGCGGCTGCGCACCGGCGACGCCGACATCAGCGAGATCGACACGCTGCAACAGGTGACGAAGCAGGTCGAGGGTCACACCATCTGTGCGCTCGGCGATGCCGCCGCGTGGCCGATCCAGGGCCTGATCCGCCACTTCCGGCCCGAGATCGAGCGCCGGATCAACGAACGCAACGGCGGCACGCTCGCCCCGATGCAGGAGGCGGCGGAGTGACGGACGACCGCGCCGATCTGATGCTGGAGATCTTGAAGCGGGTCCAATCGGACCTCTCGCTCATGCGACGCGAGCAAACCTCGCTGTCCACGCGCCTGCTCGCGATGGAAGATCATCAGCGCGGTATCATCACCTCGCTGCAAGGCGTCGTGACGTCCATCCATGGCGTCGAAGTCGACGTGGCTCATTTGAAGGATCGCGTCGATCGGATCGAGCATCGGCTCGGCCTCCGCGATACGGAACACTGATATGCCGAAGCTTAAAGTAGACGGGATCGAGGTCGAGGTGCCGCAGGGCGCGACGGTCCTCCAGGCATGCGAAGCCGCGGGCAAGGAAATCCCGCGCTTCTGCTATCACGAGCGCCTGTCGATCGCCGGCAATTGCCGCATGTGCCTGGTCGAGGTGAAGCCCGGGCCGCCGAAGCCGCAGGCGTCGTGCGCGCTGCCCGCCGCCGACAATCAGGAAGTGTTCACCACCACGCCGATGGTGAAGAACGCGCGCGAAGGCGTGATGGAATTCCTGCTGATCAACCATCCGCTCGACTGCCCGATCTGCGATCAGGGCGGCGAATGCGATCTGCAGGATCAGTCGATGGCCTATGGCAAGGGCCATAGCCGCTATACCGAGAACAAGCGCGCGGTGACCGAGAAGTATATGGGTCCGATCGTCAAGACGATCATGACCCGTTGCATCCAGTGCACCCGCTGCGTGCGGTTCGCCGAGGAGGTTGCCGGCGTCGAGGAGATCGGCGCGATCTACCGCGGCGAGGACATGCAGATCACCTCCTACCTCGAACAGGCGGTGACCAGCGAGCTGAGCGGCAACGTCGTCGATTTGTGCCCGGTCGGGGCGCTGACCAGCAAGCCCTATGCCTATGAGGCGCGGCCCTGGGAGCTTCGCAAGACGCTGACCATCGACGTGCAGGATGCGGTTGGCACCAACATCCGCCTCGACAGCCGCGGCCGGCAAGTGCTGCGCTGCGTCCCGCGCATCAACGAGGACGTCAACGAGGAATGGGCGCACGATAAGACGCGCCATCACGTCGACGGGCTGATCCGCCGCCGGCTCGACCGCCCCTATGTGCGGCGCGACGGCAAGCTCGCCCCGGTCAGCTGGGACGAGGCGTTCGCAGTCATCAAGGAGCGCGTCGGAGCAGCCGGATCGAACGTCGCGGCGGTGGCCGGCGACCTGGTCGATTGCGAGACGATGTATGCCGCCAAGGCGCTGCTCGCCAAGCTCGGCTCGACCAAGCTGGAAGGCCGGCAGACGGGCATGGATTATGATGTGTCCAGCCTGGCGGCGGTCAATTTCAACACGACGATCGCGGGCGTGGAGCAGGCGGACGTTATCCTGCTGGTCGGCACCAATCTCCGCTGGGAAGCGCCGCTGATCAACACGCGGATCCGCAAGGCGATCAAGAAGGGCGCCAAGGTCTTCGCGATCGGCCCCGAGACGGAGCTGACGTACAAGGCCGAGTGGCTCGGCACCGATCTGTCGCTGCTTGGCGGCCTGCCCGAGGCCGCGGCGAAGGCGTTCACCGACGCCAAGGCGCCGATGGTGATCGTCGGCGGCGGCGCGCTGAAGGGCGGCCATGGTGCGGCACTGGCGTTCGCCAAGCAGTACAACCTCGTCCGCACGCTCGAGAACGGCAGTGCCTGGAACGGCTTCAACGTCGTCCATATGGCCGCGAGCCGGATGGGCGGCTTGATGCTCGGCTATGCGCAGCAGGGCGGCATCGCCGATGTCGCGGATGCGGGCGTCACCTTCTTCCTCGGCGCCGACGAGGTCGACTTCACCAAGTTCGGTGGCTTCAAGGTCTATGTCGGCCATCACGGCGATGCCGGCGCGCATCATGCCGACGTGATCCTGCCGGGTTCGACCTATGCCGAGAAATCGGGCACCTGGGTCAATACCGAAGGGCGCGTGCAGCGTGGCGAGCGCGCGGTGTTCGCGCCGGGCGACGCGCGCGAGGATTGGACCATCTTCCGCGCCCTGTCGGAAGTGCTGGGGGCGACCTTGCCCTTCGACAGCCTGGCCGGGTTGCGCGAGGCGATGGCGACCGAGGTGCCGGCGCTGCGTCATCCCGGTCTGGTGACGTTCGAATGGAACCCGCCGGCGCTCGACGCGACCGGGCAGGGCGATCTCGCCGGCTATCCGATCAAGGACTTCTATCTCACCAACGCGATCTGCCGCGCCAGCCCGACGATGCAGCGCTGCTCGGCCGAACTGGTCCATGGTGAAGCGTTCGCGGAGGCGGCGGAGTGATGGCCGGCGTGTCTGTCTTCGTGGTTCGCGTCAGCGTGCCGGTGCTGCTGGCCATCGCCGTGATCAACGTCCTTGGATCGCTGATCATGGTGGCGACCGCTCGCACGGGTATGCCGGGTGGCCTGCTGTTCGCCCTTTCCGCGGCATTGAGTTCCGCGTTGGTGCCCTTCATTGCCGCCGCGGTCCTGGCGCGCTTCGACGGATGGTTTTCGCTTTGGGCGGGGAGCAAGGCCCAATGACCAATTTCTTCAACACCACCGTCGGCCTGCCCTATGGCTGGGCGTGGTTCGTCGCGACCGTGGTCGGCATCTTGGTCATCGCGCTGCCGCTGATGCTGGCGGTGGCGATGATCATCTACGCCGATCGTAAGATCTGGGCGGCGATGGCGCTGCGCCGCGGTCCGAACGTCGTCGGGCCGTTCGGCCTGCTCCAGTCGTTCGCCGACGGCCTCAAGGTCTTCCTGCAGGAGACGATCATCCCGTCGGCGGCGAACCGCGGCCTGTTCCTGCTCGCGCCGATCATCACCTTCACTGTCGCGTTGATCGTCTGGGCGGTGGTGCCGTTCGGGGCGGGGGTGGTGGTGTCCGACATCAACGTCGGTCTGCTCTACGTGCTCGCCGCCTCGTCGCTCGGCGTCTATGGCATCATCATCTCGGGCTGGGCATCCAACTCGAAATACCCGTTCTACTCGGCGTTGCGCGCCGCGGCGCAGATGGTCAGCTACGAAGTCGCGATCGGCTTCGTCCTGATCACCGTCGTGATGTGGGCGGGCAGCTTCAACCTGTCGTCGATCGTGATGGCGCAGCAGAATCTGTACGGCCTGCCGATCAACGGCTTCGTGCTCAATCCTTTGCTGTTCCCGATGTCGGTGGTGTTCCTGATCTCCGGCATGGCGGAGACCGGCCGTGCGCCGTTCGACCTGACCGAGGCGGAGAGCGAGCTCGTCGCCGGCTATCAGACCGAATATAGCTCGATGAGCTTCGCGCTCTTCTGGCTCGGCGAATATGCCAACGTGCTGCTGATGTGCGCGCTCAACGCCACCCTGTTCTGGGGCGGCTGGCTGCCGTTCTTCAATTTCGCGCCGTTCACCTGGGTGCCGGGCGTCATCAACCTGCTGATCAAGATCCTGATCTTCTTCTTCATCTTCAGCTGGGTGAAGGCGACGGTGCCGCGGTACCGCTATGACCAGCTGATGCGGCTGGGCTGGAAGATCTTCCTGCCGCTGTCGCTGTTCTGGGTGTTCCTGGTGTCGGGCGTGCTGATGTGGATGCGCGTGCCGGCGTGAACCGGGTGAATGCCTTCATCCTGCGGGCGGGGCTCGACCCCGCGGCAGTCAAGCGCCGCGCCTTGGGCGGCGTGATCATCGGATTGACGGTCGTGGCCATCGACCGGGTTATGGGGTTTGGATCGTGAGCGTCGCACAGATCGTCAAATCGTTCACGCTTTGGGAGTTCGTGAAGGCGCATGCCCTCACGCTGAAGTATTTCTTCAAGCCCAAGGCGACGATCAACTATCCGTTCGAGCGGAATCCGGTCAGCCCGCGCTTCCGCGGCGAACATGCGCTGCGCCGCTATCCGAACGGCGAGGAACGCTGCATCGCGTGCAAGCTGTGCGAGGCGGTGTGTCCGGCGCAGGCGATCACGATCGAGGCCGAGCCGCGCGACGACGGCAGCCGCCGCACGACGCGCTACGACATCGACATGACCAAGTGCATCTATTGCGGCCTGTGCCAGGAAGCCTGCCCGGTCGATGCGATCGTCGAGGGGCCGAACCTCGAATTCTCGACCGAGACGCGCGAGGAGCTGATCTACGACAAGGCCAAGCTGCTCGACAACGGCGACCGTTGGGAGCGGGCGATCGCGGCGAACCTTGCCGCCGATGCGCCGTACCGTTAATGCGCGCCGCGTCGATTATCCGGGCTTAAGGGGGCCGACCGAATCGTGATCCAGGCTCTTGCCTTCTACCTGTTCGCCATCATCGTGATCGGCTCGGGTGCGATGACCATCTCGTCGCGCAACCCGGTCCATTCGGTGATGTGGCTGATCCTCGCCTTCTTCAACGCCGCGGGTCTGATGATCCTCGTCGGGGCGGAATTCATCGCGATGCTGCTCGTCATCGTCTATGTCGGCGCGGTCGCGGTGCTGTTCTTGTTCGTCGTGATGATGCTCGACATCGAGGTGGCGCAGATGCGCGCCGGCTTCGCGCGTTATCTGCCGCTCGGCCTGGCGCTGGCGGTCGGCCTGGCGGCGGAGATCATCATCGCGGTCGGCGCGTGGAGCGCGGGCGGGGTCAAGCTGTCGCAGCGTATCGCGCCGATCGACGGAACGGTGCCCAACATCCAGGCGATCGGCAATCTGCTCTACACGCGCTATCTGTTCGTCTTCGAAGGGGCAGGATTCGTGCTGCTCGTCGCGATGATCGGCGCGATCGTGCTGACCCATCGCCAGCGCGGCGGGGTACGGGCGCAATCGCCCTTCCGCCAGATCGCCCGCCGTCCCGAAGACGCGACGCGCAACGTCCAGCCGCCGGTCGGCGAGGGGGTCCAGCTGTGACCATCGGTCTTATCCATTACCTGGTCGTCGCGGCGATCCTGTTCACCATGGGGGTGCTGGGCATCTTCCTGAACCGCAAGAACCTGATCGTCATCCTGATGGCGATCGAGCTGATCCTGCTGGCGGTGAACATCAATCTCGTCGCCTTCTCCGCCTTCCTGCACGATCTGGTCGGGCAGGTGTTCGCGATGTTCGTGCTGACCGTCGCCGCCGGCGAGGCCGCGATCGGGCTGGCGATCCTGGTGATCTATTTCCGTGGCCGCGGCACGATCGCGGTCGACGACGTCAACCGGATGAAGGGGTGATCGGCAGGTGACGTCTATCCTGTTCATTGTATTCCTGCCGCTGCTCGCAGCGGCAGTCGCCGGGCTCGGCAACAAGGCGATCGGCTTCGGTCCCGCCAAGTTGGTGACCACCGGCGCGCTGTTCGCCTCGTGCCTGCTCAGCTGGCCGATCTTCCTCGGCTTCCTGTCGGGCGCCAACACCGCGACGGTGGTGCCGGTGTTCGAATGGATCGCCAGCGGCGACATGAACGTCGCCTGGTCGCTGCGCGTCGACCAGTTGACCGCGATAATGCTGGTGGTGATCACCACCGTGTCGGCGCTCGTCCACCTCTATAGCTGGGGCTATATGAGCGAGGACCCGGACCAGCCACGCTTCTTCGCCTATCTCTCGCTGTTCACCTTCGCGATGCTGATGCTCGTCACCGCGGACACTTTGGTGCAGATGTTCTTCGGCTGGGAAGGCGTCGGCCTCGCCAGCTACCTCCTCATCGGCTTCTGGTTCCGCAAGCCGAGCGCCAATGCCGCAGCGATCAAGGCGTTCGTCGTCAATCGCGTCGGCGACCTCGGCTTCATGCTCGGCATCTTCGGCACCTTCCTGGTGTTCGGCACCGTGTCGATCCCGGCGATCCTCGCCGCCGCGCCCAACATGGCGGGCTCGACGATCGGCTTCCTCGGCTTCCGCGCGGATACGATGACGGTGCTGTGTCTGCTGCTGTTCGTCGGCGCGATGGGCAAGTCGGCGCAGCTCGGCCTGCACACCTGGCTGCCGGACGCGATGGAGGGCCCGACCCCGGTGTCGGCGCTGATCCATGCGGCGACGATGGTCACCGCGGGCGTGTTCATGGTGTGCCGCCTGTCGCCGATGTTTGAAATGTCGCCGACCGCGCTGCACTTCGTCACCTTCATCGGCGCTGCGACCTGCCTGTTCGCCGCGACGGTCGGCATGGTGCAGACTGACATCAAGCGGGTCATCGCCTATTCGACCTGTTCGCAGCTCGGCTATATGTTCTTCGCCGCCGGCGTCGGCGCCTATGGCGCGGCGATGTTCCACCTGTTCACCCACGCCTTCTTCAAGGCGTTGCTGTTCCTCGGTGCGGGCTCGGTGATCCATGCGATGCACCACGAGCAGGACATGCGCTATTACGGCGGCCTGCGCAAAAGCATCCCGCTGACCTTCTGGGGCATGATGATGGGGACGCTGGCGATCACCGGCGTCGGCTTGCCCGCGCTGTTCGGCAATCCGCTGGCCTTCGGCTTCGCCGGCTTCCATTCCAAGGACGCGATCATCGAGGCGAGCTGGGCGGCAGGCGAGCCGGGCGTGTGGTTCGTCGGCGTGCTCGTCGCGGCGATCACCAGTTTCTATTCGTGGCGGCTGATGTTCCTGACCTTCTGGGGCACGCCGCGCTGGGCCGCTTCGGAGCATATCCAGCACGCGCTGCACGACGCTCATGGGCACGACGCCCATGGCCACGGCCATGACGATCATGCCCGCGATGCGCACGGCCACGGCGATCATGCACACGACGCGCATGGCCATGACTCGCATCATCCGAGCGAGGCCCATGCCAATCCGGCGCAGGCCGAGGACTCTGGCGACCGGCCGTCGGAACATGGCCCGGCGCAGCAGGATTTGCCTGCCGGCACCGGCGGCTATCATCCGCACGAGAGCCCGCTGGTCATGCTGATCCCGCTGATCGTCCTGTCGATCGGCGCGATCGCGGCCGGCTTCGTCTTCCACGGCTTCTTCATCGAGCCGAGCGCGGGCGAGAGTTTCTGGAAGGGTGACATCGCGTTCCGCGAGCATCTGATGCATGCGATGCACGGCGTGCCGACGCTGATCAAACTGTCGGCGACGATCGCGATGCTGCTCGGGCTGGTGACCGCCTGGTATGCCTATCTCAAGGCGCCGAGCTTCCCCAAGGCGGTGTCGGACCAGTTCCGGATCCTCTACCGCTTCCTGCTCCACAAATATTATTTCGACGAGCTGTATAACCTGCTCTTCGTCCGCCCCGCCTTCGCGATCGGCCGCCTGCTGTGGCACCGCGGCGACGAGAAGACGATCGACCGGTTCGGGCCGAACGGCTCGGCCTGGGCGGTGCAGCTCTCCAGCCGGATCGCCGGCCGGCTTCAGAACGGATATGTCTATACCTATGCCTTCGTCATGCTGATCGGGCTGACCGCGGCCGTTACCTGGGCGATCGCGAAATGAGCGGCTTTCCCATCCTCTCGCTGATGCTGGCGGTCCCGGCGATCGCCGCCAGCGCCTGCCTGTTCCTCAGCCCGCAGGGCGCGCGGATGACGGCGCTGGTCGCGACGCTGATCGACTTCGCGCTCGGCGTGCTGCTGTGGACCAGCTACGACATCGGCGGCGCGCAGTGGCAGTTCGTCGAATACCAGCCGGTGTTCGGTCGCTTCGCCTGGGCGCTCGGCATCGATGGCTTCGCGCTGCTGCTGATCATGCTCAGCGTCTTCCTGATGCCGATCTGCATCGGCGCGAGCTGGCGTTCGGTGACCAATCGCGTGCCGGAATATATGGCGGCGTTCCTGTTCACCGAGGTGCTGATGATCGGCACCTTCGCGGCGCAGGACCTGTTCCTGTTCTACATCTTCTTCGAAGCCGGCCTGATCCCGATGTTCCTGATCATCGGCATCTGGGGCGGGGTGAACCGCATCTACGCGTCGTACAAATTCTTCCTGTACACGCTGCTTGGTTCGGTCGTGATGTTCATCGCCATGCTCTACATGGCGCGCGCGGCGGGGACGACGCGCATCCCCGAGCTGATGGCGTACGACTTCCCGGCGCATGTCCAGACCTGGCTATGGCTCGCCTTCTTCGCCTCCTTTGCGGTGAAGATGCCGATGTGGCCGGTGCACACCTGGCTGCCCGACGCGCACGTGCAGGCGCCGACCGCGGGTTCGGTGATCCTGGCGGGCGTGCTGCTCAAGCTCGGCGGCTACGGCTTCCTGCGCTTCAGCCTGCCGATGTTCCCGGAGGCGTCGGGCCAGCTCGCCTGGCTGATCTTCCTGCTGTCGGGGATCGCGGTCGTCTACACCAGCCTCGTCGCGCTGGTGCAGTCGGACATGAAGAAGCTGATCGCCTATAGCTCCGTGGCGCACATGGCGATCGTGACCATCGGCCTCTATGCCTTCAACCGGCAGGGGATCGAGGGGGCGATGATCATGATGCTCAGCCACGGGCTGGTGTCGGGCGCGCTGTTCCTGTGCGTCGGCGTTATCTATGACCGCCTGCACACCCGCGAGATCGCGCGCTACGGCGGCCTGGCGATCAACATGCCGCGCTATGCCCTGTTCTTCCTGTTCTTCACCATGGCGTCGATCGGCCTGCCGGGGACCAGCGGCTTCGTCGCCGAATTCCTCAGCCTGATGGGCACGTATCAGATCTCGACCTGGACGGCTTTGGTCTGCACCACCGGCATCATCCTCGGCGCGGCCTACATGCTCTATTTGTACCGCCGCGTCGTGTTCGGCGAGATCAAGTCGGAGGACGTCCGGGAAATGCAGGATCTGTCGGGGCGTGAGCTCTGGCTGCTCGCGCCGGTCGCCGCGGTCGCACTCTGGATGGGCGTCTATCCGGAAAGCTTCATGGCGCCGATGCGCAAGGATGTCGGGGTGCTGCTCGCCCGCATCGATCGCGCGGCGCCGCCGAGCGACTCCAAACCCACCGCCGGCAAAGCTGCCGCGCCTGTTCATGTTGCAGCCGAGGGCGCGCACTGATGGATTACGCCGCGAATCTCGCCATGACGCTGCCCGAGGTGATCCTCGGGGTCGGCGCCATCGTCCTGATGCTCGTCGCCGCCTGGGGCGGGCAGGGTTCGACCCGCGCCATCTCCTGGGCCGCGGTGGCGATCCTCGCCGGTGCCTGCGTCGCGGTCGCCGGTCCCGCCTCGGGTGGCGGGGTCGCGTTCGACGGCCTCTACCGCGCCGATGCCTTTGCCGGCTTCGCCAAGCTGTTGATGTTCCCGGCCGCGGCTATCGCCATCCTGATGGCGCCGGGCTTCTTCCAGCGCACCAGCGGTGACGATCTGCGCCCGGAATATCCGGTGCTGATCCTGCTCTCCGCCGCGGGCATGGGCATGATGGTATCGGCGGCCGACCTGCTGACCCTCTATGTCGGCCTCGAGCTGCAGAGCCTCGCGGCCTATGTGCTCGCCAGCTTCATGCGCCGCGACTCGCGCTCGGCGGAAGCCGGCCTGAAGTATTTCGTGCTCGGCGCGCTGGCGAGCGGCATCCTGCTCTACGGCATCAGCCTGGTCTATGGCTTCGCCGGTACGACGCTGTTCGACGGCATCGCCCAGGCCTATGCCGGCCCGCGCTCGCTGGGTCTGATCTTCGGCCTGGTGTTCGTCTTCGCCGGCCTGGCGTTCAAGATGTCGGCCGTGCCGTTCCACATGTGGACGCCGGACGTCTATGAGGGCGCGCCGACCCCGGTCACCGCCTTCTTCGCCTCTGCGCCCAAGGTGGCGGCGCTCGGTCTCGCCGTGCGCGTCGGGGTCGAGGCGATGGGCCCGGCCACCGACCAGTGGCGCCAGATCGTGATCTTCGCGGCGCTCGCCTCGATCATCCTCGGCGCGGTCGCGGCGGTGGGGCAGACCAACATCAAGCGGCTGCTCGCCTATTCGTCGATCAACAACGTCGGCTTCGCGCTGATCGGCCTGGCGGCCGGCACACCGACCGGCGTCTCGGCGGTGCTGGTGTATCTCACCATCTATGTCGTGATGACGCTGGGCTCGTTCCTGATCGTGCTGCAAATGCGCGACGCCGACGGCCAGCCGGTCGAGAGCATCGCGTCGCTCAGCGGCCTGTCGCGGACCCGTCCGGGCCTCGCCTTCGCGCTGATGATGTTCATGCTCAGCCTCGCGGGCATCCCGCCGCTGTTCGGCTTCTATGCCAAGTTCGCGGTGTTCGACGCGGCGATCGCGGCGGGGCTCTTCCCGCTGGCGGTGATCGGTTACGTCGCCTCGGTGATCGGCGCCTATTACTATCTGCGCGTCGTCAAGACGATGTACTTCGACGAACCGGCGCCGGCATTCGGCCCGAGCGACAGCAAGCTCGAGGGCGGCCTGATCGTCGTCACCGCGGCGTTCATTTCGCCGCTCGGCTATCTGCTGATCGCGCCGCTGACCGCCTGGACCACCGTCGCCGCGCAGGCGCTGTTCTGACGATCCGCACCGTCGTCGAGACGGGGTCGACCAACGCCGACCTGCTCCACCTCGCGTCGCTGGGCGCGCGCGAGGGGGAGTGGCTCCGCGCCGAGCTGCAGACTGCGGGCCGTGGGCGGCAGGGCAGGGCGTGGCAATCGCCCGCCGGCAATCTCTACGCCAGCACCTTGGTGCGGCTGCGCCCTGGCGACCCGCCGGCGCCATCGCTGGCGCTGGTCGCTGCAGTGGCGTTGCACGCGGTGCTCGCGCGGCATCTGCCCGGCCGGGCGATGCTGAAATGGCCCAACGACGTGTTGGTCGACGGAGCCAAACTGTCCGGCATCCTGCTGGAACGGAGCGGCGATGCGGTGGTGATCGGCATCGGCGTCAACGTCGCCCACCACCCCGATCTTCCCGACCGCCGCACCACCAGCCTCGCGGCGGAGGGCGCGCCGCTCGATGCGGCATCGCTAATCGAGGAACTCGCCGAGGCGGTGGCGCGCTGGCTCCAACGGTGGCGGGGCGAAGGCATCGACGCGATCCGCCGCGCCTGGCTCGCCGCGGCGCATCCGGTCGGCACCGCGCTCAACGTCCGGCTGCCGGATGGCGGGGCGATCGACGGGATCTTCGACGGCCTCGACGCCCATGGCGCCCTGGTGGTGCGCTTGGCCGATGGCGAACGGCGTGTCATGCACGCGGGCGACGTGTTTCTGCTGTAACGATAATCTGGCGGCAGCGGCCGCGCACAAGGGGATGAGGCGGAGCGATGCTGCTCGCGATCGATGCCGGTAACACCAATGTCGTCTTCGCCCTGATCGAGGGGCGGGCGATCCGCGGCCGCTGGCGGATCGCCACCGATCCGCGCCGCACCGCAGACGAATATGCCGTCTGGCTGAGCCAGTTGCTGGCGCTCGAAGGCTTCGCGCGCGAGGATGTGACGCAGGTGATCGTCGCCACCGTCGTGCCGCGCGCACTGCACAACCTGCAGGTGCTGAGCAGCAAATATTTCCGGACGGAGGCGTTGATCGCCGGTCGGGCGCCGGTCGAATGGGGCATCGCCCTCGACGTGGACGAGCCGCAGAATCTCGGCGCGGATCGTGCGGTCAATACCATCGCGGCGCATGAGCTGCATGAGGGCGACCTGATCGTCATCGATTTTGGTACGGCGACGACGTTCGACGTCAGCGATTATCGCGGCGCGTACAAGGGCGGGATCATCGCGCCGGGAATCAACCTGTCGCTCGACGCGCTGGTCAGCGCCGCCGCCAAGCTGCCGCGCATCGCGATCGAGGCGCCGGCGTCGACCAGCGTGATCGGCCGCAACACCGTCAGCCAGATGCATATCGGCATCTTCTGGGGCTATATCGCGATGATCGAGGGACTGGTCGCGCGGCTGAAGGCGGAGGTTGGCCGGCCGGTCAAGGTGATTGCCACCGGCGGCCTTGCCGTGCTGTTTGAGCAGCATACCGACGCGTTCGACGTGGTCGAGCCGGACCTGACGATACAGGGGCTGGCGATCATGGCTGAAAGAGCCCATATCCCATCCTGACGCGCTCGCGCCGTTCTGGCCTGGCGGGCGCCCAGAAATTCACCGAAAGATATTGATGACCCCCAAGAATAACGAATTGCTCTTCTGCGCGCTCGGCGGCTCGGGCGAAATCGGCATGAACGTCAACCTCTACGGCCATGCCGGCAAGTGGCTGATGGTCGATTGCGGCGTGACCTTCGCCGATGCCGCCTATCCTGGCATCGACATCGTGCTGCCCGACCTCGCCTTCATCGAGGACCGCCTCGACGATCTGGTCGGCATCGTGCTGACCCACGGGCACGAGGATCATATCGGCGCCTTGCCCTATCTGGCCGAGGATCTCGGCGTGCCGCTCTATGCGACGCCGTTCACCGCCGGGCTGATCCGCGGCAAGCTGGAAGAGGAGGGCAATGCCAATCGCGTCAAGCTGCGCATGGTGCAGCCGGGCGGGTCGGAGCAGATCGGCCCCTTCAACGTCCGCTTCGTCGAGCTGTCGCACTCGATCCCCGAGCCCAACGCGCTGGTGATCGAGACGGCGGCCGGCCGCGTCTTCCACACCGGCGATTGGAAGCTCGATCCCAATCCGGTGATCGGCCGGCCGACCAGCGGCGAGGCGCTGAGCGCGATCGGCGACGAGGGCGTCGACGTGCTGGTGTGCGATTCGACCAACGTGTTCAACGATACCGCCTCCGGCTCGGAATCGTCGGTGCGCCGCGGGCTGGCGGAAACGATCGCCAAGGCGCCCGGCCGCGTGCTGGTCACCACCTTCGCCTCCAACGCCGCGCGCCTGCACACGCTGGGCGAGGTCGCGCGCGAGACGGGGCGCAAATTGTGCGTCACCGGCCGCTCGCTCGACCGGATTTTGAAGGTCGCGCGCGCCTGCGGCTATCTGAAGGACTTTCCGGAGACGGTCGATCCCGAGACGGCGATGCGACTGCCCAAGAACAAGGTTCTGATCGTCGCCACCGGAGGCCAGGGTGAGCCGCGCGCGGCGCTGGCCCGCGTCGCCGACGGCAGCCACACAATCAAGCTCGACGAGGGCGACACCGTCATCTTCTCGTCCAAGCAGATCCCCGGCAACGAGATTGCGATCGGCAAGATCCAGAACACGCTCGCCGCCAAGGGCGTGCGGATGGTCACCGAGCGGCAGGCGCATGTCCACGTCTCCGGTCACCCGGGGCGCCCGGAACTGGCGCAGATGTACGGCTGGATCCGCCCGACGACGTTGGTGCCGGTCCATGGCGAGATGCGCCATATGATGGAGCATGCCCGCTACGCGCAGTCGCAGGGCGTCAGCCAAGCGATCGTGCAGAGCGACGGCGACATCGTCCGCCTGCTGCCCGGCGCGCCGCAGAAGCTTGGCCATGCCGGCGTCGGGCGCCTGGTGCTCGACGGCGACGTGATCCTGCCCGCCGACGGATCGACGATCAACGAGCGGCGCAAGCTGGCGATCAACGGCCAGATTTCCGTCGCCGTCGCGATCGATCGCCAGGGCCGCGGCATCGGCCGGCCGCAGGTACGCGTGCAGGGCGTGCCGGTCGAGGAGGACCGCGTCGCCTTCGTCGAGGATGCGGCGGCCGCTGCGGAGGAAGCGCTGAACGGCGGCAAGCGCGAGATCGAGAAGCGGCGCGAGGACATCCGCCTGGCGGTACGCCGCGTCGCGACGCGCTGGACCGGCAAGAAGCCGATCGTCGACGTGCTGATCGTCCAGGCCTGACCGGAGGAACGCCGTGCGCTGGACGTCGATGCTCGCGATCTACGTCCTGTTCTGGGCGTTCTCCGTCTTCCTGGTGCTGCCCTGGGGCGTGCGGACGACAAGAGAGGCGGGGGGCGAGCACGTCCCCGGCCAGGCGGAAAGCGCGCCGCATGAATTCCACCTCGGCCGGCTGGTCGTCCGGGTGACGATCGTCGCGACGATCCTGTTCCTGCTGTTCGTCGCCAATTACGAATTCGGCTGGATCACGCCGCGGATGCTCGACCTGTTCAATCCCGACGAGGTCTATCTCAACGCCGCTTAACCACCTATTCGGTAACGGATATTTTCCGGATTGGCGCTTGCCGGCAGTGTCGTCCCGGCGCTAGCGGCAGCCACCGTTCGGAGTATCGCTCGCCGTGAACCAGACCTGCCTCAACACGCTCGACCTGCTCCACCGTGCGCTGGGATTGATGGACGATGCCGGCATGGCGCTGATCGCGGCGCAGATCGCCACTGCGATCGACGAATTGGAGCGGCAGCCGCATTGCCACGGGCTGCCGCCGCTGTTCTGAGCCTACCGGCGGCAGATCGCCCGAACCCCGGCCTGGCCCGGGGCGGCCCGGTCAGCGCAACCGCTCGATCGCCTGGGCGAGGGCGACATACAGCTTGCCCATGTCCGACGACAGCAGCGTGACGCCGAGCGGCGACCCGTCGCGCTGCGCCAGGATCGTGCGCAGCATGCTTTCGAAATCATGGATGTACCGGTTCACCGCCTCGCGGAAGCTGGCATCGTCGTCGTAGAGGCGCGCGATCTCGCGCGCGTCGCCGGGTTCGAGGATGCGCACGGCGCGGCGGGTGAACACGCCGCGATCGCCCTTCAGATAGGCGGCCCAGGCACTGTCGCTGACATCGGGTGCGAACGCCTTGGTCACGTCGATCGCCGCCGAATTAAGCGACTCGATCAGCAGCGAGGCGCGTCGCGCGAAGCTGTTGCGCTCGGCCTCCTCGCGGTCCTGGCGTGCGTCTTCGATCCGCGTCTCGACCAGCGCGGTGCTGTCGAGGATCGTCTGCACCTGCGCGGCAAGCCGTTCGGTGGCGCGGGTCGCTGCATCGACCGCGCTGTCGGTGGCGTCGGCGATCGCACGCACCTGCCGCTCCACGGTGTCGCTGGTGGCGCGACGCATCGCGTCGGCGCTGGCCTGTTCGAGCGCGTCGGCCGCCTCGGGGATGACGGAGGCGAGCGTATCGCGCGCACGGTCCGCCGCGGTCGCCGCCGTGTCGCGCACCCGCAACAGGGCATCGACCAGCCGCGGCGCCGCTTCTTCCGCGAAACGGTGCGTCCGCTCGATCGTCTCGTCGACCATCGTGCCGAGCGCGTCGGCCTTGTCGCGGCCTTCGTTGAGCGTCTGCAGCAACCCTTGCGACAGCTGGTCGAGCGTGCGGCGCTGATCGGCGATGACGCCGGCGATCGCCTCGATCGCGTCATGCGTGCTTTCCGCGGCGGTGACGAGCGCAAGCAGTTCCGGCTTGGCGGCGACGACGACCTGCTTGCTCGCGGTGATCTTGCCATCGAGCCGGGTCAGCGCCTCTGGCAGGGTTTCGTCGATCTCGCGCGCCGCGGCGTCCAGCGCGATCAGCAGCGATTCGGTGGTGCCGATGGTCTTGGTCGCCATCGCCTCGCCGGTGCGCAGCGCCTCGGTCATAGCATCCGCCGATCCGCCCAGCGCGCTGATCGAGGCGGCGAGCATCTGCGTCCGCTCGACCCCCTGGCCGTGCAGCGCGTCCAGCCGCTGCTCGACGCGATCGACCTCCGCGTCGATGACCACGAGCATGTCGTCGCTGGCGGTGCGATGCTGGTCGAGCCGGGCGACGACGCGGTCGATTACATCCTCGACCGCGGCGATCCGCTCGCCGAGCGCGTCGGCGCTGTCGCGCGCGGCGCGGTCGAGTGCGGCCTGATTGGCGTGGAGCATCGCCAGCATCGCCTCGCCCTGCGCAGCGATGCCCTTGCGCGCCTCGTCGACCGCGTCGGCGGTGCGCCCGAGCAGGGCGTCGACCTCGCCCGACATTTCACTCGTCACCGCCTCGAGGCGGGCGCCCGCGGTCTCGCTGGTCGCCTCCATCCGGGCGAGATGCGCGGCGAGCCGCTGTGCCGCGCCGCCGGCGATCAGATCGGCTTCGCGCCCGCGATCGACCAGCGCGGCAAGATGGCCTTCCAGCGCGGCGGCATGCGCACCGGCGGTCAGGCCGCTCGCTTCGAGCAGGCGCCCGGCCTCCAGGATTTCCGACTGGGCGCGGGGTAGCGAGGCGAGCAGCACCCCGACGTTCGCCTGCGTCGTCGTCGCGGCGTCGGACAGGGAGCGGGCATGCGCTTCCGCCTGCTGGATCTCATCGCCAATGCCCCGCCCGATCGCCGCCAGCCGCTGGGTGGCGGCATCGCCCATCGTGCTCAGCGTGGTGATCTGTTCGGCGAGCATCTGACGATTGACGTCGAGCGAGCGCGATAGCACGCCCACCGTGCGCTCCAGGCTTTCCGCCTCCGCTCGCATCGCCCGGGCGGTGTCGCCGAACCGGCGCGCCTCGGCGCGGCTAGTGCGCAGCGCGAGCAGGCAGACGATGCCGATCAGCGCCGGCACGCTGGCCAGCGCGGCGATCAACTGGACCAGCGCCACCGGCTGCAAAAGGCCAAGATCGTCGCGGACCAGCCACAGCATCGCACCGAGCCACACCAGGCTGAGCACGGTCGCACCGGCGGGCAGAATCCAGCGTCGTGGGGTCGGCTCCGCCCCCACCGGCAATGTCCAGGCGGCATTGTCAGACAGGTCGAGCGTATCATGAGCCATGGCGGCGCCCTCGTCATAGCGGTTGGTGCTGCCGGCCTTCGCCCGCATGTCGACGATCATGAACACCCCCTGATAGTGGCGGGGAACTTAGCCAGCTTTGCTCCGTCGACAAAGCGAAACCGCAACGAAGCGTTAAGCGGTGCCCCGCTAGGGTCGGTTCATGGCCTATGACCCCGGAGCGATCGATGCGACCCTCACCGCGGCGGTGGGCGATGCGCCCGCGCTGATCGCGGAACTGCGCGTCGCCTTCGTCGAAAGCGCCGACAGCGCGGTCCAGGCGCTGGAGCAGGCACAGAGCGATGCCGAATGGCGCGATGCCGCGGCGCGGTTGACCGGTCTGGCGGCGAGCTTCGGCGCGGTGCGCCTGATGGCGATGGCCAACCGGGCGGCGACCCTGCCGCACGATGCGCCGACGCTGGCCAAGCTGAAGCGCACCGTCGCGCGCCTCTGATCGCAGCAAAAAGCACGCGCACGACCCTAGCCAGCGGGAACGCCAGCGCATAACAGCGGCCGGATGCTCGCCGGCCTTCTCTTTGCCCTGCACGATGCGGACGACCGGCCGACGATGCTGACGGCGACCCTGCCGTTCGGCGGGGTGACGCTGATCGAATATCAGGCGCGGTTGCTCGTCGCCGCGGGTGCGTCGCAACTGGTCATCGTCGTTGCCCGACTGACCCCGGAACTGCTCGGCGCGATCAACCGCATCGGTCGCCGCGGGATCGCGGTCGACACCGTCCGCACCGCCGCCGAAGCCGCCGAGAAGCTGCATCCCCTGGCACATGTCGTGATGCTTGCCGACGGCCTGACGACCACCGAGGAGATGATCGGCGCCTTCGCCCAGCCGGGCAGCGACGCGCTGCTCGTCGTGCCGGAGGATGCGGCGCCGCCGGGCTATGAACGCGTCGGCGGCGGCATGGTCTGGGCGGGCATCGCGCGGCTGGAGGCTCGGCGGGTTGCCGAACTTGCCGCCTTGCCGCGCGACTATGACGTGCCGTCGACGCTGGTCCGGCTGGCGGCGCAGGCGGGGGCGGTCAACCTGCTGCTGCCGCAGCCCGCGATGCGCGCCGGTCATGCGATCGGTCATGGCGGCGCAGCGTTGGAGGCGCGGGGGCGTGCGGTCCTGTCGGCGATGGTGGCGGGGCGCAGCGGTTGGTTCGACCGCTTCGTCGTCGCCCCGATCGCCCGTGCGCTGATTCCCGTGCTGGTGCCGCGCAGCATCCCGGCCTTGGGTGTTGCCGCTGGTGGCGGCGCGCTCGGCCTGATCGCGCTGGCGTCGATCTGGTTCGGTCATCCGGTCATCGGCTTGGGTCTCGCTGTGCTCGGCGGGATCGGCGTGGCACTGGCGAGCGTGCTCGCCGATCTGCGCGACGACGCCGGCATGGCGCGCGGTCTGGCCGCGGCGGCGCTCGTGCTGCCGGCACTGACCGCGCTGCTCTACGGCGATGCCGAGATGCGGCGCAGCGCGGAGGGCGCGACGCTGGCCCTGGCTTTTGCGCTGCTGCTCGTCGCGGCGCTCGGCGAGCGCGCGATCGGCCCCGCGACGCGGCCGAGCTGGTGGGGCAGCGCGCCCGCCTATCTGGTCGTGTTGCTGGCCGGGGCGATCGTCGCCGCGCCGACATTGGGCCTCACCGCGGCGACGCTCTATGCCGGCGCCACCGCGGCGGCCGCGATCGAACGCCTGCGGCGCCAGCCTTAGCTCGCTCTTAACGACATAGCGGCTAGGCGCCAGAACCATGACGGTCGAGCCGGATCCCCCGCACAGCCCCACGCCGGATGCGCGCCTTGCTGCCGCGCGCCGCCTGGCGGCGCAGGCGGACGGGCGGCTGGGCGCGACGATCGTCGATTTCTTCCTGCCCGACGACGCCAGGCTCGACGAGCGGACGCGGCTGGCGCTCGGCCAGACGCTGGCCGGTGCGGTCCGGGCGATCGAAACGGACATCCGCCACCACGCGGCGCGGCTGCTGGCCCCGCGCGGCGCAACGATGCCGGCGGCGGCGGATGTGCTGCGTCGCCTGTCGCGCGCCGGCTTATTGCGCGACCGTGCGCTGATCGATGAATTGCTCGGCCAGGTGCGCTGCGATCAGATCGCCGAGGCGCTGGTGCCCCAGGTCGGTGGGCCGGATCAGCCGAGTCTGCTGATCCGTCTTGCCCAAGTCGACGATGGCGTCGTCGCGACCGCCGCCCGCGCGCTATTGGCCGCCGAGGCGCAGCGCCGTGCGGCGGTCGAGCAGGAGCGGGTGCTGCACGGCACGCTGCCGGCGGCGCTGCATCGGCAATTGGTCTGGTGGGTCGCTGCCGCAGTGCGCGAGGCACAAGCGGACGATGCTGCCCTCGATCAGGCGGTGGTCGAGGCCGCGCAGCGCAATCTCGCGGCGCATGACGAGACGCAGCGGCCGGAAGCGGCGGCGATGCGGCTGGCGATGGCGATCGACGCGCGGCCCGACGAACTTGGCCCCTTGCTGGTCGATACGCTCGGCGATCGGCGCCTGCTCCTCTTCATCGCCGTGCTCGCCCGCGCGACCCGGCTCGATTTCGTCGCCACGCGGCAGATCGTGGTAGAACCGGAGGGGGATCGCCTGTGGCTGGCGCTGCGCGCGATCGACCTCGATCGGGCGACGATCGCCCGCATCGCGCTGGCGCTGGCGGATGCCGATCCTCGCCGCGACATCGAGGCGTTCGCGGATGCGCTCGACGCGATCGTCGCCGTACCGGTGGAGAGCGCCCGCGCAGCGCTGGCGCCGCTGACGTTGCATGCCGAATTGCGCGTGGCGATCGATGCCCTGGCGCGGGAGGGCGCGCGATGAGACCGGGCACCATGCGCGACCCGATCGTCGTTCAGGGCACGCTCGACCGCGACGGCCGGCTGCTCGCCGCCGATCCGGCGCTGCTGACGCTGAACGCGGCGGCGGGGGGCGAGATCGGCATGCCGCTCGCCATCGCCCCGATTGCGGCGGTGGCACGGCTGGCGCAGCGGCTCGGCGTGCCGGTGACGCGGCAGGTCACCGTCGCCGATCCGGAGGCCGACCTGATCCTCTCGGTCCGGGCCGAGCCGACGGTCGACCAGTTGCGCCTCGTCACCACCGGCTGGCAGGAGCGCCCCGGGGCCATTCCGGCGACGGCGGAGGCGGTGCCCGTGGCCGGCGCCGATGATCTCGCCTGGGAAACCGACGGCGGCCTGCACCTCACCTTCGTCGCGCATGACGGCGCGGCCCGCTACGGCGTCGACCCGCAGGCCTTGCTCGGACAGCCGCTGACCGCGATGTTCGCGCTCGACGCGGATCGCGACGGCGCGATGCCGATCCTCGATGCGGTCGCCCGCCGCCGCTGGGACGGGGTGCAGCCGGCCCGGCTGCGCCAGGGCGATGTCGCAATGCTGCTCAGCGCCACCATACGCCGGGACGCCGCCGGCGGCATGGCCGGGCTGATCGGCGTGGCGCGCCCCGTCATCACCGCACCGACGGCAGCGCGCCCGTCCTTGACGCCCGGCTTCACCCGCGGCCTCGACCGCGCGTTGCGCAGCCCGCTGGCGAAGATCATCGCCCATGCCGACACGATTCATGCGCAGGCGGAAGGCCCGATCCAGGCGGACTATGCCGATTATGCCTCGGACATCGCCAATGCCGGCCGGCATCTGCTTGGCTTGGTCGACGATCTGGTCGATCTCGCCGCGGTCGAGCGGCCGGATTTTGCGCTCACCACGGAGCCGATCGACATGGCCGACGTCGCGCGCCGCGCCGCGGGGCTGCTGTCGGTCAAGGCAGCCAATGCCGATGTCGCGATCGCCCGGCCGCTGGCGGAGGCGTCGGTGCCGGCGCTGGGCGATTTTCGCCGTGCCTTGCAGATCCTGGTCAATCTGATCGGCAATGCCGTCCGCTATTCGCCGCCGGGCGGAGTCGTCACGGTCACCGCCGCGCGGGTCGGCACAATGGCCGAAGCGGTGGTCGCGGATCAGGGCAAGGGCATCGCGGGCGACGATCAGGCGCGCATCTTCGAAAAGTTCGAGCGGGTCGACCCCAGCGAGCCGGGCGGCAACGGCCTCGGCCTCTATATCGCGCGGCGGCTGGCGCGGGCGATGGGCGGCGACCTGACGGTGGCGAGCGAGCCGGGCGAGGGTGCGACCTTCACCCTGACCCTGCCGGCCTGATCGCCGCTCAACGCCGCGGCAGGCGGCGGGCGACCAAGATCAGTAACAAGCCCAGGACCGTGACGGCGCTGCCACGGTCGGCCCAGATCCGCTGGTCGAGCATGAAGCTCGACTGCGGCCAGTGAATGTACCCCAGTCCCTGGCCGATCCACAGCGCACCGGTGAGCGCCAGCAGCACGCCCACCGCCACCAGGATCGGCCGGAGACGGCGCATCAGCGCTGCGCCAGCGGGACGTAGCTGCGCTGCGTCGGGCCGGTGTAGAGCTGACGCGGGCGGCCGATCTTCTGATCCGGATCGGTGATCATCTCGTTCCACTGCGCCACCCAGCCGACGGTGCGGGCGAGGGCGAACAGCACGGTGAACATCTCCGTCGGGAAGCCGATCGCCGACAGGATCACGCCCGAGTAGAAGTCGACGTTCGGGAACAGCTTCTTCTCGATGAAATAATCGTCGCTGAGCGCCAGTTCCTCGAGCCGCAGCGCGGTCTCGAACAGCGGGTCGTTGACCTTGAGCGCGTCGAACACCTCGCGCACGGTCTTCTGCATCACGGTCGCGCGCGGATCGTAGTTCTTGTAGACGCGGTGACCGAAGCCCATCAGGCGGAACGGATCGTTCTTGTCCTTGGCGCGGGCGATGAACTCGGGGATGCGCTCGGGCGTGCCGATCTCGCGCAGCATGTTGAGCGCCGCCTCGTTGGCGCCGCCATGCGCCGGACCCCACAGGCAGGCGATGCCCGCCGCGATGCACGCGAACGGATTGGCGCCCGACGAACCGGCAAGGCGGACGGTCGAGGTCGAGGCGTTCTGCTCGTGATCGGCATGGAGGATGAAGATTCGGTCCATCGCCTTCTCGACCGCCGGGTTCACCTCATAGGGCTCGGCCGGCACGCCGAACGTCATGCGCAGGAAATTGCCGGTGTAGCTCAGCGAATTGTCCGGATAGAGGAACGGCTGGCCGACGCTGTACTTGTGCGCCATCGCAGCGATCGTCGGGATCTTCGCGATCAGCCGGTGCGAGGCGATGGTGCGCTGCACCGGATCGTGGATGTCGGTCGAATCATGGTAGAAGGCCGACAGCGCGCCGACCACGCCGCACATGATCGCCATCGGGTGCGCGTCGCGACGGAAGCCGCGGAAGAAGGCGGCCAGCTGCTCGTGCACCATCGTGTGGCGGGTGATCGTGCCGGTGAAGGTGTCGAGTTCCTCGCCCGACGGCAGCTCGCCGTTGAGCAGGAGGTAGGCGACCTCCATGAAGCTCGACTGTTCGGCCAGCTCGCCGATCGGATAGCCGCGGTGCAGCAGCACGCCCTCGTCGCCGTCGATATAGGTCAGCGCCGAGCGGCACGACGCGGTCGAGGTGAAGCCGGGATCATAGGTGAAGGCGCCGGTCTGCGCGTAGAATTTGCGGATGTCGACCACGTCCGGGCCGACCGAACCCGACATGACCGGGTATTCGAACTGCTTGCCCTCCAGGGCGACTGTCGCGTTGTCGGTCATGTCAGTGTCCTTCCTAATCAGACTGTCATCCGGTCCGCGATCCGGCCGAGGCTTTCCTCCTTGCCGAGAAGCGCGAGCACGTCGAAGATGCCGGGCGAGGTTTTACGCCCGGTGAGAGCGGCGCGAAGCGGCTGGGCGACCTGGCCGAGCTTGACGCCCTGGCCGTCCGCCACCTGCCGTACCGCTGCTTCGGTCGTGTCCTGATCCCACTGCTGCACTGCGTCAAGCGCCGTGTGCAGCTGCGCAAGCAGTTGCGGCGCGGTACCGCCGAGCAGGTCCGCCGCGGCCTGATCCAGGTCGAGCGGCCGGTGCGCGAAGAGGAACCGTGCGCCCTCCGCGAGCTCGTTGAGATTGGCGGCCCGTGCCTTCAGGAACGGCATCGCCTGCGTCAGCAGCGGTACCGCCGCCTCGCCATAGCCGCCGATGCCGGCGACCAAGGCGGCGAGCCGCGCATCGTCGGCCGCCCGGATATAATGGCCGTTGAGGTTCTCGAGCTTCTTGAGGTCGAAGCGGGACGGGCTCTTGCCGACGCCGTCGAGGTCGAACCAGGCCACTGCCTGTTCGCGGCTGATGATCTCGTCGTCGCCATGTCCCCAGCCCAGGCGCAGCAGATAATTGTCGAACGCCTCGGGCAGGATGCCCAGTTCGTCGCGATAGGCCTCGATGCCGACCGCACCGTGCCGCTTCGACAGCTTGGCGCCGTCGGTGCCGTGGATCAGCGGAATGTGGGCGTAGACCGGCTCCGGCCAACCCATCGCGCGATAAATCGGCAGCTGACGGAAGGCGTTGTTGAGGTGATCGTCGCCGCGGATGACGTGCGTCACGCCCATGTCATGATCGTCGACGACCACGGCCAGCATATAAGTCGGTGTACCATCCGAACGCAGGAGGATGAGATCGTCGAGCTCGGCGTTCTGCACCGTCACCGATCCCTGGACGCGATCCTCGATCGTCGTCGCGCCCTCGCGCGGGGCACGCAGCCGGACCACATAGGGCTCGCCCTCCGGATAATCGGTCCGGTCGCGCCATGGCGAGCGGATCCGCAGCGGCCGCTTCTCGGCCTGCGCCGCCTCGCGCTGCGCGGCGATCTCCGCCTGCGTCATGTAGCAGCGATAGGCATTGCCGCTCGCCACCATCTGATGCGCCACCTCCGCATGGCGATCCGCCCGCGCGAATTGAAAGACGGCGTCGCCGTCCCAGTCGATGCCGAGCCAGGTCAGACCGGCGAGAATCGCGTCGATCGCCGGCTGGGTCGAACGGACGCGGTCGGTATCCTCGATGCGCAGCAGGAAGGTGCCGCCGTGATGGCGTGCGAACAGCCAGTTGAACAGCGCGGTGCGCGCGCCGCCCAGGTGCAGATAGCCGGTCGGCGAGGGCGCGAAACGGGTGACGACGGCCTTGCCCGTCGCTTCGGAAATGCCGTTCGCGTCGTGATCCGATGATGCGCCCAACCGCGCCTGCTCCTTACGGTTCGAGATGATGGCTGTCACAGCCGGGGCGGCCCCTAGCACGCGCCTTCCGCGCCTTCAAATCCCGCCACCCGTCGCCGACGCGGCGATAGGCCCGCGGATCGAGCGGTGGCTGGAGGCAGAACGCGACCAATTGCCCCTATGGCTGCCGGTCGCGCTCGGCGGCGGCATCGCCGCCTGGTTCGTCCTGCCCGACCCGCGGCACTGGCTCGCCACCCTTAGCGCGCTCGCCGCCATCGCGCTGGCGGCGCTCACCGCCGGCCGCGGCGATCGGGCGAGCCGGGCGATCGGCATCGGCGCGGCGGTGGCCATGCTCGGCCTCGGCCTTGCCTGGTGGCGGGCCGAGCGGGTCGCCGCGCCCGTCCTCGCGCGGCCGGCGGTGGTGCGCGTGACCGGGACGATCGAACAGGTCGAGCCGCTGCCGGCGCGGGGCCTCGTCCGGCTGACCGTCTCGCCTTTTCCGGCCAGCGGCCTGCCGAAGCGACTGCGGGTCAATGTCGATGCAGCCGCGCTGCCACAGGGCGCAGCGGCCAGCGCGACGGTGACGCTGACCGCGCGGCTGATGCCGCCGCCCTCCGCTGCCGTGCCCGGCGCCTATGATTTCGCGCGGGTCGCCTGGTTCGCCGGCATCGGCGGCACCGGCCGGGCCTTCGGGTCGGTCGCGCAGCGCGGCGGCGACGGCGGCGGGTCGTGGCGGGCGATGCTCACCCGGCACATCACCGATCGGCTGGAGGGCAGTCGCGGCGGCATCGCCGCGGCACTGGCGACCGGCGACGAGGGTGCGATCACGCAAGACGATTCGGATGCCATGCGGCGGGCGGGGCTGGCGCATCTGCTGTCGGTCAGCGGCCTGCACATCACCGCGGCGGTGGCCGCGACGATGCTGCTGGTGATGCGGCTGCTCGCGCTCTGGCCGTGGCTGGCGCTGCGCGTCGGCCTGCCGCTGGTTGCCGCAGCGGCAGGCGCCACGGCGGCGATCGGCTATACCCTGCTGACCGGCAGCCAGGTGCCGACGATCCGGTCCTGCGTTGCGTCGCTGCTCGTGATCGGCGCGCTCGCTTTGGGGCGGCAGGCGATGACGCTGCGCTTGGTCGCGGCCGGCGCCGGCGCGGTCCTGCTGATCTGGCCGGAGGCGCTGGTCGGACCGAGTTTCCAGCTGTCTTTCGCCGCGATCGGCGCGATCGTCGCGCTGCACGAGCATCCGCGTATCGCCGCCGCCTTTCTGGCGCGCGACGAACCGCGCTGGCGCCAGCTGGCACGATCGCTCGCCTCTTTGCTGCTGACCGGGTTCGTCGTCGAGGCGGCGTTGCTACCGATCGCCGTCTACCATTTCCACAAGGCCGGCCTGTACGGCGCCATCGCCAATCTCGTCGCCATCCCGCTGACCACCTTCGTCGTCATGCCGCTCGAGGCGCTGGCGCTGCTCTGCGATCTCGCCGGGCTCGGCGGACCTGTGTGGTGGCTCGCCGATGGGTCGCTGCGCTTCCTGCTCTGGCTGGCGCATCGCGTCGCAGCGCTGCCGGGCTCCGCCACCGCAATCGCGACGGTGCCGACCGGCGCCTTCGCCTTGTGCGTGCTCGGCGGGCTGTGGCTTGCTTTGTGGCGGACTCCGCCGCGCTGGTTGGGTATGCTGCCGCTCGTCCTGGGTTGCGGCTGGATCCTGATCAGCCCGCCGCCCGATCTGCTGGTGACAGGCGATGGCCGGCATCTGGCGGCGCGCACCCGTGACGGCCTGTCGATCCTGCGCGACCGCGCCGGCGATTATACACGGGCGATGTTGAGCGAGACGGGCGGTGTCGACGGAGAGCCGGCCTTCCTCGCGGACAGCCCTGCGGCCAGATGCTCGCGCGATGCCTGCACCGTGGTGCTAGACCGCGACGGGCGCCGGTGGAGGGTGCTGGCGACACGGAGCCCCTATCCGCTGCCCTGGCCGACGCTGATCGCGGCATGTCGGCAGGCGGATATCGTGATCAGCGAACGGCGGCTGCCGCGTGGTTGCACGCCCCGCTGGCTGAAGCTCGATGGGTCGGTGCTGGCGGAGACGGGCGGGGTGGCGGTGACCCTCGCCACGCGCCGGGTCGTCACCGTGCGCCAATCCGGCGACGCCCACCCTTGGCTGCATCCGCCCGTCGCACGCCCGGCCGCAGTGGTGCTGTATCGACCGGACTGGAGCGGCCGGAACATCGCGACGCGATGTCACGGTGGCGGCTGCCGTTACCCGCGTGACCTATTGCCATGACAAGACGTCGTCGCCGACGAACGCGTTACGCTGACGAGCCGAGACCCGAGAAACCCACCGGCTACTGACGGAGGCCCACGCCGCGACTTTGGCCTCGCTACACGATTGCACACCTGTGGATCCGGGCTGTCCCCACGTCACAGGCGCTGACCGACCCGGACGCCGCGTCTGCCATTGCAAAGCCCATCGGCCGTCGATCGGTGGCATCGTACGACCGAAACAAGCCCCACCAATGGCGGGGAATGCGACCTAGCGTCTGTCCCAAACTGGGACATTCCAGCCGTTTGCTTGTCACTGCCTCCCAGACGGACGCGGGAATCTCAATCGTAACGCCGCAGGATGCCCGACAGCTTGCCCTGCACCCGCACGATGTCCGGCGTGTAGCGCTGCGGTTCGTACGCCCGGTTGGCCGGATCGAGGCGGATCATCGCACCTTCCCGGCGGAAGTATTTGAGCGTCGCCTCGCTCTCCTCGATCAGCGCGACGACGATCTCGCCATCGCGAGCGGTTTCGGTCCGGCGGATCAGCGCATAGTCGCCGTCGAGAATGCCCGCCTCGACCATCGAATCGCCGGACACTTCGAGCGCATAATGCTCGCCTGAGCCGAGCAGCGCGGCGGGTACCGCGAGCATCGAACTGCCCTCGAACGCCTCGATCGGCACGCCGGCCGCGATCCGGCCATGCAGCGGGATCTCGACCACGTCGTTCGCCGGCTGCGGTGCCGGGCGCACGTTGCCGCGTGCCGCAGGGGCAGGGGCAGGCACGGATGCGGCCGCCGCAGGCGCTGCCTTGCGCTCGGGCCGCTCCGGCATGCGGAGCACCTCCAGCGCCCGCGCCCGATTGGGCAGACGGCGGATGAAATGTCGTTCTTCCAGCGCGCTGATCAACCGGTGCACACCGGATTTGGACTTGAGGTCGAGCGCTTCCTTCATTTCCTCGAACGACGGGGAAATGCCGGTTTCCTCCAGCCGATCGTTGATGAAGCAGACGAGCTCGTGCTGCTTGCGCGTGAGCATTGGGCGGTCCTTCCCGTCAGAACAGACGCGGAACTTCTAGGGAACGGACCGGCGCTCGTCAAGCGATCATGAGGATTTCTGCCGAGTCGCCCGTCTGCGCGGCCGGGGCGCCGGCGGGGCGGACGATCAAGCAATGCGACCGCGCCAACGTCAACAGCATCGAACTGTCCTGTATGGTCGACGCATATGCGCGGCCTTCGCGAAGTTCGGCGCGCAGATAGTCGGTGCGGCCGCCGTTCGCCGGCAGACTTTCGCCGAGGATCGTGCTGGTCGTGCGCGGCAGCGGGTTCCGGGCGCCGGCGAGATGCGCGATCACCGGCCGCACGAACAGCGTCGCGGTGACGAAGGCCGAGACTGGATTGCCCGGCAGGCCGAGCACCAGCGCCGCGCCGATCCGGCCGGCCATCATCGGCTTGCCCGGCCGCAACGCGATGCGCCAGAAATCGATCGCGCCGCCGGCGGCCTCCAGCGCCGGCCGGACGAGGTCGTGGTCGCCGACCGACGCGCCGCCGGTGGTGACGATCAGGTCGGCGTCGACGCCGGCGAAGGCATCGCGCAAGGTGACGAGATCGTCGGGCAGGATGCCGAGGTCAACGATGTCGATCGGCAGGTCGGCGAGCATCGCCGCCAGCATCGCGCGGTTGGACTCCGGCAGGGCGTCACAACCGGCGCTGCCTGGCTCGACCAGTTCGTCACCGGTGGCGCAGAGCGCGACGCGGATGCGGCGGCGGACGGGGATCGTGCCGAGACCGCCGGTCGCCGCGACGGCGAGACGCGCCGGGGTGATCCGCTCGCCGGCGGGAATCAGCACGTCGCCCGCGTCGAAGTCGAGGCCGCGGCGGCGGACGTTGCGGCCCAATGTGCCGGGGCCTTCGCCGGTCAGTCGGACCGCCACGCCATCGGCTGCGACCTCCTCCTGCACTATCACCGTATCGGCACCGGCCGGCATGGTCGCGCCCGTGAAGATACGCACCGTCTCGCCGGGTGCGACGGATGCGGCGAACGGGCGCCCGGCGGCGCTCTCGCCGATCAGCGTCCAGGGGCCGGGAAGGTCGGCATGGCGGATTGCATAGCCGTCCATCGCCGACAGGTCGCTTGCCGGTTGCGTCCGCCGTGCCAGGACATCGTCCGCCGCCCAGCGGCCATGTGCCGCGGCCAAGCCGACCCTCTCGGTCGCCACCGGCGCAGCCAAAGCGAACAGCCGCGCCTGCGCCTCCGCGATCGGCAACAGGCTCATGCGGCGTGCCAGTCGCCCGAGGCACCGCCCGATTTTGCGAGCAGGCGAATATTCTCGATCGTCATGCCGCGATCCATCGCCTTGGCCATGTCATAGACGGTGAGCAATGCCGTCGAGACGGCGGTCAGCGCCTCCATCTCGACCCCGGTCTTGCCGTCGGTCGCGGCGGTCGCGGTGGCGGTGATGCCGTCGTCGCCAATCTCCAGATCGAGCGTGACCTTGGTAAGGGGCAGGGGGTGACAGAGCGGGATCAGCTCCGCGGTCTTCTTCGCCGCCATGATGCCGGCAATGCGCGCGACGGCGATCACGTCGCCCTTCTTGGCCAGCCCGTCACGAATCGCGGCGAGTGCGTCGGCGGCGATCCGGATGCGGCCGCTGGCGGTCGCATCACGCTGGGTCGGCGTCTTGCCGCCGACATCGACCATATGCGCGGCGCCGCTCGCGTCGAGGTGGGTGAGGCGGCTCACGCCACCAGCGCCTGCACCGCGGCGGTCAGATCGTCCTGCCGCATCAGTGATTCGCCGATCAGGAAGCAATGCACGCCACGCGCCGCCAGCGCGTCGAGATCGGCACGGCCCGACAGGCCGCTCTCTGCGACGAAGGTGCAATCCTTGGGTGCGCGATCGACCAGCGCGAAGGTCCGCGTGAAGTCGACGGTGAAGTCGTGCAGGTTGCGGTTGTTGACGCCGATCAGCCGCGATTTCAGCTTCAGCGCGCGATCGAACTCCGCGTCGTCATGGACCTCGACCAGCACGTCCATGCCGCAGTCCATCGCGCTCGCCTCGATCTCGGCCATTTGCGTGTCGTCGAGGGCGGAGACGATGATCAGGATCGCATCGGCGCCGATCGACCGCGATTCGGTCGCCTGCCACGGGTCGACCATGAAGTCCTTGCGGATCACCGGCAGGTCGCAGGCGGCACGCGCCGCGATCAGATCGTCGTCGCACCCCTGGAACCACTGCTCGTCGGTCAGCACGGACAGGCAGGCCGCGCCGCCGGCGGCATAGGCGCGGGCATGGGCGGCGGGATCGAAATCGGCACGGATCAGTCCCTTCGACGGACTGGCCTTCTTGATCTCGGTGATCAGGGCATGGCCGGGCGTGGCGTCGAGCGCGGCGCGGAAGCCGCGCGGGCGCGACACGGCGGCGATCCGGGCTTCCAGATCGGCGAGGCTGATCGTCGCCTTGCGTGCGGCGACTTCGGCGCGCTTGGTTTCGATGATGCGGGACAGGATGGTGGTCATCGGTAGGCGATCCAGCGGTCGAGCAGCGCTGAAGCGCCGCCGTCGTCAAGAAGTTGGGCGGCTGCGCGCGCACCTGTGGCAAGATCGTCGCTATGCCCGGCGACGATCAGCGCCGCGGCGGCGTTGAGCAGCACCGCGTCGCGATAGGCCCCCGCCTCGCCGTCAAGCAGGCGGCGCAGCGCGGCGGCATTGTAGCTGGGATCGCCGCCACGCAGCGCCGCGAGCGGGTGGCGCGGCAGACCGGCGTCTTCGGGCACGATGCGCTGCGGCAGTTTCGCGGTGCCGATCGAGACGGCGAGGCTGGGGCCCGCGGTCGACAATTCGTCCAGCCCCTCCTCGCCGGCGATCACCGCCGCCGCCTCGGTGCCGAGCTGGTCGAGCGCCTCTGCATACAGGCCGGCGTAATCGGGTCGCGCGATGCCGAGCAGCTGGCGGGTGACGCGGGCCGGATTGGCGAGCGGACCCATCAGATTGAAGATCGTCCGCTTGCCGATCCGCCGCCGGATCGGCGCAATCCGCTTCATCGCCGGGTGGTGATTGGCGGCAAACAGGAAGGCGATGCCGAGGTCGGCGAGGCTGCCCTCCGCGCTTGCGCCGGCGACGTCGAGGTCGAGGCCCAAAGCCTCGAGCGTGTCGGCCGCCCCTGCCTTGGAGGAGGCGGCGCGGTTGCCATGTTTGGCGACCGGTACGCCGCACGCCGCCACAACCAGTGCGACCGCGGTGGAGACGTTGAGCGTGTGGTGGCCGTCGCCGCCGGTGCCGCAGACGTCGATCGCGCCGGCGGGGGCAGCGATCGGGATCATCCGGGCGCGCAGCGCGCGTGCCGCCTCGGCGATCTCGAGACTGGTCTCCTCGCGATCAGACAGGGCGAGCAGGAAGGTGCCGATCGCCTCGTCATCGGCATGGCCGTCGAGGATATCGGCGAACGCCTGGCGCGCACTTTCGTGCGACAGTGGCGTCGACGGATCGGGCAACGGTGCAACGGTGGTCATGCCGTTGCCTTGGTCGCGATGCCGGCGCTCTTCAGGAAATTGGCAAGCATCGCATGGCCATGTTCGGTGGCGATGCTTTCCGGATGAAACTGGACCCCATGGATCGGCAGCTCTTCATGGCGGAAGCCCATCACATGGCCGTCGTCGGCACGGGCGTTGACGACCAAGGGAGCGGCCACGTCGTTGACGATCAGACTGTGATACCGCGTCGCGGTGAAGGGCGAGGGTAGTCCCTCGAACAGGCCGGTGCCGTCATGCAGCACAGGCGACGTCTTGCCGTGCATCAGGCCGCCTCGCTCGACGCGGCCGCCGAAATGCTGGCCGATCGCCTGATGGCCCAGGCAGACGCCGAGCAGCGGCCTCTTCGCCTCCGCGCAGGCAGCGACGAGGTCAAGGCTGACCCCGGCCTCGTTCGGCGTGCACGGTCCCGGCGAGATCAGGAAGGCCTGCGCACCCGAGCTCAAGGCCTGGCCGGCGGACATGGCATCGTTGCGCACCACCTCGACCTCGGCGCCCAACTCCATCAGATAATGGACGAGGTTCCAGGTAAAGCTGTCGTAATTGTCGACGACGAGGATCATCGCCCCGCCATAGCCGATGCCTCGCCCCGTGCAACGGTGTTGCATCGCGGCAATCCTGCGGCAATCTGTACCCTCGTAAGGAAGCGCGACGCGCCGGGAGCCGAACAGCCGTGCCGGACGTTGGTTTGCGCAAAGGAGACGATTGATGTTCCGCCCGTTGCTGATCGCCGCGCTGATCGCCATGCCTGCCGTCGCGGAAGCCCAGACCGCCAGTTCCCCTGGCTCCGCGGAGCAGGCCGAGAGCGGTCAGCCGCCGCAGCGCGTGCGCAGCGTGACGCTGCGCCAGGGCGAGCGCTGCCCGCGCAGCAGCAGCACCGAGATCGTCGTCTGCTCGACGCTCGATCAACCCTATCGCATTCCTAAGGAATTCCGCGACAGCGGACCGATCCCCGCGCAGAATCAGAGCTGGGTCAACCGCACCCAGACGATGGATCAGGTGAGTCGCGTCGCCGGGGGCCTGCCCGACACCTGCTCGGTCGTCGGCACCGGCGGCCAGAGCGGCTGTGCGCTTGCGACCAACCGTCAGTGGCTGGCGGAGGAGAAGGCACGGCGCGCGGGCGAAGTGGCGCCCTGATTGGACGGCTCTGCCTGACCGCCTCGGTCCGTCACTGCCCGAAGCCGCTTTCGCCTGCGCGGCGGACCGCCTCGCGGGCGGCGGCGAGAATGGCACCCGCCTTGGCCTCACATTCGCGCTGCTCCGATTCGGGCACGCTGTCCGCGACGATGCCGGCGCCGGCCTGAGCGTGGATCATGCCGTCCTTGACCACCGCCGTGCGTAGCACGATGCAGGAGTCCATCGACCCATCGGGTGAAAAATAGCCGACGCCGCCGGCATAGGCGCCGCGCCGTTCGGGCTCGAGCTCGGCGATGATCTGGCAGGCGCGGACCTTCGGTGCACCCGATACGGTGCCGGCCGGGAAGCCCGCGAACAGCGCGTCGATCGAATCGCGGTCCGGATGCAGCCGGCCGACGACGTTCGAGACGATGTGCATGACATGGCTGTACAATTCGATGCCGTAACTCGCCGTCACTTGGACGGTGCCCGGCGCCGCGCTGCGGCCGACATCGTTGCGGCCGAGGTCGAGCAGCATGAGATGCTCGGCGCGTTCCTTCGGATCGGCGAGCAGGCTCTGGCGGTTCGCCTCGTCCTCCGCGCCGGTGCGGCCGCGCGGGCGGGTGCCGGCGATCGGACGGATCGTCACCTCGCCGTCGCGGACGCGGACAAGAATTTCGGGGCTGGAGCCGATCAGGGCAAAGCCGGGCAGGTCGAGATGGTAGAGAAAGGGCGACGGATTGATCCGCCGCAGACTGCGGTACAATTCGAACGGGGGTAATTCGAAAGGGGCGGAGAAGCGTTGCGCCAGCACGACCTGGAAGATGTCGCCGGCACGGATATAGTCCTGCGCCCGCAACACCATCTGTTCGTACTGCGCGGGTGGGATCGCCGGCGTATAGGCCGGTTCGGGAAGCTCGTCGCGGACCGGGGCGGGTAGGGGCGTATGGGCCAGCCTTGCCTCAATATCGTCGAGCCTGTCCTGCGCCGCTGCGATCATCGTCTCGCTGTCACCCTGACCCGGCCACAGGGGTGCGACGAAGAAGAGCGTATCGGCCAGCCGGTCGAAGACGAGGATAATCGTCGGCCGCACGAACAGCATGTCGGGCAGACCGAGCGGATCGGCCGCCTGTTGCGGCAGCCGCTCGACCAGGCCGATCGTCTCGTAGCCGAAATAGCCGACCAGACAGGCGAGCGCCGGCGGCAGTCCGGCCGGGACCTCGCCGCGGCATTCCTCGATCAGCGCGCGGAGCGCCGCCAGCGTCGTAGACGCCGAGGGCTCGAAGGCCGTGCGATCGGTTGCCCAGTGGCGATTGACCTCGGCCGCGTCACCGTACGCGCGGAACACGAGATCGGGAGCCAAGCCGATCAGGCTGTAGCGGCCGCGGGTCGCGCCGCCCTCGACCGATTCGAGCAGATAGTCGCCGCGCCCCGGCTCGATCAGGCGCAGCGCGGCGGCCACGGGCGTCTCGGTGTCGGCGACGCGGCGGCGCCAGATGAAGCCCGGACGGCCGGCGTCGAGCGCAGCCCGCGCGGCGGCGATGGCGGCCGTCTGCTCGCTCACGTCAGTTGCCGGCGCCCTGACCGGCGCCGGTCAGCGCGCTGCGGACGCGGGCTAGCGCGCCGGTGTCGGTCTTCACGCCGACCTCCTTGCGCACCGCGCGGGCGAATTCGTCGACATATTCGCGGCCGACGATCCGACCGAGCTCCTGGCGCGTGCCCTGGATCAGTTGCGTGTTGCCCTTGGCGTCGCCGGGCGTGATGCGGTCGAGCTTGACGACCAGCCAGCCGGCACGGTTCGGCGCCTCGAGCAGCTTGGCGGTGCCCTGCACCATGCTGAACAGCAGCACGAGGCCCGGCTGCGCCCCGCGCGGATTGGACGCGAGCTGGCCGCGGCTCGCGGTGATCGGCTGGCTCGGCGGCAGCGTCCGTCCGGTACCGGCCAGCGCCTGACCGAGCGGCGTGCCGCGATTGACCTTGGCGAGGACGTCGGCGGCGATCGCGCGCGCGGCGGCGCGGGCCTTGTCGGCGCGGATGTCGGCGACGACCGCGTCGCGTACCTGCGCGAGCGGACGCGGCGAGGCGCCGACGACGCGGCTCAGCGCGACGACGGCGAAGCTGCCATCCTGGCCGACCGGCACGAGCTGCGCGGGATCGCCATCCTGCATCTGGAAGGCGGCGGCGACAATCGGTGCCAAGGCGGGATTGGCCGGCGTCGCGGGGGAGTCGGGGTCGGTGCCGTTGGCGAGCAGCGCCGGCGTCTGCTGTGCCGCCAGTTTCTGGTCGGCCACCGCCTCGTCGAAGGTCGCATTCTTGGCAAGCGCGTCGTCGAGCGCGTCATGCGCCGCACCGAGCGCCTGTTGCAGTTTCTGCTTGGTCAGTTCGGCAACGATTTCGGGCTTGGCCTGCTCCAGCGTCTTGCCTGGCACCTGAACGACATTGTCGACCCGCGCGACGATCCAGCCGAGCGTGCCACGCACCGGCCCGACGACTGCGCCCTTGACGGCGCCGAAGACCGACGTGGCTGCGGCTGCGCCGGACGCGCTCGTATAGGCGTCCTTGGTCAGACCAGTCTGCGTCAGCGGTTCGAGGCCGGCGGCGCGTGCTGCATCGGCAAGCGGCGTTCCGGCCTTCACCTTGGCCGCCAGAGCGTTGGCGCCGGCCTGATCAAGGACGACGACCTGCGTCACGTCGCGCTTTTCGGTTGCGGCGAAACGGGGCCGCTGCTGCGCATAGGCCTGAGCGATCTCCTGATCGCTCGGCGTGCTTCGGCTCTTGACCGTATCGGCGTCGACGCGGGCGTAGCGGACGACGCGTCGTTCCGGCACGGTGTAGCGCGCGATGTTGCGACGATAAGCCGCCTGGATCTCGGCATCGGTCGGGGCGGCGCCGGTCGCCATGGCGGCGGCGGGAATGAAGCCGATCTGCCCCTCGCGCTTCTCCAGCAGGATCGAGGCATATTGCAGCGCGACTTGCTGGGGCAGCTGGGTTGCGCCCTGCGTTGGCAGGATCAACTGCTGCGACATCAAGTCGCGGGCGATGTCGGTCCGCACCTGAGCATCGGTCAGGCGACGCTGCGACAGCAATTGCTGGTAGATGGCGGGATCGAACTGGCCGTTCGGCCCGCGCAGGCCGGGGATGCTGGCGATCTGGCCGTCGACCGCGCGCTTCGAGATGACCATGCCCTGCTTGTGGCCGAATTCCTCGAGCGCAAGCGTGTTGACCAGGCGGTCGAGCACGCCCTCTAGCCCGCCCTGGGCCAGAAAGGACGGCATGGTGATCGTCGGCTGCTGCTGGCGGACCCCTTCCAGCTCGCTCTGCATCCGGCTTTCGAGGTCGGCGGTGGTGACGCTCTGGCCACCGACCTTGACCACGGTATTGCCGGTCAGCCCGCCGCCGCCCGTGCGCAGCCCGGTGACGTCGCCGGCCGCAAAGGCGAGCGCGATGATGCCGAGCACGATGAAGGTGACGATGACGCCGGCCTTGGAATTGATGATCCGGCGAAAGAAGCTGAGCATGAAGTGGCCGATCGTCCCTGGACAGTAGTGAGACGGCTTTAGGGGGACGACGGCTTGCCATCAAGCGCGCGGCGCGCCATCGCCGGCCGACATAACGATAGCGACAGAACAGACAGGGGGATCCGATGACGATGCGGCGCAAGCTGGTGGCGGGCAATTGGAAGATGAACGGGTCGCTGGCCAGCCTCGGCGAGCTCGACGCGATCGCCGCTGCCGCGGGCGAGGCGGCGACGGTCGATGTCGCGGTCGCGGTTCCCTTCACCCTGATCGCCCCGGCGGCGCAGCGCGTGCCGGGGCTGGCGATCGGCGCCGAGGATGTGCACGAGGCGGAGAATGGCGCGCATACTGGCTGCGTCTCCGCCGCGATGGTGCAGGAGGCGGGCGCCCGCTTCACGATCGTCGGCCATTCCGAACGCCGCGCCGATCAGGGCGAGACCAGCCACGATGCCTGGGCCAAGGCGGCGGCGGCGCGGCGGCAGGGACTGCAGGTCATCTCCTGCTGCGGCGAGACGGAGGCGGAGCGCAACGCCGATCGCGCCGAACGCGTGGTGCAGGCGCAGATCGAGAAATCGGTGCCCGATCATGCGGACGGCAGCTGGTTCACGCTCGCCTATGAGCCGCGCTGGGCGATCGGCACCGGCCGGACCCCGACGCTGGACGAAATCGCGGCGATCCACGCCATCGCTCGCGCCAAGCTGCGCATGCTGGTCGGCGACGCCGCCGACGGCATCCGCATCCTCTACGGCGGTTCTGTGACGGGCGACAATGCCGGCGCGATCCTGGCCTGTCCCGACGTCGACGGGGCGCTGGTGGGTGGCGCCAGCCTGACCGCCGCGAAGTTCGTGCCGATTATCCGCGCCGCCGCCGCCGTCTGAGCGGCCGGTCAGCGTTGCGAAAGGCGATCGGCGTCATCATCTCGTCGTGATGGCGGTGCCGGAACAACGCTTTAGGGAACGCGCGGGTGCGGCGGCGCTGACCGCCCTGGTGGTCGGTGCGCTGGGGGTCGTGCTGCTGCGCGGCCTCGGCGCGCCTGCTCTGCCGGCGGTCGTGCAGGATGGGCTGGCGACCTTCGCCGTACTGCCCGATCCGCCGCCGCCCCCGCGGATCGTGCCGCCGCCGCGCAAGGTCAACCGGCCGAGCGGCAAGGCATCACCGCCGAACTTGCGTTCCAAGGCGACGGAAGTGACCGCGCCCGTACCGATCATCGCCACCGTGCCGCCGCCGATCATCGTCGCGCCATTGCCCAATATCGGCGCGCAGGCGACGTCCGGTGCGTCCGACCGGCGCGGTCCGGGCACGGGGGCGGGCGGCATCGGCAACGGCAATGGTGCAGGCGGCGACGGGGATGGTGACGGCAGCGGCTGGGAACGGACGCCGGTGTTGATCCGCGGCGACGTCAAGGGTCGGGACGTGCCGGCCTGGGCGCTGGAGCAAGGCTTCCACGGCGTCGTCCGGATGCGGTACCGTGTCGGCGTCGACGGCCGCGCCACCGGCTGTCGCGTCGTCGGCAGCAGCGGCAGCGCGGAAATCGATGCGATCACCTGCCGCGCGGTTGAGACGCGCTTCCGCTACCGGCCGTGGCGCGATGCCGATGGCCGAGCGGTGCCGTCGACGGTGCTGCGCGACCAAGAATGGGACATCCCCGGCGACGACGAACTCAATGCCCGGCGTAACGGCTCTTGAGCAGCTGGTAGCAGGCGCGCAGGCCATAAGCGTCGCCGCCCTTCGGCCGGCCGGGCTTCCCAGCAGGGCGCCAGGCGAAGACGTCCATATGCGCCCAGGCGGTGCCCTTGGGCACGAAGCGGCGCAGGAACAGCGCGGCCGTGATTGCCCCTGCAAAGCCGCCGTCGGGCGCGTTGACCAGATCGGCGATGTCCGATTTCAGCATCTCGTCATAGCCGTCCCACAGCGGCAGGCGCCACAACGGGTCATAGAGCGCTTCCCCGGCAGCGAGCAGATCGCCCGCCAGCGCGGCATCGTCGGTAAAGAGCGGCGGCAGATCGGGGCCGAGCGCGACCCGCGCAGCGCCGGTCAGCGTGGCGAAGTCGAGGATCAGTTCCGGCTTTTCCTCACCCGCGCGGGTTAGCGCGTCACCCAGGATCAGCCGGCCCTCGGCGTCGGTATTGGTGTTCTCCACCGTCAGGCCAGCCCGGCTGCGCAGCACGTCGCCGGGGCGGAAGGCGTTGCCTGCCACCGCATTCTCGACCGCCGGGATCAGCAGGTGCAACCGCACCGGCAGCCGCGCCGCCATCACCAGCCCGGCCAGTGCGATCGCATGGGCGGCGCCGCCCATGTCCTTCTTCATCAGCCGCATGCCGGCCGACGGCTTGAGGTCGAGCCCGCCGGTATCGAACACCACGCCTTTGCCGACGATGGCTACCCGTGGATAACCGGCATCGCCCCATTCCAGTTCAATCAGCCGGGGCGCGCGCTCCTTGACCGCGGCCTGGCCGACGGCGTGGATCATCGGATAGCCGGTCGCCAACGCCTCGCCGCGCGTCACCGTGACCCGGCCGTGATGTTCGCGCCCCAATGCCTCGACCGTGGCTTCGAGTTCCGCCGGGCCGAGATCGGAGGCGCCGGTGTTGACCAGGTCGCGGACGGTCGCGGTCGCCGTGGCGAGGCGCACCGTCTCGTCGATCGCCGCCGCTTCGGTGGTCAGCAGGACGCGAGCGCCGGCCTCCGGCGCGCCGCTGCGGTAGCGGTCGAAGCGATGCTGAGCGAGCAGCCAGCCGAGCCCCGCCGCGCCGACCTCGCCGGTCGCCAGCCGATAGGTCCCCGCCGGCAGCGTCGACGCCAGCGATGCGATCCGCCAGGGTGAATCAAGGGCTTCGTTGCAGACGAGCAGCATCGCCCACTCGTCCGCCGCCTCGCCGGGCAGCACCGCCCGGTCGCCGGCCTTGCCGGTCAGGCCGTGCGCCGCCACCGCGGTGCGGACCCGGACCGGCTGGTGGGACAGCCAATCGGCATAGGCATCGGGGTGGACGACATGGATCGCCCGCGCGGTCTGGCCGCGATCCGGCTGCAGCAGCGGCGCAAAATCGATCATTGTGCAGGGCTCACCAGAAACTGTTCAAACGGCTGGCCGACGCCGGGCAGCGCGAAGGTCGCGATCGACAAGGTGCGGTCGGGATAGGTGACGCGGAAGCCGCGATAGACGAAGCCGCCACGCAGTCGCGCGCGGCCCACCTGGGTGAAGCCGGTCGGCTCGCCGAGCGGCGTCAGGCTGGTGCGGTAATCCGCTTGCGCCGCCGGGGTGAAATAGAAATTGGCGTCTTCGGTCAGCAGCGCGCGATCGAGCGTGCCGCCGCGCAGCTGGTCAAACACTTTGCGCGCCTGCGTCAGCGCCTCGGCATCGCCGGGAATGGCGGCGGCGGGGGCCGGCAGCACCACCTTGGCGATGCCATTGGCGATGCGGGATTGGGCGTCGGCGAACCAGGCGTTGGTCAGCACGACGATGGCCGCCCGATCCTTCGGATAGACGATGTTCTCCGACAGGAAGCCGACCGCCTCGCCGCCGTGCTCGACGATCGGCCGGCCGTCGCGCACGCCGACGTCGACACCCAGGCCGTAACCGGTGCCGGAGCCGTCGTTCAGCTTGACCTCCGTTTCCTGCGCCTGCCAGTCGTCAGCCGGCAACAGCGAGCGGTTGATCCGCGCGACGTCCCATTTCGCCAGATTCTCAGCGCTCATCGCCAGCTCACCGGCGGCATAGAGCCAGCCGGGCGCGGCGGGAGTCTCGACACGGACCGGGCCGAGCGCATAGCGCTTGTACCCCTGGGGGAAGCCTGGCCCGACCGCCTTGTCCTGGTCGATCGCGCGAATGCCAAGCGGCGCGAAGACGTGCTGCTGCAGGAACGCCAGCAGCGGCTGTCCCGACACCTTCTCGACGATCATGCCGGCGACGACATAGCCGGTATTGGAATATTGCCATTGCGCGCCGGGCCGGAAGTCGAGCCGCTCCGATCCCCAGCGCCGGACGATCTCGCCCGGCGTGACCGGCGTCGCCATCGCCTTGAAGCTATAATCCTGCGGCCAATAGTCGCGCAGGCCGGACGTGTGGCTGAGCAGCTGGCGAATGGTGATCCGATCGCCCTCGGTCACGCCGGAGACGTATTTGCTGACCGGGTCGTCGAGCTTGAGCTTGCCCTCGTCCTCCAGCAACAGGATCGCCGCGGCGGTGAATTGCTTGGAGATGGAGGCGATCTGATACATCGCCTTCGGATCGGCGGTCCCGGCCGTCTCCGATTGCTTGCCATAGGCCTTGGCCAGCACGATGCGGCCATCGCGTACCACGGCGACCGAGGCCGAGGGCACGCCCGTGTCGCGCAGCGTGTCGGCGACGATCTTCTCGATCTTCGCGCTTTCGTCGGGGGTGAGCGCTTGCGCGAGGGCGGGGGCGGGCGCCGCGACGAGGGCGGCGACGATCAGGCTACGAAGCATCGCGGCACGGAACCAGAAAGCGGCCGTGCGCGCAATGGCGACTTTGTTAACCGTAAGTCCCGCGTGTCAGGTGGCGGGTACGCCGTACAGGTCGTGCTCGTCCGCATCCTCGATCACCACCGGCACGATATCGCCGGCCGCGAGATGGGCGGCATCGCGCAGGAAGACCTGGCCGTCGATCTCCGGCGCATCCGCCTGGCTGCGGCCCGTCGCGCCCTCGTCGCCGACCTCGTCGATGATCACGGGCAGCGTGCGACCGATCTTCGCCTTCAGCTTGGCGGCCGAGATCGCCGCGGTCTTTTCCATGATCCGGGCGTAGCGTTCTTCCTTGACCTCTTCCGGCACCGGATCGGGCAAAGCGTTGGCCGCCGCACCCTCGACCGGTTCGAAACGAAAGGCACCGACGCGGTCGAGCTGCGCTTCGTCGAGCCAGTCGAGCAGATAGTCGAAATCCTCCTCCGTCTCGCCGGGGAAGCCGACGACGAAGGTCGAGCGGATCGCGATATCCGGGCAGATTTCGCGCCATTGATGGATGCGCTGCAGCACCTTGGCGTCGTTGCCCGGGCGCTTCATGCGCTTGAGCACCGACGGCGCAGCATGCTGGAACGGAATGTCGAGATAGGGAAGCACCAGCCCCTCCGCCATCAGCGGAATGACCTGGTCGACGTGCGGATAGGGGTAGACGTAGTGCAGCCGCACCCACGCCGCGATCCGGCCCAGTTCGCGCGCCAGATCGGTCATGTGCGGCACGACCTCGCGGCCCTGCCACAGCCGCGGCTCCTTACGGATGTCGATGCCATAGGCGCTGGTGTCCTGGCTGATCACCAGCAACTCGCGGGTGCCGGCGGCGACCAGTTTCTCCGCTTCACGCAGGATCGCGTCGGGGCGGCGGCTGACGAGGTCGCCGCGCAGGCTCGGGATAATGCAGAAGGAGCAGCGGTGATTGCAGCCCTCCGAAATCTTCAAATAGCTGTAGTGCCGCGGCGTCAGCTTCAGGCCAGCGTCGGGGATCAGATCGAGGTAGGGCGACAGATTGGCCGGCGCCGCGGCATGCACCGCCTCGACCACCTGCTCATATTGATGCGCGCCGGTGACGGCGAGCACGTCGGGGAAGCGGGCGCGGATCGCCTCGGCTTCCTTGCCCATGCAGCCGGTGACGATGACGCGGCCGTTTTCCTTGATCGCTTCGCCGATCGCCTCCAGGCTCTCTTCCTTGGCGGAATCGAGGAAGCCGCAGGTGTTGACCAGCACGACGTCGGCGCCGGCATAGTCGGCGGACATCTGATAGCCGTCAGAGCGGAGCTGGGTCAGGATGCGTTCGCTGTCGACCAGATTCTTCGGACAGCCGAGCGACACCATGCCGACCCGCGGCGGGAGAGGAAGTTTCGTTGCCATGGGAGGCCCGCGCACATAGTCGAAGCGCGCAGACTTTTCCAGATGCTCACCAGCTGGCGGTAATGCCGAGCCGGACGTTGAGTGGACGCGGCGGCGTCGTCTGGTCACGCATCGCCAGCCTGAAAGGGTTGCCGTAGGCGAAGCGGCTGGTCGCCGTGTCGGTCAGATTGTCGACGCCAAGCGTCGTATCGAGATTGCGCCAGCGCAGGCCGGCGGAGACGCCGAGGCTCCAATAGCGGCCCTGGCTGACATCGAGCAGATCGCCCGTGCCCAGCACCGATCGGCCGACGTAAGCGGCGGTCGCGCCGATCCGCGGCCGCCACATCGCATCCCGGTTCCAGGCATAGGCGATGGCGGCATTGCCGGCGAGCGGCGGCGTGTCGGGCAGGCGGCGATTGGCGAGGCGAGATTGATCCGCGATCTCGCCGGACACCCGGTTTTCGGTGTAGAGCAACGCGCCGGTCAGCGACAGGCCGGCGATCGGCACCCAGTCGGCGGTGCCCTCCACCGTATGGATCACGGCGTTGCCGATGTTGCTGGTGTAGGGCGCGCCGCGCCGGTTGATCAGATCGGCCTGGATGTCGCGCCAGAAGGCGGTCGAGACACTCGTCGACAGGGCCAGGCCGGTGGTGCCGCTGCGCAGGCGGCGCAAGCCCAACTCGCCGGTGACGATTGAATCGGGTTTGTAGTTCGCTACCCGGCCGATCCCCTGCGCCACGGCAAGGCCGCCGGTGCGGAAGCCGGTCTGGAAGCGCGCGAAGGCGGCCAGACGCGAAGCCAGCCGGTAGGAGAGGGCGACGGTCGGATCGAAGCGCAGGGTCGACCGGCCGCGGATGAAGCTGCCGCCGCGCGGTGTGCTCGAGGGTTCGCCATCGACCCGCGCCGCGGTCCAGCGCAGGCCGGTGGTGAGGGCCAGCGCCGGCGTGACGGGAAGGGTCGCCTCGCCGAACACCGAAGCCTGTCGGGTGACGTTGCTGACGCCGACGATGTCCGCCTCGCGGCCCTGCGCCTCGACCGAACGGCTGAGGATCGACTTGTCGCTGATCAGCGTGTAGCCGACCAGCCACTGCCGCCCGTCCGGCAGCGCGCGCGACAGGCGGGCCTCCTGCGACAGCAAAGTCTTGGCATTCTGGGCATGATAGCGGGTCGGCAACGCGCGCGGGGAGGGCGCGGTCGCGTCGAACGTGTCCGCCGTCGTCAGCCGCGCCGCACCGGCGGAGACGAACAGCGCCAGGCCGCTCTCCCAATCGTGGGTCGCCACCAGCCGTCCGAACAGAAACTGGCTGTCGAACGGCTGCGCGACGAGGGCGGCATGCGCAAGCGGACCGAAGGCGGGCTCGGCATATTGGCCGTCGCGGGCATGAATCGTCTGGATCGCGCCGCTGGCATCGATCCGCCAGCCACCATCCGGCTGCCAGCGTCCGGCCAAACGGCCGCCGTCGGTACGGACCGCGTTGGTGTCGGCGAGGCGGCGCCGGGGATCGTCGATATAGCCGCCGTCCCGCGCGACATAGCTGACCGCGCGCAGGCCGAGCGTGTCCGTCACCGGAACGTTGAGCATCGCCGCCAGATCGGCGCCGGGCATACCATGCGCCGTCGCGACCAGCCCGGCCGCCACCATCCCGCCAGCGCGACGCAGGTCGGGTGCGTTGGTGGTCAACCGCACGACGCCGCCGATCGCACCGGCGCCGTACAGCGTGCCCTGCGGCCCCTCCATCACTTCGACGCTGGCGATGTCGTAGAGGCGCAAGCCGGGATCGGCCCCGGACGCGTTGAGCTGGACATCGTCCAGATACACGCTGGCGGTCGATTGCGTCGTGCCCGCGAAGCTGCTGTCGGCGATGCCGCGGATGAACAGCTTGTTGCGGCCCGGGCCGAGCTGCGTGCTCTGGATCACCGGCATGGTGCGCGACAGATCGGTGACCTCGCCGACCCCGCCATTGGGCAGGGTCGGCCCGCCGAGGGCGAGCGTCAGGCTGCCGGGATAGCGCAGCAGCGGCACCGGCTGTTTGCTGGCGGTGACGACGATATCGTGGCCGGCGGCATCGGTCGGCTGCGGGTGATAGGCGGCACGCGCCGCCTGGCGCCGCGCCACCATCTGCGGCGTGCGACGACGCACGATGCGGAAGCCGCCACCGCGCGTCGGCTCCGCCTTGAACACGGTGCCGGCCAGCATCGCCGCCAGCGCCCGGCGCAGCGGCATCGGGCCGCTGAGCGCGCGCGTCCGGATCGCGTGCAGCCCCGGTTCGGTGCTGATGATCTCGACCCCGCTCGCCACCGCCAGCGCGGTCAGCGCGCGATCAAGCGTGGTGGCGGGAATGGCGACCGGCACGTCGCGCGGTGCCGCGGCAATCACTGGCGCGGCGACAGTCAGTAGGCCGGCCAATATGGGGAAAGTGACGGTACGGACGCCGACTAGGCGGCGACGGCGCAGCTCAGCGGGCGGAAACCGCCTCGCCAGCCAATATCCATGTGTCGCCGTCACGCCGCCACGTCGCCCCGATCAGATCGGCCAGATGCGGAACGTCCCGATCGGCAATCCCCGTCATCGCGATCATGCCCGTAAAGGGCCTTTCGGACAAGTCCGCGGCCAGCGACAGCCGGAAACCGTACAGACGCGCCAGCCGTTCGGCGACACGGCGCAGCGGCACCGCATCGAAGCTGAGGCGACCCGTGCGCCAGTCGCCGACCGAGGCCGGCGACACCTTGCTCCGCGCGATCTGCCCGCTGGCGACGCTGGCCGCGTCACCGGCGGCAAGGACGACGCGGGCATCCGTCGGGGCGAGCATCACCGATCCCTCGGCCACCGCGACATCGGTCCGTTCGCCGGTCCGCGCGACGTTGAACACGGTGCCGAGATCGCGCACGGCGAGGTCGCCGGCTTGAAGCGTGAACGGCGCCTCGGCATTGTGACGCACATGCAGCGTCACCTCGCCCGCCTCCAGCGAGGCCATGCGGGTGTCGCCATGGTCGAGACGCAGGCGGCTGCCGCCGCTCATCTCGATCCGGCTGCCGTCGGCCAGCGCGACGGTGCGCCGCTCGCCCGCCTTGGTGGCAACGACATAGCTGGAATCTGTCGTGGTGCCGGCGAAATTGGTGGCGAGGACGGCCAGCGTCGCGGCGACCGCTGCGCCGCCGCCCGCGATCCAGCCCCATCGCCGCCGTGGGGCGACAATGGGCATATCGTCGTTCGCCGCGCGCAGATCCTGCGGCGGCGGAAACCGGGCGACGTCGATCAGCGCGTCGAGCGACGCGACCTGGTCGAACGCCTCGGCATGCGCCGCATCCGCCTCAAGCCAGAGGGTGAATTCCTCCCACTCGGCGTCGGTCATCTCCGCCTGGCGCAGATGCCAGTGGATCGCCGTGTCGATCATCGTCTCGCGGTCAATCTGCACGATCCACGCCCTTTCCACTTCCTAGACGACGCGGTCCCGGATGATCCTCATCGACTTGCTGCAGGCGGTCGTGAATTATTCGATAGGCGCGCTGCAGCAGCTTCTCGACGCCACTGACGCTGATCTCCAGCGTTTCGGCGATGGCGCGCTGCGGCTGGCCCTCGATGCGGAACATGCGCAGGGCGGTCGCCATGCGTTCGGGCATGTCCGCGATCGCCGCCTCGACGACGCGCCACTGGCTGCGCGCGACCAGCTGCCGCTCCATGTCCGGCAGTTCGTGGGCCGCCGGCTGCGTCTCCAGCCAGGCGGCGTCGCGGGCGGTGCGCCGGCCGCTGGCAATGCGGCGGTCGGTGGCGAGATTGGCGGCGATACGGTAGAGGAAGGCGGCGGGTTGGGCGACCGGCTCGGCGGCCAGCCGGTCGAGGCGCAGCCACATGTCCTGCAGCACGTCTTCCGCATCGTCCCGACTGGCGAGCCGTGCGGTCAGCATCCGCAACAGCATCGGCCGTTGCGTGAGGAAGATCCCGCGAAGCCCATTGTCCGACAAAGTCTATCCTGCTCCCGCTCGCGTCGCGCCCCGCGGGGGATCAGGCCGGATAGCTGAGCCCCTGCACAGCAGCCATGTCGGCGATCGACGCGGCTTGCAAGGCCGCTGCCTCGCGCGGGCGCGCATCCGCGATCGCGTCGCCATTGCGCCGGCCCGCGCCGGGATGGCACATGACAAGATGCATGTCGCCCGGCCGGCGCAGGAACTTTGGCAGCATCACGTTGTAATTGCTGGCGAAATCATAATGACCGGCAAAGCCGCGGTTGCAGCGCAGACGATGACGGGCGGCGTCGCGCCGCAGTCCTCGGCAATGGTAGGCGCTGCCGATCGCCTTTCCCGGAAAGGGACGCGCCAGCATCGCGGGCAACGTGTCGGTACAATCGCGCACCCATGCTTCGGGCGCGCGGCGGGCGGTTTCGGCAAGCACCACGTCGCGGATGCCGGTCAGCGCATGGCTATGCTGATGGCCGTCGACGAAGGCCGGCGGGCGGCCCAGCACGCCGATGAACGCATCGAACTGCGCCCGCACCTCGCGCGCGATTTCATCCAGGGCGACGAGATGACGCGCGGCCAGCCGGCACAGCGGATCGATTTCCGGCAGCACGCCGTCCGGTGCGGTTTCGGGCATCGCGGTCAATGGCGTCTCGCCGGTCAGCGTCAGGTGCAGGCCAACCTCGGCATGCGGCGGCAGGTCGCGCAGCAGCTCGGCATCCTCCGCCCAGCCCGGCATCACGGTCATGCAGCTGGTGGCGTTCAGCTTGCCTGCGGCGAGAAGCTGGACGATCGTCTCGCTGGTGCCCCGCGAGAAGGCGAAATCGTCAGCACACAGGATGAGTCGTGGCAAAGGCCGGGCCTTCCAGATCGTGATAGGCGCGCTCGCGGATCTTGTTGCTCAACAGGCGCCGGCGCTGCAACCGTGTGGCGAGGAAATTGTAGAAAAACCAGCTGCCTGCCCACGGCGCCGTGGCGGAATAGACCAAGCGTTCGAAGAGCGTCCAGCGGATCGATTCGCGGTCGCGTTCGCGGGGCGACGGCATGCACCACAGGTCACGCGAATAGAGCATCCCGCCCTGCGTCATCGTGCGGTGGATCACCTCGTGATCCTCGAGGATGAACGGCCAGATGTCCGGGTCGAAGCCGCCCGCGGCGCGCAGTGCGGCGACATCAAATGCCTGGCCAGCACCACCGGCATGGCACTGCCGCGGCAGCGCGCGGGCGGCCGAGAGAATCTTGCGCGCCTCGGCATCCAGTGCGGCCTGATCGGCACCGGGCGCCACGAAATAGGCGCCGGCGACGACGCATCCGTCACGTCGCAGCAGCCGCTCAGCCTCCGCGAGATAATGCGGCGGGTAGAGCGTGTCGGCGTCGCAGGTGGCGACGAAGCGGGTACGGACCCAGCCGAGGCCGGTGCGCAGCGCGGCGACCTTGCCGGCCCGGCGTTCGGTGACGACGATCGCGTCGAGGCCGTGGCGGTCGATCGCGGCACGGGCGACATCGGCGCTGCCGTCGGTCGAGCCGTTGTCGACCAGGATCAGCGTCAGCGGCACGGTCTGTGCGGCGATGCTGGCGATCGTGTCGGCCAGCAAGGCGGCTTCGTTGAAGAAGGGGATCAGGACGGTCCAGGCGGGTGTCGCCCGACGGACCCAGCCTTCGCTGGCAAGACCGACATCCTGATCGAAATTCAAGTACATGCCACGTTCCCGCTGGCGGCTCGCTCAACCGGACCGTCCCCACGGTCCGAGCGACATCCGCTATCTCGCCCGTGATCAAGACGATGCCGATCCACAGTTCCCGCAGCGGTTCAGATTAAAAAATCCTTTCCGACGGTTAGGCGGCGACAATCGGACGAAGACAGCTGAGATCGCCCATGACCGCCGCCCGCTGCTACGCTACCGGGCGGCCATGACGGCTCACCATTCTTCTGCGCCCGCTGCCGCGTCCCCCCGATCGGGCGGCGCGATCGTTTTCCTGTGGCTGCTCGCCGCCGGCGTCGCGATCCGCTGTCGGGACTTTGGCAATCCGGTGATTCACGTCGACGAGCAATATTATCTGCTGGTCGGCAGCCGGATGCTGCAGGGCGCCGTGCCCTATATCGATCTATGGGATCGCAAGCCGGTCGGCCTGTTTCTGATCTTCGCCGGCATCCGGCTGATCCCGGGCGATCCGATCCTGGTCTATCAACTGGTCGCGACGCTGTTCGCGGCGGCGACGGCCTGGTTGGTGACGGCCGGCGGGCGGCGTCTCGGCGCGACGTCGGCGGGCGCGCTGGCGGCGGGGGTCGCCTACATTCTCTGGCTGTCGCTGCTCAGCGGGCGGGGCGGTCAGTCGCCGGTCTTCTACAATCTGTTCACCGCGGCCGCGGCGGTGCTGACGCTGCGGCTGCCCGATCTGGCGCGGCGCGCGCGGGTCGGCGCGATCGTCGTCAACGGTTCCGCCGCATGCCTACTCGCTGGGTTGGCGATCCAGACCAAATATACGCCGGTGGTCGAGGGGGCGTTCTTCGGTCTCGTCCATCTCTGGTATGGCCGGCGTGCCGGTGGATCGCTGCTCCAGATCGTTGGGGCGGCCTTGCTCTGGGCGGTGCTTGGCCTGATGCCGACCCTGCTCGTCATCCTCGCTTATTATTGGCGCGGCTCGGAGGTGTTCGCCGCCTTCTGGTTCTCCAACTTTGCCTCGATCGCGCTGCGGCGGGGCTATCCCGCGGCCAAGATCGCCGCGCGCCTCGCCGGGACGGGCGCGCAGCTGCTCCCGTTCATTCTGTGCGCGATCGTCGCCTGGCGCCGGCGCCCGCGGACCGACGCAACGCTGATCGCCTTCGGCTGGCTGGCGGCGGCGCTGGTCGCCTTCGCCATGATCGGCGCCTTCTTCGATCATTATGCGCTGCCGTTGATGATCCCGCTGGCGATGGTCGCGGCGCCGGTGCTCGGCCGGCATCGCGGTGCGATCGTCGCCCTGCTCGCCTACGGCCTGATCCTGTTCGTCGCCCGGGTGGCGTTCGTGCCGACCGACGCCCCATCGGCTCGGGCCGTGGCGCAGGTCATGCGCCGTTATGATGGGGACGGCTGTCCCTTCGTCTTCGCCGGCGATTCGGTGCTCTATCTGCTCGCCGACGCCTGCACGCCGACGCCCTATGCCTTTCCGTCGACCCTCGCCTACGAGCCCGAGCGTGGCGCCACGGGGATCGACGAAGCGGCGGAGGTCGGACGCATCCTCGCCCGTCGGCCGCCGGTGATCGTCACGATGGACGAACCCTTCGCGCCGTGGAACGCGGACAGCGAGCGGCAGGTCGCGGCGACCCTGCGGGCGGACTATCGCCTCGTGTTGCGGGCGCCTCGCGAGGACGGTCATCTGCTGGCCTATGTGCGCCGGGATCGGCTTGCGGTGCGGTGAACCGTGTTGCGGGTCGCACCGGACGGCGTCGTCTATGATAGGAATGCAGCCGCCCTCGGAGCCTTGTCGTGACCCCGACCTTCAGCCTCAGCTTCGCCGCCTCGCTCCTGTTCACCGCGCTAGTCGCCGTTGAGCCGACGGCGGGGCAGCCGGTCGGCGATGATGCCGCCATCTGCCGCACCGGCCACGGCCCCGCGGTGCAGGTCAATGTCGAAGGACTGAAGGATCGTCGCGGCCAGATGTGGCTCGAACTCTATCCCGCCAACGAGGCCGATTTCCTCAAGGACGACACCGAACTCGCCGCGTCGGGCAAGACGTTCCGGCGGACGCGCGCGACCCCGCCGAGCACCGGCCCGTTCGCAATGTGCGTCCAGCTGCCGCGCGCCGGCCGCTATGCGCTGCTGCTGCGGCACAACCGCACGGGCAAAGACAAATTCTCCATCTGGAATGACGGCGTCGGCCTCCCGGGCAATGGGACGATTGGCCGCTCGCGACCGCCCTTTTCACAGGCTCTGGTGGATGCCGGCGACGGGGTCACCGTCACCACCATCCGGGTCCAGTATCTGCGCGGCATCGGCGGCTTCAAACCGCTCTGAGAACGCGGGCGGCCGACCGCCCCAACCCTGTCAGCGCTGCACCGCCAGCGCGGTGGCGAATTGCTCGGCGCTGCACAGGCCGTTGATGCCGCGGGCGCTGCAGCCGGCGATCGGCAGTACGGCGACATAGGGTGACGCCTTGCCCGTCAGCGCGGTCAGGTCGCGGATCTGATCCACCGTCTGCGATCGATAGAGGGCGCGGACATAGTGCTTTCCCGACCGGTCGGTGAGCCGCTCGAACACGATGGCACCGCCCGGGCTGGGATCGTCCGTGGCCAAACCGGGCACCTGCCAGTGGAGATCGAGCAGGCCACCGAGGCTGGCGACATTCGTGTCATGCCCCGACAACATCGTGATGACCGCACCGTCGGGTTTGGTGATCGCGTCGGCGATCAGCGGGGCGATCAGCGCAAGATTGGCGCGGGTGACATAGCTGGGCCGCGCCAGCAGCCGGAATTCGACCGCGTGGAATTCGGAGAGCGACGCGATGTCCCCCGCCGTGGCGCGACCCCAGCCGACCTGCGGCATCGACTTGTCCTCGGCATATTCGAGCAGCAGGATCTGCGCTGCGGTCGAGGCGCGGTCGAGCGTACCGGTCAGTTTCGGGCGCTTGCCCGGTCGTGCGGGCGCCAGGTCGGATGGTCCGCTGGCGGCGACGCCGCAGTCCGGCTTGGCCCGCTGGCACAGGATCGTGTCGAGCCGTTCGATCAACGGAGCGAGACGGCGCTCTTCCGCCGCAATCCCGCCGGGCCCCGCCGCGGCGAGCACCGCCTTGCGCGCGGCCTCTGCGTCGAACGTGGTCGCCCGCTCGTCGATCGGCGAGAAGATCGGGTCCGCCACGTCCTGAGGGCGATGCTCCGTGGTGATGGTACAGCCGGGCACGAGCGCGGCGGCATAGTGACGTGCCGTCTCGATCGTGCGTTGGTCGCTGTCGGCGACGATCCGCACCTTGGGACAGCCGGAGCGCGCGAGCAGTCCGAGCGCCGTCCAGGCGGTGCGATCGTAACCGCCGACGCGCCGTATCGCCGCAGCACCGTGCGGCGTCAAATAGCCCGGGGCGACCGGCCAGTCCGGCCAGCGCTCGATCGCGGTGCCGGCGGGCATGGGCGGTGCCTTGGTCGGCGGCCGGACGCCGTGTCGCATCAGCATCACGACGCGATCGACCCGCAATCCGGCCGGTACCGCCGGCTCACGCGCCAGTGTCGGCGTCGCCGCGAGTAGGGCGCCTGCCAGAAAAATCGTCTTCGTCATCGCCAACCCTCTCCTAGAAGTGCAGCTGAGCGCCCCAGCGGAAGCTGTAGCCGTAGCGTTCGCGCTCGACCAACAGCGGCTTGGCGCCGATGAACCGCCGCCACGGCGCATCGGTGAGATTGAGCGCTTGGCCGAAGAAGGTCAGCTGCGGCGTCACCTCGTAGCTGACGTTGGCATCCAGTTGGCCGTTGGTGTCGGTATATTGGTCGGTGGCCGCCGTCGTGCCGAGCGTGTCGAGATATTTCGAGCGGAACGAATAGGCGGCGCGGATCGCGACGCCGTATTTCTCGTAGAAGACCTGCGCCGTGCCGACGTCGCGCGACTGGAGGAACAGCGGGAAGCGTCCGCTGCGGCCACCGGGAATATTGCCCTCCCCGTGGCCGGTGATGTGCGCATAATTGGTGGCGATGCCGAAGCCATCGAGCACGCCGGGCAGGAACGTGAAGCGGACCTGCAGGTTCGCCTCAAAACCCTGCAGCACCGCGCTGTCGACGTTGGTCGCCTGCGTCACCGTCACGCCGGTCAGTGCCTGGCCGGCATAGGTGCCGTTCACGTTGATCGTCGAGCCGGTGTAGATCGGATCGTCGATATGCTTGTAGAAATAGCCAAGCGAGATCAGGCCCTGACCCGGCAGGTAATATTCGATCGCGCTGTCGAGATTGACCGCTTTGTACGGCTGTAAATTGGGATTGCCGAGCGTCACCGTATTGGGCGACGTCGTCTGGTCGATCAGCGCATAGGGCGCGAGGTCGGGATAATTCGGCCGGCCGAGCGACGTGGTCGCCGCGGCGCGGACGATCAGCCCGTCCGTCACCTCCCATTTGGCGTTCAGGCCCGGAAACCAATTGGTGTAATTCTTCGACCCGAACGCATTGTAATCGCTGTTGAGCGCCGTGTTGGCCGTGATCAGCTTGCCCTTGGTGCGGTCCTGCGTGTGCTCGACGCGCACGCCCGGCACGAGGGTCACTGGGCCGAGATGCGCAGTCACCATCGCATAGCCGGCCCAGATCTGCTCGTGCACGTCGTAGTCGTTGGCGAGGCTGTTGGCGCGGCTGGACGCGATATTCGCGGTGATAATGCCGGGGTTCGCCGCGATATAGGCTTGCGCCGTGTCATAGCCGACGCGAACCGGGAAAGTGTAGCGATCGTAGAAGCTCGTGTCGCCGAGGTAGGAGACGTTGGCGAGCGTGAAGGTGCGCCCGCTGGTCAGCCCATAGGTCAGGTAATCGCGATCGTTGGTCTTGCGCCGGTCGAGATATTTGACGCCCAGCTTGATCGCGCTGTCGCTGCCGACGGACAAGGGCAGGGTGAGGTCGGCACGGCCCTGCCACAAGGTTTCGACCGCGTTGCGATAGTCGTAGTTGACACTGTTGAGGCCGTAGGCGGTCTGATTGGCGTTGGGCTGCACCGTCGGGATGAAATTGTAGGGCGTGTCCGACACGTCGTAATTGACAGTGAGGGCGCTGCCGCCCGTCCGGAAATTGTATTCGGAGCGCAGTGGATCGCGCTTCTGTGCGCGCGTCCAGGCGCCGGCGATGTCGAGTGCGGCGTCGCCGAAGCGGAAGTTGCCGCCGCCCTGCACCGACTTGGTGTTGTCCACCTCCTGTCGGCGTCGCACGCGCTCGCTGCCGCGGCCGCGGAACGTGCCCGTCGTCGCGCTGTTCGCGGTGACCGCCGATTCGTTGTCGATGATGAACTGGTCGCGCGTTTCGTTGTCGTCGAAGCGCGATAGCGTGCCGCGCAGGAACAGCTTCACCGCATCGGTTGCGTGCCAGTCGAGATTGAGCACCACGCCCTTGCGCGTCCGCACGAGATTATAGTCGCGCAGGCCCGCCTGGTCGGGCAGCAGCACGCTCGGCACCGTCGATCCGGCGGCCGTCCTTACCGATCGCCAGTTGGTCGACCCCTGGAAATTCTCTGATTCGATCGGCCGACGCGAATAATTGACCGATAGCACTGCGCCGAACTGCTCGTCGCGGCCGAAGCGGCCCCCGACCTGGACGTCGCCCTCGTACGGATGCTCGCCGTTGAGGTGGAACGAGCCGTATTGCACCCGCGCGTCGGCGAACAGCGGTGCCTTGCGGTCGAAGGCGGTGAGCGTGCGGATGTTGACCTCGCCGCCGATCGCATTGGCGTCCTGGTCGGGGGTGAGCGACTTGGTGACGATCACCGAATTGATTAGCGCCGAAGGGATGTCGTCGAGCTTGACCTGCCGCCCGTCGGGTTCGGGGGCGGGCAGCGTCAGGCCGTTGAGCACGACGTTGACGAGGTTCGGATTGACGCCGCGGATGATGACGTAGCGGCCCTCGCCCTGATCATTGGCGACCGATAGACCGGGCAGGCGGCGCACCGCCTCCGCGACATTCTGGTCGGGTAGCTTGCCGACGTCGTTGGCATAGAGGGCCTCGACGACATTGTCCGCTTGCCGCTTGGCTTCGATCGCCTTCTTCTCGCCCTGCGCCGTGCCGACGACGACGATGTCGGCATCGGTCTGTACGTCCGCTTGCGCCGCGTCCTGCGACGAGGCGGTGTTGCTGGCGGCGGGCGCCTCCTGCGCCGCGGCAGCGGTGGCAACGAACATGCCAAGCGCGGAGGCGCCGGCGAGCAACCGATGAAGTGTCATGATCTTCCCCCAGGGCCGCACCGCGGCGGCCGATGCCGCGCGCTACGAAGGGAGCAGGACAATTTGGTGAAGTATCGATTACCTATTTGTGACGACGTCGTGCGGCCACGCCTCAGGCCGGCGGTTGGGGCTCCGCTGCGCTGCCGACGATCTCCAGCTTCTGCGGCACGGTGCCGATGTCGATGCCGCGTTCGCGAAAGGCGCGCAGCAGGGTGAGCAGGATCGCGCTGCGGGCTGGATAGGCGGCCCGCGCGCTGGCGACATGTGCGAAACAGTTGAACAAGATACGGTCGTTGGCGATGCCGTCGACGAAGGCGGCGGGGGCGGGCGCGTCGAGCACCGCCGGCTCGGCGGCGAAGGTCTGCAGCACCAGCGTGCGCACCGCATCGGCATCGGTGCCGAGCGGCACGGAGAATTGCAGCTGGATGCGGCCGAGCGCGTTGCTCAGCGTCTTGTTGAGCACCGATTTGGTGATCAGTTCGGAATTGGGGACGATCAGCGTCGAATGGTCGGCCAGCTCGATCTCGGTCGAGCGGACGCTGATCCGCTTGACGTCGCCCTCGTCGGTGCCGACGCGGACGAGGTCGCCGATCTTGATCGGCCGTTCGGCGAGCAGGATCAGGCCGGACACGAAATTCTGTGTGATCGCTTGCAGGCCGAAACCGATGCCGACCGACAGGGCCGAGAGCAGCAGCGCGATCCGTTCCACCCCGATGCCGAGCGAGGCGAGGGCCCAGATCACCGCCAGCGCGACACCGACGTAGCGGGCGATCAGGCTGACCGAGTTGCGGCCCGAACCGTCGAGATCGGTGGTCGGCAGGTAGCGGCCTTCCAGCCACCCCATGAAGGCGCGCACCAGCGCCAGGCCGACGAACATCACCGCCAGCCCGCGCAGGATCGCCCAGGGCGATATCGCGACGCCGCCGACCTGGACGCCCTGCGCCAACACGCCGATGCGGCCGAAGATCGCCGACAGGCCGGCCCCGGCCCCGAACGGGGTCAGCAGCATGCCGATCGCCAATATCGCGATGACCAACCGCAGCACACCCGACAGCAGCACGCCGAACTGGTCCACCGCACTGCCGCGAATGCCGAGGCCGGCAACAAGGGTGGTGCCGAGCGGACTGTCACGGCGGAACAGGCTGGTCGACAGGTCGTCGACCGCAGCCATCAGCAGATAGACGCTACAGCCCAGCACCGCCGCCCAGGCGATCATCTGCGCCATCAGCAGGCTGAGACTGATGTAGCCGAGCAGCAGCGCCGCCAGCGCGACGGCGACCACGATCCAGGCGAAGAGCGTCGCTGCGGCCAGGCCGGCGCGGGTGCCGGTGCTGCCCTGGTCCGGCGTGCCGGCGCGGCGGGCGCGCAGCCGGGCGACGACCAGCAGGGTCGCGACGATCAGCAGCAGGTGGATCAGCGCCTCGCCCGCCTGGGCGGCGATCTGCGCCGCACCGCTGGCGCCGACTGCGGTGTTGAACGCCTGCAGCATCAGGCTGAGGAAGGCGACCAGCGCGAGCAGGCGGGTCAGCGGTCGCAGGCCGTTGGCGGTGTCGTCGTCGAGCGGGGCGATCCGCCACGACGGCTGGCCGCGCATCAGCCAGGCGCCGAAGATCGCCATGGTGAAGCCGGTGAATCCGGTCGCGCCGACCAGGGCGTCGAGCAGGCCGCTCCAGCGCTGCGGCAACAGGCCGGACCAGCGCAATCCCTGGACGAAGGCGGCGGCGGCGAGCGTCGGGAACAAAGTACCGATCAGTACCCGCAGCATCGCATTGGCGGAGCGGCGGACGCGCCGGCCGGGCGCATCCTCGATCAGCATCCGCTGCACCGCCGCGCGGGCCGCGAGCCGTGCGGGGAAGAGCAGCACCAGCGCGAGCAGCGCACCGGCGAGGGCATGCCAGGGCAGGCCGCCGCGCCATTGCGCCCGGACCTGCAACGACCCCTGCGACAGGAACAGCTCGATGCGGCGCAGGTCGCGCGGCAGATTGACGATGATCTGGCGCCAGAAGTCCGGCGAGACGGGCGAGGGGGCCTTGGCGGTGAAGCGCTCGCTGAGCTCCTCCGCCTGGCTGCGATCCATCTCGGCGAGCAACTGCTGCGCCTCGACGGCGAGCAGATGGCCGCGCTTGACCGCGGCGTCGAGCACGCTGCGCTGTTGGGTAAGGCGCAGCCGCTGGCTGTGGATGTCGGGCGCCTCGCCGCCGGCGGCGGGGGCAGGGCCGAGCTGGGCGATGCGGGCGTCGAGCAGGGCGCGTTGCTCGTCGAGCTGGTCGGCGGCGCTTTGCGCATTCTGCTGCGCGCCGCTGGCGCGGTCGCGCAGCGCGCGGACATCGGCCGGATCGACGCGTGAATCGAGCGCCCGATCGACGGCATGGACGTCGTCGCCCGCCGCGGCGATCTGGCGGGTCAGGTCGGCGGGAGTCGGCACCTGCGCCGTGGCGAGCGCCGGCATGCAGAGCAGCAGCAGCGCGATCAGGCGCGAGGCGATCGGAAACGGCGGACGCGGCATGGCGGCGACTGCTTGCCGCGACACGGGCGGTCAGGGCAAGAGCGTATCAGCCTGCCGCGGCGCATCCGCCGCCTTGCGCTGCGCCCGGAAGCGGTGGAGCAGCGGTTCGGTATAGCCATTCGGCTGGTCGACGCCCTCGAGGACCAGCGCGCGGGCGGCCTGGAAGGCGATGCTGCCGTCCGGATCGGGTGCCATCGGCCGGTAGAGCGGATCGCCGGCGTTCTGGGCATCGACCTTGGCTGCCATGCGGCCCAGCGCTGCCTCGACATCGGCGATGCCGGCGACGCCGTGGCGCAGCCAGTTGGCGATATGCTGTGAGGCGATGCGCAAGGTGGCGCGGTCCTCCATCAGGCCGACGTCGTGGATGTCGGGCACCTTGGAGCAGCCGATCCCTTGGTCGATCCAGCGGACGACATAGCCGAGGATGCCCTGGGCATTGTTGTCGAGTTCGCGTTCGACCTCCTCGCGCAACCAGTTGCGGCCGGTGGCGAGCGGCGGGGTCAGCAGCGCGTCGAGGGGGGCAATGGCTTCCGCGGTGCGGGCGCGCTGGCGGTCCGCCACATCGGTCCGGTGGTAATGGGTGGCGTGCAGCGTCGCGGCGGTGGGCGAAGGGACCCAGGCGGTGGTCGCGCCGCTCTGCGGGTGGGCGCCCTTTTGGGCGAGCATGTCCGCCATGCGGTCGGGCGCGGCCCACATGCCCTTGCCGATCTGGCCGCGGCCGCCGAAGCCGCAGGCGAGGCCGATCTGGACGTTGCGATCCTCGTAGGCGGCGATCCAGGCGCTGGTCTTCATCGCCGCTTTCGGGATCACCGGGCCGGCGTGCATGGCGGTGTGGATCTCATCGCCGGTGCGGTCGAGAAAGCCGGTGTTGATGAAGACGATGCGGTGGCGCAGCGCGGCGATACAGGCGGCGAGGTTGGCGCTGGTGCGGCGCTCCTCGTCCATCAGGCCGACCTTGATCGTGTGGCGGGCGAGGCCGAGCAGGTCCTCGACCGCGTCGAACAGCCGGTCGGTGAACGCCGCCTCCTCCGGGCCATGCATCTTCGGCTTGACGATATAGATCGAGCCGGCGCGGCTGTTGCGGCGGGGACCGCGGAGATCGTGGAGCGCGATCAGGCTGGTGACGGCGGCGTCGAGGATGCCCTCCGGTGCTTCCGAACCGTCGGCGAGGCGCACGGCGGGGGTGGTCATCAGATGGCCGACGTTGCGGACGAACAGCAGGCTGCGGCCGGGCAGGGTCAGCGGGGTGCCGTCGAAGCCGGTGTAGCGGCGGTCGTCGGCGAGGCGGCGCGTCAGGCTGCGGCCATTCTTCTCGAACTTCGCGCACAGATCGCCGCGCATCAGGCCGAGCCAATTGGCGTAAGCGGACACCTTGTCCGGTCCGTCGATGGCCGCGACCGAATCCTCGAGGTCGCAGATCGTCGTCACCGCGCTTTCCAGCACCACGTCGGCGATGCCGGCGGGATCGTCACGGCCGATCGGATGGTCGCGGTCGATCACCACCTCGATATGCAGGCCGTGGTGGCGGAACAGCAGGACCTTGTCGCTTCGCGCGACGAAGGCGTTCGGGTCGGCGAGGATCGGATCGCCGGTCAGCGTCGCCCAGGAGCCGTCGGCGAGCGGCAGCGCCTCGTCGAGGAACGCCTTGGCCCATGCGATCACCGCCGCGCCGCGGACGGGGTCGTAGCCGCCGCCGGCCGCGGCGCCGGGGATTGCGTCGCTGCCGTAGAGCGCGTCGTAGAGGCTGCCCCAGCGGGCATTGGCGGCATTGAGCAGGAAGCGGGCATTGAGGATCGGCACGACCAGCTGCGGTCCGGCGATCGCGGCGACCTCGGCATCGACACCCTGCGGATCGATCGTGAAGGGGTCGGGTTCGGGCCGGCAATAGCCGATTCCGCGCAGAAAGCCTTCGTCGGCGCTGGCACCAGATCGATAGCGCGCATCGATCGCGGCCTGCAGCCGGTCGCGCTCGGCGAGCAGCGCGCGATTGTCGGGCGTGAAGCGCGCGAACAGGTCGGCGAGGCCGTCCCAGAAGGCGCCGGGTGCGACACCGCTCCCGGGCAGCGCCTCCGATTCGAGAAAGGCGACGAAGCCGGGATCGACCTGCAACCCGGCGCGCGCGACCATCGACAACATGGAACCTCCCTCGTTCAGCGATGCCGAGCATAGTGTCGCGGCAACTTGTGCGGTAGGGGCGAAGATGTTGAAGCTCCTGTTCCATTAAGGAAACAATGCCGCTCGATCCCGACTATGATCTCTTCGCACTGGTCGCCGAGGCGGGCAGCCTGTCGGCGGCGGCGCGGGCGATTGGCATCTCGCCGGCGATGGCGTCGAAGCGGCTGGCGCGGCTGGAGCAGCGGCTGGGCGTGCGGCTTGTGCACCGGACGACGCGGCGGCTGGTGTTGACCCCAGCGGGCGCGCAGTTCCGCGACGATTTGATCCCGGTGCGCGCCGCGGTGCGCGAGGCGGAGGCGCGGATCGCGGGGGAAACGGCGGCACCCGCCGGCCGGCTGACGGTGAGTGCGCCGACGTCGTTCGGGCGGTTGCATCTCGCACCGCATCTCGGCTCGTTCCTGCGCGCCTATCCGGCGGTGGCGCTGCGCATCGATCTGGACGACGGCTTTGTCGATCTGGCGTCGGCGGGGGTCGACGTGGCGATACGGATCGCGCCGTCGGTCAGGCCGCCGCTGGTCGGCCATCGGCTGGCGACGAGTCGGCGCGTGCTGTGCGCGGCGCCGCGCTATCTTGCCGAACGGGGTGTGCCGACGTCGATCGATGCGCTCGCCGCGCACCGCCTGCTGGCGGCGGACGGGCAGATGCCCTGGCGGCTGGTCGCGCCCGGTACGGCGGCGACGATCGACCGACCGAGCGCGGTGGCGACCAATTCGAGCGAGATGGTGCGCGAACTGGCATTGGACGGTGCGGGCATCGCGCTGCGGTCGATCTGGGACGTCGGCGACCTGCTGGCGGAGGGGCGGCTGGTGCGGGTGCTGGTGCCGTGGGAGGGGTCGACAGATTCGGCGGTCCATGCCGTCCACCTGCCGGCGCCGCGAGTGCGGCCGGCGGTGGCGGCGTTCGTCGACTTCATGCAGTCGCGGATCGATCCCGACGGCTGGGCTTTGCCACCGGCGGCGGTGCCTGACCGGTCAGCTCCGCCCCCGCATCCCGCTTGAACCGGGCGTTGACCAGCACCGCGCACAGCGAGATCGCGGTCACCGTCCAGAAGGCGACGGAAAAATCGGGGAAGGCAGGGCGCAACCGGCCGCTCCACGCCATCGACGCGTGCAGCGCCGTGGCGCCGGCGCAGATGCCGAGCGACAGCATCAGCTGCTGGAAGGTCGAATAGAAACTGGTCGCCGCGCTCATCCGTGCCTTGTCGATCTCGTCATAGGCGATCGTATTGTAGGCGGTGAACTGAAACGACATCAGGAAGCCGGAGACGACCAGCACGGCGAACACCGCCCACAGCGGCCAGTCGCTGCGGAAGAGGCCGCAAGTGGCATAGGCGAGCGTGCCAAGCACGCCCATGACGATCAGGCTGTTGCGGAAGCCGAAGCGGGCGAGAATGCGGCGGGCGACGCCCTTCATGCCGAACGAGCCGATCGCGCCAGCGACGGTCATCGCGCCGCTCTGCGCCGCCGACAGGCCGAAGGCGAGCTGCATCATCAGCGGTAACAGGAAGGGCTGTGCGCCCTGGGTGATGCGGGTCAGCGAGCCGCCGATCACCGAGAGGCGGAAGGTCGGCACGCGCATCAGCGCGACATCGAGGATCGGGTGGGCGGTGCGCTTGGCATGGCGCAGGTAGAGCGCGCCGGCGATCGCCCCGCCGGCGATCAATGTCGCGGCGAGACGCCCCTCGCCGCTGCGGCTCGCCATCTCGAACCCCATCAGCAGGCAGCCGAGCGCGATACCCGACAGCACGAAGCCGGCCGGATCGAAGGGGTGAGGGCGATCCTCGCGAATATCGGCGATGAACCGGCCGACCAGCCAGATGCCGGCGATTCCGATGGGCAGGTTGAGCCAGAAGATCCAGCGCCAGTCGAGATAGGTGACGATGAAGCCGCCGAGCGGCGGACCGACGATCGGGCCGATCAGCGCCGGCATGATCAGCCACGACATCGCCGACACCATGTCGCGCTTGGCGACCGAGCGGAGCAGCACGAGCCGGCCGACCGGCATCATCATCGCGCCGCCGATGCCCTGCGCGAAGCGGGCGACCGCCATCAGCGGCAGGGTCGGGGCGAGACCGCAGGCCAGCGAACCGGCGACGAATAGTCCGATTGCGGCGCGGAACACGGTGCGCGCGCCGAACCGGTCGGCCATCGTACCGGAAGCGGGGATGAACATGGCGAGCGCGAGCAGATAGGAGGTGAGCGCGATGCTCATCTCCGGCGCGCGCACGCCGAAGTCGCGGGCCATCGTCGGCAAGGCGGTGGCGAGCACGGTGGCGTCGAGATTCTCCATGAACATCGCCGTGGCGATGATCAGCGCGACCGTGCGGTAGTTGCGGATCGGGACGACGCCGTCGTCCTCGTCGCGGGTCTGGGCGATGGCGTTGCCGGCGGGCACGATGCCGTCGCGCACCTCCGCGTTGACGGAGGCGATGCCGCGCCGGCGCGGGCGCAGATACTGGCGGGGATCGAGAGCGCTGGGGAGATGGAACTGCAACGGACGGAAATTTCCCTGACGGTGGCGGAGCCCGAACGGCCGGCTCTCCCGGGAGGTTGCGTCGTCTGTCGCGGCGGTGAGGGGGATATAGGGAAGGTCGGGTGACTTATCGAGAGGCGATCGCGGTTCGCCGCATTCACGATTTCAGCGGGAGGCGCTACGGACGTTGTGCTGCGTCGCGAGCCCCCTCCGTCAGCGCTGGCGCGCTGCCACCTCCCCGCGAGCGGAGAGGAATGGTGTTGGACGGCAACCCTCCCCGACACGGGGAGGGGGACCGCCGCAGGCGGTGGAGGGGGGTGTCCGCGGGCGTTGCGCTGCGTGGCGAGCCCCCTCCGTCAGCGCCGGTGCGCTGCCACCTCCCCGCGAGCGGGGAGGATCGGTGTCAGGCCCCTCCCGCCGGGAAGGGCCTTCCGGACTTAGAAGCCGACGTGGGCGCCGAGAGAGAAGACCAAAGCATGGGCGTTGGTCAGCGTGCCGTTGGTCAGCACCGGCGTCTGCGCGGCGGTGCCGGCATAGGCGGCGGTCACACGGTCGATCGACGCATCCTTGAAGTCGACGTAGTTGCCGGCGAAGTCGATGCCGATCCGCGGCGTCAGCTGGAAGGTGCCGCCGGCACCGTAGTTCCAGCGGTCCGCGTCGGGCACGCGTGCGTCGCGCAGACCGTTCTGGGTCGGCGTGTTGGCATGCTGCACACCGGCGCGCAGGGTCAGCGCGGGCGAGACCATATAGTCGAAGCCGCCGGCCTGGCTCCAGCTGTCGCGGTAGTTCTCCGGCAGCGCGACGTTGAGCGGCGAGCCGAGGCGGATCGCGTCGAACTTGCTCCAGTTATAGCGCACGATCTGGGCGTTGAAGGTCAGCGGCGAGGCGAGCTTGAAGCGGCCCGAGACGATCGTCTGCGCCGGCGTGTAGAAGGTCGCCTTCAGGTCGGAAAGCGTCGCATTCTGGCCGGCGAGCGGGCCGACCAGGCCGCTGATCGTCAGATCGCCGGTCAGCGTGTGCTTGATCCGGGACTTGTAGCTGACGCCGATCGTCGCCCAGCTGTTGTGCATCTGCATGCCGGCCGACCAGCCGAGATCCCAGCCGTCGCCTTCCAGCTTCTGGCGCCCGTCGGTCGTCGAGGTCAGGTTGGGCAGCGCGTTGCCGAGGCTGGCATAGACGTGCTCGACATTGACGCCGCCGCCGATGCGCAGCCAGTCGGTCGGCGCGATCGCCAGGCTCGGCTGCAGGTCGATCGTCTGCAACTTGGTGCGCAGTGCGCTGTAGCGGGTCCAGCTGGTCGGCGCATAATCGGTGGTGAAGCTATAGGGCGAGGTAACGGCCAGGCCGACCGCGACCTTGTCGCCGAACGGCACCGCGACCGCGCCCGACGGCAGCACGCCGTTGTTGATCGGGTCCTTGGCGCTCTGGTCGCCGCCGACCGGGCGGTAATTGGCCGGATTGGCGCAGCTCACCCCCGCCGGGCGGCAGATCACCGTGCCGTTGTTGTTGACCCAGCCCTTGGGCAGGATCACCGCGGCCTGGATCGCCGCTTCGGCGCGGTCGATACCGGCGATCGACGCCGGATTCCACCACAGCGACTGCGCGCCGGTATCGGCGCCCTCGCCCGAAAAGGCGCGACCGGCGCCGCGGGCGGACTGTTCCTGAAGGTAGAAGGCCTGGGCGTGCGCGGCGGCGCTCCAGCCGGCCGAGGCGAGCAAAGCGGTGGCGGTCAGCGCGACCTTGTTACGCAGAGACATGGTAATACCCTTTGGTTGTCATCGAAAAAGAGGGATCAGCGCAGGCGCGTCCAGGTCTGCGTCTTGCAGAGCGGGACGAAGATGCAGCCGCGCACCTTGAGCGTGTTGGCGTCGATCGGGGTGACGGTGGCCTTGTAGGTCTTGCCCTCGTCGGCCTTGTAGATCGAACCGCCGGTCCAGGCGTCGCCGTCGGCCTTGAAGCCGCTGAGCAGCAGCAGCCCCTTGAGCGGGCGGTTGCGCAGCTTGGGGTCGGAATTCTTGGTGTCCTTGAGGTCCGGCTGGGTGCGCAGCAGTTCGGAGGTGACGAGGCGGCCGCAGATCGACGGACCGCAGCGCTGGATCTCGACCACGCCGCCGCGCGTCTCGGTCTTCCAGGTACCGATCGCGGAATCCGCAGACGGGGCGGCGGCCGGGGCGGCGGCGAGCAAGGCGCCAAGCAGAAGCAGGGACATGATGAAACTCCTCTCCGGACATTGCCCCCGCTAACAGCCGCGGGGGCGAACAGTGACCTTGGTCCTGGACGCCGCATGCTTGCGATCGTCTTACCGGCACGCCACGTCAGTCGATCGACCTAATGGCGAGCCGGCTGCCCTATACGGCAGTCACCGGCCGGCCTAGTCGCGGTGGCGGCGCTGTCAACCCTGCAAAACCGTCAGAATGCCTCCAGTTCCAGAGCCATGGTCGAACGTTTGCCGGTCTTGATCGCGAGAAAGGCCGCGGTCGCCTGCGGCAGGATGCGGTCGAAGAAGAAGCCGGCGGTGGCGAGCTTGGCCCGATAAAAGGCGGCGTCGTCGCTGCCCTCGGCGAGGCGGTCGGTGGCGATCTTCGCCGCCTTGAGGAAGCAATGGCCGATACCGACCAGGCCCATCAGGCGCAGATAGTCCGTGGCGGCGGCGCCGGCCTCCTCCGGGTCCTTCATGCCCTTTTGCGCGATCGTCGCGGTCGACAGCTGCAACGCGCCGAACGCCTGCTGCAGGCCGGCGGTCATGCCGGCGAGCGCCTTGTCGGGCACGCCCGCCATCTGCTCGCACAAATTGGCCACGGCGTGGAAGAAGGGGCGGAGCTGGCGACCCATGTGCGCGGGCATCTTGCGTCCGACGAGGTCGAGCGCCTGGACGCCGTTGGTGCCTTCATAGATCTGGCAGATGCGCGCATCGCGGACGAACTGCTCGACGCCGGTTTCGCGGATATAGCCGTGGCCGCCGTGGATCTGGACGCCATGGTTCGCCGCGTCGAAGGCGAGGTCGGTGAACAGCGCCTTGACCACCGGGGTGACGAGCGCGACGAAGTCGGCGGCGCGCTGGCGCAGCTCGGGATCGTCGGCGTGCTTTTCCGCATCGAGCGCGCGGGCGGCCCACTGGCCGAGCATGCGGCACCCTTCCGCATAGGCGCGCATCGTCATCAGGCTGCGGCGCACGTCGGGGTGGACGATGATCGGGTCGGCGGGCAGGTCCGGGCGCGCCGGGCCGGCGAGGCTGCGACCCTGCAACCGGTCCTTGGCGTAGGCGACCGCCGACTGGTAGGCGATCTCGTTGATGCCGAGTCCCTGGATGCCGACCGAGACGCGCTCGGTGTTCATCATCGTGAACATGGCGGCGAGGCCCTTGCCGGGTTCGCCGACCAGCCAGCCGGTCGAATCCTCGAACACCATCTGGCAGGTGGCGGACGCCTTCAGGCCCATCTTGTGCTCGATGCCGGCGACGCTGACACCATTGGCGGTGGCCGCATTGCCGGCGGCGTCGGGCAGATATTTCGGCACCAGGAACAGGCTGATGCCACGCACGCCGGCCGGCGCGTCGGGCAGGCGGGCGAGGACGAGGTGGACGACGTTGTCGGTCAGGTCGTGGTCGCCCGACGAGATGAAGATCTTCGCGCCGCTCACCTTGTAGCTGCCGTCGTCCTGCGGCACCGCCTTGGTGCGGAGCAGGCCGAGATCGGTGCCGCAATGCGATTCGGTCAGGCACATCGTCCCCGACCATTCGCCGCTGACCATCTTGGGCAGATAGGCCCGCTTCAGATCCTCGGACGCATGGCCCTCGATCGCCGTGGTCGCGCCGTGGGTCAGGCCGGGATAGAGGCTGAACGACAGATTGGCCGAACAGATCATCTCCTCGACCAGCTTGTTGAGGCTTTCCGGCAGGCCCTGGCCGCCCCATTCGGGCGCCGAGGCGAGCGCCGCCCAGCCGCCCTCGCGGAACTGATCATAGGCCGCCTTGAAGCCGGCGGGCGTGCGGACGACGCCGTTTTCCAGCCGGCACCCTTCGAGGTCGCCACTGGCGTTGAGCGGCAGCAAGACCTCCTGTGCCATGCGCGCGCCTTCCTCCAGCACCGCGTCGAGCAGGTCGGGGGTGAAGTCCGCATGCGCGGGCAGATTGGCGAACTGGTCGTCGGCGAACAGCTCGTGCAGCACGAAGCGCATGTCGCGCAACGGGGCGGTGTAGACTTGCATCGTCGTCCTCTATCCTCTGATGCCCTTCCGCCGCGGGGACGGAAGGGCATGCGATCAGTTGCGCAGCGGCTTACCGGTCTCGAGCATGTGCTCGACCCGTGCCTGGGTGCGGCCGTCCTTGACGCTGGCCATGAACGCCTGCCGCTCCAGCTTGAGCAGCTGGTCCTCGGTCACCGTGTCGACCAGATCGGCATCGCCGCCAGTCAGCACGGTCGCCAATCGGTCCGACACCACGGCGTCGTAGGGCGTGGCCATGCCCTTCTTGCGGAAGCCGTCGACGACGCCTGCGATGCCGACGCGGCCGCTTTCGCCCGGCAGGTGGAAGGTCGGCTTCTCCGGCGCGACATAGCCGTCGACTAGGCTCAGCGCCTTCGCCTTGGCATCGGCGAGCAGGCGGTCGCGGTTCATCGTGATGCCGTCGCTGGCACGCAGGAACATCATTTCCTTGGCCAGCGCGGCGGATTTCGACACCTGCGCCGTCGAGATCGTCTCGAACGCCTTGGCGACGGCAGGCATCGGCCCCTTCGGCATCATCGGCGCCTTCGCCATCCGGTCGAGGAGTTCGCCGTTGCCGCCCCAGCCGGGCAGCAGGCCGACGCCGCATTCGACCAGGCCGATATAGCTTTCGGCATGCGCCTGCACCGCGTCGGCGTGGAGCACGACCTCGCAGCCGCCGCCCAGCGCCATGCCCGCGGGCGCGGCGACGACGGGGAAGGGCGCGTATTTCAGCGCCTTGAGCGCGGCCTGCCCGGCGGCGATCAGCTTCTCCACCTCGCCCCAGGCGGCGATGTTGACCGCGAACATGGCGAGACCGAGGTTCGCGCCCGCCGAGAAGTTCGACCCCTCGTTGTAGATGACCAGCGCCTTGAACTGCGCCTTCACCACGGGAATCGCCTTCTGGATCAGCTGCATGATCTGTTCGTCGAGCGCGTTCATCTTGGTGGTGAACTCGAGTGCGGCGACGCCGTCGCCGACGTCCCACAATGCCGCCGAACCGTTCCTGAGCAGCGGCTCGCTGCGCAGCTTGATGTCCTCGAGCAGCAGCACGCCCTCGCCGCGCACGACGTCATGATAGGCGCCGTCCGCGCCCAGGAACTGGCGCGTGCCGTTCTCGACCCGGTAGAAGGGACGCGTGCCCGCCGTTTCCAGGATCGGCGGCACGGCGCGGCCCTCGGCCCGCAGGCGGTCGGCGAGCGCGCCGGGCCCAAGCCGGTCGATCAGCTCGAACGGCCCGAACTTCCAATTGTAGCCGAGCTTCATCGCGTCATCGATCGCGACGACGTTGTCCGCCGCCTCGCCGACCAGCGACGCGGCATAGCTCAGCACCTTGCCGAGGATTTCCCAGGCATAGGTGCCGGCCTTGCCGGGCAGCGCGATCAGCGTGGACAGGTCCTTCTCCGCCGCCGACGGCAATTTCTCGGGCTTCGCCTCAGGGCGATAATCGCCGGTGGCGAGGTCGAGCGCGAACTTGGTCTTGGTCGCCTTGTCGAAACGGTAGAAGCCGCCCTTGCCCTTGCGGCCGGTGAAGCCCTCCGCGATCATCTTGTCGACCAGCGGCATCGGCCGGACGGTGTCGAAATAGGGGTCGCCCGCCGGCAGCGTCGACGACAGGCTCTTCGACAGCAGCGGCATCAAGTCGACACCGACGAGGTCGACGAGCGCGAAGATGCCGGTCTTCGGCACGCCCATCGGCCGGCCGCCGATCTGGTCCGCCTCCTCGACCGTTAGCCCCTGGTCCATCGCCGCGTTGATCGCGACGGCGAGCCAATACGTGCCGATGCGGTTGGCGATGAAGCCCGGCGTGTCCTTGGCGCGGACGATGCGCTTGCCCATGAAGCGGTCGACGAAATCCTCGACCTTTTCGGCCACGGCGGCGTCGGTGTGCTCGCCCCGCACGATCTCGATCAGCCGCATGTAGCGCGGCGGATTGAAGAAGTGGGTGATCAGGAAGTCCGCCTTGAACTGATCCGACCGCCCTTCGACCAAAGCCCCAAGCGGAATGGTCGAGGTGTTCGAGCTGACCGCAGTGCCGGGACGCTTGAGCTGTTCGAGCTTGGCATAGAGCGCCTGCTTGATGTCGAGCCGCTCGACGATCGCCTCGACGATCCAGTCGCATTCGGCGACGCGAGGCAGATGGTCGTCGATATTGCCGGTCTCGACCAGCTTCGCCGCCGCCTTCGACATGAAGGGGGCGGGGTCGGTCTTGAGCATCTTCGCGACCGCGCCCTTGGCGACCGCGTCGCGGTCGTCGCCGTCCTTGGGAACGATGTCGAGCAGCAGCACCGGGATACCGGCGTTGGCGATCTGCGCGGCGATGCCGGCGCCCATCACGCCGGCGCCGATCACGCATACCTTCTTGATGGTGTCGCTCATGTCACGCGCGCTCCAGAACCGTGGCGATGCCCTGGCCACCGCCGATGCACTGGGTGGCGAGGGCATATTTCCCGCCCTCGCGCTCCAGCAGCGCCGCCGCCTTGCCGACGATGCGCGCGCCCGTGGCGCCGAGCGGATGGCCGATAGCGATCGCGCCGCCGTCCTTGTTGATCGTCTCGTCCTTGAGGCCGAGGTCGCGGATGCAGGCGATCGCCTGGCTGGCGAAGGCCTCGTTGATCTCGACCACGTCGAGATCGGCCACCGACAGTCCGGCGCGCTGCAGCGCCTTTTGCGAGGCGCTGATCGGGCCGAGTCCCATCGTCTCCGGCTCGATGCCCGACACGCCGACCGACTTGATGCGGGCGAGGATCTTGAGGCCGTGCGTGTTGGCGAACTCCTCCGAGGTGACGAGCACCGTCGAGGCGCCGTCGGTCAGCGGCGACGAGGTGCCGGCAGTCACCGAACCGTCCTGGCTGAAGGCGGGCTTGAGGCCGGCGAGCGCCTCGACATTGGTGTCGGGGCGGATGGTGCCGTCCTCACTGACCACGCCGGCCTTGGTCTGGATCGGCACGATCTCGTCGGCGAGGCGACCGTCGGCGCGCGCGGCGGCGGCCTTGTGCTGGCTCTTCACCGCAAAGGCGTCCTGCTCGGCGCGGGTGATCTGATACTTTTGCGCGACGTTCTCCGCCGTGTCGCCCATGCCCATATAGGCGCCGGCGTTCTTCTTCGCGAGCGCGGGGTTGGGCAGGGGGTTGTAGCCGCCCATCGGCACCCGGCTCATCGATTCGAGCCCGGCGCAGATGAACGCCTCTCCGGCGCCGATCTGGATCTGGCCGACCGCGATATGGATCGCGCTCATCGACGATCCGCAGAAGCGATTCACCGTCATGCCGCCGACCGACAGCGGCAGGTCGGCGAGCAACCCGATCATCCGCGCGACGTTGAGGCCCTGTTCGCCCTCCGGGAAAGCGCAGCCGAGGATGATGTCCTCGATCTCGGACGGGTCGACGCCGGTCTTCTCGATCAGGCCGCGGATCGTCTGTGCGGCGAGATCGTCCGGCCGGACGCGGGCGAGCGCCCCCTTGCCGGCGAGGTGAAAGGGCGAGCGGGCGTAACCGGCGATGACGACGTTGGTCATGGGATCCTCTCGAAATACAGCAATCGTGCTGCGTCGGCCTTGCGAAGTACCGTATAGGTGCGATAGCTTCCCATTACGTCAAGTGGGGCGGATCGACAAGCTGCGTCGACCGGCCCGATAAGCGAGAGGACAGACATGACCGGGATGCCGAGCGATGCCGTCGCGGACCCTGCGCACCGCGCGCTGGCCGTGATGAGGGGCGCACCGCTGATCGAGCGACCCCGCGTGCTGGGCGCGTTGCTCGAGCAGTCGGCCGGGCGCTTTCCGGCGCGGGTGGCGATCGATTTCCTCGGCGCGACGACGACCTGGGGCGCGCTGGCGGCGCAGGTGGATCGGACGGCGGCCGGGCTACAGGCGCTCGGCGTGGTCAAGGGCACGCGGGTCGCGCTGTGCCTGCCCAACACGCCGTATTATCCGATCCTGTTCTTCGCGACGCTGAAGGCGGGCGGGATCGTCGTGAACGTCAACCCGCTCTACGTCGAGCGCGAGCTGACGCATCTGATCCATGATTCGGGGGCGGAGGTGATCGTCACCTGCGACCTCGCCGAGATCCAGGCGCGGGTGCTGAAGGTTGCGGGGGAGACCGGCATCCGCCACGTCGTCACCTGCCCGATCGCCGACGCGCTGCCGCCGGTGAAGAAAATCCTGTACCGGCTGTTCAAGCGCAAGGAGATCGGCCGGGCGCCACGCAGCGCGTCGCATCTCTATTTTGCCGACCTGATGGCCAAGGGCGGGGCGCCCGCCGCGGTCACCGTCGATCCCGATGAGACCGCGGTGCTGCAATATACCGGCGGCACCACCGGCCTGCCCAAGGCGGCGATGCTGAGCCATGCCAATATCGTCGCCAATACCGATGCGATGCTGGTCCATGTCGGCGGCGAGACGGCGGACCAGGACCGCGTGCTCGGCGTGCTGCCGCTGTTCCACGTCTTCGCGCTGACCAACGTGCTGACCTTCTCGACGCTGGTCGGGGCGGAGATGATCCTGTTGCCGCGCTTCGAGATGAAGCAGCTGCTCGCCACGTTGAAGCGGACGCGGCCGACCTATTTCCCGGCGGTGCCGACGATCTACAATGCGCTCGCCAACCTTGGCGACGACAAGGTGCCGGACCTGTCGACGATCAAGGTCTGCATCTCCGGCGGCGCGCCCTTGCCGATCGAGGTCCGCCACCTGTTCGAACAGCGCACCCGCGCCAAGCTGGTCGAGGGCTATGGCCTGTCGGAGGCGTCGCCGATCATCACCTGCAACCCCTTTGCCGGGGTCAACAAGGAAGGCTCGGCGGGGCTGCCCTTTCCGGGCACGACGATCGAGATCCGCGATCGCGAGGACCCGACGCGGATCATGCCGCAAGGCGAGAAGGGCGAGATCTGCGCGCGCGGGCCGCAGGTGATGAGCGGCTATTGGCACAAGCCGGCGGAGACCGAAGGTGCCTTCGCCGACGGCGCGCTGCGCACCGGCGACGTCGGCTATCTCGACGCGGACGGCTATCTGTTCATCGTCGACCGGATCAAGGACATGATCCTGTGCGGCGGCTACAACGTCTATCCGCGCGTCATCGAGGAAGCGCTGTACGAACATCCCGCCGTCGCCGAGGCGGTGGTGATCGGTGTACCCGACGCGCATCGCGGCCAGAGCCCCAAGGCGTTCGTCACCTTGTCCGAAGCCGGGGCGGTGACCGCCATTGAGCTACGCGACTTCCTGCGCGACAAGGTGAGCAAGATCGAGCTTCCCCGCGAGATCGAGATACGCGAGACTTTGCCCAAGACGTTGATCGGCAAGCTGTCCAAGAAGGAGCTGGTCGAAGAGGAATTGCAAAAAGCGGCGCGATAAGCCGTAACGGAGGGATGATGGAGGAGGGTTCCGAACTTCAGGGGATACAGGAGGTCGCCGATCGGCTGGGTATCACGCCCCGCACGTTGCGCTTCTACGAGGATCGCGGGCTGATCGAGCCGTGCCGAATCGGCACGACGCGCGTCTACCGTCGGCGCGAGATCGCGCGGATGCAGCTGATCCTGCGCGGCAAGCGGCTTGGCTTCTCGCTCAAGGACATCGAGGAATTCCTCGACCTGTACGACGCCGATCCGCAGCATCTCGAGCAGATGCGCGCGCTCGCCGGGCGTTGCCGCGAGCGGATCGAGGAACTGGAACAGCAGCGTCAGGCGCTCGACACGACGCTGAGCGAACTTGCGAAGATGGAGGCGGTGGCGCTCGCCCAGGTGCGCGCGCACGAACCGGAGGCGCAGGCGGCGAACGGCTGAAGGCCCGCACGCACGGCAATCAGTCGGCATCGCTGTCTTTTTGTGCCGATCCGGTCGTGATAGGCTCCGCTCCATACCGTCGCAGAACGGGATGGAGAGGTGCCATGGAATGGATGGATCCCCATGTGTGCGCGTGCAGCTTCCGGTCTTTGTGCTGGATGAGCGGCACCGCGGTCGTGCTCTGTTGCACGGCGCTGCTCGCGATCGGCTGATCGCCTAGCAGCATCGCCCGCCGCCGCGGCCGCCGTAGCGCGCCTGCTGCCGGTCGCGGAAGAATTGCGCCTCGGTCATCACCGGCGCGTCGGGATGATGCGCGGCCATATGGTCGACATAGGCGCGGTAGGACGGCTGACCGACCATCGCACGCGCGGTGTCGGCGACGAGCGACCAGATGCTCATGCCGCCGCCGGAATTTCGTTGACGCTCGGCGCCGGCATCCGCCGCGCCGCAAGGCAGGTGCGGATGGCGTAGACGATGATCGTCGCCACCACGGCAAGGAACAGCGCGCACAGAGCGGCATCGACGCGGTCGTTGAACACGATGCGGCGCATTTCGGCGAGCGATTTGGCGGGCGCAAGCGTTTCGCCGCGCGCCAGCGCATCGGCGAAGCGGCGTGCATGCGCGAGGAAGCCGACGCGCGGATCGGACGACAGCAGCTTGAGCAGCCCGGCGCTGACCGTGCAGGCGATCAGCCAGGCGGTCGGCACCAGCGTCACCCAGGCGTAGCGCTCGCGCTTCATCCGGAACAGCACGACGGTGGCGAGCAGCAGCGCGACCGCCGCGAGCATCTGGTTGGAGATGCCGAACAGCGGCCACAAGGTGTTCACCCCGCCGAGTGGATCGGTGACGCCCTGGTAGAGGAAGAAGCCCCAGGCGGCGACGCACAGGCCGGTGCCGACGAGGCCGGGCACGAACGAGGTCGCGTTGCGGAAGGACGGGACGGCGAGGCCGATCAGATCCTGCAGCATGAACCGCCCGGCGCGGGTGCCGGCATCGACCGCGGTCAGGATGAACAGCGCCTCGAACAGGATCGCGAAATGGTACCAGAAAGCCATCATCTCGCGGCCGCCGATGATACGGCTGAAAATGTGCGCCATGCCGACCGCCAGCGTCGGCGCGCCGCCGGCACGGCTGATGATCGTCGTCTCGCCGACGTCGCGGGCGGTCTGCGCGAGGGCTGCGGCGTCGATCGGGAAGCCCATCGCCGTTACCGCGGCGGCGGCGCTGGCGGCGTCCGTGCCGACCACCGCCGCGGGGCTGTTCATCGCGAAATAAACGCCCGGATCGATGATCGACGCGCCGATCAGCGCCATGATCGCGACGAAGCTTTCCATCAGCATCGCACCATAGCCGATGAAGCGCGCATCGCCTTCGCTTGCGATCAGCTTGGGCGTGGTGCCGCTGGCGATCAGCGCGTGGAAGCCGGAGACCGCACCGCAGGCGATGGTGATGAACAGGAAGGGGAAGAGCGATCCCGACCAGACCGGGCCGCTGCCGTCGACGAAACGGGTCAGCGCCGGCATGCGCATGGCGGGCATCACCACGACGATGCCGATCGCCAGCGCCGCAATCGCGCCGATCTTCAGAAAGGTCGACAGATAATCGCGCGGCGCGAGCAGCAGCCAGACGGGGAGCAGCGAGGCGATCGCGCCATAGCCGATCAGGATCCAGCAGAGCTGCACCGGCGTGTAGGTGAAGAGCGGCGCGAGGATGGCGGAGGCGGCGACATCGCGGCCGTAGACGATAGCGAGGATCAGCCCGACGAGGCCGAGCAGCGACACCTCGCCGATCCGACCCGGCCGGATCCAGCGCGTGTAGATGCCCATCAGCAGCGCGAGCGGGATGGTCGCGGCGACGGTGAACAGGCCCCAGGGGCTGTTGGCCAGCGCGCGCACGACGATCAGCGCGAGCACGGCGAGGATGATGACCATGATCGCAAAGGCGCCGACCAGCGCCACCGTGCCGGGCACCGCGCCCATCTCCATGCGGATCAGCTCGCCGAGCGAACGCCCGTCGCGGCGCATCGAGATGAACAGCACCATGAAGTCCTGCACCGCGCCGGCGAGCACGACGCCGGCGAGGATCCACAGCATGCCGGGGAGGTACCCCATCTGCGCGGCGAGCACGGGGCCGACCAGCGGCCCGGCGCCGGCGATGGCGGCGAAGTGATGGCCGAACAGCACGCGGCGGTCGGTGGGCACGAAGTCCAACCCGTCGGGGTGACGGACCGCCGGCGTCGGCCGGGCGGGGTCGAGGCCGACGACGACCTTGGCGAGGTAGAGCGAATAGAAGCGGTAGGCGATGAGGTAGACGCACACCGCCGCGACGACGATCCACAGCGCGTTGACGCTTTCGCCGCGGTGGAGCGCGACAAGGCCGAGCGCGCCGGCGCCGAGCAGGGCGAGAGCGATCCAGCAGAGCCTGTTCGCGATTCTCATGGCCTCTCCCTTGTGCACCTCACCCGTCATGCCGGAACATGTCCCGGGTGACAGGTAGGCGGTAGGCGGCGATGTCATGTCGCGCAACCGCCCGCGCTGACGCTCGTTCACCCGCGATGACCGATCCCGATCGCCCGCTGCGGCTCGGCTTTCCCGTCAAGGTGATGGGCCGGCCCGACTTCAAGAGCAACGACACCCGCCGCTGGCAGAAGGGGCCGCACCTCAAGGCGTCGCTGGAGGAGGTCGACCGCATCCTCGACTATCTCGCCGCCGAGGATCTGCACATGTACCGGCTGTCGTCGGATCTCGCACCCTATGCGACGCATCCCGACCTGCCGCAGTTCCATGACATGGTCGCGGAGAGCGACGCGGAGCTGAAGGCGTTCGGCGCCAAGGCGAGGGCGCTCGACATCCGGCTGTCGTTCCACCCGTCGCAATATGTCCTGCTCAACAGCCCCGATGCGGCGCTGACCAAGAAGAGCATCTGGGACCTCGCCAGCCAGTCGGAAATGCTCGAGCGGATGGAGCTCGACGACGAGGCGGTGGTCGTCACCCATGTCGGCGGCGTCTACGACGATCGCGAGGCAAGCCGGGCGCGGTGGATCGCGGGCTGGGAGCAATGCCCGGATCATGTCCGGCGGCGGCTGGTGCTGGAGAATGACGACTTGCGGTTCTCGGCCGCGGACGTGCTGTGGATCCACGAGCGTACCGGCGTCCGGCTGATCTTCGACTATCAGCACTTCTGGTGCCTCAACCCGGAGCGGCTCGACATGCGCGAGACGCTGGAACGGTTCATGGCGAGCTGGCCCGAGGGCGTGCGGCCGAAGATCCACTTCTCCAGCCCACGCACCGAGATGCGCGAGGTGAAGCAGAAGATCACTGCGCAGCAGCGCGCGAGCGGCAAGGCGGTCCGGAAAGGTGAAGTGACCAAGGCACCGGTCAAGGACAACGCGCGGGTCAAGACCGTGCTGCGCCCGCCGGTGTGGACCGGCCATGCCGACTTCACCAATCCGTTCGAATTCGCCCGCTTCATGCGCGATGCCGAGGGGCTTGTGTTCGACGTGATGATGGAGGGCAAGGCCAAGGACCTCAGCTTGCTGAAGCTGCGGCCCGATCTGCTGCGCTATGCGCCGGACGTCGCGGCGCGTTTCGGCATCTTCGCCGAGGATGCCGAGGATCTCGCGCGCGACGAGGCGGCGCTCGACGACGGCGTCGGCGCGGAGGAAGAGGCGGACGTCGACGAGGGGGTGCGCTGATTGCGTCTGTTGGGCTGAGATGTGTGGGGTGGTGGTCGGGACGATGCTCGAATAGCTCGTCATCCCCGCGCAGGCGGGGACCCAGATACGCAGGTTCCTAGGTCATCCGCCAGGTCAGCATTTCTGGATTCCCGCCTCCGCGGGAATGACGAAGTGGGCGTCGGCGGCCTTCCGGCCCCCAACTCCTTGGTCAGTGATGGCGGCGCGTATCACCCCACCCGATTGGCCACCAGATCGTCGACCACCGCCGGATCGGCGAGGGTCGAGGTGTCGCCGAGGCTGCCCGTACCGCCTTCCGCGATCTTGCGCAGGATGCGGCGCATGATCTTGCCCGAGCGCGTCTTGGGCAGGGCGGGGGCGAATTGCAGCTTGTCAGGGGTGGCGATCGGGCCGATCTCGCGGCGCACCCATTGCTTCAGCGTCTCGCGCAACTCGTCCGTCGGTTGCTGCCCGCTGTTGAGCGTCACATAGGCGTAGATGCCCTGACCCTTGACGTCGTGCGGCATGCCGACGACCGCGGCCTCCGCGACCGCCTCGTGCAGCACCAGCGCGCTCTCGACCTCGGCGGTCCCCATCCGGTGGCCCGAGACGTTGATGACGTCGTCGACGCGGCCGGTGATCCAGTAATAGCCGTCCGCGTCGCGGCGGCAGCCGTCGCCGGTGAAATACTTCCCCTCGTAAGTGGTGAAGTAGGTCTGGAAGAAGCGATCGTGATCGCCCCAGACGGTGCGCATCTGGCCCGGCCAGCTCTGGATGATGCAGAGATTGCCCTCCGCCTGACCGACCAGTGGCGAGCCCTTCTCGTCGACCAGCTGCGGCGTGACGCCGGGCAATGGCTTGGAGGCGGAACCCGGCTTCATCGGGATCGCGCCGGGCAGGGGGGCGATCATGATGCCGCCCGTTTCCGTCTGCCACCAGGCGTCGACCACCGGGGCGCGGCCGCCGCCGACGACGTCGTGATACCAGCGCCACGCCTCCGGATTGATCGGCTCGCCGACCGAGCCGAGCACCTTGAGGCTCGAGCGATCGGTGCGGGTGACGGAGCCGTCGCCTTCCTTCATCAGCGCCCGCAACGCGGTGGGGGCGGTGAACAGCGCGTGGACCTTGTGCCGGTCGACCACCTGCCAGATGCGGCTGGCATCGGGCCAGTTGGGCAGCCCTTCGTACATCAGCGTCGTCGCGCGATTGGCGAGCGGACCGTAGAGGATATAGGTGTGGCCGGTGACCCAGCCGATGTCGGCGGCGCACCAGAAGACCTGGCCGGGCTTATAGTCGAATGCCCATTGGTGCGTGATGCTCGCCCACAGCAAATAGCCGCCGCTGGTATGGAGCACGCCCTTGGGCTTGCCGGTCGAGCCGCTGGTGTAGAGGATGAACAGCGGATCCTCGGCGCCCATCGGCTCGGCCGGGCAATCGGTGCCGACCGCGGCGGCGGCCTCATGATACCAGATGTCGCGATCGGTCATCGCCACGTCGGCGCCGGTCGCCTTGACGACGATCACGCGCTGCAGTGTCGGTGCGCGCGCCGCGGCTTCGTCGACGCAGGCCTTGAGCTTGATGCGTTTGCCGCCGCGGCGGCCCTCGTCGGCGGTGACGACGATCGTCGAGCCGCAATCCTCGATCCGGCCGGCGAGCGCGTCGGCGGAAAAGCCGCCGAACACCACCGAATGGATCGCGCCGATCCGGGCGCAGGCGAGCACCGCATAGGCCGCCTCCGGAATCATCGGCATGTAGATGGTGACGCGATCGCCCTTGCCGACGCCCTGGCCCTTCAGCACGTTGGCGAAACGGCAGACCTCCCGGTGGAGCTGGTTGTAGGTGATGTGGCGCGGTTCTTCCGACGGTTCGTCGGGCTCCCAGATGATCGCCACGGTCTCGCCATGCTTGGCGAGGTGCCGGTCGATGCAATTGGCCGCGACGTTGAGCACGCCGTCCTCGAACCATTTGATGTGAAAGTCCGCCTTGGCGAACGACCAGTCGCCGGCGATCGTCGGCGCGGTGACCCAGTCGAGCCGCTTGCTCGCCTGGTCGAGCCAGAAGCCGCCCGGATCATTGGCCGCCGCTTCGTACAGGTCGGTGTAGCGCTTGGGCGTCAGGCTGGCGTCCGTCCAGTCGCCGGTGATCGGGTAGATTTCGGGATCGGTCATCGACGCTTCCAGGGATCGGGTGGCAGGGCGGCGGGACTGTAGTCGGGTTGGGGCAGCAGGCAAGACGTCACCACCGCCTTCGTCATCCCCGCCTGAGCGGGGATGACGGGACGTTGTTCAACGCCCCAGGAAGGTCAGCAGATCGCTGGTCAGCCGGTCGCCCTCGGTGGCGAACAGGCCATGCGGCGCGCCGTCATATTCGACCAGCTGGCTGTCCGCGATGCCGACCGCCGCGGCCCGGCCGGCGGCGTCGATCGGCACCGTCTGGTCGGAGGTGCCGTGGATGATCAGCGTCGGCACGCGGAAGGCGGCGAGATCGGGGCGGAAATCGGTATGACCGAACGATTCCGCGCAGGCCAAAGTCGGCTTCAGCCCCGCCATCATCGCGGTTGTGGTCGCCCAGTCGAGCACCTCGTCGCTGACGGGCGAGCTGATATAGCCGACGCCGAAGAACTGCTTGAAGAAGGTGTGGCGGAAGAAGTGGGCGCGGTCCTGCTTGATGCCGTCGCCGATGCTCTGCAGCGTCTCTTCCGGCGTGCCGTGCGGATTGTCGTCGGTCTTCAGCATGTACGGCACGACGGAGCTGATCAGGCCGGCGGCGACGATACCCTTGCCGTCATGGCGGCTCATGTAGCGCGCGACCTCGCCGCCACCCATCGAAAAGCCGACCAACGTGACGCCATCGGTCGCGCCCGTCGCCTCGAGCACGTCGGCCAGATCGTCGGTCAGCGTGTCATAGTCGTAGCCGCTCCATGGCTGGCCCGAGCGGCCGAAGCCGCGACGATCATAGGCGATGGCGCGGAAGCCGGCGTCGGCCAGCGCCATCATCTGCGGGTCCCAGCTGTCGGCGGACAATGGCCAGCCGTGCAGCAGCACAACCGGGCGGCCTTCGCCCCAATCCTTGACATAGATGTCGGTGCCGTCGCGCGTCTTGACGTAAGGCATTGCAGTTTCTCCGTGGCTTCACCGCCCTCCGCTTCAACGAGCCCGTCCTCGCCGCCGTTCCCGCTGGCGGGCTGGCGCAACCGTACCAACGGTGCCAGCATCCGACGCGATACGAATCAGGAGACGATATGCGATTGAGGGTAGCGGCATCCCTGACGGCGCTCGCCATGGCGACGGCGGCCTGTCAGGTGAATGTACACGAGGCGGACAACAATCAGAGCGCCGCAGCGGCGCCGGCGGCGGCGCCGGCCGGCATGGCGAAGAGCCGCTGGGCGCAGTTCCGCGACGGCTTCATCGAAGGCTGGTTCAAGCTCGATCCGGCCAATGCCGTCTATCAGGGCCGGCACGATTTCGACGGTCAGCTGCCCGACTGGAGCGCCGCGGGGCTGAAGCGGCAGAGCGACTTCCTGCATCAGGCGATCGACAAGGCGAAGGGGTTCGCCGACGCCGATCTGAAGCCGGAGGAGCGGTTCGAGCGCGACTATCTGGTGCAGGTCGCGCGCGGCAAGTTGTTCTGGCTGGAGGATGCCGACCAGCCGCATACCAATCCGGCCTATTATGTCGGCGGCGGGCTCGATCCCAACGTCTATATCGCGCGGCCCTATGCCGATGCGCCGACGCGGATGAAGGCGCTGATCGCCTTCCTCACCCGCGTCCCCGATGCGGTCGCCAACATTCGCGCCAATCTGAAGACGCCGATGCCGCGGTCCTTCGTCGATTATGGCACCGCCGGCTTCAACGGTTTCGCCGACTATTACGTCGGCGATGCGAAAAAGGCGTTTGCCGGGGTAAAGGACGCGAACCTGCAGGGGCAGCTCGACGTCGCCGCCGCCAACGCCAGCAAGGCGATGCGCGATCTCGGCGGCTGGGTGGCGAGCCAGAAGGGCAGCGCGACCGGCAATTTCGCGCTCGGCGCCGATCGCTTCCAGCGCATGATTGCGGCGACGGAGGGCGTCGACACGCCGCTCGCAACGCTGGAGGCGGCGGGGCGCGCCGACCTGAAGCGCAACCAGCAGGCGCTCGCCGCGGCCTGCGCGCAATTCGCGCCCGGGCAGACGATCCCCCAGTGCATCGACAAGATGGGCGCCAACAAGGCGCCGGACGGCCCGGTGGCCGAGGCGCGGCGCCAGATCCCGACGCTGCGCGCCTTCGTCATCAAGAACGACCTCGTCACCATCCCGGGGACGGAGGAGGCGAAGGTCGAGGAAAGCCCGCCCTACAACCGGCAGAACAGCGCCTATATCGATCCGCCGGGGCCGTTCGATAAGGGCATCCCCTCGGTCTACTACATCTCGCCGCCCGATCCGGCGTGGGACAAGAAGACGCAGGACGCGTTCGTGCCGGGCAAGGCGGACCTGCTGTTCACCTCGGTGCATGAAGTCATGCCCGGGCATTTCGTCCAGTTTCTCCACGCCAACCGCTCGCCGTCGCTCTTCGGCCGGCTGTTCGTCGGCTATGCCTTCGCCGAAGGTTGGGCGCATTATGCCGAGGAGATGATGTGGGAGGCGGGGCTGAACAACGGCGATGCCGAGACGCATGTCGGGCAGATCAGCAACGCGCTGCTGCGCGACTGCCGCTTCCTGTCGGCGATCGGGCTGCATGCGCGCGGCATGACGCAGGACCAGAGCCTCAAGATGTTCCGCGAGCAATGCTATCAGGACGAAGGCAATTCGCGGCAGCAGGCGGCACGCGGCACCTACGACCCCGCCTATCTCAACTATACGATGGGCAAGTTGATGATCCGCAAGCTGCGCGCCGACTGGACCGCCAGCCGCGGCGGACGCAAGGCGTGGAAGGCGTTCCACGACCAGTTCCTGAGCTACGGCGGCCCGCCGATCCCGCTGGTCCGCCAGCAGATGATGGGTGAGCCAACCGCAAAGGCGCTGTTCTGAGACGGCGAGGGGGCTGTGCGGCGGTCGACACCGTTGGCAGCCCCCTCCTTGCGATGGTGAGTCTTGACAGAATTGACGCCTGAACGTGCGATTGTGCGGTCCTGTGCGTGACCGGCATTCGATGGTTGATCTCAACGGTTCAAAGAGCAGGCGCGGCGATGGCGTCTTATATCTATCAGCGGGGAACGTTGTAGGACAGCCATTCGAGGAAGCAGCGATTTTGGCGCGACGCCTTCGTGCTGAGCTGTCGTCCTGTGCCTTAACAAATCCAAAAACGGTAGTTCCGCGGCATCACGCTCCTGTCGCCGCGCCGGGGCACACCGCGGACGATCTCCTGCCTGGGGAGCCAAGCCTCAAGATGTAAGATAGGTCTTTATCGGACTAAATGACGACTGCGTCGCAGATAGGCCACCGATACCCTACTGACAGAGTCGGATATCGGAGAAGTTTATGACCCGTCCTTGCTGGCTGGCCTTACCCGCTCTGGCGCTGGCGCAGCCCGCCGTCGCGCAGGTGCAATCCACCGGCGACCCCGTCGACCAGGACCGCACCGACATCGTCGTCAGCACGGCGGCGGAGCGGCGGGCCGCGGACGGCGGAGCGCTCGGCACGCGGTCGATCCTCGACACGCCGTTTTCGGTGCATGTGGTCGGTGCCGAGGAGTTGGCGGAGCGGCAGGTCAAATCACTTGCCCGCGTCTTCGCGCAGGATGCGTCCGTTGTCGCCAACGGCGACACCTACACGTTCAACGCCTATTCGCAGACCGTGCGCGGCATTCCACTCGACGACTATAATGGCTATCGGATCAACGGCGACCCGTTCTACATGACGACGGTCGAGCTGCCGCTCGAATCCTTCGAGAGCATACGACTGTTGAAGGGGGCATCGGGCTTCCTCTACGGCTTCAACGCGCCGGGCGGGCTGATCGACTATCGGACCAAGCGGTCGACACCCGCGGCCTTCGCCAGCGCGGATATCGGCTCCTCGTCGGACACCATCCTATCGGAACATGTCGATCTCGGCGGCCCGATCGCCGGCGGCTTCGGCTATCGCCTCAATGCAACGCATGAGCGCGGCGAGACGTACAGCGGCTCGCATGTCCAGCGTTATTCGGCTTCGCTCGGCCTCGACACGCGGCTGAACGACACGCTGACCTGGACCGGCGACCTCATCTATCAGGATCGGCGCATCCGCGGCGGGACGCAGGATTTCTTCATCAATGATCCCGACGCCTATGGCGCCGACCATCTGCCGCGACCGGTGAGCGGACGGACCAATCTGGCCGCTTATCCAGACCTCTTCTTCACCAGCCACGCCTTCTACGGCGGCACCGGCCTCAGTTGGGCGGTGACGCCCCGTTGGACGGCGCACGCCGCCTACAGCAACAGTTTGGATTGGCGGACCTACAAGTCGGAATGGATGTCGCTGACCAATCCGGCGGGCGATTATCAGCCGCTCCTGTCGACCAATCCTCGATCGTGGTCGCGCTACAATCAGGTGCAGCTCTCTTTGGAGGGGCATTTCGCGACCGGCGCTATACGCCATCAACTGACGCTAGGGACCAACTGGCAACGGCTAAACAAATATCTGCCGCTGAGCCGCGTCTCCGCGCTGGTCGGGACGGAGAACCTTTATGCGGCGGTGGTACCTATCGCCTATCCGACCGAGTTTACCGGCGGCGTCTATCACAACTATCGTTCAACACAGGGCGGACTATTCGCCAGCGACACGCTGACCCTCGGCCGGGTGTCGCTGATCGCCGGACTGCGCGCCAGCCGCTTCGCCGAGGACCAGATCAGCAAGACTGGCGTGCACACGCCTTATGCCAAGACACCGGTAACCCCGGTCGGGGCGCTACTCTATCACCCTTGGCACGACGCGACACTGTACTTCAGCTACGTCCAGGCGCTGGAGAGCGGGATCACCGTGCCCGATACCTATGTCAATGCGCGCGAGACCCTGCCGCCGGTCAAGTCGCAGCAGGTCGAGGCCGGGATCAAGATCGATCGAGCGGGCTGGTCCTTTTCCGCCGCGGCGTATCGGATCGATCGCGGGGCGCAATATGCCAATGCGGCGCGCGTCTATGTCTCCGACGGGCAGCAACGCTACGAGGGGATAGAGGCGGAGGCGCGAGTGTCACTGCCGCTCGGACTGGTGCTGGCGGACAGCATCGCCGTCGAGCGCGCCGTCTATCGCCGCACCGACCCGCTGTTACAGGGTAAGTCGGTCGAGGGCGTGCCCGGCCTGAAGGAGACGGTACAGCTGAGCGAGCAGCCATCGGCTCTGCCCGACCTGAAGGCAACGCTGGAGGCGCAGCGCAGCAGCAGCCTGTGGGGCAATGACGTCAACAGCTTCCGCGTCCCGTCGGTGACGTTGGTCAACGCGCGTGTGAGCTATGTGGTGAAGCCGAACGGCACGCCGGTGACGTTGCGCGCCGAGGTCTACAACCTTTCCGACCGTGCGAGCTGGGGGTTCCTCGCCTCCGGCTATGTCTTCGTCCAGCCGCCCCGCACTGTGTTGCTCGGCGCCAGCGTGAAGATCTAGCGCGACACCTGCGTGCCGGGCTGTTCATCCTCCGCCTCGTCGCTGCGCGGATTGCGGATCGAGGGGCGGAGGCGGGCGAGGCTGCACAGGCCGGCGACGAGCGCGAGGCCGGCGGCGATCAGCGGCGGAGTGGCGCCGCCGCCGATGCCGAGCGCCAGCAGGGCGGCGACCAGGGTCGCGCCGGTGGTCTGGCCGACGAGGCGGACGGTGCCGACCAGACCGCCCGCCGCCGCGGCCCGCTCGCGCGGCGCGGAACCGATGATCAGCCGGGCGTTGGGGGGCAGGAACAGGCCAAAACCCGAGCCGCACAGCGCCATCCGCCAGGCGATGTCGACATAGCCGGGATGCGCCGGGAGCAGGGCGATCAGCACCAGCGCGACGATCGACACCGCCATGCCGATGCCGCCGAGGATGCCGGCGGGAACGCGATCCGACAGCCAGCCGGCGAGCGGCGCGACGATCATGTTGGTCAGCGGCCAGGGCGCGATCATCGCGCCGACCTCCGCCGCGGCGAAACCGAATTCATGTTGCAGCCGGAAAGGGGTCGACAGCAGCAGCGTCATCGAGGCGGTGAAGGCGGTATAGGCACCGACCACCGACAGTGCGATCACCGGGCGGCCGAGCAAGTCGATCGGTAGGATCGGCTTGGCCTCACCGCGTTCGCGACGGATGAAAATCGCGCCGATGCCGATGCCGAGTGCGACGATCGCCGCCGAAACGACCGGGCTGTCGCCACGCACGGCGCTTTCCGCGCCACCGATGACGAGGCCTATCATGCTGGCGCACATGACCGCGCCGAGCACGTCGAACGGCTCGTCACGCAGCCGCGGCGCGGGCAGGGCGCGGCCGAGCGCGAGGCTGAGGATGGCGAAGGGCACGGCGCTGGCGAAGACCCAGGGCCAGGGGGCGATCGACAGCACCAAGCCGCCGAGCGTCGGCGCCAGTGCCGCCGAACTCGACACCACCACAGAATTGATGCCGAGGCCGCGGCCGAGCTGCTTCGCCGGGTAGATCGACCGGATCAGCGCCGACGAGACGCTGAGCGCCGCCGCCGCCCCCAACGCCTGCGCCGCCCGCACAACCAGCAGGAACGGTAGGCTTCGCGCAAAGAAGCAGAGCAAGGTGGCGACGGTGAAGACGATCTGGCCGAACTGGTAGGTGCGTTTCAGCCCGAACCGGTCGCCAAGGCCGGCAAAGGGCAGGATCATCATCGCGAGGATGAGCTGATAGACGGTGACCACCGCGACCACCGCACTGCTCGACACATGCAGGTCGCGCGCGATCGTCGGCAACGCGACGGTGGCGATGCCGCCGTCAATGATCGTCAACGCGGTTCCGGCGGAAATCGCCCCGATCGCCAGATAACGCCGCGGCAGCGGCAGACCGTCTCCAGTGACTGACTGCGGATTGCGCTCACGCCCGTTCGCGGCCAAGCTGGCTGCCTGACCTGGGAGGGACTCCATGCTGTTTCGCGCGTTGCTGATCGCCACCTCGATGCTTGCCGCGGCGCCCGCGCTCGCGCAGAGCAAACCGATGACGAACGATAGCGATCCGTACATCTGGCTCGAGGACAAGGACGGCGCCAAGCCGCTCGCCTGGGTGGAGGCGGAGAATGCCCGCACGCTGCCCCGGCTGCAGAACGATCCGCGCTACCAGACCTTCTACCAACAGGCGCTGGCGATCGCCGCGGCGAAGGACCGGATCCCGATGCCGAGCCAGATGTACGGCCGCATCTACAATTTCTGGCGTGATGCCGATCATCCGCAAGGTATCTGGCGCTGGACCAGCGAGGCCGATTACGCCCGGCCGCAGCCGAACTGGACGACCGTCCTCGACCTTGACGCTTTGTCGAAGGCGGAAGGCAAGAAATGGGTGTGGAAGGGCGCGACCTGCCTGCAGCCCGAGGAGCGGCTGTGCCTGGTCGCGCTATCGGAAGGCGGTGAGGACGCGATCAGCTATCGCGAGTTCGACCTGGCAACCGGCCAATTCGTCGCGAATGGCTTCGCCCTGCCCAAGTCCAAGCAGGGCGCGAGCTGGCTCGACAAGGATACGTTGCTGGTCAGCCGCGATTGGGGCGCGGGGACGATGACCGCGTCGAGCTATCCGTTCGTGGTCAAGATGGTGAAGCGGGGCCAGCCGTTGGACGCGGCGACCGAAATCTATCGCGGCCAGCCGAGCGACCAGCTCGGCACCTATGCCGGGGTGATCACCGACGGCCAGGGCCATCGGCTGGTGGCGATCACGCGGCGCACGACCTTCTTCGGCGGCGAAACCTATGTCTGGACGCCGGCGGGGACGCGCAAGCTCGACATCCCGGCGCGCACCTTCCCGGAAGGCATGGTGCAAGGCCAGGTGCTGTTCCGCACCAGCGACCCGTGGGGCAAGGTGCCGGCTGGGGCGATCGCGTCCGTGCCGCTCGCCGATGTCGAGAAGGGGGTGCTGAACCCGACGGTGGTGTTCGCGCCCAATCCGCGCCAGTCGGTCGACGAGGTGGTGACGACCAAGGATCGGCTGGTGCTGATCTACAACGACAACGTCCGCGGGCGGGCGGCGGTCTATACGCCGGGGGAGGGCGGCTGGACGGCGCGGCCGGTGACCCTGCCCGACAATGCGTCGCTGGGCGTGGCGAGCGCCGATGACAAGAGCGACCATGCCTATGTGACGGTCACCGGCTTCCTGACGCCGACCACCCTGCTGCCGCTCGATGCGGCGGCGGCGCGGGCGGGAGCGGCGGTGAAGACGTTGCCGGCGAAGTTCGACGCCACCGGTCTGGTCGTCGAACAGCATGAGGCGACCTCGACCGACGGCACCAAGGTGCCCTATTTCATCGTCCACAAGCAGGGCATCCGCCTCGACGGCAGCACGCCGACGATCATGACCGCCTATGGCGGATTCGAACTGCCGATGCTGCCGAGCTATTCGGCGATCACCGGCAAATTGTGGCTGGAGCAGGGCGGCTCCTATGTCCTCGCCAACATCCGCGGCGGCGGCGAATTCGGCCCGGCGTGGCACGATGCCGGCCGCAAGACCAAGCGGCAGGTGATCTATGACGACTTCGCCAGCGTCGCCAAGGATCTGTTCGCAAGGCGGCTGACCAGCGCGCAGAAGCTGGGCATCTATGGCGGATCGAACGGCGGCCTGCTGATGGGCGTCGAGTTCAACCAGCATCCCGACCTCTGGAAAGCGGTGACGATCCAGGTGCCGTTGCTCGACATGATCCGCTACGAACAGATTGCGGCGGGCGCATCCTGGGTCGACGAATATGGTTCGGTCTCGGTGCCGGCGGAAAAGGCATTCCTGCAGACCATCTCGCCCTACCAGAACATCAAGAAGGGCGTCGCCTATCCCGAGCCCTATATCTGGACGACGACCAAGGACGACCGGGTCGGCCCGCAGCATGCCCGCAAGTTCGCGGCACGGCTGAAGGAATATCATCTGCCCTATCTGTTCTACGAGGACACGGCGGGTGGGCATTCGGGCGATGCGGACATCGAGCAGGGCGCGCGGCTGCAGGCGCTGCAGATGACCTATTTCGCGCAGAAGCTGCTGGGTCCCGCCAATGGCGGGCAGACGGCGTCCAAATAGGTAACGCGGTTCTCGTCACCTCGTCTCAAACCCGGGTGACGACATCGGTTCTCGCCGTCAGTTACCAGCGAGGGTGGGGTTCGGCTCGGACCTCACCCGTGATCCAGCGCTTTGACCAGGTCCGCCTTGGTCATCGTCGAGCGGCCCTTGATGTCGCGCTTCTTCGCTTCTTCATACAGATTGGCCTTGCTGCGGTGGTCGCGATAGGGGCGGGCCTTGTCGGCGATGTCGTCGGGCTGGGCGGAGAATTGCTTGCCCTTCCTGGTGTCAGCGCGCTTCTTGGCGGTGGTGCGGGCATAGTCCTCGTCGCTCAGCGCCTCGCGGGCCTTCTTCGGCAGGTAGCGCTCGCCGGTCTTGCCGCTCTCCACGCCCGATTTGGTGCCCCAATCCTCCTCGGTCCATTCGTGCAGCGAATTGTGCGGGTCCTTGCCGCCCTTGTAGCCGCCTCCGCGCTTCTTGTATTCGGCGACCGCCATCTGCGCCTTGCGCGCCGACCACTGGCCCTTGCGGCCGCCCTTGGCACCGGCGGTGACCTCCGCCTTGACCGTCTCCCATAGTGCGGGGTCGGTCTTTTCCGCCGTGTCGCTCATCGTCGCGTCCCTTCTTCGATTGCGAACGTTGAACGCAGCGTTGCGTAAAGCGTTCTTGCTGCACTGCAGCGACCTTGGCTAGAGCGATCCCGATGACTGAGCCCCATGCAGGCGAGCCGACCCCCAGCGGCCCGATGCCGACCCTGTTCGAAGCGATCGTCCGGATGCGGGCGATCACCGCCACCTACAATCGCGGTGCGGTGCTGCTCGCCCCGCACATCCTGTTCACGCGCCATGGCGAAATCTATCTGGACGCGGTGACGCTGGAGCGGGACGGCAAGCCGCCGCGCGAGGAGAAGATGGGCACGTTCAAGCTCGACGGCCTCGGCGCGCCGACCATCGTCGAGGATCGGCCGTTCTTCCCGAGCACGCTCTACGATCCGGCGCAGGAGAAATATGCCGGTGTGACCCTGCTCGCCGTCGAGCGGGCCTAAACCCACCCGACGGCAATCGGTCGGCGATCAGCGGCAGCGGATGTCCGACTGGTTCTGATCGATCGCCTTGCCGGCCAGTGCGCCGGCGGCACCTCCAAGCAGTGTGCCGACGATGCGGCTGTGGCCGCCGTCGATGACGTTGCCGAGCAGGCCGCCCGCCGCGCCGCCGACGATCAACCCGGTCGTGCCGTCGCTGCGACGGCAGTAATAGCGGCCGTCGTTACCCGCATAGACGCGCTCGTCCGGGCTCAGCACGCGTTCACGGTAGCTGGCGCCCGAGCGATAATAGCGGGCTGGATCGTAGCCGTTTTCGTAACGATCGTCGTCGCCGTTGTCGGCATAGCGCGGGTCGTAGCTGCCCGGCACCGGCGCCTGGCGATACCCACCTGGGCCGGCGTTCGAGCTGTAGCCGCCGCCACGAGCGGCGCGATAGCGATCGAATTCCGCCCGATAGCGCGCGAGTTCGGCATCGAAGCGGGCCTGTGCGGCGGCGAAGCGGGCATCATCGGCACCACTCTGGGCGGCGACCGGCGCAGCCGCCGATGCAAGGGCGGTCGCGGCGGCGGCGGTGGCGAGCAAACGGGCGAACATCGGCGTAATCCTCCTCAAACATCCGGCCATACCGGGCGTAAGGTCAATCTACGCAGATCGTGCCTTGGCGGTTCCTGAACGACGCGCCTGCGGCACACCACCGAAGCGCGAAGGGCCGCCGCTGCGCCGCGACGGCCCCCAAGCTTCCGTGCCGACGCGGGTCAGCCGAACGCGACGCGGGTGCTGCTCCGGCGGTAGCGCGCAGCCGCGCCGATCATGCCGAAGCCGACGATCAGCATCGCCCAGGTCGCCGGTTCCGGCACCGCGCCGGTGAGCGGCGAGAAGGTCAGCGATGCCGCATTGGTGCCGCTGGCGTTGGCGGTGAAGCTACCGGCACTGCCGCCCTTCTTGACGATGAACGCCTCGAACGCATGGGCGCCGGCGCTCAAAGTCGAGCCGCTCAGGCTCGAGCCGTTGCCGTTGCTCCCCAGCGTGACGCGGTCGATGATCGTGCCGTCGATCTTCACGAAGCCGGCGATCGGGCTGTTCGACGGGGTGAAATTGAAGTCGTAGAAGCCCGTCGTGGCGACGTTGAGCGTGCCGGAAAACAGTTCGGCGGTCCAATTGGCGATCGAGCCGCCGAAGACATCGGGCAGGATATCGATCTGCGACGTCACGCCGGCCGCCTTGTCGGCAGCGGCGCGCAGGTCGGCGAGTTCGGTGCTGCCGAAGCCGGTCGAGCCGTCGTTGGTCAGCTTGACGGTCTTCAGGTCGATGATCGACGCTGCCGACGCCGGTTGTACCGCTGCCAGCAGCGTTGCCGCAGCCGTTGCGGAAAAGAGCAGATATTTCTTCATGTTGGTTCCCCATCCGACGCCGCCCGACGCGACGCTAGGGAAATGTATAAATGGGGACATACTGGATATGAACCATTCGCGGATGAAATCCGTGAAGATTGGCTTGAAGTAGGACCGTCTCCGCTAGGAAATCGCCGAAATATATCCGTACTCAATGCTTTGATTTCTCGGGTTTGAAAGCGTCCTCAAAGGGTTGAAGAAAAGCTGGGCAGTTAGACGCTTCAGCCAAAATGAGTAATTTGGCACCGGGTCGCGAGCTCTAGAGGCCCGACTTGTTCGCCCGCCTCAATCACCACTCTTCGTCCCGATAAATCCGCGATGATCCCTGGATGCGTCAATGACCTGCTCACGCCAGCGTGACGAAACTGTCCATGACGCGCTTGCGACCCGCGGTCTCGAAGTCGATCTCGAGCTTGTTGCCTTCGATCTCCGCGATCGCGCCATAGCCGAACTTCTGATGAAAGACGCGCTGGCCCGGTGACAGATCGTCGCGGCCCTTGTTGCCGAGGCTGACGGCACTCGCGCGGCTCTCGACGATCCGCGTCGGCTGCGTCGTGAAGCTCGATCCGCTGCCGGCGGCGCGTTGCCAGCCGGGGCCGCGCCCCGTGCCGCGCGCGACGTCGGAAAAGGGATCGGCGCGTTCGGACCAGTTGGCGCGCCACAGGCTCTCGCCGCCGGACATGGTCGTCTCGGCATCGATATGCTCGTTGGGCAGTTCGTTGACGAAGCGGCTGGGGATGCTCGACGTCCATTGGCCGTAGATGCGGCGGTTGGCGGCATGGATGATCACCGCCAGTCGCCGCGCACGCGTGATTGCGACATAGGCGAGGCGGCGTTCCTCTTCGAGGCTTTTGGTCCCGCCCTCGTCGAGCGCGCGTTGCGACGGGAACAGACCTTCCTCCCAGCCGACCAGGAAGACGGTGTCGAACTCCAGCCCCTTGGCGGCGTGGATCGTCATGATCGTCACCTGCGGGTCCTGCGCAGCGCCCTCATTGTCCATGACGAGGCTGACGTGCTCCAGGAACGCGCCGAGCGACTCATATTCCTCCATCGCGCGGACGAGTTCGGACAAGTTCTCCAGGCGCCCGGCGGCCTCGACCGACTTTTCCGCCTGCCACATCGCGGTATAGCCGCTCTCGTCGAGCAACTGGCGGGCCAGTTCGGCATGCGGCAGCTCGCGCGCCATGTCGCGCCAGCGTGCGATGTCGCCGACGAGATTGCCGAGCGCGCGGCGCGCCTGTGGCGTCAGCTCGTCGGTGTCGAGGATGCGGGCCGAGGCGATGGTGAGCGGCAGCCCCTCGATTCGGGCGAGCTGGTGGATCTTGGCCAGCGCCTTGTCGCCGAGGCCGCGTTTGGGAACGTTGACGATCCGTTCGAAGGCGAGGTCGTCGGCGGGCTGGTTGACGATGCGCAGATAGGCAAGCGCGTCACGGATTTCGGCGCGTTCGTAGAAGCGGTACCCGCCGACGATTCGATAGGGCAGGCCGATCGCGATAAATCGGTCCTCGAACTCGCGCGTCTGGTGCTGGGCCCGGACGAGAATGGCGATCCGGTCGAGGCTGACGCCGTTGCGGCGCGCCGTTTCGATTTCGTCACCGACGCGGCGTGCTTCCTCCGGTCCGTCCCATACGCCGATGACGCGGACCTTTTCGCCGACGTCTAGTTCCGTCCACAGCGTCTTGCCCAATCGCCCGCCGTTGTTGGCGATCACGCCAGAGGCGGCGCCGAGGATATGCGGGGTCGAGCGGTAATTCTGCTCGAGCTTGATCACCGTCGCGCCCGGAAAATCGCGTTCGAAGCGCAGGATGTTCTCGACCTGCGCACCCCGCCACGAATAGATAGACTGGTCGTCGTCGCCGACGCAGGCGATGTTCTTGCGCGCCTGGGCAAGCAGTCGCAGCCAGAGATACTGGACGACGTTGGTGTCCTGATATTCGTCGACCATGATGTAGCGGAACCGCTCCTGATACAGGCGCAGCACGTCGGCATGCGTCTTCAGGATGGTCAGCATGTGCAGCAGCAGATCGCCGAAGTCGCAGGCGTTGAGCGCCTTCAGCCGCTGCTGGTATTGCGCATAGAGCTCGCCGCCGCGGCCGTTGGCGAAACGCTCGCTTTCGCCGGCGTCGATATCGGCGGGGACAAGCCCCTTGTTCTTCCAGTCGTCAATCAGTCCGGCGAGACTGCGCGCCGGGAAACGCTTCTCGTCGAGATCGGCAGCGACGATCAGCTGCTTGAGCAGCCGGAGCTGGTCGTCGGTGTCGAGGATGGTGAAATTGCTCTGCAGACCGACCAGTTCGGCATGGCGGCGCAGCATCTTGGCGCCGATCGCGTGGAAGGTGCCGAGCCACGGCATGCCCTCCACCGCTTCGCCGACCAGCCGGCCGACGCGCTCGCGCATCTCGCGCGCCGCCTTGTTGGTGAAGGTGACCGCGAGGATCTCCGACGGATAGGCCTTGCGCGTCCACAGCAGGTGGGCGAGCCGCGCGGTCAAGGCCGCCGTCTTGCCGGTGCCGGCACCGGCCAGCATCAGCACGGGCCCCTCGGTGGTCAGCACCGCCTCGCGCTGGGGCGGGTTCAGGCCCTTGAGATAGGGCGGATCTTGCAGGGATTGCGCAGCATCGGTCACCGGCGAACAGGTAGGGAACGCGGCAAGCGGAGGCAAGCCGCATCGCAATGGTGCGCCGCAACATAGCTGTCGCCGATACGTCGCTTTGGCGACACGGATTGCGCCTATCGGCGCCTTGCCGGAGCGCAGGCCGGCCCCGACTAGCCGGTCCGGCAGAGACGCGGCGCGGGGTGCGACCCGATACGGCGCGAGCTATTGCAGGAGTATCACCATGAAGAGCCTGATCCGCGTCGCTTCGGCGTCGCTCCTTCTGTCGTGCCTGAGCATCGGCACGGTAGCTGCCGATCCCGAGCGGGAAACCGTTTCGGCACGCGTCTCGACCAAGGGGCTGAACCTCAACAACCCGAAACATCGGGCGATACTGGACGCGCGGGTGATGCGGGCCGCCGCCTGGGCCTGTGCGCCATATGGTGCCGACGTCGCGGCGCAGCGCGATGCCGAACATTGCCGCGCCGAGATGCGCGAGAGTGGCCACACCTCTGTCGCGACGCTGGTCGGGCACCAAGCGGTGCGGCTCGCCAGTCTTTCCTCGTCGGCGGAGGTCGTCAGCGCCCGATGATGGGGTAATCGCCGCCGGGCGATCGTCCTGCCTGAAAAGTCGGGGCAGCCGGGATCGGCTGCCCCGTAGTTCAGGGAGGACCGGTCGACAGGGAGGCGACCGGACGTCGCGCCCACAGGGGGAAGAAGGGCCGCGACAAGGATCGCTCTAGGTAGCGATTGTTGCGCGAAGATGTCATGGCGTGACCGGCGGCGGATTTGTTATGACGGCGGTGAGATCTCCCCATCTGTTTCCGAAAGCCTCCCGCAGGCATTATCGTAATTGCCGATGTAGCGCTGCTGGGGGGGCGCACGTGCCGCGAGCGATCGAGGGCATTGCCACTGTGCACGGTCCGCTGCTGAAAAGGCGCGCCCTGAACATACGTCTAGGCGCCGCATTTCGAGCGAAGGTGCGTCTCGCGATATACTGACCGTCGCCTCTCGCAGACGACGAGCAATATTCATTCGGTCACCGACCCGCCGCTCCTGGCGTGAGCGGCTTGCCCCGCCGCCGCTTTGCCAAGCGTCGCACGCGGCCTATCAGGGTGGCATGCAGGCTCCGTCTCCTCGTCGCATCCTGACCGCCAGCCTCGTCGGCACGGCGGTCGAATTCTACGACTTCTATATCTACGCGACCGCAGCGGCACTGGTATTTCCGGCGCTGTTCTTTCCCGGCGAAAGCCCGGCGGCGCGGCAGTTGCTCAGCTTCGCGACCTTCGCAGTGGCCTTCTTCGCCCGGCCGATCGGGGCGGCGGTGTTCGGCCATTTCGGCGATCGCATCGGCCGCAAGTCGACGCTGGTCGCCAGCCTGATGCTGATGGGCGGATCGACCGTCGCCATCGCCTTCCTGCCGACCTACGCTCAGATCGAGCGCATGGCTCCGCAGATGGGCTGGCTCGCCCCCTTGCTGCTTTGCCTGCTCCGCCTCGGCCAGGGTCTGGGTCTGGGTGGCGAATGGGGCGGTGCGGCGCTGCTGGCCGTCGAGAATGCCCCGCCGCATCGCCGCAATACCTGGGGGATGTTCCCACCGCTCGGCGCGCCGGTCGGGTTCATCATGGCAAACGGACTGTTCCTGCTGATCGGCCTCGGGCTGGACGAAGCGGCGTTCCGAAGCTGGGGCTGGCGGCTGCCCTTCTTGGTCAGCGCGGTGCTGGTGATGCTCGGCCTGTGGGTTCGCCTCAAGCTGACCGAGACGCCCGCCTTCGTCGAGGCGGCCAAGGCGGAGGCTCTGCCGAAGGTGCCGATCGCGACGCTGCTGTCCGGCCACGGCCGTGCGCTGGTGGCGGGGACGGGGGGCGTGATCGCCTGTTTCGCGCTCTTCTATCTCGCGACCGCCTTCACCTTGAGCTACGGCACCGCCACGCTGCACTATGGGCGGGAAGCCTTGCTGGCGTGCGAACTGGTCGCGATCCTGTTCCTCGCCGGCGGGGTGATCGTCGCCAGCATGCTTGCCGACCGCCATGGCGCGCGGCCGATGCTGATGCTCGGCTTCGGCGGCTGCATCGTCGCGGGGCTGCTGATGGGGCCGATGCTCGGCGCGGGCTCGCTGGCGATCGTCTTCGCCTGGCTGGCCTTTGCCCTGTTCGTGATGGGCTTCGCCTATGGACCGCTCGGCGGCTGGCTGCCCGAGCTGTTCCCGGCAGGGGTGCGCTACACCGGCGTGTCGATGACCTTCAACATGGGCGGGATCATCGGCGGCGCGCTGGCGCCGATCGCCGCACAGATGCTGGCGACGCGCGGTCTTTGGTGGATCGGACTGTATCTCGTCGGAGCTGGCCTGCTCAGCCTCGCCGGCATGGCGCTGCTGCCGCGTGGCGTCAGGATTCCGCGCGCAACAGGGTGAGGCGTGCCTTGCCGTGGACGCGGGTGGCGTCGATGGTGAAGCCCGCCACGGCGATTTCCTCGGCCTTGGCGGTCTCGACGCTGATCCAGGTCGCCGGGCCGGCCCAGCCGAGCCGCGCCAGCTTGTCGAGCGCGACCGCGCCCGCTCCGGTGCCATAAGGCGGGTCCATCATGATCAGGTCGAGCGGCGCCCGCGCCGGGCCGAGCGCCATCACCGACGACGCGCGGACATCGCCACGCGCGCCGAGCTTGGCGAGATTGGCCTTGAGCGCATCGAGCGCGGCGCGATCCTGTTCGACGAACAGGCACGATCCGGCGCCGCGCGACAGCGCCTCGATACCCAATGCGCCGGAGCCGGCGAAGAGATCGGCGACGGCGAGCCCTTCGAAACTGCCTAGGCGGCTGGCCAGCATCGAGAACAGGGCTTCCCGCGTGCGATCGGCGGTCGGGCGCGTCGCGTCGCCCTTCGGTGCGACCAGCGGACGGCCGCGCCAGGTGCCGGCGATCACCCTCATGCCTTGCCCCCACGCGGACGGCGCGGGCCACCGCCAATCGGGCTGCCGCTGCCGGGGCTGCCGGATCGGGGACGATTGCCGCCGGGGCGGGGTGATCGCGGGCCATCGCCCGGGCGCGATGGTCGGCCACGCTGCTCGCCGGTGCCGGGCCGCGCGGCGCGGCGATCGCCCGCAGCTTCCGCTCGTGCCGGGCGGTTGCGCTCGCCTTCGGCGCCTGACCTTGCCGGACGCGTCCGCTCGGAAGCCGCGTTCGCTTTCGCCGGGCGAGTACGGTCATCACCACTGGCGCGCGAAAAGCGCGGGCGCTCCGAGCCGTCGCGGGGCAGCTGGGTGCGCGTCCGGCCGGCCTGCCCGTCGCGGGGGGATGTGGCGCGAGTCGGCTGCGGGCGGGTCGTCCCGCTCGCGGCTGTCGGTCGGGCCGCCCCGTCGGACCGGGCGCGGCTGCGGGCGGCACGATCGACGGTCGGCGCGCTGCGAAACCCGGGACGCGGCTCCGCCGACACCGTCACGAACGACTCGTCCGGCACACCGCCATTCAGCGTGCGGCGAAAGGCGACCAATTCGTGCTGCTTGACCTCGCCGACCTCGCCGACCGGCAGGTCGCCGAGCACGAAGGGGCCGTAGCGGATGCGGATCAGCCGGCCGACCTGCAGGCCGAGGTGTTCGAGGACGCGGCGCACCTCGCGATTCTTGCCCTCGGTCAGCGTCATCTCGATCCAGACGTTGGCGCCGGTCCGCCGCTCGATATTGGCGTCGATCGAGCCGTAGCGAACCCCCTCGATCTCGATACCGTCGGCGAGATCCTCGAGCTGCGCCTGAGTGATGTTGCCATAGGCACGGACGCGATAGGTCCGCTCCACCCCGGTCGCCGGCAGTTCGAGCTGACGCTTGAAGCCGCCGTCGGTGGTCAGCAGCAGCAGCCCCTCGGTGTTGAGATCGAGCCGGCCGACCGGCACCAGCCGCGGCAGGTCGTGCGGCAAGCGCTCGTAGATCGTCGGCCGTCCGCGCGGATCGCGTTCGGTGACGAGCAGGCCGGTGGGCTTGTGGAACAGGAACAGTCGGGTCGGCTCCGGCGTCGCGACCGGATTGCCGTCGACGGTGATCCCCTTCAGCGAGGTCAGCACGGTCGCCGGCGTGTCGATCACCACGCCGTCGCGGGCGACGCGCCCGCCGGCGATCATGCGCTCGACTTCGCGACGCGACGCAATGCCGGCACGGGCGAGGAGCTTGGCGATGCGATCGCCGCGGGACGAACCGGAGGTGGGGGCCATGCGGCGGCTCATAACGCGATCCCACTTATGTTGCGAAATATTTGCGACCGAACCGGCCAACGCGCGTTAAGTCGCGCAGGCGTAACGAAATGAACGCCGCGCGGAGCGGGTGGATGTTGTTCGGGAAGAAGAAGCGACGGATCGTGCGGTTGCTCGTCGTCGAGGATGAACCGCTGGTCGCCTTCGACACGGAGCATTTCCTCACCGACGCTGGCTATGAGATCGTCGCGACGGTCGACCGGGTCGCGCAGGCGGTCGAGCTGATCGCCTCGGGCACGGCCCTCGATCTGGTCTTGGTCGACGTCAGCCTGGCGGACGGCTCCGGCCTCGACGTCGCGCGGGCGGCGGCAGACCATAACGTCCATGTGCTGTTCGTCACCGGCAATTGCCCGGTGGAGGCGGCGACGCTCGCCGCCGGCTGCCTCGCCAAACCCTATGCACAGCGCGACCTGATCGGCGCGATCGCCGCGATCGAGACTCATCTCGACGGCCGCAAGCCGCGCAAGCTGCCCAACGGCTTCCGCCTGTTCGTCGGCATGGACGCCTGATCGCGCCATTCACCACATGGACTTGATCGCGGCATCCGCTCTATGCCGTGGGCCGGTATGGGGCGGGGTGGTGCCTGGATGGATCAGTTGCAGTCGCGGACATGGTGGGACGGCGCCGGGCCGTACATGGAGCGTGGGCCGATCGCCGCGCTGGCGCTGGGTCTGTCGTCCGGCTTTCCCTATGCGATGATCGGCGCGACGCTGACGACGCGGTTGGCGCAGGACGGCATCGACAAGAAGACGGTGACGGCATTCAGCCTCGCCTTCCTAGTCTACAATCTGAAATTTCTGTGGGCCTGGGTGGTCGACGGCGTCCGGCTGCCAGTGATCGGCCGACTGGGCCAGCGCGTATCGTGGCTGCTCGTCGCCGGTGCCCTGGTCATCGCCGCCGTGGTCCATCTCGCGCTGGTCGATCCGCGGGCGGATATCGCCGCGATGGCGCTTGCCGCGATCCTGGTCGGCGCCGCCGGCGCGACCTTCGACATCGTCATCGACGCGTATCGTATCGAGATGCTGGAGCCGCGCCAACTCGGCGTCGGCTCGGGGATGAGCCAATATGGCTGGCGCATTGGCTCCGCCGGCGCCGGTGCGCTGGCGCTGATCGTCGCCGAACGGTTCGGCTGGTCGGCGGCCTATATCGCCTGTGCGATCTTCGCGCTGCCGGCGATGCTCTGCGGTATCAGCTTCGGCGAGCCGGAACGGTATCGCGAGCCCGTCGCACGGCGCGGGATCGGCGAGGCGGCGCGCGCCGTCTGGGGGCCGTTCGTGCAGTTCTTCACCCGACCCGGCGCGTTCCTCGTCCTCACGTTCATCCTGATCCACAAGGTCGGTGACACGCTTGCGAATCTGACCTTCCGCCTGCTGTTCGACGATCTCAAATTCACCGGCGACGAAATCGCCTTCTACGACGTCTTCGTCGGCTTTCTCGCCTATCTGATCGGCATCTTCATCGGCGGCGTGCTCTATGCCCGACTGGGGCTGAAGCGGTCGGTGCTGATCGCACTGGTGCTGATGGCGGTGTCGAACCTCAGTTTCGCCTTGCTCGCCGCGGCGGGACATTCGAACCTTGGCATGGCCGGCGCGATCGGCTTCGAAAATATCGCCAGCGGCTATGGCGGGGTGGTGGTCATTGCCTATTTTTCGGCCTTGTGCGACCTGCGCTTCACCGCGGCCCAGTTCGCGCTGATCTCCGCCGCGGCGAGCATCCTCGGCCGGATCGTCACGGGAACGACCGCCGGCGCGCTGATCGAGGCGCTGGGCTACGTCGATTTCTACCTGCTGACGACCGTCTTGGCGATGCCCGGCGTACTGCTGTTCTGGTGGATGAGCCGGACGGGGCTGGTCGACCGATCGATCGGCAGCGCGGGCATCGACGGTCCGGGCGATGCGCGGGCGGAGGAGACCGCCGCCTAGACGCAAATAGGGCGACCCTCGTCGGCGAAGCTGGCGGCGACCGCTGCGGCACTGGCTAGGACGCCATCGACCCGCCGCATCGCGAGCAGGTCGGCGAGCAGCAGGCGCGCGACCTCGGACCCCGTCTCGACCCGCGCGACGATGGTCAGCAGCGCGCGTTCGGCGGCGGTCATGCGGGCGCAGCAGCATGGCGCGATCGCGATCGTGTCCGCCGCCGTGCCGGCAAGATCCGCCATCAGCGCGCGCAGCAGCACCAGCGGGCGCTGAAACGCCTCGCCAAAGGCGCTGAACAGCGCATGGGCGGCGCGCGCATCGGCGAGGCCATGAGCACCCATCCTTCGGATCGCGAACAGCGCCAGCCGCGCGTTCGGGCAGGCGGGCAGCGTATGCGGCAAGGGATGGAGCGTGGTGCTGACGTCGGACATTCTGCGACTCCTCTGAGCGAACCGCATCGTCCGCGATCCGCTATTGCAAGTCAATCGCAGTGATAGCGTCAGTCGGGCGCTTCATCGTTCAAGCGCAACGCGATGCCGGCGAGGTACAGCGACCCGGCGATCAGCACCACGGCATCGTCGCGAATCATGCCGAGTGCCGCGGGCAGATCGGCGGCGGTATCAGCGGGCAGACCCAGGCTGGCCGCGTGTGCCGAAAGGCGGGCGGGTGGATGACTGTCGTGCCCCGGCACCGGCACCGCGATCATGCGCGAGGCATGCGGCGCGAGCAGGCGCAGCACGCCGTCTGCATCCTTGTTGGACAGCAGTCCGGCGACCAGCACCACCGGTCGGCCGCGCGCGATGCCGTCGAGCGCCCGGGCAACGGGTTGCGCCGCGGAGGGATTATGCGCGCCGTCCAGCCATAGTTCGCTGGCGGGGGTCAGCAGGGCGTGCAGCGGACCGTCGCCGAGGCGCTGCATCCGCGCCGGCCATTGCGCCCAGTCGGCGGCGGCGCGCATCGCCGCTTCGGGCACGGTGACGGCGCCCTGGTGACGCAGCATTGCGATCGCCAGGGCGTAATTGCGGGTCTGATGCGGCCCGACCAATCGCGGCCGTGGTGCGACGAGCGCGAAGCCGGTGTCGCGATAGCGGATCGTCGTCCGTGCGCTCTCGCTCCACCATTGCCGATGCCGCGCGATTACCGGCGCGCCGACCGCCGCCGCCGCCGCCTCGACCCGCTCCCGGGCGGGGCGGGCGTAATTCATCGTCACCAGCGGCACGCCGGGCTTGGCGATCCCGGCCTTCTCCGCGGCGATTCCGGCGAGCTGGTTGCCGAGAAAGGCTTCGTGATCGAGGCCGAGCGCGGCGATGCCGGTCACCACCGGCTTGCGGATCACGTTGGTTGCATCGAGCCGGCCGCCAAGCCCGACCTCGACGATCGTTGCCGCTGCAGGCGCGCGGGCGAAGGCGAGAAAGGCGGCGGCAGTGGTGACTTCGAAGAAGCTGGCGCCGATGCCGTCGGCATGGTCCAGGACCTCGGTGAGCAGCGCGGCGAGCGTCGCGTCGTCGACCAGCCGGCCGCCGATCCGGATCCGCTCGTTGAAGCGGACCAGATGCGGGCTGGTGAAGACATGGACGCGATGGCCTGCCGCCTCCATCGCCGCGCGCAGGAAGGCGCAGGTCGACCCCTTGCCGTTGGTGCCGGCGACGTGGAAGACCGGCGGCATTGCATCCTGCGGATCGCCGAGCCGGGCGAGCAGCCGCGTGATTCGTTCCAGCCCGAGCACGTCCGCACCGGGCGACAGCGCCGCCAGGCGGTCGAGCTGCGCCTGGACGGCGGGATCGGAGGACATCGCGTGATCGGGCATCGCCACCCCTCCCGCAACCGACAGGAACGCCGTTACGCCGCCTGGGCGGTCGGCCGGAGGTAGCCGATCACTGTCGCCAGCCGCTCGCGCAGGTCGCGGCGGTGCACGACCATGTCGAGCATGCCGTGGTCGAGCAGATATTCGGCCCGCTGGAAGCCTTCGGGTAGCTTCTCGCGGATCGTGCTTTCGATGACGCGGGCGCCGGCGAAGCCGATCAGCGCGTTCGGCTCGGCGATCTGGACATCGCCCAGCATCGCATAGCTGGCGGTGACGCCGCCGGTGGTCGGATCGGTCAGCACGACGATATAGGGCAAGCCCGCGTCATGCAGCATCTGGATGGCGACGGTGCTGCGCGGCATCTGCATCAGGCTGAGGATGCCTTCCTGCATGCGCGCACCGCCGGCGGCGGTGAAGATCAAATAGGGCGCCCGATCGGCAATCGCCGCCTCGACGCCGCGGACGAAGGCCTCGCCGACCGCCAGGCCCATCGAACCGCCCATGAAGGCGAAGTCCTGTACGCCCATCACCACGCGGTGGCCATGGATCGTGCCGCGCGCATTGATCAGCGCATCCTGTTCCTGCGCACTGGTCCGCGCCGCCTTCAGCCGATCGCTGTAGCGCTTGGAGTCGCGGAACTTCAGCGGATCCTCGGGCACCTTGGGCGGGGCGATCTCGGCGCAACTGCCCTCGTCGAGGATCTGCGCGAAGCGCTGCTTGGGGCCGATGCGCTCGTGATGGTCGCACTTCGGACAGACGTAGAGATTCTCCTCCAATTCCTTGGAGAAGACCATCTGGCCGCAGCCCTTGCACTTGTGCCAGAGATTCTCTTCCGACGTCTCGCGCGTGGTGACGCGGGACAGCGCGTTGCGGACGCTGGTGATCCAGCTCATGCCATGACCTTTCGGGCGGTCGCGAGGGCGGCCGCGAGGGATTGGATATAGGGGGTGACCGCCGCCGGCGCATCCTGGCCATGTTTTGCGACGATCTCGACGATCGCGGAGCCGACGACGACGCCATCGGCGACGGCGCTGATCGCCGCCGCCTGTTCGGGCGTCCGGACGCCGAATCCGACCGCGACCGGCAGGTCGGTCGCCGCGTTCAGCCGGGCGACGGCGCTGTCGATCGAGGCCTGTGCGGCCTGTTGCAAACCGGTGATGCCCGCCACCGAGACATAATAAAGAAAGCCGCCGGCACCATCCAGCACCTGTGGCAGGCGGGCGGCATCGGTCGTCGGGGTGGCGAGGCGGATCGATGCGATCCCTCGGGCGCGCAGATCCGGCCCGAGCGAATCATCCTCTTCCGGCGGGATGTCGACACAGATCACGCCGTCGACGCCGGCCTCGGCGGCGGCGGCCGCGAACCAGTCGGACCCGCGGCGCAGCATCGGATTGGCATAGCCCATCAGCACCAGCGGCACGTCGGGGTGCCGGGCGCGGAAATCCGTGGCGATGGCTAGGATGTCAGCGGTGCGGGTGCCGGCGGCGAGGCTGCGCACGTTGGCGGCTTGGATCGCCGGGCCGTCAGCCATCGGATCGGTGAACGGCATGCCCAGCTCGATCACATCGGCGCCGCCGGCGACGAGCGCATCGAGGATCGCCGGTGTCGCCGCGGGATGCGGATCACCCGCGGTGACGAAGGTGACCAGCGCCGGGCGCCCCTTGGCGAAGGCTGCCGCCAAGCGCGCGCTCATATTGCCACCCCGAGCGCGGCGGCGACGGTGAAGATGTCCTTGTCGCCACGGCCGCAAAGGTTGGCGAGGACGATCTGGTCGGCGCGCATCGTCCGCGCGCGGCGGGCGACGGCCGCGATCGCGTGGCTCGGCTCCAGCGCCGGGATGATGCCTTCGGTACGGCAGAGCAACTGGAAGGCGTCGAGCGCCTCGGCGTCGGTCGCACTGTCATATTCGACGCGGCCGATATCGCGCAGCCACGCATGTTCCGGCCCGATGCCGGGATAGTCGAGACCGGCGGAGATCGAATGACCCTCCGCGATCTGACCGTCCTCGTCCTGCAGCAAATAGGTCTTGTTGCCGTGCAGCACGCCCGGGAAACCACCCGCCAGGCTGGCGGCATGTTCGCTGCCGCCGAGGCCGTGGCCCGCCGCCTCGACGCCGAGCATCGCGACTTCGGCATCGTCGAGGAAGGGGTGGAACAGGCCGATCGCGTTCGATCCGCCGCCGATCGCCGCGACCAGCAGGTCGGGCAGGCGGCCGGTCCGCGCCAGCATCTGTTCGCGCGCTTCACGGCCGATGATGCTTTGGAAGTCGCGGACCAACTCGGGATAGGGGTGCGGCCCGGCGGCGGTGCCGATGATGTAGAAGGTGTCGTGGACGTTGGCGACCCAGTCGCGCAGCCCCTCGTTCATCGCGTCCGACAGCGTCGCCGCGCCGCTGGTCACCGGGCGGACCTCGGCGCCGAGCAGCTTCATCCGAAAGACGTTGGGCTGCTGCCGCTCCACGTCCTTGGCGCCCATGTAGATGACGCAAGGCAGGCCAAACCGCGCGCAGACCGCGGCGGTGGCGACGCCGTGCTGCCCGGCACCCGTCTCCGCGATGATCCGGGTCTTGCCCATGCGGATCGCGAGCAGGATCTGGCCGATGCAATTGTTGATCTTGTGCGCGCCGGTATGATTGAGCTCGTCACGCTTAAACCAGACTTGCGCGCCCATCCCGTCCGGTGCGCCGTCGCGCAGCGCAGCGGACAGCCGCTCGGCATGATAGAGCGGGCTCGGCCGGCCGACATAATGTTCGAGCAGGTCGTCGAATTCGGCCTGGAAGGCGGGATCCGCCTTGGCACGCTTATATTCGCGATCCAGGTCAAGGATCAGCGGCATCAGCGTCTCGGCGACATAGCGGCCGCCGAACTGGCCGAAATGGCCGCGGTCGTCTGGCTGATTACGGAAGCTGTTCGGGGCGTTCATAGCCGTGCCGCTTTAAGGAAGGCGGCGATCTTGTCCACATCCTTGACCCCCGCTGCGCTCTCGACGCCCGAGGAGACGTCGACCAGCGGCGCCCCGGTGCGGCGGATCGCGTCCGCGACATTGCCGGCGTCCAACCCGCCGGACAGCGCCCAGGGGAGCGGATGACGGAAGCCGTCGAGCAGCGCCCAGTCGAAGCGCAGGCCCATGCCGCCGGGCAGCGCCGCGCCATCAGGAGTCTTGGCGTCGTAGAGGATGCGATCGGCGGCGCCGGCATGGCGGCGTGCCTGATCAAGATCGGCGCGGGTCTTCACCGCCACCGCCGCCCAGGTGTCGCGGCGGGTGCGCGCGCGGATCGCCGCGATGCGGTCGGGCGCCGTCTTGTGAAGCTGGACGGCGGACAGGCGCCCGGCGGCAATCGCTTGGTCGAGCAGCGCGTCATCAGGATCGACGAACACTCCGACGCGGCCGACGCCGTCGGGCACGCGCGCGGCGAGGCCGGCGGCGCGGGCGAAGTCGAGATGACGCGGCGAGGGGGGAAAGAAGACGAAACCGACATGACTGGCACCGCCGCCGAGCGCCGCGTCGAGCGTGTCGGGGGTGGTCAGGCCGCAGATCTTGGTGGCAACGGGCATGGCGCGGCCATCGCGCCACCGCTCCGCGAATTCAAGCGTCGGCTGGCGATTCCTCAACGATGTGCCACAGCACGCCGGCCGGATCGAACAGCATGCCGACCCGTAGGCCCCAGGGCTTCATTTCGGGCGCGATCGGCGCGCGGACGCCAAATTGCTCGGCAAGCCCGTCGGTCCGCCGCCACCAATGATCGAGATCGGCGACGATCAGTTGCACCATCGTATTGCCCGCCCATTCCTGCTGGAAGTAGTTCTGCAGCAGGAAGCCGGCGCCATCATGGTCGTAGATCGCCAGCTCGGTGTCGACATAGCCGGGTGTGAAGCCGATCGCTTCATAGAAAGCGCGCGATTGCGCGAAGTCGCGCGTTGGCAGGAACGGGCGGATCGACGCCATGATCACTCCGTCGGATGATAGTGCAGGATTCCCGCGACGCGATGCCCGCCGCCGTCGGACGGATGATGCACGCCGTCATTGACGGGGATTTCGCGGAAATCGAACGGGCTGACGCCGTCGAGGCAGGCGGCATTGACGCCATATTCGTCGCCGTTCGAGCGGCGGCGGTGATGCGTATAGATGCCGCAGGTGGAGCAGAAATGATGCTCCGCCTTGCCCGTGTTGAAGCGGTAGGTCGTCAGGTGATCGTGACCGGCGGTGATGGCGAGGTCGCCGACCCTGGCGGTCAGCGCCACTGCGCCGCGCATCCGGCAATAGGAACAGTTGCAGCGCCGCGCTGCCGCCAGGCCGCCGGTCAGGCGCACGGTGAACCGTACCGCGCCGCAATGGCATCCGCCGTTGCAGAGCGGCGCGTCGTTCACAGCGTTGCGCCGATCGCACGTGCGGCCGCGTCGGGATCCTCCGCCTGGGTGATCGGGCGGCCGACGACGATCACCGAGGCGCCGGCGTCGAGCGCGGCGCGCGGCGTGACGACGCGCTTTTGGTCGCCGACGACGCCATCGGCGAGCCGGACGCCGGGCACGACGAAAAAGCCTTTCGGCCATGCCTTGCGCGCCGCCGCGACCTCCGCCCCCGAGCAGACGATGCCATCGACGCCCGCGTCATGGGCGAGCTCGGTGAGGCGCAGCACCTGATCATGCGGACTGCCGCCAATACCGGTCGCGGCGAGATCGTCGGCATCAAGGCTGGTCAACATGGTGACTGCGACGACCTTCGTCTGCGGATGCGCCGCCGCCTTGGCGTCCTCCAGCATCGCCCGGCCGCCGGCGGCATGGACGGTGAGGATCGCCGGGGCGAGCGGGCTAAGCGCCTGCACCGCCTTGGCAACGGTATTGGGGATGTCGTGCAGCTTGAGGTCGAGGAAGACGGGCAGGCCGAGCGCCTCCATCTCTCGCACGCCATGCTGGCCATGGGCACAGAAGAATTCGAGCCCGAGCTTGATGCCGCCGACATGGTGGCGGACGCGCGTCGCGATCGCCTTGGCGCGGGTGAGGTCGGGCGTGTCGATCGCGACGTAGACCGGGCTCACAGCAGGCGTCCTTCGACCGCGGCCGCCTCATCGGCAGCGATCGGCTCCCCGGCCGCGGCGATCGGCAAGGCCGCGGTCGGCACCGGCGGCAGCGCGCGAGCGTCGGCGAGCATCCGTTCGGCCGCGGCGACGCGCTGGCGCAACCGCCAGCGGACCGTGCCGAGATACAGATAGGTCGGCAGGAAGCCGAGCAGGAAGGTGACAAGCAGCAGCAGCGGCAGGTTCACGTCGGCGATCAGCCCACTCCACAGATTGATCTGCACATTGTTCCAGTTGGTCGAGGTGAACAGCGCCGCCACGAAGGCGAGCAGGAACCAGAACAGGATCTTGAGGAACTGCATGCGGGACTCCCAGGGGCGGGGGTGACGCTAGCCGGGCGGGGGGCGGAAGGCCAGCCCGTCGATGGCGGTCCGGGAGCGACCCGCCCGGGTCAGCCTATCTCGCGGCGCAGGCTGGCGATCAGTCCGGGGATGGCGGTCAGACGCGGCGCCTCCTCGTCGAGAATGGCACGGAACACGTCGCGCTTGATCGCCGCGACCCGGCCGGCGCGCATCCGGACCTGCGGCGGCAGGGTCGAGACGCAGATGTCGATCATCCGCTCCGCGCCGTGCAGACGGCCCCACAGATAGTCGTTCTCGCGATAGGCGCGGCTGAAGAAGGCGCCGAAGCTGTTGAATTGGATGCCCTTTAGTGTCGCCTCGGCGCCGCCGCCGCGGATCGCGGTGGCATCGTCGGGAGAGATGCGGTCGACCTTGATCGGGTCGAATTCGTCCAGCCCCTCGCCCTGCAACAGCGGCAACGTCGCGGTATCGTAATAGGGGAAGCCGAGATAGGTCAGCAGCAGCGCGCGGCGCGGTGTGCGGTCGAGCGCGACCAGCGCGGTGGCAAGGCGGGTATCGGTTTCCGCATCCAGACGCGTGAGGTCCAGTGCCTCGGCTAGTGCATCGAGGAGCGGGCCGGCGTCGCCGCGGAGCGATCGCACCATCTGGCGCAGCTGCGGATGATCGTCGGCGCGCTGCGCCTCGAGGTAGAGCGCGAGCGAATCGTAGATGGCGTCACGCATCGGCTCCAGCTCGGTGCCCGCCTCGACCTCGGTCAGCCGCCGCGCCATCAGGCGCAGGCGGCGGATGCGAAAGCCGATGTCGTAGGTGCGCAGGAAGTCGATCGTCGCCGCGCTGTCCTTGCCGATGAACACCGGCTGTTCGCCGCCGAAGCCGCGCGCGGCGATCGCCGCCTCGATACTGGCGCGGATGCGGCGCCAGCGCTGCTGTCCCGGCTCGCCGCCCACCTGATAGAGCAGGGCGGTAATCGTCTCCACCACGCCGGTGAGCTTCAGATGGCCGTAGGCGGCATAGCCGTAGCCCGCCCGCGTCGCCGCCGCAGCCTGCGCCCGCCGCCGCCAAGCGACCAGCCGCGCCGGCGTCGGACTGTCGAGGAAGAAGGTGTGGCCGAACAGCGCCTCGATCTCCGCCTCGACGGCGGGGCGCAGCGCGGTGACGATGCCGCGCATCCGATCGATCCGCGCCGACCGCGCGGCGATCGCGTCGAGATTGTCGCGGATCGGCTGCTGCCGCGGCAGGTCGCTCAGCGCGCCGAGGATCGTCTGGAAGAAGCCGGGGTCGCCGCCCGCCGCGCCGAGGCGGATTTTGATCCCTGGCGATGGGTCGATGTAGACGAAGCGCCGGTCGACCTCGCGCCGCGCCGGCCGTTCCTTGAGCGCGTCGATCGCCGGCCGAAACGGCGCATTGGCGAGCACCGAACCGTCGATCAGCACCGCGGTCTCGGCCCGGTTGACGGCGAACTGGCGGGGCAGGGTGCGGCGCAGGAAGGCGCTGCGCCCGGGCCAGTCGACGCCGCGATCGGCGAGGACGCGGTCCAGTTCGGCGACGGTGAACGGCGGGAAGGCGCCGGGAAAGCTCGACGTGGCACGCGCGGCGAAGGCGAGATCGGGCACGTCGGCGAGCGGGCGGTCGGCGGCGCCGTGGTCGGTGAAGCCGATCACCAACCGATGCTCTGTCTCCAGCACCTCGGGCGGCGAATTGAGCGACAGCCGCTCGGGATGGCCGCTGAAGTCGGTAACGGTGACGAACAGGTCGAGCGGCTGCCCTTCCGGCAACAGCCGCGGACCCCTTGGCCCCGCCGCCATGGCGTCGAAGGCGTCGAGCAGCAGATTGGTGAAGATGGCGCCGCCGAACGGCGGTTCGAACCAGCGCGAGCGGACGAAATGCGACAATTTGGCGCGTACCTCGTCGCGGGTCGTCCCGTCCAGCTCCGCCACCTTGTCGGCGCTGCGCCCCGCCGCCATCCACGCCAGTGGCAGCGCCCACATCTTCGAAAAGCGCGAGGCCGGGGCGGCGGCGGGGTCGATCAGCGCCTCGACATCGGCCGACCGTAGCCAGAGGTCGGTCAGCGGCTCCAGGCTCTGCCCGGTGGCGATCGCCTGCGCCAGGAAGATGCCGTTGATGCCGCCCGCCGACGCGCCGGCGACGATGTCGGCGAGAACGCGCAGCTTCATGCCCGCGGTCTCCTCGATCGCGGCGATCAGCCCGGCATAGACGCCCTCGCTGCAGTCGCCCGGCGGCGTGCCGTCGTGGCAGGCGCGGCTGGCCCGGACGACGCGCCACACCTCCTTGGTGATGCCATGCATGTAGACCGCCAAGCTGATCCCGCCGTAGCAGACGAGCGCGAGCCGCAGTTCCTTCTCCCGCATCAGCGGCGATCCGGGCCGCGGCGCGTCATGCGGCGGTCAGCGTCGCCCAGATGGGCAAATGGTCGGACGTCTTGCGCGCCGCGGCGCTGGCATGCACGCCGCATGCGGCCACCGTCCATTCCCGCGACACCATGATCCGGTCGAGCCGGCCGACCGGGCGGCGGGAATGGAAGCTGGGGCCGGTCGGCGCCATCTGATAATCCCGGCAGAAGTCGCGCAGACAGCCCGACGCACTCGTCCATTCGTTGAGGTCGCCCATCAGGACCGTCGGATAGCGACGTGTCGACGCGTCGACATGAGTCATGATCGCCGCCGCCTGCCGTCGCCGCCACAGGCCCGACAGATCGAGATGCATGCCGACGACGCGGACCATGCCCGCCTGGGTCCGCACATCGGCCATGACCGCGCCGCGCGGCTCCAGGGCGGGGAGGTGGATCGGCTCCTGATCGACGATCTGCGCGTCCTTGCGGACGAGGATGACGTTGCCGTGCCACCCCATCGACAGCGCGCGCATGCCGAACGGCACCGGCTTCCAGTCGCTATGCTCATCGATCAGATGGGTCGGCAGCACCGATTCGCGCGTGCCGAACCGGCGGTCCGCCTCCTGCAAGGCGATGATGTCTGCATCGATCTCGCGCAGCACCTCCAGCACCCGTTCGGGATTGCGGCGACGGTCGAGACCGATCCCCTTGTGGATATTGTAGCTGGCGACCTTGAGCGGGGGCGGGGAAACCATTGCACCTGCGCAACGCTCCGCAGGCGCGCGCGGTTGCAGTCGATCAGGCGGCGCGATTCCGCCGGCGCCAGACATGGACGACGATCAACACGCCGGCGATCACCACCGTGTCGGCCAGCCAGTCGCGAATGTCGCAGTCGCGGTGTAGGGCGGGGATCGCCTGCACGACCTCGATCAGCGCCCCGACAAAGGACAGCCGCTCGCCGATGCGCAACAATTCGGCGTGGGGATGGCCCGCGACGGCGAGGATGGTGAGCGTGCCGAACGCCGCCATATGCTGCACCTTGTCGCCGGTCGGGATCGATGGGGGATGGGGCAGGAACGCCATCGTCAGCGCGAATGCGAGCGCCGCCCAGAAACCGATACGTGCGACGATCACCAGGGCAGGGCCTTCCGTCAGAAACTGGTGCCGAGTGCAGGGATCGAACCCGCGACCTTCGGTTTACAAAACCGCTGCTCTACCAGCTGAGCTAACCCGGCGACGTCGCCCCCATGCGTCAGGGCGGCGCGCTAGTCCAGAGGGTCGTTCACCGCGGGACGGCGAACCAGATGACATGGGTGGCGCCTTTGCCGCCGCCCTTGCCGTCGTCGCGGGCACGGACGCGGACTTCGTCGACGGTAAAACCGGCGCGGGCCAGCCGCTTGGCGAAGGCGGGGTCGGGGCCGGCCGACCAGATCGCCAGCACGCCGCCCGGGCGCAGCGCGTTGCGGGCCTCGTCGAGCCCACGCGCGGAATACAGACCGTCGTTGGCGGCGCGGGTCAGGCCGTCGGGTCCGTTGTCGACGTCGAGCAGGATCGCGTCATAGCCGCGGGGCGCCGCGCGGATCGCATCGCCGACGTCGCCGATCGCCAACGTCACGCGCGGATCGTCGAGGCAGCCGTCGGTCAGCGCCGCCATCGGCCCGCGCGCCCATTCGATGATGCCCGGGACGAGCTCGGCGACCGTCACCCGCGCCTGCGGCCCGAGCCGACAGAGCACCGCGCGCAGGGTGAAGCCCATGCCATAGCCGCCGATGAGCAGATGGGGCGAAGGGCGGCCGGCGAGCCGGTCGCAGGTCATCGTGCCGAGCGCGACCTCGGACCCGCTCATCCGCGTGCTCATCAATTCGTTGCGGTCGAGCACGATCATGAAGTCGCCGTCGCGCCGGAACAGGCGCAATGGCTCGCCGCCGGGCACATCGGCCACGCCCAGCAGCTCGCGCGGGGTCACTTGCCCTGGCGCGCCTTGCGAGCGGCATAGCGCGCGTCACGCGCCGCCTTCAGCTCGGCCGCGGTCGGCACCACCGGCGGCCGCTTGGCGGCGGCGGCGGCTTCGGCGGCGGCGGCTGCCGCGGCGGCGGCGCGGGCGCGTGCCTCTTCCTTGGCCACCTTCTTCTGCTCGATCGCGGCCTTGTGCGCCGCGCGACGCTCCGCCTCCGCGGCCTCCTTGGCGGCGCGGGCTGCGGCACGTGCGGCGACCGCTTCCGGATCGGGGGCAGCTTTGTTGCGCAATTTATCGAGCGCCGCGGCCTTGGCGTCACGCGACGCGGACGCGCGCTGCGAGAAATCGGGTGTCTTGTATCCTGCCATATCGACCTTTCCGTCGCTGTTGCCGCCTTGCCCCAACGCCTGGCGATGCGGGAAGGCCCAATGCACAACGGCCTCGCATCGCTGCGAGGCCGTCGGAGAAACTGGTGGACGCACTTGGGCTCGAACCAAGGACCCGCTGATTAAGAGTCAGCTGCTCTACCAACTGAGCTATGCGTCCGTGACCGGTGATGCGCGGCGCCTTGGTGAAGCGCCGACCGCGTCGGGAGGCGCGCAATTACCATCGTGTCGGCGCGATGCAACCCCCTTTTTTGCCTACCAGCGCACGCGGCGCCGATTTTCCCGGTCGATCGACATCATGATGCCTAGGCACAGCAGCACCGTCATTTGCGCCGAACTACCGAAGCTGACCAGCGGCAGCGGGATGCCGACGACGGGCGCCAGCCCCATCACCATCGCCAGGTTGATCGCCACGTAGAAGAAGATCGTCGTCGCCAGGCCGGCAGCGGTCAGCCGCGAGAAGCGGGTGCCGGCATTCTGGCCGACGTTGACGCCCCAGCGGATGACGAGCAGGAAGGCGAGGATCAGCAGGCAGCCGCCGATCAGCCCCCATTCCTCCGCCATCGTCGCGAAGACGAAGTCCGTCTGTCCCTCCGGCAGATAGTCGAGATGGCTCTGCGTACCCTGCAGGAAGCCCTTGCCCCACAGGCCGCCGGAGCCGATCGCGATCTTGGATTGGCTGATATGGTAGCCGGTGCCGAGCGGATCGCTTTCGGGATCGAGGAAGATCAGCACGCGATTACGTTGATAGCCGTGGAGCAGGAAATTGACCGCGAGCGGCGCCGCCACCGCCACCGCCATCGCACCGCCGACGAACAGCCGCAGCGGCACACCGGCAAGGAACATGATCGTCGCGCCGCCGGCGCAGACCATCAGCGCGGTGCCAAGGTCGGGCTGTTTCATGATCAGCGCGGCGGGCAGGCCGATCAGCAGCGCCGCGGGCCAGATCGCGCTGAACCGCCGCGTTTCGTTGGCGGGCAGCATGTCGTAGAAGCGTGCGCAGGCGAGCACGATCGCCGGCTTCATCAGCTCGGACGGTTGCAGGCGGATGAAGCCGAGGTCGAGCCAGCGCTGGCTGCCGCCCCGCACCGCACCGAGCAGCTCGACGAAGACGAGCAGCACGACGAGGCCGCCATAGGCAGGCAGGGCGCCCGATCGCCAGACCCGTTCCGGCACGTAGGACAGAGCGATCGCACCGGCGACGAAGACGTAGAAGCGCAGGCCCTGCGACAGGGCCCAGGGCCGCAGCGAGCCGCCCGCCGCGGAATAGAGCACGACCTGGCCGAAGGTGCCGATCGCGACGACCAGCAGGATCACCTTCCACGGCAGGCGGGCGATCGGATCGGGAACGATGCCGGCGCGGCTCACTGATCGTCGCTCCGTTCGGTCGAGCCGCTTTCCGCGACGGTATCGCCGGCGCTTTCGTTGACTAGCGCGGCCTGGGTCTGGTTGGCGAGGTCGGTCGCCGCCTCGACCGCGGCCGAATCGCTCGGCACGACCGCGTCCGTCTTGGTCGCCTGGACGGCGGGGGCGGGGGTATGGGCGGCGCGATAGGCCGCCGCTTCCGCGGTCATCCGCGTCGCGATGTCGCCACCCCAGCTGGGCTCCATCTCGGCCAGGCTGGTCATCGCACGCTGCTTGTCGAACAGATAAGTCATGATGTCGCGGCCGATCAGCGGCGCGTCGAGGTTGCGGACGGTATGGCCGTTATGCTCGAGCGCGATGCCGAGCGCATATTTGGGATTGTCGGCCGGCGCAAAGGCGATCAGCAGCGCGTGGTCGCGCAGCTTGAACGGCAATTGCCCGTTCTTCAGCACGCCCGCCCGCCGTTCCGCCATGGTGATGCGGCGGACCTGTGCCGTGCCGGTCTTCGCCGCCAGCGCCACGCCGGGAACGTACATCCGCGCCGCGCCGCCGGTGCCGCCGCTGTTGACCACGCCGAACATCGCATTGCGCACGACCGCGAGATCCTCGGCCGGGAAGGGCAACGGCGCGGCATCGCGATGCACATGGTCGGCGAGCAGACTGGGCTGGATCATCCGGCCGGAGGCGAGCCGCGACGCCATCACCGCCAGCTGCAAGGGATTGGCGAGCACATAGCCCTGGCCGATCGAAGCGTTGAGGCCGTCGGCGACAGTCCAGCGGTTCTTGTATTTGCGCAGCTTCCACGCCGAATCGGGGACGGTGCCGTAGCGCTGGGTGGCGAGCGGCAGGTCGAATTTCTGGCCCAGCCCCATCGTTCGGGCGACCGGTGCGATCGCGTCATAGCCCTGGCGCCGGATCATCTCGTAGAAATAGATGTCGCAACTCTGCTCGATCGCCCCCTTGAGGTCGAGCGCGCCATGGCCGCCCTTCTTGTGGCAGTGGAAGATGCCGGTGCCGACCCGCATCGCGCCGGTGCAGACCACGCGATCGGTCGCCTTGACCCCCGAATGCAGCAGGGCCAGCCCGTTCATCGGCTTCACCGTCGATCCCGGCGGGTACAGGCCCTGCGTCACCTTGTTCATCAGCGGAACATGGTCGTTCTCCGACAGCATCTGCCATTCGAGATGGCTGATGCCGTTGGAGAAGCTGTTCGGGTCATAGGCCGGTACCGAGACCATCGCGAGGATCTCGCCCGTGTTGCAGTCCATCACCACGGCGGACCCGGAATTGGTGCCGAGCCGGCGCGCCGCATAATCCTGCAGCGCCGCGTCGATGGTCAGCCGCTGCGTCTTGCCGGGCACGTCGGGCCGCGTGGCGAGTTCGGCGACCAGCTTGCCGCGCGCGGTGACCTCCAGCCGCTTGGCGCCGGCGACGCCGCGCAGCTGGCTCTCGAGCATCTTCTCGAGCCCGTCCTTGCCGATCTTGAAGCCCGGTGTGACGAGCAGGGGGTCGTGCGTCGCCTTATATTGCTCGGCGGTGGGCGTGCCGACATAGCCGGTCAGATGCGCGACCGCCGCGCCGCCGGGATAATGGCGGGCGAAGCCGCGGGTCGGCTCGACGCCCGGCAGCTCCGGCTGGCGCAGCGACACCGCGGCGAAGCGCTCCCAGTCGATATTCTCCGCCACCTGTACCGGCTGAAAGCCCGCCGCACCCTTCAGGTCGAGCTTGATCCGCTCGACCTCTTCGGGGGGCAGCTGCAGGATGCGGGCGAGGAGGCCGAGCGTGCGGTCGGGATCCTCGAGCCGGTCGGGGATGATGTCGACGCGGAAGTCGGTGCGGTTGTTGGCGATCGGCGCGCCGTGCCGGTCGATGATCCAGCCGCGGCGCGGCGGGATCTTGGTCAGGCTGACGCGATTGCTCTCCGCCATCGCATTGTATTTCTCGTTCTGCGCGATCGCCAGCCAGCCCATGCGACCGGCGAGCAGCGCGCCGACGCCGAGCTGCGCCGTGCCGAGCAGCCAGGCGCGACGCGAGAAGCTGTAGGTCTGCATGGCCTCGGTCACGATGCGGTTCGATCGCTTCACGCGGCGACACCCCGCTTGCGGTCGATCCACGCGACGAGGCGGGCGGACAGGGGAAAGAGCAGCACGGCGATCACGATCTGCGCCACTAGCACGGTATCCACGCGGGCACCGAACGGCAGCGCGATCCAGCGCCCGGCGATCAGGCAGAAGGCGAGGGCGCCGCTGGCGATCAGCCAATCCTGCCAGAAGTCGCGAAACACCAGCCGCTGCTCGATCAGGTCGATCGCCAGGAAGCAGGCGGACCAGAGCAGCACGGCCGAGCCGAGCGGCTGGCCGCTGACCAGATCGTCGACGAAGCCGAGCGGCGCCGCCGCCCAGGGGCGCAGGGCGAAGCGGGCGAGCAACCGCCAGGTCAGGAGCATGATCAGCCCGAGCGGCGGCAGCAGCGCGAGGCTGGCGACCACCGGCAGCACGGCGCCGACCAGCGAGGCGGCAAGCACGCTGATCCACGGCACCGCGCGCGCGCGACCGGGGGGAAGCGGCGCGCGGAACGGCTGGTGGTCGATCGTGTTCATGGCGCCGGCGAACTCGCCGGCAGGGGGGGCGCAGTGGGCGGCGGCGCGACGGCGCGGCGCGGCGGCGGCATGGGCATGAACGGCTGTTCGACCAGAGCGAAATCGACGGCATCCGGCGCGGCGACGGGGATGGCGACGACATTGTCGATCCCCGTGGCGGGGATGACGGCGACCGGGATGCCGGGCGGATAGATGCCGCCGGTGCCGGTGGTCACGAACAGCTCGCCCGGCCTGAACCGGACGTTCGTGGCATTGACGGAACGGATGTCGACACGGCCGTCGCCACGGCCGGCCGCGATCGCGGGCAGGCCGTCGCGCGTGCGGCGGACGGGCACCAGGCTTTCCGGATCGGTGATCAGCAGGACGCGGGCGGCAATCGGGCCGCTTTCCAGCACCCGGCCGACCAGTCCGAGTGGCCCGCGCACCGGCATGCCCGGTCGGACATCCTGCAACCGGCCGGCATTGAGCAAGGCGAAGCGTCGCCCGCTCGTCGCCGACGAGGCGACGAGGCGCGCGGTGATCACCGGCGCCGGCGAACGATCGCGGATCGCCAGCAACGCGCGCAGACGCCGGTTGTCATAGGCGAGGATGCGGGCGCGGGTGAGCAACGCGCGGTCGCGCACCACCTCCGCCTTCAGCGCGGCATTCTCGCCATGGACGTCGATCCAGGTACCGATTGCAGCCGGCACGCTGGCCACCGCGCGCGTCGCGCTGTCGAGAACGCTGGCGACCGGCGCGACGACGCTGGCCGCGGTCATCCGCAAGGCGGCGAAGGCGGGCGGGTTGAAGCTCGACACGACGAGCAGCACGATGCCGACTAGCGTGCCCGCGACGGCGAGCACGTAGCCGAGAAAGGCCGAATATTGCCGCCGCCGCGAAAACCCCGTGCGACGGTCGCGGGCAGGCGCCATGCGCCGCTCCCCCCGTTGGCGGTTAACCGTTCTGGAGCACGCCCCGGAACATCGGATCCTCGAGCGCACGACCGGTGCCGAGCGCGACGCAGGTCAACGGGTCCTCGGCGACGGTGACCGGCAGGCCGGTCTCGTCGCGCAGCACCTCGTCCAGCCCCTGCAGCAGCGCGCCGCCACCGGTCAGCACGATGCCCTGGTCGACGATGTCTGCCGCGAGTTCCGGCGCGGTGTTTTCCAGCGCGACGCGGACGCCCTCGACGATCGTCGCGACCGGCTCGCTGAGCGCCTCGGCGATCTGGCCCTGGTTGATCTGGATTTCCTTCGGCACGCCGTTGACCAGATCGCGACCCTTGATGTGGATCGTGGTGCCGATGCCGTCGGCCGGCGGGCGGGCGATGCCGACCTCCTGCTTGATCCGCTCGGCGGTCGCTTCGCCGATCAGCAGATTGTGGTTGCGGCGGATGTAACTGACGATCGCCTCGTCCATCTTGTCGCCGCCGACCCGCACGCTGGTGGTGTAGGCGAGACCGCGCAGCGACAGCACCGCGACCTCCGTCGTGCCGCCGCCGATATCGACCACCATCGAACCGATCGGCTCGGTGACCGGCATGTCGGCGCCGATCGCCGCGGCCATCGGCTCTTCGATCAGATAGACCTGGCTGGCGCCGGCGTTCGACGCCGCGTCGCGGATCGCACGACGCTCGACCTTGGTCGAACCCGATGGCACGCAGATCACGATTTCCGGCCAACGCGCAAACTTGCGGGGCCCGTGGACCTTGCGGATGAACGCCTTGATCATCTCTTCGGCGACGTCGATGTCGGCGATGACGCCGTCGCGCAGCGGCCGGATCGCCTCGATATTGCCCGGGGTCTTGCCCATCATCAGCTTGGCGTCGTCGCCGACCGCCTTCACCTTCTTGATGCCGTTGATCGTCTCGACCGCCACCACGGACGGTTCGTTGAGGACGATGCCGCGACCGCGGACATAGACCACGGTGTTCGCGGTGCCGAGGTCGATCGCCATGTCGTGCGACATGAATTTGAACAAGCGGGGGAAGGCCATCGGGCGATAGGTTCCGTCTTCGGTGCCAGGGCTCCGCCAGCGCCGCCCCACGCCACGGTATCGGCCAGGGCTCGTTCCGTCACGTCGTTGCGGCAGGCTCGCGGGATGCCGCCGCTTGGTATAGAGCTTGCGCGGTGTCAATACGTCGTCTGCCCGAACAACTCGTCAATCGCATCGCCGCCGGTGAAGTGGTGGAAAGGCCCGCCAGCGCGTTGAAGGAGCTGGTCGAGAACGCCATCGACGCCGGTGCGACGCGAGTCGCGGTAGTGCTGCGCGACGGCGGTCTCGCTCGTATCGAGGTGGCGGACGACGGCTGCGGCATGACCCCGGCGGACATGGCGCTGGCGCTGGAGCGGCATGCGACCTCGAAGCTGCCCGACGAGGCGATCGAGAACGTCACGACCATGGGCTTTCGCGGCGAGGCGCTGCCGTCGATAGCCAGCGTCGCGCGCCTGACGCTGGAAAGCCGGATGCCGGGCGCGGAGGGCTGGGCGAGGGTGGTCGACAATGGCGCGCTGGTCCGCGAGGGGCCCGCCGCCTTGCCGCCGGGAACGCGCGTCGTGGTCGAAGAGCTGTTCGCCCGCGTGCCGGCGCGCCGCAAGTTCCTGCGCAGCGCGCGGTCGGAATATGCCGCGTGCCTGGACGTCGTGCGCCGTCTCGCGATGGCGCGACCCGATGTCGCCTTTTCGCTCGAACATGACGGCCGCCGCGCCTTGGCTGTGACCGCGGGCGAGGACCGGGCGGGCCGCGTCGCGGCGCTGACCGATCGCGCGCTCGCCGACAATGCGGTGCCCATCGATCTGGAGCGCGAGGGGCATGTGCTGGGCGGGGTGGCGAGCATCCCGACCTACAATCGCGGCGTTGCCGATCACCAATATCTCTTCGTCAACGGCCGCCCGGTGCGCGACCGGCTGCTGATGGGCGCGATCCGCGGCGCCTATGCGGAGATGCTGCCGCGCGATCGGCATGCGGTGGTCGCGCTGTTTCTCGACGTCCCGCCCGATCAGGTCGATGTCAACGTCCACCCCGCCAAGACCGAGGTGCGGTTCCGCGACCCGATGCTGGTGCGCGGGCTGATCGTCTCCGGACTGCGGCGGGCGCTGGACGCGGCAGGACACCGCAGCGTTCAACGCCCGGCCGAAGCCGCGCTGGCCATGTGGCAGGCCGAGCCGGTCGCCGGTAGTACGTTCGCCCAAGCGGGATGGGATCAGCCCGCCGGTGATCATCCGGGCGCGGAACGTCCGAACGCCTATCTCGCGCTCCATAGCGAGTCGGCGCCTGCCACGCACAGCCTCCACGACCGCCGCGCGACCTTCCTCACGCCACCGCCGGCTGCGCGGGCGGAGCCGGCCTGGGCGCCGCCGCCGCAGACCGGGGCGCATCCGCTCGGCGTCGCACGCGGGCAGGTCGCCAAGACCTATATCGTCGCCGAGGCGGAGGACGGCCTGGTATTGGTCGACCAGCATGCCGCGCACGAACGGCTGGTGCTGGAACGGATGCGCGCCGCACTGGCTGGCGGGCGCGTGGCGAGCCAGGCGCTACTGATCCCCGAGGTGGTCGAACTCGACGAGCCCGGCTGCGATCGGCTGGAGGGACGGGCGACGGAATTGGCCGATCTTGGCCTCGACCTCGAACGGTTCGGTGCGACCGCGATGCTGGTCCGCGCGACGCCGGCGCTGCTCGGCCAGGCCGATCCGCGCGGCCTCGTCACCGACCTCGCCGACGAACTCGCCGCCTATGACGAGGCGCTGTCGCTGCGTGAGCGACTCGATGCCGTCGCCGGGACGATGGCGTGTCACGGCTCGGTGCGCGCCGGGCGTATCCTGTCCGTCGCGGAGATGAACGCGCTGCTACGCGAGATGGAGGCGACGCCGCATTCGGGCCAGTGCAACCATGGCCGGCCGACCTGGGTGAAGCTCGCGCACGGCGACATCGAAAAATTGTTCGGACGGCGGTGAGCGGCCAGGGCTAGCCCATGCCTATGCTCGGGCGATATTTCGCCCGCGGCTCAGCTTCGTCTCTGTCCCTCGTCGCGTGCAGAGACTGCAAGTTTCGGCGCCCTATGAACTAACGGCCTCGTCGCTTTTGCGACGACCGATCCACCGATCCACAAGGCATAGCCAAAAGCGGATAAGTCTCGATCCGGTACCATCTTGCGGCCTCCTTTCTCTCGGGTTATCAATCGGGTGCACGGCACAAAGCGGCCGGCACAGGGGAGTTGGGACCATGCATGCGCGGCTGGAGGATTTGCCCTCGGACTGTCGCCAGGGGCTCGTCGAGCTACTTACCGAAGCGGCCGATGTCGGGACCTGGGACTGGGACATCGTCGACAACCGTTTCTCTTGGTCACCCAAGCAATATGCCCATTTCGGCATTCAGCCCGTGCCGGGTGAAGGGCTGACCTACGAGCGCTGGCTGGAAGCGATCCACAAGGACGATCAGGCCATGGTGCAGGCGGCGATCGCCGACACCATCGCCTCGGGATGCGAGATCGACCTGAAATTCCGCGTTCTCTGGAGGGACGACGAGGCTGCCAAGGTCGATGTCCACTGGATCCATTCGCGGGGACGGCTGATCCGTGGTCTCGACGGTTCGCCGTTGCGGATGATCGGCACCAGCCGCGACGTGACCGAGAGCGAGCAGCGGCTGGCCCTTGCCCGCGCGCATCGCGATGCCGAACTCGCCGACCTCTTCGGTGGGCCGAGCCGCTTCGATGTCCTGTTCGAGGAGACGTCCGATTGCCTCGTGCAACTGAAGGTCGAGGCCGATGGCCGCTTCACCTATCAGATGATCAATCCCTCGGGATTGAAGATGATCGGCATGACGATGGCGGCCGCCCACGGTCTGACCCCGGTCGAAGTGCTCGGCGCGGGCAACGGCGGACAGATGGAAGCCGCGCTGAGGTCCGTCGTCGAAACCGGACTGCCGGTCCACTATGAGCCGACGTTCGATTACAGCGAGAAATCGGTCGTCTATGACGCGATCTATATGCCCCTGCGGGACGAAAGGGGCAGCGTCACGGCCATTCTGTGTCGGGCACGCGATGTCACGGAGCAGCGACAGACCGCGCTGGCGCTCCAGCAATCGCACAAGATCAGCGCGCTGGGGCATATGGCCGCCGGCGTCGCGCATGATTTCAACAACACGCTGACCAGCCTGAGAGGCTGCTTCCTCCGTCTGGCAAAGATCAATCCGTCCGCCGAAGTCGATTGGGTGCTCGAACAGGGCAGCAAGGCGATCCGCCAGGGCGAGGCGATCACCCGGCGTTTGCTGACCTTCGCTCGTAAGCAGGAGGTGCCGGCCAGCGCGATCGATCTCCAGACCTGTCTGAACGATGCGCTGCCGTTGCTGGAAGGCACGTTGCCGGGCGTCGAGATCGCGGTGCAGCCGATGGAGGGTCGCTGTGACGTGATTGCCGACCATGGGCTGCTGCAGGCGTGCCTGCTCAATCTCGGCCTCAATGCGCGCGACGCGCGACCTCATGGCTGCAAGCTGGTTATCGGCGGAGCAATGCTTGCCAGCCACGCCGCGCCGCTCGACCTTCCGGCCGGTCGCTATGCGACGATCACGGTGAGAGACAACGGCCCGGGGATGCCGGCGGCGGTGCTCCGCCAGGCGCTCGAGCCCTATTTCACCACCAAGCCATCCGGTAAGGGGACCGGGCTGGGACTGAGCATGGTGATGGACACCGCCCGGAGTTTCGGCGGGACCGTCAGGCTGGAGAGCGAGCTGGGACGCGGCACCTCCGTGATCATCTACCTGCAGATTGCGGCGGACCCCGCGCGATCCGTCGTGACTGCGGAACCATCCCGGCCGCAATAATCGCTGCCAAAGCGGGTTTCGGCACTGGCAGTTCGCGCAACAGCGCGACGTCATACGGCGGATCCAGTTTATCGGCCGGCGCGATCCTTGTCTGAGACCGTCTAGGGGAGCAGCCCCTGGAGCAGCAGCGGCAGCGCCGCGCCTAGTGCGACCTCCATCTCATCGTCGGGCAGGCGATGCTTGACGAGGCCACTCAGCATGCGGATCGCCAGCACCAGATCGTCGGCGGTGACGTCTTGGCGCAGCGAACCGTCGGCATGACCACGCGCCGCAACCGGCTCCATCAGCAGCACCATGCGCTGACGTAGCGCCTCGAAGCGAGCACGATTCTCGTCGGTCGGCGGAATGTCCACTGCGATGCGCTGGAACAGCGAACTCGCCTGCGCCCCCTGGCGGACGAGCAGCAGCAAGGTCTCACCGATCGGTGCGGTCGGGTCGATATGCGCCTCGGCCGCATCGATCTCCCGTTCGAAGATCGCGATCGCCAGCGCGAAACGGTCGGCGAAATTGCGGTATAGGGTGCCGCGGCCGACGCCGGCGCGCTCGGCGATCTGTTCGAGCGGTACGGTGAAGCCGCCGTCGCGAAAGCAGTCGGCTGCGGCGGACAGCAAGGCCTCGCGCCTCGCTTGGGCGTCGCGCCGCAAGGGTGCCCGATCCGTCACCAGATTTCCGCCCAAGATCGGTTACATGTCACTCGGACGTGAATGAGCGGCATCGTGGCAAATGCAAGAGCAAGCTGTGTGGGCATATCATGTTGCAGTGCGGAACCCTTGCCGGCGCGCGGTGTTCCTGCGATAGCGGACACGGCGTCCGCTTATGCGCGATGCGTTAAAGATCAGGCGGCGCCGGCGCGCGCGATGGACACGGATGGCATCACGATGAGCGACTCGTCCCCAACCGGCTCCCAGGATTCTGGAGCTCAGCACGCCGGCGGCACGGATACGAAGCCCGCCAAGCGGCTGAGCCCGCGGGCCAAGCTGATCCTGCTCGTCATTCTGGTAGTGGCGGTGGTGCTCGGCACTCTCTGGTACGTGCGCTACGAAAGCCGTGGCAAGTTCCTCCAGGACACCAATGACGCGACGATCCAGGCGGATGCGATCACGGTGGCGCCGAAGATCAATGGCTATGTCGCCGAGGTGCTGGTCGGTGACAATCAGGACGTGAAAGCGGGCCAGCCGCTCGTCCGCATCGATCCGCGCGACTATCGCGCGCAGGCGGCGCAGGCGCAGGCGCAGATCGCCCAGGCCAATGCCGGATCCGACGCGACGCGCGCGCAGATCGCTGAGCAATATGCGACGATCACCCAAGCACGCGCTCAACTCGACGCCGCCCGGATCAAAGCCGCGCACGATGCGGCCGAGGTCGCGCGCTATCGCCCGCTCGCCGCATCCGGGGCGGAAACGCGCGAGCAGCTCGCCCAGCTTGAGCTCGCCGCGCGCCAGTCGGCGGAGGACGTGCGCGCGCAGGCGGCGGCGGTGACGATGCAGCAGCGCCGGATCGGCGCCTTCCGCGCGCAGATCCGCCAGGGCGACGCCCAGGCCCAGGCCGCACGCGCGCAGCTCGAATCGGCGAACGTCAACGTCGGGGCGACACTCATCCGCGCCGCCGCCGACGGCCGGGTCGGCAACAAGACGGTGACAGTCGGGCAGTTCGTCCAGGCCGGCACCCGACTGATGTCGCTGGTGCCGCTCGACCGGCTCTACATCACCGCGAACTTCAAGGAGACGCAGCTCGCGCTGATGAGGCCGGGCCAGCCGGCGACGATCAAGGTTGACGCGCTCGACGGCACCGAGTTGCGCGGTCGCGTGGAGAGTGTGTCCCCGGGCACCGGTGCGCAATTTTCACTAATCCCGCCACAGAATGCGACGGGCAATTTTACCAAGATCGTCCAGCGCGTGCCGGTGCGGATCGGCATTGAGGCGACGCCGGCCGCGCGGCGGCTGCTCGTGCCGGGCCTATCGGTCACCGTCACCGTCGACACGATCGGCGCCAAGGGCGACCTCGACCGGCTCAAGGAGCAGCAGACGCAGCTTGGCAAGCAGGGCCGCTGACGATGGCGAGCGCGGCGGCCGCTTCCGGCGCTGGCAGCCAGCCGGCGGGCGGAGCACAGAAGGCGGACCTCGGCGCCTGGCTGGCGGTCGCCGCCGGAACGCTCGGCGCGCTGATGGCGACGCTCGACATCTCGATCGTCAATTCGGCCTTGCCGACGATCCAGGGCGAGATCGGCGCGAGCGGCACGGAAGGCACCTGGGTCGCCACCGCCTATCTCGTCGCCGAGATCGTCATCATCCCGATGGCGGCCTGGCTCGAGCGGCTGCTCGGCCTGCGCACCTTCCTGCTGATCGCGGCGGGTCTGTTTACCGGCTTTTCGGTGATCTGCGGCACCGCCACCACGCTGACCGCGATGATCATCGGTCGCGTTGGTCAAGGCTTCACCGGCGGGGCGATGATCCCGACCGCGCAGACGATCATCGCGACGCGGCTGCCGCGCAGCCAGCAGCCGATCGGCATCGCCGCCTTTGGCGTCACCGCGATCATGGGCCCGGTGATCGGTCCGCTGATCGGCGGCTGGCTGACCGAGAATATCAGCTGGCACTACAGCTTCTTCATCAACCTGCCGATCTGCGCGCTGCTAGTCGCGCTGTTGCTGGTCGGTTTGCCACACCAGAAGAGCCGGCTCAACCTGCTCGGTGAGGCGGACTGGATGGGTATCGCCGGCCTCGCCCTCGGTCTCGGCGGGCTGACCGTGCTGCTCGAGGAAGGGCAGCGCGAGCAGTGGTTCTCGTCCGGACTGATCCGGCTGATGGCACTGGTCTCGTTCGTCGGCTTCGCCCTGCTCTTCGCCGGCCAAGTCACCGCCAAGCGGCCGGTCATCAAGCTCAAGCTGCTGCTCGACCGTCAGTTCGGCGCGGTCGCGCTGATGGGCGTGGTACTCGGCATCGTGCTCTACGGCACCTCCTACGCCATTCCCCAGTTCCTCGCATCGATCGCCGACTATAATGCGTTGCAATCGGGTAAGGTCGTGCTGCTCTCGGGCATCCCCAGCCTGTTCATGATGGCGATCGTGCCGATCCTGCTCAAGCGGATCGACATTCGCATCGCGGTCGCCACCGGCCTCGTCATCATGGGGGGCGCCGCGCTGATGGACGCCCATCTGACGATCACGTCGGACGGCAGCGACTTCACCGCGTCGCAGCTGCTGCGCGGGGTTGGGCAGATTCTGGGCATGTTGTTCCTCAGCCAGGCGGTGGTGCGCGCGGTACCGCCGCAGGATGCGGGCGATGCCTCCGGCCTGTTCAACGCCGTCCGCAATCTCGGCGGCAGCCTCGCGCTCGCCGGCATATCGATCCTGCAGGACACGCGGCTGTGGTTCCATTCCCGCCGGATCGAGGAAACGCTGAGCGCCAACAGCGTGGCCGTGCAGGACTATCTTCGCGGCTTGGGAGGTTCGGCCGGCATCCCGCTGATCGAGCGGCAGATTCAGGGGCAGGCGCTGGTCATGACCTATAACGACATCTTCTGGATCATGGGGGTCGGCACCTTCGTGGTGCTGCCCCTGGTCCTGTTCCTCCGCCCCTTGCCGAAGGACGCCGCACCCGCGGCGATGCACTGATGAGACAGACGTTTGCGCTGCTGCCGCTGATCCTGGCCGCCGGTTGTACGGTTGGGCCCGATTACAAGGGGCCGCCCGCGGTCGCGTCCGACGCGGCGGCGCGCGGCACCTTCGTCCGGGCGAGCGATCCGGCGATCCGCCGTGCGCCCGGCGTTGCGCGCTGGTGGGAGACGCTGGGCGATCTGACTCTAACCGCGCTGGTCGACGATGCCCTGGCGCACAGCCCAACGATCGACGCCGCCGAGGCGCGCATCCGCGCGGCACAGGCGCAGCTGCGCGCGCAGCGGACCGCCGCCTTGCCCAACGTCAGCGCCAGCGCGACCTATCTGCATGCTCAGCTTCCCGGCACCGGTATCGGCGGGAGCACCAGCCAGTCCGGCGGTAGCGGGCAGGGCGGTGGCAGCAGCGGAGGCGACTCGCTGTCGACGCTCGACTTCTTCAATCTCGGCGGCACCGCGTCGTGGGAGCCGGACCTGTTCGGCGGCACGCGCCGCGGCGTCGAGCAGGTGCGCGCCGCCGTCGGCCAGCGTTATGCCGATCTCGCCGACGCGCAGGTCAGCCTGTCGGCGCAGGTCGCTCAGGCCTATGTCGGGTTGCGCGACGTGCAGGAGCGGGCGCGCCTCAATGCCCGCTCGACCGCGCTGCAGCGGCAGGCGCTGGCCCTGACCCGCCAGCGCTTCGCCGCCGGCACCGCCTCGCAATTGCAGGTCGACCGGCTCGAACAGCAATTGCAGAGCACCGACGCGCAAAACATTCCGCTCGCCGCCCAGATCGACGAATATCGCGATCAGCTGGCGGTGCTGACCGGCAGGACGCCCGGCGCGCTCGATGCGGCCCTGGCGGTACCGGCGCCGGTTCCGATGCCGCCGCGCGAGGTCCCGATCGGCGATCCCGCCGCGCTGATCGCGCACCGGCCCGACGTCCGCGCCGCCGAGCGTGCATTGGCGGCGAGCAATGCGCAGATCGGCGTCAACACCGCCAAGCTGTTCCCATCGCTCAAATTCATGGGTCTGTTCGGGCTCGGTGGCACCAGCATCGGCGATGTCGTCGACCCGGGCAATTTCACCGCGCTGCTGACGCCGATGCTGAGCTGGTCGATCCTCGACTTCGGCCGCGCCCGGGCGAATGTCCGCCAGTCGGAGGCGCAACGCGACGCCGCCGAGGCCCAATATCGCCAGACCGTGCTGGAGGCGCTGCAGGATGCCGAGACGTCGCTGTCGCGCTTCGGCAATGTCCGCCAGCAGCTGGGTCAGCTGGTCCAGGCGGAGAGCACCGCGACCCGGGCAGCCCGGCTCAACGATCAGCGCGTCCAGGCGGGCACCAGCACGGTGATCGACCAGCTTGATATCGAGCGCCAGCGGCTGTCCGCGGCGATCGGCGTCGCGCAGGGCAAGGCGCAGCTGACCAACAGCTATATTGCCGTGCAGAAGGCGCTCGGGCTGGGGTGGAGCGAGCCTGCCAAGGTTGCGCAGTGATCCCGCTCGGTATGCGGTATCAAGCGTCCGGGTGCTCGGTCTGATCTCGCTGCCGCATCCAGCACGTAGCGACGCAGCGTCCGGCATCAGCCCTGGGCGTAACGCTGCGCAGGACGCGTTACTGGAACGGTCATTCAAGAGACAGACCGTTTCTCACTTGCGACAAGCCGAATGGCCACCATCTATTCACCAAGCGGAAACCTTTTCGCCGGGCGCGCATTCAGTGCGTGATCGAAACGGAAATATGTCATGAAACAGATCGTGCCGCTCGTTCTTGCCCTTATTCCTCTGGCCGCGGTGGTCAGCGCCTGCGTTTCCTGCCCATAAGCGGGTAAGCTATCGGCCGCCGCTGCAGCCGGGATGATGGGACCGTTTGAACAGAGTGCAATGGAGACAAAAGGGCCGCCCGATCCATGACAGATCGGACGGCCCTTTTGCGTGCGGCGGATGCCGGCGCGTGAGCGATCAGCCCTGCGCCTGCTCCTCCGGCTGAACCTCGGCGGTCGCGCCCGGCTCGGCATTGGGATCGTAATCCTCGGTGAAGCCGGCCTCGTCGCGCTCGAACATCTGCGCCATGACGTCGACGCCCTGCGCCTGCATCTCGGCCTCTTCCGGCGAACGGGCGACGTTGACCTTGACGGTCACCGCCACCTCGGGGTGCAGCGCGACGCGCACGTCGTACACGCCGATCGCCTTGATCGGCTTGTCGAGCACGACCTGGCTCTTGGTCACCTTGTGGCCGGCCGCTTCCAGCGCCTCGACCAGATCGCGCACCGCGACCGAGCCGTACAGCTGGCCGGTGTTCGACGCCTGACGGATCAGAGTGACCTGCGCGTCCTTGAACGAGCCGGCTTCCTTCTCCGCGTCCGAACGGCGCGACGCATTGTCGGCCTCGATGCGAGCGCGGTTCGCCTCGAACACCTTGCGGTTGGCTTCGTTGGCGCGCAGCGCCTTCTTGTTGGGCAGCAGGTAGTTGCGGGCGAAGCCGTCCTTCACCTTGACCACGTCGCCGATGGCGCCGAGCTTCTCGACGCGCTCCAGCAGAATAACGTCCATAGGGGTCGCTCCTTACTTCACGACGTAGGGCAGCAGGCCCAGGTGACGGGCGCGCTTGATCGCCTGGGCGAGCTCGCGCTGCTTCTTGGCGCTCACCGAGGTGATGCGCGACGGGACGATCTTGCCACGCTCGGACACGAAGCCCTGCAGCAGGCGGACGTCCTTATAGTCGATCCGCGGCGCATCCTTGGCGCTGAACGGGCACGACTTGCGGCGGCGGAAAAACGGGCGAGCCATTATGCGGCCTCCTCTTCACGGTCACGACGGGGGCCACGGTCGCCGCGCGGCGCGCCGTCACGGCCACTCTCGCGACCACCTTCACGGTCGCTGCGACGCTCGCGGTCGCGCTCCTGCTTGCGCATCATCACGGTCGGGCCCTGCTCATGTTCGTCAACCTTGACGGTCATGTAGCGGATCACGTCCTCGTTGATCTGCGTCTGGCGCTCCAGCTCGGCAACGACCGAACCCGGTGCGTCGATCTCGAGCATGACGTAATGCGCCTTGCGATTCTTCGCGATCCGATAGGCGAGGCTGCGCAGGCCCCAGGTCTCGGTCTTGACGACCTTGCCGCCATTGTCTTCGATGATCTTGGTGGCGTTTTCCGCCAGCGCGTCCACCTGCGCCTGTGCCAGATCCTGGCGCGCAAGGAACGTGTGCTCGTACAGAGCCATGCCTTGTCCTTCGTTGGCCGATCGCTGACACCGCCCCATGCGATGCCCCTCCGGCTGTCGTCCATGCAATCGGGGCGGCAGGCAACGCCCACCGCCCCGTTCCATCCGGCCGCCCTTAGCCTCGGACGGCCGGAAAGGCAAGCCTCACGTCTTAGCGGAAGAGGCCGGGCCGCACCTCGACGATCGTCCCGTTCGGACGGACCAGGATCGCGTCGCGGCCCGACCGCGCCCAGTAGAAGCCGCGCTGCGGCGCGCGCAGCCGATAGGTGCGATATTCGTTGATCGGCGATAGTTCGGCGCATAGCGGCGGTCGAACCGCTGGCCGGCGCGCCAAGTGCGCGTGGTCACGACGGTGGTGCCGTTCGGGCGCTCACGGACGGTGGTCACCTCGCGGCGCTGCTGCGGCGCGGCCTCCGCGGCGGTGGCGGCGAGCGGGCCGGCGATCAGCGTGGCGGCGATGGCGGAGAGGATGATCTTCTTCATGATGTCGTACTCCCATTACGAACTGGCGCCGTCATCCGGCGTCGAGTGACAAGATGGAGTCCGGTTGTCGCAGACCTCTCCCGTCCGACCCCGAAAACGGTCGCATGGTGTCGCAACTCCAGAAGGTTCGTTCAGGTTGCACGAGGACCGCAGCGGCCCTAGGGGCGCCTGCCATAACTCGAACAGGAGCGGCATCATGCGGGCGTTCATCTTTCCCGGCCAGGGTAGCCAGGCGGTCGGCATGGGCAAGGCGCTGGCCGATGCCAGCCCGGTCGCACGCGAGGTATTTGGCGAAGTCGACGAGGCGCTGGGCCAGACCCTGTTCCGGTTGATGACGGAAGGGCCAGCCGATGCGCTGACCCTGACCGAAAACGCCCAGCCGGCGATCATGGCCAATGCCGTGGCGACGCTGCGCGTGCTGGAGCGCGAGGGCAACGTCCGGCTGGCCGACAAGGCGGATTTCGTCGCCGGCCATTCGCTCGGCGAATATAGCGCGCTCTGCGCCGCCGAGGCGTTCGACCTCGCCACCACCGCGCGGCTGCTCAAGCGTCGCGGCCAGGCGATGCAGGCGGCGGTGCCGGTGGGCGAGGGGGCGATGGCGGCGCTGCTCGGCGCCGACCTCAACAAGGCGCGGACGATCGCGGGCGCTGCGGTCGATTCGATCCTTGCGGAGGGTGGTGAGGAGCTCGTCTGCACCGTCGCCAACGACAACGACCCGTCGCAGGTCGTCATCTCCGGCCACCGGGTCGCGGTGGAGCGCGCCGTCGCCCTGGCGAAGGAACTGGGAGCCAAGCGCGCGCTGCTGCTGCCGGTGTCGGCGCCCTTCCACTGCCCGCTCATGCAGCCGGCCGCCGACGCAATGGATGCGGCGCTGGCCGACGCGCGCATCGCCGCGCCGCTGGTGCCGGTCTATGCCAATGTCGATGCCGCGCCGATCGCCGATCCCGGCGCGATACGCGCCTCGCTGGTGGCGCAGGTCACCGGTATGGTCCGCTGGCGCGAGTCGGTGCTGGCGATGGCGGACGCGGGCGTCACGCAGTTCGTCGAATTCGGCGGCAAGGTACTCGCCCCGATGGTCAAGCGCATCGCGCCGGACGTCGAGGCGATCAGCGTGGTGACGATGGACGATCTGGAGGATTGGCTTAAGAAGGCTTGATGGTCACGCGGAGGCGCGGAGGCGCGGAGAAGACGTGAGGGATATCGACGCCGTCAGCGGCGACGTTCTTGACCTGGCGCTTCGTCTCCACCGGGAGCTCGGTCCGGGTATGCTTGAAAGCGTGTACGAAACGGTACTTGCCCGGCGCCTCACCGCAATGGGGTATGATATCGTCAGGCAGCGTCCCGTGGATATCGTTTCCGACGGCCAACGCTTCGCTGGCGCCTTTCGGGTCGACCTCCTCGTTGACGCACGTCTTGTCGTCGAGGTTAAATCGATTGAGCGGCTGACTGCCGCTCATGCCAAGCAACTGCTGACCTATCTCAGATTATTGAATCAGCCCGTAGGGCTGCTCATCAACTTCGGAGGCGCAACGCTGAAGGAGGGCGTGAAGAGGGTGGTGAACGACTATTCTTCTTCCTCCGCGCCTCCGCGCCTCCGCGTGAACAAGAATTTTGGAGGCTAGATGTTCGATCTGACGGGAATGACCGCACTGGTGACGGGTGCGTCTGGGGGCATCGGCTCCGCGATTGCCAAGGGTCTGGCGGCGCAGGGGGCGCGGCTGGCGGTGTCGGGGAGCAATGCCGACAAGCTGGAGGCGTTTCGGGCCGAGCTCGGCGGCGATCACGTCGCCGTGCCATGCAACCTGTCGGACGGTGCCGCCGTCGACGCGTTGGTGCCGCAGGCGCTCGCGGCGCTCGGCGGCAAGCTCGACATCCTCGTCAACAATGCGGGCGTGACGCGCGACAATCTGGCGATGCGGATGAAGGATGACGAATGGGATCAGGTGATCCGAGTCAATCTGGAGGCTGCCTTCCGCCTGATCCGTGCTGCCGCCAAGCCGATGATGAAGGCGCGCTTCGGGCGCGTCGTGTCGATCACCTCCGTCGTCGGTCAGACCGGCAATCCGGGCCAGGCCAATTATGCCGCCTCTAAGGCCGGACTGGTCGGCATGTCCAAGGCGCTGGCGCAGGAGCTCGCCAGCCGTAACATCACCGTCAACTGCGTCGCACCGGGCTTCATCCGCTCGGCGATGACCGACGTGCTGCCGGAGGCGCAGAAGAGTGCGCTGCTCGGCCGCATCCCGGCGGGCGACCTCGGCACGGGCGAGGACATCGCCGCCGCGGTCGTCTATCTCGCCAGCCGCGAAGCCGGCTATGTCACCGGCCAGACGCTGCACGTCAACGGCGGCATGGCGATGATCTAAGTTGCTAAGAAGACTGGCGAACGCGGACCAGTCTTAACAGACGCTTGCCAGCCGCACGGCCCCGTTCTACGGGCATGCGGGCAATTTTGACAAAACCCCCCAATCTGAAGAGGGATATGAACATGAGCGAGACCGCCGACCGCGTGAAGAAGATCGTCGTCGAGCATCTCGGCGTCGAAGCCGACAAGGTGACCGAGGATGCGAGCTTCATCGACGACCTCGGTGCCGACAGCCTCGACATCGTCGAGCTCGTCATGGCGTTCGAGGAAGAGTTCGGGGTCGAGATCCCGGACGATGCCGCCGAGAAGATCACGACCGTGAAGGACGCGATCACCTATATCGACGAGCACAAGGGCTAAGCCCTCGCCCGATGTCGACATCGGGCCGGAATTGAGCGGCTCCCCGTCCCCGGCTCGAGGGCGGGGAGCCGTTTTGCGTTGAATGTCGTCGCCGCTCCGCATCGTCGCGGGGTCACCCAGCGCGGGGATGCCGGTCGCGACCGGCAGGGCGCCTGAGAGGAAGAAGAGCATGCGTCGCGTCGTCGTCACCGGTCTCGGTCTGGTCACTCCGCTGGGTGCGGACGTGGAGACCGCGTGGGCCAATCTGATCGCGGGTAAGTCGGGCGCCGGCCCGATTACGCGGTTCGATACCCAGGGGCAGAAATGCACCATCGCGTGCGAGGTGAAGCCCAAGGACCATGACTATGGCTTCGACCCCGACAAGCGCGTCGATCACAAGATCCAGCGCCAGGTCGATCCGTTCATCGTCTACGGCATCGACGCCGCCGGCCAGGCGCTGGAGGATGCCGGCCTGACCGAGATGGACGAGGCGACGAAGCTGCGCGCCGGCGTGTCGATCGGTTCTGGCATCGGCGGCCTGCCCGGCATCGAGATCGAATCGGTCAATCTGCACGAACGCGGCCCCGGCCGGGTCAGCCCGCACTTCGTCCATGGCCGGCTGATCAACCTGATCTCCGGTCAGGTCAGCATCAAATACGGGCTGATGGGGCCGAATCACGCCGTCGTCACCGCCTGCTCGACCGGCGCGCATTCGATCGGCGATGCCGCCCGGATGATCCGCGACGACGATGCCGACATCATGCTGGCGGGCGGTGCGGAAAGCACGATCAACCCGCTCGGCGTCGCCGGCTTCGCCCAGGCGCGGGCGCTCAACACGAGCATGAACGACCGCCCGACCGAGGCGAGCCGACCCTATGACCGCAATCGCGACGGCTTCGTGATGGGCGAGGGCGCGGGCGTCGTCGTGCTCGAGGAATATGAGCACGCCAAGGCGCGCGGCGCCAAAATCTATGCCGAGGTGGTCGGCTACGGCCTGTCGGGCGATGCCTATCACGTCACCGCGCCGCATCCGGAGGGCAAGGGCGCGGAGAATGCGATGCGCATGGCGCTGCGCAAGGCGGGGATGGAGCCTTCGGACATCGATTACATCAATGCCCATGGCACCTCGACCATGGCGGACACGATAGAACTCGCCGCGGCCAAGCGGGTGTTCGGTGACGACCTGTCGGGGGCGTCCATGTCGAGCACCAAGTCGGCGATCGGCCATCTGCTCGGCGGCGCCGGCGCGGTGGAGAGCATCTTCTGCATCCTCGCGCTGCGCGACCAGATCGTGCCACCGACGCTCAACCTGGACGATCCCGACGAGGGGACCGAGGGCGTCGACCTGGTGCCGCACACCGCCAAGAAGCGCGAGGTCAAGGCGGTGCTGAACAACTCGTTCGGCTTCGGCGGGACCAATGCGTCGTTGGTGATGAAGGCGATCTGATCCGCACGGCGGGGAGACGGACGTGCGCAAGGTCGGCTGTGTCGGATTGCTGGTCGCCCTGGTGGCGATCGTCGCCGCCTTCTGGGTGGTGCATGGCTGGGGCGGCAGCGGCCCGGCGCCGCGCACGCTGACGGTGCAGGTGGCGGAGGGTAGCACGCTCGCCGGCGCCGCCCGCGAGCTGGAGAAGGCAGGCGCGATCCCCTCCGCCGGCCGCTTCCGCCTGCTCGCGCGGCTGTTCGGCTCGGGCGAGCCGATCAAGGCCGGCGAATATCGCATTCCGCCGCATACCAGCCAGTCCGACATCCTCAAGATGCTGCAGGGCGGCAAGGTGCTGCAGCGGCTCGTCGTCGTGCCGGAGGGCTATCCGTCGGTGCTCGTCCACGACGCACTGATGAAGGCCGAGGGTCTGGTCGGCCCGGTACCGGTGCCGGCGGAAGGATCGGTGCTGCCGGACAGCTATGCCTTCCAGCGTGGCGACACGCGCGCCTCCGTCGTCACCCGGATGCAGACGGCGATGCGCACCTACCTCCAGTCCGCCTGGGCGAAGCGCAAGCCCGGCATCGCGGTGTCGACGCCCGAACAGGCGGTCATCCTCGCCTCGATCGTCGAGAAGGAGACGGGCAAGCCGTCCGAGCGGCGGATGGTCGCCGCCGTCTACGGCAACCGCCTGAAGGCCGGCATGCCGCTTCAGGCCGATCCGACGGTCATCTATCCGATCACCAAGGGGCGCCCGCTCGGCCGCCGCATCCTGCGCTCCGAGCTGCGCGCCAAGAACGGCTACAACACCTATGCCGAGACCGGTCTGCCGGTCGGGCCGATCGCCAATCCGGGCCGCGCCTCAATCGACGCGGTGCTCGATCCGGCGCAATCGAAGGCGCTGTATTTCGTCGCCGACGGCACCGGCGGTCACGTCTTCGCCGACACGCTCGCCAAGCATAATGCCAATGTCCAAAAATGGTACGCCATCCGCCGTGCGCGGGGGGAGATGTAGGCGTGTTCGGCGTGGTCCTCGCACTCGCCGCCGCCGCAACGCCCGCCATCAACGGGGACGAGGGCTTCAGCCCCAAGATGCTGCGGAAGCGCTGCGCAACCGCTGCGACCTCGCCTGACTTCGCGCGAGACAGCGATTTCTGCCTTCAGCACGTTTATGCGATAGCCAACCGGATCGATGCGTACCGGGCGGCGCATCAAATGCCGCAATGCGTGCCGCCGACTGCGAAGCCGGACCGGTTGCGTTTGGTGGCGGTCCGCGCGCTGCGCTTTGACCATGAGAGTGGCGATTGGGTGGAAGCGGTGGGCAATGCGCTTCTCGCTGAATTCAGCTGCACGAGCGATCGCCTGCCCGAAACGCCGCCACGCCGTCGTTGATCCCAGCATGGGGGCGTCGGCTGAATGCTGATCACCGGGCCGGCGGGACGCATCGTATGATGCTCCCCGCCGTCACGATCCTCAGCCGCGCAATGCGCTCGCTGCGCGCGCGTTGGTCTCCACCTCTGCCATGCTGCCGCCGGTCACCCAGCTGCCGCCGACGCAGAGCACGGGCTTGAACGCCAGCCACTCGGGCGCAGACGCCTCGGTGATGCCGCCGGTCGGGCAGAAGCGGCATTGGTAGAAGGGGGCGGCGAGCGCCTTCAGCGCCTTCAGGCCGCCGCTGGTTTCGGCGGGGAAGAACTTGAAGTGGGTGAGGCCAAGATCGAGGCCGCGCATGATGTCGCCCGCCGTCGCGGTGCCGGGAAGATAGGCGACGCCGGCGTCGAGGATCGGCCTAGCGAGCCGCTCGGTCAGGCCGGGCGAGACGATGAATTCGACACCGGCATCGATCACGTCGCGCGCCTGCGCCTCGTTGACCACGGTGCCGGCGCCGACGATCGCCCCCGGCACCTGCTTCATCTCGGCGATCGCCTCCATCGCGGCGCCGGTACGCAGCGTCACCTCGAGCACCTTGAGACCGCCGGCGACGAGCGCCTCGGCCAGGGGCCGGGCAGTGGCGGCGTCGTCGATCACCAGAACCGGGATCACGGCGCTGGTCTGCATGATGGTGGCGATGTCGGTCATGTTAGGTCCTTATTGGCCGGTATGCTGCTGGGCGAAGGCGGCGGCGGCGCCGAACAGGCCGGGCTGGGGATGGGTGATGAGCTTCACCGGAATGCCGGCCATCATCGACTGGAAGCGGCCCTTGGCGACGAAGCGCTGGTCGAAGCCGGAACGGATCAGTTTGTCCTTGATGCGCAGGCCGAGACCGCCGGCGATCACCACGCCCTTGGCCCCGTGGGTCAGCGCCAGGTCGCCGGCGACCGCGCCAAGCGACAGGCAGAAGCGATCGAGCGCGGCAAGCGCGATCGAATCGGTGCCGTCGAGGGCTTCGGTCCAGATCGTCTTGTCGTCGCGGCTGGGGACGGGGCGCGCTTCCATCTCCGCCAGCGTCTCGTAGATCGCGACGATGCCGGGGCCCGAGCAGATCCGCTCGGCCGAGACGCGGGTGAAGGTGCGGCGCAGGCGGCGGACGATCGCATCCTCGATCGCGTCGAGCGGCGAAAAGTCCATATGGCCGCCCTCGGTCGGCAGGACATAATAACGATTGTCGGTCTGGAAGACCTGCGCGACGCCCAGGCCGGTGCCGGGCCCGCAAACGGTGGTGATGCCGTCGGTCGGGATCGGCGTGTCCGGTCCGCAGAGATGGACGAAATGCTGCTGCGGCAATTGCGCGACCGCATGGCCGACCGCGCCGAAATCGTTGATCACCGTATAAATGTCGGCGCCGAGCCGTTCCGGGATCAGCGACGGGCGGATCACCCAGGGATTGTTGGTCAGCCGGATCACATCGCCGGTGATCGGCGAGGCGACGGAGATCGCCGCCGCCTTGGGTAGGTCACCGCCATGCGTAGCGGCGAAGGCCTGCCATGCCGTCTGCAGACTAGCATGGTCTTCGGTGCGCAGCGTCATCGGCTCGCCGAGCGAGACGACGCGGCCGCCCTCGACCTCCGCGATCGCGAAACGGGCATGCGTGCCCCCGATGTCCACCGCTACGACGTGCATTCATCCCTCCATATATCGTTGTTCACCCTTACCCTTCGGGCGCTTCGCGCCTCCCTCCCTCTCCCGCTGGGAGAGGGAAGGGGCCCATCGCCGGATGGCGATGGCAAGGGTGAGGGTGATCGCGTTCCTTAAAGCCCCGCCGCGGCCAGCATCGGCGATGCGCCCTGCTCCGCCTCGTCGGCCAGCTGGCGGAACATCGCGAACAGCTCGCGGCCCATGCCCTCGGCGGCGGGCGGCGCCTCGGCGAGGGGGCGTGCGTCCCATTCCGTCGCATCGACCAGCGCCTCCAGCGTGCCGGCTTCGGCATCCAGCCTGATCAGGTCGCCGTCGCGAATCTTGCCGATCGCGCCCCGGCCGAGCGCTTCGGGCGAGCAATGGATCGCGCACGGCACCTTGCCGCTGGCGCCGGACATCCGGCCGTCGGTGACCAGCGCGACCTTGAAGCCGCGATTCTGCAGCACGCCGAGCGGCGGGGTCAGCTTGTGCAATTCCGGCATGCCGTTGGCACGCGGCCCTTGGAAGCGAACCACGACCACGACGTCGCGCTCGAGCTCGCCCGCCTTGAAGGCCGCGAGCACGTCGGCCTGATCGGTGAAGACCCGCGCCGGCGCCTCGATTATCCAGCGCGACCGCTCCACCGCCGACACCTTGATGCAGGCACGGCCGATATTGCCGGTGAGGATGCGCATGCCGCCGTCGGGAGAGAAGGGGTTGGTGGCGGGGCGCAGGATTGTTTCGTCGCCGCTGTCGCCGACCGGCTGCCAGGCGAGCCGGTCGTCCTGCATCACCGGCTTTTCGGCATAGGCGCTGAGATCACCGCCGCCGATCGTCGGAATGTCGCCGTGGAGCAGTCCGGCCGACAGCAATTCGCGGATCACGAACGGCATGCCGCCCGCTTCCTCGAAGCCGTTCACGTCCGCCGACCCGTTCGGATAGACGCGCGCGATCAGCGGCACCGCCTGGCTCAGGCGGTCGAAATCCTCCCAGTCGATGACGATTCCCGCCGCGCGCGCGATCGCCGGCAGATGCATCAGATGGTTGGTGGAGCCGCCGGTGGCGAGCAGGCCAACCGCGGCGTTCACGACCGCGCGCTCGTCGACGCAATGGCCGAGCGGCCGGTAATCGTCGCCGCGCCAGCCGAGGCCGGCAAGCCGGTGCACCGCCGCCCGCGTCAGCTCCTGGCGCAGCTTGGTCTGCGGTTGGACGAAGGCGGCGCCGGGCATGTGCAGGCCCATCACCTCCATCATCATCTGGTTGGTGTTGGCGGTGCCGTAGAAGGTGCAGGTGCCCTTGCCGTGATAGGCCTGGATTTCGGTATCGAGCAATTCGTCGCGCGTCGCCTCGCCGACCGCATAGCGTTCGCGCACCGCCGCCTTGGCCTTGTTGGCGATACCGGTGGGCATCGGGCCGCCCGGGATCAGCACCATCGGGAGATGGCCGAAGCGCAGAGCGCCCATCAGCAGGCCGGGCACGATCTTGTCGCAGATGCCGAGCAGCGCCGCCCCCTCGAACGTGCCGTGGCTGAGCGCGATCGCGGTGCTGAGCGCGATCGTGTCGCGGCTGAACAGCGACAGCTCCATGCCGGCATAGCCCTGGGTCACGCCGTCGCACATCGCCGGCACGCCGCCCGCGACCTGCGCCGTCGCGCCGACCTCGCGCGCCCAGACCTTCATCAGTTCCGGATAGCGATAATAGACCGCATGCGCCGACAGCATATCGTTGTAGGCGGTGACGATGCCGATGTTCATGCCGGGGCCGTGGCGCATCGCGTCGCGATCCTCCTCGGTGCCGGCATAGGCATGGGCGAGATTGGCGCAGCCCAGCTGCGGGCGGCGAACGCCATTCTCGCGCTCGCGCTTGATCAGCGCGAGATAGGCAGAGCGGCGCGGCCGGGATCGTTCGATGATCCGGTCGGTAACGGCGGAAACGGCGGGATTCATGGGGAGGAAATCCGTCCGGTAGAAGTGGGGCGTCCGGTCAGGGCGCCCAGTGGATGTCGACGGGCAGCTCGACGTCGGCGAGTACCCGGCCGATGGGATAGGGCGAGGACGGCCCCTGGTCGATGGCCTTTTCAATCACTTCGCGCTTCGCCTGTCCCGTCACGGCGATCATCAGCGCGCGCGCGCTGGCGATCGCGGCGCGCGACAGGGTGACGCGCGCCACCGGCGCCTCCGGCGGCAGCGGATCGGGCATCACGCCCAGCATGCGTCGTTCCTTGGGGCCGTTGAGCGCCTCGTCGAAATCGGGGCCGGGAAAGATCGACGCGGTATGGCCGTCGCCGCCGACGCCGAGCAGGCAGAGGTCGAGCGGCCAGTGCAGATCCTGCATCAGCGCATCGGCGGAGCGGCCCGCGGCCTTGTAATCCTCGGTCGCCGCGGGGACGATCGGGATGACACGCGCGCCCTTGGGAATGAACAGCTTGCCGAGCTGGGTGACGTTGGACAGCGGGTCGCCGAGCGGCACGATCCGCTCATCGCCAGGGACGATCGTCACGCGCTTCCAGTCGAGCTTCGCCTTGGCGAGCTTCTCATAGGCGGGGAAGGGCGTCTTGCCGCCGGCGAGGGCGATGACTGCGGAGCCGCGCGCATCCAGCGCGCTTTCGATGACGAACTGGATGTCGCCGGCGATCGCCTCGGCGAGCTCGCCTGCGTCGTCGTATTCCCACCATTCGATTTCGGTCATGCGTCGTCCAATCTCTTCAAACTGCCGTCATCCCCGCGGAGGCGGGGATCCACACACTATGCCGTCGCGGCTCTATCGCAGCCCTGCGCGTCTGGATTCCCGCCTTCGAGGGAATGACAGTAAAAGGTCAATCGTCCTGCCAGGTCACGCCGTCGCGCTCGGTCAGCGCGATCGCGCCGGCCGGGCCCCAGGTGCCCGCGGCATAATGCTTCGGCCGGGTCTGGTTGGCCGCCCAGCCGGCGCGGATCGCGTCGATCCACTTCCATTGCGCCTCGACCTCGTCGCGGCGGACGAACAGCGTCTGGTCGCCCTCGATCAGGTCGAGCAGCAATCGCTCATAGGCGATGCGCCGCCGCTTGCCGGAGAATTCGGCGTCGAGGCTGAGATTGAGCGGCACTTCGCGCAGCTTGATTCCCTCGCGGTCGAGACCCGGTTCCTTGGTCATCACCAGCAGCTGGACATATTCTTCCGGCTGCAGACGGATCACCATCGTGTTGGGCTGGAGCAGGCCGCCACGACCGGAGAACATCGAATGCGGCACCGGCTTGAACTGGATCGCGATCTCGCTGCGGCGCTTCGCCATCCTTTTGCCGGTGCGCAGGTAGAAGGGCACGCCCTGCCAGCGCCAGTTATCGATATGTGCCTTGATCGCGACGAAGGTCTCGACGTCGCTGTCATAGCCGAGCTCTTCGTCATAGCCCTTGACGACCTTGCCGCCGACCGCGCCCTCTTCATACTGGCCGGTGACGGTGCAGGCCTGCACCTCCTCCGGCTTGATCTGGCGCATCGAGCGGAAGACCTTCGCCTTTTCGTCGCGAATCGCGGTGCCGTCGTACAATGCCGGCGGCTCCATCGCGATCAGCGCGACGAGCTGGAGCATGTGGTTGGCGACCATGTCGCGCAGCGCGCCCGCGCCCTCGTAATAGCCGGCGCGATCCTCCAGCCCGACGGTTTCGGCGATGGTGATCTGGACGTTGTCGATCCCCTGCGCGTTCCAGATCGGCTCGAACATCGAATTGCCGAAACGCAGCGCCAGGATGTTCTGGACCGTTTCCTTGCCCAGATAATGGTCGATGCGGAACGTCCGCTCCTCCGGAAAGGCACGCGCGACGGTGTCGTTGATCTCGATCGACGAGGCGAGGTCGTAACCGAGCGGCTTTTCCAGCGCGATGCGGACGGTCGGGCCGGTCAGGCCGACCTTCTCCAACCCCTCGACCGCCGACTCGAACAGCGACGGGGCGGTCGACAGATAGATGGCGAGGCCACCCGCTATGTCGCCGATCTTGTCGGCGAGCGGCTGGAAGCTGTTCGGATCCGACAGGTCGGCGGGCTGGAACTGGATTCGCTCCATGAAGGTGCCGAGCGCGCTCTCGTCCTTGCGATCGTCGGGCAGGAATTCGTCGAGCGCCTTCTTGACGACGTCGCGATAGCCGGCGTCGTCCATGTCGCCGCGCGCCGATCCGGTGATCGTCAGCCCCTCCGGCAGCAGCCCGTCGGCATGCAGGCCATAGAGCGAGGGCAGCAGCATGCGCCGGGCGAGATCGCCGGTCGCGCCGAACAGCAGGAGCTTACCCACGGGCGTGCGCGGCATGTCGCTATTCCTTCGTCAGGGTCAGGCCGGCGAGCGGATCGAGTCCGGCCATGATGTTGAGATTCTGGACGGCGGCGCCGCCGGCGCCCTTGCCGAGATTGTCGAGCGTCGCGATCAGCCGCGCCTGGCCGCTGTCGGCGTTGCCGCAGACGCGCAGCGTCATCCCGTCGGTGCCGCTATGCTCCTCGATCGTCACCGTCTGCGTATCGCCGCGAGCGACGCGGACCAGTGGCGAGCCGGCATAGGCCGCGAACAGCGCACCCTCGACGTCCGCCAGCGACGGCGCCGCCGGCAGATGGAGCAGGGGCAGCGGCACCTCGCCGAGCATGCCGCGGAGCAGGCGAGCAACCGACGGTGCGAAGATCGGCGGATAGGACAGGCCGGCATGCGCGCGCATCTCCGGCAGATGCTTGTGGGCGAGGCCGAGCGCGTAGATGCGGAAGGCGGTGTCGGTGCCCCCCTCCTCGAATTCGGCGATCATCGCCTTGCCGCCGCCCGAATAGCCCGACACCGCGTTGAACGACAGCGGCCAGTCGGCCGGGATCAGCCCGGCACGGACGAGCGGGCGGACGAGCGCCAGGAAGGCGGTCGGATAGCAGCCGGGATTGGCGACGAAGCGGGCGGCGGCGATGCGCTGCGCCTGATCGGGCTCCAACTCGGCGAAACCATAGGTCCAGCCATCGGCGACGCGATGCGCCGTCGAGGCGTCGATCACGCGGGTACGATCGTTGCGGATCAGCGCCACCGCCTCGCGCGCCGCGTCGTCGGGCAGGCACAGGATGGCGATGTCGCAATCGTTCAGCGCCTCGGCGCGCGCCGCGGCGTCCTTCCGGCGCGCCTCGTCGAGGGTGACGACGGACAGGTCGCGCCGCCCGGCCAATCTATCGCGGATGTCGAGCCCGGTGGTGCCGACCGCACCGTCGATGAAGACGGCGACGGTCATGCGCTGGCATCCAGTGCCGCGCGGTCGACATAGCCCACGACGTCGCGCTCGGGCGCACGGCCCCAGGCATGATCACCGGCCAGTTCGAGCACCTCGAACCGATCGCCCTCGGCCAGTTCGGCGAGCGGCGCGGTGCGGTTGCGATCGGCGAATATCGACGCCGCCTGCCGCGCGACCGTCAGGATCGGCGCGGCATAATGCGGCGCGAACACCTGCTCGGCGAGGCGCACGTCGGCGAGGTCGCCGCGCACCGCATGCGTGCGGGGATCGAGCACGACCGACGGGCCCGTCAGTGCGAACGTCTTACGCGATTGCGGCGCGGAGAGGGGCTCGGAGGGGGGCTGGCGGGTCGCCTTCGCCGAGGAAATGCCCGAACTCTTCAAGAAAATCTGCCCCTTCGGATGTGCGAGCGACGAAGATGTTGCGCTTGTCGCTGTCGTCGCGTTGCCGGCGCAGATAGCCGAGTGCGCCCAACCTGTTCAAGGCGCGCGTGACGACGGGCTTCGAGACGTTCAGAGCGCGCGCCAGACCGCGGACGGTATGGGGGCCGGGATTGAGGTAGACGAGCATGAGCAAGGCCATCTGCCGGTTGGTCAGATCGGGCTCGCCCGAGCGGACGTAATCGACCAGAGCGGTCATCCACGTCGACAGTGATTGCGCGGCGGCTGTTCCCACGTGCAAATACCCGTATCTGCACCCATTTTCGGGTGTCGTTTCGCGGTCATAACGCCGCGCCCCGCTGCAGGTTTCCGCGAAAAATTAACGAAAAGGCGGCCGTTGCCGGCCGGTCGGACGGCAGCGGCGGTTGGCGCGGCCGCGCGGCCGGCTCGGGACGCGAATCGACACTGGTCTGGCGAGGGCGATCCCGGCCCGTGCCGCGGCGACGGAACGCGCGGTTGATCCCCCCGCCCACCTCGCCTATGTGCGCGCCTTCACCGACAATCGGGACCTTAGATGTTCACCTTCCTTCTCGTCGTCCATGCCATCATCGCTGCCGCACTCGTGACGGTGATCCTGATGCAGCGGTCGGAGGGCGGTGGCCTCGGCATGGGCGGCAGCCCGTCGGGCCTGATGTCGGCGCGCGGCGCGGCGGACTTCTTGACCCGCCTGACCTCGATCCTGGCGACGGTGTTCGTCGTCATGTCGATCGCGCTGGCGTTCCTCGCGGCGAGCCGGCAGACGCAGACGATCGATACCTCGTTGGCGCGGACCGTTCCGGCACCGAAGCAGGATGCGGTGCCCAACACGCCCGCCGATGCGGCGCCGGCGACGCCGAGCAACGCGGCAGCGCCCGCGACGGCGCCGGCGGACAACGGCGCGGTTCCGCTCGCCCGCTAATCCGGTTCAGCGGTTCGCCGCATAAACGCGCGTCCTCGCGGCGCGCGCTCTTGTCGTTTGCCCCCAACCCAAGCTAGGCGGTTCTTCCCATGGCGCGGTATATCTTCATCACCGGCGGCGTGGTCTCGTCGCTCGGCAAGGGCCTCATGGCGGCCTCTCTTGCAGCTCTTCTCCAGGCACGCGGCTACCGCGTCCGGATCCGCAAGTTCGATCCCTATCTCAATGTCGATCCGGGCACGATGAGCCCGTATCAGCACGGCGAGGTCTATGTGACCGACGACGGGGCGGAGACCGACCTCGACCTCGGCCATTACGAGCGGTTCACCGGCGTCGCGTCGCGCCAGTCGGACAACGTCACTTCGGGCCGGATCTACAAGTCGATCATCGAGCGCGAACGGCGCGGCGATTACCTCGGCGCGACGGTGCAGGTCATCCCGCACGTCACCGACGCGATCAAGGCGTTCGCCCGCGCCGAGACGGACGACCTCGACTTCGTGCTCTGCGAGATCGGCGGCACGGTCGGCGACATCGAATCGCTGCCGTTCATCGAGGCGATTCGCCAGTTGAAGAACGAGGTCGGCCGCGGCAATGCGATCAGCATCCACGTGACGTTGGTGCCCTATATCGCTGCCGCCGGCGAGTTGAAGACCAAGCCAACGCAGCATTCGGTGCGTGACCTGGCGGCGTTGGGCGTGCAGCCCGACGTGCTGGTCTGCCGCTGCGAACATCCGCTGCCGCCGTCGGAGCGCGCCAAGATCGCGCTGTTCTGCAACGTGCCCGAGAGCGCGGTGATTCCGGCGCTGGATGCCAAGAGCATCTACGGCGTGCCGCTGCAATATCACGGCGAGGGCCTCGATTCGGAGGTGCTGCGCGCCTTCGGCATCACGCCGTCCTCGGCGCCCGATCTGTCGCGCTGGACCGACATCATGGACCGGCTGACCAATCCCGAGGGCGAGGTGACGGTCGGCGTCGTCGGCAAATATGTCGGCCTGCAGGATGCGTACAAGTCGCTCAACGAGGCGCTCGTCCATGGCGGTATCGCCAACCGGGTGAAGGTCAACATCCGGTGGATCGACGCCGAAATGTTCGAGAACGATTCCAGCGAGATCGTCAGCCAGCTCGAGCCGTGCGACGCGATCCTCGTCCCCGGCGCGTTCGGCGAGCGCGGCGCGGAGGGCAAGATCAAGTCGGTCAAATTCGCCCGCGAGCGCGAGATCCCCTATTTCGGCATCTGCTTCGGCATGCAGATGGCTTGTGTCGAGGGCGCGCGCGACCTCGCCGGGATCGAGCAGGCGTCGTCGACCGAATTCGGACCGACCGAGGAGCCGGTGGTCGGTCTGATCACCGAATGGATGGGTCGCGACGGGCTGGAGAAGCGGGAGGCGTCGGGCGATCTTGGCGGCACGATGCGGCTTGGCGCCTATGAGGCGGCGCTGGACGGCAATTCGGTGGTCGCCTCGATCTATGGCGGCACGACGATCCATGAGCGGCATCGCCACCGCTATGAGGTCAACACCCATTACAAGGACGCGCTCGAAAAGGGCGGGCTGGTGTTCAGCGGCATGTCGCCCGACGGCACCCTGCCGGAAATCGTCGAGCGGCCGGACCATCCCTGGTTCGTCGGTGTCCAGTTCCATCCGGAGCTGAAGAGCAAGCCGTTCGACCCGCATCCGCTGTTCGCCAGCTTCATCGCCGCGGCGGTGAAGCAGAGCCGCCTGGTCTGACGCCGACGTCGCAAAGCGTTAAGCGCTGAAACGATAGGAAGGGGACGATTCATTCGTCCCCCGGAGGCGCTTGTGGCACGGCCGCTGTCGCTGAAGCTGTTCGCGTTCCTGTTCGCCGCATCCTGTCTGCTGAGCGTCGCGCTCGCCATCGCGGCGAGCCGTTCGATGACCTTCAGCGTCGCACTGGCGCCGGCGGCCGCCCGGATGCTGGCGCGTCGGATCTTTTGGATCCGTGTCGCAGGGATCGGCTTTGCCGCCACCTTGTTCGTCCTCGTCGTCTTCCGGCGCTCGGCCGGAGCGCGGGGAACGCTGCTGCTTCGGTGGTTCATGGGTCTGGCGACCAGCGTGGCGCTGCTGCGCGCGATTGGGGTCGTGCCTCCGGAGGGGACGACGCCGGTCATGATCGTCGCTTCGATCGCCCAATTGATGATCGAGGGGCTGGCGATCCTCATCCTGTACAGCCCCGACGCGAGCGACTGGTTCGACCCGCGCTCCCCCGCATTCGTGCGCGGCTGACCCTTGTCGCTGCATACAAGAAGGCGCCCGGACCCGTCGGCCCGGACGCCCCACGACGTCTGGAAAAGGGAGCTACAGACGCCGATCCGTGTTACGCGGCCTGCTGCGTCGCCTCGGTCTGGTTCTCGACGGCGGCGAGCGGCGCGCCCGTCTTGATCGCGATGCTCTTCGGCTTCATCGCCTCGGGCACTTCGCGGACCAGGTCGATGACGAGCAGACCGTCGTTGAGACGGGCATCCTCGACGAAGACGAAGTCGGCGAGTTCGAAGCGGCGTTCGAAGCTGCGGTTCGCGATGCCGACGTGCAGGAAGTTGGCGTTCGCCGCCTTGTCATCCTTCTTGCCGGCGACGAGCAGCAGATTCTGCTGCGCGGTGATCTCGATCTCGTCGCGGGTGAAGCCGGCCACCGCCAGCGTAATGCGATAGCGGTCGTCGGCGACGCGCTCGAGATTGAAGGGCGGGTAGTTCTCCGCCGCATTGCTGCGGGCATTGGCCTCGAGCAGGTCGAACAGCCGGTCGAAACCGATCGTCGAGCGGCGATAGGGGGTCAGGTCGAGTCGCATGTCAAATCCTCCGAAAGAAGCGAGTTGATGTGTTCGGCGCCCGCTCGTGCGCGGCACCTCTGCACGGTCCGTATCGGCCCCGTGCGACCCAGATTTGGGAAGGCTTCGGCCCTTTTCAAGGGAGCCGGCGTCGCTGGCCGGCAAGCCGCGCTATGTCCCGGACAAGCAAGTCCTTCTTTGATCGCCTAGTCAACCAGTGGACGTTGCCGGCGAACGATAAAGGGGTCCTGCATGTCGCTTACGCTCGCAATCCTGTTGGCGGGTCAGACCGCCGCCGCGTCCGCCGTGCCGACCCAGGATGCGCCGGCGGAGGGGCAGGCGGCACCGACGGCGACGGACGCCAGCGCGCAGCAGGGCGACATTCTGGTCACCGCGCGGCGGCGTTCCGAATCGGTCCAGCGCGTGCCGATCGCCATGTCGGTGATCGGTGGGGCGGACATCGACAAGACCGGCGCGTTCAACGTCAACCGGCTGCAGCAGCAACAGCCGGCCCTGCAATTCTACTCCAGCAACCCCCGCAATTCGGCGATCAACATCCGCGGGCTCGGCGCCCCGTTCGGCCTGACCAACGACGGCATCGAACAGGGCGTCGGCTTCTATGTCGACGGTGTCTATATCGGCCGGATCGGCGCCTCGACCTTCGATTTCGTCGATGTCGAGCGGGTTGAGGTGCTGCGCGGTCCCCAGGGAACGCTATACGGCAAGAACACCACGGCCGGGGCGCTCAACGTCACCACTCGCGCGCCCAGCTTCACGCCGGAGGGGCGGGCGGAAATCAGCCTTGGCAATTACCGCTTCGTCCAGGCCAAGGCATCGGTGTCCGGGCCGCTGTCCGACGATATCGCGCTCCGCCTGTCGGCCTCTGCGACGACGCGCCGCGGGACGATCTACGACACCAGTTCGGGAGAGGATCTGCACCGCCAGCGCAACCTCGGCCTGCGCGGCCAGTTGCTCTGGCATGCCACCAGCGCGCTCAGCCTGACGTTGTCGGGTGACTTCAACGTCCAGAACCCGCTGTGCTGCGTGCAATATTACGCCCGCGTCGGGACGACGCAGAGGCCGCTCGCCCGCCAATATGCCGCGCTGGCGGCGGCGCTCAACTATCGGCCGCCGAGCACCGATCCCTTCGACCGGGTCACCGATCTCGATGCCGGCATCAATTCCCGGCAGGAGGTCGGCGGCGCGTCGCTGGTCGCCAATTGGGATGTCGGCCCGGCGACGCTGACCTCGGTCAGCGCCTGGCGCTATTGGGACTGGCAGCCGCAGAACGATCGCGACTTCACCGGCCTGCCGATCACCACCGTGTCGCAGAACCCGTCGCAGCAGAAACAGGTGTCGCAGGAATTCCGGCTCGCCTCGAACGGCAGCAACCGGCTCGACTATACGGTCGGCGCTTTCCTGTTCCACCAGACGATCCACACCCAGGGATCGCAGGTGCAGGGATCGGCGGCGAGCCGCTTCCTGCTGTCCGGTTCGGACGCGAACAATCCCAATGTGCTGAACGGCCTGACCTCGACCAACACGATCGACTTCAGCAACGACAGTTTCGCCGTTTTTGCCAAGCTCAACTGGGCGCTGACCGACGTATTGCACGTCCAGCCCGGCCTGCGCGTCAACTATGACCGCAAGTCAGGCTTCTATGAGTCCGTGGTCAGCATCGCCAATGCGCAATATCGCTTCACCGCGACCGCCGACAATGTCGCCGCCCTGCTCGCCGCCCAGCCGACCGCGGCGGCGCGCACCACCTTCCAGAACCAGATCAACACGCTCGCACCGCAACGCTACAGTCCGCGATTCAGCGCCTGGAACACATCCGGCGACATCACCGTCTCCTACGACGCGACGCCGGACATCCACGCTTATGCGACCTATGCCCGCAGCTTCAAATCTGGCGGCATCAACCTGTCCGGCCTGCCGCTCAACAAGGACAGTACCGGCGTCGATCTGTCCACCCAGACGGTGAAGCCAGAAAAGGTCAACAATTACGAGATCGGCCTCAAGACGCAGTTCCTCGACCGGCGCCTGACCTTCAACCTCGCCGGCTTCTGGACCGATGTTTCGGATTATCAGGCGACGGTGAACAACAATGCGATCAACGTGATCCGCGGCTATCTGGCCAATGCGGGGAAGGTGCGTTCGCGCGGGGTGGAATTCGACAGCAGTTTCCGTCCCGACAAACACCTCAGCCTGTATCTCAGCGGTGCCTTTACCGACGCCCGATATGTCCGCTTCACCAACGCGCCATGCCCGCCCGAACTGACGGGGGGTACCGCCGCCGATGCCACCCACCCGGCTAGCCCGGCGGGGCAGGCGGGCACCGCCACGCAACCGTCGTACAGCCCCGCGCAATGCGACATCTCCGGCCAGCGGCTGCCCGGCATCTCGAAATGGGCCTTCTCCTTCGGCGGCGAATACAGCCTGCCGGTGCCGAGTGCCGGCGGCGAGGCCTATGTCGGCTATGACGGCAGCTATCGCTCGCGCTTCTCGTCCAATCCGTCGCCGTCCACCTATACCTGGATCGAGGGCTATTCGCTCTCCAACGTCCGGCTCGGCTATCGGCAGAACGGCACCAATGTCTTCGCCTGGGTGCGCAACGTCTTCGACCACCATTATTTCGAATTGCTGTCGACCCAGTCGGGCAGCACCGGGCTGATCGTCGGCCAGCCGGGCGATCCGCGCACTTATGGCGTGACCGTGTCGAAGTCCTTCTAGGCAGAGCGATCGGCGGCGCCCGACGCGCAGTGTCGGCCGCAGCCGGGCCGGGGGAGGGGCGGCCGCCATCCCCCGGCCTCGGCCGATGCCGCCGGAAAATACAAAGATTGGGCCACGTTAGGCGATCGTTCAGAATGGATCGGCTAATCCGGATCAGCCGGACAAGGGGCGCGATTTGGAAGCTCCCGCCCTTTGCCCGGCTCGGCCGCGGCGGGGAGGGGAGGGCGGCCTTTCAACGGCAAACGCCCGGACCGTTGCCGATCCGGGCGCCTGCGTGACGAGAAACTCGTCAGCCCCCTTGGTCGTCAGGCCGATCGCGCGTGTTCGCTGCGTCGTCCCGATGTCGTCCCCGAACCACGGCCGTTGCCTGTGTCTCAGATGAGTTTCTGCTATGGCATGGGCCGGCCTTTGTCATCGGCTATGTCACGTCCGCATCACGATTGCGCCTGCCCTGTGACGATTCCGCAACATCTCGTTGCGCGCACCGCTGGGCCCGCTTACAGGCTCGCGCCATGATCCTCTCGCGCTATGAACGGATGATCGCCCGTCGCTACCTGCTGCCGGGCAAGGGCGAGGCGTTCATCTTCCTCGTCGCCTCGATCAGCCTCGTCGCGGTGATGCTCGGCGTCGCCGCGCTCGTCATCGTGATGAGCGTGATGAACGGTTTCCGGGCAGAGCTGTTCGACAAGATCGTCGGGCTCAATGGCCACGCCGTGATCCAGAGCGTCGGCGGTCGCCTCCCCGACTGGCAGGACATCGTCCGCCAGGCGCGTGCGACCCCCGGCGTGACCAGCGCCGTGCCGCTGATCGAACAGCCGCTTGCCGCGACCTACAATGGCCGTGCCGAGGCGGTGCTGGTCCGCGGCGTGCGGATGAACGACGTGCAGGACGTGATCGGCAAGAAGATCGTGATGGGTTCGCTCGCCTCGGTCACGCCGGGCAGCGGGCGGATCGCGATCGGCTCCCGCCTCGCCGAGGCGCTGGGCGCGACCGTCGGCAGCGAAATCCAGCTGTTCAATCCGCAGGGACAGACGACGCCGTTCGGAACGGTGCCGCGGATCGTCAATTATCGGGTCGGGGCGATCTTCGAGATCGGCCTGTACGATTACGACAAGCAGTTCGTGATGATGCCGATCCAGGATGCGCAGACGCTGCTGCTGATGGGCGATGCGATCGGCATGATCGAATTGCAGACCGTCGATGCCGATCGGGTCGGGCCGATCCTCGCGCCGCTCGCCGACAAGCTGCCACCCGGTGCGATCATTCAGGACTGGCGGTCGATGAATGCGCAGCTGTTTCAGGCACTGGAGGTCGAGCGCGTCGCGATGTTCACCGTGCTGTCGATCATCATTCTGGTCGCAGTGTTCAACATCCTGTCCAGCCTGATCATGCTGGTCCGCGCCAAGACGCGCGACATCGCGATCCTGCGCACCATGGGCGCGACGCGGGCCGGGATGATGCGCATCTTCGTCACCGTCGGCACGATCATCGGCGCGCTCGGCACGGTGGCGGGCCTGATCCTCGGCGCGGTGTTCCTGTTCTACCGCCAGGCGGTGGTGAACTTCGTCCAGTTCGTCACCGGCCAGAATCTGTGGGACCCGTCGATCCGCTATCTGACGGAACTGCCGTCCAAGCCCGATCCGGTCGAGATCGTCGTCATCACCGTGATGGCATTGGGCTTCAGCTTCCTCGCCACCCTCTATCCGGCATGGAAGGCGGCGAGCACCGACCCCGTCCAGGTGCTGCGCTATGAATGACGCCGTCCTCCAGACCCGCGGCCTGACGCGCAGCTTCACCCAGGGCGGCCACACGATCCACGTGCTGCGCGGCGTCGAGCTGTCGGTCGGCCCCGGCGAGATCGTCGCGCTGGTCGGGCCGTCGGGATCGGGCAAGTCCACCCTGCTGCAGGCGGTCGGCCTGCTCGAAGGCGGGTTCGAAGGCTCGATCCGCATCGGCGGCGAGGAGGCGGCGAGCCTCGACGCGCACGGCCGCACCGTGATGCGCCGCGACCGTTTGGGCTTCGTCTATCAATTCCACCATTTGCTGCCCGACTTCAACGCCACCGAGAATGTCGTGCTGCCGCAGCTGATCCAGGGTGCCGAGCGGAGTGCGGCGGAGACGCGCGCCGCCGGGCTGCTGACCGCGCTCGGCCTCGGCCACCGCCTGACCCATCGGCCGAGCCAATTGTCGGGCGGCGAGCAGCAGCGCGTCGCCGTCGCCCGCGCGCTCGCCAACCGGCCAATGCTGGTGCTGGCCGACGAGCCGACCGGCAATCTGGACGAATCGACTGCCGATGTCGTCCTCGCCGAATTCCTGCGGCTGGTCCGCGGCGAGGGCTCGGCGGCGCTGATCGCGACGCATAACGAGCGGCTGGCGCAGAAGATGGATCGCGTCGTCCGCCTGCACGACGGCGTCTTATCGTGACCGGTTGGCGTGACACGCCGACCCTGGTCGGTCGCCATGTCACGCTGCGCCCGCTGGTCGAGGGCGATTTGCCGGCGCTGGTCGAGGTCGCGCGCGTCGGCGACCTGTGGGACATCTTCTACGCCAACGTCGCGATGATGAAGACGCCGGACCGCTGGTGGGCGGCGGCGTCGGCGGAAAAGGATTATGGCCGCGCCCGCCTGTTCGCGGTGGAGACGCCCGACGGGCAGCTGGTCGGCACGACCCGGCTGATGCGGATGAACCCGGGCCACCGCCGGCTGGAAATCGGCGGCACCTTCTACGCCAAGGCGGTGCAGCGCACCGGCGTCAATACCGAGGCCAAACGGCTGCTGCTGAGCCACGCCTTCGAGACGCTCGACTGCCAGTGCGTGCAGATCCGCACCGACGCGCTCAATCTCCGTAGTCAGCGGGCGATCGAGCGGCTCGGCGCCAAGAAGGACGGCGTGCTGCGTGGCCATCAGCAGATGGCGGACGGGCGGCTGCGCGACACCATCGTCTATTCGATCCTCGACCGTGAATGGCCGGGGGTAAAAGCGAACCTCCAATATTTGCTGGCGAGGCACGACGGATGACGACCATCACCGACCTTTCCATCCGCGGCGCCGACGGCGCGCCAGTGGCGCTCGACCGATGGGCCGGGCAGGTGCTGCTGATCGTCAACACCGCCTCGCAATGCGGCTTCACTCCGCAATATGAAGGCCTGGAGGCGCTCTACCGCCGCTATGCCGACCGCGGCTTCGCGGTGCTCGCCTTCCCGTGCAACCAATTCGGCAGCCAGGAGCCGGGCGATGCGGCGGAGATCGCCAGCTTCTGTTCGCTGACCTACGATGTGACCTTCCCGGTCTTCGCCAAGATCGACGTCAACGGCGCCGCCGCCGATCCGCTGTTCGATCGGCTCAAGGCGGCCGCGCCGGGACTGCTCGGCTCGCAAGCGATCAAGTGGAACTTCACCAAGTTCCTCGTCGACCGGTCCGGCAAGGTCGTCCGCCGCTATGCCCCGACCACCAAGCCGGAGGCGCTGGCGGCGGACATTGAGGCGCTGCTCTAGCGACTCACACCGCCGGCGTGGCGAAGGCGGGGGCGCCCTTGCGGTGGTTCAGTGCCGCGGCGATCGAGGTCACGCCGCCGAACAGGAAGCTGATGCCCAGAATGAAGCCGGGCAGCGTCAGCGCCGACCAGGGCAAGGTCATCAGCACGTAGACGGCGAGCAGGATGTTGATGACGCCGAGCGCGATCATCAGCCCACGCCCGCGGCGAAAGCGCGCGCCCAGCCCGATCTCCATCGCGCCGCGCACCCCAAGCCAGATGGCGACCATCAGCGTCAGCGAGAAGGCGCCGGTCGCCGGCTCGAACGCCATCAGCAGTCCGACGATCAGCGACAGCAGGCCGAAACCGATCGCATAGCCGCGGCCTTCATGCCCCTTGCCGAAGATGCCGGCGCCGATCGAGACGATGCCCGCCGCGATGAAGAAGGCGCCGATCACCAGCGTTGCCGCCAGCGTCGCGGCGAACGGCCAGGCGAAGGCGGCGAGGCCCAGTAGAGCGGACACCACACCATAAGCGAGAATCCATCCCCAGCCGGCGCCGGCGGAGCCGGTGGCGAGCGGGTTGGTGAAGCTGCGCGCGTCGGTCATGTTCGATCCCTCCGTTTCTGACGCAACGGAGTTATCCACCGCCGGTTCCGCGCCGTCCCTGTTCGAATCGCCCCCCATCCGCTACATGGGCGCGATGCATTCCGGGTTCGTACCGCTCCGTATCTTTTCGTCCTACACGATGCTGGATGGCGCGATCGAGCCGAAGGCGATCGCCAAACAGGCCAAGGCGCTGCAATTCCCCGCCGCGGGCCTCACCGACCGCAACGGCCTCTATGCCGCCATGGCCTTTTCCGACGCGGCCAAGAAGGACGGCGTGCAGCCGGTGATCGGCACGATGCTGTGCGTCGCGCGGCCCGACATGCCGGAGGGGGTGGCCGCGCCGCTCGACTGGCTGGCGCTCTATGCGCAGGATGCGACCGGCTACGACAATCTCTGCGCCCTGGTCAGCCTGGCGCATCTCGACCGCCCGGTCGAACAGCCGGCGCACGTCGATTTCGCCGCTTTGACCGGCCGTACCGACGGGCTGGTCGCGCTGACCGCCGCGGGCGAGGGGACGCTGGCGCGGCTGTTCGCCGAGGGCCAGCCGGCGCGGGCGGAGGCCTATTGCGACCGGCTGCAGGCGCTGTTCGGCGATCGGTTGTTCGTCGAGCTCGCCCGCCGCGGCGACCCGGTCGAAGAGGCGGCGGAGCAGGCACTGATCGACCTTGCCTATGCCCGCGACCTGCCGCTGGTCGCGACCAATCCCTGCTGCTTCGCCGACAGCGGCTTTCTCGACGCGCATGACGCGATGCTGTGCATCGCCCATTCCACCTATGTCGAAAGCGACGACCGGCCGAAATCCTCGCCCGACGCCTGGCTGAAGCCGGCGGCGGCGATGCGCGAGCTGTTCGCCGACCTGCCCGAGGCGATCGACAATACCTTGCTCGTCGCGCAGCGCTGCGCGGTGGCGGCGCCGAAGCGCAAGCCGATCCTGCCCAGCCTCGCCGGCGACCGCGAGGGCGAGGCGATGATGCTGCGCCGCGATGCCCACGCCGGGCTGGAGGCGCGGTTGCGCCGGATCGTCGAGGTCGAGCGCGGCGTCGCGGTGGCGGAGGTGCCGCTCGGCACCGTGGCGGAAAGTGCGGCTGCCGCGCCGGTCGGCCCCGCAACCTCGGCCGCCGTCGACGACGTCACCCCCGACTATCTCCGCAGCCGCTTCCCGGAGTATTTCGAGCGGCTCGACTTCGAGATCGACGTCATCGTCCAGATGGGTTTCCCCGGCTATTTCCTGATCGTCGCGGATTTCATCAAATGGGCGAAGGATCACGACATTCCCGTGGGGCCGGGCCGCGGCTCGGGCGCAGGCAGCGCGGTCGCCTGGGCGCTGACCATCACCGATCTCGATCCGATCAAGCTCGGTCTGCTGTTCGAACGCTTCCTCAACCCGGAACGCGTGTCGATGCCCGACTTCGACATCGACTTCTGCGAAACCCGGCGTGGCGAGGTGATCCGCTACGTGCAGGAGAAATACGGCCGCGATCAGGTCGCGCAGATCATCACCTTCGGTAAGCTGAAGGCGCGCGCGGTGCTCAAGGACACCGGCCGCGTGCTGCAGATGAGCTATGGCCAGGTCGACCGGCTCGCCAAGCTCGTCCCCAATCATCCCACCGATCCCTGGGACCTGAAGCGCGCGCTCAACGGCGTGCCCGAGCTGGCGAAGGAATACGCCAACGACAATCAGGTCCGCCGCCTGCTCGACCTCGCCACCAAGCTGGAGGGGCTGCCGCGCCATTCGTCGACCCACGCCGCCGGCGTGGTGATCGGCGACCGGCCGCTCGCGCAGCTGGTGCCGCTCTATCGCGATCCGCGCTCGGACATGCCGGTGACGCAGTTCGACATGAAATATGTCGAGGGCGCGGGGCTGGTGAAGTTCGACTTCCTCGGCCTGAAAACGCTGTCGGTGCTCAAGAAGGCGGTGCAGCTGCTCGCCAAGCGCGGCATCGCGGTCGACCTCGACGCGCTGACCTGGGACGATGAGGGCGTCTACAAGCTGCTGCAGAAGGGCGACACCGTCGGCGTCTTCCAGCTCGAATCGGAGGGCATGCGGCGCACGCTGTCGGCGGTCCGCCCGACCAATTTCGGCGACATCGTTGCGCTCGTCTCGCTCTACCGCCCCGGCCCGATGGATAACATCCCGTCCTTCGGCCGCCGCAAGCAGGGCACGGAAGAGCTGACCTATCCGCATCCCTTGCTCGAGCCGATCCTGAAGGAGACCTACGGGATCTTCGTCTATCAGGAACAGGTGATGCAGGCGGCGCAGGTGCTCGCCGGCTACAGCCTCGGCGGCGCCGACCTGCTGCGCCGCGCGATGGGCAAGAAGATCAAGGCGGAGATGGACGCCCAGCGCGCCACCTTCGTCGAGGGCTGCGCCAAGCATAACGGCATCAAGAAGGACTATGCCAACCAGCTGTTCGACCTGATCGACAAGTTCGCCGGCTATGGCTTCAACAAGAGCCACGCGGCGGCTTATGCGTTGCTCGCCTATCAGACCGCCTGGCTGAAGGCGCATCACCCGCACGAATTCTTCGCCGCGTCGATGTGCTACGACATGGCCTTGACGGACAAGCTGAGCATCTTCGTCGACGACATGCGCCGCCTCGGCGTCACCGTGGTCGGCCCGGACATCAACGCCAGCGAGGCGGAATTCGACGTGCAGGAGGTCGGCGAGGGCGAGGAGCGGGGCCTTGCGGTCCGCTATGCTCTCGGTGCGCTCAAGTCGGTCGGCGAGGGCGCGATGGAAAAGCTCGTCGCCGAACGCGAAGCGGCAGGACCGTTCAAGAGCCTCGACGACCTCGCCGAGCGGGTCGATCCGCGGCTGATCAACAAGCGCCAGCTCGAAACGCTCGCCGCCGCCGGCGCCTTCGACTCGATCGAGCCGAACCGCGCGGCGGTCCATGCGGTGGCGGAAACCATCCTCGGCCTCGCCGCGCATACCCATGCCGGGCGGACCAGCGGTCAGGGCGGCCTGTTCGGTGCGGACGACGTCGCCGGCGACACGATCAAGCTGCCGGCGAACCTGCGCTGGTCGATGGCGCAGGCGATGGAGCAGGAGAAGGAGGCGTTCGGCTTCTATTTCTCCGCGCATCCGGTCGACCGCCACGCCCATCTCGCGCGGATGCACGGCGCGCGGCAATATGTCGCGCTGACCGAATTGCGCATTCCGGAAGACGGCACGCGCGCCGGCGCGACCATGGCGGTGCTGGTCGAGGAGGCGCGCTGGCGCACGTCGGCGCGCGGCAAGCGCTATATGATGGCGACGCTGTCCGACGCGAGCGGCCAGTTCATGGCGACCTGTTTCGACGATGGCGTCGCCGCCGATCTGGAAGAGGCGGCGCGCGAGGGTGGCTGCGGGCTGATCACCGTCGAGCTCGACCGGCGGCCGGGCGAGGAGACGCCGCGCGTCTCGGTCAAGCGCATCCAGCCGTTCGAGAGCCTGGCGACCCACGCGCGCTTCATCATTGAGGCACGGGTCGCGGATGCGGCGGCGCTTGGCCGCCTCGCCGAACTGCTCGGGCCGCAGCGCGGCGCGCGCGGCGAGGTGCGCGTGCGGCTGCCGATGGAGGGCGGCGAGGCGAAGCTGCTGCTCGGCCGCGACTTCCTGCTCGACCTCGAACTGGTCGCCGCGATCGAGGCGATTCCCGGCATCACCGAGGTCGCGCTCGACCGCGCCGCCTCGCAGCTGCGCTCGGTGGGCTGATCCGATGCCGATCGACGCCGCCCTGCCGTTCCTGCCCGTCCGTATCGCGGTGCTCACCGTCTCCGACACGCGCGGCCTCGCCGACGACCGCTCCGGCGACACGTTGGTGGCGCGGATCGCCGACTCGGGGCACGTCCTCGCCGATCGGGTGATCCTGCGCGACGACGTCGACGCGATCGCGGCGCAGCTCGACCGCTGGATCGACGATCCCGCCGTCGACTGTATCGTCACCACCGGCGGCACCGGCGTCACCGGCCGCGACGTCACCCCCGAGGCAGTCGAGCGTGTCGCGGACAAGATGATCCCCGGCTTCGGCGAACTGTTCCGCTGGCTCAGCTATGCCAAAATCGGCACCTCGACCGTCCAGTCGCGCGCCTGCGCCTGCGTCGCGCGCGGCACCTATGTCTTCGCGCTGCCCGGCTCCACCGGGGCGGTGAAGGACGGCTGGGACGGCATCCTCAAGGACCAGCTCGACAGCCGCCACCGCCCGTGCAACTTCGTGGAACTGATGCCGCGGCTGACCGAGCGGTAGCGCGCGTCAGTCGGTCTGGACGACGGCGAGTTCGTGCCCGTCCGGATCGAAGAAGTGGAAGCGCCGGCCGCCGGGGAAGGCGAAGATGGGCTTGGCGATCCGCCCGCCGGCCTTCTCCACCGCCGCCAATGCGGCATTGAGATCGTCGACCGCGATCACCGGTAGCACCGATGCGGTCTTTTCGGCCTCGTCCGCTTGGAAGCCGAGATCGGTATCGCCGCTCGTCGTCGCGGCGTAGCTCGGCCCGAAGTCCATGATCTCCCACCCGAAGGCCGCCCCATAGAAGGCCTTGGCGCGGCCGGTGTCCGCCACCGGCAGTTCGCAATAGTTGAGTCGTGCCACGTCACTACTCCCGTGCGTTCTTGCTATGTTCTGACGTTTCTTCTAGTCTCCGGCGATGCCCGAACGCAAGCCACGTCCGGTGCGCGGCGCTACCTGGAACCGGGAAAGCACGCGCTTTAACCTGCCCCAGACGGAGGTGGATGGCGACTGGCTGGATGCGCGCGCCGATATCGACGGCGCGTCGCCACCGCTGGCGACGTCGGTGACGGTCGAGCATCCGCGCACGATCATCGCGCGCAACACCTCCCCCGACGTCGGTTTCGACCGGTCGATCAATCCCTATCGCGGCTGCGAACACGGCTGCATCTATTGCTTCGCGCGGCCGAGCCACGCCTTCCATGACCTGTCGCCGGGGCTCGACTTCGAAAGCCGCCTGTTCGCCAAACCCGATGCGCCGGCCTTGCTCCGCGCCGAGCTCGCCAAGCGCCAGTACGAGGTGCGGCCTATGGCGCTCGGCACCAACACCGATCCCTATCAGCCGATCGAGCGCGACTGGCGGATCACCCGCGGCATATTGGAGGTGTTGCGCGACACCCACCATCCGCTGACCATCACCACCAAATCGGATCGCGTCGCCCGCGACCTCGACATCCTCGCACCGATGGCGGCGCAGGGGCTGGCGGCGGTGGCGGTGTCGGTCACCTCGCTCGATCCGGTCATCGCCTGCACGCTCGAGCCGCGCGCGCCGCATCCGGAGCGGCGGCTGGCGGCGGTGCGCGCGCTCGCCGACGCCGGGGTGCCGACCTATGTCTCGATCGCGCCGGTGATCCCGGCGATCACCGATCACGAGCTGGAGCATCTGGTCGAGCGGGCGGCGCGGGCGGGGGCACGCGCCTGCTTCTTCATCCCCGTCCGCCTGCCGCACGAGGTCGCGCCGTTGTTCCGCGCCTGGCTCGACGCTCATTATCCCGATCGCGCCGGCAAGGTGATGGCGACGATCCAGTCGCTGCGCGGCGGCCGCGACAACGATCCCGGCTTCTTCACGCGGATGCAGGGGCAGGGGCCCTGGGCGGAATTGATGCGCACGCGCTTCCGCATCGCCTGCCGCCGCCATGGCCTCGTCAACCATGGAGTGACGCTGCGTTGCGACCTGTTCCGGCCGCCCGCCGGGCCGCAGGGCGAATTGTTTTAGCGCGCTGGTAACCATCCCGCGCTAGAGGCCGGGCGATGACGCTGCGCCGCGCCTGGCTGATCCTCTGCCTTGCCGCCGTGGCGCTGCGCCTGCCCGACGTCGGCAATCCGCTGATCGACTATGACGAGCAGATGTACCTGCTGGTCGCCCGCCGGATGTGGGACGGCGCCTGGCCGTACATCGACATCTGGGACCGCAAGCCGATCGGGCTGTTCCTCGTCTATGCCGGATCGCAGGCATTCGGTGGCGATCCGATCGTCGCCTATCATCTGCTCGCGCTGCTCTGCGTCGCCGGGACGGCGATGCTGATCGCAACGTGGCTGACGCGGATCGCATCGCCCTGGTGCGGACTGGTCGGCGGGCTGGTCTACATGCTGTGGATCGCCTCGCTCGGCGGCCGTGGCGGGCAGGCGCCGGTCTATTACGAGCCGCTCGTCGCCGCCGCGGCCTGGGCGGCGTGGCGGGCGGCGCGCGGCGGGCGGCGCGGCTGGACGGCGGCGGCGATGCTGCTCGCCGGCGTCGCGCTGCAGATCAAGCCGACCGTGGTGTTCGAGGGCTGCTTCTTCGGCGCCGCCATCCTGTTCGGCGACTGGCGACGCGGGCGCGCGCTGCTTGCGCTGGCGGGCGAGGCGGCGGCGATGATCGCGCTGGCGCTGGCACCGACCCTATTGGCCTATGGCGTCTATGCGGTCTGCGGCCACGGCCAGGCCTGGTGGTTCGCCAATGTCGATTCGATCTTCCTGCGCGGCATCACGCCGAGCGACCCGGTGGGCGGCCGGGTGATCAACACCGCGACGATCGTCGCCATCCCGCTGGCGGTGGCGATATATGGCATCGCGCGCCACGCCGGGCCGATGCGCCCGTTCCTGGCCGGCTGGCTGGCGGCGGCGCTGCTCGGCTGGCTCGCGATCCCGCCCTATCTGGTCCATTATGCGATGCCGCTGATGCTGCCGATCGCGCTTGGCGCCGGGCTGGCGGTACGCCGCTCCTGGGCGCCGGCGGCGCTGCTCGCGATTCCCGCCGGCTGGTTCCTGTGGCTGTCGGGCTATCCCCATCGCGGCGAGACGGCGATGGCGCGGCGTGCGGTTGTCGCGTCCGCGCGGCTGATCGACCGTTACCGCGGGCGGGGCTGCGCCTACATCTTCCTCGGGCCGCCCGCCTTCTACAATGCGAGCGGATCGTGTCTGCCGACTCGTTACCCCTTCTCCGAACATCTCGGCAACATCAGCGAGCGCGGCGCGATCGGCATCGATCCGCAGGTGGAGGTGGCACGCATCCTGGCGTCGCGCCCGCCGGTGATCGTCTCGCGCCGCCCCGGCAGCGGCGACAATCCCGCCACCGTGGCGCTCGTCCGCACCGCGGTCCGCAGCCACTATCGCCGGGTCGGCACGACGCTCGGCTACGCCGTCTACGCTCGAACCAACTGATTGAGGTTAAACACTTTTACTGCATCCTCCCAAGGCAAGGCTCGTTGAGCCGAGACCTATTCCAGCCAAGGAGGACCCTCGCATGGCCACCGTACCGACCGACGTCGTCCGCTCGCTGTTCGTCACCGGCCTGAAGAACGCCCATGGCGTCGAGCATCAGGCGCTGGCGCTGATCGACCGGCAGCTCGACCATCTTGCCAATTATCCGGAAGTCGAGGCGCAGTTGCGCCGTCACCGCGGCGAGACGGAGACGCAGATCAGTCGCATCGACGAGATCCTGACCGGCTTCGACGAAACGCCGTCGACGCTGAAGGATCTCGGCCTCAGCATCTCGGGCAATCTCGCCGCGCTGGCGCACGTCTTCGCCCCGGACGAGATCCTCAAGAACAGCTTCGCCAACCATGCCTTCGAGCATTTCGAGATCGCCAGCTATACCGGTCTGCTGACGCTCGCCGAGCTCGGCGGCTTCGGCGGCCAGCGCAGCCTGCTCGAACAGTCGCTCGGCGAGGAGCAAAGGATGGCCGCCTGGGTGCTCGACAGCCTGCCCGATCTGACCCGCAAATATGCCGACCTGCGCGCCGCGGGCGCGACGGCGAGCCATTGATCGCCTGCCGGATAGACGCCTCGGGATCGCTTCGCTGGCCTGAACGGTTCTGTCACGGATGGAGGACGATATGATGACCGATCCCGAACAGCCGACCCCGAACGACGCCGATCGCCAGCGCGAAGGCGCTGAGGGCACCGACGCTAACCGTGCCGAGACACCGGAATCCGGTGCCGGCTATGGCAATCACGCGCCCGACAACGACGACAACGAAGGCTGACGTCGCTAGCTGACCGGCGTCGGGCCAAGCGCCCGGCCGCCGGTCACGCCGGCGTGGCGCCGTCGAACCGGAAATCCCGATAGCGGTCGCGCAGGGCGGTCTTGAGCAGCTTGCCCGTGGCGGTATGCGGCAGATCGTCGACGAACAGGATCGCGTCGGGCAGCCACCACCGTGCCACCACGTCGGCGAGATGCGCGCGGATCGCTGCCGCGTCGACCGCCGCCTCCGGCTTGCGCACGACCAGCAGCAGCGGCCGTTCGTCCCATTTCGGATGCGCCACACCGATCGCCGCCGCCTCGGCGACACCGGGACAGCCGAGCGCCGCATTCTCCAGCTCGACCGAGCTGATCCATTCGCCACCGGACTTGATCACGTCCTTCGACCGATCGGTGATCTGCATCGTACCGTCGGGATGGAGGATGGCGACATCGCCGGTGTCGAACCAGCCGTCGGCATCCACCGCGTCCTGCTCGGCGCCGAAATAGCGCTGGATCACCCACGGCCCACGGATATGCAGCCGCCCCGCGCTGACGCCGTCGCGCGGCAACGGGCGGTCGTCGGCGTCGCGGATCGTCAGCTCGATCCCATAGGGGACCTGACCCTGGCGGACGAGCAGGTCGAGCTGCGCCTCCCGCGGCCAGTCGGCGAAGCCCGGCGGCGGCGCGGCGACCGTCGCCACCGGCGAGGTCTCGGTCATGCCCCACAGATGCTTGACCTCGACCCCCATGTCCATCAGCCGCGCGATCATCGCGCGCGGTGCCGCCGAGCCGCCGATCGTCGCCAGCCGCAGATGCTCGGGCCGCTGCCCGGTGGCATCGATGTGCGCGAACATCGCCAGCCAGACGGTCGGCACCCCCGACGAGATCGTCACCCGCTCGCGGTTCATCAGGTCGCACAGCACGCCGGCGTCGTTGACCGCGGACATCACCAGCGTCGCGCCGGCGATCGGCGCCGCGAACGGCGTGCCCCAGGCCGCGGCGTGGAACAGCGGCACCACCGGCAACAACACCGATCCGGCGGTCAGGCCGAGCACTGCGGGGGAGGCGACGAGTTGTGCGTGGAGGATACTGGAGCGATGCGTGAACAGCACGCCCTTGGGATTGCCGGTCGTGCCGCTGGTGTAGCAGAGCATGCACGGATCGCGCTCCGGTCCCGTCCGCCAGGCGTAGTCGCCGTTCTCCGCGGCCAGCAACGCTTCGAAGCCGTCGGCGCCGTCGCCGTCCATGACGACATAATGGTCGATCGTCGTCCAGCGGGACCGCAGCCGGTCGACGATCGGCTGGAAGGCGCGGTCGTAGAGCAGCACGCGATCGGCGGCATGGTTGGCGATATAGACCAATTGGTCGTCGAACAGCCGCGGATTGATCGTGTGGATCACGCCGCCCATGCCGATCACGCCATACCAGGCGGCGAGGTGGTGCGCATGGTTCATCGCCAGCGTCGCGACGCGTTCGCCCGGCGCGATGCCGAGCCGCTCCAGCGCCTGCGCCAGCCGCCGCGCATCGTGCGCGATCCCGGCCCAGTCGGTGCGCGTCTCGCGCCCGTCGGCCCAGCGGCTGACGATCGCCCGTGTCGGATGTTCGCGCGCCGCGTGGTCGATGAGCGAGGGAACCCGAAGTTCGAAGTCCTGCATCCCGCCCAGCATTATCCCACTCCTTCACCGCGACACCGTCGAACGGCACCGTTCAGGCAACCATACCGCCGGCAGGAAATCGGACAAGCCGCCCGTGTGAGGTCCCGGCCGTGCAGCGCCGGTCGGCATCGCTGTGATCGCCGATGGAGGTTGGGCGCAGTCCCGACGATCGTGGCGGGGCGACGCGCGGCCATCGATCGGCCTTTCCCGCTTCGGGCATGTCCGGCGACGGCGGACCATGAACAAATGTTTTGTTGCGGCCGATCCGGGGCTGTCCGAACGGCGCCGGATGCCCATGCGCCTCAACCTGCCCATCATCGCCGTCGCGCTGCTGGCGACCGCATGCGCGCAACGACGGACCGGCGCCGCCAATGCCTTGTCGACGCTGGCCAAGGCGCAAGTCGCCGCTACGCCGGCTGAACGGCGCGCCAACATGGTGGCCGAGATCCGGGCAGGCGTTCGCGATGGCGACCCCATCGCCGATACGCCAGCGCTCGACCGTGCGCTGGCGGTCATCGGCACCATCCCGCGCGAAGAATTCGTCCCGGTCGAAGGGCGCGCCGCCGCCTATGTCGACCTTCCTCAGCAGATCGGTTTCGGCCAGACCATCTCCGACCCCTATGTGGTCGCCGTCATGACGGCTGCGCTCGATCTGCCCGCCGATCGTCGCGCCAACGTCCTCGATATCGGCACCGGTTCCGGTTACCAGGCCGCGGTGCTCGCGCATGTCGCGGCCCGGGTATCGTCGATCGAGATCGTCGCGCCGCTGGCGCGGGCTGCCGCGGCACGCCTGCACCGCATGGGCTATTCGAACGTCGTCGTGCGCGCTGGTGATGGCTTTGCAGGCTGGCCAGATCGCGGCCCGTTCGACGGTATCATCGTCGCCGCGAGCGCCACGGCGCCGCCTCCGCCGTTGATCGAGCAGTTGAAGGTCGGCGGCCGGATCGTGATGCCGATTGGGGCGACCGATATGAGCACGCAATTGCTGCGCATGACCAAACGCGCCGACGGAAGCCTGGATCGATGCGCCCTCGGACCGGCGTTGTTCGTGCCCTTCACCGGCGGCCGCGTCGCACCATTCGCCAGGCATGGCCTGTTCGACCGCACCATCCCCTTGTGCTTCAAGGCGCCGATCGTCGGCATCCTCTAGCGGATGCGCTAAATCACCTGCACGAGGCGGCCAGGTGCGAACCGCGATGCCGGGGCCCGATCAGTCCTTTGCCGTCGTCACCGTGGTCGAACGGGGCGAGACGCTGCCGTTGATCGCGATCGCGGTGGTCGCCGGGCGGGCGTCCATGCGCACCGCCGCCGCACCGGGCAGGCCCGGAAAGCGCGGCCACAAGCCCTGCGCCAGCGCCGATCGGCTGGCATGTGCCTTTCGACCCGACTGCGCCTCGTACATCCAATAATTGCGCAGCACCGTGGTGACGTAGCCGCGCGTTTCCCAATAGGGGATGCTCTCGATGTAGAGCAGCGGATCGCCGCCGTCGCGGACGATGGCGTTCCATTCGCCGACCGGCTTCGGCCCGGCGTTATAGGCGGCGATCACCTTGGGCAGCAGACCGCCGGTGATGCCCGCCATGTCGCGCAGCCGCTCCAGATGGCGCTGGCCGATGTCCATGTTGGTCGCCGGCTTGGCGAGCGCCGCCTTGTCGAGCGGCACGCCCTGTTCGCGCGAATAATCGGTCGCCGCCGCCGGCATGATCTGCATCAGGCCATAGGCGCCCGCCGGGCTGGTCACCCGGCTGCGGAAGCCGCTCTCCTCAAGCGTGTGGGCATAGACCAACGCCTTGTCGACGCGCCAGCCGCTGACCGGCGTCCAGTTCGGCGTCGGATAGCGCGCCTCGGCCGTCGCGGTGACGCCCTGCGGGCAATTGTGCGCCAGCCATACCGTCGTCGCGGGCAGGCTCAGCGCCTCGGCGACACGGACCAGGCTGCCGAATTCCTCGGGCGCGCCGATCCGCGCCTGCTGGCGGATGACGTCGTCGGCAAGATCGGTCTCGCCGATCTCGACCAGCGCCGCCGCGACGCGCAGATTGGGCCGCTTCTCCAGCCGCGCCCAGTCGGCCGCGACGACGCCGCCGGCCGGCTTGTCCTTGTCGCGGATCAGCAGCGCCTGGCGGGCGAGCTGGCCATAGAAGCTTTCGGAAAATTGTGCCGCCGACTGCAGGCGCGGCTGCACCTTGTCGGGCCGGCCGCAGACCATGTCGGCGCGCGCCGCCCAATACAGCGCCGCCGCGCGCAGGTCGATGTCGGTCGCGCGCGCCGCGACGCCCTCGAAGCCGCTTTCCGCCGCGGCGCAGTCGTTCTGCCGCCAGGCGGCGAGCGCGCCCATCCAGCGGCCCTGTACCGCCCAGTCGCCGACGCCGTCGCCGGCCTTGGCGGCGAGGGCGCGCGTGCTGACGTCGTCGCCGGACAGATAATACATCCAGGCAACCTTGGCCTGCCATTCGGTCTGTGCCTCGGGGCTCAGCCCGCCGGTCGATTCGAGCAGCGCCTGCGCCTCGCGGCCCATGTCCGCCTTGACGAAGGGCTGCATCTGCGTCGCCAGCGCCGCGGCGATCTCGTCCGATCGGGTCGTCTTGGCGCGGACCCGGCGCGGCGCACCGTCCTGCCAGATCAGCCGCTGCGCCACCGGCAGCGGCGGCAGGTCGCTTGCGCCGCGCGCCCGCGCCAGCCGCGCCACATCGGCCGCCTCCGGCAATTCGGGCGCATCGTTGAGCAGCGCGACCAGCGGCTCCAGCTCGACCCTGGGCGATCCCTTGGCGGTATAGAGTTCGGCGCGTGCGATCGCGTGCAGCGGGCCGGGCTTCATCGCGTCCAGGCCGAGCTGCGCATCCTGCCAGCGGCCGTCGCGGATCGCCTGGAAGACGGCGCGATAGCCTTCGCGCTGTTGCGCATCGAGCTGGGCGGGAAGGGCTTCGCTGCCGCGCATCGGGGTCGTCAGGCGGGCGTCGCCGGCGGGCGAGGCCTCGGCCGCACCCTTCGCCTGTGCCGCCACCGGCACCATCGACATCGCCATCACTAGCGCCAGCTTGCGGGTCACGCGGACAATCCCCCGATCAGCAATTGCAGGTCCTTCCAGGCCTCCGCCTTCGCCACCGGCTTCTCGATCAGGAAGCGCGGGTGAAAGCTGGCGACCACCTCGGTCGTGCCGCGTGTATGGTTAAACGGGTGTAAAGACCCGCGGCTGCCGGGCATTTCGGCCGACAGAATCGCACGGCTCGCCGCATTGCCGAGCAACAGCAGCCGCTTCGGGCCGACCAGGGCGATGTGGTGGCGGGCGATCGTGGCGAGTTCGTCCTCGACGTCGCGCGGCATCCGCCCCGCGGTCGGCCGGCGCGCGCAGACCGCGGCGAGGTGTACCGTGTCCCGCGACTGGCCGATCGCCGCGAGCATCCGGTCGAACAGCCGGCCGGCGGCGCCGCTGAGCAGCGTGCCGGCATCGCCGTCGTCCTTGTCCGGGCAGTCGACCAACACCATCAGCGCGGCATCGGCCGGGCCGCTCGACGCTACGGAAATCCCGTGCCAGCGCGCCTCCGGCACCGCCTCGCCGAGCCGCCAGGCGAGGAAGGCGTCGAGCGCGTCGGGCATCGTCGCGGCGGGCGGCGGGGCAGGGGCGGCGACGGGCGCGCTGCCGGCCGGGGCGGGGCGCGGCAAGGCCGGCGCTTCGGGCATCGGCGCGTGCAGCCAGTCGCGCGGTGCCTCGTCGACGAGCACGTCGACGCCCGCCTCCTGCCACCAGTCCAGCGTCGCCGCGGCTGCGCTTATCCAGTCGAGATGCTGATCGGCCCCCACGGGCGGCCTTGTTCCCGCGGTTGACGTTTTCGTCAACTTGTCCGATCGCGTTCGGGAGACAAGACGTTGCCGGCCCGCGCCCGATCGCTGTCAGCGATCGTTGTCGTTACGGAAAGCCGCCGGCCCCGGGAGTGAGATGATGTCGAACCGCGAATCGATGCCCTATGACGTGGTGATCGTCGGCGCCGGCCCCGCCGGCCTGACCGCCGCGATCCGTTTCAAGCAGATCGCCGCCGAACAGGGTGCCGACCTCAGCGTCTGCGTGCTGGAGAAGGGCTCGGAGGTCGGGGCGCATATCCTGTCGGGTGCGGTGATCGACCCGCGCACGCTCGACGAGCTGCTGCCCGACTGGCGCGAGGACGGCTGCCCGCTCGCCGAGGTGCCGGTGACCGAGAATCTGCATTGGGTGCTGTCGGCGAAGAAGAAGACGGTGCTGCCGCACCTGTGGACGCCACCCTTCCTGCACAACAAGGGCACCTATACCGGCAGCCTCGGCAATCTCTGCCGCTGGCTGGGGGGCAAGGCGGAGGAGCTGGGTGTCGAGATCTTCCCCGGATTCGCCGCGGCGGAGGTGTTGTTCGACGACCAGGGCCGGGTGATGGGCGTCGCCACCGGCGACATGGGCGTCGCCCGCGACGGCACGCACAAGCCGGACTATCAGCCCGGTCTCGAACTCCACGCCAAATACACCTTCTTCGCCGAAGGCTGCCGCGGCCATCTGACCAAGGAGGTGATCCGCACCTTCGACCTTGCGCGCGACAGCGACCCGCAGGTCTACGGCCTCGGCGTCAAGGAATTGTGGGACATCGATCCGGCGCTGCACCAGCCCGGCCGCGTCATCCACACCCAGGGCTGGCCGCTCGGCGACGACGCCAATGGCGGCGGCTGGATCTACCATCAGGCGAACGGCCAGGTCAGCCTCGGCTTCGTTACCTGGCTCAACTATTCCAACCCCTACACCTCCCCGTTCCAGGAGATGCAGAAGTGGAAGACGCATCCGGAGGTCGCGGCGCTGCTCAAGGGCGGCAAGCGCGTCTCCTACGGCGCGCGCGCGATCAGCGACGGCGGGCTGCAGTCGATCCCGAAGCTGGTCTTCCCCGGCGGCGCGCTGATCGGCGACAGCGCCGGCTTCCTCAACGTGCCGCGGATCAAGGGCACGCATACCGCGATGAAGAGCGGCATGATGGCCGCCGAGGCCGCGGTCGACGCGATCCTGTCGCAGCGCCAGCACGACGAACTCGCCGCCTATCCGGAGGCGTTCGAGCAATCGTGGGTGAAGAAGGAGCTGTCGATCGTCCGCAACGTCGTGCCGCTGGTCAAGAAGTTCGGCGACTTCCTCGGCTCGGGCCTTGCCGGCGTGACGATGTGGCTGGAGCATTTCGGCATCCGCATGCCGTTCACCATGCGTCACCATCCCGATCACGAGACGCTGTGGCGCAAGGACATGGTCAAGCCGCCGGTCTATCCCAAGCCCGACGGCGTGCTGACCTTCGACCGGCTGTCGTCGGTGTTCCTGTCCAACACCAATCACGAGGAGGACCAGCCGGTCCATCTGACGCTGAAGGACCCGGACGTTCCGATCAGCTACGACCTGCCGCTGTACGACGAACCGGCGCAACGCTATTGCCCGGCCGGTGTTTACGAGGTGGTGGGTGTCGAGGAGGGCGATCCGAAGTTCGTGATCAACGCCCAGAATTGCGTCCACTGCAAGACCTGCGACATCAAGGACCCGACCCAGAACATCAACTGGGTTGTGCCGGAGGGCGGTGGAGGCCCCAATTATCCCAACATGTAAGCTCCTGTTGTTGACGTCGGTTGCGAGCATCGTCGCGCAGCCGGCCCTTGCCGATACCCGCGACGTCGGGCGTGGCCTGTCCGCCTATATGACCGCGCGCGCCGCCGATGCGGGCGGGCGGGTCGATGTCGCCGCCGCCGGCTATGGCCAGGCGCTCGCGGCGGCGCCGGCGGACACCGGCATCGCGCTGCGCGCCTTTCGCGAGGCGCTGGCCGCCGGCGACCTGTCGCTCGCCAACCGCGCCGCCGCGACGTTGAAGGGCAGTGCGCAGGCGCCCGGCGACCTCGCCCTGCTGCCGCTCGCCGAAGCGGCGGCGCGCGGCGATACCGCAGCCGCCGCCACCGCGGTCGCGGGCCTCGACGGTACGCCGCTCGCCGTGCTGACCCCGTCGCTGCGCGGCTGGATCGCCTTTGCCGAGGGCAAGGACCCGGCGCCGGCCTTGGCCGCGGCAGCGGCGCTGAAGCAGCCGATCGCCGAACGCCTCGCCGCCGAAACGGGCGCGCTGTTGCAGATCGCGCGCGGCAAGACCGACGACGGTCTCGCCGCGGTGCAGGCGCTGCAGGCGACCGGCGCGCCGATCGACTTGCGCCTCGCCGCGGCGCAATTGCTGTTCGCCCGCGGCGAGGCGCAGCCGGCGCGTACCCTGATCGCCGGCGACGATCCGGTGCTCGCCGCCTTCCGCACCGGCATCGCCGCCAGGCCGACGCTCGGCTTCGGCGTGTCGCGTCTGCTCGCCCGCATCGCCGGCGACCTGGCCGGGCAGGGGGCGTCGCCGCTGACGACCTCGCTCGCCCGCACCGCGCTGATCGCCGATCCCGCCAACGACCGCGCGCGCCTGTTGCTCGCCAGCGCGCTCGCCGCCGACGGCGCGACCGATGCCGCGCTGGCGCAGCTTGCCGCCGTGCCGACGACCAGCCCCTTTGCGTCCTCCGCCGCCGCGGCGCGCGTCACCGCGCTCGCCGGTGCCGGTCGCGAGGCGGAGGCGCTGGCCCTCGCCAAGACCCAGGCCGAGCGACCGGAGTCCACCGACGGCGACTGGCAGCGCTACGGCGACCGGCTCGTCGCCGCGTCGCGCTATGCGGAGGCGGCACCCTGGTACCGTCGGGTGCTGGATGCCGGCGGCACCGGCGAGTGGACGCTGTGGCTGCAATATGGCGGCGCGCTCGATCAGGCCGGCGACTGGAAGCGGGCGCGGCCGGCGCTGGAACGCGCCGTCCAGCTCGGGCCGGCGGAACCGCTGGCGCTCAACTATCTTGGCTATGCCAAGGCGGCGCACAGCGAGGACGTGCCCACCGCGACGCGGATGCTCGAACGCGCGCATGCGCTCAAGCCCGACGACACGTCGATCACCGATTCGCTCGGCTGGGTCTATCATCTCGGCGGCCAGACCGCCCGCGGCCTGCCGCTGGTCGAGGCGGCGGCGATCGGCGAGCCCGACAATGCCGAGATCGGCGAACATCTCGGCGATCTCTTCTGGACGCTCGGCCGCCGCTACGAGGCGCGCTATGCCTGGCGCGCCGCGCAGGTCGTCGCCGACGCCGGCGACAGCCAGCGCCTCGCCGGCAAGATCGCCAATGGATTGCCGCGGCGATGATCGTCGAGCCCGCACCGGCGAAGATCAACCTCGCCCTCCACGTCCGCCGCCGACGCGCCGACGGCTATCACGAGCTCGAGACGCTGTTCGCCTTCGCCCGCGACGGCGACACGATCACCGTCGTGCCGGCGGCGGAGGACGATTTCATCATCACCGGACCGTTCGCGGCGGCTTTGCAGCCGGCGCCCGACAATCTCGTGCTGCGGGCCCGCGATGCCTTCCGCGCGACCTTCGGCGGCGGAGCGGTGGCGATCACGCTCGACAAGCATCTGCCGATCGCCTCCGGCATCGGCGGCGGTTCGGCGGACGCGGCGGCAACGCTGCGCGCGCTCGCCCGGCTGGCGGAAACGGCGAGCGACGACCCGCGGCTGTTCGCCATCGCGGCGGCGCTCGGCGCCGACGTGCCCGCCTGTCTCGACGGGCGGACGACATTGGGTACCGGCCGGGGCGAGGCGCTGGTCGCGGTCGCCGGGCTCGCCGGCACGCCGCTGCTGCTGGTCAATCCCGGCGTCGCCGTATCGACCGCGGCGGTGTTCGCCCGTTGGGACGGCATTGACCGCGGACCGCTCGCGGTCGGCGCGGACCTGCTCGCCGCCGCCCACGCCGGCCGCAACGACCTGGAGCCGCCCGCCACCGCGCTCGCCCCCGTCATCGCGGAGGTGCGGGCGCTGCTCGACCGCGCCGAGGGCGGGACGCTCGCCCGCATGTCCGGCTCGGGCGCCACCTGCTTCGCGCTGTTCGAGAGCGAGACGGCGCGGGACGCAGCGGCCGAAGCGGCCCGGGGGCGGGGCTGGTGGGCACTGGCGACCACGCTGGACTGACCGCCGCACGGCATTGCGGAAAAAATCCTAGGTTCGCTCAGGAACATCCGGTTCCCCTCTTGTTCCACCGGAACAAAAGATGTACATGGCTGTCAACCGCGTTGCCCCGCGCGCGCGCATCGCCTAAGCGAAGGGAACATCCTTATGGCCGCCAATCTGAAAGTGATCGACTCCGGTATGGCTACCGCAAACGCAGACCGTCAGAAGGCGCTCGACGCCGCCCTCGCGCAGATCGACCGCGCCTTCGGCAAGGGGTCGGCGATGAAGCTGGGCCAGAAGGAGGCGATGCAGGTCGAGGCGATCTCGACCGGCTCGCTGGGTCTCGACATCGCGCTTGGCGTCGGCGGCCTGCCGCGCGGCCGCGTCATCGAGGTCTATGGGCCGGAAAGCTCGGGCAAGACGACGCTCGCGCTGCACGTCATCGCCGAGGCGCAGAAGAACGGCGGCACCGCCGCCTTCGTCGACGCCGAACATGCGCTCGACCCGGTCTATGCCAAGAAGCTCGGCGTCAACATCGACGAGCTGATCGTGTCGCAGCCGGATACCGGCGAACAGGCGCTCGAGATCACCGATACCTTGGTGCGCTCCAACGCCATCGACGTGCTGGTCGTCGACTCGGTCGCGGCGCTGGTGCCCCGCGCGGAGATCGAAGGCGAGATGGGCGACAGCCACGTCGGTCTGCAGGCGCGGCTGATGTCGCAGTCCTTGCGCAAGCTGACCGGTTCGATCAGCCGCTCGCGCTGCATGGTGATCTTCATCAACCAGCTGCGCATGAAGATCGGCGTGATGTACGGCAATCCGGAGACGACGACGGGCGGCAACGCGCTGAAGTTCTATGCCTCCGTCCGCCTCGACATCCGTCGCACCGGCCAGATCAAGGACCGCGAGGACATCGTCGGCAACGCCACGCGCGTGAAGGTCGTGAAGAACAAGGTCGCCCCGCCGTTCAAGCAGGTCGAATTCGACATCATGTACGGCGAAGGCATCTCGAAGATCGGCGAGATCCTCGACCTCGGCGTCAAGGCGGGTCTCGTCGAGAAGTCGGGCGCGTGGTTCAGCTACGACAGCACCCGCATCGGCCAGGGCCGCGAGAATGCGAAGAACTATCTGCGCGAACATCCCGAAATGGCCGACCGCCTCGAAAAGGCGATCCGTCAGCGCACCGACAAGGTCGCCGAGGAGATGATGACCGGTCCGGATGCCGACGACGATCTGTGATCCGACCAGCCGTGCGAAAGGAAAGGGGCTCTTCGGCGACGAAGGGCCTCTTTTCGTTTGCAGCCGCCCCGCCTCCGACGGGCGGCTGGCAGAGCGATGACGGCAGGGTGCTTCGACGCCACTTTCGCGACGTTCCGGTGAGGCGTTTCGGTGCGACCTTCGAGACCTTCCGCGCGAGGGTGCTCTGGTACGACCTTCGAGATCTTCCGCGGGAGGGCGCTTCGGTGAGACCTTCGAGACTTTCCGCGAGGGGCGCCTCGGTGAGACCTTCGAGACTTTTCGTGAGAGGGCGCTTCGGTGCGACCTTTGAGACTTTTCGCGAGAGGACGCCTGGGTGCGACCTTTGAGACCTTCCAACGGACAGATCCTCCCCCCGGGCGACTGAGGCCTCCTCGCGAAAGGAGCGCGCCGGCATAGTCCTTCCGACAGTTGGCGGCGGAGGTTGGCAGCGCAGCGATCATTGGAGGACGGAATGACGGCGAGCGGCGACTGGACGGGGCGGGTCGGAGACATATGGGCGGAGGAGTGGCGGCGCACCGACCGGTCCTTCGCCGATCTGGCGCCGCGGCTCGATGCAGCGATCCTCGCCGCCGCGCCGCCGGGCGCGTTCGCGGCGCTCGATCTCGGCTGCGGTGCCGGCGCCACTACCGCGGCGCTTGCGACGGCGCGCCCGGACGCGGCGATCACCGCCGTCGACCTGTCCCGGCCTCTGCTCGCCGTCGCGCGTCAGCGATGCGCCGCGCTGCCCCATGTCCACTTCCACCACGGCGACGCCCTGTCGGCGGCGGAAGCGGCCGCGCCGCTCGATCTCGTCCTGTCCCGCCATGGCGTCATGTTCTTCGCCGATCCCACGGCGGCCTTCGCCCGCCTGGATCGGGCGATGGCGCCCGGCGGCGCCTTGGTGTTCAGCTGCTTCGCGGCCCAGGCGGACAATCCCTGGTCGCTGCTTGTCGGTCCGCCGGACGCCCCACCCGGCCCCTTTGCCCCCGGCCCCTTTGCCCCCGGCCCCTTTGCCCCCGGCCCCTTTGCCTTTGCCGAACCCGATCGGGTGGCGGCATGGCTGGCCGCGGCCGGCTGGCAGGCGGCGCAGCCGGTCAAGATCGGTTTCGCCTATCGCGTCGGCGAAGGCGACGATCCGGTCGCCGATGCCATCGCCTTCCTCGGCCGCATAGGCCCTGCGGCGCGCCTGATGCGCGATGCCGCCGCCGCCGATCGCGCGGCGATGCTGGCGCGACTGCGCGATCGCTTGGCGGCGCAACGAAATGGGTCCACGATCGATTTTCCCGCTGCGGCCTGGATCTGGTCCGCGCGGGCAAGGGGGTAAGCACGATGATCATCGTCCATCATCTCGAGAACAGCCGGTCGCAGCGGGTGCTGTGGATGCTGGAGGAACTGGGCCTGCCCTATCAGGTCAAGCGCTACGAGCGGAACAAGCAGACGATGCTCGCCCCGCCGGAGCTGAAGCGCATCCACCCGCTCGGCAAGTCGCCGGTGATCGAGGATCTCGATGCCGATGGCGGCCGGGTGATCGCGGAGACCGGCGCGATCGTCGAATATCTGGTCGAGAAGGCGGATGGTCGCCTGGGGCCGCCGGCGCACCGCGACTCGGCGCTCCGCTACCGCTTCTGGCTCCATTATGCCGAGGGCTCGCTGATGCCGCCGCTGCTGGTCAAGCTGGTGCTCGGCCGCGTGCCGCTGTTCGGCAAGGCGGCGCAAAAGCGCATCCAGCCGATGATCGACGTGCACCTCGATTATGTCGAATCGGAACTGGCGCAGCGAACCTGGTTCGCCGGCGACGCGCTGACCGCGGCGGACGTGATGATGAGCTTCCCGCTCGAGGCGGCGCGCAGCCGGGCCGGGCTCGACGCGTCACGCCCGCACACGATCGCCTGGCTCGACACGATCCACGCCCGCCCCGCCTATCAGGCGGCGCTGGCGCAGGGTGGGCCCTATGCCTATGCCTGACGGAGGCTGTCCGGCGCCTGCGGCGCCGGGCCGCCCGACGGGGCATGCGGCGGCTCGATCGCGACCGGCTCGCGCGGGTCGAAGCCGCCCTCCCATTTCGCCACCACCGCGCTCGCCACCGCATTGCCGACGACGTTGGTCGCGGTGCGGCCCATGTCGAGGAAATGGTCGACCGCCAGGATCAGCAGCAGCCCCGCTTCCGGAATGTCGAACACCGGCAGCACCGCGGCGATCACCACCAGGCTGGCGCGCGGCACGCCGGCGATGCCCTTGGACGAGATCATCAGGAACAGCAGCATGGCGATCTGCGTGCCGAGTGGAATGGCGATGCCATAGGCCTGGGCGATGAACAGCGACGCAAAGGTCATGTAGATCATCGAGCCGTCGAGGTTGAACGAATAGCCGAGCGGCAGCACGAAGCTGGCGATGCGCGGCGGCACCCCGAACCGGTCGAGCGCCTCCAGCATTCGCGGATAGGCGGCTTCCGACGAGGCGGTGGTGAAGGCGACCAGCAACGGCTCACGGATGTAGCGGACCAGGGTTGTGATCCGCCCGCCGATCACCAGGAAGCCGAGGCCGAGCAGCACCGCCCACAGCACGAGGAGCGCGAGGTAGAAACTGCCCATGAAATAGGCGAGCTGTCCGATCACCCCGGCGCCGCGCTCGGCGAGCGTCGCGGTGACGGCGCAGAACACCGCGAACGGCGCGACGCGCATGACATAGTCGGTGATCTGCAGCATCACCGCGACCAGTCCGTCGACCGCGCGGATCAGCGGCTGGCCCTTCTCGCCGACCGCGGTGATCGCGACGCCGACGAAGATCGAGAAGACGACGATCTGCAGGATCTCGTTGGTCGCCATCGCTTCGATCATCGAGGCGGGGACGATATGGGTGATGAACTTATCGAGACTGAACGCCGCCGTCGCCACGCCGGCATCGGCGGTGACCGGCGGCAGCGGCAGGTTGATGCCGACGCCCGGGCGCAGCAGATTGACCAGCACCAGGCCGAGGCTCAGCGAGACCAGGCTCGCGCCGATGAACCAGCCGATCGCCCGCGCGCCGACCCGCCCCAGGGCGGCGGTGTCGCCCATTTGCGCAATGCCGGAGACGAGGGTGGCGAAGACCAGCGGCGCGATGATCATCTTGATCAGCCGCAGGAAGACGCTGGTGCCGATGGTGAAATAGCCGGCGATGCTCTTCAGCCGCGCCGCGGCGGCCGGCGTGCCGTCGTCGAGCAGCCCGTTGAGGACCAGGCCGACGACGATGCCCAGCACCAGGCCGATCAGGATATAGAAGGTCAGCCGCTTGGCCATTCGATGCTCCCCGGTAACGGCGCGACAGAGAGGGGATTGCGGCGCGCGGGTCAAGCGCCCTATCGCTTTGGCAACATGGCCTTCACGCCCTCCCGCCGCTCGCTGCTTGCTGCCGCCACGCTGCTGCCGCTCGCCTCCGCCGCCATCCTGCGCGCCGCCGAGCCGGACCTGTCGGCGCTGCGCGACATCACCGGCGATGCGGTGCCGATCGGCCCGGCCGAACGCGCCGACCGGCTGGCCCGTGCGCAGTCGCTGATGAAGGCGGCGGGGATCGGGGCGATCCTGGTCGAACCGGGCTCCAGCCTGATCTATTTCACCGGCGTGCGCTGGGGGCGCAGCGAGCGGCTGACCGCGGCGGTGATCCCGGTCGAGGGGCAGCCATGCATCGTCACGCCCTTCTTCGAGGAGCCATCGGTCCGCCAGACGCTGGCGGTGCCGGCCGAGGTGCGCGTCTGGCAGGAGGACGAGGATCCTTTGCGCACCGTCGCCGGCTTCCTGCGCGACCGCCAGCTGGCCGGTCGTCCCGTCGGCATCGAGGAGAGCGTCCGCTATTTCGTCTCCGACGGGCTCGCCCGCGCGCTCGGCCACGCGCGGCTCGTCTCGGCCAATCCGGTCGTGCGCGGCTGCCGGATGATCAAGACGCCGGCGGAGATCGCGCTGATGCAGCGTGCCACCGACGTGACGATCGCCGCCTATCGCTGGCTGCATCCGCGCGTCGAGCCGGGGATGACCGGCGGCGAGATCGCCGCGCTGATGAACGCGGCGACCCGCAAGTTGGGCGGCGATCCCGAATTCGCGCTGGCGTTGATCGGTCCCGCCGCCGCGCTACCGCATGGCAGCCGTGAGGTGCACCGGGTGACGCCGGGCGAGATCCTGCTGATGGACTGCGGCTGCACGGTGCAGGGCTATCAGTCCGACGTGTCGCGCACTTGGGTACCGCAGGGCCGCGCGAGCAAGGCGCAGCGCGACGTCTGGGACCTCGTCGCCCGTGGCCAGCAGACCGCGCTCGCCGCGGCGCGCCTGGGCGCGCCGGCGGGCAGCGTCGACGATGCCGTCCGCGCGCTCTACCAGCGCGCCGGTTACGGACCGGGCTATCGCCTGCCGGGCCTGTCGCACCGCACCGGCCATGGCATCGGCATGGACGGGCACGAGCCCGTCAACCTCGTCCATGGTGAGACGACCCCGCTCGCCGCCGGCATGTGCTTCTCCGACGAACCGGGTCTCTACCTCCCCGGCCGGTTCGGCGTCCGGCTCGAGGATTGTTTCCACATGACCGGCGAGGGGCCGCGCTGGTTCTCGACGCCGCCGACGTCGATCGACGCACCGGTATGACGACGAGTCGCCTTGAGGCGGGCCGCGCTCTCGCCTAAGTCGCATCCCCTATGACCTCGACCAACGACATCCGCCGCGGCTTCCTCGACTATTTCGGCAAGGCGGGGCACCAGATCGTGCCGTCCGCGCCGCTGGTGCCGCAGAACGACCCGACGCTGATGTTCGTCAACGCCGGCATGGTCCCGTTCAAGAACGTCTTCACGGGCCTCGAGAGCCGGCCCTATTCGACCGCCACCTCGTCGCAGAAGTGCGTGCGCGCCGGCGGCAAGCACAACGACCTCGACAATGTCGGCTATACCGCGCGCCACCACACCTTCTTTGAGATGCTGGGCAATTTCTCGTTCGGCGATTATTTCAAGGAACAGGCGATCCTGCATGCCTGGACGCTGCTGACGCGCGACTGGGGGTTGCCGGCCGACAAGCTGACCGCGACCGTCTACCACACCGACGACGAGGCGTTCGACCTGTGGAAGAAGATCGCCGGCCTGCCCGATCATCGCATCATCCGCATTCCGACCAAGGACAATTTCTGGGCGATGGGCGACAGCGGGCCGTGCGGCCCGTGCTCGGAGATTTTCTACGACCATGGCGAGCATATCGCCGGAGGCCCGCCGGGCAGCCCGGATGAGGACGGCGACCGCTTCGTCGAGATCTGGAATCTCGTCTTCATGCAATATGAGCAGGAGGCCAACGAGATCGTCGGCGAACTGCCGAAGAAGTCGATCGACACCGGCATGGGGCTGGAGCGTGTCGCCGCAGTGCTGCAGGGCGTGCACGACAATTATGACACGGACACGTTCAAGGCGCTGATCGCCGCATCGGAATCGCTGACCGCGACCCAAGCCGAAGGTGCGCAGAAAGCGTCGCACCGGGTCATCGCCGATCACCTGCGCTCGTCCGGCTTCCTCGTCGCCGACGGCGTGCTGCCGGCCAACGAGGGCCGCGGCTATGTGCTGCGCCGGATCATGCGGCGGGCGATGCGGCACGCGCATCTGCTCGGCGCCAAGGAGCCGTTGATGCACCGGCTGGTGCCGGCGCTGGTGGCGGAAATGGGCGCAGCCTATCCGGAACTCGTCCGCGCCCAGCCGCTGATCGAGGCGACGCTGCGCCAGGAGGAGACGCAATTCCGCAAGACGCTCGACAAAGGGCTGAAGCTGCTCGACGAGGCGACTGCCGGGATGAGCGACGGGGCGACGCTGGCCGGCGAGACCGCGTTCAAGCTCTATGACACCTATGGCTTCCCCTACGACCTGACCGAGGACGCGCTACGCACCCAGGGCCTGCACGTCGACCGCGCCGGCTTCGACGCGGCGATGGCCGAGCAGAAGCGTGCGGCGCGCGCCGCGTGGAAGGGGTCCGGCGCCAAGGCATCGGACGATCTGTGGTTCGACATCGCCGAGGAAAGCGGCTCGACGGAATTTATTGGCTACAGCGTCGACCAGGGCGAGGGCGCGGTGCTCGCGCTGGTCAAGGATGGGGCGCGCGTCGATCACGCCACCGCCGGCGACACGGTCGCGATCATCGTCAACCAGACGCCGTTCTACGCCGAAAGCGGCGGCCAGGTCGGCGACACCGGCACGATCAGCAGCGACGTCGGGCTGCGCGCGCTGGTCACCGACACGTCGAAGCAGCTCGGCCGCCTGTTCGTCCATCATGCCGAGGTGCAGGCTGGCACGATCAAGGTCGGCGACGCGGTGAAGCTGCAGATCGATGTCGCCCGCCGCGGCCAGATCCGCGCCAATCACAGCGCCACCCACCTGTTGCACGAGGCGCTCCGCCAACGTCTGGGCGGCCATGTCGCGCAGAAGGGATCGCTGGTCGCACCCGAACGGCTGCGCTTCGACGTCTCGCATCCGATCGCGATGACGGCGGATGAGCTGGCCGACGCGGAAGCCGCGGTCAATGCGCAGATCCGCGGCAACGGCCGCGTCACCACCCGCCTGATGACGCCCGACGAGGCGATCGCCGAGGGCGCGATGGCGCTGTTCGGCGAGAAATACGGCGACGAGGTGCGCGTCGTGTCGATGGGCATGGACGATGGCGGCCAGACCTATTCGCTCGAACTGTGCGGTGGCACGCACGTCGATGCGCTCGGCGACATCGGCCTGTTCAAGGTCGTCGGCGAGGGTGCCGTGTCCTCCGGCGTGCGCCGCGTCGAGGCGCTCACCGGCGAGGCGGCGCGCAGCTATCTTAACGGTCGCGACGAGAAGCTGCGCGACGCCGCGGCGACGTTGAAGACGACGCCTGACGAGGTCCCCGCGCGCGTTGCCGCGCTGGTCGACGAGCGGCGCCGGCTCGAGCGCGAATTGGCCGAGGCGAAGAAGGCCCTGGCCATGGGCGGCGGCGGCGGCCAGGCGGCGGGGCCGGAGCAGATCGGCCAAGTCGCGTTCATTGGTCAGGTGCTGGACGGCTTCGAGGCCGAGGGCCTGCGCGGTGCGGTGGACGACGCCAAGCAGCGGCTGGGATCGGGCGTCGCGGCGCTGGTCGCGGTGAACGACGGTCGCGCCTCGGTGGCGGTCGGCGTGACCGAGGATCTGGTCGCCAGCCACAATGCGGTCGACCTGCTGCGGCGCGCCGTCGCGGCGCTAGGGGGGCAGGGCGGTGGTGGCCGGCCGGATATGGCGCAGGGCGGCGGCCCGGACGGCGACAAGGCCGCGGACGCGCTCAACGCGATCCGCGCCGCCCTCGCGGGGTAACACGTCGCTTCGGCATGGGCCCCGCCAGTGCCAAAGAAACGCCCCCTGCCGATGGGATCGGAAGGGGGCTTCTTTTTGGTCAACCGGGCAAACCCCGATCAAGGTTACTTAGCGGTCGCCGATGCCGTCGCCGCCGCCAGCTGGTCGGCGGTGACGCCGGCCACGACATTGCCGCTGGCATTCAGGCTGAAGCCGGCGATCGGCAGCTTCACATCGCCCTTGGCCGTGGTCAGCGTCACATATTGCTCGTCCGCACCCTTGACCGTGCCGAGCGTCGCGCCGTTCAGGCCGGTGACCGGCGTGCCGGCGACCAGCTTCGCCTTCAGCGCGGCCTTGGCCTGCGCCTGCGACGAGGCGACGGCGGCATCCAGGTCGGCCTTGGTCATCGCCATGGCAAAGCCCTTGTCGGTCTTGCCGATCGATGTCGGCGGCACCGGCACTTGCGCCGAACCGGTGTTGAGGATGATTGCCTGCGGCGTCACCTGCGCGACGGTGCCGAGCGCGACGCCGGCGGAATCATAGACGGTGGCGCCGACCGTCGGGGTCGCGGCGGTCGCGCTCGCGCCGCCTTCAACCGTGGACTGCGGCGCGGCCTGCTGGGCCTGAGCCGCGGCGGGCACCAGCATCAGGGTGCCGATCGTCAGGGCCAAGGTACGCATCAACATATCTCCCAATTGTTTCGCGTCGTTGAGACAGAGAAACGATGGGGTGCGTATCGCGGTTCCGCCCGTTTTCTGCGGCGGACGGAGTGGCGGGCGCGATCAGCCGGTGATCGGCAGCCGTACGCGACCGTCTTCGTCGCGCGTCAGCGGCGAATAGGCGACGATGGTTTCGAGCAGCAGCGGTCCATACAGGTGCGGGAACTGCTGTCCGCCGCGCGAGGTCTCCCACCGCACCGGGTCGTCCTGCGCTTCCAGGTCGACGGCGGCGACGTAAAGGTCGGTCTGGCCGGTGAAATGCTTGTCGACCGTTTCGGTCAACTGCGCAGCGGTCGACAGATGGATGTAGCCGTCGGCGAGGTCGATCGGGGCGCCGGCGAAGTGCCCGTCCCGTTCCAGCGTCGCCATCTCGTCCGCGGTCAGTACCTTATAGGCGGTCAGCGGCTTCTCGCTCATGCCTCGTCCCCCTCGTCGTCGGTTTCGTCGACGCGCTCGTCCATGGTCTGCGGACCCGTGCCGTCGTCGAGCATGATCGCGTCGGAGGTGTCCGCGGCGGGAGCATCGGCACGCTCCTCCGCGACCAGTGCCTCGGCGGCATTCTCCGGCTCTTCCTCCTCGTCGATCCGCGCGGCGGAGACGACGTGCTCGTCTTTGGCGACGTTGAACAGCGTCACGCCCTGCGTGTTGCGACCGGTGACGCGGACGTCGCCGACCGACATGCGGATCAGCTTCGCCTGATCGGTGACCAGCATCAGCTGCTCGCCGTTGTGCGCCGGGAAGCTCGCCACCACCGGGCCGTTGCGCCCGGCGGAAACGATATTTGTGATCCCCTGGCCGCCGCGACCCGTGCGGCGATATTCATAGGCGGAGGTGCGCTTGCCATAGCCGTTGGCGGTGACGGTGAGGATGAACTCCTCCGCCGCCTCGAACTCCGCCATACGCTCTGGCGGCAGCGACATTTCGCGGTCGCCTTCCTTCCACGGCGCCGCCTTGAGATAGGCGTCGCGCTCTTCTGTGGTCGCCGCGAAGCCGCGCAGGATCGACAGGCTGATGACCTCGTCGCCCTCGGCGAGGCTGACGCCGCGCACGCCGGTCGAGGTACGGCTCTGGAACTCGCGCACCTCAGTCGCGGCGAAGCGGATCGCCTTGCCAGCCCGGGTGGCGAGCAGGACGTCGTCGTCCTCGGTCAGCAGGGCGACGCCGATCAGCCGGTCGTCCGATCCCTCGTCGAAGCGCATCGCCAGCTTGCCGTTGGTCGGAACGTTGGCGAAGGCGTCCATCGCGTTGCGCCGCACCGTGCCGTTGGCGGTCGCAAACATGACGTGCAGATCGCCCCAGCGCGTCTCGTCCTCGGGCAGCGGCAGCACGGTCGAGATCGTCTCGCCGGGGCTGAGCGGCAGCAGGTTGATCATCGGGCGGCCGCGCGTCGCCGGTCCACCCTCGGGCAGGCGCCAGACCTTCTTGCGATAGACCTTGCCGTGGTTGGAGAAGAACAGCACCGGCGTGTGGGTGGAGGTGACGAACAGCGAGGTGATCGCATCCTCGTCCTTGGTTGCCATGCCGGCGCGGCCCTTGCCGCCGCGCTTCTGGGCGCGGAAGGTGTCGAGCGGCGTGCGTTTGATATAGCCCTGCACCGTGACGGTGACGACCATGTCCTCACGCTCGATCAGATCCTCGTCATCGATACCGTCGGCCGCCGCGGCGATCTCGGTACGCCGCGGCGTGGCGAAGGCGGCGCGGACGTCGACCAATTCCTCGCGCATCACTTCATAGAGCTTGGCGCGGCTGCCGAGGATGGCGAGCAGCTCGGCAATGGAATCGGCGAGGCCCTTCAGCTCGTCGCCGATCTCGTCGCGGCCGAGCGCGGTCAGGCGATGCAGCCGCAGGTCGAGGATCGCACGAACCTGCACCTCGGTCAGGCGATAGGTGTCGCCGGTCGCCTGGGTATCGACGGCCTCGACCAGCTTCAGATAGGGCGCGATCTCCGCCACCGGCCATTCGCGGCCGAGCAGCGCCGCGCGCGCCTCCGCCGGGCTGGCCGAACCGCGAATGATCCGCACCACCTCGTCGAGGTTGGTGACCGCGATCACCAGGCCGAGCAAGATGTGCGCCCGGTCGCGCGCCTTGGCGAGTTCGAACTTGGAGCGGCGGGTGATCACCTGCTCGCGAAACTGGACGAAGGACTGGATGATGTCCTTGAGGTTCAGCGTCTCCGGTCGGCCACCGCGGATCGCGAGCATATTGGCGGGGAAGGAGCCCTGCGCCGGCGTATGCCGCCACAGCTGGTTCAGCACCACGTCCGGCGTCGCATCGCGCTTCAGGTCGATGACGATCCGTACGCCCTCACGATTCGATTCGTCGCGGATGTCGCTGACGCCCTCGATCCTTTTGTCCTTGGCGGCTTCGGCGATCTTTTCGACCAGCGCGTTCTTGCCCTGCTGGAACGGGATTTCCGTCAGCACGATCGACCGGCGGTCACCGCGACCCTCCTCGACCTCGTGGCGCGAGCGCACGATGATCGAGCCGCGGCCGGTGTTGTAGGCGGAACGTGCGCCGGCGCGGCCGAGGATGATCGCACCGGTCGGGAAGTCGGGCCCCGGCACGATTTCCATCAGCTCCTCGATCGTGATCGCGCCATTGTCGATATAGGCCAGGCAGGCGTCGACCACCTCGCCGAGATTGTGCGGCGGTATGTTGGTCGCCATGCCGACCGCGATGCCGCCGGCGCCGTTGACCAGCAAATTGGGGAAGCGCGCCGGCAGAACCTGCGGCTCGCGCTCGCTGGCGTCGTAATTGGGTTGGAAATCGACGGTATCCTTGTCGAGATCCTCCATCAGATAGTTGGCGGCCCGCGCCAGCCGCGCCTCGGTGTAGCGCATCGCGGCGGGCGGATCGGGGTCCATCGAACCGAAGTTGCCCTGGCCGTCGATCAGCGGCAGCCGCATCGACCAATCCTGGGTCATGCGGGCCAAAGCGTCGTAGATCGCGGTGTCGCCGTGCGGGTGATATTTACCGATCACGTCGCCGACGATGCGCGCCGACTTGCGATAGGGCCGGTTGAAGAAGAACCCGCTTTCCTGCGCCGAGAAAAGGATGCGCCGATGCACTGGCTTCAGCCCGTCGCGCACGTCGGGCAGCGCGCGGGCGACGATCACGCTCATCGCATAGTCGAGGTAGCTCGACTTCATTTCGTCGACGATCGAGATCGTCGAGATGCCCTCGGGATGGGCGGGGGGTTCGGCGAGGACGGTCTCGTCGGCCAAGGATCATGCTTTCCGAAGATGGGGGTGTAACGAACCCCTATCTAGGCATGAGTCGCCGGAATGTCACGCGCGCGTGCGCCCGCGAGAGACGCTGCCAGCGCGGTTGGGCCGAAACCCGGCCGCGCTGGACGATCGGCCGCGCCGCGGCGCGCGGCACGGCGAGATGCTTATTTGCAGGCCTTCTTGTTGGCGTTGCCGGCCTTGCTGCAATTGTAGGTCACGGTCTTGCCAGTCGCGGTCTTGGTCGTGACCATCCGGCCATTGGCCGCGGTCTGCCGGGTCGTCGTCGTGCGGCTGGTCGCCTTGGCGGCAGGAGCGGCGGACGGACGGGTCGTGGTGGTCGTCTTGGTGGCGACGGTGGTCTTCGCCTGCGCCTTGTGGGTCGGGGTCATGCCCTGTGCCGACGCGGTGCCGGCGGTCAGCAATGCGGCGGTGGACAAGATCAGGACGGGAAGCGACTTGGTCATGGCTCTCTCCTTGCGATGCACCGATCGTCCGTCCGACGGACGTCGTCAGTCAAGGATGCGCGCGCCCATCTGTCGGCAGCGTGGCTGGCCGATGACATTGGTGTCATCTTCGCTTCCACCCCCTTCAGGGCTGGATCTCCTTGCCCTCATAGTCGAACAGCCGTCCGCTATCCGTCACCTTCAGTCCGTCGAGGGCATCGAGCAGTTGCGATGCGGCGCGATCGGGCGTGAACAGCGTTCCGGGCCGCACGTTCGCCTGGAACGGCTTCGATAGGCGGGTATCGACGGTGCCGGGATGCAGGCCGACGACGATCGACCGATCGTTGCGCCGCTTCTCCTCGATCGCCAGCGTTCGGACCAGCTGATTGGCCGCCGCCTTGGCCATGCGATAGCCGTACCAGCCGCCGAGGCGGTTGTCGGTGATGCTGCCGACACGGGCGGACAGGATGGCGAAGATGCTGCGCCCCTGCTTCGGCATCAGCGGCAGCAGATGTTTGGCGACCAGCGCCGGGCCGACCGCATTCACCGCCAGCGTCCGCATCAGCCACGCCGGATCGAGGTCGCGATAGGTCTTCTCGGGGCCTCGCTCTCCGTCGTGGAGCAGCCCGCTGGCGACGATCACCAGCGACGGTAACGGACCGGCGGCGATCCGCGCCGCGGCGGCGGCGATGCTTTCCTCGTCCTCGATGTCGATCCGGGCATCGCCGGGGCCACTGCGCGACAGGGCGTGAACGACGTCGTACGTCTCCTCCTCGCGCAGCGCGGCGACGAGCGCATGGCCGATCCCGCCGGAGGCGCCGATGACCACCGCGGCGCTCACCGGCGGAACGTCCAGCTGTCGTCGTCGCTGGCGGCGGCGTCGAAGGCGTAGCCGTCGCTGTCGAAGCCCTGCATCGCCTGCGGATCGGTGACGCGATGCTCCACCATCCAGCTAGCCATCATCCCGCGCGCCTTTTTGGCGTGGAAACTGATGAAGCGGTCGCCGTCGCGGAAGTCGACGGCGATCACGCGCACGTCCTTGGGCAGGCGGCCGGCGACCGCGGCGAAATATTCCTGGCTGGCGAGGTTGAGGATGGTGTCGCCACCCTCCGCGCGCAGATCGTCGACCAGCGCGACGGCGATACGATCGCCCCACCAGTCGGTGAGCTTGCTGCGCCGGGGCGCCCAGCGCGTCCCCATCTCGAGGCGATAGGGGCGCATCAGGTCGAGCGGTCGCAGCAACCCGTACAGGCCCGACAGCAATCGCAGATGATCCTGCGCGAAGGGCAAGGCTTCCTCGGGCAGAGTCGCCGCTTCCAGCCCGGTGTAGACGTCGCCGGCGAAGGCGAACAAGGCGGGCCGCTCCGGCGCGTCGGCGAAGTCGCGGAAGCGGTCGGCGTTGAGCTTCGCCAGCGCGGGCGAGATGTGCATCAGCTCCTGCAGCTTCTTCTGCGTCAGGTGCGACGCCGCCTTGGCCAGCGTCGTCGCCTCGTCAGCAAAGCGTGGCCGGCTGGGTGCGACTGCCGGCAGCGGCGATTCGTAATCCAACGTCTTGGCGGGGGAGAGCAGCGCGATCATGGCTCCGCCGGTAGCCGGCGCGACGATGCCGTTCAATCGCCGTTCAGTGGCTGGCGGCAAGGGCGCGATGGTTAGCCTCGCTTGAACGGCTCGGCAGGGACCTCTACAGCAACGCCGCACGTTGCCCTGCCAATCGTTCACTTGGCATGCCCTAAACGGAGAGAGTTCGCATGAAGACCCTTTCGAAGCTGGCGCTGGCCGCCGCGCTGGCCACCGGCGTGAGTGGCCTTGCCCTCGCGACGCCTGCCGTCGCCAAGGACAAGAAGGAACAGGCCCAGGCTCCCGGCTTCAAGCTGAGCAAGCCCGTGCTCGCGGTCGCCTCGCAGGCGCAGACGGCGATCTCGCAGAACAACGTCGCCGCGGCGGAGCCGCTGGTCGCGCAGATCGAGGCTGCCGCGACCACCGACGACGACAAATATGTCGCTGCCGCGCTGCGCTACGATCTCGAAAACCGCAAGCTCGCCGCGGCACAGGATGCCAATCCCAAGGCGCCGGTCGACGAGACCGTGCTCGCCAAGCCGCTCGACGCGCTGATCGCGGCGAAGAGCACGCCGGCCGCCGATCGCGGCAAGTATCTGTTCCGTCGCGGCGCGCTGGCGGCGAACAGCGGCCAGTCGCAGGTCGCGGTGCAATATTTCACCCAGGCGAAGCAGGCCGGCTTCACCAGCCCCGATCTCGACATCCAGCTCGCCAAGCTGAAGGTGCAGAGCGGCGACGTCGCCGGCGGCCTTACCGATCTCGATCAGGTCGTGACCGCGCAGAAGGCCGCCGGCCAGACCCCGCCGGAAGCCTATTACCGCTATGCCATCGCTACCGCCAACGGCAAGGGCATGAAGGCGCAGACGATCGACTGGATGAAAAAGTATCTGGTCGCCTATCCGACGCCGAAGGTGTGGCGCGACGTCATCCTGCAGTACGCCTTCGCCCAGAATGCGCCGGTCAAGACCGACAAGCTGCAGCAGATCGACCTGTTCCGCCTGATGCGCGCGAGCAACTCGCTGGTCGACCAGGCGGCCTATGAGGAATATGCCCAGGCGGTCTACGATCGCGGCAACCCCTATGAGGCGGCGGCGGTGCTGAAGGAAGGCATGGCGTCGGGCAAGATCCCCGCGACCAGCACCTTCTCCAAGCGGCTGCTCGGCGATGCCAACACCGCGATCAAGAACGAGGGTTCGCTCGCCAGCAGCGAGAAGCAGGCCGCGGCGGCGAAGGACGGCAAGCTGTCCGCGCAGACCGCCGACGCCTATCTCGGCCAGGGCAATTACGCCAAGGCGATCGAGCTCTACCGTCAGGCGCTGACCAAGGGCGGCGTCGACAAGGACGAGGTCAACACCCACCTCGCCATCGCCCAGGCACGTTCTGGCGACAAGGCGGGGGCGCAGACCACCTTCGCCTCGATCACCACGCAGCCGCGCGCCGACATCGCCGGCCTGTGGACGACGTGGCTGCAGACCGGCACCAGCACGGCCGCGACGCCGGCCGCCTGATCAATCGGCCGGTACGACGGGGAAAGGGCGGTCCCGCGGGGCCGCCCTTTTCATTTGGAAGATCGGCGCGGTCGCAGCGATGAGGCCGATTGAGCGACCCGTCGATAGCAAGGGCTGGACGTGATGGCTGACGGGGCCTCGCGCGAAAGGGGACGACGCGCCGCTAGCGTGGCGATAGGGCTGTCTGATGGACAGTATCGTCGAGGATTTGACCCCCGATCGCGAGATCGCCGTCGCCAGCGCCGCGCCGACCGATCGCGGTGGGTTGGCGGCGCTGCTCGCGCTCGACCAGCGGTTCGGCGCGATTGTCCGGGCGGCGCGCGATCCGATGATCGGCCAGATGCGGCTGACATGGTGGCACGATGCCCTCGCCCGGCTGGACCAAGCTCCGCCTCCCGCCGAGCCATTGTTGCAGGCATTGGCCGCCGAGGTCCTGCCGCATGGCGTCACGGGCGCCGAACTCGCGATGCTGGTCGAGGGATGGGAGATGTTGCTCGAGGGTATGCCTGACGACCCCGCCGGTTTCGACGCCTATGCGGCGGCGCGGGGCGGCGCCTTGTTTGCGCTGGCCGGCCGCGTCCTCGGCGCCGATGCCGAAGCATTGCGTACGGCCGGGCAGGGGTGGGCACTCGCCGATCTCGCGTCGCACAGCAGCGATGACGCGCTGGCCGGGGAGATCCGTCGCCATGCCGACGATCTGCTCCAGCGGGCCTTCGCGAATCGGTGGGACGCTGCCCGTGCGGTCGGAATACTCGCCTTGCTCGCCCGGCTCGCGCTCGGCGATCGGTCGCCGCTAGCCAAGTCGCTGATCGTGGTGCGCTTTCGGATGACCGGTCGATAGGCGTTGCTCGCAGCCTCCGCCGCGCTAGATTTCGGCGCGACCGGAGGGCGGATCATGTGGCGATATCTGACGGGGGGCGCGGCGATCGCTGCCGCGGCGGTGGCGGCATGGCTGTTGATGCATGGCGGCGGTGCCCCGCAGCCGCTGTTGCCCACCGCGCCCGCTGCGGCCCAGGCGACCACTTCGGTGTCGGCGGGGGATGCGGGTGTCGTGCCGGAGGCGACGGCGGCGACCCGCGAGGAGAAGCGCTTCGCCCGCTACGACAAGGATCGCGACGGCAAGGTGACGCGCGACGAATATCTCGCCGCCCGCCGCAAGGCCTTCGCCAAGCTCGATACCAATGGCGACGGCCGGCTGTCGTTCGACGAATGGGCGATCAAGGCGACGACCAAGTTCGCCGCCGCCGATCGCGATCATTCGGGTGCGATGGACCCGGCGGAATTCGCCACCACCGCGGTCAAGCGGAAGTCGCCATCGCGCGCGAAATGTCCGCCGGCGGAGCGTCCGTCGACGGCGCCGGCCGAGACGGAAGACAGCTAAGCCAGCCGTCGAAGGCGGTTCGCGCCCGCGCGGTGTACATCTTCTTGCGGTCGGCCTTCTTGGTGCGCCCTTCGATCGGCGGCATCAGCCCGAAGTTGACGTTCATCGGCTGATAGGTGGCGGCTTCCGCTCCGCCGGTGATATGGTGCAGCAGCGCGCCCAAGGCGGTCTCCACCGGCGGCGGCGCCAGCGACTGGCCGGCCAGCTCGGCGGCGGCGAAGCGGCCGGCGAGCAGGCCGATCGCCGCACTTTCGATATAGCCCTCGCAGCCGGTGATCTGCCCGGCAAAGCGTAAATTGGGGCGGTTGCGCAGGCGGAGCGTGGCATCGAGCAGGTCCGGCGAGCGGATGAAGGTGTTGCGATGCAGCCCGCCCAGCCGGGCGAATTCGGCATTCTCCAGCCCCGGGATGGTGCGGAACAGCCGCACCTGTTCGGCATGTTTCAGCTTGGTCTGGAAGCCGACGATGTTCCACAGCGTGCCCTGGGCATTGTCCTGCCGCAGCTGCACCACCGCATAAGGCCAGCGACCGGTGCGCGGGTTGTCCAGGCCGACCGGCTTCATTGGGCCATAGCGCAGCGTGTCGACGCCGCGCTCCGCCATCACCTCGACCGGCATGCAGCCGTCGAAATAGGGCGTGTTCTTCTCCCACTCCTTGAACTCGGTCTTCTCACCCGCCAGCAGCGCGGCGTGGAAGGCGAGATACTGGTCCCTGTCCATCGGGCAGTTGATGTAATCGGCCTCGCCCTTGTTCCAGCGCGACGCCTTCCATGCGATGTCCATGTCAATAGTGTCGAAATGGACGATCGGCGCCAGCGCATCGAAGAAGGCGAGCGCCTCCGCCCCGGTCGCGCCGCCGATCGCCTCCGCCAGCGCCGGCGCGGTAAGCGGTCCGGTGGCGAGGATCGCCGGTCCTTCCGGCAGGGTGTCGATGCGCTCGCGCACCAACGTGACATTGGGATGCTGCGCCAGCGCCGCGGTGACGCCCGCCGAATACCCCTCCCGGTCGACCGCCAGTGCTGAGCCGGCAGGCACCCGATGCCTGTCCGCCTGCGCCATAATCAGCGATCCCATCGCGCGCATCTCCTGATGCAGCAGGCCGACCGCATTGGACTGGGCATCGTCCGACCGGAAGCTGTTCGAACAGACCAGTTCGGCGAGACGGTCGGTCTGATGCGCGGCCGTCCCATCGCCGCCGCCGCGCATCTCCGACAACCTGACGCGAAAGCCGGCCTCGGCGAGCTGCCAGGCGGCTTCGGATCCGGCGAGGCCGCCGCCGACGATATGGATATGATGCGAAGTCATGACTGTGGTGCCGAGCAGGTAAGAGGAAAGCGCGGGCCTTAGCGGCATGGCGCGGTCGTGCCTATATCGGCGCGATGACGACCATCTACACCATCGGCTACGAGGGCGCGACCATGGCCGACTTCCTTGCCGCGCTGACCGGCGCGGGCGTGCGCCGCGTCATCGACGTCCGCGCCTTGCCCTCGTCGCGCCGCCCCGGCTTCTCCAAGACGCCGCTCGCCGGCAGCCTGCGCGAGGCGGGGATCGATTATATCCACCTCAAGGCGCTCGGCACGCCCAAGCGCGGTCGGGATGCGGCCAAGAAGGGCGATGTCGCGACGCTGCGCGCGGTCTACGACGAGCAGCTCGACCTGCCCGAAGCGCAGGTGGCGGCCGCGGCGATGCTCGACCTTGCCGGCGAGATGCCGAGCGCCTTGCTCTGCTACGAACGCGAACCCGGCCATTGCCACCGCACCCTGTTGCTCGCCGCGGTGGCGAAGCGGGCGGAGGTCGTCGACCTCTACGTCTGACCCGTCGCCTCGCTCAGCCGGCGGACGCGGCGGATACGCGGTTCGCGGTCGAGCGCCGCGGCCTGGCGGATCGTCTGGCGCAGCTCGTCGCGCTTCTCGTGGATCGAGGCGATGACCGGACCCATCGCCACGCCCAGATCGACCAGGACCGCCTCGGAGAGCTGCAACGAGCTTTCCAGCGTCTCCGGCACCGCGTCGGTGACGCCGGCGCGATAGAGTTCGGCGGCATGGTCCGGGTCGCGCGCACGGGCGATGATCGGCAGGTCCGGCGCCAGTGCGCGGATCCGCCGGGTCAGCCGCACGGTCAGCACCGGATCGTCCATGGTCAGGATCAGCGCGCGCGCTCGCGCAATGCCCAGCCGCTCGATCAGCTCGCCGCGGGCGACGTCGCCGAACACCACGGGATAGCCGGCCTCGCGTGCCTCACCGACCGCGTCGATGTCGGCTTCGACCGCAATGAACGGCTGTTTGTGCACGCGCAGCAGGTCCGCGACCATCCGGCCGACGCGGCCGAAGCCGATCACCACGGCGGCGGTGTCGTCCGGCTCCGGCGTCAGGGCGTCCTGCGCGCGGGCGTCGATCCGCCGCGAGATCACCTGGCCGGCACGCGCGAGCAACGGCGTGATTGTCAGCCCGATCGCGGTCACTGTCTGCCAAAAGGCGGCGGTGGAGGCGGTGATCAACTGCGCCTGCGTCGCGGTGGCGAGCACGATCAGCGTGGTTTCGGACGGGCTGCCCATCAGCAGGCCGGTTTCCGCCGCCAGACCGCGGCGCGACTGGGCGACGCGCAGCAGCAGATAGGTGACCACCGACTTGACCAGCACCACGCCGACCACCGCGGCGAGCAGCCCCGGCCAATTGGCGAGGATCAGCCTGAGATCGAGGCTCATGCCGACGGTGATCAGGAACACGCCGAGCGCCAGGCCCTTGAACGGCGCGGTGACCAGTTCGACCTCGGTATGATATTCGGTCTCGGCGATCAGCAGCCCCGCGAGCAACGCACCCACGATCGGTGACAGACCGGCCGCGGTGGTCGCGACGCTGGCGACGATGACGACGAGCAGCGAGGCGGCGAGGAACAGTTCCGGGCTCTTGGTCCGCGCCGCCTGCGCGAACAGGCGGGGCAGGAAGATGCGGCCGCCGATGTAGATCGCCGCCACCGTGCCCATGCCGCGCAGCGCCACGCCCGCCAAGCCGACCCAGCCGCCCTCGCTGGCGGTCGGCGCCATCGCGCCCAATGCGAAGATGATCGGCACCAGCGCCAGATCCTCGAACAGCAGCATCGAGAAGGCGCCGCGCCCGACCGGACTGGTCGTGCCGACCAGCGGCAGCACCAAGGCGGTCGACGACAGTGCCAGCGCGAGGCCGAGCCCCGCCGCGCCCGCCCAGGGCTGGCCCAGCAGGTGGAGCGTGACGCCGATCAGCGCCGCCGAGCCGAGCAGCTCCGCCGGACCGGTGCCGAACACCTGGCGCCGCAGCGACCAGAGCCGTCGGAACGACAATTCCAGCCCGATCGAGAACAGCAGCATGACGATGCCGAGTTCGGCGAACGGCTCGATCGATTCCGGGTTGGAGATGGTCAGATAATAAAGCCAGGGCGCCTGCGGCACGAGGCTGCCGAGCCCCGCTGGTCCGACCAATATGCCGACCAGGATGAAGCCGATCACCGGGCTGACTTTGAAGCGCGCAAAGGCGGGGATCACCAACCCCGCTGCGCCCAGGATCACCAGCGTGTCCGAGAAACCTTCATTGTCGAGACCAATTGCCATACCGCGACCTTAATCATGTTGGGCGTCGCTTGTCAGGCATTGATCGTCCGCTTGCCGCGTCCGGCAATGTTTTGTCGGTGTTGCGCGCGTCAGCCCATTAACCGCTCTTCTTGCAATCGCGGCAAAGATTAGCAGGGCATCATCGTGATCGAAGGGGAGATTTTCTGATGATCATCATGCTCACCGCACTGCAAGCCGCCGTCATTGCGGCGCCGCCGGCGCCCCCGGCGCCCCCCCAGATCTACCTGACCCCGATCAGCCCCCCGCCGGGGCAATCGAACCGCAACGGTGTGCCGACGATGCCGGCACCGAAGCGCAGCCGGATCGGTGTGGTGGTGAGGGCGGGCAATCTGCCGCTGTGGGACGGCGCACTCTGGGTCGCCAGTCGCGGCGTCAGCGTCTGGCGACAGAGCGTGCAGGAGCCGCTGCCCGAACAATGCGGCCCCCGGCCATGGTCCAACGACCAGAACGAGATCAGCGTCCAATTGTCGCCAGTTATCGACGAGGCGAATGCGTCGCGGATCGCGGTGACCGTGCGCTGGGTGCGGTCCGGCGACGATGTCTGCGGCGGGAGCCGCTCGGTCGAGTTGCGTCAGACGATCGCCGTGCCGCCGAGCGGCGTCGCCGTCGTGCGCGGTGACGCGGGGCTGGTCGTCGAGCTGCGCCAGCGCTGATACGAAAAGGGGCGCGACCTCGCGGTCGCGCCCCGTCTTTTGTTGGTTCGCCTGAAGGCGATCAGGCCCAGGCGGCCATCTTGGTTTCCAGGTTCGACCGCACCGCCTCGAAGAACTGCTCGGTGGTCATCCACGGCTGGTCCGGCCCGATCAGGATGGCGAGATCCTTGGTCATCTGGCCATTCTCGACGCACTCGATGCAGACGCGCTCCAGCGTCTCCGCGAAGCGGACGACGTCGGGCGTGTTGTCGAACTTGCCGCGATACTTCAAGCCGCCGGTCCAGGCGAAGATCGACGCGATCGGGTTGGTCGACGTCGCCTTGCCCTGCTGATGCTGGCGATAGTGGCGGGTGACAGTGCCGTGCGCCGCTTCCGCCTCGACCGTCTTGCCGTCCGGGGTGAGCAGCACCGAGGTCATCAGGCCCAGGCTGCCGAAGCCCTGCGCGACCTGGTCCGATTGGACGTCGCCGTCATAGTTCTTACAGGCCCAGACGAACTCGCCGTTCCACTTCAGCGCCGATGCGACCATGTCGTCGATCAGGCGATGCTCGTAGACGATGCCGGCTTCCTTGAACTTGTCCTTGAACTCGGCCTCGAACACCTCGGCGAACAGGTCCTTGAAGCGGCCGTCATAGGCCTTGAGGATCGTGTTCTTGGTCGACAGATACACCGGCCACTTCAGGTTGAGGCCATAGTGCATCGACGCGCGGGCGAAGTCGCGAATCGAGTCGTCGAGATTGTACATGCCCATCGCGACGCCCGACGAGGGGAATTGGAACACCTCCTCGTCGATACGCGTGCCGTCCTCACCCTCGAAGACGAGGCGCAGCTTGCCCGGACCGGGAACGCGGAAGTCGGTCGCCTTATACTGGTCACCGAAGGCGTGGCGGCCGACGACGATCGGGTGCGTCCAGCCCGGGATCAGGCGGGGGACGTTCTTGATCACGATCGGCTCGCGGAACACGACACCGCCCAGGATGTTGCGGATCGTGCCGTTCGGCGACTTCCACATCTTCTTCAGGCCGAATTCCTCGACCCGCGCCTCGTCGGGGGTAATCGTCGCGCACTTCACCGCGACACCATATTTCTGCGTCGCCTTGGCGGCGTCGACCGTCACCTTATCCTCAGTGGCGTCGCGATGCTCGATGCCGAGGTCGTAATAATCGAGTTCGATGTCGAGGTACGGCTTGATCAGGCGCTCGCGGATCCATTCCCAGATGATCCGCGTCATCTCGTCGCCGTCGATCTCCACGACGGGCGTGTTCACCTTGATCTTCGCCATGTTTCGCATCCTATGGGAGGGGGAATTTGCCGCTCGTCTAGGCAGAAGCGGGCAGGGGATCAACCTGCGATGCGGGCCGGTCCGCGGATCGCGCGCCGCTGCGCGGCTCCGGCGTTGTGTTGCCGGAAGGTCACGGTTACACCCTCGATCTATGCCATCGCTCGAAAAGCCTCCCCACACGCCGCTGCCGACGACCACCGTCAAATGGCGCTTTCCCGCCGTTCATCCGGAGGGGCACAAATATGCCGCCATCGCCTTCGGCATCACTTTGCTGGCGACGATCGTCACCAAGGTGCTGTTCTGGCCGCTGTTCGCGGTCGTCATCTGGGTGCTGACCTTCTTCCGCGATCCGGTACGCACGACGCCCACCGGTGAGGGCCTGATCATCGCGCCTGCCGACGGACTGGTGACAATGATCCAGCGCGTGCCGGTGCCCCGCGAGCTGGTCGGCGAGCTGGGCGATGCACCGTTGACCCGTGTGTCGATCTTCATGTCGGTGTTCGATGTCCACATCAATCGCACGCCGATCGCCGGTACGATCCGCCAGGTCGTCTACATCTCCGGCAAGTTCCTCAACGCCGATCTCGACAAGGCTTCGGACGAGAATGAACGCCAGCACATCGTCGTCGAGGGCCGCGACGGCCGTCGCATCGGCTTTACCCAGATCGCCGGCCTCGTCGCCCGCCGCATCGTCCCCTTCGTCAAGCCCGGCGACATGGTGGCGACCGGCCAGCGGATCGGCCTGATCCGCTTTGGCAGCCGCGTCGATGTCTTCCTGCCCGACGACATCGTGCCGCAGGTCGTGCTCGGCCAGCGCTCGATCGCGGGCGAGACGGTGATCGGTCGCGTCGGCGGCGTGCCGGTTGCAGGCATCAGCCAGTGACGCCGGACGATCCTTCGTTCCCGGTGAGCGATCCCGATCTGATGCCTACGACTCCGCCAGTGCGGCCGCGCCGGCCGATGCGGGCGCTGCGTCGTCCGGCCGGCGGGCTGCCGTTGCGCGCTGTCGCGCCCAATGCCGTCACCGCCCTTGCCTTGTGTTCGGGGCTGAGCGGCGTGCGTTTCGCGATCGGCGGCGAATGGCAGAGCGCGGTGACGATGATCATGATCGCCGGTGTCCTCGACGGTATCGACGGTCGCATCGCGCGGTTGCTGCGAGGCGAAAGCCGCTTCGGCGCCGAACTCGATTCCCTGTCCGACGCGATCTCGTTCGGCGTGGCGCCGGCGCTGATCGTCTATCTCTGGTCGCTGGCCGCCTTGCCGCGGCTCGGCTGGATCTGCGCGCTCGTCTTCGCGGTTTTCTGCGCCTTGCGTCTGGCGCGGTTCAACGCGCGGATCGACGCCGACGAACAGCCGCACAAGTCGGCCGGCTTCCTCACCGGCGTGCCAGCTCCGGCAGGTGCCGCCCTGGCGATGCTGCCGCTCTATTTCTGGTTCTGGACCGACGAACCATTGTTCGCCTCGCCTTGGCTGGTGGCACCATGGATCGCGTTCATCGCCGTGCTGATGGCATCCAGCGTCGCGACCTACTCCTGGGCGTCGTTCCGCTTGCGCCGGACGGTGCGATTCGAGGCGCTGGCGGGGGTCGTGCTGCTCGGTGCCGCGCTGGTGTCGATGCCGTGGCATACACTGTGCGTGCTGTGCCTCGGCTATCTGATCAGCATTCCGTTCAGCGTGATGGGCTATGCCCGGTTCAAGCGACTTCGCGCAGCCGGCGAACGGCCGCGGGGACCGGCGTCGCCGCCCAGCGCCTGACGGCGATACGGCGTTCGGCCGTGGCGAGCTGGGCGAGCGGCATGAACGCCGGCTCGACATGGCCGTCCATCAACCGGACGATCCGCCGCCATTGCGGGGAGACCGTCGCGACGATCACGCCGGCGGCAACCGCAAACGCACCGACGAAAATCATAATGCTGACCATTGCAACCATGTTCGCCTCCCTGGCGCGAACTTTCTTGTGGATAAGTCCGCTAAACCGGTGATTAACCATCAGGTTCCGCCCGCTTCGGAATTTTTCGCGCTTTTTCAGCGACTTTCGTAACGGTCTTGATCTGTTCCAGCGTCCGTGCCCCTGATGGACCCTCTATGTTCCATTTACGTTCCACGGTCAAGTGGTTGCGTTTCGTGTCGCGTTGCGCTAGGGGCGCCCCTCTCAACCCCGCATGGGAAGCAACATAGCCCGGTGCGTCGGCCTGATCGGTCGCACGTCATCCGCTTCCCAGAGGCTTAACCGGAAGGATCTATCCCTATGGCGGCTCCCGTCGTCACCATGCAGCAGCTCATCGAAACCGGCGCGCATTTCGGCCACCAGACCCATCGCTGGAACCCGAAGATGAAGCCGTATCTGTTCGGCGATCGCAATGGCGTCCACATCATCGACCTGTCGCAGACCGTGCCGCTGTTCGCGCGCGCGCTCGAATTCGTGTCGTCAACCGTCGCCGCCGGCGGCAAGGTGCTGTTCGTCGGCACCAAGCGTCAGGCGCAGGAGCCGGTCGCCGAGGCCGCGCGTCGTTCGGGCCAGCATTTCGTCAACCACCGCTGGCTGGGCGGCATGCTCACCAACTGGAAGACGATCAGCAATTCGATCAAGCGCCTCAAGAGCCTTGAGGAGCAGCTGTCGGGCGACACGCACGGCCTGACCAAGAAGGAAGTGCTGCAGCTCACCCGTGAGCGCGACAAGCTCGAGCTGTCGCTCGGCGGCATCCGTGACATGGGCGGCATCCCCGACGTGATGTTCGTGATCGACGCCAACAAGGAAGAGCTGGCGATCAAGGAAGCCAACACGCTCGGCATCCCGGTCGTCGCGATCCTCGATTCGAACGTCTCGCCCGACGGCATCGCCTTCCCGGTGCCGGCGAACGACGATGCGAGCCGCGCGATCCGCCTGTATTGCGAGGCGATCGCGATCGCCGCGACTCGCGGCAACGTCGAGCAGCAGCAGCGCCGCGGCGTTGATCTCGGCGCGATGGAGGAGGCTCCCGTCGAGGAGGCCGTCTCGGTCGAGCCGGAGCAGCCGGCGGCCGCCAACGTCGAGGGTGCTGGCGCGGAGGCCGAGCGTCAGATCGACGCATAAGCCACCGACGTCATCGAACTTTCATGCGGGCGGGGCACGGCGCGGAGCGCTCCGCCCCGCCCGCAACCACATTCGAAACTAGAGGATAGCACAATGGCCGATATCACCGCCGCGATGGTCAAGGACCTGCGCGAGAAGAGCGGCGCGGGCATGATGGACTGCAAGAAGGCGCTCAACGAGGCCGGCGGCGACATGGACGCCGCGCTGGACTGGCTGCGCACCAAGGGTCTGGCGGCCGCGCAGAAGAAGTCGAGCCGTACCGCCGCCGAGGGCCTGGTCGGCGTCGCCGTCTCGGGCACCAAGGGTGCGGTGGTCGAGGTTAATTCGGAAACCGACTTCGTCGCCAAGAACGACCAGTTCCAGCAGTTCGTCCGCGAGGTCACCCAGATCGCGCTGGCGACCGGTGACGACGTCGAGGCGCTGAAGGACGAGAAGACCCCGTCGGGCAAGACCGTCGCCGAGGTGCTGACCAACAACATCGCGACGATCGGCGAGAACCAGTCGCTGCGCCGCGCCAAGCGCCTCGAAGTGTCGAAGGGTGCGGTGGTTCCCTACGTGCATACCCAGCAGGGACCGGGCCTCGGCAAGATCGGCGTACTCGTCGCTCTGGAATCGGAAGCAAGCGATGAGGTTCTGCAGTCGCTCGGCAAGCAGCTGGCGATGCATGTCGCCGCCGCCTTCCCGAAGGCGCTGAACGAGGAGGACCTCGACGAGGCCGAGATCGAGCGCGAGCGCGCGATCGCGGCCGAGAAGGCGGGCGAGAGCGGCAAGCCGGCGGACATCATCGCCAAGATGGTCGAAGGCTCGATCGCCAAGTACCGCAAGGAGCATGCTCTGGTCAGCCAGCTGTTCGTGATGGACGGCAAGACCAAGATCAGCGACGTCGTCGCCAAGGCGGGCAAGGACGCCGGCGCCGAGATCAAGCTGGTCGACTATGTCCGCTTCCAGCTCGGCGAGGGCATCGAGAAGGAAGTGTCCGACTTCGCCGCCGAAGTCGCCGCCGCCTCGGGCGTGCCGCAGAAGCAGTAAGCCGGTCGTCACGACCGATAGCGCAAGGGGCGTCGTCCGCGAGGATGGCGCCCTTTGCGTTTCGAAACCAACGCGATCGCCCGCTGCAACCTTTTGGTAACCAACATGTCACCGCACTGACCCGCGTTCTCCCTAGGCCCACGCCGGACTTCAAGGGGGACGATCGAAGTGCTGACCAGGATCGCGTTGCTCACCACCGTTGCCGCCATTGGCCTCGTCGCGCCGGCCATGGCGCAGGAATTGCCCGCCGCGGCGGACCCGGCACCGCAGGATCAATCGGCGACGCAAGAGAGCGGCGACATCGTCGTGCTCGGCTTCGGCGAGAGCCGTCAGGTGCAGACGGTCACCGCGATCGATCTCGAACGGCTGACGCCGGGCACTTCGCCGCTGAAGGCGATCGCCAAGCTCCCCGGGGTCAATTTCCAGTCGGCGGATGCATTCGGCGCCTATGAATGGTCGACGCGCATCTCGCTGCGCGGCTTCAACCAGAACCAGCTCGGCTTCACCCTTGACGGCGTGCCGCTCGGCGACATGAGCTACGGCAACGTCAACGGCCTGCACATCAGCCGCGCCGTCATCTCGGAAAACCTCGCCAGCACCACGGTGGCGCAGGGGGCAGGGGCGCTCGGCACCGCCTCGACCAGCAATCTCGGCGGCACGATCCAATTTACCTCCCGCAAGCCGTCGGAGACGTTCGATCTGGTCGGCTCCGGCACCTATGGCAGCGACAATACCTGGCGCGGTTTCGCCCGGCTCGACACCGGCGATCTCGGCGGCGGGCTGAAGGGCTATGTCAGCTATGGCTATCTCACCACCGACAAGTGGAAGGGATATGGCACGCAGCGCCAGCATCAGGTCAACGCCAAGCTGGTCGAGGATCTGGGGACACGCGGCAGCATCACCGCCTTCGTCGATTATTCGGATCGTCGCGAGAACGATTATCAGGATCTGAGCTACGCCATCATCAGCCGGCGCGGCCTCAACGACGACAATATCAGCGACAATTACCCGCTCGCGCTGCAACTGGCGCGGGTTTACCAGAACCAGGCGGCGCTCGCCGCCTATCGTCAGGCGAACGGCGGCGTCACCGTCGGCTTCGTCGCACCGTGGGCGGACGCCGGCTATACCTTCCCGACCGGCTTCGGTAGCGTCGACGATGCCTATTATGACGCCGCAGGTCTGCGCCGGGATTGGCTGGGTGGCGTCACCTTCGACGGCCGACTGACCGACCGGCTGTCGATCGTCTCCACCACCTATTACCATCACAACAAGGGCCAGGGATCGTGGATTACGCCCTATTCGCCGACGCCGGCCGGTGCGCTCGGCGGTGACGGCCAACCGCTGCCGCTCGCCTCGGCCGCGGCCTACGGCTATGCCTCGCCGCTCGGCTTTCGCACCACGGAATATGGTATCGACCGCGGCGGCAATGTCACGCGCCTCGCGCTCGACACCGGCGCCAACCGCCTAGAGGTCGGTGGCTGGTACGAAAGCAACAGCTTTACCCAGGCACGCCGGTTCTATGGGATGAGCAACACGAGCGCGGATCGTAACGCCCGCGACTTCCAGTCCAATCCCTATTTCACGCAGTGGAACGGCAAATACGATACCGAGACGCTGCAATATTTCGTCGCCGACACGCTGCGGCTCGGCGCCCTGACGCTGAACGGCGGCTGGAAGGGCATGCGCGTCCGCAACCAGGCCAATCTGCTCACCGGCTCGCTGGTCAACGGCAAGATCAAGGCCGAAGACTGGTTCCTGCCGCAGGTCGGCGCGGTGTTCGACCTTGGCCACGGCGCGGAAGTGTTCGCCAGCTATACCGAGAATATGCGCGCCTTTGTCTCGTCGGCGACCTCAGGGCCGTTCGCGACCACGCAGGACGGGTTCAACGCGATCCGCAACACGCTCAAGCCCGAGACGTCGAAGACGGGCGAGGGCGGTGTCCGCCTGCGCACCGGCGGCTTGCAACTGTCGGCGGCGGGCTATTACATCCACTTCGCCGATCGCCTGCTCAGCTTCGCCAACGGTTCGGGGATCCAGGGCAATCCGCCGACGCTCAACAATGCCGGCAGCGTCGAAAGCTACGGCGCCGAAGTATCGGCCTTTTACCGCATCGTCCGGCCGCTGACCGTGTTCGCCAGCTACAGCTACAACAAGGCGACCTATCAGGACGACGTCCGGAACGCCGCCGGACAGGTGCTGACCGCGACTGCGGGCAAGACCGTGGTCGACACGCCGGAACATATGGCGAAGGGCGAGCTGGTCTACGACGACAGCCGCTTTTTCGCCCGCGCCGGCGTCGACTATATGGCGAAGCGCTACTTCACCTATCTCAACGATCAGTCGGTCGCCGGACGGGTGCTGGTCGATGCCAGCCTCGGCTATCGCTTCGGCGACGACAGCGGCGTGTTTCACGGTTTCGCCATCGAGGGCAGCGTCACCAACCTGACCGACAAGAAGTACATTTCGACGATCGGTTCGAACGGTTACACCGCGAGCGGTGACAACCAGACCCTGCTGGCCGGCGCGCCGCGCCAGTTCTTCGTGACGATCCGCCGCGGCTTCTGACCGCGGCGCCCGCCACCGGGTCCCGATCCCCCTCCCGCCGCCGGAGGGGGGAAGGGCGTTTGCCGCCGGTCGGGGCTCGCGGCGAAAGCCCGGCATCTGCACGGAAACCTCACCACGGCACGGCGAGCCGAGGTTGCTCCCGCGCGCCTCTCCGCCTAAGGTCCGCGCCGCCTCCCCATAGACGAATAGGACCTCATGAGCCCCGCGCCGCGCTTTAAACGCATCTTGTTGAAATTGTCCGGCGAAGTCCTGATGGGCGACGGCTCCGGCCTGTCGATCGATCCCACCGTCACCGCCCGCGTCGCCGAAGAGATCGCCGACGTGAAGGCGCAGGGGTACGAGCTGTGCATCGTGGTCGGCGGCGGCAACATCTTCCGCGGCATATCGGGGGCGGCGCGCGGCATGGAGCGCGCGACCGGCGACTATATGGGCATGCTCGCGACGGTGATGAACGCGCTGGCGGTGCAGAATGCGCTGGAGCAGATCGGCGTCGAGACCCGCGTCCAGTCGGCGATCCCGATGGCATCGGTGTGCGAACCGTTCATCCGTCGTCGCGCCATGCGCCACCTGGAAAAGGGACGGGTGGTGATCTTCGCCGCCGGCGTCGGCTCGCCCTTCTTCACCACCGACTCGGGTGCCGCCCTGCGCGCCGCAGAGATGAACTGCGATGCCTTGTTCAAGGGCACCAGCGTCGATGGCGTCTACAATGCCGATCCCAAGAAGGATGCCAGCGCCAAGCGTTATGCGACGGTCAGCTACGACACCGTGCTGGCCGACAATCTCAAGGTGATGGACGCCAGCGCCGTTGCCCTGTGCCGCGATTCGAATATTCCGATCGTCGTCTTCAACATCCGCGAGCATGGCAATTTCTCCGCCGTGCTGCGCGGCGAGGGTGTGTCGACGGTCGTGCAGAAGGAAACGGAGTAAGCCATGCCAGCCTATGACAAGTCCGATCTCGAGCGCCGCATGGCCGGTGCGGTCGAAGCGCTCAAGCACGACCTCGGTGGCCTGCGTACGGGCCGCGCCTCGACCTCGCTGCTCGATCCGGTGACCGTCGAGGTCTATGGGTCGCACATGCCGCTCAACCAGGTCGCGACCGTATCGGCGCCGGAGCCGCGCATGCTGTCGGTGCAGGTCTGGGACAAGAGCAACGTCGGGCCGGTCGAGAAGGCGATCCGCTCGGCCGGGCTCGGCCTCAATCCGATCAACGACGGCCAGACGCTGCGCCTGCCGATTCCCGACCTGACCGAGGAGCGGCGCAAGGAACTGGCCAAGCTGGCCGGCAAATATGCCGAGCAGGCGCGCATCGCGGTGCGCAACGTCCGCCGCGACGGCATGGACAGCCTGAAGACCGACGAGAAGAAGGGCGTGTTCAGCGAGGACGAGCGCAAGCGCCACGAGACCGAGGTGCAGAAGCTGACCGACGCCACCATCGCCGATCTCGACGCGGCGGCGGCGGCGAAGGAAAAGGAAATCCTGGGCAAGTGACGGGCAAACAGCGTCAGCTGTTTAGCTCATGCCGGGGGCATGAGCGGCCCGTCGCTCCTTGCGGAGCGATGGCATGAGCAGCGCCCCCCTTCTGTCGGCCGTGCCCGACAGCGGCCTTGTTCCGCGCCACGTCGCGATCATCATGGACGGCAACGGCCGCTGGGCGAAACAGCGGCTGCTGCCCCGTGTCGCCGGCCACAAGGCGGGGGTCGAGGCGGTGCGCCGCGTCACCCGTGCCGCGCGGGCGATGGGGATCGAGGCGCTGACGCTCTACGCCTTCTCGTCGGAGAATTGGCGGCGGCCGGAGGACGAGATCGGCGCGCTGATGGGCCTGTTGCGGCTGTTCATCCGCTCCGATCTCGCCGAACTCGTCGCCGAGAACGTGCGGCTGCGCATCATCGGCGACTATCGCCGCTTCGCGCCCGATCTGGTCGAGCTGGTCGACGATGCGGTGGCGCGGACCGCCGGCAACGCCGGGCCAATCCTGGCGATCGCGCTCAATTACGGATCGCAGGCGGAACTGGTCGCCGCGACGCAGCGGCTCGCCGCGCGCGCGGCGGCGGGCGACATCGATGCGGCCGCGATCACCGCGGCGGATATCGAAGCGGAACTCGACACCGCCGACCTGCCGCCGCTCGACCTGGTGATCCGCTCGTCGGGCGAACAGCGCCTGTCGAATTTCCTGCTGTGGCAGGCGGCCTATGCCGAATTGCTGTTCGTCGACACCCTGTGGCCCGATTTCGACGGCGATGCGCTGGCCGAGGCGGTCGCCGCCTTCGGGCGGCGGCAGCGGCGTTACGGCGGCCTGTGACCTCGCCCGACCAGCCGTCGCCGCGACGGCCCTCCGAACTCGTCGTCCGGACCGTCACCGGGCTCGGCCTGATCGCGCTGGCGCTGGTCGCGCTTGTGCTCGGCGGCTTTCCGCTGTGGCTGCTCACCGCCGTCGCCGGCGTGTTCATGATGGCCGAGTGGAGCGATCTGCACGGCGCCGGCCCGCGCGACAAGCGCCTGGCGCAATTCGCGCTATTCACCGCGCTGGCGATCATGAGTCCGCTCGCCGCCGGTCCGAACTTCTTCGCGCTCGGCCTGCTCGCCGGCGTGTTCTTCTTCGTCACCATCGTCACCCGCCGGCCGCAGCTCGGCATCGGCACGCTCTATGTCGGCCTGCCGATCTTCGCCTTGCTGCTGATCCGCCACCAGAAGCCCGATGGCCTCGTCTATGCGCTTTGGGCGCTGGCCTTGGTCTGGGCGACCGACATCGGCGCCTATTTCGCCGGGCGCGGCATCGGCGGTCCCAAGCTTGCGCCGCGCGTCAGCCCAAACAAGACCTGGGCGGGGCTGATCGGCGGGATCGTCGCGGCCAGCCTGCTCGCGCTGGCGATGCACCTTGCCTATGGCCTGCCGCTGCGGCTGATGCTCGCGACGCCATTGCTCGCCGTGCTCGCGCAGCTCGGCGATCTCTACGAAAGCCATCTCAAGCGCCGGGCCGGCGTCAAGGATTCGGGAGACCTGATCCCCGGTCACGGCGGCTTCCTCGACCGGCTCGACGGCGTCGTGCCGGTCGCCCCGGTCGCCGCGCTGCTCGTCATCCTGCCGCAGCTGCTCACCGCATGAAGACCGTCTCCATCCTCGGCGCCACCGGCTCGGTCGGCACCTCGACCCTCGATCTGGTCGAGCGCGAGCCCGATCGCTTCCGCGTCCGCGCGCTCACCGCCAATTGCGACGTCGACGGGCTCGCCGCCGCGGCGCAGCGGACCCGGGCGGAGCTGGCGGTGGTCGCCGACGAACGCTGCCTGCCCGCCCTGCGCGATACGCTCGCCGGCACCGGCATCGCAGCGGCGGGCGGCGCGCAGGCGGTGTGCGACGCGGCGCGCGGTGCCGACTGGACGATGGGGGCGATCGTCGGCTGCGCCGGGCTCGGCCCGGTGATGGCGGCGATCGAGGGCGGCGGCACCGTCGTCCTCGCCAACAAGGAGCCCCTGGTCTCGGCAGGGGAGGTGATCCTCGCCGCCGCGGCCCGCACCGGCGCGACGCTGCTGCCCGCCGACAGCGAGCATAATGCGATCTTCCAATGCCTCGACGCCGCCCGCCCGGCGAGCGTCCGCCGCATCATCCTGACCGCGAGCGGCGGCCCGTTCCGCGATTGGTCGACCGAGCGGATGCGCGCCGTCACGCCGGCGCAGGCGGTCGCCCACCCCAATTGGTCGATGGGCGCGAAGATCAGCGTCGACAGCGCGACGATGATGAACAAGGGGCTGGAGCTGATCGAGGCGGCGCGCCTGTTCCCGATCCCCGCCGACCGCATCGAGATCGTGCTGCACCGCCAGTCGGTGATCCATTCGATGGTCGATTATGTCGACGGGTCGATGCTCGCCCAGCTCGGCCCCAGCGACATGCGCGTGCCGATCGCCCACACGCTTGCCTGGCCGGAGCGGATGGCGACGCCGATGGAGCCGCTCGACCTCGTCAAGATCGGCCGGCTCGATTTCGAGGCGGCGGATGCGGTGCGTTTCCCGGCCTTGCGGCTGGCGCGCGAGGCGCTCGACGCGGGTGGCGCGCGGCCGGCGATCCTCAACGCCGCCAATGAGATCGCGGTCGCCGCCTTTCTGGCGAACCGCATCGGCTTCCTCGAAATTGCCGCAATCGTCGCCGATACCCTCGACCGGTTCGATCCGCCGCCGCCCGGTACGCTCGAGGATGTCCTTGCCGTCGATGCCGAAGCGAGACGATTGGCGGAAGAACTGGTACAGGGGCACGGTTCGCGCGTTGAGGGTTGCGTAGCTTGATCCAGTCTCCGGGTATCCTGTTGACCGCCGTCGCCTTCCTGTGTGCGATCGGTCCGCTCGTCTTTATCCACGAAATGGGCCATTATCTCGCCGGGCGGCTGTTCGGCGTGAAGGCGGAGGCCTTTTCGATCGGCTTCGGGCGCGAGGTCGCGGGCTTCACCGATCGGCGCGGCACCCGCTGGAAGTTCGGCTGGCTGCCGCTCGGCGGCTATGTCCGCTTCGCCGGCGACATGAACCCGGCGAGCCAGCCCGACGCCGCCTGGCTGTCGCTGCCCGCCGAGGAACGCCGCCGCACCTTCCAGGCGAAGCCCTTGTGGCAGCGCGCGATCATCGTCGCCGCCGGACCGGCGGTGAATCTCGTCCTCGCCGTCCTCATCCTCGCCGGCTTCGCTTATGCCTATGGCGTCGATCGCACGCCGGCGGTGGTCGGCAGCGTCGTTGCGGCGGGCCCCGGCGCCAAGGCCGGCCTCGTCCCCGGCGACCGTATCGTCGCGATCGACGGCCGCGCGATGGCGACCTTCTCCGACGTCGCGCGCTTCGCGTTGATCCGGCCGGGCCAGCATGTCGACCTGTCGGTGGACCACGCCGGCAGCGTCGTGACGCGGCCGCTCGACATCGGCACGGTCCATCAGCGCGATCGCTTCGGCAACGAATATCGCATCGGCCGGATCGGCATCGCCAGCGGCGATCCCGTGCTGGCGCGGGTCGGGCTGTTGGCGGCACCGGTCGCTGGCGTGCGGATGACGGTCGACATCATCGGCGGCACGCTCGAGACGCTCGGCCAGATCATCAGCGGTCGCCGCTCGATGGACGAACTCGGCGGCCCGATCCGCATCGCCAAGATCTCCGGCGAGCAGATGGCGCTCGGCTGGTCGGCCTTCGTCTGGCTGGTCGCGATGCTGTCGATCAATCTGGGGTTCATCAACCTGCTGCCAGTTCCGATGCTCGATGGCGGCCATTTGTTCTTTTATGCGATCGAGGCCGTGCGCCGCCGCCCGCTCGAACCGCGCGTCCAGGAATGGGCGTTCCGCGGCGGGCTGGCGATGGTATTGGCGCTGATGCTGGTCGTGACCTTCAACGATTTGATCGCCGTGGGCCTTTGGCAACGGCTGGCCGGGTTGATCGGCTGAACCGCTTGGGGCAGGGCTGGCGCCCGGGCCTTTTCGCCTGACGTATTTGGGGTGGGTTGAGTGACCGCGATGAAGAGTTCGAAATTCGCGCAGACGGGCGCGTTGCTGCTGGCCGGCACCGTGCTGTCGGGCGTGCCCGCGATGGCCCAGACCAAACCGGCCAATCCCGCCGCATCGGCGCCGGGCACGTCTGCGGCAGCGCCCGCTGGCCAGGTCGCGGCCACGCCGGCGCCGCAGCGCGTGATCAAGACGCTGCGCGTCGAGGGATCGCAGCGCATCGAGCCCGAGACGGTGCTGTCCTACACCAAGCTGCGCGTCGGCGCGCCCTACACGCCAGAGTCGCTCGACCAGGCGCTGAAGGACCTGCAGGCGTCGGAACTGTTCGTCGACTATTCGATCTCGGGCGTCGAGAGCGGCGACATCGTGCTGCGGGTGCGCGAGAATCCGATCATCAACCGCGTCATCCTCGAAGGCAACAAGGCGCTCAAGAGCGACAAGATCACCAAGGAGATCAAGCTCGCGCCGCGCCAGATCTTCACCCGTACCGCGGTGCGCCAGGACGTGGCGCGGATCATCGAACTCTACCGCCGCCAGGGCCGCTTCGCCGCCGTGGTCAGCCCGAAGATGGTCAGCCTCGACCAGAATCGCGTCGACGTGGTGTTCGAAATCACCGAGGGGCCGAAGTCGAAGGTCCGCCAGATCAACATCATCGGCAACGAGGTGTTCAGCGACGACAAGCTGCGCGGTGAGATGTACACCAAGCAGTCGCGCTGGTTCCGTCTGCTGTCGTCCAACACCAGCTACGATCAGGACCGGCTCAACGCCGACCAGCAGAAGCTGCGCCTGTTCTACCTGACCCAGGGCTATGCCGATTTCCGCGTCACCAGTGCGGTCGCCGAGCTGACCCCGGACAAGCGCGACTTCATCATCACCTACGTCGTCGAAGAGGGGAAGCGCTACAAGTTCGGCGACGTCACCGTCGACAGCGAGATCCGCGACTTCGACAACAAGAAGCTCGCGGCGTCGCTGCCGGTCAAGAAGGGCGACTGGTACAACGCCAAGCTGGTCGAGGATTCGATCGACCAGCTGAGCGAGGCCGCCGGCCTGTTCGGCTACGCCTTCACCAACGTCGAGCCGGACTATAACCGCGACCCCGAAACGCTGACGATGGGGTTGAACTTCCACATCGGCCAGGCGCAGCGCACCTATGTCGAGCGGGTCGAGATCAACGGCAACACCCAGACCCAGGACAAGGTCGTCCGCCGCGAGATCCGGCTTGCCGAAGGCGATGCGTTCAACAGCTTCCAGGTCAAGCGGTCGCAGGATCGCATCAACTCGCTGGGCTTCTTCCAGGACAAGATGGAGATCAAGCAGAACCCCGGTTCCGCCCCCGATCGCGTCGTCCTGGAAACCAACCTTGAGGAAAAGTCGACCGGCGAGCTGCAGCTGTCCGTCGGCTATTCGAGCCTCGAACGGTTCATCATCCAGGCGAACATCACGCAGCGCAACTTCCGCGGCAAGGGCCAGGAATTGCGCGCCGGCGTCAACTATTCGACCTATTCGAAGTCGGTCGAACTCGGCTTCACCGAACCCTATCTGTTCGACAAGAACGTCGCGGTCGCATTCGACGTGTTCCGCCGCGACTATAACTCCTTCAATTATATCGGCACGCAGCGGCAGACGACCTATTCGCAGGTGTCGACCGGCTTCCAGGTCCGTGCCGGCGTGCCGCTGACCGAATATTGGCAGCTCGCGGGCCGCTACGGCCTGTCCTACGACGAAGTCGGGCTCGATCAGGCGACCTATTTCACCGACGGCGTCTGCGACCCGCTGAAGGCCGGCCGCTATCTGTGCGAGGCGATCGGCAACCGCTGGACGTCGTCGATCGGCTATTCGTTGATCTTCGACAGCCTCAACAGCCGCCTGCGACCGACCGCGGGTCAGCGCTTCTCGTTCAGCCAGGATTTCGCCGGTCTCGGCGGCGACGTGAAATATATCCGCACCCGCGCCGAAGGATCGAAATTCTGGGGCCTGGGCGGCGGCTTCGTCTTCTCGGTGCTGGGCGAGGGCGGCTATATCAAGTCGCTCGAGGGCAGCCGTGGTGCCGGCATCGACAAGGTCCGCATCACCGACCGCTGGTATCTCGGCGAACCGCAGTTCCGCGGCTTCGACATCCGCGGCGTCGGCCCGCGCGTGCAGCGCATCCCGTATACGACGGATGCGAACGGCAAGCAGGTGCTGGTCACCGACCGCGACCAGATCGTCGACGACGCGCTGGGCGGCACCGCCTATTACCTCGCCCGGGCGGAGCTGGAGCTGCCGCTCGGCGCCGGCGCGCGCGAGCTTGGCCTGCGGCCGTCGATCTACGTCCAGGCGGGTAGCCTGTGGAATCTGACGCGGCCGCTGCCGACCGCGACCTTCCCGACGATCACCGATTCCAACGGCAACGTTACGGTGCTGCCGATCAGCACGCCGGTGAAGGACAGCTCCGGTCGCCAGCTCTACATCGTCTCGTCGACCGACACGACCAATGCCGGTGCGATCACGACCTGTGCGATCGGCTATTCGTCGACCGGCGGCGGGGCCTGCTCGGGATCCTCGACGAACAGCCTGTACCAGACTTCCACCGCACCGTTTAAGGAAGTCTATTACGGCAGCACCGCGCTGCCGCGCGTCTCGGTCGGTATCGGCGTCAACTGGAATTCGCCGTTCGGTCCGCTGCGCATCGATCTTGCCAAGGCGATCGTGACCCAGAAGGGCGACGATCCCAAGCTCATCACCTTCAACGTAGGGACTCAGTTCTAATGAAGACTATCACCAAGACGTCGCTCGTCGCGGCGGCCGGCATGGCCGCTGCTCTCGTTGCGGGTGGCGCGGTCGCGCAGACCGCGGGCATCGCCACCGTTCAGCCGGACGCCGCGATCCTCAGCGCCAAGGCGTTCGACGCGGCCAACCAGCAGATCGGGACCACCTACAAGACGCAGCTCGATCAGGCGGCGTCGCAGCAGACCGCGCTCAACACCCAGCTGCGCACGTTGCTCGACACCAACAAGGACGGCCAGGTCAGCCAGGCCGAACTGCAGGCCGCGCAGGCGCCGAACAGCGCGATCGGCAACCAGATCCGCGCCGCCCAGCAGAAGGCGGAGCCGCAGATCGAATCGCTGCAGCGTCCGGCGACGCTGGCCCAGGCCTATGCGATCGAGCAGATCTCGCAAAAGTATGACGCGGCGCTGCGCGCGGTGGTCAATGCCAAGAAGATCAGCATCGTCCTGACCCCGAATGCGATCCAATATGCGCCGCCGGCGACCGACGTGACCCGCGACGTGATCGCGGAGATCGACCGGTCGACGCCGACCGTGACGATCACGCCGCCGGCCAACTGGCAGCCGCAGCAGGACACGGTGCAGCTGCTCCAGCAATATCGCCAGATCGTCGCCGCCAATGCGCAGCGCCAGGCGCAGGCCGCGCCGGGTGCCGGCGCCGCCGCTGCGCCTGCCACCACCGGCAAAGCGCCGCAGGGCCGCTGAGCGCTGACCCGGTGAGCGACGACACGACCAATGCGGCGAAGGGCGCCATGACCGGTTACGACGTGACCAAGGTCATGGCGGCCCTGCCGCACCGCTATCCGATGCTGCTCGTCGACCGCGTCGTGGAACTCGTTCCCGACGAATCGATCGCCGCGATCAAGGCGGTGACGATCAACGAGGGCTTCTTCGAGGGGCATTTCCCCGGTCGTCCGATCATGCCGGGCGTGCTGATCGTCGAGGCGCTGGCCCAGGCGGCCGGCATCCTGGCGGTGGAAAGCCTCGGCCTCGCCGGCTCGGGCAAGCTCGTCTATTTCATGGCGATCGACGGTGCGAAATTCCGCAAGCCGGTCGAACCGGGCGTGCTGCTCCGGTTGGAGGCGAGTTTCGTGCAGAAGCGCGCCAGCGTCTGCAAGTTCGCAGGCGTTGCGAAGATCGACGGACAAGTCGTTGCAGAGGCGAACTTTACCGCGATGATCGCCGACCCGCCTGCCAAGGCGTGATCGTGCGACCTTTGCGACTTTTGACAAATGGCGGCGTCCCGGTTACGGGCGCCGCCTTCCTCTTTCAGGCTGGTCGGAACCAGCCGCCACAAGGAATGTGACGATGAAGGCCGATACCCACCCCGACTATCACATGATCAAGGTCCAGATGACCGACGGCACCGTGTTCGAGACCCGCTCCACCTGGGGCAAGGAAGGCGACACGATGCAGCTCGACATCGACCCGCTGGCGCACCCGGCCTGGACCGGCGGCCGCGGCCAGATGCTCGACGCGGGTGGCCAGGTCGCGCGCTTCAACAAGCGTTTCGGTGGTGGTCTGACGCTCCGCAAGGGCTGATCGACGTTTCGTTAACGCAGCCGCAACCAGTCCTGCCGTATCGGACGGGCCATGTTCGCGGCTGAATATGAATCTGCCGAATCCAACGGCCGGCGCCGCGCTCCGCGCGCGCCGGTTTCGTTGGATGCGCAGATCGGCAAGGCCGCGCGCACCCTGTGCAAGGTGGTCGACATCTCGATCCACGGTGCCCGGCTCCATACCTATTCGGCCCTGACCAAGGGCACGACGATCTGGTTGACCCTGCCCGAGGCGGGCTCGATCGCCGCCGACGTCATGTGGGCAGACGACTTCACCGCCGGCTGCCAGTTCCACCATCCGCTCGACATGGACGTCTTCGACAAGCTGGTGGCGCTCAACCGCTAGGGCGGGGGAGTGGGCTGCGTCCGGCATGGTAAATCACCGGCTGGCAAATACGAGCGCCGGCGACGTCGCGGTCCGTGGCGCCGGATGGTTGGTCGACGGCAGCGCGGCCTCTCGCCAAGCACTATGGGTTTGATTAGCGTCTCGGTTCCATTGCCGATGCCGAGGTCCTCGTCGTGATCACCCTGCTGCCATTCGCCCTGCTGGTAGTGCAAACCGGTGCCTGCGAACCCGTCCCGCCATCGCTCTCGGGCTGGACTACTCCTACCCCCGTCAAAGCCGGCACCCGCGCCGCCGTCGCAACCCCGCTGCCGATCGGTGTGGCGGCCGCAGTCGGGCTTGCCCGGTCTACCGATGTCGCACTCGCTGCTCCGGCCCATAAGCCGGCGGCGCCGGCGACCAGCGGCGGCCTGCTGGCGATCTCCGTGCCAACTGCCGCGCGGTATCGCGTGGCACTGGGCGCCGCCGCCTGGATCGATCTGATCCGCGACGGCCGCCCGCTGGCCTCGACGGCCCATGCACATGGTCCGGCCTGTTCGACGATTCGCAAGATGGTCGACTTCGACCTGACCCCCGGCCGTTATCTTCTGCAGATCGTCGGAAGCGCGGCGCCGACCGTCACGGTCAAGATCGCCAGACTGGATTGAGGCCGCTGGCGGAGAGGGTGGGATTCGAACCCACGGTGGGCGCAAACCCACGACGGTTTTCAAGACCGCTGCCTTAAACCACTCGGCCACCTCTCCGCATGCGCAGGGCGTGGCGCCTCGATAGTCCGAGCGCGGCATGGCGTGCAAGGGGCGCGACGATCCGGGGTTCACCGCGGCGGCCCCCTGTGGCACCTGCTTGGCCATGTGGGGGCTGATCTCAGGACGATGGCGGCGCGGCGCGACCGTCGCCGCGGTGGCGCTGACGCTCGGCGGGGCGACGCCCGTCGCGGCGCAGGACGAGGCGGGCTTCCAGGCCTATCTGCCGCAGCTGCGCGCGCAGGCGCTGGCCGCCGGAGTGACGCCGAGGACGGTCGAGGCGGTGTTTCCGACGCTGACGCTCAGCACCCGCACGATCGAGCTCGATCGCGCCCAGCCGGGCAATCCCGGCAGCACCGCGACGCCGCCCTTTGCGCCCTATCAGCGCAGCCATGTCGACGCCGCACGGATCGCGCGTGGCCGGGCGACCTATCAGGCGCAGCGCGGCCGCCTCGCCGCGGTTGAGCGGCAGACCGGCGTGCCCGAATCGATCATGGTGGCGATCTGGGGGCACGAGACCAATTACGGTGCCTATACCGGCAATTTCGACCTGCTGCGCAGCCTCGCCAGCCTCGCCTACGAGGGGCGCCGTCGCGACCTGTTCGCCGGCGAGTTCATCGCCGGCCTTAAGATGCTCGACCGCGGCGTGCCGCGCGCGCAATTGGTCGGCAGCTGGGCCGGTGCGACGGGCAATCCGCAATTCCTGCCCTCCGTCTATCTGCGCCTCGGCCGCGATGGCGACGGCGACGGCCGCGTCGACATCTGGAACAGCCCGGCGGACACGCTGGCCTCGATCGGCAATTACTTCGCCAATGCCGGCTGGCGCCCGGGCCAGCCCTGGGGCATCGCGGTGCGCGTGCCTGCGGGGCTGGATCGCAGTCAGCTGACCAATCGCCTCGTCTCGCCGCGCTGCCCGCGGGTGTTCGAACGGCACAGCGGCTGGAAGACGATGGCCGAATGGCGTGCGCTGGGCGTGCAGCCGCAGGGCAGGGGCTGGCCCGCCGATTCGGTGCTGGCGACGCTGATCGAGCCGGACGGCCCGAACGCCACTGCCTATCTGCTGACCGGCAATTACCGCGTCATCCTCGACTATAATTGCTCCAACTTCTACGCCCTGTCGGTCGGCCTGCTCGCCGACGCCGTGGAGGGATGACGCCGCGCCGTCACCTCCCTATGCTGCCGCCTTTCTCCCTGCCTCGAAAGCCTTAGACGCCGACATGAACAAGCTGATCGCCGCCCCGTTGCTCGCCGCCCTGCTCGCCACGCCGACCATCGCCGCGGCGCCGCAGTTCCAGGGCACCGCGCCGATCGCCTATATGGAGGATCTGTCGTCGGGCGCGGTCCTCTACCAGCGCGACGCCGATCGCCGCATGCCGCCGGCATCGATGGCGAAGATGATGACCGTCTACGTCGCCTTCGACCTGATCAAGAAGGGCGAACTGAAGCTCGACCAGACCTTCCAGGTCCGGCCGGAGACGTGGCAGAAGTGGCACGGCCCGCAGGCCGGATCGACCATGTTCCTCTCCTCGGGCGAGAATGTCAGTGTCGAGAATCTGCTGAAGGGTATCGTCACCCTGTCCGGCAACGACGCCTGCGTCGTGCTGGCCGAGGGCATCAGCGGCACCGAGCAGAGCTTCACCGACCGGATGAACGATGCCGCCAAGCGCATCGGCCTGACCAACAGCCACTTCGGCACGTCCAACGGCTGGCCCGACGGCGGGGCGACCTATGTCACCGCGCGCGATCTCGCCCATCTCGCCGCGGCGACGATCAAGGACTTTCCGGACCTCTACAAGCGCTTCTATTCGCTGCCGAACTTCACCTGGGGCAAGACGCTGGGCGCGGGCGCGGACATTACCCAGGCGAACCGCGACCCGTTGCTCGGCCGCGTCGCCGGTGCCGACGGCCTGAAGACCGGCCATACCGAAGAGGCAGGCTATGGCTTCACTGGCTCGGCCGAACAGAATGGCCGCCGCCTCGTCATGGTCGTCGCCGGCCTGCCGACCTACAGCGGCCGCGCCGAGGAATCGGTGCGCTTCATGGACTGGGGCTTCCGCGCCTGGCAGGCCAAGCCGGTCGTTGCCGCTGGCCGCGAAGTCAGCACCGCCGAGGTGCAGATGGGCAGCAGCAGCAAGGTCGGCCTGGTCGCCCCCAAGCAGCTGACCGTGACGCTGCCGTCCGGCGCCGCGCCGCAACTCAGCGCCAAGGTCGTCTACGAAGGTCCGATCCGGGCGCCGATCAAACAGGGTCAGCATATCGCCGACCTCGTCATCACCTCGCCCGATATGCCCGAACAGCGGCTGCCGCTGGTCGCGGCACAGGATGTCGGCGAGGCCGGCTTCTTCGGCCGCGCCTGGGCGGGGCTGACCTCGCTGTTCGGCTGAACGCGATGACGGGGGGCGGGCCGCCGTTCGGCAATGCCGCGGCGCAGGCCGCCTTCCTCGCCGCTCTCCACGGCGGGTCGCTGCATCATGCCTGGCTGATCACCGGGCCGGAGGGCGTCGGCAAGGCGCGCTTCGCCGAGGCCGCCGCCCTGCGCATGCTGGCGGAGGCGGGTGCCACACGTCCGCTGCCGTCCGGTCTCGCCGTCCCCGCCGACCATCCGACGCGGGCGCTGGTCGAGGCCGGTTCGCACCCGGACCTGCGTATCCTGCGCCGTCTGCCCAAGGATGCGGACAAGCCCGACCAGGATCTCGCGCGCAGCATCACCATCGCGCAGGTGCGCAGCCTGCAGCCGATGTTCGCGACGACGCCGGCGATGGGGCCGCGCCGCGTCGTGATCATCGACGCGGTCGACGACCTCGAGCGGGGCGGCGCCAATGCGTTGCTCAAGAACCTCGAGGAGCCGCCCGCCGGCACGATCTTCCTGCTGGTCAGCCACGCCCCCGGCCGGCTGCTGCCGACGATCCGCTCGCGCTGCCGCCTGCTGCGCTTCGCACCGCTCGACGAGGCGGAGATGACGCAGGCGCTCGGCGCCCTGCTGCCCGAGGCCGACGCGGACGAGATCGCCACGCTGGTGCGCAGCGGGGAGGGGGCGCCCGGCCGTGCGGTCCGCTATGCCGGGCTCGATGTCGCCGGCCTCGACGCCGCGATCGCCGCGATCGCGACCGACGGCGACCCCGGCAATGCCCGCCGCGCCGCCTTGGCCAAGACGCTGGCCGGTAAGGCGAGCGCGCCGCGCTACGAACTGTTTCTCGAACGCGTGCCTGCGCTCATCGCGCGGGAGGCGCGCAGCCGCACCGGTCCGAGTCTCAAGGCGGCGCTCGACGCGCAGGCCGCCGCCCGCGACCTCGCCGGCGCGGCGGTCGGCCTGTCGCTCGATCCCCAGGCAACGGTATATGAGATGGCCGGCATCCTCGCGACGCTGCGCTGATCCATGATGCCGGCGGAGGCGCGGCGCGCCGTATGCGCAGGCCGCACGCCCTCTTCGTCATTCCCGCGAAGGCGGGAATCCAGACGCGCCGCCGTTTCGGTCAATGGACGAAAGGTCAGCGTATCTGGATCCCCGCCTGCGCCGGGATGACGGCATGCGTCAGGGTTGGCTGCCGGGACCCCGAGGATGGGCCGCCTCTGCCGACCCCACACCCTTGGCGAGCAGGCTTCACCTCGTCCCGTCGATCGCGTAGAGCCCGGCGCCATGGCCGATCCCTATTACATCACCACCGCGATCCATTATCCCAACGGCCGCCCGCACATCGGCCATGCCTATGAGATGATCGCCGCCGATGCGATTGCGCGCTTCCAACGTCAGGCGGGGCGCGACGTGCGCTTCCAGACCGGCACCGACGAACATGGCCTCAAAATGGCCCAGACCGCCCGTGCCCGGAACATGGAAACGCGCGCGTTCGCCGATCAGATGTCGTCCTATTTCAGCGACATGGCCGCCACTCTCAACATCAGCTACGATCGCTTCATCCGCACCGTCGAGCCGGATCATTATGCCGCCAGCCAGGCGATCTGGCGCGCGATGCAGGCCAATGGCGATCTGTATCTCGATCGTTACGAAGGCTGGTATTCGGTCCGCGACGAAGCCTTTTACGACGAGAAGGAGCTGGTCGACGGGGAGGGGGGGCAGCGCCTGTCGCCGCAGGGCACGCCGGTCGAATGGACCGCGGAAGAGACCTGGTTCTTCCGCCTGTCGAAATACCAGCAGCCGCTGCTCGATTTCTACGCTGCCAACCCCGATTTCATCCGGCCGGAAGCGCGCCGCAACGAAGTGCTGCGCTTCGTCGAAGGGGGGCTGTCCGACCTGTCGGTGTCGCGGACCAGCTTCGACTGGGGCGTGCCGGTGCCCGACAGCCCCGGCCACGTCATGTACGTCTGGGTCGACGCGCTGACTAACTACCTCACCGGAGCCGGCTATCCCGACGATGCGGCGATGATGGCGCGCTATTGGCCGGCCGATTTGCATCTGATCGGTAAGGATATCACCCGCTTTCACACCGTCTATTGGCCGGCCTTCCTGATGGCGGCGCAATTGCCGTTGCCGCGTCAGGTCTTCGCCCATGGCTTCGTGCTCCACCGCGGCGAGAAGATGTCCAAGTCGGTCGGCAACGTCGTCAGCCCCGACGAACTCACCGACGCCTTCGGCATCGATGCGGTCCGCTATTTCCTGCTCCGCGAGGTCAGCTTCGGCCAGGACGGCAGCTATTCGGCGGAGGCGATCGTCACCCGCGTCAATGCCGAACTGGCCAACAGCTTCGGCAACCTCGCCCAGCGCACGCTGTCGTTCATCGCCAAGAACCTGGGCGGTACGTTGCCCAGCGAAGGCCGTGCCGATCCGGCGGATGAGATGCTGATCGAGGAAATGGTCGTCGCCTGCGCCGGCCTGCGCACCGCCTTCGACGATCTGATGCTGAGCCAGGGGATCGAGGCGTGGATGCGCGGCGTCTTCGCCTGCAACCAATATATCGATGCGCAGGCGCCCTGGGCGCTCCGCAAGACCGATCCCGAACGGATGCACGCCGTGCTCCGCACCTTGGTCCGTGCGATCCGCATGCTCGCCATCGCCATTCTGCCGGTGGTGCCGGCCTCGGCGGCCAAGGTGCTCGATCAGATCGGCGCGGCCGAGCGCGATCATGCCGCGATCGACGACGATGGCTGGTATGCGAGGGCGGAGGCGGCGGGCTTCGTCATTGCGCCACCATCGCCCGTCTTCCCCCGGCTCGAATTGCCGGTGGCGGAGGACGCCTGATGTTCGCCGACAGCCATTGCCACCTCAACTACAAGGGGCTGGTCGAGGAGCAGCAGGCGGTGCTGGCGCGCGCCCGCGCCCGCGGCGTCTCAGCGATGCTCAACATCGCGACGCGCGAGCGCGAGTGGGACGAGATCGTCGCCACCGCGGAGCGCGAGCCGGACGTCTGGGCCTCGGTTGGCATCCACCCGCATGAGGCGGACCAGCATCCGCATGTCGACACCGCCAAGCTCGTCGCCCGCGCGCAGCATCCCCGCGTCATCGGCATCGGCGAAAGCGGTCTCGACTATTTCTACGACCATTCCGACCGCGCCCGTCAGCAGGCGAGCTTCCGCGCCCATATCGCCGCATCGCGCGAGACCGGGCTGCCGTTGATCGTCCATACCCGCGATGCCGAGGAGGACACGCTCGCGATCCTCGGCGAGGAGATGGAGCAGGGGGTCTATCCCGGTGTCATCCACTGTTTCACCGCCAGCGGCGCCTTCGCCGACGCGGCGCTCGCGCTCGGACTTTACATTTCGATCTCGGGAATCGTCACCTTCAAGAATGCGCGCGACCTGCAGGAGACGGCGGCACGCCTGCCTGCGGACCGGCTGCTGATCGAGACCGACGCGCCGTTCCTCGCTCCGGTGCCGCATCGTGGCAAGACCGGCGAACCGGCCTTCGTCGCCGACACCGCGGCCTTCCTGGCGCAGCTGCGCGGCGAGACGGTTGAGGATCTGGCGTCACGAACGGCGGCCAACTTCTTCACCTTGTTCGGCAAGGCCGGGCAAGCCGGGCGGGCATGAAGGTTCGCATCCTGGGCTCCGGCACGTCGTCGGGCGTGCCGCGGATCGGCAACGATTGGGGCAGCTGCGATCCGGCCGAACCGCGCAACCGCCGTACCCGTGCGTCGTTGCTGGTCGAGCATGACGGGGTGAGGGTGCTGGTCGATACCAGCCCCGATCTGCGCGAACAGCTGCTCGCCGCCGACGTCGCGACGGTCGACGCGATCCTGTGGACGCACGATCACGCCGACCATTGCCACGGCATCGACGATGTCCGCCAGATCTTCCATGCGCTCGGCCATCCGGTCGCCGGCTATGCCCGGTCGGGAACGCTGGAGGCGTTGCAGGCGCGCTTCACCTATGTCTTCGCCGGTCGGCGCGGCTATCCGTCGACCGTCGCCGGTCAGCCGCTGCCCGATCGGCTGGTGGTCGGCGGGATCACGATCGACGTGGTCGACCAGCCGCACGGCAATATCTTGTCGGCGGGGCTCCGCTTCACGGCGGGCGGCAAGAGCGTCGGCTATGCCACGGATTTCCATGAGCTGACGCCGGCGATGCGGTCGCTCTACACCGGTCTCGACGTGTGGATCGTCGATGCCCTGCGCTATGCGCCGCATCCGACCCATCCCGACGTCCCGACGGTGCTCGGCTGGATCGAGACGCTCGCTCCCGGCCGGTCAGCCTTCGTACATATGGATCACAGTATGGACTATGCGACGCTCCGCGCGACGCTGCCCGCCGGCGTGGAGCCGGGCTACGACGGGCTGGAATTTCACCTATGACACCGGATCTGGGCGGTCAGGCCGCTCTGTATCTGCTTCTCCTGATCCTGCCGATCTCTGCGCTGATCGCGCGCCGCGTGCCGATCCTGCGCGTGCTGTTCTCGCTCGCGTCCTGGGGGATCATCGCGGCGCTGCTGCTCGTCGTCGTCAACCAGCGTGAGCAATTCGATCCGTATCTCCAGCGCATCGCCGCGCTCTTGAAGCTCGACGACCAGAATGTTGTCGGCAAAGAAACGCGCATCCGGATGAGCCCGGACGGCCATTTCTGGGCGCGAGTGAGCGTCGACGGGGTCGAACGGCGCATGCTGGTCGACAGCGGCGCGACGGTGACCGCGTTGTCGATCGCGACCGCCGACGCCGCCGGTCTGTCGGTGAAGGACGGCATGTTCCCGATGGTGCTCAGCACCGCCAACGGCCGCATCACCGCCAAGACCGCGACGGTCGGCGAGCTGCGGCTGGGCGACATCGCGGCACGCGATCTGGGCGTCGTCGTATCACCCGCATTCGGCGATACCGACGTGCTCGGCATGAATTTCCTGTCCAAGCTGAAATCCTGGCGAGTCGAGGGTCGGACACTGATCCTCGAACCGCATCACCCGCAGGATTTAACATAATACATATTATCGAACTCGCCGATGGTGCGAGAGGGGGGCGCTGCGGCGTATCTGTGCGTGAAGAATGAGAAGATCGACCGTCTCGTCGCCATCATGGCCCGTCTTCGCGATCCGCAGCACGGCTGTGAATGGGATGTCGCCCAGACCTGGGCGACCATCGCGCCGTACACGATCGAGGAAGCCTATGAGGTCGCCGACGCCATCGCCCGCGACGACGTCGCCGATCTGAAGGACGAGCTCGGCGACCTGCTGCTCCAGGTCGTCTTCCACAGCCGCATCGCCGAAGAATGCGGCGCCTTCAATCTCGGCGACGTCGCCGATGCGATCAGCGCCAAGATGGAACGGCGCCACCCCCATATCTTCGGCGACGAGACCAAGGGCGGCCATCATCGCTGGGAAGAGGTCAAGGCTGCGGAACGGGCCGCCAAGGGTGCCTCCAGCGCGTTGGACGGCGTCGCGATCGGCCTTCCCGCCCTGCTTCGCGCCGAGAAGCTGCAGAAGCGCGCCGCGTGCGTCGGCTTCGACTGGCCGAACGCCGACGGCTCGCGCGCCAAGATCAGCGAGGAATTGGCCGAGGTCGCCGACGCGTCTACGCCTGACCACGTCGAGGAAGAGATTGGCGACCTTCTCTTCGCCGTCGTCAATTGGGCCCGGCACCTGGGCGTCGACCCCGAGGCGGCGCTGCGGCGAGGCAATGCCAAGTTCGAGGCCCGTTTCCGGGCCATGGAGGCTTTAGCCGGTGAGGCCTTCCCCCAGCTCGACCTGGATGCCAAGGAGGCGCTGTGGCAGCGGGTGAAAGGCTCAGTGCCGCTGTAGGAAGCGTTCGTAATCGCGTTCCGCCAGCCGCACCTCATATTGCGTCTGCAGCCCCTCGCTCTGCTGGCCGATGACTTCGCCATGCGCGTGCAGCCAAGCCGCGCCCGCGCCATCGGCCGCGTCGAGGGTGATCCAATAACGGCGATGTCCGGCGGTAAGCTTGGCGGCGACGGCCGTGATCAGCGTATCTACCCCTGCTCCGGTCAGGGCCGAAATCGCAACGACGTCCTCTCGTCGCGCCGCTTCGGTAAGCATGTCCTCCCGCGCCTCGCCGTCGAGCAGGTCGAGCTTGTTCCAGGCTTCGAACCGCGGCGTCGCGTCGCCGACACCGATCTCCGCCAGCACCGCCTCGACGTCGGCGCGCTGGGCCTCGCTGTCGGGATGCGCGATGTCGCGAACGTGGATCAGCAGATCGGCGGATACCACTTCTTCCAACGTCGCCTTGAAGGCCGCGACTAGCTGCGTCGGCAGGTCGGACACGAAGCCAACCGTGTCCGACAGGATCGCCTTGTCGATGCCGGGAAGCGAGATTTGCCGTAGCGTCGGGTCCAGCGTCGCGAACAGCAGGTCCTCGGCCATGACATGCGCGCCGGTAAGGCGATTGAACAGCGTCGACTTGCCCGCATTCGTGTAGCCGACCAACGCGATCACCGGCCATGGCGCACGCTGGCGTCGATCGCGGTGAAGGCCGCGCGTCCGGCTCACCTGCTCGAGTTCCCGCCGGAGCCGTGCCATGCGATCGCGGATGAGTCGTCGATCCGCCTCGATCTGCGTCTCGCCCGGGCCGCCGAGAAAGCCGAAGCCGCCGCGTTGCCGCTCCAGGTGAGTCCAGCTGCGGACCAGCCGACCCGCCTGATAGTCGAGATGGGCGAGCTCGACCTGCAACCGTCCTTCCGCAGTTGCAGCACGTTCGCCGAAGATTTCCAGGATCAGGCCGGTGCGGTCGATGACCTTGGCACCGAGACCGGTCTCCAAATTGCGCTGCTGCACGGGCGTCAGGCTGGCGTCGAAGATGACGAGATCCGCCTCGTCCTGCTGGACGTGCGTGGCGATCTGCTCCACCTGGCCGCTGCCGATCAGCGTCGCCGGCTTCGGCGCACGGACGCGCACGGCGAGCCGGTCGGTGACGACCAGCCCGATCGCGGCGGCCAGACCGGCAGTTTCGTCCAGCCGTGCCTCGGCGTCGCGGCTCGCGTCACCCTGGTCGGGCAGGACAACGATGGCCCTGCCCCCACGGGCGAACTCGTCGCGGTCACGATTGAAGCCGGTGCTCACGCGGTCACTCTGCGTCGTCGCCTTCGTCGGCAAGGTTGAGCGGCCGCGACGGTTGGATCGTCGAGACGGCGTGCTTGTAGACGAGCTGCGCCATGCCCTCGCGCTGCAGCAGCATGCAGAACAGGTCGAAGCCCGCGATCTGGCCCTGCAGCATGACGCCGTTGATCAGGAACATCGTCACCGAATCCTCCGCCTTGCGGACGGCGTTCAGGAAGATCTCCTGCAGCAACGGCTGCTTGCGTTGTGACTCGCCGACCGAGTCGACGATTGCGGCGATATCAAGCGGACCAGAGGGCATGATGGTCGAGATGGCATGCTTGTAGATCAGCTGCGATTGGCCGTCGCGGCGCAGTAGCACCGAAAAATTGTCGAACCAGGTGACAATGCCCTGCAATTTGACGCCCTTGACCAAGAACATGGTCACCGGGGTCTTCGAGCGGCGGAGGGCGTTGAGAAATAGGTCCTGCAGCGAACCTTGCTTGTCGGCCATGAAAAAGCCTTTCGTTCTTGGCGAGCCGTTTGCCCGCTATCGCGCCGTTTCCCGGCGTCGGATCGGCGTCGAGCGACGACGCCAGTCAGTTATGTATGGACGCAGATCGCGTACGTCCACCCGGATCAATCGTCGCGCATGTCGGTAATGCCGAGCAGCTTCAACTTGCGGTGGAGCGCGGAGCGTTCCATGCCGATGAAGCTCGCCGTGCGGCTGATGTTTCCGGAGAAGCGGCGGATCTGGACGCGCAGATACTCGCGCTCGAAGGTTTCCCGCGCTTCTCGCAAGGGGGCGCCCATGATCGCGCCGCCTCCGCCGATATCGCCCTGCTCGCCGAGCACCTCAGCGGGCAGCAGGTCGAGATCGATGCGGCCGATGCGATCGCCGGGGGCGAGAATGATCGTCCGCTCGACCACGTTGCGGAGCTGGCGAACGTTACCGGGCCAATCGTAGGACTGTAACGCGACCATGGCGTCGGCCGCGATCTCCGGCGTCGGCACGCGGCGTTCGTTGGCATAGTGGGCGATGAAATGCTCGACCAGCGCCGGTATGTCTTCGCGCCGTTCGGAGAGCGCCGGGATACTGACGGGGACGACGTTGAGACGGTAGTAAAGGTCCTCGCGGAAGCGACCAGCGGCGATCTCATCGGTCAGGTCCCGCGAGGTGGCGGTGACGACGCGGACATCGACCTTGACGGTGCGGGTGCCGCCGATGCGGCTGAAGCTCTGGTCGGTCAGCACCCGCAGGATGCGCGCCTGCGTCGCGACCGGCATGTCGGCGATCTCGTCGAGGAACAGCGTGCCGCCATGCGCCTGTTCGAGCAGCCCGGTGCGGACGAGATCACCCCCCTCCTCCACGCCGAACAGCTCCTCCTCGACGCGTTCCGGGGTCATGCGGGCGGCGCTGACGATGACGAACGGCGCCTGGGCGCGGTTGCTCCAGCCGTGGAGCAGCCGGGCGGCGACCTCCTTGCCGACGCCGGCGGGGCCCATGATGAGCACGCGGCTGCCGGTCGCGGCGACGCGCTTCAAGGTGGCGCGCACCGTGTTGATCGCGCCGGAGCTGCCGGTCAGGTCGTTCTCGCGCCCGGCGCTGGCGCGGAGCGAGGCGACCTCGCGACGCAGCCGTTCGGTCTCGGTAGCACGGGCGACGAGCAGCAGCAGCCGCTCCGCCTCGAACGGCTTTTCGATGAAGTCGGAGGCGCCGCGACGGATCGCGGCGACGGCCGTGTCGAGATTGCCGTGGCCGGAGATGACGAGGACCGGGATCGACGGATCGCGGCGCTTGATCTCGTCGAGCAGGTCGAGACCGTCGAGCCGCGAGCCCTGCAGCCAGACGTCGAGCAGCACAAGCGACGGCCGCCGCGTCGCGATCGCCTCCAGCGCCGCATCGCTGTCGGCGGCGGCGCGCGTCTCATAGCCTTCGTCTTCGAGGACGCCGGCGACCAGTTCGCGGATGTCGTGTTCGTCGTCGACGACGAGGATGTCGAGGGCCATGCTTCAGGTCCGATTGGAGGTAAGGGCAGCGAGCCGGCCCTCCCCCGCCGGCTCGGGCGCGGTGGCGCCCTGGTCGAGGCGGGCGAGCGCGGCACTGTCGAAGGCCATCCGCACCACCGTGCCGCCGCCCTCCCGGTCGGCGAAGGTCATGGTGCCGTGATGCTCCTCGACGATCTTCTTGACGATGGCGAGGCCGAGGCCGGTGCCGCGGGCGCGGGTCGTCATATAGGGCTCGACGATGCGGTCGCGTTCGGGTGGCAGGCCGATGCCGGTGTCGGCGACCTCGACGATCAGAACTTCTCGATCTTCGCGCATATGCATCATCACCGAACCACCACCTTCGCCTTTACTTTCAATGGCTTCGACGGCGTTCTTCACGATGTTCGTGAATGCCTGGCCCAACTGGCGGCGATCGCAGACCAGGGTCGGCATGGTGGCGGGATGATCGAAGGTGAAGCGGATCGACGGATGCGCGACCTCGTGCAGGAACAGGGCCTGGCGACCGACGTCGACGATCGATTCCTCGCGGAACACCGGCTTGGGCATGCGCGCGAAGGAGGAGAATTCGTCGACCATGCGGCGCAGATCGCCGACCTGGCGGACAATCGTGTCGGTCAGCCGCGCGAAGGTCGTGTCCTCGGGATCGATCTTGCTGCCGTAACGGCGTTGCAGCCGTTCGGCGGCGAGCTGGATCGGGGTCAGCGGATTCTTGATCTCGTGCGCGATGCGCCGCGCGACATCGGACCAGGCGGCGCGGCGCTGGTCGAGCAATTGCTGGGTGATGTCGTCGAAGGTGAGGATCGGGCCGGATTCGGTCCGCGCGATCCGCACCGCGAGCGTCCGCGGCTCGCCGGGACGGGCGACCTGGACGATCGCCTCGCGCTCGCCCGAGGCGACGAAATCGGCGAGTTCGGCGGAGACGTCCGCCAGGCGCCGACCGACCAGCCCCTCGCCCTCGTCCGCGCCGAGCAGTCCCGTCGCCGAGCGATTGGCGATGCGGATATCGCCGCCAACACCGGTCGCGATCACACCGGCAGAAACTCCAGCCATCACCGCTTCGATCAGCGCCCGGCGTGCCTGCAGCTGCTCGTTGGCGGTGACCAATTCGGTGTTCTGCTCTTCGAGCCGCCCCGTCATCTGATTAAAGGCATTGGCGAGCGTGCCGATCTCGTCGCGGGTCCGCGGGGCGGTGACGCGGGTCTTCAAATCACCCTCGGTGACGCGCCGCGCCGCGCCGACCAGTTCGCTGACCGGACGCACCAGCCGATCGGCCACATTGAGGGCAAACCACACCGCGAAGGCAACGATGAGAAGCGAAACCACCAGTAACGCCGCATTGAAGCGCAGCTGCAAAGTACGGGAGCGCGACTGCATGGCACGGAAATCGGCGGTAATCTGCTCGCCCCGCCGCCACTGCGCCGCGGTCTGCGGGTCGAAGACACGCGCCGCGTAGAGATAGGCACCCTGCTCGTAATCCATCGGAACGATGACGCCGACGCGATCCTTGCGTTCGATCACGACCTTCGTGGCGCCCGCGTTCAGTTTCGCCGCGATTTCGGGCGTGATGATCCGTTCCAAATGCCGCTTGTACGGGTTGATATAGGCTTGCGGGATCGGATCGCCCTTCAGGTAAAAGGCTGCTTCCGACATGTTTCTGTTGAAGGCCTGAAACGCGATGCCCTGCGCGAAATATTCACTGTCAACGTCGTTCTTCGTGAGATAGTAGCGAAGATCCTTTGTCATCGCCTGCGTCTGGTCGCTGACGCGATCGAGTTCTTGATTGTAGTTGATCCGCAGCAGCGAGGTCGCGTTTTCCAGCATGCCGCGCGCGCGGTCCGAGGACCAGAACTCGACGCCATATTGAAACAGCAGGGAGGCGAAGATCGTCACCAGCAACGCGGGCACCGCCGCCACGGCAGAGAAGATGGCGACGAGCCGTACGTGCAGTCGTCCCTCGCCACCGATGAGCGATTGGGCGGCACGGCGTCTGGCGATGCGTCGCCCCGCCAGCATCAACAGCAGAATGCCGGGCACCAGATTGGCGACCAGCAGCAGTGCCATGACCGGGGGCGACAGAGGCACCTGTGGGGTGTTGGTACCCGTGATGACGAAATAGGTCGCCACTGCAACGGCAATGGCGATCCCGAGAACCAGCACCTCGACAGCCGGCGTGATCCGAAGCCAGCGGTGATCGGAAGCGTGGGGCAGTGCAGGCGTCGGCGACGCAGTCATCGGTGCATCATTACAACGTGGATTGTTGCACGGAAACCACAATCTTTGCTGCCGCATTCGATGATCGTCCGGCGCCGGAACAGGCCTCGATCACCCGCCAATTGCAGCATCCTGATCGCTCAAAAAGACGCCACCGCCGGCGGATCCGGTCGCGTCGATCGCCCCCAAGTCAGCGGGCAGCACGGGCGGGTCGCTATTCCTCTCCGCGCGTGGCGATGCCCAGCGTGTCGAGGCGCTTGCGCAGCGTGTTGCGGTTGAGGCCGAGCGCCCGGGCCGCGCGCAGCTGATTGCCGCCGTGGCGGGCGAGCATCGTCTCGATCAGCGGCCGCTCGACCTCGCCGATCACGCGGTCGTAGAGGGTGCCGTCGTCGAGCGCGCCGGGGCGCTCGCGCGCGATCCGTTCGACCAGATGGCGGACGGCGGCGGCGATGTCGTCGCCGCCCGTGTCCGGCACGCTGCCCGGCCCGCCGAGCAGCGCCCGGATCGTCGTCGCGTCGATCAATTCGTCGCGCGCCAGCACGGCCATGCGGCGCATGACATTCTCCAGCTCGCGGACGTTGCCCGGCCAGTCATAGGCGCTCAGCGCCTCCAGCGCCTCGTCGCTCAGCCGCCGGCGCGGCAGACCCTGGGCGGCGGCCATGTCGAGGAAATGGCGGGCGAGCAGCGCCACATCCTGACGCCGGTCGCGTAGCGCGGGCAGGACGATAGGCACGACGTTGAGGCGGTAGAACAGGTCTTCGCGGAACTGGCCGGTGGCGACCTGCGCGGCAAGATCGCGGTTGGTCGCGGCGACGACGCGGACGTCGGCACGCAGCGGTCGCGCACCGCCGACGGTGGTGAACTCGCCCGATTGCAGCACGCGCAGCAGCCGGGTCTGCGCCTCCATCGGCATGTCGCCGATCTCGTCGAGAAACAGGGTGCCGCCTGCCGCCTGCTCGAAACGGCCGGCGTTGCGCTGGCCCGCGCCGGTGAAGGCGCCGCGCTCGTGGCCGAACAGCTCCGCCTCGATCAGCTCGCGCGGGATCGCGGCCATGTTGATCGCGACGAAGGGCGCGGCCCGGCGGTGGCCGAGATCGTGGATCGCCCGCGCGACCAGTTCCTTGCCGGTCCCCGATTCGCCGGAGATCAAGACGGTGAGATCGTTGGAGAGGACGCGGGCGATGACGCGGTAGACGTCCTGCATCGCCGGCGAGCGGCCGATCAGCGGCAGTGCCGGATCTTCCCCCGCCCCCTCGCCCGCCGCTGCCTGCGGCTGCGCGGCGCTGCGCGCGAGGGCGGCGGCGACGGCGCGGGTCAGATCGTCGAGGTCGAACGGCTTGGGCAGATATTCGTAAGCGCCGACCTCATTGGCGCGCACCGCGGTGGTCAGCGTGTTCTGCGCCGACAGGATGATGATCGGCAGCTGCGGCAGTCGCGCGCCGATCTCCTTGACCCGGTCGATGCCGTCGCCGTCGGGCAGGACGACGTCGGTGACCAACACATCGGGCACGCGCGTGGCAAGAATGCGGTCGAGCTGCGCCAGCGTCTCGGCGACCTGCACGTCGTGTCCGGCGCGGCGCAGCGCCTGGCCGACGACGGTGCGGATCGCGGCATCGTCGTCGACGACGAGGATCCGGCTCATGACGCCGCCCGGGGCAGCAGGAGGCGCAGCGTCGTCATCTCGGGGGTTCCTTCGCGGGCATATTGGACGATGCCGCCCATGTCGCGCATCAGCTTGTCGACCAGGGCAAGGCCGAGCCCCTGCCCCTCCGGCCGACCGGAGACGAAGGGGTCGAACAGATGCTCGGCGATGTCAGCGGGCGCGCCGGGGCCATTGTCGATGACGCAGATCTCGATCGGCAGCGGCACGCGCGGCCGGCCCGGCGCGGCGCTGACCGCCATGCCGTGGCGATAGGCGGTGGTCAGGATCAGGCGCGGCTGGCGTTCCGCCCGCGCGGCCTCATAGGCGTTCTTGAGCAGGTTGATCAGGATCTGGAGCAGCGCGTCGCGGTTGATCAGCGCCGGCGGCAACGAGGGGTCGAACCGCTCCTCGATCGTGACGCCGCGGGCAAAGCCGGCGAGTGCCAGCCGGCGGGCATGGCCGATCAGCGGATAGATGTTCTCAGCGGCACGATCGAGCGGACGGGTGTCGCTGAAATCCTGCATGCGGTCGATCAAGGCGGCGATCCGGTCGACCTCGGTGACGATCAGGCTGGTCAGCTCGCCCGCGCCGATCAGCTGCGCCGCACCGCGGATGCCCGACAGGGGATTCTTGATCTCGTGCGCCAGCATCGCGGCGGCGCCGCTCGCCGCGCGCGCGCTGGCAGCGCGGCCGGCGGAATGGCCGAGCCCGCGCGTGCTGGCGGCGGCATGGAGCGTGACGACGCGCCAGCCGGGATGATCGGCGAGCATGGCGGCGGCATAATCGACGCGGATCTTGCCGCGCGGCGTCGCGATCTCGACGTCATAGACGGCGACGCCATGGCCGTCGTTGGGCGTGCCCTCGGTCGGCGGCGGCAGGATGGCGGCGAGCGGCTGGCCGCGCATCACCCGCTCGGACAGGTTGAGCAGCCCTTCGGCATTGGTGTTGGCGTGGGCGATGCGATCGTCGGGATCGACGGCGATCGCCGCCACCGGCAGCGCCGCAAACAGTTCGGCGAAACCGGGACGCCCCGCCAAGGTGCGTCAGGCCGCCTGCGGCAGCGGTGTCGTCCGCAGCGACGGCTGGCCGCGGAACGGCGCGTAGAAGTCGGCGAGCATGCGCTGCACGACCTTGGCGTCGGGCTCCTGATTGACCGTGTTGCGGAACTCGGCCGATCCGTTCAGCCCCTTGGTGTACCAGCCGATGTGCTTGCGCGCCATGTTGACCCCGGTGTGGGTGCCGTAATGATCGAGCATCGCCTCGTAATGTTCGGCGATGGTGCGATATTGCTCGTCCATATCCGGATCGGCACGGCGTTCGCCGGTGGCGAACCAGTGCATCACCTGGCCGAGCAACCACGGCCGGCCATAGGCGCCGCGACCGATCATGATGCCGTCCGCGCCCGACTGGTCGAGCGCGGCTTCGGCATCCTCGATCGAACAGATGTCGCCGTTGGCGATCACCGGCAGATCGACCGCATCCTTGACGCGGCGGATGAAGCCCCAGTCGGCCTGACCCTTGTACATCTGGTTGCGGGTGCGGCCATGGACGGTGATCAGCTGGACGCCGAGGTCCTGCGCGATACGCGACAATTCGGGCGCGTTGAGGCTGTCGTGACACCAGCCCATCCGCATCTTGAGCGTGACGGGTGCCCGAACCGCCTTGACGACGCTGTCGATCAGCTGCGCGGCGAGCTTCAGGTCGCGCATCAGCGCCGACCCGGCGTCGCCGTTGGTGACCTTGCGCACCGGGCAGCCCATGTTGATGTCGATGATCGCGGCGCCGCGATCCTCGGCGAGCTTGGCCGCCTCCGCCATCTCATAGGGGGTGCAGCCGACGAGCTGCATCGACACCGGCTCTTCCGACAGGTGCCACGCCGCCTTCTGGATCGACTGGCGCGTCTCGCGGATGGCCGCCTGGCTGGCGATCATCTCGGTGACGTTGAGGCCGGAACCGTAGCGACGCACCAAGGTGCGGAACGGCATGTCGGTGACGCCGGTCATCGGCGCCAGCACGACGGGCTGGTCGATCCGCACGGGACCGATCTGAATGGGGGCGAAGGGTCGCATCGATCTGCCTGAAAAACGGGCAGCTCCCTACCCTTTCCGGCGTCGGCTGGCAAGGCTAGGGGCGGCGCATGACCGATCGATTGGGAACGACGGCGCTGATCGTGGCGGCGGGCTCCGGCTCGCGTGCGGGCGGCGCGGTGCCGAAACAATATGCGCCGCTCGGGGGCAAGCCGCTGCTGCGCTGGGCCTATGAGGCGTTCGCCCGCCATCCCGCCATCGCCGAGGTGGTGGTGGTGATCGCCGCCGGGGCGGAGGCGCAGGCACGGGCAGCACTGGGCGACGGCGCGCGGCTGGTGACCGGCGGGGCGAGCCGGCGCGAGTCGGTGGCGCGCGGACTGGCGGCGGTCGACGGCGCGCGCGTGCTGGTCCACGATGCGGCGCGGCCGTTCGTGCCGGCGGCGGTGATCGACCGGGTGATCGCGGCGCTGGACGAGGCGGAGGGCGCCTATCCGGTGCTGGCGGTGGCGGACACGCTGGTGCGTGACGGGGCGGTGGTGCCGCGCGACGGCCTCGCCCGGGTGCAGACGCCGCAGGGCTTCCGCACCGAGGTGCTGCGTGCCGCCCATGCCGGCTGGCCCGCCGACGAAGAGGCGACCGACGACGCCCAGATGGTGCGGCGGCTTGGCGGACGCGTCGTTCTGGTGCAGGGCGATGCGATGCTCGACAAGGTCACGCACCCGCAGGATTTCGCCGCCGCCGAGACGCGGCTCGCCTTTGAGACGCGCAGCGCGTCCGGCTTCGACGTCCACCGGCTGGAGGCCGGTGAGGACTTGTGGCTGGGCGGCGTGCTGATCCCGCACGACAGGGGCCTGTCCGGCCACAGCGACGCTGACGTCGCGCTGCACGCGATCACCGATGCGCTGCTCGGCACGATCGCGGCGGGCGACATCGGCACGCACTTTCCGCCGAGCGACCCGCAGTGGCGCGGCGCCGAATCGGGCCAGTTCCTGCGCCATGCCGCAGGGCTGGTCGCCGAACAGGGCGGTCGCATCGACTTCATCGACCTTACCCTGATCTGCGAGGCGCCCAAGATCGGCCCGCACCGACCGGCGATGCGGGCGCGGATCGCCGAACTGCTGGCGCTTCCCGAAGGCCGGGTCAGCGTCAAGGCGACGACCACCGAACGGCTGGGCTTCACCGGCCGCGGCGAGGGGATTGCCGCGCAGGCGGTGGCGACGATCAGCCTGCCGGAGCAGCCGCGATGATCCGCGCGCTCCTGCTGTCGACCGTGTTGCTCGCCGCGCCGGTGCAGGCGCAGAGCCGCTGCCTGACTGCGCCCGAGGCGGAGGCGGTCACGCTCGTCGCGCTGCCGACGATCATCCAGCAGACCGGCGTCGTCTGTGCGACACGGTTGCCGTCGTCCAGCCTGCTGCGTCAGACCGACGGCGGCTTCATCGACAAGTATCGCGATGCCGCCGAGCGCGCCTGGCCGAACGCGCGCGCCGCCATCGTCAAGCTCAGCGATCCGCTGATCGACGGGCTGCTGCAGTCCGAATTCGCGCGGCCGCTGCTCACCGCGGCGTTGGCACCGCTGCTGGTCGGCCGGATCAATCCGGCGGATTGCGGCACGATCGACCGGTTCGTGACGCAGCTCGCCCCCCTGCCGCCGCAGAATACCGCCGGCGTGATCGTGACGACGCTGGGCTACCTCAAGGCGGAGAAGGCGAAGGGCAAGGACAGCGCCGTGCCCGACCTGCCGCTGTGCACGGGGAGCGCGCGATGACCGATACGATCCTGCCCGCCGAACTGGTCGCCGCCGCCGCCCGCGTGGTCGAGGCGAACCGCGCCGCCGGGCGTACCGTCGCGGTCGCGGAGAGCTGCACCGGCGGCCTGGTCGCGGCGGCGATCACCGAGATCCCCGGCTCGTCCGACGTGCTCGGCGCCGGTTTCGTCACCTATTCGAATGACGCCAAGAAGGCGCTGCTCAAGGTCAATGCCGATGTGCTCGACACGTTCGGCGCGGTGTCGATCGCGACCGCCTGGGCGATGGCGCAGGGCGCGCTGACGCAGAGCGGCGCCGATGTCGCGGTGGCGATCACCGGGGTCGCCGGCCCCGGCGGCGGATCGGTCAAGAAGCCGGTCGGCACCGTCGTCTTCGCCCGCGCCGAGAAGGGCGCGGACCAAGCCGACGTGCATGCCGACATGAAGGCGTTCGGTGACCTCGGCCGCGGCGGCATCCGCCTTCAGGCGGCGCTGGTCGCGCTGGAGCTGTTGCTGCCGTAGAGTTTGGCGGCGCGTTCCTCGAAGGCGCCGATCATCTTGCGCAGCGCCATGCCGAACACTTGGCCGGCGAGCATCTCGAACATCCGGTTCTTGAACTGGAAATCGACGGTGAAGTCGACCGCGCACCCTGCCCCGTCGGGCCGGAAGCGCCAGTCGTTGTGGAGGTACTTCAGCGGCCCGTCGACATATTCGACATGGATATGGTCGGGCCGCTGCTTCTCGACCTTCGAGGTGAACGTCTCGCGCAGCCCCTTGAAGCCGACGATCATGTCGGCGAGCGTCGCGGTGTCGCTGTTCTGGCGGACGCGCATCGCGCTGACCCAGGGCAGGAACTCCGGATAGCGCTGCACGTCGGCGACCAGATCGAACATCTGCTCCGGCGTGTACGGCAGTCGCCGCGTCTCGCTATGGTTGGGCATGAACGGGCTTCGCCCCCGCCAGCTTCGCCTCCCGTGCCGCCCGCATCTTCGCGAAATCGTCGCCGGCGTGATAGCTCGACCGGGTCAGCGGCGACGAGGCGACGAGCAGGAAGCCCTTCGCCCGCGCGATCGAGGCATAGGCGGCGAACGCCTTCGGATTGACGAATTCGGCGACCTTGGCGTGGCGCGGCGTCGGCTGCAGATATTGGCCCATGGTGAGGAAGTCGATGTCGGCCGAGCGCATGTCGTCCATCACCTGATGGACCTCGAGCCGCTCCTCGTCAAGGCCGAGCATGATGCCCGACTTGGTGAAGATCGACGGATCGAGCTTCTTGACGCTCTCCAGCAGGCGCAGCGAGGCGTAATAACGCGCGCCCGGCCGGATCGTCGGATAGAGCCTGGGGACGGTTTCGAGATTGTGGTTGTAGACGTCGGGCCGGGCGGCGACGATCGCCTCGACCGCGGCCTCGTGCTTGTTGCGGAAGTCCGGGGTCAGGATCTCGATCGTCGTCGTCGGGTTGGACCGCCGGATCGCCTCGATCACCTTGACGAACTGCTTGGCGCCGCCGTCGGGCAGGTCGTCCCGGTCGACCGAGGTGACGACGATATGCTCGAGGCCCATCTGCGCCGCCGCATCCGCCACGTTCTGCGGCTCCATCGGGTCGACCGCACGCGGCATGCCGGTCTTGACGTTGCAGAAGGCGCAGGCGCGCGTGCAGGTGTCACCGAGGATCATGACGGTGGCATGTTTCTTCGACCAGCATTCGCCGATGTTCGGGCAGGCCGCTTCTTCGCACACCGTCGTCAGGCTCTTGGCGCGCATCAGCTCGCGCGTCGCGGCAAAGCCGGCGCTGGTCGGCGCCTTGACGCGAATCCAGTCGGGCTTGCGCTGCCGCTCCGGGCGGGCCACCGGGGTCATCTCGTTCATGACGCGCGAGATAGCGCCTGTGGCCCGGCGAAACAACGGATGTGCCACGAAGTGTTGCTATGGGACCGCAAAGGCCCTGAAGTGCGTTAGCGGACGCGATATTTCTTCAGGAGGGATGCGTGACCGACTTTGCCGACATGATCCAGGGCTACCACCGTTTCCGCGACACCGGCTGGGCGCAGCAGCGCGAGCGCTGGGACGAATTGAAGGACGGCCAGAGCCCCAAGGTGATGGTGATCGCCTGCTCGGACAGCCGGGTCGATCCGTCGCAGATCTTCGACGTATCGCCGGGCGAGATCTTCGTGGTGCGCAACGTCGCCAATCTGGTGCCGCCCTATGAGGTCGGCGGCGGCCGTCATGGCGTCTCGGCGGCGTTGGAGTTCGCCGTGACGCAGCTCGAGGTACCGGAGGTGGTGGTGATGGGCCATGCCTCGTGCGGCGGCTGTGCAGCGTCGCTGTCGGGTGCGTTCGACGGCCATGCGCCGGGCGATGGCGGCTTCATCGCGCAATGGGTCGGCCTGCTCGACGAGGCACGCGAGAAGGTACGTGCCGAGCACGGCGACGGCCCTGAGGCAAAGAGGGCAATGGAGCATGAGGCGGTGCGCGTCAGCCTCGCCAATCTGCGCACCTTCCCCTTCGTCAAGGAGCGGGAAGAGGCCGGCACATTGGCGCTGCGCGGCGCCTATTTCGCGATCGCCGACGGCGTGCTGCACGTGATGGATGACGAGGGCCGGTTCGCGGCGGCATAGCCGATTGCCCGTCGCCCCGGCCGATCCCCGGGGCGACGGGCGGCAGGCGGCAGGCGTCCTCAGCCTGCCAGCGCTTCCCTGGCGATCCGTTCCAGTTCCGGATCGAGCGGCGGCGGCGTCATGTCGACATGGCGTTCGAGCTGGTCTGCGACGGCGGTAAGCGCAGTGATGCGGGCAGATTTCTTGTCGTTCCCCGCGATCACCGTCCAAGGCGCACCGCCCGTATCGGTGCGGGCGAACATGTCGTGCATCGCGGCCAGATAGTCGGCGCGACGGGCGCGATTGCGATAATCGTCGGGACCCGTCTTCCACCGTTTCCACGGATCTTCCAGCCGCGCCTTGAGCCGTTTGTCCTGTTCCTTCTGGCTGGTGTGGACGAACAGTTTGACCAGCGCCGTGCCGCCTTCGATCAGTTCGGCTTCGAAGGCGTTGATCTCTTCGTAGCCGCGGCGCCATTCCTCCTCGCTGGCATAGCCCTCGACCCGCTCGACGAGCACGCGGCCATACCAGCTGCGGTCGAAGACGCTGATGTTGCCGGGCTGCGGCAGCCGTTGACGGAACCGCCAGAGGAAGTCGTGCGCCTTTTCCTCCGCGGTCGGCGCGCTGATCGGATAGACTTCGTAGCGCCGCTGGTCCCAGCGCTGGGTGAGACGCTCGATGATGCCGCCCTTCCCCGCCGCGTCCCAGCCCTCCAGCATGACGACCGCGGCGCGGTCGTGAAGGATATGGGCGATGAGGATATGCTCAAGCCGCTTCTGTAGGACCTTCAGATCGTCGGCATAGTCGCCCTTGTAATGATGGTCGCTCTCATAGTCGTTCAGGTCGATCATCCGTCACCTCCGGCACGTGAACGCGCCAGTCGCCGCGGCGACGCAGCACCAGCACGTAATAGGCGGCGGAAGCTGCGATCTGCAGTGCGGTCATGATCAGGCCGGGCCGGCCCTCGGCGGGGTCGAGCCAACTCGTCCAAGTGACGTAGCCGAGCGCGATCAGCGTCGCGACCGGCGCGAGCGGAAAGAGCGGCATGCGATAGGCGGCATGCGCGGTGGCGCCATTGAGCCGGCCGACCAGCGCGGCGACGGCGATGCCGGCATAGATGGCGACGAGGCCGGTGCCGCTGAGCACCAGCAGCAGCGTCAACGGCAGGAAACAGCAGGCGACGCCGACCCCGCCGACGATCAGCGTGCCGACCCAGGGCGAACCCAGGCGCGGATGGATCATCGCCATCCACCGGTCGAGCGGTCGGCCCCAACTGCCATCGCGGGCGGTGCCGTAGAAGAAGCGAGCGCAGGCGAGGATGCAGGCGATGATCGCGTTGACGATGGCGATGACCACGCCGATCGCGATCGCGTCCGCCGTCCAGCCACCGCCGCGCATCCGGGCGAGCAAGCCGAACGGATCGTCGGCGGTGACCGCGCCGTGCAGATCGGGCGCGCCGACCAGCAACGCGACGGTCGGTGCGATCTCGAACACCAGGGTAAGGACGAGGCTGGCGAGGATCGCACGCGCGATCAGTCGCGACGGCTCGCGCATCTCCTCCGCAAAATAGACCGCGGCACCATAGCCGTTGAGCGCGAAGATCGCGATCGAGGTGGCAAGGCCAATTGCCGCCGGGCTGGCGGGGACCAGCGCGGCTGCCGACGGCATGACGGGGTGGAGCAGCATCGCGCCGACCGGGCGGGCGCGATCGGCGAGACCGAGCGCGACGATCGCCGCCAGCGCCAGCATCTCGCCGAGCAAAAAGAGGCCCGTGACCCAGGCGTTGACCCGGATCTGGAGCAGCGCGATCAGCGTCGCACCAGTGACCACGACGACCGCCACCGGCACGGTCGGCAGCCCCGGCCAGACGGTCGACAGCACCGCACTGATGCCAAGTCCGGCGACCGGCGGGAAGAACAGATTGTTGAACACATTGACGCCGAGCATCACGAAGCCGGCGAGCGGCCCCAGCGTCTGCGCCACCGCGACATATTCGCCACCGGCGGCGGGCCAGGCGCTGGACAGTTCGGCATAGACGAAGGCGGTCGCGACGCAGACGATGCCGGCGAGCACCATCGCCCAGATCGCGCCGGTCCCGGCGACCTGCAGCATCCCCGGCACGATGACGAACACCGACGAGGCCGGAGTTGCCACAGACAAGGTCAGGAACAAGACGCCCATCACGCCCAGGCTGCGGGTGAGCGGCGGCACCGGCCGGCCAAGTGGTTGATCGTCCAGCATTGTCCCCCGGCTCATACCCCGGCGGGTCTAGTGGCATGGTTAATGTGGCGAAGAAAGATGGCGATGCTGGCCTTTCCCGCCCCTCCCGGGCCCGCAACCGGTGTGCTATCGCTCTGCCACACGTGGTGGGAGACGATCATGCCCTTTCAATCCCCTTGGCAGCAGGGCGCCGGCAGCGGCGGCGGTGCCGACGACATCGAATTCGAGATCAAGGGTGAGGAGTTGCAATTCCTCGAGATCGAGCTGGATCCCGGCGAAAGCGCGGTGGCGGAGGCGGGCGCAATGGTGTGGAAGGACGCCTCCGTCGCGATGACCACCGTGTTCGGCGACGGCAGCGGCGACCAGGGTGGCGGCTTCATGGGCAAGTTGCTCGGTGCCGGGCGGCGGCTGGTCACCGGCGAGAGCCTGTTCACCACCGTCTTCACGCATGAGGGGCGCGGCAAGGCGCGAGTCGCCTTCGGCTCGCCGACGCCGGGCTCGATCCTGCCGATCCGCCTGTCCGACGTCGGCGGGCAGCTGATCTGTCAGAAGGATGCCTTCCTCGCCGCGGCACGCGGCGTGCAGCTCGGCATCTATTTCCAGCGGCGAGTGCTCACCGGCCTGTTCGGCGGCGAAGGCTTCATCATGCAGTCGCTGACCGGCGACGGCTGGGTCTTCGTGCAGATGGGCGGCACCGTCGTCGAGCGCGAACTGGCGCCGGGCGAGGAATTGCATGTCGACACCGGCTGCCTGGCGGCGATGACGCCGTCGATCGATTTCGACCTGGTCACCGTCGGCGGGGTGCGCAGCGCGCTGTTCGGCGGCGAAGGATTGTTCTTCGCGCGGCTGCGCGGGCCGGGCAAGGTGTGGATCCAGTCGCTGCCCTTCTCGCGATTGGCCGGGCGGATGCTGGCGGCGGCGAACGGCCGTGGCGGCAATCGCGGCGAAGGATCGGTGCTCGGCGGCTTCGGCGACTGGGTCGGCGGGAACGACTGAGGCTGGAGCATCCATCATCATTCGTCATCCCCGCGCAGGCGGGGATGACGAAGGGGGTTACCCCGCGCTCGGTGCCACCGTCGCGGTGACGCCCGCGGTGGGCTCGACCGGCACCGCCGAGCGGATCGACAGCTCGCGCAGCTGCTTCGGCGCCGCCGGGCTCGGCGCGCCCATCAGCAGGTCCTCGGCGCGCTGGTTCATCGGGAATAGCGTGATCTCGCGCAGATTCTGCGCGCCGCAGATCAGCATGACGATGCGGTCGACGCCGGCGGCCATGCCGCCGTGCGGCGGCGCGCCATACTGGAAGGCGCGGTAGAGGCCGCCGAACCGCTCCTCGACGTCCGCCTTGCTCAGCCCGACCAGCTCGAACGCCTTGACCATCAGGTCCGGCGACTGGTTGCGGATCGAGCCCGAGGCGATCTCATAGCCGTTGCAGACGAGGTCGTACTGGAAGGCCTTGATCTTCAGCGGCTCGCCCGCGTTGAGCGCGTCCATCCCGCCCTGCGGCATCGAGAAGGGATTGTGCGCGAACTCGACCTTCTTCTCGTCCTCGTCCCATTCGTAGAAGGGAAAGTCGACGATCCAGCACAGGCGGAACGCGCCCTGCTCGATCAGGCCGAGCTGGTCGGCGACGCGGGTGCGTGCCGCGCCGGCGAGCTTCGCCGCGGCCTCTGCCTTGCCGGCCGCGAAGAACAGGCCATCGTCGGGCCCCAGGCCGAGCGCGGCGTAGAGCGCCTCCATCCCGTCGGTGCCGTGGTTCTTGGCGATCGGGCCGCCGAACTCGCCGCCCTTGCGGGTGACGTAGCCGAGGCCGGCATGCCCCTCGCCGCGCGCCCATTCGTTCATCTCGTCGAAGAACTTGCGGCTCTTGTCGGCGGTGGCCGGTGCGGGGATCGCGCGGACGACACCGCCCGAACCGACGATCTTCTCGAACAGGCCGAAGCCGCTTTGCGTGAAATGCTCCGACACGTCGGTGATGAGCAGCGGGTTGCGCAGGTCGGGCTTGTCGCTGCCGTACTTCAGCATCGCCTCGTCATAGGGGATGCGCGGGAACTCGCCGGTCGGCGTGACGCTGCGGCCGTCGGCGAAATGTTCGAAGATGCCGCCGATCACCGGCTCCATCGTCTCCCACACCTCTTCCTGCGTGACGAAGCTCATCTCCAGGTCGAGCTGGTAGAATTCGCCGGGCAGGCGGTCGGCGCGCGGGTCCTCGTCGCGGAAGCAGGGCGCGATCTGGAAATAGCGGTCGAAGCCGGCGACCATCAGCAGCTGCTTGTACTGCTGCGGCGCCTGCGGCAGCGCGTAGAACTTGCCCGGATGGATGCGGCTCGGCACCAGGAAGTCGCGCGCGCCCTCCGGCGACGACGCGGTCAGGATCGGCGTCGAATATTCGGTGAAGCCGGCATCCTCCATGCGGCGGCGCATCGCCGCGATCACCTTGGTCCGGCGGACGATGTTGGCGTGCAGCGTCTCGCGGCGCAGGTCGAGGAAGCGGTAGCGGAGGCGGATATCTTCCGGATAATCCTGTTCGCCCGCCACCGGCATCGGCAACTCGTCCGCCGCCGACAATACCGTGGCGCCGCGCGCGAAGACCTCGATCTCGCCGGTGGCGAGATTGGGGTTCACCGTGCCGGCCGAACGCGCCTTCACCACCCCGTCGATCGTGACCACCGATTCGACGCGCACCTGCTCAAGGATCGGCAAAGCGGCCGAATCGCTGTCGGCGACGATCTGGGTGATGCCGTAATGATCGCGCAGATCGACGAACAGCACGCCGCCATGGTCCCGCTTGCGATGGACCCAGCCCGACAGGCGGACGGTCTCGCCGACGGCCGAGGCACTGAGCGCGGCGCAGGTGTGGGTGCGATAGGCGTGCATAAAAGAATTCCAACAATGTCCGTCGCCGCCCGGCAAGCTGGCCCGACGGTTGATCGATGGCCGCGCCCTCCCCTTTCCATCCCCTCTTTGTCAACCCGCACGCGCGGGCTATGGACGGTCGGATGCACATCCACCCGTTGATTACCGACAGCGCGACTCTCGCCAATCTCTGCACCCGCCTCGCCGATGCCGACTTCGTCACCGTCGACACCGAGTTCATGCGCGAGAGCACCTATTATCCGGAACTCTGCCTGATCCAGATCGCCGATGTGAACGAGGCAGCGGCGATCGATCCGATGGCGCCGGGGCTCGACCTGACGCCGCTGCTGCAGTTGCTGACCGACAATGAGGACGTGCTCAAGGTCTTCCATGCCGGCGGCCAGGATATCGAGATCATCTACAATCTGACCGGCAAGACGCCGCACCCGCTGTTCGACACGCAGGTCGCGGCGATGGCGCTCGGCCAGGGCGAGCAGATCGGCTATTCCAATCTGGTCGACAGCTGGCTGGGCATCCAGGTCGACAAGGGCGCGCGCTTCACCGACTGGGCGCGGCGCCCGCTCGATGCGCGGCAGATCGAATATGCGATTGGCGACGTCACCCATCTCGCCCGCATCTTTCCCAAGATGCTGGAGCGGCTGCGCAAGACGGGGCGCGGCGCCTGGCTGGATCAGGAAATGGAGCGGCTTGCCGATCCCGCCAATTACGCCAACGACCCGGATGGCGCGTGGAAGCGCGTCCGCGTGTCGAGCCGCAAGGCGGACGTGCTCGGCCGCCTCAAGGCGCTGGCCCGCTGGCGCGAGCTGGAGGCGCAGGCCAAGGATTTGCCGCGCGGCCGGATCGTCAAGGACGAGACGCTCGGCGACCTTGCCGGCCACCCGCCGCGGCGGCAGGCCGACCTCGCCAAGGTGCGCGGACTGTCGGCGACCTGGGCAGCGAACGACATCGGCGGCCGGCTGATGGCGGCGCTCGACGCGGCAGAGCCGCTGCCGGCGGACGAGATGCCGCCGCGCGACGACCGCAAGCCCGGCCTGGGTAAGGACGGCGCACTGGTCGCCGACCTGCTCAAGCTGTTGCTGAAGATCCGCGCCCGCGACATCGACGTGGCCTCGCGCCTGCTCGCGCGTTCGGACGAGCTGGAGATGCTCGCTGCCGGCGTGCGCACGGGCCTCCCCATGCTGCAGGGTTGGCGCTATGATCAATTCGGTCGCGACGCGCTCGATCTGGTCGAGGGGCGACTCGGCTTCGCCGTGCAGGGCGGCAAGCTTAAAATGACGCGCGGCGAGGAGGCGGCATGACCAAGCTGACGGTGGCGGCGATCGCGGGGGCTCTGCTGATCCAGGGCTGCGCGACGGTACCGGAACCGGTGCCGACGGGGCCCTGCAAGGTGACGCAGCAGATGCATATCCGCTACGCCGGGATGAAGTATCGCGAGCGGATGCGGCGCGGGCTGGAGCGGGACGCCAACGCGCCGGTGTCGCGAATCCTGCGCGCCGATGCGGGCGGGACGATGGATTTCCGGACCGAGCGGCTGAACATCCACCTGGGCGATGACGGCCGGATCGACGGACTGCGCTGCGGCTGATCGTCCGCCGCTGCCGCCGGACGGGTCAGCCGATGGAGCTGACGACCGGCCGGCGCTTGAGCAGCAAGGCGAGCGCGGCATGCCGGCGCTCGACCGTCTCCGCATATAGTTGCCGATCCGCCGCCTTCAGCGCCAGCGTCACATCCTTGGCCGTCATCGACAGGGCGGTGCGGTGCAGCGGTCCGGCGAGACCCGCGCTGAAACGCTGGCCGAGACGGATCGCCAGACCCCAGCGGATGGCGGCGTCGAGCTGTCCCGGACTGGCAAGCGCGGCGAGCAGCGGGTGCGGCGTCGTGACACCGCCGAGGCTGGAGTGCAGCGCCTGCGCGAGCATCGCGCGTTCCGCGGCGTCGATCCCGACCCAATTGCCGTGCAGCGCGATCTCGAAGCCGCGCTCGTCCCGGAATTCAGGATTGGCATGCCAGCCGACGTCGGCGAGCAGACAGGCGGCGTGGCGGATCCGGGCGTAGGCCGCGGGCTCGTCGGCGAATAGGGGCGCGATCCAGCCGTCGAGCAGGTCGCCATGTTCCGGAAATCGGCCGAGCAACCGTCCTTCCTCTCGCGCGCCGACGATCAGCGGATCGAGAGCACGGGTCGCCGGGTCAAGCGCGGCATAGAGCAGGCCTTCACGCAGGCCGAAGGTTGAGGCGACGCCGGCACTGCTGCCGAGTTCGCGCATGACGATGCCGAGCAGGGCGGTGGCATCGCCGAGCGCGGCGGCGCGGGCGGACGACATGCCCGGCACCGCGCGCAACCGCTGGCGCGGCAGATGGGCGATGCTGCGGCCAAGCCGAGCGACGGTTTGCGGCGCGAGCGCATAGCCGTGGATGATCGGCAGCGGATAGTGCGTCAGGCTCATGTCAAGCCGGGCGAGCGCGCGCCACGAGCCGCCGACCATGTAGAGCGGCAGACCCCTGCCCCGCCCGGTCCAGCGGGCATCGCGGATCATACGCGACACCTGGCGGTCGAACGCGCCGCTGCGCTGTGCGCGCAGCGCGGCGATGCGCAGCACGCCGAGCGGAAAGGAAATTCGGTCGGTCACCGTATTGGCGACAACGCGGACCAGTTCGAGGCTGCCGCCGCCGAGATCGCCGACGATGCCGTCCGCGTCGGGAATGGCGGACAGCACGCCCATGCCGGCGGCGGTCGCCTCCTGCTCGCCGCTGAGCAGTTCCACCGACAGACCGAAATGGGCGGCGGCGGCGATGAAGTCACGCCCGTTGCTGGCGTCGCGAACCGCGGCGGTGGCGACGGTGCGTACTTCCGCCTTCATCTCGCGCGCGACGGCCGCGAAGCGCGCCAAGGCACCGATCGCCAATGCCATCGATTCCGCATCGATCGCGCCGGTCGCCGACAGGCTGCGGCCGAGGCCGGCCATGACCTTTTCGTTGAACAGGGCGGCGGGAACGCGTGGGTGACCTTGATAGACGACGAGGCGCACCGAATTCGAGCCGATGTCGATGATCGCGGTGCGGGGGTAGGAGACCGCCATCACGCTGCCATCCGGTTATCGATGACGGAGGGATGCGCGGCGCTCACGGAGCCACCCATGACCCGACCACCGCAATTGCGGGCGCGCGCCGCACCGATCAGGACGGTTGCCGCCGCCGCAGCGACAGGGTCGGCACCGCGTCGCTTTCCGCCAGCGCCTGGCCGCGGCCGGACAGCGATGGATTGGTCATGAAGTAGCGGTGCAGGTTGAACGGCTTTTCCCCCGGCTCGTCGCGGATATAGCGGCCGTCGGGCTGTAGCTCCCAGCTCTGTTCGGTGTCGAGCAGGTTGGCGACCATGACCTGGTCGAGCACCTGGTCGTGGACGGTCGGGTTTTCGATCGGCAGCATATATTCGACGCGTCGGTCGAGGTTGCGCGGCATCCAGTCGGCGGACGAGATGAACACCTTCGCATTGTCGTTGGGCAAAGCCGCGCCATTACCGAAGCAGAAGATGCGGCTGTGTTCGAGGAAGCGGCCGACCACCGACTTCACCCGGATGTTTTCCGACATGCCGGCCACGCCGGGACGCAGGCAGCAGATGCCGCGCAGGATCAACTCGATCTCGACGCCGGCATTGCTCGCCTCGTACAGCTTTTCGATGATCGCCGGGTCGACCAGGCTGTTCATCTTCGCCCACACCATGCCGCAGCCGCCGGCACGGGCATGCGCGATCTCCTCGTCGATCAGCGCGAGCAGGTCCTTCCGCAGGTCACGCGGGCTGAGGCTGAGCTTGGCGATGTCGGTCGGTTCGACATAGCCGGTGACGTAGTTGAACATTTGTGCCGCATCGCGACCGATCCGTGGATCGGCGGTGAAGAAGCTGAGGTCGGTGTAGATGCGCGCTGTAACGGGGTGATAATTGCCGGTGCCGAAGTGGCAATAGGTGCGGAACTGGCCGTTCTCGCGCCGGACGATCATCGACACCTTGGCGTGCGTCTTCCATTCCAGGAAGCCGTAGACGACCTGGACCCCGGCGCGTTCGAGCGCGCTGGCCCACAGGATATTCTGTTCCTCGTCGAAGCGCGCGCGCAATTCGACCACGGCGGTGACCGACTTGCCGGCCTCCGCCGCCGCGATCAGCGCGTTGATTACCGCCGATTGCTTGCCGGCGCGATACAGCGTCTGCTTGATCGCGATGACGTCGGGGTCCTGCGCCGCCTGCTTGAGGAAGGCGAGCACGACGTCGAACGTCTCATAGGGATGATGGACGATGATGTCCTTCGCGCGGATCGCGGCAAAACAGTCGCCGCCGAATTCGCGGATGCGTTCGGGAAAACGTGGAACGAAGGGCAGGAACTTGAGGTCGGGACGATCCTCGTCGACCACCGCGTCGAGATCGCCGATGCCGAGCAGATTGCCACTTTCGGTGACGATCGCGTCGCCGCCCAATTCGGCGCGCAGCACCGCGGCGAGCGTGTCGGGCATGCCCGTCTCCAGCTCCAGCCGGATGACGCGGCCGCGACGGCGGCGCTTGATGGCATTGGCGAAGTAGCGGACCAGATCCTCCGCCTCTTCGTCGATCTCGATGTCGCTGTCGCGCAGCACCCGGAAGGCGGCGGCACCGTGCACGGCATAGCCGGGGAAGACGAGCGGCGCGAACCGCTTGAGGATCGCCTCGATCGAGACGTAGCGGGCGGGCTCGCCGGGGAGGCGGACGAAGCGGCGCGCGGAGGCGGGGATCATCACCAGCTCGCGGACCGGCTCGCCGTCCGACTGGCGGACCAGGTCGAACATCACCGACAACCCCTTGTTGGGGATGAAGGGGAACGGGTGCGCGGGATCCAGCGCCTGCGGCGTGAGGATCGGGAAGATCTGCTCGCGGAAATGCGTCTCAAGCCAGGCGGCGGCTTCGGCGTCGACCTCGTCGCGACGCAGGACGTGCAGATTGGCTTCGTCGAGCAGGGTGCGCAGGTCGCCCCACACCTGCTGCTGATCGGCCATCAGCGCGTCCGCCTCTTCGGTGATCGCGGCGAGCTGCTGCCCCGGCGTCAGCCCGTCGGTGGAGCGGCGATCGACGTCCTTGAGCTGCTGGCCCTTCAGCCCGGCGACGCGGACCATGAAGAATTCGTCGAGGTTCGAGCCGGAGATCGACAGGAAGCGCAGCCGCTCGAGCAGGGGATGCGCCGGATTGCACGCTTCGTCCAGGACGCGACGGTTGAACGCCAGCCACGACAGCTCGCGGTTGAAATAGCGATCATTGACCTCCGGCACGAAGGGGTCGTCGTCAGCGTCGGTCAGATGGGAGAGATGGGCAGGCCTGGTCATGGTTCGTCGCTAGAGACCAACGATTGCGGTTGCGTGACGATCCCCGCCGCAAACAGCACGTTGCGGGCGAGTGGGATCGACAGCCGCCGGCGCGTCTCCAACGCCGCCTGATCGAGCGCGTCGACGGTGCGCTGGATCGCGACGTGACTGCGTTCGATCCGCGTCGCCAGCCAGTCGATCAGCTCCGGCCGGGCGTCGAGGCCGCGACGGTGGAACAGGTGCGCCAGCAGCTCGCGGACGAGCGCGTCGTCGGGCATGTCGATCGCGGCATGCGGGCTGGCGGCGAGGCGCGATCGCAGATCGGGCAGCCGCACCGCCCAGGCCGGCGGCAGCGCGTCCGCGACGATGACCAGCGGCCGCCGTTCCGCCTGCGCCCGGTTCCAGGCGTGGAACAGCTGGGTCTCCGGCAGGCTTTCCGCATCGTCGATGATCGTGCCGCCGCTCTTCGCCGCGAAGATGCGGGCGAGCAGGCTGCGCCCCGACTTGCGCGGGCCGGTCAGCACCGCGGCCATCACCGGCCAGGACGCCCAATGCTCCAGCGTGCGCGCCGCTCCCGCATTGGACGGGGTGACAAGGAAGGCATCGTCGCGGGGATCCGCCGGCCAGCCAAGCGGCAGCGCGAGCTGGCTCATCCGGCCGGCTGGGTGTCGGCCGGTACCTCGGGCGGCGCGAGCCGCGGTGCGCGGCGGATGCGCAGCGTCTGCCCCGATCCACTGACCTGATAGCCGCGTACCTCGAGGGCGGCGCGCAGCGAGGCGGGATCGCCGTCATAGCTGACGCGGAGCAGCGAGACGCCGCCCAACGCCAGGCTGGTGGTGGTCGCGGCCCGGACCCCGGGAATGCCGCGCAGCAGCCCCTCGATATTGGCAACCGATGTGGCGCTGGGGGTATCCGCCTGGACGACGATAGGAATGCCGGCGCTGGCAGTGCTGCCGGTGTCGCCGACGATCTCCGCCAGCGTCTCGCCGCTCGCCTCGTCGTCGGCCGTCGGCTCGGCTACCGGTTCGGGCGCGGGCGGCGGCGACAAAGTGGCATCGACGTTGAGTGCGCCGCCACGCAGCGCCTGCTGATAGAGCGCGTCCATCCGCTGGACGCCGGTGTCGAGCAATTGCGGAAGGCCCGCGGCATTGCCGACGCGCAGCGTGAAACTGCCGACGAGCTGATTGTCGGGACCGTGGCGCGCCTGGAAGACGCCGATGATCGGCCCGCCCGGATAGCTGCGATAGAGGCGCACCACCGGGATCAGCACGTCCGACGCGCCATATTGGTCGAGCACATTGCGCCACCAGCCGCGTCCTGGCCGGCCGATCTGGCCGGCGTTGAGCAGCAAGGCGTCGGCGCCGCTGCCCGACGGACGGATATAATCGATCGTACTGTTGCCGGTGCGCAGCCGCGCCCAGGCCGCCTGCCACGGGCTGGGCTGTTCGAACATCAGCTCCGTGCCGGCGGAGACGAGCAGCGGCATCACCAGCATCGGCCGCGACCGATCGGCATAGGCGCTGATGCCGAGCAGTCCGGCGGCGCGGGTCCGGTCGAACAGCACGCCGAGACGGCCGATATAGCGGTTGGGGCCGATCTGTTCGTTCTCGACGACGATGCCCGAGACCATGCCGTCGAGCGTGCCGTCGCTGACTAGGCCGCCGCCACCGCCGAGTCGCCGCGACAATTGCACCCAGGCCTTACGCTGGGCGAGCCGCCAGCCGCCGAGCCGCGCCTGATCGGCGGTCTTGGCGGCGACGTCGACCGTGACGCCGGAGACCTCATAGCTGCCCGAGGTGTCGATCGGCGCGACGCCGCGGCTGCCCTCGATCTGGGCGAGCGCGCCGGCGCCGGCGAGCAGCGCCGCACCGGCGAGAAGGGAGAACAGGGACCGCGGACGCATCGTGGCAGCCTTTTGGCGAAGCAGGCGTGGAAATCCAAGCGCGATGTGGCTAGGTCGCCGCCATGAGCACCGAAGCCGAACCGAACGCGCCCTATACCTATGCCGATGCCGGAGTGTCGATCGCCGCGGGCAATGCGCTGGTCCGCGCCATCGGCCCCCTCGCCCGATCGACGCGGCGGCCGGGCGCCGATGCCGACCTGGGCGGCTTCGGCGGCTTCTTCGACCTCAAGGCGGCGGGCTTCACCGACCCCCTGCTGGTTGCCGCCAACGACGGGGTCGGCACCAAGCTGAAGCTGGCGATCGAATCGGGTCGGCACGAGGGTGTCGGCATCGACCTGGTCGCCATGTGCGGCAACGATCTGATCGTCCAAGGCGCCGAGCCGTTGTTCTTCCTGGATTATTACGCGACCGGCAAGCTCGACAACGGCATCGCCGAGCGGGTCGTCGCGTCGATCGCGGAGGGCTGCCGCCAGGCCGGCTGCGCGCTGATCGGCGGCGAGACGGCCGAGATGCCGGGCATGTATGCCGATGGCGACTATGACCTCGCCGGTTTCTGCGTCGGCGCGGTCGAGCGCGACCGGGTGCTGACCGGCCGGACCATCGCCGCCGGCGACGTCGTACTCGGCCTCGCATCGAGCGGCGTCCATTCCAACGGCTATTCACTGGTTCGCCGACTCGCCGCGGACAAGGGGTGGAAGCTCGACCGACCGGCGCTGTTCGATTCAGACCGGTTGCTGATCGACACGCTGATGGCGCCTACGCGTATCTATGTCGCCAGCCTGCTGCCGCTGGTGCGCGAAGGACGGATCAAGGGTCTGGCGCATATCACCGGCGGCGGTCTGCTCGAGAACATCCCGCGCGTGCTGCCCGAGGGTGCGCATGCGGTGATCGACGCCGGTGCCTGGGAACAGCCGCGGCTGATGGCCTTTCTGCAGGCGCAGGGCGGCATCGAGCCGGAGGAGATGGCGCGCACCTTCAATTGCGGGATCGGCATGGCGGTGGTCGTCGCCGCCGAAGCGGCCGACGACGTCGCCGCGGCGCTGCGCGCGGCGGGGGAGACGGTCCATAGGATCGGCCGGATCGAGGCGGGGCCGCGCGGGTGCACGGTCCGCGGTCCGGCGGAGAGCTGGTCGGCGCGAGCCGACTGGACCGCGACGCACAACCACGGCTGAGCGGCGATGAAACGCGTCGGCATCCTGATCTCCGGGCGGGGATCGAACATGATGGCGCTGGTCGAGGCGGGGATCGACGTCGCGCTGGTCGCCTCCGACAAACCGGACGCGGCCGGCCTGGCCTGGGCGCGGGAACGTGGCCTCGCCACCTTCGCCCTGTCGCCCAAGGGCATCGGCAAACCGGCCTATGAGGCGGCGATCGACGCCGCGCTCCGCGAGGCGGGCGTCGAGGTGATCGCGCTGGCCGGCTACATGCGTCTGCTGTCGAACGATTTCGTCGCCAGGTGGCGCGGCCGGATCATCAACATCCACCCGTCGTTGCTGCCCAAATACAAGGGCTTGGACACGCACGCGCGGGCAATTGCGGCGGGCGATGCGGTCGCCGGCTGTTCGGTCCATGTCGTCACCGAGGAACTGGATGCCGGCGAAGTGCTTGGACAGGCGGAGGTGCCGGTGCTGCCCGGTGACACGCCCGACGCGCTCGCTGCGCGGGTGCTGGACGCCGAGCACCGCCTGTACCCGCAGGTGCTGAAGGAGTTCGCCAGCCGATGACCAGTCCCCTCGACCGTATCCGCGCGATCGCGCTCGTCCTGCCCGACAGCGAAGAGCGGGAAAGCCATGGCCAACCCACCTTCTTCGTCGCGGGCAAGCCCTTCTCGCAATTCCGTGACGACCATCACGGCGACGGCCGCACCGCCGTGTGCGTGCGGACGAGTGGACCAGACGAGCAGGCGAAGCTGATTGCGGCGGCGCCGGACACCTATGCCACGCCGTCCAATCTCGGCACCGAACATTGGGTCGCCATCGATCTGTCGGCGGAAGCGGACTGGACGCTGGTCGAGGATCGGATCGCGCGCAGCTGGGAATTGAGCGCGCCGGCCGCGTTGCTGGAGGCCGGCGGGCGATGACGGAGACGGCGGATCAGGCCCGCACCCGCCGGCGCTGGATCACGCTGGCCGAGGTCGTCGCGGTCGCGGGCGTCGTGATCGCGGCGCTGACGCTGTATCTCAACGTCTCGGACCGGCGCGCCGACCAGGCGGAACGCGCCGCCACGGCGCAGAAGGACGCGGCGGTCCAGGCGCGCGTCGAGCTGACCGGCACCGTCGATGGCGACACCATCACCCTCAAGGATCCGCGCCACGACATCACCGACACGACGATCCTGTTCCCCAAGGCGCTGGGCGTCGGCAAGCAGGCGCCGGTCGAGCCGGAGGTCGACGCGTCGATGTTCAACCGAGCACTGCTCAAGATCACCGACGGCGGCCCCGATGCGCGCACGGGCAGGCTGCCGGTGCTGATCACGACCCGCTATTGGGATGGCGATGCGACGCGCAGCGCGCGCGGCTTGTACGACATCGTCTGGCGGACCCACGGCCGCCGGTTGTTCGGACGGGCGCTGACACTGGAAGGATTCCGCCTGCGCCAGACCGGGGGCGACGCCGCGGCGCTGGAGCGTGCCTGGGACGCGGCCAAGCCCCGCTGATCAGCCGCGTCGTTTCAGCAAGGAGGTCCGCAGGCATTGGCAGACGGTCTCGTCGCGCTGGTTGAGCATGACGTGACGGAACGTGACCAGACCGGCATCCGGGCGGCTCTTGCTGTCGCGCAGTTCGACCACCTCCGTCTCGGCGCGCAACGTGTCGCCGAGGAAGACCGGCTTTGGCATCACCAATTTGTCATAGCCGAGATTGGCGACCAGCGTGCCTAGCGTCGTATCCGTCACCGACAGGCCGACCATCAGCGCAAAGGTGAAGGTGCCGTTGACCAGGATCTGGCCGAATTCCGAGGCACGCGCCGCTTCCGCATCGAGGTGCAGCGGCTGCGGATTATGCGTCATCGTCGAAAAAAGCAGATTGTCCGTCTCGGTCACGGTCCGACGAATGTCGTGCACGACCCGGTCGCCGACCGTCCATTCGTCATAACAGCGACCCGCCATCACGAACCCCTTTCGATGCGGACGAGCATGGTCCCCTCGGTCACCTGCCCGCCTGCCGTTGCGGCCAGTGCAGCGACCGTGCCGTCGAAGGGCGCAGTCAGGCTGTGTTCCATCTTCATCGCCTCCAGCGTCACCAGTTTCTGGCCGGCGGTGACCCGGGCGCCCTCGGTGACATCGACCGCAATGATGCGGCCCGGCATCGGCGCGAGGATCGCACCGTCCGCCGCACCGCCGCCCGCGGCCGCCGTCGCGCGCCACGGCATGACCTGCCAGGTCTGGCCGCCTTTGGTGATCAGCAGGCGCGACAGGCCGGGCGTACCGGTGACGGTCGCGCCGGCGAAGTCGACCTCGACCGGCTCGCCGCCGACATCGAGGCGGGCGATCCGACGCGACGGGGCATTGAGCCGGAAGCCGCCAATGGACCCGGCCGCATCGCCGGCAAGCGCGGCGGCGGCATCGACCAACGCTTCCTCGCTCGGCAGCGCCGGCGGCAGCAGGGCGTCGCCCTCGCGGGCGATCAACCCGGTGTCGACACAGCCGGATACGAAATCAGGATGGTCGAGCGCCTCGACCAGGAAACCGGCGTTGGTGCGCAGCGGCCAGATCACCGCCTCGTCCAGCGCATCGGCCAGCGTCTCGCGCGCCTCGTCGCGTGTCTCGCCGTGCGCGATCAGCTTGGCGATCATCGGGTCGTAAAAAGGCGTGATCGTCGCCCCCTGCTCCACCCCGGTGTCGACTCGCACACCCGTCTCGTCCGGATCGCCCAGGTCGAAGGCATCGAGCCGGCCGATCGACGGCAGGAAGCCCTTGGCCGGGTCTTCCGCATATAGCCGCGCCTCGATCGCGTGGCCGTGGATGGCGAGCTGATCCTGGCGCAGCGGCAGCGGCTCGCCGCTCGCGACGCGCAGCTGCCACTCGACCAGATCCTGGCCGGTGATCGCCTCGGTGACGGGATGCTCTACCTGGAGCCGCGTGTTCATCTCCATGAACCAGATCCGGTCGGCGTGCAGGCCATCGCTGGCATCGGCGATGAATTCGATCGTGCCGGCGCCGACATAGTCGACCGCCTGCGCCGCGCGCACCGCCGCATCGCAGACCGCGGCGCGGGTCGCAGCGTCCATACCCGGCGCAGGCGCCTCTTCGATCACCTTCTGGTGGCGGCGCTGCAGCGAACAGTCGCGCTCGAACAGATGGACGACGTCACCACGCGTGTCGCCGAACACCTGCACCTCGATATGCCGGGGCGACAGGATGTATTTCTCGATCAGTACGCGATCGTCGCCGAATGAGGAGGCCGCCTCGCGGCGGCAGCTGGCGAGCGCGTCGGCGAAGTCGGCGGCATCGTCGACGCGGCGCATGCCCTTGCCGCCGCCGCCCGCCACCGCCTTGATCAGTACGGGATATCCGATCGCATCGGCCTGCGCCTGCAGATGGTCGGGACGCTGGTCCTCGCCCTGATAGCCGGGGGTGACGGGCACGCCGGCGGCGATCATCCGCGTCTTGGCTGCGTCCTTCAGCCCCATCGCGCGGATGCTGGCGGGGGGCGCCCCGACCCAGACGAGGCCGGCGGTGATCACCGCCTCGGCGAAATCGGCATTTTCGCTGAGGAAGCCGTAGCCGGGGTGGATCGCCTGTGCGCCGCTGTCGCGGGCCGCGGCGATGATCCGCTCGCCGACGAGATAGCTCTCGCGCGCCGCGGCGGGGCCGATATGCACCGCCTCGTCCGCCTCACGGACGTGCAGCGCGTCGGCATCGGCATCGGAATAGACGGCAACGGTGCGGATGCCGAGCCGCCGCGCGGTGCGGATGATCCGGCAGGCGATCTCGCCGCGGTTGGCGATCAGCAACGATTCGATCATGCCGGGCATCCGGTGGTGCGCTGCGTCCAGGTGACGTTGAGGACGCGCCAGCGCCCGTCCTCGCGGACCAGGTCGAAATGGTCGGTGCCGCAATGATGCACCTTGCCGTCGATGGTGAAGACGTAGGGGCTCCACACCATGGCGATGTCGCCGTCGACCTCGACCGCGGGATCGGTCAGCCGTTCCTGATAGCGTTCCGGACCGGGTTTCACGCCGGCGGCGAATTCCGGCCAGCTGGTGCGGCGGACCTCGCGGCGGCCGTCGGGCCGCTCGGCGACGACGGTGGCACCGCCGTCGGGACGGACCTGTGCCAGGATCGCCGCGCCGTCGCGCGCGGCGAGGCCGCGGAACATGGCGTCGATCGGCGCCATCACGTTCGCCGCATCGGCGTCGGCATAGGGCAGCGGATTGGCGGGCGGCAGCTTGTCCGACGCCTGGACCTGAAGCGCGAGCAGGAGAGCGAGGATCATCGGGGTCACATCCGGAACACGCCGAAGCGCGGCGCTTCGGCTATGGGAGCAGCGAGACAGGCGTCGAGCGCGAGGCCGAGCACGTCGCGGGTCTGGACCGGATCGATGATGCCATCGTCCCACAGTCGCGCGGTGGCATGCCAGGGGTTGCCTTCATCCTCGTAGCGGGCGCGGATCGGCGCCTTGAAGGCATCGGCCTCTTCCGGGGTCCATCGCTCCGCGTCACGATGGACGGTGGCGAGCACGCTCGCCGCCTGTTCGCCGCCCATCACGCTGATCCGGCTGTTGGGCCAGGTGAACAGGAAGCGTGGGCCATAGGCGCGCCCGCACATGCCGTAGTTGCCGGCGCCGAAGCTGCCGCCGATCAGGATGGTGATCTTGGGCACGCTGGCGGTGGCGACGGCGGTGACCAGCTTGGCGCCATGCTTGGCGATGCCTTCCGCCTCGTAGCGGCCGCCGACCATGAAGCCGCTGATGTTCTGCAGGAAAAGCAACGGCACGCGGCGTTGACAGGCGAGCTCGATGAAATGCGCGCCCTTTTGCGCGCTTTCGCTGAACAGCACGCCGTTGTTGGCGAGGATCGCGACCGGCATGCCGTGGATATGGGCAAAGCCGCAGACCAAGGACGCGCCGTAGAGCGACTTGAACTCGTGGAATTCCGAGCCGTCGACCAGCCGGGCGATCACCTCGTGCACGTCATAGGGCGCGCGCACGTCCTGGGGGATCAGGCCGTAGAGGTCCTCGGCCGGATGCAGCGGATCGCGTGGCGCGATCCGGTTGACCGCGGCGGGCGTCGCCGGCGGCAGGGTCGCGACGATGTCGCGGACGATGGTCAGCGCATGGTCGTCATTCTCGGCGACGTGATCGACGACGCCGGAGCGGCGGCCGTGCGTGTCGGCGCCGCCCAGCTCCTCGGCGCTGATCACCTCGCCCGTCGCGGCCTTGACCAGCGGCGGACCGGCGAGGAAGATCGTGCCGGCGCCGGCGACGATCACCGTCTCGTCGGACATCGCCGGGACATAGGCGCCGCCGGCGGTACAGCTGCCCATCACGCAGGCGATCTGCGGAATGCCGAGCGCCGACATATTCGCCTGGTTGAAGAAGATGCGGCCGAAATGGTCGCGGTCGGGAAACACCTCCGCCTGATGCGGCAGATTGGCGCCGCCGCTGTCGACCAGGTAGATGCAGGGCAGCCGATTCTCCTGCGCGATCTCCTGCGCGCGCAGATGCTTCTTGACGGTCAGCGGATAGTAGGTGCCGCCCTTCACCGTCGCGTCGTTACAGACGATCATCACCTGCCGGCCCGAGACGTGGCCGATGCCGGCGATCATGCCCGCGCCGGGCACCTCGCCGTCGTACAGGTTGTAGGCGGCGAGCTGGCCGATCTCGAGGAACGGGCTGCCCGGATCGAGCAGCTGTTCGACCCGGTCGCGGGGCAGCAATTTGCCGCGACCGGTGTGCCGCTCGCGCGCCGCGACGCTGCCGCCGCGTGCCGCCCGAGCGACGTCGGCCCGCAGCCGTTCCGCCAGCGCACGATTATGCGCCGCAAGCGCCGGATCGATGGCGGCGGTGGTCGGGATGACCGGGGCGTTCATGCCGCCGTCCTCACTGCGCCACCTTGGGGGCGGCGCCGATCAATTCGCGGCCGATCAGCATGCGGCGGATCTCGTTGGTCCCCGCCCCGATGTCGAGCAGCTTGGCGTCGCGCATGAAGCGTTCGACCGGCCAGTCCTTGGTATAGCCCGCACCGCCCAGCGCCTGGATCGCCTCCAGCGCCACCTTCACCGCATTCTCGCTCGCCAGCAGAATCGCGCCGGCCGCGTCGAAGCGGGTCGTCTTGCCCGCGTCGCAGCTCTTCGCCACCGCATAGACATAGGCACGCGCCGAATTGAGCGCGATATACATGTCGGCGACCTTCGCCTGCATCAGCTGGAACTGGCCGATCGGCTGGCCGAACTGCTTGCGCTCGCGGACATAGGGGATGACGACGTCGAGGCAGGCCTGCATGATGCCGAGCTGGATCGCGGCGAGCACCGCCCGTTCATAGTCGAGGCCGCTCATCAGCACCCCGACCCCGCCGTTCAGCGGGCCCATGACGTTCTCGCGCGGTACCTCGCACCCGTCGAACACCAGCTCCGCGGTCGGCGAGCCGCGCATGCCCATCTTGTCGATCTTCTGCCCGATCGAAAAGCCGGGCATGTCCTTCTCGATCAGGAAGGCGGTGATGCCGCGGCTGCCTTCGCCCGTCTTGGCATAGACGACGAGCGTGTCGGCATAGGCCGCGTTGGTGATCCAGAATTTCGTCCCGTCGAGCACGTAGCCGCGATCGGTTTCGCGCGCGCGCAGCTTCATCGACACGACGTCGGAGCCGGCGTTCGCCTCTGACATCGCCAGGCTGCCGACATGCTCGCCGGAAATGAGCTTGGGCAGATATTTGGCCTTTTGCTCCGGATTGGCCCAGCGGCGGATCTGATTGACGCAGAGGTTGGAATGCGCGCCATAGCTGAGCCCGATCGAGCCCGAGGCGCGCGAAACCTCCTCCACCGCGACGACATGTTCGAGATAGCCGAGGCCAAGACCGCCGTCGGCCTCCTCGACGGTGATGCCGTGCAGGCCCAGTTCCCCCATGGCGGGCCACAGCTCGTCGCGCGGGAACCAGTCGTCGGCGTCGATCTTCGCCGCCAGCGGCGCGATCCGGTCGGTCGCGAAGCGCCGGGTGCTGTCGCGGATCATCTCCGCCGCCTCGCCGAGCGCGAAATCAAAATCGGGGGTCACAGCCGCCACCTCTCCACATATCGTTGCAAATGCGACTAGCAGGCCGGCGTCAGCGATCAACCCTGGATGCTTGCGGCCGAGGCGCGCAGTGAATACCGGTTCGCCCGTCACCGATCGGAGCCAATGCCCATGAAGACCCGCGCCGCCGTCGCGTTCGAGGCCAAACAGCCGCTGGAGATCGTCGAACTCGACCTCGAAGGCCCCAAGGCCGGCGAGGTGTTGGTCGAGATCATGGCGACCGGCATCTGCCACACCGACGCCTATACGCTTGACGGCCTCGACAGCGAGGGGCTGTTCCCGAGCGTGCTCGGTCACGAGGGCTGCGGCATCGTCCGCGAGGTCGGCGCCGGGGTGACCAGCGTCGTGCCGGGCGATCACGTCATCCCGCTGTACACGCCCGAATGCCGCCAGTGTAAATCGTGCCTCAGCCAGAAGACCAATCTCTGCACCGCGATCCGCGCGACCCAGGGCAAGGGATTGATGCCGGACGGCACCACCCGCTTCAGCTACAAGGGCCAGCCGATCTTTCACTATATGGGCTGCTCGACCTTCTCCAACTTCACCGTCCTGCCCGAGATCGCGGTGGCGAAGATCCGCGAAGACGCTCCGTTCGACACGACCTGCTACGTCGGCTGCGGCGTGACGACCGGCGTCGGCGCGGTCGTCAACACCGCCAAGGTCGAGCCCGGTGCGACGGTGATCGTGTTCGGCCTGGGTGGCATCGGCCTCAACGTCATCCAGGGCGCGAAGCTGGCCGGCGCGCTGCGCATCATCGGCGTCGACATCAATCCGGATCGCGAGGAATGGGGGCGCCGCTTCGGCATGACCGACTTCGTCAATCCCCGCGACATCGGAGACATCGTGCCGCATCTGATCGCGATGACCGACGGCGGTGGCGATTACACGTTCGACTGCACCGGCAACACCGTGGTGATGCGCCAGGCGCTGGAGAGCGCGCATCGCGGCTGGGGCGAATCGATCATCATCGGCGTCGCCGAGGCGGGCAAGGAGATCGCGACGCGGCCGTTCCAGCTCGTCACCGGCCGGACGTGGAAGGGCACGGCCTTCGGCGGCGCGCGCGGGCGCACCGATACGCCAAAGATCGTCGACTGGTATATGAACGGGCTGATCGAGATCGACCCGATGATCACCCACCGGCTGAGCCTGGACGAGATCAATACCGGCTTCGACCTGATGCATGCGGGCGAGAGCATCCGCAGCGTCGTCATCTACTGAGGAGAACGGACATGTTCAGCCACGTCATGGTCGGTGCCAACGACATCGCGGCATCGCAGGCCTTCTACGATGCCGCCCTCACCGCGATCGGCATTCCCCCGGGACGTCGCGATCCAAAAGGACGCGTGGCCTATATGCATGGCGGCAGCTTCTTCATGCTCACCACGCCGATCGACGGGGCACCGGCGTGCCACGCCAACGGGGGGACGATCGGCTTCCGCGCCGCGGATCCGGAAGCGATCGACGCCTGGCACGAGCCGGGCGTGGCGCATGGCGGTACCCCGTGCGAGGATCCGCCAGGCTGGCGCGACAGTCCGTTCGGCCGGCTGTACCTCGCCTATCTGCGCGATCCGTCGGGCAACAAGGTCTGCGCCATGCACGGGCCGGCCGCATGACTATGGGCCTGGGTGTGGAGACGGTATCGACGGCCAAGGCGCATGGCGGGACGCAGGGTGTCTACCGTCATACCAGCGCGGCGACAGGTACCGCGATGACCTTCTCGGTCTTCGTGCCCGATCACGCGCCGGGCGCGACGCTGCCGGTCGTCTGGTATCTGTCCGGGCTGACCTGCACCCACGCCAACGTCACCGACAAGGGCGAGTATCGGCGTGCCTGCGCCGAGCTGGGTCTGATCTTCGTCGCACCGGACACCAGCCCGCGTGGTGAGGGCGTCGCAGACGATCCTGATGGTGCCTATGACTTCGGGCTCGGCGCCGGCTTCTACGTCGATGCCACCGCAGCGCCTTTCACGCCGCATTATCGCATGTGGAGCTATGTCACCGAGGAACTGCCCGCGCTGATCGGCGCGGAATTCCCGGCAGACCTTACGCGTCAGTCGATCCTCGGCCATTCGATGGGCGGTCACGGCGCACTGACGATCGGTCTGACCTTTCCGGAGCGATTCCGTGCGATATCGGCCTTCGCCCCGATTGTCGCGCCATCGCAAGTGCCTTGGGGCAGGAAGGCGCTGGCTGGGTATCTTGGTGACGAACAGGCTGCCTGGCGGCCTCATGACGCAATTGCGTTGATCGAGGACGGCGCCCGGATTTCGGCGCTGCTCATCGATCAGGGCGATGCCGACCAGTTTCTGGCCGAGCAATTGCGCCCCGACCTGCTGGCCGATGCGTGCCGGCGCGCGGGGATCGATTGCACGCTGCGCATCCAGCCGGGCTACGACCACAGCTATTTCTTCGTATCGACCTTCATGGGCGATCACCTGCGCTGGCACGCGGCGCGTTTGCATACCGGGTCTTAACCGCGCACCGATACGGCTGCGACGGTCGAGAATCGGGAGACCTCGTGTGACAATCAAAGCATGCCTGTTCCTGCTCGCGGCGAGCGTGCCTGCCGCCGCATACGCGGCCGACGCGCCCTATTACGGTCCGATGAAGAAGATCGACGGATGGTGGGGCCTTGGGATGAAGGTGGGTTACGACGTCCGCCTTCAAAAAGACGGCAGCTGGCGGGTCGATGCAGTGATGCGCCGCGGGGATGCCCTGTCCGTCGCCATGTACCGCGCGGCCGAAATGGCCCGCGCGGGCGGCCATGACTACGTGCAATTCCTCGGCGGCAGCGCAAGCCGCGGCGGCGGCACCGAGGCCGCCACCGTTATTGCTCGGCCAAGCGACGTCTCGGCGCCGCCGACCGAATGCGCGGGACGCCGACGGGACGCCTGCTACACCGCCGATGCGGCGGAGGTGATGCGTATTTTGGGCGGCCCGGACGGTAGTCAGCCGGGCGTCGCCATCGTCGACCATGTCGACCGCTTCGGCCGCTCGGTATTCCTTAGCGGCTTCGGCATTGGCAAAGTGGATTCCGGCAGCGCCCGCGTTGCTGCCGCACCGCCCGCACCGACGCCGCAGCCGGCGATGCGCATGCCGGTCTCAGCACGACTGCCCGATGCGCAAGACCGGTTCGAGCAGGCGCTCAAGGAACAGCAGTCGGTTCGAGGGCGCGACCCCCGCCAGGGCTGGACGATCAGCGACTAAAGATCTCGGGCGTAGACCCGATCGTCGCACGCCGTTGCGCCGACGGTGAACGCGCGTTCGGTGACCACGGCGAATCCCTGACGCTCGTAGAAGGCACGGGCGCGGCTGTTGCCGGCGAAGACGCCGAGCAGCATCCGCCGCGCACCACGCGCCCGCGCATCGGCGATCGCCTGCGCCATCAGCATCGCACCTAAGCCGGTGCCGCGGGTGGCGGACAAGGTATAGATGCGGCGCAACTCGATGTCGCCGGCGCGCGTCTCCCCCACATCTTCGGGCGGAGTCAGCAAAGTGTAGCCGACAGGTGCGAGGCCGGCAGGATGCTCGGCCAGCGTCAGCACGAACGTCGGGTCGGCGGCCCAGGCGGCGAACCGCGCGACGCTGCTCTTGGCGGCAAGATGCGCGAGGATATCGGGACCGGCGAGCACGCCCGCGAAAGTCTCTAGGAAACTGGCCTGCGCGACCAGCGCGACTGCGGGTGCATCGTCGACCGACGCACGCCGCAGCCGCCAGTCGGTCATCAGCCGACGATCTCTTCGGGCTTGAAGAAATAGGCGATCTCGATCTCGGCATTCTCGTCCGAGTCCGAGCCATGAACGGTGTTCGCCTCGATCGACTCGGCCAGTTCCTTGCGGATCGTGCCGGGCTCTGCGTTCGCCGGGTTGGTCGCGCCCATGATGTCGCGGTTGCGCTGCATGGCGTTCTCGCCCTCGAGCACCTGCACGACCACCGGACCCGAGATCATGAACTCGACCAGGTCGTTGAAGAAGGGACGCTCCTTGTGGACCGCGTAGAAGCCCTCGGCCTGCTCGCGGGTCATGTGGATGCGCTTGGACGCGACGACGCGCAGGCCGGCATCCTCCAGCATCTTGGTGACCGCACCGGTCAGGTTGCGGCGGGTGGCGTCGGGCTTGATGATCGAAAAGGTCCGGTTCGCGGCCATGATGGTCACGGAGCTCCTGTGCTTGGGCTGTCGGTGGAAAGTGGCGCCGCCCTAGTCGCCGCGCCCCCACTTGGCAACACGGCTCAGGCGGCCTGTTCCCAGCGGCCGCTATCGGACTGTTTCCAATAGCGACGTTCGACCCCATCGGCATCGCCGAGCGCGCGCCACGCCGCCCGCGCCGCGCCGATCTGGTCCTCGCCGAAGATGTGGAAGGCGCGGTCGAAGCCGAGTGCCTCGTCACGCCAGCGTCCGTCGACAATCGCGATGTGACGCGCACCATTGCCCGCCTCCGCCTCCGCCGCGATCAGTACCGGCTGGGCGGCATCGTCGCCCGATCCCACCCGCGCATGGGGGAGGAAACTGTCCGCCTGATAGGTCCACAGCAGCCGGTCGAGGTGCGCGCGCTGGTCCTTGCTTTCTGCGACGATCAGCAGCCGCGCGCCGCTCGTCACGACCTTGTCGGCGATCTGCGGCAGCACCCGATCGATGGGTGCCGCCGTCAGATGGTAGAAGTCGACCTGCATCAGCGCTCGAAATGCGCGGCGACGAAGCGGTCGAGCAGTTTGACGCCGTAGCCGGTGGCGCCCTTGTCGTACGTGGCGCCGGGCTTGTCGGACCAGACCATGCCGGCGATGTCGAGGTGCGCCCATTTCACCCCCTGATCGACGAAGCGCTTGATGAACTGCGCTGCGGTGATCGAGCCGGCGCCGCGCGGGCCGATGTTCTTCATGTCCGCGATCGGGCTGTCGAGCAGCTTGTCATAAGCGTCGGACATCGGAAAGCGCCACAATTTGTCGCCCGTCTCGGTCCCTGCGGCGAGCAGCTGATCGGCAAGCGCGTCGTCGTTGGCGAACAGGCCGCCATATTCGTTGCCCAGGCTGACGATCATTGCGCCGGTCAGCGTCGCGAGATCGACGATCGTCGCGGGCTTGAACGTCGCCTGCGTCCAAGTGATCGCATCGGCGAGCACCAGCCGTCCTTCCGCATCGGTGTTGAGCACCTCTATCGTCTGACCCGACATCGACGTCACGACGTCACCCGGACGCTGCGCATTGCCGTCGGGCATGTTCTCGACCAGGCCCATGACGCCGACGACGTTCGCCTTCGCCTTGCGCGCAGCCAGAGTCTTCATCACGCCGGCGACGGCACCCGCGCCGCCCATGTCCCACTTCATGTCCTCCATCCCGGGCCCGGGCTTGAGCGAGATGCCGCCGGTGTCGAAGGTCACGCCCTTGCCGACGAAGGCGAGCGTCGGTGCACCGTCGCCGCCGCCGTTCCACTTCAGCGCGAGCATCCGCGCCTCGCGCACTGAACCCTGGCTGACGCCGAGCAGCGACCCCATGCCGAGCTCGCGCATCTGCGCCTCGTCGAGCACGACGATCTCCAGGCCGAGGCCGTCTACCGACTCCCGGACGTAATCGACGAAGGTCTCGGGATAGAGGATGTTGGGCGGCAGCGTCACCAGAGTGCGGGTCAGTTCGAGACCGGCGGTGGTCGCCGCCTCGGCCTGCCAAGCGTCCTCGACGCCGGTTGCGGCGCCGGCGATCGTCAGCACCTGCAGCGTCGGCTTCTGCTTGTCGGTCAGCTTGGTGCGATAGATATCGTACCGCCAGCCGCGCTGCGCGGCGGCCGCGGCGAGGCGGGCGACCGCGGCAGGTTCGGCGCCTGCAGCCGAGACGTCGACGGCGAGCTCAGTCGCGCCGGACGTGAGCAGCTTGCCGGTCAGCGCGCCGCCGGCCTTGGCCCAGTCGGCTGGTTTGCCCTCGCCGACGCCGACGATCAGCCACTGACGGACGCCGCCGTCCTGCGTCGCGAAAAGTTCGACCAGCGCGCCCGCCTCGCCATCGAAGCGCGCCGCGCGCGTCGCCGCCGCGACCAGCGCCGGATCGACGCCGGCGAGCGCCGGTGTGCCCGCCCCCTTGGCGACGGGCACCGCGACGAGGGTCGCGGCGGGGGAGAGAGCCGGAGCGAAGCGAACGTCCATGCGATCCTATTCCTGCATCATAGCGTTAAGGCCATGATCTAGGACTCGGCGACGCCAAGCACAACGATTGCAGCGTCGCGCGGGTGATGCGATAGGCGGCGGTCGTGCGGCATCGATCAGGGCGGTGCCGGGGTCGCCAAAGGGGTGAGTTCGAATCGTCGTGTTGCGTCTCCACCTTCTGGCCGGCTGCGTCCTGCCGCTCGCAATCCTGGCCGGGCCCGCGGCGGCGCAGGACCTCGGGGCGCGCCCGGTGGCGCCGGCGCCGAGCAGCGATCCCGCGCTCGCCGTAGCCTCCCCTACCCCACAGGATCCTGCCGCGATGCCGGCGCAGGATCAGATCCGCTTCAGCACCGACCGGCTGGAATATGACAGCGACGCCGACGTCGTCACGGCGGTCGGCGAGGTGCGCATGTACCGTGAGACGGAACGGCTGCGCGCGGATCGGGTCGTGTGGAACCGCAAGACCGGCAAGGTCGTGGCGAACGGCAATATCGCCGTCACCAATCCGCAGGGCGACACAGCTTATGGCGATTCGATCGAGCTGACCGATTCGCTCAAGGACGGCGTGGTCGACAACATGCTGATCGTGCTCAATCGCGGCGGCCGCCTCGCGGCGCAGCGCGGGACGCGCGATGCGAACGGCGTCGTCGAGCTGGACAGTGCCGCCTATACGCCCTGCGCGGTGGAAACTTCCGCGGGATGCCCGAAGGAGCCGTCGTGGAAGATCACGGCGGTCCGCATAACCTATCGGCCCGATCGCGAGCGCCTCTATTACGGCGGCGGCTCGTTCCACCTGTTCGGCCTGCCCGCGCTGCCGCTGCCGCGCTTCTCCACGCCGGTCGGCGGCGGGTCCGAAAGCGGGCTGCTGATGCCCGACGTCCAGGTCAACCAGTCGAACGGACTGGAGCTGGTCGTCCCCTATTTCTTCAAGCTCGCCCCCAACAAGGGGCTGACGCTGACGCCGCATCTCTTCTCCGGCGAGCTGCCGATGATGCAGGCGCAATATGACGCGCTCGGCCAGACGGGCGCATTCCGCCTGACCGGATATGCGACAGAGAGCCGGCGCAGCGACGATCTGACGACGGTGAACATCACCGACACGACGCGCGCCTTCCGCGGCTATCTCGACGGCGTCGCCCGCTATCAGCTGAGCCCCGACTGGACGGCGAGCGGATCGCTGCGCGTGACCACTGACCGCACGTTCCTGCGCCGCTACGAGATTTCCCGCGACGATCGGCTGCGCACTACCGCCAGCCTGGAGCATATCGACGCCGACAGCTATTTCGCGATCACCGGCTGGTATGTGCAGACGCTACGCGTGAACGATCGACAGGGCACGCAGCCGATCGCGCTGCCCGAGATCGATTATCGGCAGCGCTTCGACCTGTTCGGCGGCAAGCTACAGCTCCAGGGCAATACGCTGGCGCTGACCCGGCCGGAGGGCCAGGACACGCAACGCGCCTTCGTAGCCGGGCAATGGGACCTGCGCCGCCTGACCAATTGGGGCCAGGAGGTGACGCTCACCGCTTACGCCCGCGCCGATGTCTACAATACGCAGAACGTCGACAGTACCGCGGTGGCCAGCTACCGGGGGCTGGAGGGCTTTCGCGGCCGCGCGCTCGGGGCGTTGGCGGTCGACGTGAAATGGCCGTTCGTCGGCGATTTCATGGGCGGTACGCAGCGTTTGACGCCGCGGTTGCAGATCGTCGCCTCGCCCAAGATCGCCAATCTCGAAGTTCCCAACGAGGATGCTCGCTCGGTCGATCTCGAGGATTCGAACCTGTTCGCGCTCAACCGCTTCGCCGGCTACGACCGGTTCGAGGATTCGAGCCGGGCGACCTATGGCGCGGAATGGGCGGTCGACCTGCCCGGCGTCAGCTTCAACGCCGTGATCGGGCAGAGCTATCGCCTGTCGGAACGGCCGACGATCCTGCCGCAGGGCACCGGCCTGTCCGACCGCTTCTCCGACATCGTCGGGCGTACCGAGCTGCGCGTCCACGACTTCGTGTCGATCACTCACCGCTATCGGCTCGACAAGGGCGATTTCGCCGTCCGCCGCAACGAGGTGGACGCCACCGTCGGCTCGCGCAGCACCTATTTGCTGGTCGGCTATCTGCGCCTCAACCGCAACATCTTTCCCAGTATCGAGGATTTGCAGGATCGCGAGGAATTGCGGGTCGGCGGACGCGTGCAATTCTCGCGCTTCTGGTCGGCGTTCGGCTCGACCGTCATCGACCTCACCGACAAGGCGGAAGATCCGCTCTCGCTGTCAGATGGGTTTTCGCCCGTCCGCCATCGGCTGGGCGTGCAATATGAGGACGACTGCCTGCGTCTCGGCCTGACCTGGCGGCGGACCTATCAGGATACGGGTGACGCCCGCGGCGGCAACGCCTTCCTGTTGACGCTGGCGTTGACCAACATCGGTCGCTAAGCCGTCATTCAGCCGATCGGGGGCATCTGCACGCTGACTGCGCGCTCGCCGCGCCGCAATTTTGGGAACACGACACGACGTGACGCACGCATTTCGACCGACCGCCGTTCGACCGATCGCCCGTCTGGGCCGCGCCATGGGCTGGGCTTTGCTGGCGGCGACCGCCGGGGGCGCGGTGGCGCAGACCGTCGCGGATCAGAGCGTGCCGGAAACCAACCTCGACATTCCGCAAAATCTGCAGATCTTCGGCAAGCTCGATCCGAACATCCGCAAGCCGACCGCGGTCGTCAACGACACGGTGATCACGCAGACCGACGTCGATCAGCGGCTGGCGCTGACGCTGCTGACCAATGGTGGTGCCAAGCCGCCTGCGGACCAGCTGGACCAGATCAAGCTGCAGATCCTGCGCCAGCTGATCGATGAAACGCTGGAGGTGCAGGAAGCCAAGGCCAACAAGATCACCATCACCCCCGCGGAGATCGATCAATCGGTCGCGGGCGTCGCCAAGCGCGCGGGCCAGACATCCGAACAATTCCGCGTCACCCTGCGCAAAGCCGGCACCTCGGAGCGCTCGCTGCGTCAGGCGATCGAGGGCGAACTCGCCTGGAACCGTTACCTGCGGCGCAACGTGGAACCCTTCGTCAATGTCGGCGATGAAGAGGTGAAGGCGATCATCGATCGGATTCAGGCCGCCAAAGGCACGGAAGAATTCAACCTCCACGAAATCTACCTGAGCGCCAACGACGGTAACCGCGAACAGGTCGCCGCCAACGCCCGCCAGATCATCCAGGAATTGCAGAAGGGGCAGCAGCCCTTCGAATTCTATGCGCGCAGCTATTCCGAAGCCTCGACCAAGTCGGTCGGCGGCGATCTCGGCTGGATCCGTCTCGCCACCCTGCCCCAGCCGCTGGCCGAGGCAGCACAGTCGATGCAGGTCGGTCAGGTGGCCGGACCTATCCCGACGCCGGGCGGCTTCTCGATCCTCTATCTGACCGACAAGCGGACGATCGGCGCCGCCGATCCGCGTGACGCGCGGCTCAGCCTGAAGCAGCTGACGATCAAGTTTCCGCCGAACACGACGATGGCGCAGGCGCAGGCGCGGGCCGGCGTGTTCGCCAAGGCGCTGGAGTCGATCCAGGGCTGCGGCAGCGTCGAGAAGGTGGCGCAGAGCGTCGGCGCCGAAGTCGTCGACAACGATTCCGTGCCGGTGCGCAGCGTCCCCGACCCGCGCCTGCAACAGATCCTGCTCAGCCTTAAGGTCGGTCAGGCGACACCGCCGTTCGGCTCGCCCGAGGAAGGCGTGCGCTCGCTGGTGATCTGCGGCCGCGACGATCCGCAGCAAGGTGCGGAGCCGAGCGCCAATCAGATCCAGGGTCAGCTCGAGCAGCAGCGTGTCAACCTGCGCGCGCAGAGCAAATTGCGCGACCTCCGCCGCGATGCGGTGATCGAGTATCGCTGACATGAGCAAGGCCCTGGCGCCGCTGGCCGTTTCAATGGGCGATCCCGCTGGGATCGGACCGGAGATCATCGCCAAGAGCTGGGCCGTCCGGGCACTGCGCAGCCTGCCGCCGTTCGTGGCGATCGGCGACCCACGCGCTTTCTCCCGCGTCTGGCAAGGGCCGGTCGCGCCGGTCGCCGATCTCGACGAGGCTGTAGCGACATTCGATTGGGCATTGCCGGTGTTGAGTGTCTGCGAGGCAGGCGATGTGACACCCGGATTGCCTGATGAAGCGGGCGCCCGCTGCGCACTGCAGGCGCTCGAACAGGCCACGGCACTGACCCGCTCGGGGGCGACCCGGGCCTTGGTCACCGGCCCGGTGTCGAAGGCGCAGCTCTACGGCATCGGCTTCAACCATCCCGGCCAGACCGAATTCGTTGCGGAACGCTGCGGTATCGCTGGCGAGGATGCGGTGATGATGCTCGCGGGGCCATCGTTGCGCGTCGTGCCGATCACCACGCACATCCCCTTCGCCGACGTGCCGCGCGCGCTGACCGTGGATCTGATCCTGGCCAAGGCGCGGGTCACGGCGCAAGGGCTGATTGAGCGGTTCGGGATCAAGGCGCCGCGCCTGGCCTTTGCCGGGCTCAATCCGCATGCCGGCGAAAGCGGCGCGATCGGACGGGAAGAGATCGACACGATCGCCCCCGCCATCGCCGAACTGCAACGCGAAGGGATTGCCGCAACCGGCCCCTACGCAGCGGACACGATGTTCCACGCCCGCGCCCGCAGCGGCTATGACGCGGTGATGTGCGGTTATCACGATCAGGCGCTGGTGCCGATCAAGACGCTGCATTTCGACGAAGGCGTCAATGTCACGCTGGGGCTGCCGATCGTCCGCACCTCGCCCGATCACGGCACGGCGTTCGGCCTCGCCGGGCGCGACACCGCGCATCCCGGCGCGATGATCGCGGCGATCGCCATGGCGGGGCAGATGGCGGAGCGGCAGGCGCGTACCGACGCGCTGGTTTCGTGAGCAGCGTTCCGGTCGGCGGCCCACTGCCGCCGCTGCGCGAGGTGATCGCCCGCTATGGCCTGTCGGCAAGCAAGGCGCTGGGGCAGAACTTCCTGTTCGACGGTCAATTGCTGGCGCGCATCGCCGCGGTGCCCGGCGATCTCGACGGTGCCGAGGTGCTGGAGGTCGGGCCCGGTCCCGGCGGCCTCACCCGCGCGCTCCTCGCCGCCGGTGCGCAGGTCACGGCGATCGAGCGCGATCGGCGCTGCATCCCCGCGCTGGAGGAACTCGGCGCCGCCTATCCGGGGCGGCTGCGGCTGATCGAGGGCGATGCGCTGGCGATCGACGCGCCATCGCTCTTCACCGGTCGGCCGCATATCGTCTCCAACCTGCCCTATAACGTCGGCACGGCCCTGCTCGTCGGCTGGCTGACCGGCCCTTGGCAGCCGTGGTGGCAATCGCTGACGCTGATGTTCCAGAAGGAGGTCGCGGAGCGGATCGTCGCTGCGCCGAACTCCGATGCCTATGGCCGGCTCGCCGTGCTCACCCAATGGCGCAGTCACGCGCGGATCGCGATGCCGGTCCACCGGTCCGCCTTCACGCCGCCGCCCAAGGTGATGTCTGCCGTCGTCCACATCACCCCCGCCGAGCCGCCGGCGGGTGTCGAGGTCGCGACGCTGGAGCGTGTCACCGCCGCGGCATTCGGTCAGCGACGCAAGATGCTGCGGCAGAGCCTGAAGGGCGTGCCGGGCGCGATCGACGCGGCCGAGGCGGCGGGGATCGATGTGGCACGCCGCGCCGAGACGCTGACCGTCGAGGACTTCGTGGCGATCGCCCGGGCCCTGTGAGACTGCCAATCGCCGTATCGGATTAAAGCCTATTCCTTCGCCGTCGCCGTCTTCGTTTGGGCACTGGCGGTGGTAATCGGCGGTCCCTTGGCGATCACGGCGGCGAGCTGCGTCGCCTGCGGGCAGGACGTCTTGCAGAGCGTGCGGATCTTGGCGAGATTGGCCTTCGCCAACGTCACCGCGCCCTTGGCGACCAGCGCCTCGCCCTGCCCCTGCAGCGCCGCAACGTCATTCGGTTCGAGCGACAGCGCCTCGCGGTAGAGACGGATCGCCTTGCCGGGCAGGCCGCGCGCGTCGGCGGTCTCGGCCAGCACGACGAACGCCTCGCGGTTGCGCGGGTCGACCGCGAGTGCGGTTTCGAGCAGGTCGGTCGCACCGTCGAGATTGCCCGCGGCCTTGGCCGCCTTGCCCTGGGCGAGCAGCTGAAGCGAGCGGGCGTCGACCTGATCGTCGGGACGCTGGCCGTTGAGGGACGTCGATACGCACACCAGGGTCAATGCGGCGGCGATGGCGACGGACGTGACGCGCATGAAGGTCTCCGACGAGGGCACGAAGCCCAAGCTAGCAGGGCCGCGCCAGCCGCGCGACAAAAAACCCATCGGTGCCGTCATGGGCGGGGTCGAGCCGTATTCCCTCGCCGCGCGGCCGGCCGGCGGGCAGCGTCAGCGGCTCGGCGGTCCAGCCGGGACGATCGGCGAGGAAGCGGTCGATCTGCTCCGCCCCTTCCGCATCGAGCAGGGAGCAGACGATATAGACCAACGCACCGCCAGGTCGCACGAGCGGGGCGCCGAGCGCCAGCACATGGCGCTGCTGCGTTGTGAACCGCTCGAGCCGCGCCGGCGTCAGCCGCCAGCGCGCCTCCGGATTGCGACGCCAGGTGCCGGTGCCGGAACAGGGTGCGTCGATCAGCACCGTGTCCGCATGTCCCTGCCAATCGGCGAGCGCCGCCGCCTCGCGGCCACCGTCGAGCAGGCGCGGTTCGACGATCGTCACGCCGGCGCGGGCGGCCCGCGGTGGCAGGCGCGACAGGCGCGGCCGGTCGATATCGGTGGCGAGCAGGGTTCCGCGATTGTCCATGGCCGCAGCCAGCGCGAGCGTCTTCCCGCCACCGCCGGCGCACAGGTCGACGATGTGCTGGCCAGGCTTCGCGCACGCGGCGAGCGTGACAATCTGGCTGCCGGCGTCCTGTACCTCGACCAAACCGGCGAGCGGCTCGACGTTGGTGCCGGTGGGGAGGCGCAGGGCGTCGGGCAGACCGGCGATCGGCTCGCCGCCAAGCTCGGTTGCAAGCGCGGCGGGATCGGCGCGCAGGCGGTTGATGCGGATGTCGAGCGGCGCGCGCGCCACCAGCGCGGCCTGATCCGCGACGGCGAGGCCGGATGCCGACAAAGCCCGGGACAGCCAGTCTGGCACCGCCCCTGCCACAGCGGCGGCCTCGTCATGTTCGATCGCGGCGGGACCATGGGCGGAACCGTCGAAGGTCGCCGCCACCCCGTCGTCGTCGCGCGCAAGCCCGACCAGCGCGGCCCGGCCGGTCACGGGCACCTCCCCGGCACGGCGTATGGCGGCATAGACGAGGTCGCGCACGGCACGCCGGTCCTTCGATCCCGCATAGCGCCGCGTCGCGAAGTAACGCGCGACGAGCACGTCCGCCGCCGCGCCACCGCCGCGCGCGGCGGCAATGACCTCGTCGAGGATGTCGATCGCGGCCTGGGTTCGTGCCGCCGGCGTCATCGCTCCTCGCTCATCGGGTCGGGTAGTTCGGCGCCTCGCGCGTGATCGTCACGTCGTGGACGTGGCTTTCCTTGAGGCCCGCGCCGGTGATCTGCACGAATTGCGCACGATTCTTCAACTCGGCGATCGTCGCGGATCCCGTGTAGCCCATCGCCGCCTTGATGCCGCCGACCAGTTGGTGGATCACGTCGCGCGCCGGGCCCTTGTAGGCGACCTGGCCCTCGATGCCCTCCGGCACCAGCTTCATCTGGTCCTTGATGTCGCCCTGGAAATAGCGGTCGGCCGAGCCGCGGCCCATCGCCCCGACTGATCCCATGCCGCGATACGACTTATAGGCCCGCCCCTGGTATAGGAAGGTCTCGCCTGGCGCCTCCTCGGTGCCGGCGAGCAGCGAGCCGACCATGCAGGTCGACGCCCCGGCGGCAAGCGCCTTGGCAAGATCGCCCGACGTGCGCAGGCCGCCGTCGGCGATCACCGGCACGCCCGACTTGGCGGCTTCTTCGGCGCAATCCATCACGGCAGTCAGCTGCGGCACGCCGACGCCAGCGACGACGCGCGTGGTGCAGATCGAGCCCGGACCGATGCCGATCTTGATCCCGTCCGCGCCGGCATCGACCAGGGCGCGCGTCGCGGCGGCCGTGGCGACATTGCCGGCGACGACCTGAACCGAATTGCTCAGCGCCTTCACCCGTTCGACCGCGCGAGCGACGTCGCGATTGTGGCCATGGGCGGTATCGATGACGATCAGGTCGCATTCCGCGTCGACCAGCGCCTCGGTCCGCTCGAACCCCTTATCGCCAACGGTGGTGGCGGCGGCGACGCGCAGGCGACCGGCGGCGTCCTTGGTCGCATCGGGATAGGTAACCGCCTTTTCGATGTCCTTGACGGTAATCAGGCCGACGCAGCGATAAGCCTGGTCGACGACGAGCAGCTTTTCGATCCGGCGTTGGTGGAGCAGGCGGCGCGCTTCCTCCTGGCCGACATCGGTGGAGACGGTAGCGAGATTGTCGCGCGTCATCAGCTCAGCGACCGGCTGCTTGGGGTTGCCGGCGAAGCGCACGTCGCGATTGGTCAGGATGCCGACCAGCTTGCCGTCCGCCTCGACGACCGGGATGCCGCTGATCCGATGGCTGGCCATCAGCGCCTGCGCCTCGGCCAGGGTCGCGGTCGGCGCGATGGTGATCGGGTTGACCACCATGCCCGATTCGAACCGCTTGACCTGCCGCACCGCGGCGACCTGTTCCTCGACGGTCAGATTACGGTGCAGCACCCCCATGCCGCCCAACTGCGCCATGACGATCGCCATGTCGGCCTCCGTCACCGTGTCCATCGCGGAGGACAGGATCGGGATGTTGAGCGCGATGCCGCGGGTCAGCTGTGTCCGGGTGTCGGCGCTGCTCGGCAGAATGTCCGACTCCTGCGGGACGAGCAGGACGTCGTCGAAGGTGAGCCCGAGCCGGATATCCAAGGTGCCGTTCCTCGCTGATGGGGAGAAGTGGCGGGCCATGTAACCGCGGTTCGCCGGTTTAGCTAGAGGGCGGCCAAATGCGCCGCGACATAGTCGGTGACCACGCCGACCAGCGAGCCGCCGAAGCGCGGGTTCAGTTCGAGGATGCGCAACGCCCCCTCCTCCAGCTTGTAGTTGAAGCAGCAGGTTCCTTCGAAGCCGAGCGCGTCGAGGATGGCGATGCACCGGTCGAGCACCGGGCCCGGATCGGTCGGCACGATCGCCGACGGACGATCGGCATGGCCGCGGACACCGAGCGGCTGTCCCATGTCGTATCGATAGGCGACGTGGAAGCGGACCCGGCCGCCGACCCGCAGCAGGTGCAGGACATATTCGTCGGCCCCGACAATTGCTCTCTGGCGGAAGACGTCGGGCGTGTCGGCGCCGTCATCTTCGCCGGGACCCTGGATCATTTGGCAGCCGAAGCCGAAATCGCCCTGCCGCGTCTTGCGGATATAAGGAAAGACGTCCGGGGACGGCCCGAGCAACTCGGGAACGGTGTCGCCGAAGCCGTTACCGATCAGCCAACGATTGAAGGCCAGCTTGTCGTCGCACAGCGCGACCAGATCCGCATCCGGCAGCGTGGCCCGGCCAAGCGCCGTGGCGGGACGCGCCGATGCGATCTGTTCGACGCGCAGCGGCACGACCAGGTCGAAACGAGTCAGATCGACCGCGTCGAAGGGTGCGAAGCTCGCCTCATAGCGCTGATGGTCAAGATATTGCGCGATCGCCGGCATCTGCGTCGCGTGATTGCCGAAGAGAATGCGCCTGATCACGTCGATACGCTTACGATGCGACGGCGAGCAGTGCTATAGCGGTGTGGGGCACCGACGCGGAGTCGGCTCGCCCGGGAGGGCCGACATGGGGATTACCATCGCAGCGTTCGCTTTGGCGCTGGTCTTGTTCTACCTGATGAGCAGCATCAAGATCGTGCGACAGGGCTATCAATACACGATCGAGCATTTCGGCCGGTATACCGGCACCGCCAGCCCCGGCTTCAACTTCTATCCGGCGTTCTTCTATCGTGTCGGCCGCAAGGTGAACATGATGGAGCAGGTGATCGACATCCCGGGGCAGGAGATCATCACCAAGGACAATGCGATCGTCTCGACCGACGGCGTCGTCTTCTTCCAAGTGCTCGACGCGCCCAAGGCGGCCTATGAGGTGTCGGACCTCTATGTCGCCCTGCTGCAGCTGACGACGACCAATTTGCGCACGGTGATGGGCGCGATGGACCTCGACGAGACGCTGTCCAAGCGCGACGAGATCAACGCCCGGCTGCTGTCGGTAGTCGATCATGCCACGGTGCCGTGGGGCGTGAAGATCACCCGCGTCGAGATCAAGGACATCCGCCCGCCCGCCGATATCGTCGCGGCGATGGGGCGCCAGATGAAGGCCGAACGCGAGAAGCGCGCCAACATCCTCGAGGCGGAGGGCACGCGCGCGTCGGAGATCCTGCGCGCCGAGGGCCAGAAGCAGGCCCGCATTCTGGAGGCGGAGGGTCGCCGCGAGTCGGCCTATCGCGACGCCGAGGCCCGCGAGCGCGCCGCCGAAGCCGAAGCCAGGGCGACGCAGGTCGTGTCCGACGCGATCGCCACCGGCGGGACGCAGGCGATCAATTATTTCGTCGCGCAGAAATATGTCGAAGCGGTCGGTAAATTCGCCACCAGTCCCAATGCCAAGACGATCCTGTTCCCGGTGGAGGCGACCAATCTGATCGGCACGCTGGGCGGCATCGGCGAACTCGCCAAGGAGGCACTGGGCAAGTCGACGCCCTCCCCTGCGCCCGGTGAGGCGCGCCGCGGGCCGTTCGAGCTGCCCAAGCCGTGAACCTCGACTCGATCGGCGGGGCGGCAGGCGCATGGCTGATCGTCGCCCTGGCGCTTGGTATCGCTGAGTTGCTGATCCCCGGCGTGTTCGCGGTGTTCATCGCCGTCGCTGCCGCGGTGGTCGGGCTGACGCTGTTCGTTCTGCCCGGTCTGCCGGTGGCCGCGCAGATCGGCGCCTTTGCCGTGTGGAGCGCTGTGTCGGTGCTGATCGGGCGGCGCTGGTACCGCGACTATCCCGTCGCGACCAGCGACCCGCAGCTCAACGATCGTGCGGCGCGCCTCATCGGCCAGATCGTCGTGGCCGAGACGGCGATCGATCGCGACGGCGGTCGGGTCCGGATCGGCGACGGGAGCTGGCCGGCGCGCGGCGTCGCTGTGGCGGCAGGTGAACGGCTGCGCGTCGCCCAGGTGGACGGCGGCGTGGTGATCGTGGAGCGGATCGCCGACTGATTGGGGCGGCCGGGCCGATTGTCGCTGCCAAGCCGCGATTGCGTTGCTATAACGAACCAGTGAGCGACAGCATCCCCTTCGACGTGCCGATCGGCGTCGATCCCGCCGACATCGACTTCATGGGTCACGTCAACAACGCCAGCTACCTGAAATGGGTGCAGGAGGCGGTGGTCAGCCATTGGCAGAAGCTTGCGCCGGCGGATGCGGTGGCGACACATTTGTGGGTCGCGCTCAAGCACGAGATCACCTATCGCAAGCCGACCTTCCTGGGGGATGACGTCATCGCGACGGTGCTGCTCGAAAAGGTTCAGGGCGCGCGGGCCTTCTACGAGACGGTGATCCGCCGCGGCGAGGACGTGCTCGCCGAGGTCAAGTCGAGCTGGTGCTGCCTCGATGCGGAAACGCTGCGGCCCGCACGCCTCGCCCGCGAGGTGATCGACCGCTTCTTTACGAATCCCGACGCGGCCGCGGCCGGCTGACCGTCACCCGGCCCGTCGAGCCGGCGTGACGATCAGCGGTAGGCTTCAGGCGGCTTCGGTGGTCCGCGGTGCCGCTTGGCGCACGCCATCGTCGACATGCTCAGCGAACTGGGCAAAATTCTCGACGAACAGGTCGACCAGCTTGGCGGCGGCCGCGTCATAGGCCGCCTTGTCGGTCCAGGTGCCGCGTGGGTCGAGGATCGCCGCGTCGACGCCGGGCACCGCGACCGGCACCTTGAAGCCGAAGTTCGGATCGGTGCGGAACTCGGCGTCCCTCAGCGAGCCGTCGAGGGCGGCGTTGAGCAGCGCGCGCGTCGCCTTGATCGGCATGCGGTGGCCGACGCCATGTTGGCCGCCGGTCCAGCCGGTGTTGACCAGCCAGCAATCGACCCCGCCCTTGGCAATCCGCTCCTTCAGCAGATTGCCGTAGACCGACGGGTGCCGCGGCATGAACGGGGCGCCGAAACAGGTCGAGAAGGTGGCGTCCGGCTCGGTGACGCCGATCTCCGTGCCGGCGACGCGCGCCGTATAGCCCGACAGGAAATGGTACATCGCCTGGTCGGGCGTCAGCTTGGCGATCGGCGGCAGGATGCCGTAGGCGTCCGCGGTCAGCATCACGATGTTCTTGGGCACGCCGCCCATGTTCTCGTCCGACGCATTGGGGATGAAGTCGATCGGATAGGCGCCGCGGCTGTTCTCCGCGAGGCTGTTGTCGTCGAGGTCGAGCTGGCGCGTGACCGGATCCATCACCACGTTCTCGAGCACGGTGCCGAATCGCTTGGTGGTCGCAAAGATCTCCGGCTCTGCCTCCGGGGAGAGCCGGATCATCTTCGCATAGCAGCCGCCTTCGAAGTTGAAGACCGCGGTGTCCGACCAGCCATGCTCGTCGTCACCGATCAGCGTCCGCTGCGGATCAGCCGAGAGCGTGGTCTTGCCGGTCCCGGACAGCCCGAAGAACACAGCGGTAGAGCCGTCCGCGCCCATATTGGCCGAACAATGCATCGGCATCACGCCGCTGGTCGGCAACAGATAGTTGAGGATCCCAAACACCGACTTCTTCATCTCGCCGGCATAGCGGGTGCCGCCGATCAGGATCAGCTTCTCGGAGAAGTTGACTGCGATCACGGTCTCGCTGCGGCAGCCATGGCGCGCCGGATCGGCTCGGAAGCTGGGCAGGTCGACGATCGTATATTCGGGTTCGAAGCCTTTCAGCTCATGCTCCTCGGGGCGAACCAGCATCGTCCGGATGAACAGATTGTGCCAGGCGAGTTCGTTGATCACCCGGACGCGGACGCGGTGTTCCGGCTGGGAACCGCCGTAGAGGTCCTGAACGAACAGATTTTCCTTGTCACGCAGTGCGGTGAGGAAGTCGGCCTTGAGCGCGGCGAAGGCCTCCGGCGCCATCGCTTTGTTGGTCTTGCCCCACCAGACGGTCGACTCGGTCTCGGCATCGCGGACGATGAACTTGTCCTGGGCGGACCGGCCGGTATGTGCGCCAGTTTCGACGACCAGCGGCCCGTCAGCGCTCAACTTGCCTTCGTTGCGGGCGACCGCCGCCTCGACCAGTCGCGCGGTGACCATGTTCCAATGAAGATCGGCCCGGGTCTCAATCCCCTGGCGATCAAGGCCGGCATGCGGAATACGCTCGTTCACAGACACAGATCCTCCCACAACAAAGCCGCCAACGCGCGCGTCCTGGGGAGGAAAAGTACCCGCGCCGGCTATACCCCTCGCTTAGGCGGCAAAAGCGATGCCGTCAAACCCATGGCTGCCGTAACGTCATGTGCGATGTGGTTGAGCCGGGCCACGCTTTCGCCTACCGCTGGCGATCATGAGCGGCAGGGCCCCCTTGGCATGACGGCGACGATCGCGCTGGTCGACGACGACCGCAACATCCTGACCTCGGTCTCGATCGCGTTGCAGGCGGAGGGGTTCCTGACGCGCGTCTATTCGGATGGCGAAACGGCGCTGAAGGCGCTGACCGACAATCCGCCCGATCTGGCGATCTTCGACATCAAAATGCCGCGAATGGACGGGCTGGAACTGCTGCGTCGGTTGCGGGAACGCAGCCAGATTCCGGTGATCTTCCTGACCAGCAAGGACGATGAGCTGGACGAAGCGCTGGGCCTGGCGATGGGCGCGGACGACTATATCGCCAAGCCGTTCAGCCAGCGCCTGCTGATCGCCCGGATTCGCGCGATCCTGCGGCGCACGGATGCCGTCACGACTCCCGCTGGGCAAGAACCGGTGGGTGCCGCGGCGCCGCTGGAGCGCGGCCGGCTGTCGATGGACCCGGCGCGCCATCGCACCACCTGGGGCGGCGAGCCGGTTACCCTGACCGTTACGGAGTTCCTGATCCTTGAAACGCTGGCGCAGCGCCCAGGCATCGTCAAAACGCGCAACCAGCTGATGGACGCGGCCTATCACGACGACATCTATGTCGACGACCGCACCATCGACAGCCACATCAAGCGTCTGCGCCGCAAGTTCCGCGGCGTCGATCCGGAATTCGACGCAATCGAGACATTATATGGCGCCGGATACCGATTCTCCGAAGAGTGAGGGCGGCGAAGGTCGCGATCTCGCACTTCGCTGGTCGGGCGACATTTCGCTCACCCGTCGCATCCTGGCGGTCAACATTCTGGCACTGCTGCTCCTCGCTGGCGGCTTCTTCTATCTGGACTCCTACCGCAGCCGGATTGTCGACAGTCGCGTCGCACAGGCGAGCCGCGAGGCACAGCTGATTGCCGAAGCGCTGGCCATGGTCGAGCCGGCGCAGCGCGATCCGCTGATGGTGCGATTGGCGAAGGATACCGGCGCCCGGGTGCGAGTGTTCGACGGCGACGGCGATACGGTGGCCGACACACGCGACCTTGACGTCCGCAACTTCGTGCTGCTCGATCCCGACAAGCAGCCCTGGAACCAGGCGGTGGCGCGCTTTCTCGACGCCGGCATCGACACCGTGGTCGGCGCGGCGCGCGCGCCGCTCTACCGCGAACGCAAGGACGGGCGCCAATGGCCGGACGTCGCGGCGACCGCTCGCAACGTCGTGTCGACCACCGTCTGGCGCGCGCCGGACCGCACGCCCGTGATCACCGCCGCTGCGCCGCTGCCGCGTGGACAGGTGGTGATGACCACCACCAACGCACGCGACATCACCCAGACGGTTCGGATCGAGCGGTTCCGACTCAGCCTGGTGCTGGCCACGGTGACGATGGTGTCGGTACTGCTGTCGCTGTTCCTGGCCCGGACGATCGTGCGCCCGCTGCGCCGGCTGGCGCGGGCGGCGGTACGGGTGCGACTCGGCCGGGCACGCGAAGTGGTGGTGCCGAGACTGCCGTCGCGGCGCGACGAGATCGGCAGCCTGGCGCGCGCCCTGTCCGACATGAGTCTGGCACTGCGCGCCCGCATCGACGCGACCGAGGCGTTTGCCGCCGATGTCACGCACGAGCTGAAGAACCCCCTCGCCTCGCTGCGATCCGCCGTCGAAGGCCTCGGTCACGTCAAAGATCCGAACCTGCAGGACCGTCTGCTGGCCATCGTCCGCGATGACGTTCACCGGCTCGACCGGCTGATCACCGACATTTCCGAGGCCTCACGCCTCGATGCGCAGCTCAGTCGCGCCAAGTTCGAGCCGGTCGACATCGCAGCGATGCTGACGGCGCTGGTCGCCCAACGTCACGACCGCGGCGTCGAACGCGACATTCGGCTGGTATTTGATCGCGGCGACGGTGCGATGGTGACGATGGGGGAAGGCGCGCGCCTGGAACGGGTCTTCGACAATCTGATCGACAATGCCCTGTCCTTTTCGCCTGATGACGGCATCGTCGCGATCTGGGGCGGCCGACAGGGCGACATGCTGGTCGTGCAGGTCGAGGACGAGGGACCCGGCGTCCCCGAGGAAGCGCGCGAGGCGATCTTCCGTCGTTTCCAGTCGATCCGGCCCGAAAGCGAGACGTTCGGCCAGCACTCCGGCCTCGGCCTCGCCATTGCACGAACGATTGTAGAAGGCCATCAGGGCACGATCGCCGTCGAATCGCGCGAGGATCGACTGGGCGGCGCGCGCTTCGTCGTCCGATTGCCGTGCGCCGAAGGCTTTTGAAGGCGAACGATACCCTCCATGGCGGTGCTCTCCTCGGAAACTTTGCACGCGACCACGATCGCGATCGACGGCCGCGCGGTCGTGCTGGAAGGGCCCTCGGGGGTCGGCAAGTCGGACCTTGCCCTGCGCCTGATCGATCGAGGCGCGGTGCTGGTCAGCGACGATTACACGGTGCTGATACGCCGCGGCGATATGCTCGTCGCTCGCGCGCCGGACACGATCCGTGGCCGGATCGAGGTGCGCGGCGTCGGCATCCTGACGCTGCCGAATGTCGCGGAGGCGCCGGTGGCGCTGATCGTTCGGCTGGGCGACGAGCCGGTGCGCATGCCCGAGCGGCGCGTGCGACGCATCGCCGGGGTGGCGGTCCGCGAGCTGGCCTTCGATGCGGCCTTCCCGTCCACGCCGATCAAGATCGAATGGGCCCTGCGCCAGCCCGAGGCGACACCGGCATGAAGGCGGACCGATGAGCGATCGCAAGGACATCCTGCTCGTCACCGGCATGTCGGGCGCGGGCAAGTCGACCGTGCTGAAGACGCTGGAGGATATCGGCTGGGAGGTGGTCGATAATCTGCCTCTCACCCTGCTCAACCGACTGCTCGAATCGCCCTTGACCGAAGGCGCGGGCGACGCCGGGCAGCCGCTGGCGATCGGCATCGGATCGCGGACCCGCGATTTCGCGCCCGAGCGGATCGTCGAGCGGATCCGGGTGCTGCGCGACGAGCACGGGCTCGACATCGGCATGCTGTTCCTCGACTGCGCGGGGGGTGAGCTCGAGCGGCGCTATTCCGAGACCCGGCGGCGGCACCCGCTCGCTCCAGATCGCCCGGCAAGCGACGGCATCGCCCGCGAGCGGGAATTGCTGGCGCCGCTGCGGGAATGGTCGAACCGGCTGATCGACACCACCAACCTGTCCTCGCACGCCCTCGCGCAGCAAATTCGCGAGACATTCGCGCGATCGGGTACCGACGCGCCGGTTCTGTCGATCCTCTCGTTCGGCTTCGCGCGCGGGCTGCCTCGCAACGCCGACCTGGTGTTCGATATGCGCTTCCTCTGCAATCCGCATTGGGTGCCGGCGCTGCGACCGGGGACCGGGCTCGACGCCGACGTCGCCGCCTATGTTGCCGCGGACCCGGCCTATCCCGAGGCAGTCGACCGCATTCACTGCCTGCTGCGGCTGCTGCTGCCGCGCTACCGGGCCGAGGGCAAGTCGTACGTCACGGTCGCCATCGGCTGTACCGGAGGGAGACACCGCTCGGTCCATGTCGCCGCGACACTTGCAAGCCGGTTGCGCGCAGACGGTTTTTCGCCCACCATCGCGCATCGCGACCTCGGCGCCGCGCCACAGGACTCGCTTGAGGGGCCGCCGGCCACAGCATGAGTAATACGTCTGACATGATTGGCCTTGTTCTGGTGACTCACGGCCGGCTCGCCGAGGAGTTCGTGACCGCGATGATCCATGTCGTTGGCCCGCAGGAGCGGATCGCGACGATCTCCATCGGTCCGGACGACGACATGGAGACGCGGCGGGCCGACATCGCCGAGGCGATCGGCGCCGTCGATGCCGGTCGCGGCGTGATCGTGCTGACCGATCTGTTCGGTGGCACGCCGTCGAATCTCGCCATCTCCCTGATGGAGCGAGGCCGGGTGGAGGTGATCGCGGGGATGAACCTGCCGATGCTGATCCGCCTGGGCTCGGCGCGTCGCTCGATGAAGGTGGTCGAGGCAGTCGCCGCCGCGCGCGAGGCGGGGCGCAAATATATTTCGGTCGCTTCCGAGGTGCTCGGCGAGGCCGCCGCATGAGCGCGGTGGAGCGGGCCGTGCTGATCACCAACAAGCGCGGCCTCCACGCGCGCGCCAGCGCCAAGTTCGTGACGCTGGCTTCGACGCAGCCCTGCGAAGTGCAGGTCCGCAAGGATGACGGCGCCGTCACGGGCACATCGATCATGGGCCTGATGATGCTGGGCGCGGCGATGGGCGACACCATCACGATCAGCGCAGCGGGAGACGGCGCCGATCAGGCGGTGTCAGCGCTGTGCGAATTGGTCGAAGCCAAGTTCGGCGAAGATTGAGCTTGCAGACCCGCCCGCGGATGCGGGAGGGGACGGCATGCCGCGAGAGATCACCGCCTTTTCCAATCCGCTCGTCAAGCGTGTCCGCGACCTGCGCGACAAGCGTCATCGCCGCGCCGCCCGCCAATTCCTCGCCGAGGGGTTGCGCATCCTGACCGAGGCGCGCGAGACCGGGCGTATCCCGCGGCTGCTGTTCTATGCCGGGCAGAGCGCCGGCCATCCGCTCGTCCATGCCCTTTCGGTCGAGGTCGAAGCGGCGGGCGGTGAGTCGATCCAGACCACCCCCGACATCCTGTCCAAGCTGTCCGGCAAGGACAATCCACAGGCGGTCGTCGGGGTGTTCGACGAATTCGACGTCGGCCTGGGCGATCTCGAGCGCGACCGTTCGGGTATCTGGCTGGTCGCCGAGCGGCTGCGCGATCCGGGCAACCTCGGTACGATCCTGCGCACCGGCGATGCGGTGGGCGCGGGCGGGCTGATCCTGATCGGCGAGAGCGTCGACCCCTTCTCGGTCGAGGCGGTGCGGGCGAGCATGGGCGCGCTGTTCACGGTACCGGTGGTGCATACCGACTGGCAGTCCTTCCTCGACTGGCTGCGCCAGGGACCGGGGCAACTGGTCGGCCTCAGCCTCGACACCGACCAGGATTACCGGGCGGCGCGCTATGCCGCTCCCACCTTCCTGCTCACCGGCAACGAGGCGCAAGGCATGCCGGCGGACTATGCCGCCGCCTGCGACCTGCTGGTCAAAATTCCCATGCTCGGCAAGGCCGACAGCCTGAATGCCGCGGTGGCGACGGCGGTAATGGCCTATGAGGTGATCGCGCAGCAGCGCGGGTGACGCTCAGACGAGACCGGAGACCAAAATCCGGCCGCCATCCTGATGGATACGACCGGCGATCATGCCGGAGACATGCGCCTCGGCACCCTGTTCGACGTGCAGATCGCCGCTGACCATGCCGGCGATCCGCACGCGGCAGCCGCGCCGGACGATCACGTCGCCCGCCACCATCCCATCCATCACCCCGTCCTGATCCATGACCAGCGTGCCCCGATACATGCCGCCCACATCACTCTCCTTCGCGAACCGTCAGAAATACTGACAGTTTCGACGGTCCAACGCCGGGGCGTGCAAATATGTCCGAGACACAGGGACCTTTTCGCGTTGAGCGAAGTTTATGGCGGCCGCGCGGCTCAGCCGTCGGGCATCGCCAGGGGTCACGCCGATCAGCGCCACATCGGTCGATGCCATCAGCACGGGTGGAGGCGACGGGAAGTCCGGCGCTACGCCGCCCGATCCCGCTGCTGCGCCATCGAGATGGCGACGGCCGTATGATCCGGCCGCGTGCCACCTCACACCTCCTCGGCCACCGCAGCCGCCAGCTTGGTCAGCGGCCGGGCATTCTGTTCGCCGACCGGCAGCGCGTCGATCGCCTTGCCGCCGGTGTCGATGTTGAGCGATTCGAACCGCTTGGCACTGGTCAGCACTTGGCTTTCGAGGCTGCCGACAAAGGCGTTGTACGCGCCCATCGCGGTGTCGAGGTTCTTGCCGAGCCGCGCGACATGGCCGCCCATCACCGCCAGCCGCTGGTACAATTCCTTGCCGAGCGTACCGATCTCGCGCGCCTGGCTCGCCAGCTTCTCCTGCCGCCACACCGCGGAGACGGTGCGGGCGATGGCAATCAGATTGGTCGGGGTGGCGAGAAGGACGCGCTTGTCGAAGGCGAAGTCCCACAAGGTCGGGTCGTGCTCGAGCGCGGCCGAGAGGAAATGCTCGCCGGGAACGAACATGATGACATATTCGGGCGCGTCGTCGAACTGCGCCCAATAGGCCTTGTTGCCGAGGCCGTTCACATGGACGCGCATCGACTGGGCGTGGGCGGCGAGGCCGATCTGCCGCTCCGCCTCGTCGACCGCGCCGAAGGCGTCCTGATAGGCGTTGAGCGACACCTTGGCGTCGATGATCAGCGACTTGCCGCCCGGCACGCGAACGATGGCGTCGGGGCGCAGCCGGCCGCCCTCGCCGTCGGCGACGCTGACCTCCATCGCGAAATCGGTGTGTTCGGAAAGGCCGCAGCTTTCCAGCACGTTGCGCAATTGCTGCTCGCCCCAGCGACCGCGCGCCTTGGGCGCGTTGCGCAATGCATTGACCAGCTTCGCCGCCTCGCCGGAGACGCGCTCCTGGCCCAGCCGCATCTGCTCGATCTGCCCCTTGAGGTCGCCGAAGGCGTCGCGGCGCTCTGCCTCGACCTTGGCGACCCCCTCCTCGTAGCGCGACAGTCGCTCGTTGACCGGCTGCAACAGCGCCTTGAGGTTCTGGCCGGCGCTTTCCTCCGACTGGCGGAAGCGCGCCTCGGCCCGCTCGAGGAACGCCTTTTGCGCGTCGGACAGCAGGCGGTTGGCGACCTCGCCGAACTGCGCCGTCATGACGTCCTTTGCCTCGCGCAATTCGACCAACCGCGCTTCGAACGCCTCGCCCTGCGCGCGCAAGGCCGCGATCTCGGCGCGGGCGGCGTCGCGATCGGCGCGCACCGTGGCGAGCTCGCGCTGCAGCCGGTCGGCAAGCCCGGCACGCTCGTCGGTCTGCGCGCGCAGCGATGCCGCCTCGCGCATCGCCTCGTTGCGTTCCCGCTCGACCGCGTCGCGCGCCTGGCGGACCAGTTCCGCATCGGCGACCTTGCTGCGCGCCACCGCCAGTTCGGCCGCCAGGCCAGCGGCGCGCCGCCCGGCGATCAGCCAGCCGACAAGAAGGCCCGCGGCAAGCGCCAGAATGGCGACGATGATGATCTGCTCCACGCCTTACCCCTCGAAAAGTCCCAAAGGTCTCACCCGTTCGGGTGTGCAACCATTGCACGCGACAGTCCTGAACGACGCACACGGCGTCCCGTGGAGGAACATAGATCGAACGAGGCCTGTAGGACAGGGAATAGTTGGTATGCGTAGGGCGAAGCGATGCCGATCGTCATACGAGGCGGCTTCCCTCAACCGCCTCGAGTCGCCGGACAAGCCAGCGTCGGTCGCGCGAAGCTTGTATGCACAAGACGTCGCAAACTTGCGCCAGTCGCGCCAGCACGTCGCCGACGACTTCCTGGCCGCTTCGCCCGGAGCCTGGCTGGACGACGCAGATCAGTTGGTCAGTACCTGCCACGGGCAGGTGTCGCAATGCGACGTAAAGCCGTCGAACGCCGTCAACGCCCACGACGGAGGCCACTGCGGCAGCATGCACGTCGTCCGTCAGTGGCCGAAGTTCAACGGCCTCGTCGATGCCTTCTGCCTCTATGCGGCGCTGCTCCGAAATGTCCTGCGCCTGCCGAAGCAGTGCGCGATAGCGACTGGCTTCCTCGCGCCGGCCTGCCCCCTCCAAATAGGCGATGATATGGTCGTACAGGCGATCGGCAACGCCGGGAAACCGCTCAGCCGCATGCTCGAGCAGCGGCAAGCCGGCGTCTTGTCCAGCATCGAGAAGAGCGATTCCCTGGCGCGACAGAGCCGGATCAGGATCGGCCACGACCTTGGCGACGTCGTGGAACGCTGTCGCGCCGGCAATGGGACCATCGATTTGCTCGATCAGTTCTGCCAGTCGAAAGCGCCCGTCATCGGCAATTTCGCCGCGAGCCAAAGAATCCGACAGCGCGGCGCGTTCGCTGATCGCGTCCTGCCGCTCCCGAAAGCGTTCCGCCCAGTGTGCGGCACAGCCCGCATGCCAATCATCGTCGAGCATCTTCGCAATGGCGACTCGCGCTTCGCCCAGCAGGTCGAATGCAGAGCCGCCTGCAAGCGGCCGCGGAACGAACGGCTCCACACCCAAGGCCGCCAGACGCGAGGCGAGGCCGGGGTGCGTGTCGCCGAGGCCGGGCAGGCTTTCGAGTTCACGATCGATTGCGACCTGATCCTGATCGTCCGGCCCTTCCATGGCGCAGCCGCTTATCGCTGTCGGTGAGGTCGGCGGATCAGCCCTGAGGTGAGCCTGCTCCCAGACAGCGCGCCAGACCTGTTCGTGCCGAGCATGCTGGCAGGTCACCCGGAGCAACGCGCGCGCCGCAACCTCCTTGCCCTCGGCGCTCGCCGCAATCCGGTCGGCCTCATACTCCTGCTGTCGGGCGAGAACGAAGCTGTAGGACGCGAACCATGGGCCATACCAATCGAAAAAGCGTTTCAGCAGCCGAGCGAACACGCCGTCGGACAGCCTCTCCGCAATCTGGGACCAACGCCGTCGCACCCGGTAGACGAAGCCGGCGGAGCGACCGTGGGCGCCGATAAAATGGCCCATCTCGTGCGCGATGATGGCTCGGCATTCGTCAACCTGGGTCGCCTGTAGAAGAGGGGCGCCGATGAACAGCGTGTTGCGGTTACCGAGGCCGAAGCAGCGGGGCGATTGAACGATCGCTGCGTTAAGGCGGTCGATAATCCGTATCTCGTGAACGACCGGGCCGCCGGTCGTCCCTCGAACCTCCTCGACCAGCGCGAACAACGCAGGTGTTTGCGCAGGATGCACCGCGTGGCCCTCGGGCGGTTCCTCTCGAACCCATAGTGCCCGTACGATCCCGACGGCCAGCATGCCGAATACAAAGAGTAGCTTGATCTCGAAACCGACCGCCTGCGGTGCGTAGATGATCAAGCCAACGCACGCGGCGGCAAGCCCTAGCGCGATTAGCACCAGGCCGCCGATCACCACATAGCCCAGCAATCCTGCGATCGCCACGCGTCGGCGGTAGGCGAGCGGATTCATCTGCGCTTGCCGCTCGATACGCGCGACGAAATCGGTCATGTGCGGCGGAATGCCGACGACATTTCCCCACGCCGCCGCCGGCGCGTCCTGAACCCGGATCGTCTTCATGCCACCCCCCGATGTGGGGACTATCGTGGCGCGGTCTTTCGAGCCGTCAAGGGCAGGCAACGGTTTTGATGTGAAACCTCAGTCCGCGCGGCGCGCCTTGTTGAGCTTCTTCATCAGCATTTCGCGCTTCAGGCGGCTGATATGGTCGATGAACAGCACGCCGTTCAGATGATCGATCTCATGCTGCATGCAGGTGGCGAGCAGCCCGTCGAGGTCCTGCTCATGCGCCGCACCGGTTTCGTCCTGCCACTTCACGCGACAGCGGGCGGGGCGCTTGACCTCGGCATATTGCTCCGGGATCGACAGGCAGCCTTCGTTGTAGGTCGACAGCTCGTCCGACAGCGAGAGAATCTCCGGGTTGATATAGGCATGCGGCTTGCGGATCGGCTTGCCCTCCTCGTCCTCATCCTCCTGCAGGTCGATGACCAGGATGCGCTGGTCGATGCCGACCTGGATGGCGGCGAGGCCGATGCCGTGTGCGTCGTACATGGTGTCGATCATGTCCGCGACGAGGCTGCGCGTCTCGTCGGTGATCGCCGCGACGGGCTTGGAGACGAGGCGCAGGCGCGGATCGGGAACTTCGACGATGGGGAGGACAGCCATGGCGGGTCAGCTATGGCGCGGCGGGCGGGGCGTCAAGCCGGCGGCATCACGCTACGGGGCGGCGGGCCCGCAGCGCCTGCGCCAGCGTGCCCTCGTCGAGATAGTCGAGTTCGCCACCGACGGGCAAGCCGTGGGCGAGCTGCGTGACCCGGACGGGAAAGCGCTCGATCCGGTCGGCGAGGTAATGGGCGGTGGTCTGTCCTTCGAGCGTCGCATTCATCGCCAGCACCACCTCGTCGATACCGCCCGCCTCGATCCGGCGGACCAGCGCGTCGATCGCCAGATCCTCCGGCCGGACACCCTCCAGTGCCGACAGGCGGCCACCGAGCACGTGGAAGCGGCCCGGAAACAGGCGCGAGCGTTCCAGCGCCCAGAGGTCGGCAACCTCCTCGACCACGCACAGCGAGCGCTGGTCGCGGCGCGGGTCCGCACAGATCGCGCAAGGATTGGCGGTGTCGACATTGCCGCAGGTCGCGCAGGTCTCCAGCCGCTCGTCGACCGCCTCCAGCGCGGCGCGCAGCGGACCGAGTGCGGCCTCGCGCTTCTTGAGCAGATGCAGCACGGCGCGCCGGGCCGAACGGGGACCAAGGCCGGGCAGACGCGCCAGCGCCTGGGTGAGCGCTTCGATTTCGGGAGACGCCATGGGGAACAGATAGGGGGTTGCGCCGCCCGCCGCCAGCGCGTTGAAGGTGCGCGATGCGGATCGTCTTCATGGGAACTCCCGAATTCGCGGTGCCGACGCTGGAGGCGCTGGTCGCCGCGGGGCATCAGATCGTCGCCGCCTACAGCCAGCCGCCGCGCCCCGGCGGCCGACGGGGTCGCGAGCTCGTCCCCTCCCCCATCCAGCAGCGGGCGGAGGCGCTGGGCGTGCCGGTGCGCACGCCCGTATCGTTGAAGGGCACCGAGGCGCAGGCGGCGTTCGCGGCGCTGGCGCCCGACGTGGCGGTGGTCGCGGCCTATGGCCTGATCCTGCCCAGGGCGGTGCTGGCGGTGCCGAAGCATGGCTGTCTCAACGTCCACGGCTCGCTGCTGCCGCGCTGGCGTGGAGCGGCGCCGGTGCAGCGGGCGATCCTGGCGGGCGATACGGAAACCGGCGTCGGCATCATGCAGATGGAGGCCGGGCTGGATACCGGGCCGGTGCGGCTCGCGGGCCGCGTCGCGGTGGACCACAAGACCGCGGGCGAACTGACCGGCGAGCTGGCGGCGCTCGGCGCGCGGTTGATGGTCGAGGTGCTCGGCGATCTCGACGCGCATCCCGCGGTCGCGCAGCCCGACGAGGGCGTCACCTATGCCGCCAAGATCGACAAGGCGGAGGCGCGGATCGACTTCACGCAGAGCGCGGTCGCCGTCGAGCGGCTGGTGCGCGCGATGAACCCCGCCCCCGGCGCTTGGTTCGAGGTGCGGGGCGAGCGGATCAAGCTGCTCGCCTGCGACGTGCTGCCGTTCACCTTCCCGGGCGGCGCGGGCGAGACGGTCGACGATCGGCTGACCATCGCCTGCGGCGACGGCGCGGTGCGGGCGACGCTGGTGCAGCGTGCCGGCCGCGGCGTGACCAGCGCCGAGGAGATGCTGCGCGGCTTCCCGATCCCGACGGACACCGCGCTTTGACGCGGTTCGCGCTGACGGTGGAATATGACGGCCGGCCGTTCATGGGCTGGCAACGGCAGGCGCATGGCCCGAGCGTGCAGGGCGCGATCGAGGCGGCGGTGCTGGCGGTTACCGGCGAGGCGGCGGCGGTGCATTGCGCCGGACGGACCGATGCGGGCGTCCACGGCCTGGGGATGCGCGCCCATGTCGACATCGCCAAGCCGATCGCGCCGTTCCGGCTGATGGAGGCGCTGAACGCGCTGCTGCGGCCGGCGCCGGTGGCGATCCTCGCCTGCGACGTCGTCGCCGACGATTGGCACGCGCGCTTCTCCTGTCTGGGGCGCGCCTACGAATATCGCATCGTCAACCGGCGTGCGCCGCTGACCGTCGAGACGGGACTGGCGTGGCAGGTGCCGCAGCCGCTCGATGCGGCGGCGATGCAGGCCGGCGCGCAGCAATTGGTCGGCCGGCATGACTTCACCACCTTTCGTTCCGCGCATTGCCAGGCGGATTCGCCGGTGCGCACGCTCGACCGGCTGGAGGTGCAGCGCGCGGGCGAACGGGTGACGGTGTTCGCCGAGGCGCGCTCGTTCCTGCACCATCAGGTGCGCTCGATGGTCGGCTGCCTCGCCCTGGTCGGCATGGGGCGCTGGTCGCCCGACGATGTCGGTATCGCGCTGGCGGCGCGCGACCGGGCACGGCTCGGCCTCAACGCGCCGCCCGACGGGCTGTTCTTCGTGGCCGCCGTCTACCCCGACTGATCAGCGGACGAAGCGCGCCGCCAGTTCGACATGCGTCGACCAGCGGAACTGGCCGACCGGCTGGACCCAGTCGAGCCGCCAGTCCTTGTCGACCATTGCCTTGGCATCGCGCGCGAAGCTGCTCGGGTTGCACGAGACATAGCCGACCACCGGCACCTGGCAGGCGGCGAGCGCCTCGACCTGGTCGCGGGCGCCGGCGCGCGGCGGGTCGAGGACGACCGCATCGAAGCGGTCGAGCTCCGCGACGGTGAGCGGGCGGCGGTAAAGATCGCGATGCTCGGCGAAGACGGGCCGCTGGGCGCGGCCGGCGGCCGCCTTGAGCGCGAACAGGGCGTCGCGCGCCCCTTCGGCGGCATAGACCTTGGCCGGCAGCGCAAGCGCGAAGGTGCCGAGACCGGCGAACAGATCGGCGACCGTCGCCGCGCCCGCCACCGCCTCGCGCATCGCGGCGACCAGCGTCGCCTCGCCCTCGCGCGTCGCCTGCAGAAAGGCAGCTGGGGGCAGCGGCACCGGCACGCCGCCGAGCGTGATCGTCACGCCCTGTGGCTCCCAGCGCGTCTCGGGACCGAGACCATCGTCGAGCGCGAAGCGGGCGATGCGATGCGTCTCGCAGAAGCGGGTGATCGCCTCGGCCGCGGCGAGCCCGTCCGCGCTGAGGCCGGTGACGAGCAGGTCGACGCCCTGGTCGGCGAGCGTCAGGTGGATGTCGGCGCGGCGGCGCAATTTGAGCCGCTGCAGCATGCCGCGGAGCGGCGCGACCAGCGCGAACAGCTCGGGCGCGAGAATATGGCATTCGACGATGTCGACGATCGCATGGCTCTTGGCGGCGGTGAAGCCGATCAGCACACGCCCGCCCTTGGCCTCGGCGTGCAGCGTCGCGCGCCGTCGGGTGTTGGGCGGCGACAATGCCGGCGTGCGCATCGGCGCGGCAAGGCCCTGGGCGTCGAGCGCCGAGACGATGCGGTCGGTGCAGAACGCCGCGTAGCTGGCATCGTCGAGATGCTGCAGCTGGCAGCCGCCGCATTCGGGGAAGTGGCGGCACGGCGGCTGCTGATGGTGCGGCCCCGCGATGACGCTTCCGTCGGGGGCAAGGCGGTCGCCGGGAGCGGCGAAGGCGGCATGGCGCCCGTCGGCGGTAATGCCATCGCCGCGGGCGGCGACGCGCAGGATCGTATCGGTATCGGTCACGCGCCCGCTCTGGCGGCGGTGAGCGCGCTTGCCAAGTCATCGGCGATGAAGCTTTTCCCGCACAGGCGCGCGGCGCGGGCGTGCAGCCAAACGCCGGCGACCGCTGCGGCGAAGGGATCGGCGTGCGGAGACGCGAGCTGCGCGGCGATCGCGCCGGCAAGGACGTCCCCGGTCCCCGCGGTCGACAGCCACGGATTGCCGCCGGGCAGCAGCTCGGCACGGTCGGGCGAGGCAACGATGGTCGTCGGTCCCTTGAGCACGACGATCGCGCCCGATCGCCGCGCCGCGTCGCGGGCACGGTCGATCGCTGTTCCGTCGCCGTCGCCGAACAGCGCCTCGAATTCGCCGGCGTGCGGGGTCAGCACGATCCGGCCGCCACGGGCGCGCAGCGCCGCGGGCGTGACGAGATGCAGTGCGTCGCCGTCGACCAGCAGCGGGTGATCGTGGTCGGAAAGCACCGCGGCGACCCTGGCCCTGGCGGCATCGTCACGGCCGAGGCCGGGGCCGATGACGATGGCCCCGATCCGACGGTCGTGCAGCGCGGCGGGATCGAAGGGGCGATGGACGATGGCGGCGGGGCCGCCCTGCCCTTCGTCGCCGTAGAGCGCGACATAGCCGGCACCGGCGCGCAATGCCGCCTCGCCCGCCAGCCGCGCGGCGCCGGCCATGCCGCCGGTGACAATCGCAGCCATGCCGCGGCTGTATTTGTGCGAGGCCGGGCCGGGGTCGGGAAAGTGCGGCCTGGCTGCGACCGACACCGCCGGCTCCGCGATGGCGAGCCCGATGTCAATCAGCCGGACGGTCCCGCAACCGCGCGCGCCGGGTTGCAGGACATGCGCGGGCTTCACCACGCCGAGAGCGAGAGTCAGGTCGACCGCGGCATCACCGAGCCAGGGCGGCAGTTCGCCGGTGTCGGTCGTCATCCCGCTGGGCAGATCGACCGCGATCATCATCCTCGCCGCGGCACGCAAACGGGCGAGCGGTGCGTCGATCGCGTCGACCAGTGGCCGCGTCGCGCCGATGCCGAGGATGGCGTCGACGACGATCGGTGCCGGTGCCGCATCTGCGAGCGGTTCGACCGGCCCCTGCCACTGCGCGCGGGCGCGGGTCGCGACGTCCGTACGCGCTTCACCGCTAGCGGCGACGCGGACGGCGTGCCCGAGGCGGCGCAGTGCGGCCGCGGCGACATAGCCGTCGCCGCCGTTGTTGCCGGTGCCGCAGAGGACCAGCACCTCGGCCGCGGTGGCGAAGCGATGCACCGCCAGCGCGACCCCCTGCCCCGCCCTCGCCATCAGCGCGTCGGCCGTGACCCCGCCCGCGAACAGGCGCACCTCCACCGCCCGCATTTCGTCAGTGGCAAGGATCGGCCAGCCTTCGATCGGGATCACGGGCGGCCCCGCACGGTCGCGGGCAGGCGGTAGCGGTCGCCGGCGATCGTCACCTCGATACCGCTGTCGACGACACGGACGGCCGCCGGCTGCGCGCCATCAGCGGCCACCACGCCGCGCCCATCGTGGGTCACGAGCAGGCGATGGAAGCGCCCGTCGTCGGCATGGCGCACGGTCAGCACCAGACCCGCCGCCGTCTGCGTCTGCTCCACGGTACAGGCGCGCGCCCATGCGGCATCGCCGTGCGCGCACAGGATGCGGCCGTCATCCTCCGCCGCGGCGCGCTGCTGTGCCTCGAAACCGGCCAGCGCCTGGGTATTGGCGGTGCGGTCGTCGCCGCGCGAACAGGCGGCGAGCAGGATCAGCCCGCCCGCCGCGACGACATCAGATGTCCGCAAAGACATGGGTTTCGGCGCGCGCTCCCGGATGGGTGACGGCGCCGCGCCAGGCTGGTCCGACGTTCTGGGCATAGCGCCACAATGCGCCCGACTGGTAATCGTTCATCCGCGGCCGCCACGCCGCGCGGCGATCGGCGAGCACGTCGTCGGCGACGAGCAGATCGATCGTCCCCGCCTCGGCATCGATGCGGATCGTATCGCCATCCTCGACCAGCGCGATCGGACCACCCTCCGCCGCCTCCGGGCCGACGTGGCCGATGCAGAAGCCGCGGGTGCCGCCCGAGAAGCGGCCGTCGGTGATCAGCGCGACCTTCTCACCCATGCCGAGGCCGTAGAGCGCGGCGGTGGTCGACAGCATCTCGCGCATGCCGGGTCCGCCCTTCGGTCCTTCGTAACGGATGACGATCACCTCGCCCTCGCTGATCTCACGCGCCTCGACCGCGGCGAAGGCGTCCTCTTCGCGATCGAAGCAGCGCGCCGGGCCTTCGAACTGGAGGCGGTGCATGCCGGCGACCTTCACGATCGCGCCGTCCGGGGCGAGGCTGCCGCGCAGACCGACGACACCGCCGGTCGGGGTGATCGGGGTCCTGACGTCGTAGATCACCTTCTGGTCGGGATTCCACGTCACTTGGTCGATGTTCTCCCCAAGCGTCTTGCCGGTGACGGTCAGACAGTCACCGTCGAGCAGACCGCCCGCCAGCATCGTCTTCATCAGCATGTAGACGCCGCCCGCCTCGTACATGTCCTTGGCGACATAGCGGCCGCCGGGCTTGAGATCGGCGATATAGGGAGTCGACTTGAACGCCTCGGCGACGTCGAACAGGTCGAAGTCGATGCCCGCCTCATTCGCCATCGCCGGCAGGTGCAGCGCGGCGTTGGTCGAGCCGCCGGTGGCGGCGACGACGCGCGCGGCGTTGACGAAGGCGGCGCGGGTGCAGATGTCGCGGGGGCGCAGCTGACGCTCGACCAGCTCCATCACCTGCGCGCCGGCCGCGACGGCGATCTGTTCGCGGCTGCTATAGGGGGCCGGCGTCATGTTGCTGTTCGGCAGGCTGAGCCCGATCGCCTCGCCGACGCAGGCCATGGTGTTGGCGGTGAACTGGCCGCCACAGGCGCCGTGGCCGGGACAGGCGACCTTCTCGAGTTCGTGCACCTCCGACAACGGACAGGCGCCGGCGGCATATTTGCCGACCACCTCGAACACGTCGACGACGGTGACGTCGCGGTTCTGGAAGCGGCCGGGCAGGATCGAGCCGCCGTAGACGAAGATCGACGGGATGTTGAGCCGCAGCATCGCCATCATCATGCCCGGCAGCGACTTGTCGCAGCCGGCGAAGCCGACCAGCGCGTCATAGCAATGGCCGCGGACGCTGAGTTCGACCGAATCGGCGATCACCTCGCGGCTGACCAGGCTGGCCTTCATCCCCTGATGGCCCATGGCGATGCCATCGGTGACGGTGATGGTGTTGAAGCGGCGCGGCAGGCCGCCGCCCTGCACCACGCCGGACTGCGCCGCGTCGGCCTGCGCGTCGAGCGTCGTGTTGCACGGCGCCGAATTGTTGCCGGCGCTGGCGAGCGCGACGAAGGGCTTGGCGATATCCGCCTCGTCGATGCCCATCGCGTAGTAATAGGAACGATGCGGCGCGCGTTCGGGGCCAACCGACACGTGGCGGCTTGGCAGGCGGGACTTGTCGAAACGGGTCATGACGCAGGCCTATTGCGCAGGACCCGCCTCAAACGCAAGCTTGTTACGCGTAATAACGGATACGCGCGCGGTGCAGCGTCCGATCCTCCAGCGAATAATAGAGGGAGATCATCCCGTCCTCGATGATCGTCGAGGCGGCGAAGGCGATGTCGGTCTTGCTGCGATCGACCGGTGGCGGCGGCAGGATGACGGGTTCGAGGCCGCGGCCGGTCACCTCAGTATAATCGGCCGAGAAGCTGATCCAGCCGATGCGCCAGCGCGCATCGACCGTCGCGCCATTGTAGAACATCACCGGGTCGGCGCCGGGCAATTGGCAGATCGGCCCGGTCGACAGATGCCAATTGTCCCAAGCCCCGGCGCGGATCGGAAACGGGTCGGCGAGCGACTGCCAGCGGTCGTGCAATCGGCTCGCCGCAGCGATGCCGACCCGCGAGGCACCGACCCCGCCCTCTTCCGCAGCGGCATATTCGTAGAACAGCCGCCAGTCGCCGGACGGCGTCTGCACGACGGTCGCTTCCTTGATGTTGCCCTCTCCGGGCGGGGCGGCGAGCACGATGCGCTGCTTGGTGAGCCGATCGAGCGACGGGCCGGTGGCGACGATCATCACGCCTTGCGCGCGTGCCGCATCGACCCCGGTGTAATAGACGACATAATGGCCGTCGGCATCGGTGACGACGGTTGGGTCCTCGCAGCCGCCGGCGTCCGCGTCCGCCGGATCGCTGCCGGGGCCGATCGCGATTGTCTGGTCGAGCGTGAAGTGCAGGCCATCATCGCTCCAGCCGCTGGCGATCAGCCCGGTCGGATCGTGCGGCCCGAGCGGATCGGGCACGCCGCGCACCAGGATGCGGTAACGGCCACCCTCCGCCCAGACAAAGGGGCTCATCAGGTCCATGCCATCGAGCGGCGAACCGGGCGCGATGGTGACGGCGTCGAGCTGTTCGACGGCATAGGTCGGCATGATCGACTCAGGCTCCCGGTGCCACGACCTGCGCCAAGGCGCCGTCGATCGTCACGGTCGTGCCGGTGATGTAATCGGCGGCCGGCGACAGCAAGAAGGCGACCAGGGCGGCGACCTCGTCCGGGCGACCGGCTCGGCCCCATGGGATATTCGCTTCGAGCTTGCGGCGATAATCGACGTCTTCGACCGCCTTTTCGTTCATCGGGGTCAGGATCATGCCGGGCGCAACGCCGTTCACCGCGATCTGCTGCGGCGCGAGTTCGAGCGCCAGCGTCGCGGTGAGCTGCGCCAAGCCACCCTTGGCCGCGTCATAATCAACGCCGCCGGCACGCGGCGCGCGTTCGTGGATCGAGGAGATGTTGACGATCCGACCACCCAGCTTGGCGCCGGTCAGCGCGCGGGCGAAGCGGCGGCAAGTGAGAAACGGGCCGACCAGATCGGCGTGGAGGACGCGGTCGAACTGCGCCAGCTCCATGTCGACGAGGCGGACGCCGCTCATGTTGAGACCGGCGGAATTGACCAGCCAATTGGCCGTCCCGAACGCTTTCTCGGTCTCCGCGAACAGCGCCTCGACCGCCGCCTCGTCACCGACGTCGCATTGCACGGCAAGGGCGTGGCCGGCACCGCCCGCGTGGTCGGCGACCTGATCGGCGGCCGATCTGTCCTTGAAATAGGTGAAGGCGACGCGGGCGCCGGTCGCGGCCAAGGCCTGGACGCAGGCTGCGCCGATTCCGGATTCACCGCCAGTGACGATGGCTATGGGCTGTTCGGTCATGGCGACCGAGCGTTTCGCGCGGCCGGGAGTTCCGTGACAGATGCGTCACGATCCGCGGCGGCCGTGCTACCGCTGGATGGATCAGAGGCCGTCGAGCGCCTTCGCCACCCCGTCCATGGTGAACGGTTTCTGCAAAACCGGCCGATCGCGGAATTGCGCATCGACGCTGTCGTCGCCGCCGCCGGTCGCGAAGACGAACGGAATGTTCTGCGCGGCCAGCGCCTCGGCGACGGGGGTGCTCTTTTCGCCACCGCGGAGATTGACGTCGAGGATCGCGGCGTCGATGCCGCCGTCCTGCACCCGCGCCAGTGCGCTGGCGACGGAGTCGACGGTACCGGCATGCTGTTTGTCGAGCACGTCGAGGAAATCCTCGAGCATCATGGCGATCAGGGGCTCGTCCTCGACGATCAGGATTTGGGTCGGCGCTGGCATGGTCGCGCCTTATCGCGGCTCGTCGCGCTTTGCCAACAGCTTGTTCGCGCCTGCCGTGTCAGGTCGAGACCAGAACGTCGCGCGCCGCCTCGGCCAGTTGCTGCACCGAGAAGGGCTTGGGCAGGAAGGCGACATTGTCGATGTCGATCGATTTGCGCAATTGCTCCTCGGCATAGCCGGACATGAAGATGATCGGCAGGTCGGGGTAGCGGTCACGCGCATGGCGGACCATCGTCGGCCCGTCCATCGTCGGCATCACGACGTCGCTGATCAGCAGATCGGGCCGGCCGTTGCGGTCGAGCAGGTCGAGCGCCGCCTCGCCATTCTCTGCGGTCATCACCGTATAGCCCTGCCGCGTCAGCGCGCGTTCGGCGACGGCGCGGACCATGTCCTCGTCCTCGACCAGCAGAATGGTGCCGGTGCCCCACATCTCGACCGGCTTGGGGGCGGGACGCTGCGGCTGCGGCCGGGCCGCGGTGCCGGCGGCGTGGACGGGCAGATAGATGGAGAAGACCGCCCCCTCGCCCGGCTTGGAATCGGCGAAGATCCAGCCGCCCGATTGTTTGACGATGCCATAGACGGTCGACAGGCCGAGGCCGGTGCCCTTGCCCACCTCCTTGGTGGTGAAGAAGGGCTCGAAGATCTTGGGCAGCACCTCGGGCGGGATGCCGGTGCCGGTGTCGCTGACGATCAGCGCGGTATATTCGGCAACGGGCAGGATGTCGGATGCCATCGCCCGTACCTCGGCGGCGCTGACCGCCTTGGTCTGAATGGTCAGCGTGCCGCCGCCGCGCGGATTGGCGGCGAGCATCGCGTCGCGGGCATTGACCGCGAGGTTGACGACGACCTGCTCGAGCTGCCCCGGATCGGCGCGCACCGCACCGAGGCCGCGGCCGTGACTGACGTCGAGGCGGATCTGCTCGCCCATCAGCCGCTTGAGCAGGCTCGACACCTCGGCGACGACATCGGGCAGCTGCAACACCTGCGGGCGCAGCGTCTGCTGACGGCTGAAGGCGAGCAGCTGGCGGGTCAGGCTGGCGGCACGGTTGGAATTGGTGCGGATCTGCTGGATGTCGTCATAATCGCTGTCGCCGGGCGAATGGCGCATCATCATCAGGTCGCAATGGCCGATGATCGCGGTCAGGATGTTGTTGAAATCGTGCGCGACGCCGCCGGCGAGCTGGCCCACTGCCTGCATCTTGGTCGCCTGCGCGACCTCGCGCTTCAACCGGCTTTCCTCGCTATTGTCCTTGAGGCTGAGCAACACGGCGGCATCGCCCAGCCCGCGCGCGCCGGCGATGGTCAGCACCACCGGCTCCTCGGGATGTTCCTTCAGGCGAACCGCCATGTCGGACGAATGGGTCGCCCCGCTGGCGAAGCGCCGGATCGCATCCGCCACCGCCGCCTTGTCCTCGCGCACCACCAGGTCGCCGGGATAGAGCGGCGGCGCCTGCGGGTCGACCTGGCCGGCGCGGACGAAGGCGTCGTTCATCTGCAGGAAGCGCCCCTCGCGGTCGACCAGCGCCATGCCGAACGGCATCAGGCTGACCAGGCTGCGGACGTGCGCCGAGGCGCTGGCGCCGATCGCCGGGGCGCTGTCCTCGTCGTCGAGCAGCATGACGAGGACGGGCGCGTCCTGCCCCTCGAGGAACGGGATCTGGACGACGCGGAGCGGCGTGCCGTCGAGGCCCTCCCGCTCGAATCGGACAAGGCGGCGGCTGTCGGTGATCAGCAGGCGGCCGAAGTCGCGCCCCTCCAGCCGCCCCGGCGCGCCGAGCGCACGCAAGGCGAGGACGCGATTGGCGGCACGGACCCGGCCGTCCGGGCCGAGCAACGCCGCCATCACGCCCGCGGCGCCGAGCCGATCGCCCGCCGGGCCGGCAAGAAACTGCTCGGCCGAGGCGGCGAGATCGCGCTGTTCGACGACGGCGAAGCGCCATATCAGCAAGTCGCCGTCTTCACCGGCGCGGGTGACCTGGGCAGTCAGCCGACGGCCGAGCGTGCCGAGGCCGGCGACTTCGCCCATCCCATCGCGCCAGGCGGTACGGCCGGCCTCGCTCAGCCGGGCGACGCCATCATCGTCGAGCGGCAGCCCGGGCGGGGTCGGGAAACCGGCGAACAGCAGGTCGTAGGCGTCGTTGGCGCAGACCAGGCGGCCGGCGCGGTCGGTGATCGCGATCGCGTCGCCGCTCGCCTGGGCGATGGCGCGGGTGAAGCCCCAGTCGATGCTGCGCGCCTCGACAGCAGCGACCGGCGCGAGCAGGCGGACGGCGATCGCGATGCCCGCGACGGCGAGCGCGGCGGCGAGGAAGCCGGCGGCGATCCAGGCACTGCCGACCAGCAGGAACACGACCAGCCCCGCCGCCAGCGCGGTGCCGGCAGCGACCAGGGCCGCCGCGCGAAGGGGGGACGGACCGGCAGGGAACGGAAGCGAGGCCATTGCCGCGTTCTTCGGGCCGGGGAGCCATCGGCGTCAAGCGGATAGCGCCCCGGCGACGCCCCCTCCCGATGCGCGGGAGGGGGAAGGCGGAGTTACCAGATACGGACGCGCTTTTCCGGCGGCAGGACCAGCTTGCCGGTCGGCGCCGGATTGTAGGCGGCATACCAGGGGTCGAGGTTGCGGACGACCCAGGCGCGCTGCTCGGACGGCGAATGCGGATCGGTCATCAGCCGCTGCTTGAGGTTGGCCTCGCGATAGTTGCGCCGCCACACCTGTGCCCAGCCAAGATAGAAGCGCTGGTCGCCGGTGAAGCCGTCGATCGTCGGTGCCGGCTTGCCGCCGAGCGACGCCTTGTAGGCGTCATAGGCGACCGACAGGCCGGCGAGGTCGGCGGTATTCTCGCCGAGCGTCAACGCGCCCTTGACGTGCATGCCGGGCAGCGGCTCGTAGGCGTCATATTCGGCGACGAGCTGCTGGGTCAGCGCCTTGAAGCGGGCGACGTCCTGCGGTGTCCACCAGTCGGTGAGCTGGCCGTGGGCGTCGTATTTCGAACCCTGGTCGTCGAAATGGTGGCTGAGCTCGTGGCCGATCACGGCGCCGATACCGCCGTAATTGACCGCCGGATCCGCCTTGGGATCGAAGAACGGCGGCTGCAGGATCGCGGCGGGGAAGACGATCTCGACCATGCCGAAATTGGCGTAGGCGTTGACCGTCATCGGGGTCATGCCCCATTCCCAGCGCTGCAGCGGCTTGCCGAGATGCTGGACGTTATAGTCGTGGTTCCACTGGCGGGCGCGCAGCGCGTTGCCGAAGGCGTCGCCGGACACCATCTTCAGCGCGCCATAGTCGCGCCAGCGGCTCGGATAGCCGATCTTGGGGGTGAAGGCGGCGAGCTTGGCATGCGCCTTGACCTTGGTTTCCGGCGCCATCCATTCCAGCGCGTCGATGCGCTTGCCCATGGCGGCCAGCACGTTGCGCACCAACTGGTCGGCCGCCGCCTTGGTCTCCGGCGGGAAATAGCGTGCGACATAAAGCTTGCTGACGTCATCCGACAGCGCACCACTGGCGAAGCCGACCGCCCGCTTCCAGCGGTCCTCCTGCTGCGGCGTGCCGGACAAGGTCGTGCCGTAGAAGGCGAACTGCTCCTGGTCGAAGGCGCTCGGCAGGACGCTGGCATAGCCGTCGAGCGTGCGCAGCAGCAATTGATCCTGCAGCACCTGGATCGGTGCCGCGCCGACCAGCCGGGCGATGCCGGTGATCGCGCTCGGCTGCGACACGATCAGCGTGTCGACCGGCGTACCGATGCCCTTGAGATAGGTGACGAAGTCGAAGCCGGGCGCGCTCTGCACCAGCTGCGCGACCGACATCTTGTTGTAGGTCTTGTTGGCGTCGCGGCTGTCGATCCGCGTCCAGCTCACCTGGGCGATCTGGGTCTCGAAATCGACCAGCGCCTTGGCGCGCGCGGCGGCATTGGGCTCGCCGGCGAGGGTGAACATCTTGGCGATATGCGCCTCGTAGGCCGCCTTCTCCTTGGCGTTCTTCGCCTCGAGGTAATAATCGCGGTCGGGCAGGCCGAGCCCGGACTGGCGCATCTCGACGATATAGGTCTCAGGCGCCTTGTCGTCCTGACCGACGCCCGCGCCGAACGGCACGCCGACGCCATTGCGATCGGCCTCCGCGATCAGTGACGCGTAATTGGCCTTGGTCGACGCCTTGATCTTGTCTAGCCACGGCTTGACCGGCGCGAGCCCCTTGGCATCGATCGTCTGGGTATCGAGATAGGTCGCATAAGCGGTGCCGATCTTCGACCCCTTCTGCTTCGCCGCCGCCTCGAGGATGCCGCGGGTCCGGTCGCGCGACAGGTCGGCGAGCGTGTCGAACGCGCCGAAGCTCGCCTTGTCCGCCGGGATCGCGGTGGTCTTGGCCCAGGTGCCGTTGGCGAAGGCATAGAAATCGTCGCCGGGGGCGACCGACTTGTCCATGCCCTGTTCGTCGAAGCCGAAGCGGCCGATCTGCGGCGCGCCGGTGGCGGCGGTGGAGGCCGCATTCTGCGCATGGACGACGCCGGCGACGGCAGTGGCGCCGAGCAGGCCGGCGATCAGCATCGTTCTCATTCTCATCCTCCCAAATGTCTTGTTCATGGGATCGGCGGCCCCGGCTCGACGCGACACGGTCACGGATGTGCCCGATGTGATGCGCCTGTGATGCGGCGCGATGCGCGGCCACCGCCTGCCCGATGGCGGAGGGGCGGCGGTCGTCGCGCGCCCCCCTCACCGCTTACCAGATGTGGATACGGTCCTGCGGCGCCAGATAATAGGTCTGACCCGGCTTGACGTTGAACGCCCCGTACCAGGGATCAAGGTTGCGCACGACATAGGCGCGCCACTGGCCCGGCGTATGTGGATCGGTGGTCAGCTGGTTCTTGATCGACGCCTCGCGCGCCTTGGTCTGCCAGACTTGACCGAAGCCCATGAAGAAGCGCTGGTCGCCGGTGTAGCCGTCGATCACCGGTGCCTTCTTGCCCTTCAGCGACAGCTGATAGGCGTCATAGGCGACGTTGATGCCGGCGAGATCGGCCATGTTCTCGCCAAGCGTCAGCTTGCCGTTGACGTGGCTGCCGGGGATTGGCTCGTAGGCGCCATATTGCGCGACGACCTTGTCGGTCAGCGCATTGAAGCGGGTGACGTCCTGCGGCGTCCACCAGTCGGAGAAATTGCCCTTCGGGTCGAACTTGCGGCCCTGGTCATCGAAATGGTGGCTCAGCTCGTGACCGATCACCGCGCCGATCGCGCCATAGTTCACCGCCGGATCGGCGTTCGGGTCGAAGAACGGCGGCTGCAGGATCGCGGCCGGGAACACGACCTCGTTCATCAGCGGATTGGCATAGGCGTTGACCGTCTGCGGCGTCATGAACCATTCGCTGCGGTCGACCGGCTTGCCGATCTTGTTGAGCTGGCGCCGATATTCGAATTCGGCGACGCGATCGGCATTGCCCAGCACGTCACCCTTGATGACCTGCAGCGTCGAATAGTCGCGCCACTTGTTCGGATAACCGATCTTCGGCGTGAAGGCGGCGAGCTTCGCCCGCGCCTTGACCTTGGTCTCGGGTGCCATCCACTCCAGCTTCGACAGACGAATGTCCATCGCCGCGATCAGGTTGCGGACCAGCTCATCCGCTTTGGCCTTCGACTCGGGCGGGAAATACTTCTGCACATAGACCTGACCGACCGCCTCGCCGAGGCTGCCGTTGACCAGCGCGACGCCGCGCTTCCAGCGGTCCTTGAGCTGCGGTGTGCCGTTGAGCGTGGTGCCGTAGAAGGCGAACTGGGTGTTGACGAAGGGCGACGACAGCAGCGGCGCGGCGTTGGAGATGGTGTGGAACGCCAGATATTCCTTCCACACCGGCAGCGGCGTCGCGGCGATGATCTTGGCGGTGCCGGTCAGTGCCGACGGCTGGCCGACGATGACGCGGGTCTGGCTGCCCAGCCCCTGCGCGGCGAGCATGCCCTGCCAGTCGAAGCCCGGCATGGCGGTGGCGAGCTGCGCCACCTGCATCGGATTATAGCCCTTTTCGACCTGGCGCAGTTCGGCGCGATCCCAATGGACCTGGGCGATCTGCTTCTCGAGGTCGTAGATCCGCTGCGCTGAGCCCTGCGGGTCGGGCTGGCCGGCGAGGCGCATCATGTCGGCGATATAGGTGACGTACTTGGTCCGCGCCTCGGCGAACTTGGGGTCGTCCTTGAGGTAATAGTCCTTGTCGGGCAGGCCCAGCCCGCCCTGGCTCATGTAGACTGCATAAACGGTATTGTCCTTGAGATCCTGCTCGATACCCGCGCCAACCGGCACGTCGATGCCGTGCATCGTCGCCTCGGCGAACGCCTTGGCGAGATCGGCCTGCGAGTTGATCGCGGCGATCTTGGCGAGGCGCGGCTGCAGCGGCGCGGCGCCCGCCTTTTCGATCGCGGCCTGATCCATGAAGGTCGCGTAGGTGACGCCGATCTTGTCGTTGATGCTCATCGCACCATTGCTCGACGGGGCCGCCGCGGCGTCCTCGATCACCTGGCGCGTCCGCTTCTCCGAAAGGTCGGCGAGGATGGCAAAGCCGCCCCAGCTCGCCCGGTCGGCGGGGATTTCGGTGCGCTTCATCCAGGCACCGTTGATGTAATTGTAGAAGTCGTTGCCCGGCAGCACGGTCTTGTCCATCGCGCTCAGGTCGACGCCGAATTCGCCGAGCTGCGGCTTGCCCGGCGCGGTCGCGGTCGCGCCGGTCGTGGCGGTCTGGGCGTAGACGGCACCGGTGGCGGCGGAGGCAAGCAGACAGGCGGCGAGAACCGTTTTGCGCATCGTTGGTCCTTGAGAAAGTAACATCGGATACTGCGTGTTGTAACTGGTTAAGACGCCTCGTCAATCGCCAGATTTTGCGTGTCGATGCCGCCACTTACGCGCAATCCACAGCCGCCAGCCGAGCGCCGAGGCGGCGTAGCCGGCCAGGGCGCAGAGCGCCGTCAGGGTGAGCAGGCCCAGGCCGAATGCCGGCCCCTGCGCCCACAGCCAGTGGAAGGTGCTGGTCACCCAGTGCAGCCAGCCGGTCGCCGCCTCCGTCACCGGCTGGGCGATGGTCGCCGCCTCGCTGCGCAGCAGCCAGGCGCCGATCCGATAGGCGACATACCACAGGAACGGCGTCGTGAACGGGTTGGTGATGAAGGTGGTCAGCGCCGCCACCGGCACATTGGCCCGGAACGGCAGGGCGAACAGCGCCGCGACGGCGATCTGCGCGACCGGGAACAAGAAGCCGGCGATGACGCCGAGCGCGACCCCGCGCGGCACCGATCGGCGAGTGAAGCGCCACAGGCCGGGATCGAGGACGCGATGCGCGACCGGGCGCAGCAGTCGACTCGACTCCATCGATTCGCGGGTGGGGAGATTGCGGTGGCCCCAGGCGGCCAGACGCTGCCAGACCGACGCCCCGGCCGCGGGCATCAGCCGCGGTCGCGCATGATGCGCGCCGCGTCGCGCTTCCAGTCGCGTTCCTTGATCGCCTCGCGCTTATCGTGCGTCTTGCGGCCCTTGGCGAGCGCCAGCTCGACCTTGGCGCGGCCGCGGCCGTTAAAATAGACCGACAGCGGGACCAGCGTCATACCCTCGCGTGCGACGGCGCCGTGCAGCTTGTTGATCTCGCGCTCGTGCAGCAGCAGTTTGCGCGGCCGCTTCGCCTCATGGTTGAAGCGGTTGCCGTGGCTGAATTCGGGCACGTTGGAATTGACCAGCCACACCTGCCCGTCGCGCACTTCGGCGTAGCTTTCGGCGATCGACCCCTCGCCGAAGCGCAGCGACTTCACCTCGGTGCCGGTCAGCGCGATGCCCGCCTCGTAGACCGTGTCGATGCTATACTCGAACCGGGCCTTGCGGTTCTCGGCGACGATCTTCTTCTTGTCGAAGGTGGCGGGCTTGGGACGCGACATTGCAATGCGATGTAGGGTTCAATCGCGCGGAGGGGAAGCGCCCTTCGGCTCAGACGAGGCCGGCGTGCGCCAGCGCCGCATCGACCGCCGCGCGCGACGCATCGGACGGCCAGGTCATCGGCAGGCGCAGGCCGTCCGGGAAGCCGGGTCGCACGCGGGTCATCGCATATTTGACCGGGCCCGGCGACGCGTCGGTGAACAGCGCGTCGTGTAGCGGGTAGAGCCGGTCCTGCAGGGCGAGTGCCGCGGCATAGTCGCCGGCCTGGCAGGCCGCCTGGAACTCGGCGCACAGCCGGGGCGCGACGTTGGCGCTGACCGAGATACAGCCCCTGCCCCCCATGGCGTTGAAGGCGAGCGCCATGTCGTCATTGCCCGACAGCTGGACGAACGTATCCGGACAGGCGGCGCGGTGCTGCGAGACGCGGGCGATCGCGCCGCTCGCGTCCTTCACTGCGACGAAGACGTCGGGGAAGGTGTTGACGATGCGGGCGAGCGTCGCCGGCTGGATGTCGGTGACGGTTCGCGCCGGCACGTTGTACAGGACGATCGGCAGCGGCGCGTCCTCGGCGAGCTGCGCGAAATGCCGGAAGATGCCCTCCTGGCTCGGCCGGTTGTAATAGGGCGGCACCATCAGCGCCGCATCCGCCCCGGCGTCGCGGGCGCGCTGCAGATTGGCGGCGGCGACCGCGGTGTCGTTGGAGCCCGCCCCGGCGATCACCGGCACCCGGCCCGCCGCCTGCTCGACGCAAATCCGGACGATGGCGAAATGCTCGTCGGCGGTCAGCGTCGCCGCCTCGCCCGTCGTGCCGCACGGCACCAGGGCGGACGAGCCCTCCGCGATCTGCCAGTCGATCAGCGCGCGATAGGCGTCCTCGTCGAACCGGCCCTCGGCAGAGAAGGGCGTGACCAGCGCGGGAATGGATCCGGAAAACATGCCGGCGCCGTGCGACTGCGCCGGGCGCGAGTCAAGCGGGCGACGGCGGCGACCGATCGGGTGAATCGGCGGATCGCCCAATGGATTCGGCGAAAAGCCGGCCTTTGTTCAGGACAGGTTGGCCGCGATCCTCTATCTTATAGCCATGCATTCACCCAGCCTTCCGCTCGGACTCCTTCTCACCGCCATCGCCGGCGTCGCCGCCGTGCCCCAGCAGGACGCACCGTCGCAAACCGATCAGCTCGATCGCTATCGAACGCAGATGGCGAACATGTCGCCGCAGGCGCCACAGACGCCGCAGGACGGGGCGATCGCCGCGACGATCGCGCAGTGGAAGGCGCTGCAGCAGACGGACTCGCTGCCGTTCGACAGCTATGCCGGCTTCGTCATGGCCCATCCCGGCTGGCCGGGCGAGGCGGCGAACCGGCGGGCGGCGGAGCGCCAGGCGGCAAGCGGATCGCCGACCAGCGTGGTCGCCTATTTCAACCGCTTCCCGCCCCAGTCCGCGACCGGCTTCGTGGCGCAGGCACGCGCGCTGCAGGCGCTTGGCCGCGTCGGCGAAGCGCAGGCGGCGGCACGGGCGGCCTGGCGTCGCGGTACGCTGGCTGCGGCGGACGAGACGTTCGTGCAGAGCTATTTCGCCAATGCGCTGACCGCGGACGATCACGATGCGCGCATGGACGCCCTGTTGTGGCAGAATGCGACCGGCGTCGCGCAGCGGCAGCTCGCCTGGACCAGCGCGGCGATGCGGCCGGTGTTCGCGGCGCGCCTGTCGCTGCGCACCAATGCGGCGGACGCGGCGACGGTCGCGATGACCGCCGCCGATCTCTACGGCAACGACCCGGGCTTCATCGCCGACCGCGCCACCTGGCTGCGCAACAGTGGCGCGGCGCCGACGGTGCGCAGCTATCTGGCGCGGCCACGGACGCTGAACGCGCGGCCGGGCAATGTCGAGAAATGGTATGAGGTGCTGCTCACCGTCGCGCGCGAGGCGGCGAACGACGGCCAGTATCAGCTCGCCTATGACATCGCGCGCCAAGTCGACGACGCCTATCCGGCCGGCACCGACGTGTCGAAGAAGCCCTATGGCGAGCGCGACGACTATACCAGCCTGGTCTGGCTCGCCGGGCAGACCGCGCTGAAGCGGCTCGGCCGGCCGGCCGATGCGATGGTGATGTTCGAACGCTATGGCCGCGGCAGCATGGCGCCGCAGACGCGCGCCAAGGGCTTCTACTGGGCCGGCCGCGCGGCGGAGGCGGCCGGCTTGAGCGCGCAGGCGAGCGGCTATTATGCGCAGGCGACCTCGTATCGGGACCAATTCTACGGCCAGTTGGCGCTGGAACGGACCGGGCGGCCGCTGGTCGCGCCGCCGGCGATCGGCGCGCCGCTGATCGCCCCGGCCGTGCGCCAGGCCTTCGCGGGGCGCGAGACGGTGCGCGCGGTACGCTTCCTCGGGCAGGTCGGCGACTGGCAGGACCAGACCGCTTTCGTCCGCCAGATCGCCGCCGACGCCGAGAGCGAGACCGACCATCTGCTCGCCGCCGAACTGTCGCGACAGATCAACCGGCCCGATCTCGGCGTCATGGTCGGGCGCAGCGCGATGCAGAACGGGCTGACCGACTATTCCGCCGCCGGCTTCCCGACGGTGGCGGTGCCGGCCGGCTATGAGGACAAGTGGACGATCATCCATGCGATCGCACGGCAGGAAAGCCAGTTCGATCGTACCGCGGTCAGCCATGCCGGCGCGCGCGGCCTGATGCAGCTGATGCCGGCGACGGCGCGCGAGCAGTCGGGAAAGATGGGGCTGACCTATACCGCCTCGGCGCTGACCGAGGATCCGAACCTGTCGATGATGCTGGGGTCGAGCTATTTCCAGCGCATCTTCGACCTGTACGGCAGCTATCCGCTGGCGATCGCCGCCTATAACGCCGGCGGCGGCAACGTGAACAAGTGGCTGCGCGCCAATGGCGATCCGCGCACCGGCACGGTCGACATGGTCGATTGGATCGAGGCGATCCCCTATATGGAGACACGCAACTACGTGCAGCGCGTGCTCGAGAATGCCGTCGTCTACGACCTGATCAACCCGGCGCGGGCGAAGAGCCGCGGCCCCGCCAACCTCAGTTGGTATCTCGGCAAGAACCGGCCGGGCTGAGCGGCGATGGACCGTCCCAATTACATCACGCCGGCCGGCTATGCCGCGCTGCGTACGGAATATGAGCAATTGTTCGCGACCGAGCGGCCGGCGCTGGTCGAGACAATCGCCTGGGCCGCGGGCAACGGCGATCGGTCGGAGAATGGCGACTATATCTATGGCCGCAAGCGGCTGCGCGAGATCGACCGACGGCTCGGCTGGCTGTCCAAGCGGATGAAGGCGGCCAAGGTCGTCGATCCCGCCCAGCAGCAGGATCGCAGTCGCGCGTGGTTCGGGGCGACGGTGACGATCGCCGACGAGGACGATCAGGAGCGGGTGCTGACCCTGGTCGGCGACGACGAGGCGGAAGCGGGCGCCGGGCGGATCGGCTGGAACGCCCCCCTCGCGCGGGCGCTGCGCGGCGCGGCGGTCGGCGATCTGCGCCGGGTGAGTCTGCCGGCCGGCGAGAAGGAGTATGAGATCGTCACGATCGCCTATCCGCCGGGCCGCTGAACCGACGTTTTGCGGGAATGACATATAGGTGACATGAACATGCTGACGGGTCCCTTACAGGGTCCGAAGAAGCGTATTTCCGACAACAAAATCAGTGCCTTATCACTGTTATTTCGCAATGTTGCCGAATGTGTAGGGTGACACATACGTCATATACCGTGACCTAGTCGTCACAGGCCGCCGCGATCCATCCAGCGGCCTCCCACGGGCCGTTTACAGGCCGCCCGCCCGCTCCCACCACGGCATCCATAGGGTGCCCGCCACCGCATCGCGACACTGCGACGGGGATACGGCGGACACCATGGTGTGGAGGAGTAAGAGAATGTTCCGTGTCGCCCCATCTCGCGCCGTGCTGCTTCGGGGAGCCGCGATGACCGCGATCGCTCCCGCCGCGCTGATCGGCAGCCTGGTCATCGTCTCGCCGGCGCTGGCACAGACCGCCCCGGCGAGTGCCGACACCGCTCCCGCCCAGACCGATCCCGCGGCCCAAGCGACCGCACCGGCGGCTGCGACCGGCCCCGACATCGTCGTTACCGGCACGCTGTTCCGCCGCACCGACAGCGAGACGCCGTCGCCGGTCACCGTGCTGACCGCGGACAGCCTCGCCAAGGCCGGCATCACCACCGTTTCCGACGCGATCCGGTCGATCTCGGCCGATAGCAGCGGCTCCATCCCGACCGCCTTCTCGGCCGGCTTCGGCGCCGGCTCTTCGGGCGTGTCGCTGCGCGGCCTGACCGTCAATTCCACGCTGACGCTGATCGACGGCATGCGCACCGCCAATTATCCGCTGGCGGACGACGGCCAGCGCTCGTTCGTCGACCTCAACACCATTCCCGATGCGATCGTCGACCGGGTCGAGGTGCTGAAGGACGGCGCCTCGTCCAGCTATGGCGCGGACGCAATCGGCGGCGTCGTCAACATCATCATGAAGAAGGAGATCACCGGCGTCTACGGCACCGCCGAGGCGGGGGTCAGCCAGCGCGGCGACGGTGGCGAGCAGCGCGCGACGCTGACGCTCGGCACCGGCAAGCTGTCGGACAAAGGCTTCAACTTCTACGTCAGCGGCGAATATCAGCATGACGGTGCGATCTACGCGCGCAACCGCGGCTTCCCGCTCAACACCGCCGACCTGAGCAGCATCGGCGGCGACAACAACCAGGCCGGATCGGTCGTGCCGGGGTCGACGACCAGCGCGATCGTCGCGCCCTCGACGCAGCAGACGCCGGGCAATCTGCTGTCGGGATCCGGCGCGGTCAGCGGCCCGTGGCAGGTGCTCAACCCCAATGGCTGCACCGGCACCACCTCGCCGGTCAGCGGCGCGGCGGGCAACGGCTGCACGCAGAACACCGTCGCCGATTACGGGCTGATCCAGCCCGAGCAGACCCGCTTCGGCGTCACCGGCCACGCCACCGTTCAGGTCAACGATCGGACGCAGGCCTATCTGATGGCCTCCTATTTCCAGAACGAGGTGTTCGCGCCCGGCGGTCCGCCCAACATCCGGTCGGTGAACCCGACCAATACGCAGAACATCGTCCTGCCGGTGCTGCTGAGCAACGGCCAGCTCAATCCGAACAATCCCTTCGCAGCCAGCGGCCAGGTCGCGGCGATCCGCTATCTGTTCGGCGACATCGTCGGTTCGTCGGATTACAAGAACCACGTCATCCGCGGCGCGGCCGGCATCGACGGCGCGTTCGGCGACGGCTGGACCTATTCGGTGTCGGGAACGGTCGCGCATTCGTGGCTCGACATCACCCAGAACGGCTATCTCAACCTCAACGCGCTGACCAACGCGATCAACACCGGCAGCTACAATTTCGTCGATCCGACGCAGAACAGTGCGGCGGTGCGCAGCGCCCTGGCGCCCGCGGTGCGGACCCAGGCGACCAGCGACCTCGACATGATCCAGGGCGTGATCACCAAGGATCTGTTCCAATTGCCCGGCGGTCCGCTGCAGCTCGGCGCCGGCGGTTCGTTCCGCTACGAGGCGCAGAACGATCCCAACCAGAATCCGAGCCTGGCGACGATCGGTCTCAACCAATATTCGGCGACGGGTCACCGCACGGTCGAATCCGGCTATTTCGAGGTCAACGCGCCGGTGCTGACCAGCCTCGAGATCAACGGTTCGGGCCGCTTCGATCACTATGAGGAGGGCTATAACAAATTCTCGCCGAAGATCGGCGCCAAGTTCACGCCGTTCAAGCAGCTCGCGATCCGCGGCACCTTCTCCAAGGGCTTCCGTGCCCCAAGCTTCGCCGAACTGAGCGGTTCGGTGATCGGCTTCACGTCGGCAAAGGCCCCCTGCTCGATCCAGCTGCAGCATGGTGCGACGGTTCCGGCGAGCGGCACCGGCTGCACCGGCGGCAGCTCGTACAACCAGAGCTATTCGATCGGCTTCGCGACGGTCGGCGATCCGAACATCAAGCCCGAACTGTCGACCAGCTTCACCGGCGGCATCGTGCTGCAGCCGAAGCGCTGGCTGAGCTTCACGGTCGATTATTACAATATCAAGAAGACCGACGTGATCACCGGCGGGCCGCTGTCGAACCAGGCGCTCGCCGCCTTCTACGGCAACGGAACGATGCCTGCCGGCTATTCGGTGACGCCGGACTCGATCGACCCGGCCTATCCGAACGGCCCGCTGCGCGCGCTCTTCGTCAATTCGCCCTTCGCCAATGCCGCGGCACTGAAGACCTCGGGTATCGACGCCTCCGCACTAGTCACGCTGAAGCCGCGCGACGACATCCGCTTCACCAGCCGGGCCGAAGCCACCTACATCCTCCACTATCTGTTCAAGTCGAGCGCCGACCAGCCCTATGCCGACTTCGTCGGGACGCAGTCGCCCTATGTGACCTCGTCGGGCGCCGGCACGCCGCAATGGCGCGGCAATTGGCAGAACAGCATCGAGGCGGGTGCCTATGCGCTCACCGCGACCGCCTATTACGTCTCGGGCTACAAGGCGGTCGGCTATGACCAGTTCGGCGACTTCTCGTGCGCCAACAGCAGCACGTATCAGGGCAGCGACCCGAACTTCAACTGCCATGTCCGGCGCTTCATCGACGTCGACCTGACCGGCAGCGTCAAGGTCAACGATCGCTTCACCTTCTACATGAACGTCATCAACCTGACCGATGCCAAGGCGCCGCTCAACGCCGGCAACTATGCCGCGGTCAATTACAACCCCACCTATACGCAGGCCGGCGCGATCGGGCGGACGTTCCGCTTCGGTGCGAACATCCACCTGTAAGCCCGTCTCTCGCGTCCCTCGCTCGGGTGCGGGTGGCCCTGCCACTCGCACCCATCTTTTTGCCCACGTGGATTTTCGTTGACCGATCCGCGATCGGCCGCGACCACTCGCGGATGACCGACGCGCCCACCCGCAACATCGCCCTGCTGATCGACGCCGACAACGCCAGCTGGCACGCCATCGACCCGGTGCTGACCGTGCTGGCCGAATTGGGCACGGTGAATGTCCGGCGCGTCTACGGCAATTGGACCAAGCCGGGGCTCAAGGGCTGGCGTGACATGACGGTCAAGCATGGCATCGAGCCGCAGCAGCAGTTCGACCTGACCAAGGGCAAGAACGCCACCGACATGAAGATGACGATCGACGCCATGGACCTGCTGTTCCGCGGACGTATCCAGGGCTTCGGCATCATGTCGTCGGACAGCGACTTCATGCCGCTGGCGATGCGCATCCGCCAGGACGGCATTCCGGTCTACGGCTTCGGCAGTGCCAAGACGCCAGAGGCGTTCAAACAGGCCTGCACCCGCTTCATCGACGTCGACGCGCTGATGACCCCGGTACAGCCCGCCAAGCCGGTCAACGTCGACGTGCCGATCGGCGAATCGCTGCCTGCGGCCATCGGGACCAACACTGCCACCCCGCCGGCCAAGCCGAAGCCGATCGACCCGGAACTGGTCGCGTTGCTGATCGACGTCTACGGGTCGGTGAAGCGCGACGAGAAGGGCTATGTCAGCCTGTCGGCGATGGGCCAGCTGGCGGGCAATCGCTCCAGCTTCGACGTGCGCAACTACGGATATCGCCGGTTGGCTGACCTGATCCAGGCGGTGCCGAATTTCCAGACCGAGCGACGCGAGGACGGTCGCATGTTCGTCAAGCGCGTGCGCTAGGCGGAGGCTATCGGGCGGGCGCTCGATCGCGTTCGAGGTGCTCTGCCGCCCAGAAGCGGAATACGGCACTCTGCAGCGCCGCGATATGGGCGGCGGCCTCCGCCCCTTCCCAGGCACCCGTATAGCCGCGGTCCGACGTTCCGATCCACCAGCCCTGCCCCGGCAAACGGTCGCTCTCGCGCACGACCAGCACGGCGAGCCCCGGCTCGCCGCGCGTGGCGCCATCGGCGTCGATCGCGTCGAGCGTCTTGCACAACGCCCGCATCTTCGGGCGGGTGAAGCGATGCCCCAGCGCCCGGAGCAGCTCGCTGTAGCTCAGCGAACGCCTGTCGCGCGCCGCAGCGACAAGCAGCGACCGGACCAGGCCCACGTCGGCGATCGTCCCCGGCCCTGCCGCGGGCTCGAACCCGTTGGCGGCGAGCCAGCCGCCCAGGTCATCCCCGTGCGGCCGGCCCGTCCCCATCAGCGGGTCAGTTTCTTGTAGGCGAGGCGCGTCGGACGGTCGGCGGCATCGCCCATGCGACGCCGCTTGTCCTCTTCGTAGCTTTCGTAATTGCCCTCGAACCATTCGACATGGCTGTCGCCCTCGAAGGCGAGGATGTGGGTGCAGAGGCGGTCGAGGAAGAAGCGATCGTGGCTGATGACGACGGCGCAGCCCGCGAACGTCTCCAGCGCCTCTTCGAGCGCGCGCAGCGTCTCGACGTCGAGGTCGTTGGTCGGTTCGTCGAGCAGCAGGACGTTGCCGCCCTCCTTCAGCATCTTGGCCATGTGGACGCGGTTGCGCTCACCGCCCGACAGCTGGCCGACCTTCTTCTGCTGGTCCTGGCCCTTGAAGTTGAACGCGCCGACATAGGCGCGCGTGCCCAGTTCCTGCTTGCCGAAGCGGAAGATGTCGAGGCCGTCGGAAATCTCTTCCCAAACGTTCTTGTTCGGATCGAGATGGTCACGACTCTGGTCGACATAGCCGAGGCGGACGGTCGAGCCGACCTCGATCGTGCCGGAATCAGGCTGGTCCTGGCCGGTGATCAGCTTGAACAAGGTCGACTTGCCGGCGCCGTTGGGGCCGATGACGCCGACGATGCCGCCCGGTGGTAGGCTGAAGTCGAGATTCTCGAACAGCAATTTGTCGCCATAGGCCTTGGTCAGGCCCTTGGCCTCGATCACCTTGCCGCCGAGCCGCTCGGGGATCTGGATCAGGATCTGCGCCTTGCCGACCGCACGATTCTCCTGCGCCGCCATCAGCTCGTCGAACGCGCGGATACGCGCCTTGGACTTGGTCTGGCGGGCCTTGGGAGTCTGGCGCATCCAGGCGAGCTCGTCGGCGATCGCCTTCTGGCGACCCTGTTCCTCGCGCTCCTCCTGCTCGAGGCGCTTCGCCTTCTTCTCGAGGTAGCCCGAATAGTTGCTCTCGTAGGTATAGTAACGGCCGCGGTCGAGCTCGAGCACCCAATTGACGACATTATCCAGGAAGTAGCGGTCGTGGGTGACGAGGATGACGTTGCCCGTGTATTCCTTCAGGAAATTCTCCAGCCAGGCGACGCTTTCGGCGTCGAGGTGGTTGGTCGGCTCGTCGAGCAGCAGGATGTCCGGCTTTTCCAGCAGCAGCCGGCACAGCGCGACGCGGCGACGCTCACCGCCGGACAGGTTGGTGACCGGCGAGTCGGACGGCGGGCAGCGCAGCGCTTCCATCGCCTGTTCGAGCTGCGAATCGAGGCTCCAGCCGTCGGCGGCATCGATCTCCGCCTGCAGATCGCCCATCTCGGTCATCAGCGCGTCAAAATCGGTGTCGTCCTTGGGATCCCCCATCTCCGCCGAAATGGCGTTGAAGCGGTCGATCTTCTCGACGATCGGGCCGGCGCCGAGCCGGACGTTCTCGATCACCGTCTTGTCCGGATCGAGCTGCGGCTCCTGCGGCAGATAGCCGACGCGCACCCCCTCCGCGGCCCAGGCTTCGCCTTGGAAATCCTGATCGATGCCGCCCATGATCTTCATCAGCGTCGACTTGCCCGAACCGTTCGGACCGATGATCGCGATCTTGGCGGACGGCAGGAACTGCAGGTGGATGTTGTTGAGCACGGGCTTGTTGGCGCCCGGGAAGGTCTTGGTCAGACCCTTCATGACGTAGGTATACTGGACGGCCATGTGCCGACGGCTCCTGATCGAGAAGACTGGGGGATTTTGCCAGCGCATGTAGCGAGCGGCGGGGCGTCACGCAAATGCCGCGCTTGTGCTCCGCCACGCATCGCGTCACACCCCGCAGCCAATTGGAAACACAGGGGACCATCATGAGCCGTGCCGCCCTCGTCCTGGCGCTCGCCGCCGCCACCGCCCTGCCCGCCGCGGCGCTCGCGCAGCGGGCGGCGCCACCGGTTCCCGCCAAGGTCGATCCCAGGGTGGCGGCGCTGCGCGACGCCGCGCTCAAGGACGACGTCGCCTGGGACATCGTCGAGGGGCTGACCACCGAGGTGGGCCAGCGGCTCGCCGCCACCGAGGCGGAGGCGCGCGCTCGCAACTGGGCGGTGGTGCGGTTGAAGGCGCTCGGCTTCAAGAACGTGCGGGTCGAGGAATATCAGATGCCGGTATGGCTGCGCGGCGAGGAGGGGGCGGAAGTGGTCGCTCCCTTTCCGCAGACGCTGAAGCTGGTCGCGCTTGGCAATTCGGGTGCGACCCCACCCGCCGGGATCACCGCGCCGGTCGTGGTGTTCCGCAGTTATGGCGAACTCGCCAACGCGCCGGCGGGCAGCCTGGCCGGCAAGATCGCCTATATCGGCAACGCGATGGAGCCGACGCAGGATGGGTCGAGCTATGGCGCCTATGGCCCTGCCCGCTTCGTCGGTCCGGCGCTGGCGGCCAGCAAGGGGGCGATCGCGACGGTGATCCGCTCGGTCGGCACCGATCACCATCGCAATCCGCACACCGGCGGGACCAACTGGCCCGAGGGCGTGGCGCCGATCCCGGCGGCCGCCCTGTCCGTCCCCGACGCCGAGCTGCTGGAGCGGATGGCGGAGCGCGGCAAGCCGATCACGCTGAAGCTGGTGCTGACGCCGCGCTTCGCGGGCACCGGCACGTCCGGCAACGTCATCGCCGAGGTGCCGGGCACCGATCCCAAGGCCGGCGTGGTGCTGATCGGCGGCCACCTCGACAGCTGGGACCTTGGCACCGGTGCGATCGACGATGCCAGCGGCGTTGCGATCACCACCGCGGCCGCCAAGCGCCTGCTCGACGGCCCACGCCCGCGCCGCACCATCCGCGTCGTGTGGTTCGGGGCGGAGGAGCCGGGCGGCTATGGTGGCAAGGATTACGCCAGCAAACATGGCAGCGAACGTCATGCCACCGCCGGCGAAAGCGACTTCGGCGCCGACCGCGTCTGGCGGTTCGAGGTCAACCTGCCCGACAGCGCCAAGCCGATCGCGGACCGATTGCAGACCGCGCTGGCGCCGCTCGGCATCAGCCGCGGCGCGGGCGTCGGCGGCGACGGCACGGATGTGGGCCCGACGCTGGCGCTCGGCGTCGCGGCGATCGACCTCAATCAGGACGGCACCCGCTATTTCGACACGCACCATACGCCCGACGACGTGCTGGACCGGATCGATCGCGAACAGCTGCGGCAGAACGTCGCGGCGTGGACGACGATGCTGGCGGTCGTCGCCAACGCGCCGGAGGAGATTGGCAGCGTCACGCCGCGCCGCTGAACCGCTGATCGTACACCGGCGGCGGACCATCGCCGGCGTAACGACTTGCCTCAAATCGGCCGCATTGGTTGCTGTCACATGAATTTGGTGATTGACCGCGGGGAGTCGTGCGGTATTTGGGCCGTCTCGCGTCGGCAATCGGGCCGGCCGCGAACCTGTATATTGCTTGGGAGCTATCGAATGAAGAAGATCGCTTTCGTTCTCGCTGCCGCCGGCCTGATGTCCGTCGCTGCGTGCTCGAAGTCGCCGGAAGCCGCCGCCGTTGAGAACAACGCGGACATGCTGGCCGACAACATGGAGATGCAGGCGGACAACATGGACGCCCTCGCGGACAACACCTCGAACGCCACGGCTTCGGCAGTGCTCGAGAATGCGGCCGACAACATGAACGCCGCTGCCGACAACGTCCGCGACGCGGCCGACGCGAAGGCCGACAACATGTAATCGGCCTGCGCCGGGTTCGCCCGGCGCGCCGGTGCATCGTTGCACCTTCTTTGATCAAGGGCGCCTTCCTCCAGCAGGGAAGCGCCCTTTTTCTTTGCCCGGCGCTGCGCTAGGCGGGGAACCATGGTGGGGCCTGTAGCTCAATGGTTAGAGCTGGCCGCTCATAACGGCTAGGTTGCGGGTTCGAGTCCTGCCGGGCCCACCAAATGCTTGCACCGGGCGCAATGAGCGCCTAGTCGGCAAGCCGCTCGTCGGGGAGTAGCGCAGTCTGGTAGCGCGCCTGCTTTGGGAGCAGGATGTCGCAGGTTCGAATCCTGTCTCCCCGACCATCCCATCGCGTCATTCGCATGACGAAGCCCTCGCCGTGCGGAGCGGATGCCCGGCGGTATGGACGGGAGCAGCCGCAGCTTCCTGAACGCCAGCATGGCTAGCGACGGCGCTGGGTGGGCGCTCCCTCTGCTATCGGTGCATTGGGCTGCCGGTCGGTTTCGGAAACCGGTCTAGCGTTGGGTGTCGCTAGGACGACGCGTGATCTTCCTGACAGCGATCCTGCGGCAAGGCTGTCAGTTCGTGCCGCTGATCGCCGCCTGGACGATCAGCCGCGGAAAGACCGTCTCTAGCGGCTTGGTGTCCGGCAGGATGTAGACATAGCCGCCCTTGCGCCCGAACAACGGCTTCACGCTTTTGGCGTAAAAGCCGATCGGCACGTTGATGCAGCCGAAGGTGATCCGGTTGTCGTCCGGCGTCGGCGAGAGCATGCGCTCGCGACGATGTTCGCTCCTCTTGCCCGGCGTCGGTATCGGGTGAAGCGCGACCGACGTGGCATAATCCACCCACAGCACCCGCTGGCGGCCCGCGGCCGGGCCGAATTTCGCGAGAAACCGTCCCGCCGGCGTCGTCTTTTCCGCGGGGCCGATTTCCGACAGGTCCTTGCTGCCGACGCCCGGCGTCGCATCGTCGCCGACGGCGATGCCGATCAGCACCGGCGCCCGGCCCAATTCCATGCCGGCGCCGTCGTAGAGCACCATCGACGCATTCGTCTTGTCGATGATCACGTATGGAAGACCGCGGTTGTCGCCGGAAACCGACACCCAGTCCGCCACCCGGATCGCGGCGGAGGAGAGCTCCAGCGCTGCGGGCATCACCGAAGGCGCTGCTTGCTCGACCGGCGGCGGCGGGACCGGGCGTTTCCGCTCGGGGCCCATCGCCATCGAGCCGGCGAGCGCCAGAAGAAGTGAGATCATCGGCAAGGGCGCTCTATACGAAAGGCCAGCGTCGCATGGCGGCGACGCTGGCAGGTTTTAGCCGAACGGGGTCGGCGGGTCGGCTTAGTTGCGAGCGCGCTTCGGCCGGCGCTCCTGCGCCTGCAGCCGCTGATCGATCGTGTCGACGCGGCCGTTCAGCTGCTCCAGCCGCTGGCCGTTGCCCTGGATCTGCGCGGACGCGGCCTGCGCCTCCGCCAGCGCCTGGCGAGCGGTGCCATCGGTTTGCTGCAGGCGGGATTCGAGCGTGTCGACCCGCGCACTGACGGGGGCGATCTGCTCGCGCACGTAGGATTTCGTTGCGCAGCCACCCAAGGTCGCCGCACCGATCATGATCCCGACCACCGGCGACAGTTTCTTCATTGCTGGCGACATAACGCGTCCTCCCACATTGTTGATCAAACGGAACAATTCCAAAGAGCGACCCTCGGTTCCCCCGGGGGCGCGCTCGGTGCGGGGGTTTTGGTGCCGACAGGTGAACGGCACCTGACTGCGATCCGGCTAGCGTGACTTATGAGACCGCTTGTTGCTCCCACGCGAGAACGGGTCTTTCGGTACTGTTTGGTCGTCGTTGCCGCTTGCCGTTGCGGTAGCCGGCGGGGCCGAGACGGCGGCGATGCAGCGCTTCAGTTCCGCGATCGCCGGCGCGCTGCCGTCGAGCGCGAGCCTGGCGACCGGCACGTCACCACGGTCGATGTTCAGGAATTTGGAGGTCGCCAGATCGGCCGCGAATTTGGCGGGAAGGCGCGTGACGAACCCCCGCTTCCGGTCCGACGTCATGCCGATGGCGGTTTGCTTGAGGTAACGGCCGTTCGACAGGCGAAAGTCGAGCGTCAGCCGCTCCTTGGGTTTGATCGACCAATTGTCGTTCAGCACCGACAGGTGGTTCTGCCCATCGGCGTCCAGCCCGAACAGCAAGGTGGTGCCGCCAGCGCCGGCATAGTCGCGGGTCATGAAGCAACCCGGCGCATCGCTGCTCGGGGCAAGGGTCCAGTCGCCGAGAGTTCGGACCGCATAGGCCTCCGGCGACGTCGATACAGCGAGCGCGGGGCCGGCTTTCACCGCCAACAGCATCAAGGCCGCCTGGCCGAGGATGGCGCGGAGGCGGATCGGCGATGCGATTCCGAACGAGGATCGCGCCTTAAGAAAGGCAGGCGTAGCGGACCGGCGCGGCAAGGCCATCATCTCATCTCCTCAGCGATCATCGCCAGCGGCGATACAGCTGCCGAGATCGATAGGCGATCCCCCGAACCCCTTATCCGGTCAGCAGAACGCGGCCTGCGGATCGGCGCATGAAGGGCGGAGTCGCCGGCGGCGGGCCCCGCCCTCCACCAGCCGCGGTCAGGCCGGCGCTATGGCGTCATAGTCCATCGCCGCCAGGTCGGTGAGCAGGTCGGGGCCGGTCGGCTCCCAACCCAACCGCGCGCGCGTCCAGTCGTTCGACGCGATCATGTCGAGCGCCGCGAAGGGGGCCATCCAACCGAAATATCGCTCGACCTCGTCGGCGGAGATCGCACGGACCGGCAGCCCGCTCCCCTGTCCGATCGCCTCGGCGATCGCGCGCGCGGTAACGCCGTCTTCGGCGGAGGCGTGATAGCGTGCACCCGGTTCGCCCCGTTCGAGCGCGAGACGATAGAGCCTGGCGACGTCGCTGACGTGCGCCGCCGCCCAGCGCGATGTTCCCGCGCCGACATAGGCGATCGCGTTGGCACGCTTGGCCTCGGCGATCAACGGGGTAATCAAGCCGGCCCTCGTGGTGTCATGCACCTGCGGCAGGCGGATCGTGCGCACGTCGATGCGCCGCGCGGTCAGCGCCGCGCCGGCGAGTTCGGTGGCGATACGGGGATTGGGGTGGCGGGGGTTGAGCACGTCCTCGGTGGCCAGGCCGCCGCGCAATGGCGTGCCGATCCCGACCCCCGACGTGATCAGCAATGGCTTGTGGGTTCCGGCCAAGGCCTCGCCCATCGCGGCGATGTTGCGCTCGTCCTTGCGGGTATTGTCGACGAAGGTCGCGAAATTGTGGTCGAACGCACAATGGATCACCGCATCGGCCACTGCCGCGCCGCTGGCGAGGGTCGCGGGCTCATCGAGGTTGCCGCGATGCACCTCCACCCCTGCCGCTTCGAGCTGACGCGCGCCGGCGTCCGAACGGGTCAGGCCGAGCACCCGATGACCGGAGGCGAGCAGTTCGGGGATGACGTGCGAGCCGATGAAGCCGGTCGCCCCGGTCAGGAACACGCGCATGGATCAGTCTCCTCAATGACGAGAGACCATGTCGCAGCGGTCTTAAACCTGTTAAAGTAGTGACTTTATCCTAGTATAATAGGCAACAGGATCATCATGGCCAGCGACGTGTCCAATCCGCTTGGTAGCTATCTGCGCGATCGTCGCACCCGTCTCGATCCCGCCGCCTTCGGCTTCGCGAGCGGGCGTCGTCGGACGCCCGGCCTGCGCCGCGAGGAGGTGGCAAGCCGCGCCAATATCAGCGCCACCTGGTATACCTGGCTCGAACAGGGCCGCGGCGGCGCACCGTCGGCCGACGTGCTCGACCGCATCGCCAAGGGGCTGATGCTGACCGAGCCGGAGCGCGAGCATCTCTATATGCTCGGTCTCGGCCGCCCGCCTGAGGCGCGATACCAGCCGGTCGACGGCGTCTCGCCGCGGTTGCAACGGGTGCTCGACAGCATGCCGCTCAGCCCTGCGATCATCAAGACGGCGATGTGGGACGTGGTCGGGTGGAACCGCGCGGCGACGCTGCTGCTCACCGACTATGCCAAACTGCCGCCTGACGGGCGCAACATCCTCCGCCTGATGTTCGGCAACACCCAGCTTCGCGCCCGCAACGCCGATTGGGACAGCATCGCCCGCTTCGTCGTCGCCGCCTTTCGCGCCGACATGACCCGCGCCGGCGCGGCCGGCAGCGCCGCCGCCGCCGCGCTGGTCGCCGAGCTCAGCGCGCTCAGTCCCGATTTCGACCGGCTGTGGCGCGACAACGACGTCGTCGCGCATAACGAGGGTATCAAGCGCCTGCACCATCCCGCCGGCCCGCTGGCGATGGAGTTTTCCACCTTCACCGTCGAGGGCCGACCGGAACTGGGCATGATCGTCTACAATCCCGCGACGCCGGCGGATGCCGAGCGGCTGCGCCTGTTGCTGGACGGGCGCCAAGGGTCATGAGCGTCGCGGGCGAGCCTCGGCTCGCGCGGTTGGATCGGACGTGACGGACGACGCCACCCGCCCGATCACGCCGGCCTCTCACGCATCAAGGGCGCGTGGCGATCGACCAGTATGGCGCTCGCCGCGTTCAAGCCGACGATCTCGACCGATATGCCGTGGCGCCGCATCGTCGATGCGACCTCCTCGAGCGCGCCGACGGCGGTGATATCCCACAGGTGCGCGTCGGTCAGGTCGATGCGGACGCGCTGCGCCGAGTCGCGCAGGTCGAAATGGTCGGCGAAGATTTCTGCACTGGCGAAGAAGATTTGGCCCGACACGGTGTAGATCCGAGTGTCGCTTGCCGCATCATAATCGATCGTGACCCGCATCATCCGGGTCACCTTGAAGGCGAAGAACACGCCGCTGAGCAGCACGCCGACCGCGACCCCAGCCGACAGATCGTGCGTCCCCACCGTCACTGCGACCGTCGCAAGCATGACCACACCCGACACCTTCGGATGGCGGGCGAGATCGCGCAGCGAATTCCAGGAAAAGGTGCTGATCGACACCATGATCATGATCGCCACCAGCGCCGCCACCGGCACCTGCGCGATCCAGGGGCGAAGCGGCACCATCACGATGAGCAGGAACACGCCGGCGACCAATGTCGACAGCCGGCCCCGGCCGCCATAGCGGACGTTGCCGACGGTCTGGCCGATCATCCCGCAACCGGCGATGCCGCCGAACAGGCCCGCCGCGACATTGGCGAGCCCCAGCCCGGTACATTCCCGCGCCTTCGAACTGGTGGTTTCGGTGAGATCATCGACGACACGTGCCGTCATCATCGATTCCAGCAACCCCACCGCGGCCATCGCCAGCGCATAGGGCGCGACGATCCGCAGCGTCGCGAGATCGAATGGGATCTGCGATAGGTGCAGCGACGGCAGCGAGCTCGGCAGCCGGCCGAGATCACCGACCAGCCGCAACGGCATGGGGATCAGCATGCTGACGACGGTCAGCACCACGACGCAAACCAGCGGCGACGGTATCGCCGCGGTCAGCTTGGGAAGCAGATAGATGATCGCCAGTCCGAGCCCGATCATCGCATAGCTGTGCCAGCTCACGCCGAGCATCTGCGGCACCTGGGCCGAAAAGATCAGGATCGCCAAAGCGTTGACGAAACCGGTGCGCACCGAGCGCGAGACGAACCGCATCAGCACGTCGAGCTTCATCAGGCCGAAGACGATCTGGAACAGCCCGGCGAGGAGCGTGGCCGCCAGAAGATAGGGCAAGCCATGCGCATGGACGAGCGCGGCGGCGACCAGCGCGACGGATCCGGCCGCACCGGAGATCATCGCCGGCCGGCCACCGAAGACGGCGATGACGATGCCGATCACGAAGGAGGCGAACAGGCCGACCTCCGGATCGATGCCCGCGACAACGGAAAAGGCGATCACTTCCGGGATCAGGGCGAACGTCCCGACCATGCCGGCGAGGACGTCACGCCGGGCGGCGCGGGGATCGGCAAACCATTCGGCGCGATAGTGCGAGATTGATAAGGTCATGACAGGGTCCGCAATCACGGCATCCGTGTGCGCTATGGCGTTCGACGATCGGATGCAGATGCGTTGTCCGGCGGATCGGCGGCCGGAATAGCCACCCGGGGTTTCACCGGGTCCAGGCGGTTGCCGTCCGCTAGCGCCGCAATGCCTCCGGCGCAAGCCGTGACGCGACGCGGTCGCGGCTTCGGCGGATCGCGGCTCGGGCCAGATCCATCGCGACGCGGCCTTCGGTCAGGAACGTTGCCGTTTCCCTCGCGTATGTCCCTCGCGCGCCGAATGGGCGGCGCAAAAGGAGGATCCATGACACTCAAGACGCTCTTCGTAGCCGCGGGCATGTTTGCCGCCAGCCTCGGTTTCACCGGCACGGCGGAGGCGCAACGCCATGGGCCGGGCCCCGATCGGTTCCACCACCGCGATGATCGCGGTCCCGATCGCTTCGATCGCCATCGCGGGCCCCGTGGGCGTCATTACGCTTACGGACGTCACGACCGCTGCCGCATCGTCTATCGCCATCATCGTCGCATCCGCGTCTGCCGCTAAGCTTCGTCGCCGCCCGCCGCTAGGTAATGGCGGGCGGCAGTTCCCAGCCAGCTGATGATAGGCGGGTCAAAACAACGCCGATCACCGCACGCACAACACTGCCCATCGCAGGATTGGCGCTTCTAACGACTACGCTCACGCGGCGTAAACCTTTGCAAAGCCATCGCTTGATCGTCACCGCCGCAGTATCGGCATCGCAGAGAGACGAACAATGGCCTTCTACCTCACCATGTCCGCCTTTATCGCCGCGAACCTCCTCGTCATCGGGTTCGAACTGCGGATGGGCCCGCAACGCCATGGCCGGGCGCTGGCCCTCGCCCCCGCCCGAGGCATGGGCGCGCGCCGCTAACCAGGGCGCCGCTTCCACTGCGACATCATAAGTGACGCGGCATAAACCTCGCGCATGGAGGGAATCATGACGTTCTCTCTAGATCACGCCCCTGGCACGCCCGGGCAATAAACCCTGCCGTCACCCCTCCCACGTTCGACCGGGCCGCGCTATGGCGCGACCATGGCGAGGAAGAAGCGCTATCTGACCGCGACCATGGCGGACGGCTATGTGAAGACGATCGGTCCGACCGCCGCGCCCTTCACCCATTATTGGCGGATCGTCGCCTATCTGCAGAACGGCAAGACCGAGGTGTTCTGGGGTCATGCCGTGTCGGCGAAGGAAGCTGCAGGCAAACGGGCGCTGACCGAGCAGGCCGCCCGCAGATACGGCTGGCAGCGCTTCGATTTTGAGGTCGTCGCGCTGACCGAACATTGAGGCGGCGGCCGCGGACCTGCGGGCCGAAGTCCGACGGCCGTGCTGGGCGCTCAGGCCGATAGTCTCGCAACCGGCTCCGCATCGCGCTGCGCAGCAGCGACCTCCCGCTCGGCCTGGAAGAAGCCATAGGGCGGCACGAAGGCGCCAGCGCGTTCGGTGATCGTCGGCCAGTGCCGGACCACCTGAACGTCCGCGTCGGCGTCATGCCCGACATAGGCACCCTGCGTCAGCGTCACCTCGGCCACGGCGAAATGGCCGGCGCCGGCGCACAGGATCGTGCGCGTCAGTGCGTCGTCCCCGACCAGCCGCAACAGTCCCGGCGATACGCGGTCGGGCGCCAGCATGCGCAGGCTTTCCTCATCGAGCACCCCCTCGGTCATCTGCGTCGCGGCCGTCGGAGCGAGGCAATTGACGCGAATGCCGTATTTCTCGCCTTCGATGCTCAGCGTCTGCATCAGACCGACCAGCGCCATCTTGGCGGCGCCGTAGTTCGCCTGGCCGAAATTGCCGTAGAGTCCCGAGGAGGAGGTGGTCATGACGATCCGCCCGTAGCGGCGGCTCCGCATCGGCTCCCACACTGCCTTGGTACAGATCGCGGCCCCCATCAGGTGAACGTCGACCACTGTCCGGAAATCGGCCATCGTCATCTTGGCGAAGCTCTTGTCGCGCAGGATGCCGGCGTTGTTGATCAGAATGTCGACCGATCCCCATCGCGCGAGAGCCGTGTCGACCATGGCGGCAACCGCCTGTTCGTCGGTGACCGACCCGATCGCGGCGATCGCCGTGCCGCCGCCCGCGCGGATCTCGTCCACCACCGCGGCAGCCGCCTGTTCGGACAGGTCGTTGACGACCAGCTGCGCGCCCTTGCTGGCCAGGTAGAGCGCATGGGCGCGCCCCAAGCCGCCGCCCGCTCCGGTCACGATCGCGACCCGCCTGTCCAGTGCCATCATCCTGCTCCTCCATTATTACGTTCACTCTGGTGATAGCGAACATGGTGGCAAGTGCAAGCCGCTAGCGCGATTGCCCCGAACAGATCGCCTGGAACCCAGCGGCCATGAACGTCGCCATCACTTCCTTGACCGCGGCGAAGTCGTCGGACTGGCACAAGCCGCCGGACAATTTGTCGATGCGGCCGGTCCGCGCGAGCGTCAGCATCAGCGCGCCGGTGACGAAATGATAGCCCCAGAAGATCCGGTCCTCCGGACAGTCGGGCATCGCCTGCTTGAGCAAGGCGATGAGCCGCAGCACGACGGGGTCGAAATGCTCGTCCATCAGCTCCGCCCCCCATTCGGGCGTGTTGGCAACCTGCGCGCCGAGCTTGGCGTAATTCTTCCAGCCTTCGCCGCCCTCGATATAAAGGTCGAGGTCGGTGTCGAGGAACGCCCGCAGCGCGCCCTCCACGGTCGGTCGGCCGTTGCTGGCTTCGGCATAGGCGTCGAGCGCCTGCATCCGCCGGTCCGCCGTGACCGCCGCGCGACGCGTAAAGACGGCGTCGAACAGCGCCTTCTTGTCGGTGAAATAATAGTTGAGGAGCGTGTGGTGGACACCGACCTGCTTGGCGACGTCCTTCAACGTGACGCCGTGGAGGCCGTGTTTCGAGAACAGCTCCTCCGCCGCGTCGTAGATCTGCTCCATCGTCTCGGCGCGCTGTTCAGCCTTGCGAGAGCGGCGGGCGGGTTTTTCGGTCTGGCTCACGCCCCTTCCCTCCGGCGTTCACCCGACGGCGTCAAGCAGGCTTCAGCCGACAATTTACTCTCACGCGAGTGAGTGTCCATTGACACTCCGAAGACCCTGCCCCATCCTGCCGGCATAATCCACGCGACATGGCGGGAGAGGAACATGGCACTCGCAGGCAGCGCGGCGACGGGACGGCCGCATGCGTCTTCGACCACGGCGACGCCCCGTCGGCCGGCTATCGTGCTCGCAATGCTCACCTTCGTCTATGTGCTGAACTTCCTCGACCGGCAGCTGCTCGGCATTCTCGCCAAGCCGATCCAGGACAGCCTGCACATCAGCGATGGCCAGCTGGGCCTGATCGGCGGCCTGTACTTCGCGATGTTCTATTGCTTCATCGCCATTCCCGTGAGCTGGTTGGCGGATCGGACCAGCCGGGTCGGCGTCCTGACCTGCGCCTGCGCGATCTGGAGCGCGGCGACGATCGCCTGCGGCATGGCGCGCACTTACCCACAACTCGTCGCGGCGCGGATGGTGGTGGGCTTCGGCGAGGCGGGCGGCGTGCCGCCATCCTACGCCTTGATCACCGACACCTTCGCCCCGGGGCGGCGCGGGGTCGCCTTTGGCATCTACAATCTCGGCCCGCCGATCGGCGCGGCGCTCGGCATCGCGCTCGGCGCCTCGATCGCGGCCGCCTATGACTGGCGCGACGCCTTCGTGGCAATCGGTCTCGCCGGCCTCGTCGCCGCCCTCGCGCTGCCCTGGATCGTCCCGGAGCCGATGCGCGGCGCATCCGATCCGGTCGCCGCCCCCGCCCAGGCCAAGGCGCCGTTCTGGCAGACGCTCGCCACCTTCTTCCGCAGCCCGGTGATGATGCTCGCCGCCCTCGGCAGCGGCGCGACGCAATTCGTCACCTACGGCCTCGGCAATTTCGCGGTGCTCTTCCTGATTCGTGAAAAGGGCATGACCCTGTCGGAGATCGCCATCTGGTATGCCGTCGCGATCGTCGTCGGCATGGGTGGCGGCATGATCGCCTCGGGCCGGATCATCGACCGTTTCTCGAAACGCTCGCGCCGGGTCTTCGCCATCGCCCCGGCGATATCGCTGGCCATCGCCCTGCCCTTCTACGTGGCCTTCGTCTGGGCGCCGGGCTGGCCGCTCGCCTTGGCGCTGCTCACCATCGTGATGTTCTTCAACTATTTCTATCTCTCCTGCTCCGTCACTTTGGTGCAGGAGGAAGCCGCGCCCAACCAGCGCGTGCTGGCCGGCGCGCTCTTGCTGCTGGTGATGAACTTCATCGGGCTCGGGCTCGGGCCCACTTGGGTGGGGGCAGCCAGCGACCGGTTCGCAGCGGCCGGCACGGACAATCCGCTGCAGCTGTCGCTCTACACCCTCGCCCCCTTCTACATCGTCGCCATCGCGCTGTTTCTGGCGCTGGCGCGCACGCTGCGCCGTCGGGAGTTTGCCGCATGAGAACCGTTCTGCTTGCCGCCGCCTTCGCCGCCGCGCCGGCCGCCGCGCAGACCGCGCCCAGCATCGCCGCGCCCGCCGGCACCGTGCGGGGCGTCGCGGACGGCGCGCTCGCCGTGTTCAAGGGCATCCCCTATGCGAAGCCGCCGGTCGGTCCCTTGCGCTGGCGCGCGCCGCAACCGCTGCCGCGCTGGTCGGGCACACGCGACGCCACGCAATTAGGCGCCGCCTGCATGCAGACCCAGGGGCAGAACACCACCATCTATGCCGAGCCGACCATGCCGGTCAGCGAGGATTGCCTGACCTTGAACGTCTGGATGCCGGCCAAGGCAAAACGGGCGCCCGTGATGGTCTGGATTCACGGCGGTGCCCTGGCCGGCGGATCGAGCCGAGAGCCGATGTACGACGGCGCGGCCCTCGCCGCGCGCGGCATCGTCGTCGTGTCGATCAACTATCGGCTCGGCGTGCTCGGTTGGCTGGCCCATCCGGGATTGAGCGCGGAAACGCCCGGTCAGGTATCGGGCAATTACGGCCTGCTCGACCAGATTGCAGCGCTGCAATGGGTGCAGGGCAATATCGCGGCGTTCGGCGGCGACCCGCGCAAGGTCACGATCGCGGGCGAATCGGCAGGCGGACTCAGCGTCCTGTATCTGATGAGCGCACCATCGGCGCATGGTCTGTTCAGCAGGGCGATCGCCGAAAGCGCCTATATGATCTCCATGCCGGCGCTGAAGACCCCTGCGTTCGGCATGCCGGCGGCCGAAGCGGCGGGGTCGGCGCTTGGCGCGGCCCTGCACGCCGCCGACATCACCGCCCTGCGCGCGATGGATGCGCAGACGCTGACCGACAGCGCACCGAAGCTGGGCTTCGCCCCCTTCGGCGTAGTCGACGGCACGCTGCTGCCGGAGCAAATGGTGGCGGCGTTCGATGCCGGCCGGCAGGCTGCGGTCCCCGTGTTGATCGGCTTCAACCAGGGCGAAATCCGTTCATTGCGCATGCTGGCGCCGAAAGCCCCGCAAGGCGCGGCGAGCTACGAGCGCGACATCCGCGCCCGCTACGGCGATCTCGCCGCGCCGTTCCTGCGCCTCTATCCGGCGACGACTTATCCGGAGAGCATCCTCGCCACGACGCGGGACGCGCTGTACGGCTGGACGGCGGAACGGGTGGCGAGGACTCAGTCGGCGCGGGGACAAAGCGCCTATCTCTATCTGTTCGACCACAGCTATCCCGCTGCGGACGATGCCGGCCTGCACGCCTTCCACGCCAGCGAACTGCCCTATGTCTTCGGCACGTTCGACCGAACGCCGCCGCGCTGGCCGCGGGTGCCCGACACCGAGGCGGAACGGTCGCTGTCCTCGGCGATGACCGATTATTGGGCGTCCTTCGTCCGAGACGGCCATCCGACCGCGTCGCGTGCCGCGGCCTGGCCCGCCTATGACCGAACACGCGCCTATATGCATTTCGCCGCCACGCCGACGCCGTCGCGCGACCTGATGCCCGGCATGTTCGCGCTCAACGAGCAGGTCGTCTGCCGCCGCCGCGCCGCCGCCACGGTACCGTGGAACTGGAACGTCGGCCTTTACGCGCCGCTGTCGCCGCTGCCGCCGGTCAAGGGCTGCGACTGACCGGCGCGTCAGCCATGCTCCGCGCGCAGCCGCATCTTGTCGATCTTGCCCGTCAGCGCGAGCGGCATGGCCGCAACGCGGATGATCGCATCGGGCAGCCACCAGCTCGCGATACGCCCGCGCAACGCGTCGATCAGCGCGTCGTCCGACAGCGTCGCCCCCTGGCGCGGTTCGACCACCAGCACCGGGCGCTCGCCCCATTTGGGATGGGCCCGCCCGACCACGGCGACCAATGCGACATCGGGTAGCGCACCGACGATCGCCTCGATCTCGCCGGGGTTGATCCATTCGCCGCCCGACTTGATCAAATCTTTGGCGCGACCGGTGATGCTGAGATTGCCGTCGGCGTCGATCCGCGCGAGGTCGCCGGTGTCGAACCAGCCGTCGGCATCGGTCGCCGGCTCGATATGGTCGAAATAGCGTTCGACCGCACTCGCCCCGCGCACCCACAACCGTCCTTCGCCGTCGCGCTGCTCGGCCAGCGGCCGTCCCGCCTCGTCGGTCAGGCGCAGATCGACCCCCATCGGCGGGCGCCCCGACTTGGCCGAGACCCGGCACGGCACGTTCGCGGGCGTGACGGTGCCGACCGGGGACAATTCGGTCATGCCCCAGCTGGTCTGCACGACGCAGCCGAGCCGCTGTTCGAGCCGGTCCATCAGCGCTTGCGGCACCGGCGATCCGCCGAGCAGGATGCGCTGTAGCGATGGGGTCGTACCGCCCGTCTGCTCGAGGTGATCGACCAGCCCCAGCCACACGGTCGCGACCCCCGCCGCCACCGTGACGCCCTCCTCGTCGATCAGCCGCGCTAGGCTGGCGCCGTCCTGATGGCGGCCCGGCAAGACCAGCTTGGCGCCAGCGGCGGGCCCGGCGAAGGCGAAGCCCCAGCCGTTGGCATGGAACATCGGCACCGCGACCAGCACCGCGTCGCGCGCCGTCACGCCGATCACGTCGGCCGACAGCATGTGCAGCGTATGCAGATAGTTGGATCGATGCGTGTAAGTCACGCCCTTGGGCCGACCCGTGGTGCCGGAGGTGAAGCACAGGCCGGCGGGCGCGTGCTCGTCGAACCCGCCCCAAGCGGCCACCGCGCCGTGCTGCGCAAGCAGCTCGTCGCAATCCCAGATGTGCGCGCGCGTCGTCACCGGCCGATCCGCCGGCGCCCCGCCTTCGTCGAGCAGGATTACGTGCGCAATGGACGGGCATCGTGCGAGCAGATCCTCGACCAGCGGGGCAAGACCGGGGCTGACCGCCAGCACCCGGTCCTGCGCCTGGTCGATCATCGCGGCCAGATGCGCCGGCGCCAGACGCGGGTTGAGCGTGTGGCAGACCACGCCCATCCCCATCGCGCCATACCAGATTTCCATATGCGCCTGGCTGTTCCAGGCGAGCGTCGCCAGATGATCGCCGCGCGCCAGGCCCAGCGCGATCAGCGCACCCGACAGCCGATTGGCGCGATCGCGCAATGCGGCATATCCGATGCGCTGGCTGTCGCCCTGGCCGCCGGTCACGATCTCGGTGTCGCCATGCCATTTGGCGGCGTGGTCGATGAACTTGTCGAGGGTCAGTGCATAAGGTTGCATCGATCCGGGGAGCATGACGAGACTTTCGGGAAGGATGCTTGGAACGGGCGGGACGCGCGGACGCGCCCGCCCGGTGATCTTAGAATTTGGTGCTGACGCGCAGCCCATATTGCCGAGGCGGCGCCGCCAGCCGACGGATGCCGTTGAGCGAGCCGATATAATGCTGGTCGGTCAGATTGGTGCTGAACGCCGCGATCGACCAGGTGCCGTTGTCGAGCGTCGCCTGCGCATTCACGATGTTGCGGGCCTTCAGATAATCGCCGAGCTCGGCCGCCTGGAACAGCGTGCCCCAGACTGCCGAGATGTGGGCATAATCGACCCGAGGGGTCAGCGTAAGGCCTTCGGCGACGGGGATGGCATATTGCGCACCGGCGCTCAGCGTGAATTGCGGCGCATAGGGTTGGCGCCGGCCGCCGAGATTGATGCAGCCTGCGGCATTGGCGGGGCCGTTGATCGGATCGCAGACTCCGGTCGTGCCCTTGCGCGGATCTCGCGCAAAGAACTGCCCCAGCTCCGAATTGGAGATCGATGTCGAGACATCCATCAGGACATTGCCGAATGATCCCTGCGCCGACGCCTCCACGCCATAGAGCTTGGTGACGTTCGGCACGTTGAAGATCGAGGTGAAATTGGGCGTGGCCGGATCGACGATCAGCACCTGGAACTTGCGATAGACGTTGTAATAGCCACCCAGCTGCGTGCGGAGATGACCGTTGAGCAGCGTCCCCTTCCAACCCAGTTCATAGTCGGTGACCTTTTCGGGCACGAAGCCGCGCGGCGTCGTGCCGAATAGATTGGCACCGTTGAGCCCGCCTGCCTTGGTGCCGGTCGCGACAAAGGCGTAGAGGAAATGATCCGGGTTGATCGTCCAGTTCAGCGACAATTTGCCGTCGACGTTGCTGTTGGCGGCAAAGTCATGCTGGACCAACGTCGTCTTGAACGTCGGCAGCGCGCCCAGGAACAGTTCGATCGGATAATTGACGTCGTTGCGCGAAGTGGTGCGCGACCAGCGCCCGCCGAGCGTGACCTGGAGGGCATCGGTAAGCTTGTAGCCGACCTGCGCAAAGGCGGCGAGCGCGGTATGCGGATTGGTCCCCTCGATCCGCAGGGATCGGACCACCCCGGTCGGCGACAAGGAGACATAGCCGTTGCCGACGGGGAATTCGTATTTGTCGTACTGCCAGAAGCCGCCGACCAGCCAGGTGAAGCGGCCGGTGTCCGGCGAGATGATGTTGACCTCTTGCGACCAGACGTGCTCGTTGGCGAAATCCTGAAACGTGTCATTGCGGGCAGCGGTGCCGTCGGCGTCGATCGTCTCCTGCAGCGTACCCTTCTGGAACGCGCTGATCGATCGGATCATCAGGCCGCTGTCGAACGTGTAGCTGAGGTTGGCGGAGATACGGCCGAATTCGTCCTGGCCGGACAGATAGGCGTTGCTGCTGATCGTGAAGGGATCGCTGGTGTTGAGCGTCGGCGCATTGGCGGTGCCGAAATAGGCCGGGCTGTTCGGATAGCCGCCGACGTTGATGTGGTTGTAGTCGCCCTTGACCAGCAGCTTGAGATGGCTGTCCGGCTGCCACAGCAGGCTCGCCCGGCCGCTTACCGAATTGAGGTTGCCGGGATTGCCGGTCCAGGGACCGGTGATGGTGAAGAAGCTGTCGCGCTTTTCCAGGTTCGTCGCCAGCCGGATGGCGAGCGTGTCGCTCAGCGGCAGGTTGATCGCGCCCTGCGCCTTGACCTGATTGTAATTGCCGATCTGCGCCGTGGCGAAGCCCTTGACTGAATCGAACGTGGGGTTGGTCTCGGTGATGAACACCGCACCGCCGGTCGCATTGCCGCCGGCGAACGTTCCCTGCGGTCCGCGCAGCACCTCGACCGACTGGATGTCATAATAGGGCTCGCCCTGGAAATAGCCGGGGAAGACCGGCACGCCGTCGCGATAGGTGACGACGCCGACGCCCACCGAGCTCGAGATTTCCGATTTGCCGATGCCGCGGATGTTGAAGCTGTTCGCCTGACCGGAGGTGTTGACGGTCAGCGACGGCGTCGAGAATTGCAATTGCTCGACCGTGTTGACGCTCTTCCTGACCAGATCCTCGCCGGTCAGGACCGAGGCGGCGACTGCGGTGCGTTGCAGGCTGGTCGAACGGCGTTCGGCCGTGACGACGATGTCGCTGGTATCCACCGCACCCGGCGCGACCTGCGGCGAGGCGGCGTCGGTGGGATTCTGCGACGATTGCGATCCCTCCCCCGTCGTCTCCGACGCATGGTCGCGCGCGGTCTGGGCGAAGGAGGCGGTCGGCATCGCCATCGCGATCACCGAAACTGTCAGCAGCAACGAGCGCATCGAAACTTCCTCTCTAAGGGCCGCGCTCTCCGGCGCGTGACGACGATGTTGGCATCCTTGCGACGAGGCTGTCAATCTCATTCACATGTGAGTGAGTATAATTGTGCGGCCGGACTTCGGAGGGAAAGGTTCGGGCGGCCGCTCGCTCGTCAGAAGATCGCCAGTCGCCGCCGATCTGCCGCCACGGGCTGTCGATACGGCGCTCGGCTCGTCGATTTTTCGCGATCAGGTGCGTGGGAGAGGCCGGTGTCCTGCGCTATGATCTTTCTTGTAGCCAGTTCTCGAAGAACCACCCACAAGAGCAACCGATGCGCCTGCCCTTCTGCCCTCGCCTGCTTCTGTGCTGCCTGGCCGCCGCGACACTGGCCCCGGCCCCCGCGATGGCGAGTTCCCCCGAACTGATCGGGCTCGAACGCGCATTGGCGTCCCTGGTATCGGGCCATCCCAGCGATTACGGCATCGCGGCGCTCGACCTACGCGACGGCTCGGCCGTCTCGCTGAATGGCGACATCGCCTATCCGATGGCGAGCACGGTCAAGCTCGCGATCGCCGGCGTCTACCTCGCCGATGTCGATCATGGCCGCCGCCGCCTGACCGACATGGTCGCCGGACGGTCTGCATCCACGCTGCTCGAAGCGATGATCATCCACAGCGACAATCGCGCCGCCGACCTGCTCCTCGCCACGGTGGGTGGCCCGGCGGCGGTCCAGCAATGGCTGTCCGCCAATGGCATCGCCGGCATTCGCGTCGACCGCAGTATCGCGCAGTTGCTGCGCGAGCGCGGCCATCTGCTCGACAGCAAGGACGTGGCCACGCCCAACGCCATGGTGTCCCTGCTGTACAAGCTCAACAACGGATCGCTGCTCACCGCCGACAGCCGCGCCTTGCTGTTTGGTTTGATGGGCCGATGCGCGACCGGCACACGCCGGATCCGGGCGCTGCTGCCCGCAGGCACGCGGGTCGAGGACAAGACCGGCACGCTCGACGGCATCACCAACGACGTCGGCTTCATCACCATGCCCGATGGTCGCCGGCTCGCCGTGGCGGTCTTTGCCAGGGGCGGCCGCGATCGCCAACTCGGCATCGCCCAGGTGGCGCGGGCGATCTACGACCGCTTCGCCGATGCCGAGCGCAACGCCCTGACGCTGTTCATGCACCTCAAATAGCGTAAGGGCCGAGCTGATCGCGATGCGGTCCAAGTTTGGCCTCGATCCGGACCCTGCGCAGATGCGAGCCGGTCTCCCCCGAAAGAATTTGGGTGCAGCATGGTCGCGCCAGCGCTGACGTTCGTGCCGCGAGCGCCGCAACAGGTCTCACACATCGCGGACTATGATGGTGTTCGGAGACTGGCTGGGGCGGCAGGATTCGAACCTGCGTATGACGGTACCAAAAACCGTTGCCTTACCGCTTGGCGACGCCCCAGCAAGAAGGGCGGCCTTATAGCCGCCGCGGCGGCGTTGGGAAGCCCCGCCGACCACCGTTTTTCGCGCGCCGCGCCTCAGCCGAGGCGCTGCAACCAGCCGTGCGGTTCGGCGATCCGGCCGCGCTGGATCGCGGTCAGCGAATCCAGCATGCGCTGGGTGAGCTGGCCGGTGCCGCCCGAGCCGATCGTGAAACGCCCTTCCGGGCTCGCCACGGTGCCGATCGGCGTCACCACCGCCGCGGTACCGCAGGCAAAGGCCTCGGTCAGCCGGCCGCTCGCCGCATCCGTGCGCCATTGGTCGAGGCTGTACAGCTCCTCGCGCACGGTGATGCCCTGATCGCGGGCGATGCGGATGATCGAATCGCGCGTGATGCCGGGCAGGATCGTGCCGGTCAGCGGCGGGGTGACCAGGCTGCCATCGTCGAACACGAAGAAGATGTTCATGCCGCCCAATTCCTCGATCCAGCGGCGCTCGACCGCGTCGAGGAAGACGACTTGGTCGCAGCCCTGGCGGATCGCCTCGGACTGGGCGGCGAGGCTGGCGGCATAATTGCCGCCGCATTTCGCGGCACCGGTGCCGCCGGGGGCGGCGCGGCTATACTCCTGGCTGACCCAGATGGAGACCGCGCGCGCGCCGCCCTTCCAATAGGCACCGACCGAGGAGGCGATCACCATGTAGATATATTCGGCCGACGGCTTGACGCCGAGGAACGCCTCGCTGGCGATCATGAACGGCCGGAGGTAGAGCGCGCCGCCGTCGATCGACGGTATCCAGTCGCGCTCGGTGGCGACCAGCCGGCGGCAGCTTTCCAGAAACAGCGCGTCGGGCAGTTCGGGCATTGCCAGCCGCCGCGCCGAATCACGGAAGCGCCGGGCATTGGCATCGGCGCGGAACAGCGCGATGTCGCCGTCGTCGAGGCGATAGGCCTTCAGCCCCTCGAAGATCTCCTGGGCATAATGGAGAACCGCGGTCGACGGGTCGACGGTCAGCGGAGCGCGGGCGGTGATCTGCGCGTCGTGCCAGCCTTTGCCCTCGGTAAAGCGGATCAGTGCCATATGATCGGTGAAGACGCGGCCGAAGCCGGGATCGACGAGCCGCGCCGCCCGCTCATTGGCCGCGACCGGGGTCTGGCTGGGATCGAAACGAAAGGCGGGAAGATCGGCTGTCATCATCATCCTTCAGGCTTTCGGGGTTGCAGTCGGGTAGGAGCGGTGGCTAAACCGGTCAACATGGCTGCCACAGCTCTCTCCTCCGCCCCCGCCCAATTCCTCCGCGAGTCCGAACTCCGCCGCGGGATGGAACTGCTCTATTTCGGTCACAGTCACCTTACCCGCTCCGTCGATCAGGGCCTCGCCGCGCAAGGTCTGGGCCGGGCCCACCACCGTGCGCTCTACTTCATCGCCCGCAAGCCCGACCTGACGGTCAGCGAGTTGCTGGCGCTGCTGGCGATCACCAAACAATCGCTTGGCCGCGTACTCAACGAGCTCAACGACCGCAAGCTGGTCGAGGCTCGCCCCGGCGAGCGCGACCGGCGCCAGCGGCTGCTGCGATTGACCGCGGAAGGCGTGCGGATGGAGGCGGAACTGTTCGAGGCGGTGCGCACGCGCATGTCCGCGGCCTACCAGTCGGCCGGCCAGGATGCCGTGTCGGGCTATTGGGCGGTGCTCGAGGGCATGATCCCCGACGCCGAGCGCGCCCATATCGAGGCCTTGCGCAACTGACCGGCTGCCGGGCTGCCGGCCGACGCTACAGATGAAGCTCCCATCCGGCGCCGAAGGTCTGTGGGTCGCCGAGCAGCGCGCGCTGCACGCCATAGGCTTGATATTGGACGTAGCGCGCATCGAGCAGATTCTGCGCGAAAGCGAAGGCCGTCCATCCCCCCGTATCATAGCCGAGCCGGGCGTTGACCACGGTCCGGCCCGGCACGCGTGACCGTCCCTGTTGGGCGCCGATGTCGGTGAACACCGGCCCGCGGTAATTACCGTTGACATTGGCGCGCCAGCGACCGGCATGGCCATCGATCCCACCGGCCAGCGTCAGGGGCGCCGCATAGGGAAATTGGCTCCCCGCCAATTCGACCTGGCTGGTCGAGCCCGTCGGCAGGGTGAAGGAATCGTAGCGGGTATGCACCGTGCCCGCGGTCCCATAGGCATCGAAGTGGCGGTCGATCCGAGCCTGCACCTCCAGCTCGCCGCCATAGAGGTGTGACGCGGCCGCATTGACCGTGTTATAGTCATAGGCATTGCGTCCGAAATAGGCGACCACTTGCTGCTGGCGCCAATCGACGTAGAAGACATTGGCGTTGAGCGACAGCCGCCCTCCCCACCAGTGGGAGCGCAAGGACGCTTCATAATTCCAGCTATATTCCGGCTCATAGGGCACGAGCGTGGCCCGCGCCGGATTCTGTGACGAGCCTCCCGACCGATAGGCCCGCTGGACGGTGAAAGCGGTCGAGAGATCGGGCGACCACGCCATGCTGACGCCGACCTTCGGCAGGAAGGCGTCGAAGCGGCGCGCCCGGCTTGCCGGAGCGGCCGCCGCATCGGCTACGATCGCCAGCACGCCGCGGTTGATCGCACCCACCGCCACATAGACTGGCGTGCCGGGCGTGGCGAAGGCCGACGGATCGGGCAACTGCCCGGTGAAGGCGGTATCGGTCTGCGCCCCGTAGCGATTTTCCTCGTGGTCGTAGCGCAGACCGGCGAGCAGCGACAGGCGATCGGTCAGGCGCAATCGCAGGTCGCCAAACAGTGCCGCATTGCGCACCCGCTCGGGCTGGTCCGCGGTGTAATGAAGCGGGATCCACGGCAACGCGCGGGCATAAGCCGTGGCGAGCTGGCTGGCCGTGGTAACCGGAAACCCTCCGGCCCGCAGCAGGCCGGCGATCGTGCCGACCGGTGTCGGCACCGCCACGCGGCTGTCGGCGACGAGGCCGCCGGCGCGGCTATAGGCCCAGGCGCCGAGCACGCCGCTCAGCCGCGGCCCGTCGATGTTGAGCCGCAATTCCTCCGTCCAGGTCCGGAAGCTGTTGTCGTTCAAGAACACCAGGCGGTCGGTCGGCGTACCGTCACCGTCGGCGACGATGATCGCCGTGGTTCGGTTGAACGAGGTGGTGCTGCTCAGGTGCAGCCCGGTGCCAATTGGATAGCCGATCGTCAGACCGGCGATGTCGCTGCTGACATAGCCGCGATCCGGTTGATTGCCGCGGACGTGGCGATCGGCGAAATAGTTTGGCTGGTCGACGTCGACATACTGGAACATATAGCCGCCGTCCCGCCGCACCCGGTTCGCCGTCGCCTGGACGTCCAGCCCCGGCAGCGCGGCGGGGGTCCAGTGCAGCTTGGCGCGCAGGTTGAGCGAGCGCAGCGCGTCGGCAAAATCGTCGATGGTCAGGTTGCGGACGATGCCGCGATCGGCACGCCGCTCCGCCGACAGGCGCAGGCCCAGTTCATCGCGGATCAGCGGTCCGCCGGCGGCCACCGACAGCGTCCGTGCCGTATGATCGGTCCACAGGACGCGCGCGTCGGCGCTGGTCTGGGTGGTCGAGGCGTCGCGTGTCGTCAGGATGATCGCCCCCGCCAGCGCGTTGAGCCCCTGGATGGTCGACTGTGGCCCGCGCAGGATTTCGACCTGGGCCGTGTCCCACAAATCAGTCGGGCCGCCGAACAGCGCCTGCGCCGGGATCGGCGCGCCGTCGACATAGACGGTCGTCGTGTCGGCCGCGCCCCCGGCGCCGATGCCGCGATTGCTGATTCCGCGGATCGAAAAGCCGGACGCGCCCCAGGTCTGCCCCACATTGGCGGTACGGTCGTAGATATCCTGGATCTGCAGGAGGTTCTCCTGCCGGATTCGATCGGGGGTGGTGATCGCCACGCTCGTCGGCGTGTCCTGCACGCGACGGTTCGACTTCTCGCCGATGACGACGATATCGTCGGACGATGTGGCGTCCCGCGGCGACGGTTGCTGATCCTGCGCCACGGCCGGCTTCGGCATGGCGATGGCCACGGCAGCGCTGGCGAGCAGCAGGCGGAAAATAGGTGTCATCGCGTCCCCCCCTGGATCGGAGGGGCGGACTAATATCGACGCTATTGCGATTCAATATCAAACTACTGGGCTATTGAGACGGGCCGATAATCTAGCCGCGTGCCGCGGCCGCCATCTCGCGATTGCGCTTCGCCGAGGCCGCCAGCGTCTCGATCAGCAGGCCGACCAGCCCATCGGGACGATCGAGGACGTTGAGCCCTTCGCGGGTCGAGCCGCCGGGGCTGGCGACCCGGTCGGCCAGGACGTGTGGCGTGTCGGACGAGGCCGCCGCCATTGCCGCCGAGCCGGCCAGCGTCGCGATCGTCAGCCGGGCCGCCTGTTCCTGCGGCAGGCCGAGCGCGGTACCCGCCTGCGTCAGCGCATCGGCGAAGCGGAACACGAAGCCGGGACCGCAGCCGGCGAGCGCAGTGACGTCGTCGAATCGCGCTTCGTCGTCGATCCATTCGGCATGGCCGAGCGTCGCCATCAGCGCCTGCACATCGGATCGCGCCGCCGGATCGGCGGCCGAACTGTACAGCGCGACGACGCCTTGCCGGATCGCCACGGGAAGATTGGGCATCGCGCGGACGACGTTGGCCGCGGGGCACATCGCGGCCAGCGTCGCCTCCTCGACCCCGGCGAGGATCGAGACGAGGATGCGGGGGCGATGCGCCGTCAGCGGACCGCCGCGAAATCCGCCGATCTGCTGCGGCTTGAAGCCGAGCATGATCAGGTCGAACGGCGCACCTTCCCCGGCAGCGGGGACCACCGGCACGACCTGGACGCCGTCTGGCATCGGCCGGCCGCTCGGGCTGACGACGGTGACCTGCGCCGGGTCCAGCCCGGCCGCGATCCAGCCGCGCAGCATCGCCCCGCCCATATTGCCCGCGCCGACGAGCAGCATCCGGCCCTGCGGCAGCGCGCTCATGCCTCGCCCTGCGTCTCGATCAGCGCGGCGGCCAGCGCTTCCTTCGGCGTCTTGCCGCCCCACAGCACGAATTGGAACACGGGGTAGAAGCGCTCGCACTCCTCGATCGCCGATTCGACCAGCAGTTCGGTCGCGCCCAGCGACATGGTGCCCGCATCTTCGCCGTCGATCATCGCCGCATGGCGGTAGAGCAGCACGCCCGACGATGACCACAATTCGAAATGGCCGATCCACAATTGCTCGTTGACCAAACCGATCGCCTCATAGACCGCGCCGCGGCGATCGTCGGTGACCTTGATGTCGGGGAAGGCGAGGAACTGCAGCACGCTGTCGTCCTCGCGCCAGAGCGCGCGCAGCTCGTAGGTCGTCCAGCTTCCCTTGACCGTCGCGACGATCTCATCGTCGTGCCGCTCATTGTCCCAGCCATGCGCGGCGTAATAGGCCTCCAGCATGTCGATGGGGGCGGCGGCATCCTGGTCGTGGTCGGGGTGATCGAGCATGGCCATGCGTCCTTATCGCACGGTCACGCTGCCGCGGCAAAATCGCCGCGGCAACCCACCCCGGCCGGGGTGCGGACAAGGTCGGGGATAAAGCTGTGGAAAAGTCAGGCGGTCGGCAGCGGATCGGCCGATGCGCCCCCCTGCTTAACCTCGAGCGCATCCAGCCGGGCGCGCAGCGCGTCGGCCTCGTCGCGTGCCGCCACCGCCATCGCCTTGACGGCGTCGAATTCGTCGCGGCTGACGAAGTCCAGCCCGCCGATCCATTCGCGGGCGCGCGAGCGGGCGCTCGATTCCGCCTCGCGGCCGACCCCCGCCAGCGTGCCGGCGGCGCCGTTCACGAACTTGACGAAATCATCGAACAGGCGGTTTTCGGTCTGCATGCTGGGTCTTTCCGGTACGGGTCGTCGTGTCGTCAGAGCATCTGGGACGTATGCGCCGCAGGCACAAGGGTTTCCGCGTCCGGGTTGAGCTGCCCGATCCGCCAGGTCAGCACGCCGGCAAAGCTGATCCAGACCAAATACGGCACCAGCAGCCACGCCGCGACCACCCGGATTCGGGAAAAGGCAATTGTCGTCGCAACGCCCAGGATCAGCATCCCGACGATGACGATCAGCGCAAGGTGCACCTTGTGCATGCCGAAGAACAGCGGCGTCCAGGCGAGGTTGAGCAGGAACTGCGCCGCGAACAGCCCGATCGCGACGCCGCGCCCGCGCGCGCCGCGCGCATGGAGGATCATCGCCAGAGAAAGGCCGAGCAGCACGTAGAGCGTCGTCCAGGCAACGGGAAAGACCCAGCCGGGCGGTGTCACCTCCGGCTTGCGCAACGCTTCGTACCAGGCATTCTCCGCCCCGGCGGGCACCGACCGGCCCGAGGCGAAGCCGAGCAGCAGGATCAGCGGCACGCTCACGGCCGCCCAGCGCAGAAACGACATGCGCAACTGACCCTTGGAAGCGACGACGCTCACCCGATACTCCTTGTCCCCTGTGCCGGACGGCACAGCCGATTGGATGTGTGCCGGACGGCACAGCCGATTGGTTGGTGCCGACGGACCCCGACCGCACGATGCCGAATGGCACAGATCGCGCTCTGCCCCGCCCCGCAGCCTTCGTAAAGCGTCCGGTTCGATTATCGTTCCGATTGCGGTCCGAAACGGGATGCCGCGACCAGAAATTCCACATTGCCCTCCGGTCCCGTGATCGGACTGGGGGTGACGCCGGCCACCGTCCAGCCGGCCCCGGTCAGCCATGACACGACGGCGTCGCAGACGCGGGCATGCACCGCCGGGTCGCGCACCACCCCGCCCTTGCCGACCTCGTCACGCCCCGCCTCGAACTGCGGCTTGATCAGCGCCAGCAACCTCGCCACCGTCGCCGCAAACTGCATCGGGCGTTCCAGCACCTTTGCGAGGCCGATGAAGCTGGCGTCGCAGACGATCAGATCGACCGGCTCCGGGATGTGATCGGCGGTCAGAATGCGGGCGCTGGTCTGTTCGTGGACGATGACGCGCGGGTCCTGCCGCAGCTTCCAGGCGAGCTGATTGGTGCCGCTGTCGATCGCATAGACACGCGCCGCGCCGCGGCTCAGCAGCACGTCGGTGAAGCCGCCGGTCGACGATCCGACGTCGATCGCCACCGCGCCGGCGACGTCCCAGCCGAAATGGTCGAGGCCATGGGCGAGCTTGATGCCGCCGCGCGACACCCAGGGGTGATCGCGACCACGCAGTTCGATTGCCGCATCCTCCGGCAGCGTCTGACCGGGCTTGTCGACCTTGCGCGTGCCGGCGAACACCAGCCCGGCCATGATCAGCGCCTGGGCGCGCGACCGCGATTCGGCGAGGCCGCGATCGACAAGCATCTGGTCCACGCGGGTCTTCGCCATGCCGTGCGCATAGCGGCATCATCGTCGCCGATCCACCCGCCGCATGCCGCCATCGCTTCGGCGCAGTCGCTATTGCCCATCGGAATAGTGGGTATAACTTTCGGTCTTGGGGGGCGTGCCGAACGAAGCCGCTCCTGCACGGTATGCGTTCGTCACGCCCTTCCTTGAGGGAGATGCAAGATGACGGGTTTCGCGATGTTCGAATCGGCCGGTCCGACGATCCTGACCGTGCCTGGCCTGGGTGGCTCCGGCCCCTCGCACTGGCAAAGCCTGTGGGAAGAGGCGCGGCCGGACACGGTGCGTGTCGAACTCGGCATGTGGAACACGCCGCATCGCAACGCCTGGGTGACCAAGCTCGACCAGGCGATCCGCGCCGCGGAGGCGCCGGTGATCCTGGCCGCGCACAGCCTCGGCTGCCTGGCGGTGGCGTGGTGGGCGGAACTGAGCCCCCAGCCTTATGGCTGGCCGGTCGCCGGGGCATTGCTGGTCGCGCCGGCGGATGTCGACCGCTCCGACGCGCCGGCCGCGCTGAAGGGCTTCGCCCCCTCGCCCCGGACGCCCTTGCCCTTTCCCTCGATCCTCGTCGCCTCCCGCGACGATCCGTGGATCACGATCGATCGCGCGCACAGCCTTGCCGCCAATTGGGGCAGCCATTTCATCGATGCGGGCGCGCAGGGGCATCTTAATGCCGCCAGCGGCCTCGGCTGGTGGCAGGAGGGGCAGGAATTGCTCGGTCGCGTCATCGCCGCGAGCAGCGACGGGCGCGGCCATGTCCGCTCGCCGGGCGACGCGCGCTCGATCCTGGCGATCAACGCCACCGACGCCGCGCACGCGCATTATCTGGGGCGTTGATCGTCGCAGAAAGCGCCTTGATTCGACAGGATTAAGCCCTGCGGCAAGTTCGCCTCCTCGTGGTTCGGCGGGATGCGTGCGGCTGAGCTTTTCCCACTGCGGGCGTTGAACGCCGTGCTCTTTTCACGGGTCGTGCGACATGGAAGTTTACCCCGCCACCCCGCCGAAGCCGGGGTGGCGGCATCAATGGCGTCCCTGACAAGGAAAAGCAGCAAAGCACTACCTTCGCGCCAATCTTCTGTTTATTACTCCGAAACAAATTCGGGGATGCCTTCCCTAACTAGAAAATCACTACATTAACCAAGTAAAGCGTTGACAGATTGAGGTTTGCATCACCTTGTCGTCGCTGCCAAGCAGCGCATCCCGGTCGCTGCCCACCTCCCCAGACAGACGACCGCCCAGCGAAACGCTGGGTTTACCACCGCGCCACTGCTTTCTCGTAGCTGCAAGCCTACATCGCTCCTCAACCAACGCGAGCGATGGCACGCGCTTCGCATGGAGCTATGCGAGAAGATGAAGAAGATTGGCTTTCTGTCGTTCGGCCATTGGTCCGATACCCCGCATTCGGCGACCCGCTCCGCGCAGGACGTCCTGCTGCAGTCGATCGACCTGGCCGTGGCGGCCGAGGAGCTCGGCGCCGATGGCGCCTATTTCCGCGTCCATCATTTCGCCCAGCAACTCGCCTCGCCCTTCCCGCTGCTCGCCGCGGTCGGCGCCAAGACACAGCGGATCGAGATCGGCACCGGCGTGATCGACATGCGCTACGAAAACCCCTTCTACATGGCGGAGGATGCGGGCGCGGCCGACCTGATCAGCAACGGACGGCTGCAGCTGGGGATCAGCCGGGGCTCGCCCGAACAAGTGATCGAAGGCTGGCGCTACTTCGGCTATGCGCCGGCGGATGGCGAGAGCGACGCCGATATGGGTCGGCGCCATGCCGAAGTGTTCTTGCAGCTGCTTGCCGGCAAGGGCTTCGCACGGCCCAATCCGCGCCCGATGTTTCCCAATCCTCCGGGGCTGTTGCGGCTGGAGCCGCACGCACCCGGACTGAACGAGCGGATCTGGTGGGGATCGGCGTCCAACGCCACGGCGGTCTGGGCGGCACAGCAGGGCATGAACCTGCAAAGCTCGACCCTGAAGGCCGACGAGACGGGCGAACCGTTCCACGTCCAGCAGGCCAAGCAGATCCGCGCCTATCGTGAGGCCTGGGCCGCCGCCGGTCATGCGCGAACGCCACGCGTTTCCGTCTCGCGCTCGATCTTCGCGATCGTCGATGACCGCGATCGCGCCTACTTCGGCCGCGAGCAGGGCGGCGATCAGATCGGCGTGATCGACTCGATGCGGGCCGTGTTCGGCCGGTCCTATGCAGCGGAACCCGACACGCTGATCGAGCAGCTCCGTGCCGACGAGGCGATCGCGGAAGCGGACACGCTACTGCTCACCGTCCCCAATCAATTGGGCGTGGCGTACAACACCCATGTTATTGAAAGCATCCTGCGCCACGTTGCACCGGCGCTGGGCTGGCGGTGAACCGAGCACCGATTGCAGGTACAACAAGGGGGGCCGCAGCCCCCCTTGCGCGATCAACGATGGCGTCGCGGTGCGTCTTGGGAACCCCGCTATGCCGCAGCGATCTTAGTTGCTGCTGCTGTTGTCGTCAGCGATGATCACGATGCCCGCGACAACCGCCGCAGCGGCGATCACGGCCACGATCAGGCCGCCGCCTGCCAGCTCGTTCTTCTTTGCCGAGGCCGAACCGGTGCGGACCGACTTGGCGACCGACAGGCTCGCGGCCGGGTTTGCCGGAGCGGCGGCAGCCGGAGCCACTGCGAGAGCGGCCACCGCGACCGCCATCAAAGCCTTCGAAACCATAAAACTCCCCTTCACTGGTGAGGCTTTCCCATGCCAGACTATTGCCGCATCGCAAAATGATTCTTTGCACTATACTGTCGAACGAAGCTTTCGCCCGACGACTCAAGATAGAAATTGAAGATATTTCTAGATGTTGTCCACGGCGTGGAGGATTTCGTCGAGCGACGCCGGAGCATAGCCGAACCGGTCCAGTTGTTCGAACATCCGGCTCCACCAGCGCCAGAAAATCGCCAGATCCGCCGAATCACGGACATAGGGGGTATGGCCGGGGGACAGCGAAGGCGAATGGAAGGAGAAAGTGAGCAGACGCAGATCGTCACGCTCCGCCGCCACCTCGACCGCCTCTAGCGCAGCTTCAATCGGCATATCCTCCGGGGTCAGTGCGACCCGTTGCAGAAGGCCCGCGCGCGCCACCACGCCGCGTACCGGAGGTAGGCGACCCGTCAGGGGAAATAAGGATCCGCCGTGCCGGCGCCATGCGCCCGTGAACACCGTGGTGAGCGGCAGTTCGAGCAAATTTCCCGTCCGGAACGCGGCATTGCCGATTTGCGAGAAGTCCGGCCCGAGGTCGGCGGTATAGTCGTACCGCGCACGCATCGAACTGTCGATGCGATAGCCCCGCTCCGCCAGCAATTTGATCGTTGCGGGACCGAGACCATAACGTCCGGCACGATAGACGAGCGGCCGACGTCCGAAGGCCTGCTCGAGCCGCCCGGTCAGCGCGTCGAGCTTCGCCGCCTCGTTCGCAATGGGCAGGTTGCCCGCATAGCTGTCACCTGGCGATGCGGGAAAGTAGGGCGGATTGACCCAGGCGTGAAGTTGAGCGCCGAGCGTGTTTCGCGGTTCTTCGAGCACCTCACGAAGGATGTCGCACGCAGCGGGGTCCTCCGTTACCGGATAGTCGACCATGAAGGCCAGGCCGATGCCGCAGTCGCGAAAGCGCCGGCAAGCCTCGGGAAGCGCGCCAATTGCCGTGACGGCGCGATGGTCGCGACTGAGCGGTGCGGTCCAGTCAAACTCCTCCTCGACATCGACGAAGACCGTGTAGCGCCGGCCGAAATCGGCGGGCCAGTCGACGATCGCGTCCGGTGAGGGTGGCAACGGACAGAAAGGCGGCACCGGCGTGACGATCAGGCCGGCGCGCCGACGAGGGCAGGAACGGCGGCGGGGAGGCGCAAGGTGAGCAAATGCTTGCCGACCGACAGGCCGCCGCCAAGTTCGCGTGCGAGATCGCGGGCGAGCCGCAGCCCGAAGGAGGCGCCGAGCAAAGGCCCGTCGCTTCCACCGTCGTGGTCACCAAGGCTGAGCAGCGAATCGTCGTCAATGATTGCAGCGAGTGCCGCCGGACGCGCGAAGCAGATCGCGACCTCGCCGTCGTCAGCCGGCGCTTCGGCGATGTCGATCCGCTCACCCGGTGCTGCCGCGCCGGCGAGAGCGGCCAACATGCGCGACAGCAGCCGCTCGACGGCCCGGCTGTCCGTCAATGCGGCGTGACCGCCCATCGGGTGGAGGTCGAAGGCGGTGTTGTGAGCGTCGGCAAATGCGGAGAGGTCGCGCGCGACACGCGCGAGCAGGGGTTCGATCGGGACCGGTTCGGGGTGCAGTTCCAACGCCTCGCCCTCGATCCGTGCGGCGGTATCGAGATCTTCGATCGCGCCGATCAGCCGGGCGGCCTGCGCCTGGATGGTCAACGCATGGCCGCGATAGGCGTCGGAAACGGGACCCAGCAATTGCGATTCGATCAGCTCGGCAAAGCCCGCGATCGCATTGGTCGGCGTGCGGAGTTCATGGACGAGCTGCCGGAGGAGTTCCGAACCACGCCGGCGCTCGGCGCCCTCGTTCAGATCGCCGCCTGCCGGCCGCTGCGTGGTGCAGAGATAGCCGGTAAACCGGCCAGACTTGTCGAACAGGGGCAGGCCAGCGACCTGCCACCCGCCGGCGAGCTCCGACCGGCCGGCGATATCCAGCCGCGCGCCCGAGAACCGCCGTCGGCGCAGGAAGGCGTCGACGATCGCGGTATCGACCGTCACCGACCCCTGCCGCATCGCCACCGCCAGCGATACGCCGATCAGCGCCCCGCGCGCCCCGCCATCGATGGCGACGACCAGCCCCTGCGCGTCGGTCTCGAACCGGAAGGCGTCCAGCTCCGCGGCCGGTTCGGCGATCGGCGCCTCGTCGCGCTGACGCTGAAAGGCATCGATGCGCGCGACGACATCGGCGATGCGGAAGCCGCCGTGCGGGGCCGGGCTGAGATCGGGGGCGGACGGCTCCGTCGCCGGTGCCGGGGCCGGCGATCTTGCCGGCACTGCGTCGCGAAACGCGTCCATATTGATGACGGATGGTGCCGGACGCACGTCCTGTTCGGACGCATCACCCTGAGGCTGCACCGTGTCGGGCAGGGGCTCAGCCTCTGCCGCTGGCTGGCTTTCCGTCGCGGTGGCCGTCGTTTCTGCGGCGGGGAGGACGAAATCCACCGCCTCATAGGCGGCGAGCCCATCGATCACCTCGCGCGGCAGATCGCGACGGTGACGAAGCAGCGCGCGCCCTTCTGGATTGAGCTTCGGCAACAAATCGAGCCACGCGCTCGCGTCGAGCCGTGCGGTGCGCAGCACCGGCGCGGCGACGGCGAGGCCGTCCTCGGCAAACAAGGCGACCAGCGGCGCCGGCGGCATCGCGAAGGCCAGTGCTCGGCCGCTGGCGGCGCGGATCTCGACCGGTACGATTTCGCGAAGCGCGCGCAGACGCGTCAGGGCGGCTTCATCCGGCGCGGCGCGGCCGCGACCGATCAGGTCGACGAGTTGCCGCCACGCCGAACGCGCGCCGAACCCACTCTCCATATCGGCGGAGAGCACGGTCTTGAGGCTGTCATCGAAACGCACGCACGGCTCCTGCGCCCCGTCCGTCGGGACGCGTCATTCGTCCTGTCCTAGCGAAGCGGAATCGCCGCGCAAGCAGCGATTTGCCGCCCGTCGCAATGTGGGACAATTGCGTTGCACCGCAATTTTCTTATGTCTAAGGGGAGCCGTCGTCGTCGTTCGGCGAGTTTTGGGAGAGTTGCGCGCAATGTCCTTCGATCGGATCGATCGGCAGATCCTTGCCCATCTACAAGCAGATGGCCGGATGACCAATGTCGAACTCGCCGAGCGCGTCGGTCTGACCGCCCCTCCCTGCCTGCGCCGGGTTCGCGCATTGGAAGAAGCGGGCGTGATCCGCGGCTATCACGCCGATCTCGACCCGGCCAGCCTGGGCTTCCCGATCACCGTGTTCGCGATGGTGTCGCTGCGCAGCCAGGCGGAGCACGACCTCGCCGCCTTCGAAGCGCATGTCGCGGGCATTCCCGAGATTCGCGAATGCCATATGCTCAACGGCGAGATCGACTTCATTCTCAAGATCGTCGCCGCCGATCTGAAGAGCTTCCAGGAAATCCTGACCACGCATCTGACTCCGGCACCGAATGTCGCGAGCGTGAAGACGTCGCTGACGATCCGGACCGCGAAGGCGGTGTCGGGAATTCCCGTCTCCGCGGACTGAGCCGGGTTCCTGCGGACGCAGGGGCCCAGAGCCGCGATCGACAGCGCCTGACCATGGGCTCCTGCGTGCGCAGCAGCGCTGGAGGGGGGCCGAAGCCCCCTCCCCTTACTTCTTGTAGACCACCTTCTTGACCGTCTCGACGACCTTGGCGGCGTTGATCAGCGCCTGCTTCTCGAGGTTGGCGGCGTAAGGCAGCGGCACGTCCTCGTCGGTGACGCGCAGCACCGGCGCGTCGAGGTCGTCGAAGCCTTCCTCCATCACGAACGCCGCCACTTCCGACGCGATCGAGCAGGTAGGCCAGCCTTCCTCGACGACGACGAGGCGGTTGGTTTTGGCGAGGCTCTTCAGCACCGTCTGCTTGTCGAGCGGACGCAGCGTGCGCAGGTCGATGACCTCCGCATCCACGCCCTCGCCCGCCAGCGTCTCGGCGGCTTCGAGCGCGATGCCGACGCCAATCGAATAGCTGACCAGCGTCACGTCCTTGCCCGGCTTCATGATCCGCGCCTTGCCGATCGGCAGGACATAGTCGTCGAGCTTCGGCACCTCGAACGAACGGCCGTACATCAGCTCGTTCTCGAGGAAGACGACCGGGTCTTCGGAGCGGATCGCCGCCTTGAGCAGCCCCTTGGCGTCCGCCGCGTCATAGGGCGCGATGACGATCAGGCCGGGGACGCTCGCATACCACGGACCATAGTTCTGCGAGTGCTGCGCACCGACGCGACTCGCCGCGCCGTTGGGGCCACGGAACACGATCGGGCAGCGCATCTGCCCGCCCGACATGTAGTTGGTCTTGGCCGCCGAGTTGATGATGTGGTCGATCGCCTGCATGGCGAAGTTGAACGTCATGAACTCGACGATCGGACGCAGGCCGCCCATCGCCGCGCCGGTGCCGACGCCGGCGAAGCCATATTCGGTGATCGGCGTGTCGATGACGCGACGGTCGCCGAACTCCTCGAGCAGCCCCTGGGTGACCTTGTAGGCACCCTGGTATTGCGCGACTTCCTCACCCATCACGAAGACGCGGTCGTCGGCGCGCATTTCCTCGGCCATGGCGTCGCGCAGTGCCTCGCGGACGGTGAGCTTCACCATCTCGGTGCCTTCGGGGATCGACGGATCCTGACGGCCGTCGTGCTTGGCGGCTTCGAACAGCTGGCGCGCGCCGGTCTCGACCTTTTCCTGCGCCGGATGGGCCGAATCCTCGACCGTGTCGGGCTTCCTGGTCTCGTCGGCCTTGGCATCGCCCTGCGGCGCGTCGTCCTTGGTCGCGGCGGGCGCGGCGGCGGCATCGTCGGCGCTCTCGCCGTCGGCGAGCAGGGTCGCGATGACCGTGCCGACCTTCACATTGTCGGTGCCTTCCGCGACGACGAGCTTGCCGATCGTGCCTTCATCGACCGCCTCGAACTCCATCGTCGCCTTGTCGGTCTCGATCTCGGCCATGATGTCGCCGGACTTGACCGTGTCGCCTTCCTTGACGAGCCACTTGGCCAGCGTGCCTTCCTCCATGGTCGGCGACAGCGCGGGCATCTTGATCTCGATCGCCATCTCAGTAGCTCTCCACCAGCACGTCAGTATACAGCTCGCCCGCATCGGGCTCGGGGGTGCTTTCGGCGAAATCGGCGGCTTCGTTCACGACCTTGCGGATCTCCTGTTCGATGGACTTAAGGTCGGCCTCGCCGACGCCGTGCCCTTCGAGCAGCTTCTTGACGTGCTCGATCGGGTCGGACTTGTCGCGCACCGCCTGCACTTCCTCGCGGCTGCGATATTTGGCGGGGTCGGACATGGAATGGCCGCGGTAGCGATAGGTCTTCATCTCGAGGATGACCGGGCCCTTGCCCGCACGAACCCAGGCGAGCGCCTCCTCGGCTGCGCCGCGGCAGGCGAGCACGTCCATGCCGTCGACCTGAATGCCGGGGATGCGGAAGCTCTCGCCGCGACGGTAGAGCTGGTCTTCCGACGAGGCGCGGTTGACGCTGGTGCCCATGGCATATTGGTTGTTCTCGATCACGAAGATGATCGGGAGCTTCCACAGCTCCGCCATGTTGAAGCTCTCGTAGACCTGGCCCTGGTTGGCCGCGCCGTCGCCGAAATAGGCGAGGCAGACGCCGCCGTCGCCGCTGTACTTGTGCTTGAAGGCGAGGCCGGTGCCGAGGCTGACCTGCGCGCCGACGATGCCGTGGCCGCCGTAGAACTTATGCTCGGTCGAGAACATGTGCATCGACCCGCCCTTGCCGCGGCTGATGCCGGCGGCACGACCGGTCAGCTCGGCCATGATCACCTTGGGATCGATGCCATAGGCGAGCATGTGGCCGTGGTCGCGATAGCCGGTGATCACGGAGTCGGTGTCGCCATTCAGCGCCGACTGCAGGCCGACGGCAACCGCTTCCTGGCCGATGTACAGGTGGCAGAAGCCGCCGATGAAGCCGAGGCCATAGAGCTGGCCCGCCTTTTCCTCGAAACGGCGGATCAGCAGCATCTGCTTGTAGAAGTCGAGCAGCTGGTCCTTGTTCGCCTCGAACGGCTTGGGTTCGGCCGGTCGCTCACGGTTGGTGAGCGGCGGTTCGGCGGGACGAGCGGCAGGCGATTTGGCCACGGATTACCTCAACGGTCCTGGGGGAATGTGGGAGCGCCTATAGTCCGGCTTCTGCGGGAACATCAATTCCCTGGCTCAAGATGGCTGTGACGTAGCGTTTCCGGGCCAGCCGCTGCCCGGCGAGTCTTGACAGAATTGACGCCTGAACGGGGTTTTTCATCGCCGGGCCTTTGCTTCTTCCCCCGGAGCAGGCCAGCGTCGAGATGGAAAGGCTGCTGTGGCGGCGGACGGCGCCGATTTGGCAGCGTCCCCAAGTGGACCCCCGGCCTTTGCCGGGGAAGTGGGAGGCGCCGGGAAAGTGGAAGAGGCGCGCCGGCGAACCTGCACGTCTGCCGGCGATGACGCGTTGGGTGCTCCATTCCTGTACCCTCGCAAACCCGTCGCGTGTAGGACAGCCCTCACCGCACGCGGCGATAGCGCAAGTTTGTTGCCCTTTGCGCGCGCCCGCGCCAAACCGCATCGCAGATGGACAAGCCCACCCACCCGTTCCGCATCGCCAACTTCCGCGCCTATTGGCTGTCGCGACTGTCCGGCACGATCGCGCAGACCGCACTCGCAATCGTCATCGGCTGGCAGGTCTACGGTCTCGCGCGCCAGACGATGGACATCCGCCAGGCGGCGTTCCTGCTCGGCATGATCGGCGCGGCGCAGTTCGTGCCGCTGTTCCTGCTGACGCCGGTCACCGGCCTGGTTGCCGACAGCGTCGATCGCCGCTGGATCGTGCGTGCGACCACCGCCTTGATCGTCGCCGTCGCGGCGATGCTGGGGGTGCTGACCTGGGCGGGTTCGCTGACCCTGCCGGCGCTGTTCGCCGCCGCGGTGCTGATCGGGGTGGCGCGCGCCTTCACCGGGCCGGCCTATTCGGCGCTCGCCCCCAATCTCGTCCCGCGCGAAAGCCTGCCGACCGCGATCGCCATCTCGTCGATCGCCTGGCAGGTCGGGTCGATCGCCGGGCCCAGCGTCGGCGGGCTGCTCTACGCCATCCATCCCGATGTCGCCTATGCCAGCATCACCGGCCTGTTCGTGCTGGCGCTGGCCACCATCTTCCTGATCGGCAAGGTGCCGCAACCGCCGGCGCAGAAGGATCGGCGGCCGATCCACCGCATCCTCGACGGTTTCCAATACGTCCGCAACAACCGGCTGGTGCTGGCGACGATCACGCTCGACCTGTTCGTCGTGCTGCTCGCCGGGGCGACCGCGCTGTTGCCGATCTATGCGCGCGATATCCTGCATGTCGGATCGCAGGGCCTGGGCGTGCTGGCCGCCGGCATGGGCATCGGGGCGGCGAGCACCGCGATCTGGTTCTCGTTCCGGCCGATGAAGTCGAACGTCGGGGTCAAGATGCTGATCGCAGTGATCGTGTTCGCGCTGGCGGTGCTGACCTTCGGCCTGTCGACCTGGTTCCCGCTCAGCCTCGTCGCGCTGATCGTCGCGGGCGGCGCCGACATGGTATCGGTCTACGTCCGCCAGTCGCTGATCCAGCTGCATACGCCGGACGCGATGCGCGGCCGGGTCAGTGCGGTGTCGCAGCTCACCATTTCGGCATCCAACGAGCTCGGCGAGGCGGAGAGCGGGTTGATGGCGTCGCTGCTCGGACCGGTCGGCGCGGTGGTGTTCGGCGGCTGCGCGGCGATCGTCGTCACGCTCCTCTGGTCGCGTCTTTTCCCCGAGCTACGGCAGGCGCGGACCTTCGATCCGCCCGACATGTTACAGGTCGAACCCCAACACGGAGAAGCCAAGCCATGAAGGCCAACACGATCCTGGAAACGATCGGCAACACGCCGCATGTGCGGATCCAGCGCCTGTTCCCGAACAGCGAAGTGTGGATCAAGTCCGAACGGTCGAACCCCGGCGGCTCGATCAAGGACCGCATCGCGCTGGCGATGATCGAGGCGGCGGAAGCGTCGGGCGATCTGAAGCCGGGCGGCACCATCGTCGAACCGACCAGCGGCAACACCGGCGTCGGCCTGGCGATGGTCGCGGCGGTGAAGGGCTACAAGCTGACGCTGGTGATGCCCGAATCGATGTCGCTGGAGCGGCGCCGGCTGATGCTGGCCTATGGGGCGAGCTTCGACCTGACCCCGCGCGAGAAGGGCATGAAGGGCGCCATCGAGCGGGCGCTCGAGATCGTCGAGCAGACGCCCGGCGCCTGGATGCCGCAGCAATTCGAGAATCCCGCCAACGTCGACGTGCACGTGCGCACGACGGCCCAGGAGATCCTCAACGACTTCCGCGATTCGCCGATCGACGTGCTGATCACCGGGGTCGGCACCGGCGGCCATATCACCGGCGTCGCGCAGGTGTTGAAGCAGCACTGGCCGGAGCTGAAGGTGTTCGCGGTCGAGCCGGCCGCCTCTCCGGTGATCGCCGGCGGTCAGCCGGGGCCGCACCCGATCCAGGGAATCGGCGCGGGCTTCATCCCCAAGAACCTGCATACCGAGGTGCTGGACGGCGTCATCGAGGTCGATGCCGCGGTCGCCAAGGACATGGCGCGGCGTTCGGCGCGCGAGGAGGGGCTGCTGGTCGGCATCTCGTCCGGCGCGACGCTGGCGGCGATCCTGCAGAAGCTGCCCGACCTGCCCGACGGCGCGCGCGTGCTCGGCTTCAATTACGATAACGGCGAGCGCTACCTCTCCGTGCCGGACTTCCTGCCCGAACAGTGAGCGCACCGATACGCAAGCCGGGGCCTGCTGCCGGCGCAGACAGTCCCGGCGACCTGGCGGAGCCGACCGATGCCGGTCGCGCCCGGCGACCGGCGCGGCCGTCGCGCGGCGCGACGATCCACGTCATCCTCGCGGCGACGGCGGCGGTAGCGCTGGCCGTGCCCGGCTGGGTCGTGACGCATCCGCCGGCGATCCCGGCGACGCCGGCGCGGCGGATCGCCCTGCCGCCCCGCCGCGTCGTGCCGCCGGCCGAACTGCCGCCGGTCGAGCCGGTGCGGCTGGTCGATCTGTCGCAGGACGAGGCCCGCGCCTTCAACGCGTCGGTGCCCTTTTCCACCGCGCCCAATCCGGCGGCGCGGCCGTTCCGCTATGCCGGCAGCGGCGACGATCTCGCCCGGGCGACCGACTGTCTGGCCGCCGGCGTCCTCTACGAGGCGGGCGACGATGCGGTCGGCGAGCGCGCCGTCGCCCAGGTCGTGCTCAACCGCCTGCGCCACCCGGCCTTTCCCAAGACGGTCTGCGGTGTCGTGTTCGAGGGACAGGAGCGACGCACCGGCTGTCAGTTCACCTTCGCCTGCGACGGTGCGCTGACCCGCTGGTCGCCCGGCGATGCGGCGTGGCGGCGCGCTCGCGCGGTCGCCCAGATGGCGCTGTCGGGCGCGGTCTATCGGCCGGTCGGCTATGCCACCCATTACCATACCGACTGGGTGGTGCCCTATTGGCAGGCCAGTCTCGACAAGATCGTCGCGGTGCACAGCCATTTGTTTTTCCGCTGGAGCGGCTGGTGGGGCACTCCGCCCGCCTTCAACCGGCGGCTGGTGGCCGGTGAGCCGGTGATAACCCAGCTCGCGCCCTTGTCCGATGCCCATAAGACCGGCGCCGCCCTTGCGCAGGCGCAGGCGGCATTGGCCGAGGCGGCGACCGCCGGCGGCAGCGGCGAGGCGCCGGCACCGGTGAGCGGGGCCGCGGACAGTTTTCTCGTCGCGTTGCCGCGCGCCACGCTCGCGGAGGATTTTCCGGCGATCGCGGCCAAGACCTGTGGCGATCGGCCGACCTGCAAATATTCCGCCTGGCTCGACGCGGCGAAGGTACCGACCAGCCTGCCGCTCTCATCGGAGCAGGTGGCGGCGATGACGTTCAGCTATCTGCGCGACCGCCCGGCCGGGGTCGAAAAAAGCCTTTGGAATTGCGAGCAATTGCCGCGCCCCGACCGGACGCAGTGCATGAAGCGGCAAGTGTTGCTCGCGCCCGCCGCCGCGCCGACCGCGACGCCGGTCGCAACGCCGAAACCGACTACGGATCCGCGTGGACCGACGGAGCTGGGCGGCGTGCGTCGCAAGGGCGAGCCGGCCGCCGCCACATCCGCCAAGCCCACCGGCACGCCGTAACGCCACGCCGCGCCTCCCCCGCACGCCCAAGCGGGGGAGGACGCGCCATCACGCCGCGCGGAACATCTCCGGCGGCAGCGCCATGATCGTCTCCGCACCGCCTTCGATCTTGCGGCGCAGCGCCCCCGCATCGGGCATGATCCGCTCGGCGAAGAAGCGCGCGGTGACGAGCTTGGCGTCGAGGAACGAAGCGTCGCCCTCCCCGGCCGCCTGCACCGCCGCCGCCGCCCTGGCCATGCGCAGCCACATCAGGCCGACCGCGACGATACCGGTCAGGTGCATGTACGACACCGCGCCGGCACCGACATTCTCCGGGTTCTTCATGCCATTGGCCATGAACCACATGGTCGCCGCCTGCAGCTGGCCGAGCGCCTTCTCGAGCGCCTCGGCGATCACCGCCGTGGCCTCGTCGCCCTTGGCCGCCGCCGCTTCCTCGCCGACGATCTTGAAGAAGGCCTGCACCGCGCGGCCGCCCTTCTGGGCGAGCTTGCGGCCGACCAGGTCCATCGCCTGGACACCGTTGGTGCCTTCGTAGATCATCGCGATGCGGGCATCGCGGACATATTGCTCCATCCCCCATTCCTGGATGTAGCCGTGGCCGCCATAGACCTGCTGCGCGTTGGTCGCGACCTCATAGGCCTTGTCGGTGCCGACACCCTTGATGACCGGGGTGAGCAGACCGACGAGGTCGGCCGCCAGCTGGCGGTCCTCCTCGGTCGCGGCGTGGTGCTCGAGGTCGACCTGGAGCGCGCCCCACAGACAGAGCGCGCGCAGCCCCTCCGTCCACGCCTTGGCCTCCATCAGCATGCGGCGCACGTCCGGGTGGACGAACAGCGTGTCGGCCTTTTCGTTCGGCTCCTTGGGGCCGGTCAGCGCGCGGCCCTGGCGACGGTCGCCGGCATATTGCACCGCATTCTGGTAGGCGACCTCGGCGACGCCGAGGCCCTGCAGGCCGACGCCGAGGCGCGCGGCGTTCATCATGATGAACATCGCGGCGAGGCCCTTCATCTCCTCGCCGACCAGCCAGCCCTTGGCGCCGTCATAATTCATGACGCAGGTCGAATTGGCGTGGATGCCCATCTTGTGCTCGATCGAGCCGCAGGTGACCGCGTTGCGCTCGCCGAGCGAGCCGTCGTCGTTGACCAGCACCTTGGGCACGACGAACAGGCTGATGCCCTTCGAACTGTCGGGCGCGCCCGGCGTCTTGGCGAGCACGAGATGAATGATGTTGTCGGTCAGGTCATGCTCGCCGGCCGAGATGAAGATCTTGGTGCCGGTGATCGCATAGCTGCCGTCCGCCTGCGGCTCCGCCTTGGTGCGGATCAGGCCGAGATCGGTGCCGCACTGCGGCTCCGTCAGGTTCATCGTGCCGCCCCATTCGCCCGACACCATCTTGGGGACGTACATCGCCTTCTGCTCGTCGGAGCCCTGCGCGAGCAGTGCAGCGATCGCACCATGGGTCAGGCCGGGATACATGGCGAAGGCCATGTTCGACGAGATCATATATTCCTGGAACGCCGTCGAGACGACGTGCGGCATCCCCTGCCCGCCATATTCGGGCATGTTGCCGAGCGTCGCCCAGCCGCTCTCGACATATTGCTTGTAGGCGTCCTTGAAGCCGGCGGGCGTGGTGACGCTGCCGTCGTCGTGACGCGTGCAGCCTTCCTGGTCACCCGACTGGTTGAGCGGGAACAGAACCTCGGCGACGAAACGTCCACCTTCTTCGAGTACCGCATCGACGACATCGGGCGTGGCCGCATCGAAGCCGGGCAGATTGGCGTAATTCTGCAGCCCGACGACGTGTTCGAGCACGAACCGGGTGTCGCGGACGGGGGGCGTGTACTGGGGCATTTAGGGGCTTCCTCTCAGGCGTCCTGGGCGTGGACCGCTTCTACGACGGTCACGAATTCGGTCAGTTCGGCAATGGCGGCATCAATGTCCTGCTTCTGCCGTTCGAGCAGCGCGATGCGGCCGCGGCAGCGGTCGATCGTCGCCTGACGCTGGGCGCGGCGATTGTCGCCGACGTCGTACAGGTCGATCATCTCGCGGATCTCGCCGAGGCTGAAGCCGACGCGTTTGCCGCGCAGGATCCAGGCGAGCCGCGCCCGATCGCGATGCGAATAGATGCGTTGCGTGCCGCGCCGTTCGGGGGCGATCAGCCCCTCGTCCTCATAAAAGCGTAGCGCGCGGGCGGTGACGCCGAACTCGTCCGACAGATCGGAGATCGTATAGCTGTCGCGGTCGTCCCGCGGCGCGATCGGCGCATAGGCAGGCGTCAAATCCATGCCACGGCAGATAACTTACCTTTACGTCAACGTCAACCGCCGCAGAGCGCCCGTCCGCCCGTCGCACGCAGTTGTGCGGCTTCGGAGGCGGCGGCGCTGATCCGGTCGACCGACAGGGCCGACAGGCTGGCGCGGCCGGTGCACAGCGAATCGCAGGCCGATGGCAGCGTCGCGGGGAAGACGATCCGCTCCCCGTCGGAGCGGGCGTCGAAGCGGCAGCCCCCAAAGCTCACGCTCAGCGTTTCGCGGCGCTGGCGGGCGATGCCCGACGCGGCGCATCCCTGGCCTTCGCCATAGTCGACCAAGACGCCGACGCGCAGGCTGCCCGAATTAGCGCCGACGACGCACAGCCGATCGGTATCGCGCGCCCAGGCGCCGACCAGACTGATCCGAGCCGGATCGGCGACGATACCGGCGGCGGTCGCCGCCCGTTCCAGCCGCGCGCCGGCCGTATCGCCACCCGCCGGCGCCTCCGGCTGGTGACAGCCGACGAGGAGCGACAGGGCGAGGAGCGCCAGACGCCTCATGCGACGGGCAGGAGCCGATCGCCGTCGATCCGCCGGTAGAAGCAACTGGCGGCGCCGGTATGGCAGGCGGGACCGGCCGGATCGGCGATGATCCAGATGGCGTCCTGATCGCAATCGATGCGCATCTCGACGACGCGGAGGACATTGCCCGAGGTCTCACCCTTTCGCCACAGCCGGCCGCGGCTGCGCGACCAGAAGGTCGCTTCCCCGCTCGCCTGCGTCGCCGCGAGCGCATCGGCATTCATGTGGGCGACCATCAGCGGGGCACCGGCACGGTCGACCACCACGGCGGTGACGAGGCCGGCGGCATCATATTTCGGATCGAGGACAAGCTCGGTTTCGCGCGGATCGGGCATGCCGCGGGATTAGCGGGTCGGTAGATGAGCGTCACGGGGTTGTTAAGCGAGCGCTTCCCCCACCCGCTTGCGGGAGGGGCGACTGCCCTCCCCCAGCCCCTCCCGACAGCGGGAGGGGAGGTTCGGTCACTTGTGGTTACGGATCGCCTTGACCAGCGCCACCTTGTCCATCTTCGACCGCCCCTCGATGCCGATCTCCCGCGCCTCCTTCATCAGATCGGCCTTGCTGCGGTCTTCGAGATGCGTCGATCGGTGGTCGAGCGAGCCGTTCGCCTTGGCATTGGCGATGCGGGCGGCTTTCTCCTTGGAATTCCCCTGCTTGCGCAGCTCCTCGTAGAGCGAATCGTCCTTGATCTGGCTGCCGTGATCCTTGGCCATCGCGGGTCTCCTTGCGCCCGCTCAACGCCAGTCGTCCACGATCGGTCCGAAAAGCGTGACAAACACGCGACAAATGCGTTTCGGCTGCCTATATGGCCGCTCGCACGACATCGGGCCGGGCCATGCTGACCACTCATCCCTTCGACGACGACAAGCTGCGTGAAGAATGCGGCATCTTCGGTGTTTCCGGCAGCGACAGCGCCGCCGCGCTTGCCGCGCTCGGGCTGCACGCGCTGCAGCACCGTGGCCAGGAGGCCGCGGGAATCACCAGCTTCGACGGCACGCTGTTCCATACGCATCGCGCGATGGGGCATGTGGCGGGCAATTTCGACCGCGACGACGTGATCCGCGCGCTGCCGGGCAGTATCGCGGTCGGCCATGTCCGCTACTCGACGACGGGCGAGACCGCGCTGCGCAACGTCCAGCCGCTCTACGCCGATCTGTCGACCGGCGGCTTCGCGGTCGCGCATAACGGCAACATCTCCAACGCGATGAAACTGCGTCGCGAGCTGGTCCGCCGTGGCTCGATCTTCCAATCGACCAGCGATACCGAGACGATCATCCATCTGGTCGCGACCTCGAGCTATCGTACATTGCTCGACCGCTTCATCGACGCGCTGAAGCAGATCGAGGGCGCCTATTCGCTGATCGTGACGACGCCCGAGGGGATGATCGCCTGCCGCGATCCGCTCGGCATCCGGCCGCTGGTAATGGGGCGATTGGACGAGGCGATCATCTTCGCGTCGGAGACGGTGGCGCTCGACGTCTGCGGCGCGACCTTCGAACGACAGGTCGAGCCCGGCGAACTCGTCATCGTGCAGGGCAGCGAAATCCGTTCGATCAAGCCGTTCGCGCCGATGGCCCCGCGGCCCTGCATCTTCGAATGGGTTTATTTCAGCCGGCCCGATTCGATCGCAGGCGACCAGTCGGTCTATTCGGTGCGCAAGGAGATCGGTGCGCAGTTGGCGATCGAGGCCCCGGTGGAGGCGGACCTGGTGATCCCGGTGCCCGATTCGGGCGTGCCGGCGGCGATCGGCTATGCGCAGCAATCGGGCATTCCGTTCGAGCTCGGCATCATCCGCTCGCATTACGTCGGCCGCACCTTCATCCAGCCGGGCGACAAGGTCCGCCACCTCGGCGTCAAGCTGAAGCACAATGCCAATCGCGCGCTGATCGAGGGCAAGCGCATCGTCCTGATCGATGATTCGATCGTGCGCGGGACGACCAGCCTGAAGATCGTGCAGATGATGCGCGATGCCGGCGCAGCGGAGATCCACATGCGGATCGCCAGCCCGCCGACGCGTCACAGCTGCTTCTACGGCGTCGACACGCCGGAGCGGGCGAAGCTGCTCGCGGCGAAGCTCGACGTCGGCGGCATGACCGATTTCATCCACGCCGATAGCCTGGCGTTCGTGTCGATCGACGGGCTGTACAAGGCGCTGGGCGAGGCGCAGCGTGCCGACATCCGCCCGAAATATTGCGACGCCTGCTTCACGGGCGACTATCCGACGACGCTGACCGATCATGACGACACCGGTCCCGTCGACCAGTTCGCGATGCTCGCCGAGCGGGTGAACTGAGCGCGATGACCAAAACATTGGACGGCAAGCTCGCGCTGGTGACCGGCGCGAGCCGGGGGATCGGCGCCGCGACCGCGATCGCGCTGGCGGAAGCGGGCGCGCATGTTGTGCTGACCGCGCGTACCGCCAAGGATCTAGAGGCGGTCGAGGAGACGATCTTCCAGGCCGGCGGCTCGGCAACGATCGCGCCGCTCGACCTGACGCAGAGCGACGCGATCGCCCGACTGGCGACCGCGATCGGCGAGCGCTGGCAGGCGCTGGACGTGCTGGTGCTCAACGCGGCGATGCTCGGCAGCCTGTCGGCAGTGCCGGCGATCGACGCCAAGGAGTTCGCGCAGGTGCTGACGCTCAACGTCAGCGCACAGGCTGCGATGCTGGCGGCGTTCGATCCGATGCTGCGCAGGTCGGCGGGCGCGCGGGTGATCGGCCTGACGTCGAGCGTCGGCCGCACGCCCCGCGCCTATTGGGGCGCCTATGGCGCATCCAAGGCGGCGTTCGAGACATTGCTCGGCGCCTATGGCGACGAGACCGCGGAGATCAGCCGCATCCGCACCGCAATCGTCGATCCCGGCGCGACGCGGACCAAGATGCGGGCCCGCGCCTATCCGGGCGAGGACCCGCAGGCGGTCAAGGCGCCCGAGGTGGTGGCGGCGCGGATCGTGGCGCTGGCGAGCGACGGCTTCGATCCGGGCCATGTCGAACGGGTCGGCTGACCGGTCCTAGGCCTTGATCAGCGTGACCTGCGCGACGTCGATCCCGCCGCCGCGGAAGCCGCCCTCGCAATACATCAGATAATAGCGCCACAGGTCGCGGAAGCGCGCGTCGAGTCGTGCCGGCAGGCGCCCGGCCTTGTCGGCATTGTCGAAACGCTCGCGCCAGTGGCGCAGCGTCTGGGCATAGTCGAGCCCGAAGCCGTGACGATCGGTCCAGGCGAAGCCCCGTTCCTCGCACAGGGCGCGGAAGCGGCTTTCGGACAGCAGCATGCCGCCAGGAAAGATATAGCGCTGGATGAAGTCGACGCCGTTCGCATAGCGTTCGAAGATGTCGTCGGCGATGCTGATGTACTGGAGCGCGACGCGACCGCCGGGTTTCAGCACCCGGGCCAGCGTGTCGACATAGGCGGGCCAATAGGCCTGGCCGACCGCCTCGACCATCTCGATGCTCGCGACCGCGTCATAGCTGCCGGTGACGTCGCGATAGTCGGTCAGCGACACCAAGACGCCGGGCAGTCCGCGCGCATCGACCGCCGCCTTCTGTTCGGTCGACAGGGTCAGGCCATGGACTTTGCGGCCGGCGGCCGCGGCGGTGGCGGCGAACGAACCCCAGCCGCAGCCGATCTCCAGGATCGTCTCGCCGGGACGGGTCGCGGTGCGGGCGAGGATCGCGTCGAGCTTGCGCTGCTGCGCCGTTTCCAGCGTGTCGCCACGGTCGTAGATCGCGCTCGAATAGGTCAGGCAGGCATCGAGCCATTCCCGGTAGAAGTCGTTGCCGAGATCGTAATGGTCGGCGATGTTGCGCCGCGCGCCGCCGCGGTCGTTGCGACGCAGGCGGTGCCAATGGCGCAGCGCCGCCCTGGGAATGCCGCCGGCCCGCGCCGTTCCGCCGAGCGAGGTGCGGTTGCGCATGAACAGGTCGAACAGCGGCACCGGGTCGGGGCTCGACCATTCGCCCGCCTCCCAGGCGCGATACCAGCCGACCGACCCTTCCGTCGCCAGCCGCAGCAGCGCACGCCAGCGGACGATGGTGACGATCGGCACCGGACCGGGGGCGCGGCCGCCGAGCAGCCGGTGCGTCCCGTCGGGCAGGCGCGCCTCGATCCCGCCGCTCGCCAGTCCGGCGTCGATCCGATCGAGCAGGCGGTGAAACGGAGGCGCGATCGTGCGGGACAGGAGGCCGGTCATCCGCGCGCTCATGCCCGAGGATCGGGTCGGGCGAAAGACGGTCAGGCGAAGGCGGCGCCCAGGATTAGGATGGCATCGACGTGGCGGCGGGCGATCGCCAGCGCATCGTCGCCATAGCCGCCGCCGACCGTGCTGGCGAGCGGCGCCCCCGCCGCCTGCGACAGCCGCGCGACCAGCCGCTCCCGCCGGGCAAGGCCGTCGAGGCTGAGCGACAATCGGCCGAGCCGATCATCGGCGAAGGGATCGACCCCCGCCTGATAGAGGACCAGCTGCGGCCGGTGCTCGGCGAGGAAGGGCGTCAGCGTCTCTTCCAGCGTCGTCAAATAGGCCTCGTCGCCGAGCCCGTCGGCGAGCGGCACGTCGAGCGTCGAGCGCGCCTTGCGGGCGGGGAAGTTCTTTTCGGCGTGGATCGAATAGGTGACGATGCCGGGATGGCCCGCCAGCAAGGCGGCCGTGCCGTCGCCCTGGTGGACATCGGAATCGACGACGGCGAGCCGGTCGACCGTCCCCTCCTCGACCAGCCGGACCGCCGCCACCGCCAGATCGTTGAACACGCAATAGCCTGCCCCGGTGTCGGCGAGCGCATGATGGCTGCCGCCGGCGGTATTGGCTGCGAAGCCGTGGCGCAGCGCCAGATGCGCCGCCAGCCAGGTGCCGCCCGGCACCGCCTGCGCGCGTGCCGCCACCTCCGGGGTCACCGGAAAGCCGATGCGCCGCGTCTTGAGCGGCGGGACCCGCGCCTCCAGCACCTCCGCGACATAGTCCGGGTCGTGAACCGCCTCCAGCCAGCGCGTCGGCATCGGATCGGGCGTGTGCCATTCGATCCGCCGCCCCTGCTCCAGCAACAGGTCGCGGATCAGGCCGTTCTTGTTCCAGCGGTAGGTCGATCGCGCCGGGGCGGGCGCGACATAGGCGGGATGATGGACGACGGCGATCACGCCACCTAGGTAGGGCGCCACCGCAGGCTGCCCAAGGGACCCGTGCATGACCGACCCCGCCCCGTTCGTCCGCCCCGACGTTCGCGCCTTTCTCGATTATCTCGCCTCCGTTCCCGGCCCGCGCACGCACCAGATGACGCCCGAGGCGGCGCGACAGGTGTTCGTCGCGATGAAGGACGTCGCCGACTTGGCCGTCGGCGAGCTGGCGACGATGCGCGATCTTGCGATACCGGGGCCTGCGGGCACGATCCCCGCGCGCTTGTTCGACGCGCGCGAAAGCCGCGAGCCGGGCCCGGCGGTGGTGTTCTTCCACGGCGGCGGCTTCGTCATCGGCAACATCGATACGCACGCCAGCCTGTGCGCGGAGATCGCGCGGGTGCTCGACCTGCCGGTGATCTCGGTGGACTATCGACTCGCGCCCGAACACCGCTGGCCCGCGGCGCCGGACGATTGCGAGGCGGCGGCGCGCTGGGTCGCCGGCAGCCCGGCCGCGCTTGGGCGCAGTGTCACCGCACTGGTGCTTGCCGGCGACAGCGCAGGAGGCACGCTGACGATCGTTGCCGCGATGGATCTGCGCGATCGACCCGCGACGGTGCCGGTGATCCTGCAGGCACCGATCTATCCCGCGGCCGACACGTCGCGCCTCTATCCCTCGTTCGAGGAATTCGCCGACGGTTATCTGCTCACCCGCGACACGATGCTGTGGTTCGTCGACGCCTATCAGGCGGATATCGCCCATCCACGGGGATCGCCGCTCCTCGGCAACGTCGCCGGGCTGCCGCCGGCGGTGATCGTCACCGCAAGCCTCGATCCGATCCGCGACCAAGGCCGCGCCTATGCCGCGGCATTGGCGCAGGCCGGCGTGCCCGTCGTCTTCCGCGAGGCGGTGGGGACGATCCATGGCTTCGCGACGCTGCGCAAGGCGATCCCGTCGAGCCAAGGCGACGTCGCCGCCTATCTGGCGACGCTGAAGCCGGCGATCGTCGAGGCGGAAGCGGCGCGGGTACAACGCCAAGCCGCCGGAGCGGCGGCATGAGCAAGTCCGATCTACCCTATCGCCCCTGCGCTGGCGTGATGCTGATCAACGCCGAAGGGCGGGTCTTCGTCGGCCAGCGGATGGATTCGACGCTGGAGGCCTGGCAGATGCCGCAAGGCGGGATCGACGCCGGCGAGGACGCGCTGACCGCCGCGATCCGCGAACTGGGCGAAGAGACGGGCGTCGTGCCGGATAAGGTGCAACTGATCGCCGAGGCGCCCGACGAGCTGTTCTACGACTTGCCCGACGATCTCGTCGGCAAGGTGTGGAAGGGCCAATGGCGCGGGCAGCGGCAGCGCTGGTTCCTGTTCCGCTTCCTGGGCCAGGACAGCGATATCGACATCGCGACGGAGCACCAGGAATTCCGCGCCTGGCGCTGGGCCGATCCGCAGGATCTGCCGGCGATGATCGTACCCTTCAAGACGGCGCTCTATGAGGCGGTGCTCGCCGCATTCCGGCCTCACCTCACCGCAAGCGAAAGATGGTAACGTTGCCTGCCGGATCGCGTCGCCTAGAGCCCGCGATCATGCGCCGTGCGATGTCTCTGTTCCTGCTTCCGTTGCTGCTCGCCAACGCCGAGGGCACGCCGGCGGCCGATCAGAATGCGGTGCCGATCCCAGGGCCGATCAAGGCGATGCTCGACGCGGCGATCGAGAGCGGCAGCGATGGCGACGTGTCGGTCGTCGTCAAATATGCGCGGCTGGCCGATCCGGCGAGCGCCGACCAGGTGCTCGCGATCGCGCAGAAGTGGCGCAACGAACGCGCCGCGGCGCGCAACGCGACGATCCGCCAGGCCAACATCTTCGACCTGTGGACCGGTCGCGCCGAGCTGGGCGGCTATGTCACCACCGGCAACACCGATTCGAAGGGCGGCAGCGCGGTCCTCGACCTGACGCGCGAAGGCCTGCAGTGGCGGCACAAATTCCACGTCCAGGCGGACTATCAGGAGAATGCCGGCATTCCGACCCGCGAACATTACCTCGCGAGCTACGAACCAAACTACAAGATCGACGACCGTGTCTATGTCTACGGTGCCGCCCAGTATGAGAGCGATCGCTTCCTCGGTTATTTCGACCGCTATTCGGCTTCGTCGGGCATCGGCTACAGCGCGGTGAAGACGCCGCGAGTCCGCCTCGACGTCGAATTGGGCCCGGCATTCCGGCGGACCAATTTCACCAACGACCTGCTCGAGAGCAGTCTCGCCGCGCGCGGCACGATGGCGTTCAGCTGGCGGTTGCTGCCCGGCCTGTCGGTGACGCAGAATGCCGCCGCCTATGTCGAACGATTCAACTCGACGGTCAGCGGCACCACCGCGCTCAACGCCAAATTAATCGGCCCGCTGTCGGCCGCCTTGTCCTACAACGTGCAGTACGAAAGCCAACCGCCGGTCGGCTCGGTGTCGACCGACACCACCAGTCGCGCGTCGCTGGTCTACAGCTTCTGAGCGGAAGGTTCGCAAGGACACCGCCATTTCCCTTCTGCCGCCGGGTCGGCTAGCAAGCCGCCGATGGAGAGCAGAACCAGCGCGGCACGTGCGCTCATTGATGGTCTGGATGGCGCGACGATGCTCGCGCAGACGCAGCGCTGGGCGGCGATCAACAGCGGCACGCGCAATCTCGACGGGCTCGCCCGCATGGCGGACGTGCTTGCCGATGCATTCGGCGCATTGCCCGGCGAGTGCCGGTTGGTCGAGCCCGCGCCGGTCGAGGCGATCACCGCCGCCGGGCAGGTCGAGACAATCGCGCATGGTCGTCATCTCCACCTGCGCGTCCGCCCGGAGGCGCCGGCGCAATTGCTCTTCACCGGCCACATGGACACCGTCTATGCGACGGATCACCCCTTTCAACAGGTGACCGAGCGCGCCGACGGTACCGTCAACGGGCCGGGCGTCTCGGACATGAAGGGCGGGCTGGCGGTGATGCTCGCCGCGCTCCAGGCGGTGGAGACGACGCCGTTCGCCGCACGATTGGGCTATGAGGTGGTGATCAATTCGGACGAAGAGACGGGCTCGCTCGCCTCGGCCGGGCTACTGGTCGCCGCCGCGCGCGGCAAGCTGGCGGGGCTGACCTACGAGCCCGCCTTGCCCGACGGCACCTTGGCGGGCGCGCGCGGCGGCACCGGCAATTTCTCGATCGTGGTCCGCGGCCGCAGCGCCCACGCCGGTCGCAACCCCGAAGACGGCCGCAATGCGCTGGTCGCGGCAGCGGACCTCGCCCTGCGCCTCGCCGCAGCGACGGGCGACGGCCTGAGCGTCAATCCGGCCAGGATCGACGGCGGCGGACCGAATAATGTCGTGCCCGACCTGGCGGTATTGCGGGTCAATTTCCGGCCGCGCGATGCGGCGGCGATCGCGCGGGCCGATGCCGCGATCGCGACGGCGATCGAAACCGTGCGCGCGGCGCACGACGTCCACATCGCCCGCCACGGCAGCTTCAACCGGCCGCCCAAGCCGATGACCGGGGCCAGCGAGACGCTCTTCTCGCAGGTCGTCGCGGCAGGACGCGACCTCGGGCTGACCGTCGGCTGGCGGGCCACGGGCGGCGTCTGCGATGGCAATACCATCGCCGCGACGGGCGTGCCGGTCGTCGACACGATGGGCGTGCGGGGCGGCGCGATCCATTCGCCGGACGAATTTCTGATCGTCGACAGCCTGGTCGAACGGGCGGCGCTGTCCGTGCTGACGATCGGGCGGCTCGTGACAGGGGATGATGCATGACCTTCCGTATCCGCGCCGGCACGGGTCGTGACCTGTCGCACCTCTATGAAATGGCGAAGCTGACCGGTGGCGGTTTCACCAACCTGCCGCCCGACCGCAAGGCGCTGCGCGCCAAGCTGGAACGCAGCGAAGAGGCGTTCGCCAGCGATGGCGGGCCGCTGTCCGACGAACTGTTCGTGCTGATACTGGAGAATGCCGCCACCGGCGAGGTGCGCGGCACCAGCCAGATCTTCACCCAGGTCGGCCAACAGCATCCCTTCTACAGCTATCGCATCGGCACGCTGACTCAGCACAGCCGCGAGCTCGGCCGCACGTTCCGGGCCGAGATGCTGACGCTGACCACCGATCTGGAAGGATCGTGCGAGGTCGGCGGCCTGTTCCTCCATCCCGGCGAGCGGGCCGGCGGCCTGGGTCTGCTGCTCGCCCGCAGCCGCTATCTGTTCATCCGGGCGCATCGCGAGCGGTTCGCCGATCGCATCCTCGCCGAGCTGCGCGGCGTCATCGACGAGGCGGGTGGATCGCCCTTCTGGGACGGGCTGGCCGGCCGCTTCTTCGGCATGAACTTTCAGGATGCCGACCAGTTCAATGCCGTCAACGGTCACCAGTTCATCGCCGACCTGATGCCCAAGCATCCGATCTACACCGCGATGCTGTCGGAGGCGGCGCGGGGCGCCATCGGCCTGCCGCATCCGAGCGGCCGGGCGGCGATGCGCATGCTGGAAAACGAGGGGTTTCATTTCGAGAACTACGTCGACATCTTCGACGGCGGTCCGACGATGACCGCCCGCACCGATCGCGTCCGGTCGATCGCCGAGGCACGGGCGAGCCGGATCGTCGCGATCGACGGCGAAGGTGGCATCGAATCGCTCGTCGCGGTCGGCCGGCTCGACGACTTCCGCTGCGCTTTCGGCTGCGTCCGCGAAGTGGGCGAGCGGATCGTCCTCTCAGCCGACTGCGCCGATCTGCTCGGCGTCGGCGAAGACGACCTCGTCCTCCACGTTCCGCGCTGGTGACCGGCATGGTAACCGAGATCAACTTCGACGGCATCGTCGGGCCAAGCCACAATTACGCCGGCCTGTCGGCGGGCAATCTCGCCGCGACCAGCAACGCCGGCCAGCTGTCGCATCCCCGCGCGGCGGCGCTGGAGGGACTGGCGAAGATGCGCGCCAATCTGGCGCTGGGTCTGACGCAGGGCATTCTGCTGCCGCACCGGCGGCCGGATCGCGACTGGCTTGCCCGGCTGGCGACCAGCTATGAGGAGGCGTCGCCTTTGCTCCAGGCGCAGGCGATGTCCGCCTCGGCGATGTGGGCGGCGAATGCGGCGACGGTGTCGCCCGCGATGGATAGCACCGACGGTCGCTGCCACCTCAGCGTCGCCAATCTGATGACCATGGCGCATCGCAGCCACGAATGGCCGGAGACGCTGGCGCAGCTTCGCCTCGCCTTTGCCGATCCCGCCTTCGCCGTGCACGGCCCGGTGCCGGCACCGTTCGGCGATGAAGGCGCGGCCAATCACATGCGGCTGTGTCCGGAGCATGGCGCGCCCGGAATCGAGGTGTTCGTTTATACGTTGCCCGGAGGCCTCTTCCCCGCGCGCCAGCATCCCGAGGCAAGCGCGACGGTGGCACGGCGGCACGGGCTCGATCCCGCGCGGACCCTGTTCGTCGAGCAATCCCCCGCGGCGATCGCAGCCGGCGCCTTCCACAACGACGTGGTCGCGGTCGCCAACGAGCGCGTCCTGCTGGCGCACGAACAGGCGTTCGCGGACCGCGACGGCGTCTATGCCGAACTGCGCCGGCTGATGCCGGAGGTGGAGATCGTCGAAGTGCCGACGGCCGAAGTCAGCCTGGCCGATGCGATCGCCTCCTATCTGTTCAACGCGCAACTGGTCACCACCGCGGATGGGCCGACGCTGATCGTGCCGGCGGAAGCGCGCGGCAATGCGGCGGTGTGGCGCTGGCTCGAACGGCATCGCGGCGGCAACGGACCGATCCGCCGGGTCGAGGTGGTGGACGTCAAACAGTCGATGGCGAACGGCGGCGGCCCGGCCTGCCTGCGGCTGCGCGTCGTCGCCGACCCGGCGACGATCGATCCGCGTTTCCTCGTCGATCCGGCCCGGCTCGACCGGATCGCGGCGGTGGTGCAGCGCTGGTGGCCGGAGACGATCGACCCCAGGATGCTCGGCGATCCGACCCTGGTCGCGGCGATCGAAACCGCGCATGACGCGCTGCTGGCGGCTCTCGACCTGTCGGGTTACCTGACAGGTAACCAAATCGGGTAACCCGTAAAGCCCGGTTTTCTGCGGTTGGCATCGTTCGTGCTTAACATTCGGTTATGTGGAGCCGTATCCGTCGCCTGTTTGTCATCAAGACCAAGTTCGAGGCGTTCCTCGTCATCTACGCACTCGCGCTCGGCGCCGTCGAACGCGGGGTGCACTATCTCGAGCTCTATCCCGGTTACGGTGGATGGCTGCTCTTCGCGGTCTGCCCGATCTCCGTGTTCATGGTCGGTGGCATTTTGATCGACGTGGCGGAGCGACGGCAGCACGAATGACGCGTGCGGCTTTCGCCGCCAACAGGACAAGTTTGTCGCATTGCAGCGACATCCGCTTATCTGGGCACGGATGAGTGGCGTGACGCATCTGGATCGGCTGGAAGCCGAAAGCATCCATATCCTGCGGGAAGTCGTCGCCGAGGCCGAGGCCCCGGTGATGCTCTATTCGGTCGGCAAGGATTCGGCCGTGATGCTGCATTTGGCGCGCAAGGCCTTCTACCCGGCAACGCCGCCCTTTCCGCTGCTCCATGTCGACACGACCTGGAAGTTCCGCGCGATGTACGACCTTCGCGACAAGGCCGCCGCAGCCGCCGGCATGCGATTGATCGTCCACCGCAATCCCGAAGCGCTCGCCGCCGGCATCAACCCCTTCGATCATGGCAGCCGCCATACCGACTTGTGGAAGACGGAAGGGTTGAAGCAGGCGCTGAAAGCCGGCGGGTTCGACGTCGCCTTCGGCGGCGCGCGCCGCGACGAGGAGAAGAGCCGGGCCAAGGAACGCATCTTCTCGTTCCGCTCCGTCAGCCAGGGCTGGGATCCCAAGGCGCAGCGGCCCGAGTTGTGGAACCTCTACAATGCGCGCATCCACCGCGGCGAGAGCATCCGCGTCTTTCCCCTGTCCAACTGGACCGAGCTCGACATCTGGCAATATATCCTGCGTGAGGGCATCGAGATCGTGCCGCTCTATCTGGCCGCGCCGCGCCCCACCGTCGAACGCGACGGGCTTATCCTGATGGTCGACGACGATCGGTTCCGCTTGCGTCCCGGCGAACGGCCGGTCGAGCGGTCGATCCGGTTCCGGACGCTCGGCTGCTATCCGCTGACCGGCGCCGTCGAGAGCGAGGCGGCGACCTTGCCCGCGATCATCCAGGAGATGCTGCTGACCACAACCTCCGAACGCCAGGGCCGGGCGATCGATCACGACCAGGCGGCGAGCATGGAGAAGAAGAAGCGCGAGGGGTATTTCTGATGACCGCCTATACCCCCGACGCGCTGATCGCCGCGGACATTCACGCCTATCTCGACCGCCACGCCGCCAAGACGATGCTGCGCTTCATCACCTGCGGCTCGGTCGACGATGGCAAGTCGACGCTGATCGGCCGGCTGCTCTACGATTCGAAGACGATCTTCGAGGACCAGCTCGCCGCGCTGGAGGCGGACAGCCGCCGCGTCGGGACGCAGGGGCAGAACATTGACTTCGCGCTGCTCGTCGACGGCCTCGCCGCCGAGCGCGAGCAGGGCATCACGATCGACGTCGCCTATCGCTTCTTCGCCACCGAAACACGCAAGTTCATCGTCGCCGACACGCCCGGCCACGAACAATATACCCGCAACATGATCACCGGCGCGTCGACCGCCGATCTGGCGGTGATCTTGGTCGATGCCCGCAAGGGCGTGCTTACCCAGACGCGTCGGCACAGCTTCCTGGCGCATCTGATCGGCATCCGGAACATCGTGCTGGCGGTGAACAAGATGGACCTGGTCGGGCACGATCAGGCGCGCTTCGACGCGATCGTCGCCGATTACGCCGCCTTCGCCCAGGACATCGGCATCGCCGATTTCACCGCGATTCCGTTGTCGGGCCTGACCGGCGCCAACGTCACGACGCGCTCGAACGCCATGCCCTGGTATCGTGGCCCTGCGCTGCTCCCGCATCTCGAAGCCGTACCGGTCGAAACCGATCGCGCTGCGGCGGGACCGTTCCGCCTGCCCGTACAATGGGTCAACCGGCCGGACCTCGACTTCCGCGGCTTCGCCGGCACCGTCGCGCAAGGGCGGGCGGCGGTCGGCGACCCGGTGCGGATCGTGCCATCCGGTCGGACGACCAGCATCGCGCGGATCGTCACCTTCGACGGCGACCGCGACACGGCCGCGGCAGGCGAGGCGGTTACGCTGGTACTCGCCGACGAGGTCGATTGCTCGCGCGGCGACGTCATCGCCGCAGCGGCTGACGCGCCTCAGGTCGCCAACCAATTCCAGGCGACGCTGGTCTGGATGGCGGACACGCCCCTGGTACCGGGTCGCGGCTATTGGCTGAAGATCGGCACCCGCACCGTCGGCGCCACCGTACAGCCGCCCGACCATGTCGTGGACGTCAACACCCAGGCGAAATTGTCCGCAAAGACGCTGACCCTCAACGACATCGGCGTCGCAGAGGTCTATACCGACGCGGCCATCGCCTTTGCGCCTTATGCGGAAAGCCCGATCTTCGGCGGGTTCATCCTGATCGACCGCGAAAGCCATGCGACGGTGGCGGCCGGGATGATCTCTCATGCGCTGCGCCGCGCGCAGAACGTGCATTGGCAGTCGATCGAGATCGGTCGCGAGGCGCATGCCCGCCAGAAGGGCCAATCGCCCCGGCTGCTGTGGTTCACCGGCCTGTCCGGCTCTGGCAAGTCGACGATCGCCAATCTGGTCGAAAAGAAGCTGCACGCGCTCGGCCGACACAGCTTCCTGCTCGATGGCGACAACGTCCGCCACGGCCTCAATCGCGACCTCGGCTTCAGCGACGCCGACCGGATCGAGAATATCCGCCGCGTCGGCGAGGTCGCGAAGCTGATGTGCGACGCGGGGCTGATCGTGCTCACCGCCTTCATCTCGCCGTTCCGCGCCGAACGCGAACTGGTCCGCGGGCTGCTACCGGCCGGCGAGTTCGTCGAAATCTTCGTCGACACGCCGCTGGAGGACGCGGAGGCGCGCGACGTCAAGGGCCTCTACGCCAAGGCGCGCGCCGGGCAGATCGCGCATTTCACTGGCATCTCGAGCGCTTACGAGCCTCCGGAGCGCCCCGATATCCGCATCGACACGCGCCACGAAAGCGCCGAAGCTGCCGCCGAGCGGATCGTCGAGCATGTGCTGGGTATATGGAGTTTCGAACTGTGACCGATGTCGAACTCGCCGCGGCGGTAGCGGAGGAAGCGGGCGACTTGTTGCTCGCCATCCGCGCGCGCGGCGGGGCGACGGGCAAGGCGCTGGGTGACGCGGGCGACGCCGAGGCGAATCGGCTGATCCTCGACCGGCTGCGCCGCGCCCGTCCGGACGACTTCATCCTGTCCGAGGAATCACTCGACGACGGGGCGCGTTGCGCGGCAAGGCGGGTCTGGATCGTCGATCCGCTCGACGGCACGCGCGACTATGCGGATGGGCTGGACGATTGGGCGGTGCATGTCGGCCTGGCCATCGACGGCCGCCCCGCTGTCGGGGCCGTCGCAGTGCCGACGCAGCGGCGGGTCTATACGACGGCGCAGGCGCGGCAGGCGGCCAGCGCCTGCGGTGCCCCGCCGCGCATGGTGGTCAGCCGCACCCGCGCCTCCAGCCTTGTCCACCAGGTCGGCGCGGCCTTGGCAGCGACGCATCGCGGCATGGGCTCGGCCGGGGTCAAGGCGATGGCGGTGGTCGACGGGCGGGCCGACATCTACCTGCATGACGGCGGTCAATATGAGTGGGACAATTGCGCCCCGGCCGCGGTGGCGCTGGCGGCGGGCCTGCACGCATCGCGGATCGACGGCAGCCCGCTGGTCTATAATTGCGCCGACCCCCTGCTGCCAGACCTGCTGATCTGCCGGCCCGAATTGGCCGAGCAGGTGCTCGCTGCGGTCGCGGCTATTCGCTAGCCTTGGCATAACGTCGCGCGATCACCGCGCAGGCGATCAGCTGGATCTGGTGGAACAGCATGACCGGCAGGAGGATGACGCCCACCTCTGCCGGGGCGAACAGCACGCCGGCCATCGGCACTCCCGACGCCAAGCTCTTCTTCGATCCGCAGAAGAGCAGCACAATGGCATCTTCGCGACTGAAGCCGAGCAGACGTCCGGCGAACCAAGTCAGGCTCAATACGACCGCCAGCAGGAGGACGCACAGGCCGCCGATCAGCACGAGGTCGCCGGGCGACACCTTGTGCCACAGCCCTTCGACGACCGCTGCGCCAAAAGCGGAATAGACGACGAGCAGGATCGAACCGCGGTCGACGATACCGAGCAGCCCCTTCCAGCGCGTCACCAGACCGCCGATCCACGGCCGTAGCAGATGTCCTGCCACGAACGGCACGAGCAGCTGGAACACGATCGATTCGACGGCGGACAGCGACAGTCCGCTGCCCTGTCCGCCGATGCCGCCGATCAGCAAGGCGACAAGTGCCGGCGTCACGACGATACCAATCAGATTGGAGAACGACGCGCTGCATACCGCCGCGGCGACATTGCCACGCGCGATGGCGGTGAAGGCGATCGACGACTGTACCGTCGAGGGCAGCAGAGTCAGGAAGAGCAGGCCGATGCCGACGGTCGGATCGATCCCCGGCGCATGACGCAAGGCGAGACCGAGCAGCGGGAAGAGCGCGAAGGTGACCAGAAGCACGGTGAGGTGCAGCCGCCAATTGCGTGCGCCCTGCCAGATCGCCTCGCGCGATAATTTGGCGCCATGGAGGAAGAACAGCAGCACGATGCCAACGTCCGCCGCCGTCGCGACGATCCCCGCCATCGCGCCACGCGGCGGCAACAGCGAGGCCAGCAGCACGGTGGCCAGCAGCAACAGGATGAACGGTTCGACGAACGACAGCAAGCGACGCAACATGGCGCCTGTCTAGCCGCTTGCGCCCGTTAGGCGAATGCATGTTACTTCAGAGGAGCTGCAGATCGGACAGCTGCGATGCCGCACCTGCCAGAATGCAAAACCCCCACCAGGTCAGTAGACCTGGCGGGGGATTTTGGCGCGCCCGGAACGATTCGAACGTCCGACCCTCAGATTCGTAGTCTGATGCTCTATCCAGCTGAGCTACGGGCGCCAACCGGAGGCGCGCTGATAGCAGACGTTTCGGAGCGCGCAAGTGCGTTGCGCACTTTTTCTTCGCCCCATAGTTACAGCGGCCATGAAAACCCTCGCACTGCTCGCTCTCGTCCCCGTTACCCTGGCTGGCTGCACGCATGATACGCGTGTCTATCCCTCGCTGGCGCCGCGTGCGGTGGAGCGGGTCGGCTTCGCCGAACCGGTGCGGACCGCGCCCAAGCTGGTGCCCGACCCGGCGCTGGATGCGCAGATCGCCACGTTGCGCGCCCAGCTGACGAAGCTCGCCGACGGTTTTGCGGGCGACGCCCGGACCGCGGAGGCCGCCGCCAGCCGCGCCCGGGGAGCCGCGGCGGGTAGCGACGCCTGGCTGGAGGCGCAGACCGCACTGGCCCAGCTCGACGATTGGCGGGCGCAAACCGGCGCACTCTTGACCGATGTCGAGTCGCGGGCTGGCGATCGCGCCGCTGAGCTGCAGCCTCCATATCCGGCGCTGGAGGCGCTCCACGATGCCGTCGCCACGGAGGCCGACCGCCAGGGCACGACGATCGACCGGCTGCAGGACGGCTTGGCGAAGGCCTAGCCGGCACGTCCCGGCGTCAGGCGCAGCAGCGGCAGGATCGTCGAATAATCGTCGGTCCAGGCCGGTACGCCGGGCCGTCCGACGATCGCGCGCCAGTCGGGGTCGCCCCCGGTTACGGCGTCCAGCGCGGCCCGATCGCGCGACATGGCGATCCATTGACTGGGCGAGGCATCCGGATCGAGCGAGGAAGGCTGGAAATAATATTCCGCCGCATGCCAGCCACCCGCCCGCGCCGCCGCGGCCACGACCGGCTCGAGGTCGAGGAAGCGGTTCGAGATGTGGACGAGGAGGAGCCCGCGCTCGCTCAATACCCGGGCATAGGTGGCGAACGCCTCCCGGGTCATCAAATGCATTGGTATGGCGTCCGAAGAAAAGGCATCGAGCGCGAGCAGGTCAAGGCTGTCGGCGGGCGATCGCGACAGGCTGACGCGCGCGTCGCCGAGCGTGATCGTGGCGCCGGGCGTGCAGCGTCGCAGATAGGTGAACCGTCCCGAATCGCGTGCGATGCGCACCACCGTCGGATCGATCTCGAAGAAGGTCCAGCGCTGGCCCGGCCGAGCGTAACAGGCGAGCGTGCCCGTCCCCAGCCCGACGATGCCAACGCGGGCCAACTCGCCGTAGAGCGCCGGCACGGCCTGTAACGCCTGCCCGACGCCTGATCCGGCGACATAATAGGTCGTCGGCATCCGTTCGCGGGTGGCATTGCCGGTCAGCTGGATGCCATGGACGGTGGTGCCATGGTCGAGCTCCCGGCGCCCGTCCCCGTCCCGAATCGTGTAGACGCCGAAGTAGCTTCGCGTCCGCGCGCCACGGTCCAGCGACAATTCGATGGCGCGCCAGCCCCCGAACAGCGCCAGGGCGCTAACCAGCACGGTCGCATAGGCGCGGCGCCGGCCGATCGTCGCCAGGCCGATCACCGCGACGAAGACGAAGGCAAAGCCCTGATGCCGTTCGCCGAAGCGACCGGTGGGGTCGAACACCGCCGCCGCGATGAGCAAGGCGCAGGTTGCGGCGACGATGCTCCAGGCGATCCGCCGCAAGGCATCGGACCACCAGAGATCGCGCAGCCAGCCGGTCAGATAGACCTGCGGCACCAGCACACCGGCGGCGAGGATCAGCAGCGGATATTCGTACGTCCAGTCGAACACCGCCGGCGCCACCAGGCCGGCGAATGCGCCGCCGAGGGCACCGCCTACCGCCGTCGCCAAATAGAAGCCGGTCAGCCGGTCGGGTGCCGGGCGCAGGCGGTAGAGCTGGGTATGCAAAGCCACCGCCGCCATGAACAGCAGCAGCAGCGCGACGCCGAGATTGGCGAACGGCTGCGTATTGAAGCCGCCGATGATCACTCCGCCGAACAGCAGGATGGTGATCGGCGCGACGCGGGTCAGGAAATCGGCCGTGTCGCGCCGCGCGGCGAAGGCGATCGTGAAGCTCAGCAGATACAGGCCGAGCGGCAACACCCACAGCAGCGGCATGGCGACGATGTCGGTGGTGACATAGGTCGACGTCGCCAGCATGAGACCGGACGGCACCGCCGCCAGCGCGATCCAGTGCGGAACCCGCCAAGGTTTCGCGGGCGCGCTGGTCGGCCGCGCGCGCTCGCCGCTGCCCGCGCGCGGCAGCCGTGAGGCGCAGAGGAGCACCAGGGCGATCAGCAGCAGATAGCCCGCGCTCCACCCCCAGCGTTGCAGCCGGAGCGCGAACAAGGGTTCGACCAGCAACGGATAAGCGACGAGCCCGGCGAAGCTACCCAGATTGGAGGCGGCGTACAGACCATAGGGGTCGCCACCGCTGGCGAGGCCGAACCAGCGTTGGATTAACGGCGCCTGTGCCGACACGGCGAAGAATAAGGGCCCGATCGACACGAGGAGCAACCACGGCACCCACCATGCCGGGCTGGCGCCGGCCGGCAGGCCGGCGGCGATCAGGCCGATCGGCAGGAACAGCGCGCCGATCGCAAGGACGGCAAGATGCACCGCCGCCTGCAGCCACGGCCGCACCCTCGCCAGGGCATGGGCATAGGCATAGCCGCACAGCAGCAGCGTCTGGTAGACCAGCATCGCCGAATTCCACACCGCCGGCGCCCCGCCGAGCCGCGGCAATGCGATGCGGGCGACAAGCGGCTGGACCAGGAACAGCAGGAACGATCCGGTCAGGATCGTCGCGACGAATAGCATCCGCCCGCCACGCCCCATCGGCCTGATCTCGGTCACGGCTGCGCCGGACCGCAGCGTCGATCAGCCATGCAACAGCCGCGCCGCATGCGCCGCATGATAGGTCAGCACGCCCGCACAGCCCGCGCGCTTGAAGGCCAGCAGCGTTTCCAGCACCAGCGCGTCGCGATCGCCCGCCCCGGCCGCAACCGAGGCCTCCAGCATCGCATATTCGCCCGACACCTGATAGGCGAAGACCGGCACCTCGAACCGCTGCTTCACCCGGACGATAATGTCGAGATAGGGCAGACCGGGCTTGACCATGACGCTGTCGGCCCCCTCCGCCAGGTCGAGCGCGACCTCGCGCAGCGCCTCCTCGGCATTGGCGTGATCCATCTGATAGGTCTTCTTGTCGCCCTTCAGCAGGCCGCGGCTGCCGACCGCGTCGCGGAATGGGCCATAGAAGCCGCTGGCGTATTTCGCGGCATAGCTCATGATTTGCACATTGTGGGCACCCTCGCCTTCCAACGCCGTGCGGATCATGCCGATGCGGCCGTCCATCATGTCGGACGGCGCGACGATGTCGGCGCCGGCGCGTGCCTGATTGAGCGCCTGCTCGATGAGGATGGCGGCCGTGTCGTCGTTGCGGACATAGCCGGCCGCGTCGACCAGCCCGTCATGGCCATGGGTCGTGTAGGGATCGAGCGCAACGTCGGTCAGCACGCCGACCTCCGGCACCGCATCCTTGATCGCGCGGGTCGCGCGACACATGAGATTGTCCGGATTGAGCGCCTCGCGCCCGTCGTCGGTTTTCAGCGCGGCATCGGTGTAGGGGAATAACGCGACGCAGGGGATGCCGAGGTCACGCGCCTCGCGAGCCCGTGCGACGATGCCGTCGACCGACCAGCGCGACACACCCGGCAGGCTGTCGATCGGTTGCTCGACCCCCTGCCCCTCCGTCACGAACAGCGGCCAGATCAGGTCGGCCGGGGTGAGGACGTTTTCGGCGTGGAGGCGGCGGCTCCAGGCGGAGGCGCGGGTGCGACGCAGGCGGAGCGCAGGATAGGCAGCGGTCATGACGTTCCTTGCCATGATGGATCTCGACCGGCTTGCCAAGCGTTGCGCGGCCGTAACCACTGGATGTGTCATGACCGACTTCACCTCGGCCGCGCTGATCGTCAACGCCAAGTCGCGCAAGGGACAGAGGCTGTTCCGCCGCGCCTGCGCGGCGATGGACGGCCTGCCGTTCCCGGTCGATGCTCATGCCGTCGAGGATCCGGACGACTTGGAGGTGACGGTCGCGCGGGCCTTGGCCAAGAAGCCGCAGCTCGTCATCTTGGGTGGCGGCGACGGCACGATCAGCGGGTTGGTCGATCTGCTCGTCGGCAAGGACGTCGTGCTCGGCGTGTTGCCGCTCGGCACCGCCAACAGTTTCGCGCGCACGTTGGGCCTGCCGCTCGACGTGCCGGGGGCGGTGGAGGCGATCCGCAGCGGCCGGCGCAAGCGGATCGATCTCGGCATGATCGACAACGACTATTTCGCCAATTGCGCGGCGATGGGGATCAGCCCGCAGATCGCCGAGACGGTACCGCACAACCTCAAGAAGGTGTTGGGACGGGTCGGCTATCTTGGTTGGGCCGCCTATCAGTTCGCGCGCTTCAAGCCGTTCACGTTGATCGTCGACGACGGTTCGGGCGAGAAGCGGATGCGCGTCACCGAGGTGCGGATGTCGAATGGGCCCTATCATGGCGGCACCTGGCTGGTCGACGATGCGGCGGTCGACTCGGGCGAGATCGTCGTGCAGGCTGTGGTCGGCCACTACAAGCGCCGTTTGGTGCGCAATTGGGCGGCGAGTTTCGTCGGCTCGTCGGCGCGCCACCACGACACGGTCACCTTTCGCGGCAGGAGCCTGCGCGTCGCGACCGAGCCGCCCTTGCCGATCTCGATCGACGGCGAGGTACTCGCCCACACGCCGGTCACCGCCCGGATCGCGGCGGGCGTGATCGAGGTGATGGTGCCGGCGGAAATCTGAGCGCGGCCGCGGTCTAGCCGACCGGCATCTGCTTGCCGGCCGGATCGCTCTGCGACAGCGTCTGCTCATGCGCCTCGTCGCGGCTGACCAGACGGCCGCGTCGCCACGTGCCCGCACGGTAATAAGCGATCGTCATCACCATCGAGGCGATCGACCCCGCCGGGAAACTCCACCACAGGCCGTCCGCCCCCCAGCCGGGCAGCAGCGCATAGGCGGTGCCGATCCGCACCGGGAATAGCGCGATCGCCAGGATGACCAGCGGCGCGACGACCGCACCATTGGCACGTACCGTCGCCAACAGCACCATGGTGACGCCGAACAGGATGAAGCTCCAGCTGACGATCAGGTTGATCTTGCCGGCGATGCCGATCGCCGCCGGCACGTCACCCAGGAACAGCCAGAGCACGTGCCGGTCGAGTACGGCGACGACCGCCACCAGCCCGCCGGTGAGGGCAAGGTTCATCAGCAATCCCGAACGGGTGATGCGATCGACGCGATCCCAGCGACCGGCACCGATATTCTGCGCGACCATCGCGCTCACCGCCGCCCCGATCGACATCGCCGGCATCTGGATATAGGTCCATAGCTGCGTCGCCGCGCCATAGGCCGCGGTGGTGGTGGTTCCCTGACGGTTGACCAGACCGATCATCGCCAGCGCCGATCCGGTCGCGACGAACATCTGCAGGCCCATCGGTATCCCCTTGGCGACGATCGGTCGCAGTTCCGCGCCCGTCGGGCGCAGATAGCGCCACTCCGCACCGCGCAGTCGGATCGGCAGGTCGCGGCGATAGACGAAAGCGAGCAGGGCTATCAGCGCCACCGCATTGCCGATCACCGTGGCGGTCGCCGATCCGGCGATACCAAGCGCCGGGATCGGTCCCAGCCCGCGGATCAGCACGGGGTTGAGCGTCACGTCGATCACCGAACCCAGCGCCATGAAGCGCAGCGGCGTCACCGAATCGCCCGTCCCGCGCAGCGCCATGCTGATCAGCGTCGCCAGGAAGCCCATCGGCATCGACAGGAAGATGATCCGCAGATAGTCGCGCGCCAGCGGGTAGACCTCCGCCGGGGTGGCCAGAGCGTGGAGGATCGCCGGCGCCGCGGCGATGCCGATCGCCACCACGGCGAGCGAGGCGACGCCGAACAGGCCCAGCGCCGCACCGAACACGCGTCGTACCGCGTCGATGTCGCGCCGGCCCATGTTCTGGCCGATCAGGATCGTCGCCGCCATGCCGAAGCCGAAGACCGCGGCCACCAGCAGGAACAGCACCAGATTGGCATTGGTGGTCGCCGCCAGCGCCCGCTCACCCAGCAACTGGCCGATCCAGATCGCGTTGATCGATCCGTTGACCGACTGCAGGATGCTGGAGCCGAGCGTCGGCAAAGCGAAGAGCAGCAGCGTGCGCCCGATGGGCCCGCTGGTCAGATCGCGTGGCGGGCGCCCGGCCACGCCCTCAGCCCAGCCGCGCCAGCGCGGCGGACAGGCGCTCCGCCTCCGCACTCTTGTCGGCATGATCGGCACGCGCCTTGTCGACCGCCTCCGGCTTGGCCCGCTCGACGAAGCTCGGATTGTTCAGCCGACCGGCGAGCCCGTCGCGCTCCTTCTCCGCCGCGGCGATCGCCTTGGTCAGGCGCGTGCGCTCGGCGTCGAGATCGATCACCCCCTCCAGCGGCAAGACGAAGGTCGCCTCGTCGACGACGACCTGCGCCGCTCCGCCCGACGGCGCGTCGTCGGCGGAGAGATCGACCCGCGCGAGACGGGCGATCACCGCCGTCTGGCGCGCGAGCCGGGCCGCCGTCCCCTCCCCGGCGCCGCGGACATGAAACGGCAGTCGAGCGCCTGGCGGGACGTTGAGCTCGGTCCGCACGGCGCGAATCTCGCCGACCAGACGGATCAGCCAGTCGACCTCCGCCTCCGCGGCGGGATCGAGGCTGCGCGCGTCCGCCATCGGCCAGCGCGCGACGATCAGATCGTGGTCGCGCGGGGTCCCCTCCGGTGCCATCGCATGCCACAATTCCTCGGTGATGAACGGCATGAACGGATGGAGCATCACCAGGATCTGGTCCAACACCCAGCCGGCGACCGCGCGGGTCTCGTCGTCGATCGCCCCCTTGATCAGCTCGAGATACCAATCGCAGAAGCGGCTCCACACGAATTGGTAGATGGCGTTGGCGGCCCCGTCGAAGCGATAGTCGGCAAGCGCGAGGTCGACCGCCTGCACCGTGCGGATCGTCTCCGCGACGATCCACTGGTTGACCGCCAGCGTCGCGGCCGGCGCCTCCAGCGTCGACGATCCGCCGATGCCGTTCGCCTGCGCGAAACGGGCCGCATTCCACAGCTTGGTCGCGAAGTTGCGATAGCCCTCGACCCGCTTCTCATCCATCTTGATGTCGCGGCCCTGGCTCTCCATCGCCGCCATGAAGAAGCGCAGCGCGTCGGCGCCGTACCGGTCGATCAGCCCGAGCGGATCGACGGTATTGCCCTTCGACTTCGACATCTTGGCGCCATCTGCGGCGCGCACGAGGCCATGCAGGTACAGCGTCTTGAACGGCACCTCGCCCATGAAGTGCAGCCCCTGCATCATCATCCGCGCATCCCAGAAGAACAGGATGTCGAATCCGGACACGAGCACGTCATTGGGATAGCGGCCGCCCAGCGTGCGGTCATCGCCATCGGGCCAGCCCAGCGTGGCGAACGGCCACAGCGCGGACGAGAACCAAGTGTCGAGCACGTCCGGATCACGGGTCAGCACGACACCCTCGCCGGCTTGCGCCTGCGCCTCGGCCTCAGTTTCTGCGACGAAGACCCGCCCATCGTCGGCGAACCAGGCAGGGATCTGATGCCCCCACCACAATTGCCGCGATACGCACCACGGCTGGATGTTCTCCATCCAGTTGAAGAACGTCTTCTCCCATGTCTTGGGAACGATCTTGATCGCCTCGCTCCGCACCGCCTCGATGGCCGGCTGCGCCAGCGTCTTGGCATCGACATACCATTGGTCGGTCAGCCACGGCTCGATCACCACCCCCGATCGGTCGCCGAACGGCGTCTGGATCGTGCGTGGCTCGGCGTCGTGCTCCACGCCGTCCTTGTCGACGTGCGGGATCAGGACGCCGTCCGCCTTCAGCCGCGCGACCACTGCCGCGCGCGCCTCCGCGGTCGACAGACCGAGGAACGCGTCGGGGATCAGGCCGTCGGCGGTCTGGCCGATCCGCGCCTTGGCATCCAGCATGTTGAGCATGTCGCGCGCCTCGATCCCAGCGCGGCGACCGACATCGAAGTCGTTAAAGTCGTGGCCCGGCGTGATCTTCACCGCGCCCGATCCCAGCGCCGGATCGGCATGTTCGTCGGCGACGATCGGGATCAGCCGCCCAGTGATCGGCAGCCGCACCTGCTGGCCGACCAACGCTGTGTAGCGCGCATCGTCCGGGTGCACCGCAACCGCCATGTCGGCCAGCATCGTCTCGGGCCGCGTCGTCGCCACCTCGATGAAGCCGGAACCGTCGGCGAGCGGATAGCGCAGCCGCCAGAAGCTGCCCTTCACCTCGCGCGTCTCGACCTCCAGGTCGCTGATCGCGGTACCGAGGCCGGAGTCCCAATTGACCAATCGCTTGTCGCGGTAGAGCAGCCCTTGCCGATGCAGCTCGACGAAGACCTTGAGCACAGCCTTCGAAAAGCCTTCGTCCATCGTGAATCGCTCGTTGGCCCAATCCATTGAGCAGCCGAGCCGGCGCAGCTGGCGGGTGATCTGCCCGCCGCTCTCCGCCTTCCACTCCCAGACTTTGGCGACGAAGTCGTCACGGCCGAAGTCGGTGCGCTTCTCGCCCTTGGCCGCCATCTGGCGCTCGACCACCATCTGCGTCGCGATGCCGGCATGGTCCGTACCGACCACCCACAAAGCATCCTTGCCCTTCAGCCGCGCATGGCGCGTCAGGATGTCCTGCAGCGTATTGTCGAGCGCGTGGCCGATATGCAGGCTGCCCGTGACGTTGGGCGGCGGATTGACGATCGTCCACGGCTCCGCCCCCGGCCGGTCGGGACGGAATAGGCCTTGTTCCTCCCAATGCTGGTACCAGCGGGTTTCGATGGCGGCGGGGTCGAAGGTCTTGGGAAGCTCGGTCATAGGCAGCGGCTCTTAGCCAGCGCCGATGCCCCCGTCACCCCCGGCCCGTGCCGCGCTCGTCACTGGGCAGGCGCGTCCTTCGTCCACTTGTCCATCCAGCCAAGCACCTCGTGATACCATTGCCGTGAATTGTTCGGTTTCAGCACCCAATGGTTCTCGTTGGGGTTGACCACCAGCCGCGACGGGACGCCGCGGCGTTGCAGCGCGGTGAAGGCGGCGATCCCCTGGGTATAGGGGATACGGAAATCCTTTTCGCCGGTGATCACCAGCATCGGCGTCTTCCAGTTCTGGACGTAATTGACCGGGTTCCACTTTTCGAAAGCGGCCGGGTCCTGGAAATAGGCCTTGCCGCCATGTTCCCATTCGTCGAACCACAGTTCATCTGTCTCATAGGCCATGGCGCGGGCGTCGAAGACGCCGTCATGCTGAACGATGCACTTGAAACGATCCGGCCAGCGCCCCTCGATCCAGTTCATCATATAGCCGCCGTAGGAGGCGCCGAGCGCGCAGGCGCGGTTGCCGTCGAGCCAGTCGAACTTGGCGGTCGCCGCGGCGAGGCCCTTCTGCAGATCCTCGAGCGGCCAGCCGCCCCAATTGTTACTGATTGCGTCGGTGAACGCTTGGCCGTAGCCGGTCGAGCCGTGGAAATCGACGGCGACGAGGCCAAAGCCCGCACCGGCGAACACCGCCGGGTTCCAGCGATACGACCAGCTGTTGTCGCTCGATCCCTGCGGGCCACCGTGGACCATATAGGCGATCGGCAGCTTGCCGGTGCTGCCCGCCGGTCGGACCGCATAGCCCCACACCTGGTCGTTATTGGCGCCGGCGAAGCTGAACCGCGTCACGCTCGGCATGTCGATACCGGCGAGCTTGGCCGCGTTAACGCTGGTCAGCCGCGTGCGTTTGCCCGGCCCGGCGACCGCGTAGAAATCGTCGGGCGCCGTGAGACTGTTCATCGCGATCACGCTGCCCTTGGGCGTCGCTACCACGGCAGAGACATGCCCTTGCTGCGTCAACCGGGTCGGCTTGCCCGTTCGTACGTCGACGGACCAGAGCGGCATCTCCTGCGTGTTCTGCGCGGTCACGAGTAGCCGCTTCGAATCGGGCGACCAGGCGATCGATCCCACCGACCGGTCCCACCCTTCGGTCAGCGCGCGCACCTGCCCGCTGGCAAGGTCGCGCACCATCAAGACCTGCCGATCCGCTTCGAAGCCCGGCCGCTTCATCGCCACCCAGGCAAGCGTCTTGCCATCGGGCGACACCGTCGGCAGCGTATCGGTCGCCTGGTTCGCCGCGGTCAGATTAATCGGCGCGGCCGAGCCGTCGGCGGGCGCCTGCCAGATGTCGAGGTTGGTCGACAGCGGCTCCGTCGTGCCCGCGACGCGCAACGCGAAATAGAGCGTGCGGCCATCGGCGCTCCACGACACCTCCTCGCCGCCACCGAACGGGCGCGAGGGCGTGTCGCCGTCGAGGCCGTGCTCGACCGCGATACCATTGCCCGGCGCTCCGGCAGCGGTCAGCGGCAGCACGAACAGCTGCGAATGGGTGCCGTCGACCCAGCTATCCCAATGACGGACGAACAATTTGTCATAGACACGCGCCTGCCCGGCCCGCGCGTCTTTCTTGACCATCGCCGGCTCGAGGCTGGGCGCATCGGGGCGGCGATCAGCCCAGACCACGATCCGGTCGCCGGTCGGCGCCACCTTGAAGCCGTTGAAGCCGCCGGCGAAGTCAGTCAGCTTGCGCGGCGTACCACCGGTCACCGCCACCGCCCAAATCGCGTCGTTCGCCGTGTAATAGACGGTGTCCCCGACGATCTGCGGGTCATTCTCGTCGACGGCCGGATCGGCGAGCAGCTTCTCCGGCACCGCGCCCTTGCGCGTCAGGTCGAGCCGCCAGAGATCGTACCGCCCGCGATTGGCGTCGAGGTCCGTTTCGCGCTGCGCCCAAACCAGCCAATGACCGTCCGCCGAGGCGGTCGGCGCGCCGACGCGACTGAGCGTCGCGACGTCGTCGATGGTGATCTGGCGGGCCGCGACAGGGGCCGCAGCGGCAAGGGCGAGCAGGCTCGCGGACAGGAAGATCTTCATGCCGCGCAACTAAGCAGATGCCGCGCGGCGGGGCAAATGCGGGCTCCTTCCACCTCTGGTGAAAGGAGCAGTCGATCAGCGCGTCGGCGCGGTCAGCTTGGCGATCTCGCGCGCGACCATCGTCTCGACCATCTCCGGCAAATGGGCGTCGAGCCATTCGCGTAGCATCGGGCGCAGCATTTCGCGCACCAGACCTTCCAGCGTGCCGTCACCCTGCGGCTCCGGCTTGACCAGCATCCGGCTGAGCGTTTCCAGCGGCGCGCGCGTCGCCGCAGCGGCCTGATGCGACAGGATCGGCTCGGGCTCTGCCTCTGCTATCATACGGGGTTCGGGGCGGGGCTCCATCGCCCGCGGCTGCTCCGCCGCCCGCATCGGCTCGGCTTGCGGCTGCACGGGAGGGACCGGTGCGGTGCCGCGCGAGGGATCGGATGGAGAACGCGGTGCGGGCATGGGATCGCTCAGCTCCAGAATTTCGTCGGTTTCGGGTTCGTGCTCGACCGACGCCGCGACCGCGCGCTGCGTTCGGCGCGGCCGCACCTGCGCACCGTCATTCTCTTCGGCGATGATCCGTTTGATCGAGGACAGGATCTCCTCCATCGACGGTTCCGCGCTGATGTCCCCCATCATCTCGATTCCTGCGTTGCGCCCGCCGTTATTGGCGATTGGGTGCCGCAGCACCTGTGGTTAATGCAGGGCTTCTGTCAACCGGCGTATCGAGCATCGGATCAAGAGGCCGTGTGACTACAGAGGTTTGCGCAGGGGTATTGGCGGTCGAGGCGGCCACCGGATCGGGCCGACCGTCGTCGCCGAAATCGGAAATCCGGCCGCGAACGCGATTGTAGTTGGCCACCGGATCGTAGAGGGATCCGCCCTCCAGCCCGAGGTCCCGCGCCTCCGCATGGCCCATGGCGGCGATCAGCGCAAAGCCAGCGACATAGGCGTTACGACGCGCCGTGACCAAGGTCACCTGGCTGTTGAGCAATTCCTGCTCGGCATTGAGGATGTCGAGGATCGTGCGCGTGCCGACGCTGTTCTCGGCGCGGACGCCCTCTAGGCTGAGCTTGTTGGCATTGACCGCGATCTCGCTGCTCGCGATCACCTCCTGCGCCGACTTCCATGCCGCATAGGCGGAGCGGGTCTGAGCGACGACCGCGCGTTCCGTCGAGGTCGTATTTTCGATCGCTTGGGCGTGCAGCGCCTCGGCCTGGCGAACTTGTGCCGCGGGACGGCCGCCCTGGAAGATCGGCAGGTTGAGCGCCAGGCCGACGGTGCCGCTGGTCGCGGACTGACCGACCCGCACACCGGTGCCGGCACCGAGCGAACCGAGGTAGCTGTAATAATTGCCGCCGAGCACGGCGTTGACTTGCGGCAAGCGCGTCGCGCGCGCGACTCCGATGTCGTAACGGGTCGCGTCGCGCAGACGCTGCTGCGCCAGCAGCACCGGATTGTTTCGCAGCGCGTCCTGGACGGCGTCATTCGGCGTCGCCGGCAGGGCGGGCAGCGCCGGCGGCTGTTCCAGACTGGTCGGCGGCGTGCCGATGACGCGGACATAGGTTTCTCGGCTGGCGATCAGCTGCGCCTCCGCCGACTGCAGCTGGCCCCGCGCCAATGCCAGGCGCGCTTCCGACTGGGCGACGTCGGTGCGGGTCAGATCGCCGACCTGAAACCGGTCGCGGCTCGCCTGCAGGTTGATCTCCAGCACCTTGACGTTCTGCTGGTTGAGACTGACGATCGCCTCGTCGCGGATCACGTCCTCATAGGCGCCGACCACGGCGGTGAAGAGATCGGATTCGGTGCCGCGCAGCGTCGCCCGCCCCGCCTCGACCCGCGTCTCCGCCGCCTCGATCGAATTGCGCACCGAACCACCGCGATAGAGCGGGATGCTCAGCTGGGCGGCACTCGTCGCCTGGCGGGCGGGATTGGCGAAGCTGTTGTTGTTGCTGCCCAGGTTCGAACCGCCGGGCGACAGAACGTTCTCGACATAGCCGCCCGTCAAGTTGACCGATGGCAGCCCGCTCGCCCGTGCGATCGGCACCGTCTCGTCGGTCGCTCGCTGGACGGCGCGCTGCGCGGTGATCGTGGGGTTGCCCTGATAGGCCTTGACCATCGCCTCGCGCAGGGTTTCTGCCCCCGCGGGCACGGCAACCAGCGCGACACCGCTGGCCAGGATTGTCCGAAACGCGTGCATGCCCCCCCTTAACCCTTGTCTCAGAATGTAAAGCCGCTCGGCTTTTCGAAGCCGGGAAGAATGACACAGTCGCTATCCATGAACGGCGTCAGGCCGAAACCGCCATCGGTCTTGCGCCCACTGGCGAGCCGGATCACGCCCTTCTCGACCAGACCGGTGACGACGCGCCCGTCCGTCCTAACCTGGTTGACCAGAAGATCCGGAACCTGTTCGATCGCACCGTCGACGATCAGCACGTCATAGGGTGCGCCAGCGGCATGGCCTTCGGCCAGCGACCCCTCGACGATCTCGACGTTCGGCGTGCCGGCGAGGGCATCGCGCGCGATCGCGACCAGTTCGGCGTCTTCCTCGACCGCAACGACGCTGGCGACGATCGAGGCGAGCAGCGCCGCCGCATAACCGCCCGCCGCGCCGATCAGCAGGACGCGATCGTCGGCGGTCAGATAGGCTTCGGTGAGCAGTCGACCAGTGACCATCGGCAGGTTGATCGCCCTGCCCCTGCCCGCCGGCAATGCCGTGTCCCGATAGGCGAGCAGCCGCGAAGCTTCCGGCACAAAGATCTCGCGCGGCACGCTCATCATCGCCGCGATGACGCGCTGGTCGTTGACCGCATTCGTCCGCAGCTGGCTCGCCACCATCGCGTGGCGCATCGTCTGGGTGGTCGTGCCGTCGATGCTCGTGTTCATGCTTACCCCTCTCGCACAACTGTCTTAGCTGCGCAATACACTTCGTGATCCACCGGCTTGTATCGTGCGCGCCGGTCGCCGCCAAGCCGGGGATGGGCAATATGGGTTGGCGAGCGTGGCGGCACCGCCTAAGGCGCGGCGATGATCCCGGCGACCTATCACCGTTTCATCGACTGGATCGGCGACGGCACGGGCTTGCCCGACACGATCCTCCACCTGCACGCGGGTCTTGCCGTACTGATGGTCGCGCGCGTCCTGACGCGGCGGTCGCTGGGCAGCTTCGTGCCCCTGTCGGTCGTCGCCCTCGCCGAGGCGTTCAACGAGGTCATGGACCGGCTCCACTTCGGCTCGTGGCGCTGGCCGGACACGACCTCGGACATCATCAATACATTGTTCTGGCCGACGGTGATCTGCCTGGGGATCCGGCTGCGTCCGATGCTCCTGCCGCGCGATTCGGCTCGGGTCGAGACACGCCAGGGCCGCTGACGCCCGACGTCAGAACAGCCCGTCATCATCCTCCAGCGCGGCGTCGGCGTCGACGACCGCCATGCCCGGCAGCAGGAACGGCGCATGCACTTCGCGCTCGCGCGCCATCGTATAAAACGAGGCGGCGCGGACCAGCACCGCCCGCAACGCCTCCTCCTCATCCGCCGATCGCTCCTCCGGGACAGGCACCCCGGTCAGGAGGTCGGCAGCCCGTTCCAGTGCCTCCACCACTACACGCTGCTCATGTAGTGTGTCGGCGCTCCGCTCCAGCGATGTCACGATCGCCCGGGCCTCGCCGCCGCCATCGCTGACCGCGCGGTCCGACGTCGCGCAGGCCTGGCGCACGACCTTCAACGCTGCATCCAGCGCCAGATCGTCCTGGCCCTCCTCGCCATCGCCCTGCGCTTGGGTCAGTTCCACCCGCTTCAGATCGGCGATCAACCGGGCAACACCGGCACTCGATGCATCGAGCCGGCTGGCGCAGGGGGCGACCTCGGTCGCGATCACCGCCACGGCGCGGCCGGTCGTGCCATGGCGGCGGCAGAGCAGCCGGGTGTTGGTCGAGATGTCCTGCACGTCGAGGGCGATCCGCTGGATTCGCGACAGGCCGCCGAGCAGATCGGCGAAGGTCCGCCGCACGAATTGGGCCAGCGTCGCCAGCCGCCGATCCGCCTCGCACAATTGCCCGGTAACCTGGCTGACGTCGGCGATGCCGTGCTCGATACGGACCAGCACATCGCCATCGTCACCGCTGGCGCCCTGTCGCTCGACCAGACCCAGCAACCGCGTCGTCAAGGGCCCGAGCTGGTCGATCGCGGCGATCAACGCGCCGATCTCCCGGGAAAAGTCCTGCGCGGTCGCCCGCATCTGCGCGGCGACCAGCGCCGCCATGGTCGCCACCACCGTCGGCGGCGGTGCAGCATCGTCGCCTTGCGGCAGCAGCATGCGCAAGATGGTCGCGCCATGTTCGACCCGCTGGCGGACACTGTCGCCGATCTGGATCGCGCCGAGCATGCGCGCCACTTCGGCCTGAACGGTTCGCATCACGCCGCTCACGTCCTGCGCCATCCGCGCCACCGTCTCCAGCTGAACCTCCAGTGCGTCGGCATTGCTGGTCAGTTCGGCCGGCGCCTCCGGCCCGATCTTGCGGGATTCGACCGCGAGCAGATGATCCGCCTGACGCATGTCGGCGATGACCTTGCCGAACCGGTCGAGCTCGTCGCCGAAATAGCGCAGCTCGCGTCGCCCGCTCTCCAGCTTGCCCTCCATCCCCGCGACGAAGTTGAAGAAGGCGGTTTCGCCGGACGAGGCGATCTTGATGCTCATGCCGTAAATGCCGAGGAGATGCAGGATCTCGCCGACATCGGCGAGCAGCGACCGCATCTCGCGCGTGCGACAGGTCAGCACCTGGATCTCCGCGGCACGGCGTTCCTGCGCCGCCGGCAATGTCTTCAACCGGTGCGCCGCGTTGCGCAGCCGCTTGATCGCCGTGCCGACCACCTCCGGGGCCAGCGAGGCCTGAATATCGTCAAGATCGGCGCCCATCCGGTCGATGGTTTCGATCGCCTGCGCCAAGGTCTCACCGACCCCGCGAAAGCGCAATTCGAGGTCCGCGACCATCTCGTCGAGCTGGTCGGCCATTTCCGCAATCGGCAGAGGGATGTGGGTCGAGTTCTCGATCATCGTCATCATCCGTCTCTCATCGTGCCGTCGCCTGGAGCATCTCGCGGGCGATCGCCTCCAGCGGCACGACGCGATCGACCGCGCCGCGCGCGATCGCCTCCTTGGGCATGCCGAATACCACCGACGTCTCCTCATCCTGTGCGAAGGTGCGCGCCCCGGCCTCATGCATTTCCAACAGGCCGCGTGCGCCGTCATCACCCATGCCGGTCATGATCACGCCGACGGCATTGGCGCCGGCATTGCGCGCCGCGGAACGGAACAGCACATCGACGCTGGGCCGGTGCCGCGACACCAGCGGCCCCTCGCGCACGGCCACCGCATAGCGGGCGCCGTGGCGTTCCAACATGGTGTGACGCAGGCCGCCCGGCGCGATCAGCACCCGGCCGCGCATCACCGTGTCGCCATGTTCGGCTTCCTTGACGTCGACCGCGCACAGCCCGTCCAGCCGCCGGGCGAAGGCGCGCGTGAAGCTTTCCGGCATATGTTGGACAATGACGATGCCGGGCGAATTGGCCGGCAGCGCCTCCAGCACGGCACGCAAGGCCTCCGTTCCTCCCGTGCTGGCGCCGATGCAGACGACCATTTCTGTCGTCCGGCTGAGGGCGCGGCCGTTCGGCGGCGGCAGCATGGCGTCGGCCGACAGGCGCGCCGCCGGGCGGAGCACCGGCCGCGTGCCGAGCCTGGCACTCGCCGCGCCCTTCACCGCCTCGCGGATCTGAAGATGCGCCTCGACCAAATGATCGGCGACGCCGAGGCGCGGCTTCAGGATGACGTCGACCGCTCCCGCCTCCAGCGCCTGGAGCAATGTGTCCGACCCTTCGTCGACCAGCGACGAGCACATCACCACCGGCACGGGGCATTGCGTCATCAACTTGCGCAGGAAGGTAATGCCGTCCATCCGCGGCATTTCGACGTCCAGTGTGATGACGTCGGGCACCTCGCCCTGTATATAGCGCGCCGCCGCAAACGGATCGGCGGCCGCAGCGATCACCTCGATATCCGGATCGGCGGACAGGATCGCCGTCATCGCCTGACGCACGCTCGCGCTGTCGTCGATGATCAGGACGCGGATCTTCTTCCTCATGTCAGACGCGCCGGAAGACGGTGTTCGAGACGGCGACCAATTCGTCGTCCAATTCGAGCCCGGCGATCGTTTCGGAATGGCCGAGGACCAGCAGGCCACCGGGAACCAAACAGCGTGCAAGTCGCCGGACGACCTGCGCTTGCGTTTCCTTGTCGAAATAGATCAGCACGTTGCGGCAAAAGATCAGATTCATCGGCGCGCCGATCGGATAGTGGCTGTCGATCAGATTGTGCCGGGCGAAGCCGACCGCCGCGCGCAGTGACGGCACGATGCGACGCTCGTCGCGGCGCGGATCGCGCGCGGGCAGCGAATAACGTGCGCGCAGCAGCGGCGGCACGGGATCGAACAGCGCGCCGGGATAGACCCCACGCCTCGCGATCTCTAGCACCTCGGTGTCAAGATCGGTAGCAAGGATCGCATAGTCCGGGCCGCCGTGATCCTGGGCGAAGGCGTCGAGCAGCATGGCCAGCGTGTAGGCTTCCGGCCCTGTCGAGCAAGCGGCGCTCCATACCCGCAGGCGCTGGGCCCCGGCATCGCGCCAGCGCGGCAGCACTTCCTCGGCCAGATAGGTGAAATGCCGCGGTTCGCGGAAGAAATCGGTCTTGTTCGTGGTTACCGCATTAAGCAACGATTCGACTTCGTCACTGAGATGGCCTTCGTCAAACAGCCAGGCGCAATAGTTGGCCAGGCTTCCACAGCCCAGCTGCCGGACACGGCGCCGCAGCCGCCCCTCGATCATGGTCTTCTTCGCCGGCGGCAGATGAATCCCGGACGCTGCATGGATATAGTCGGCCAGCCGGCGAAAATCCGCGGGCGACAATGGGTCGTCGGGTGGCAGGCCGACTCCGTCGGCGGGAAGGGCGACGAGGCTGCTGCTCATGCCGCCTCGTCGATCGGCGCGATCAGCAGGTCGACGTCGGCCGCGACGATATGGCGCAAGTCGAGCAGGACGATGAAGCCGCTCCCGCGGCGCAGAATCCCCCCGATATGATCCGACCGCCAGCGTATTCCGACAGCGTCATGTCGTCCATGACGAACAGGAAGACGTCCTCGATCGCTTCGCGCGGCACGTCGCCGACCAGCGTCACGTCCCAGCCGATCCAGCATTCCTCCGGCACCAGATCCGCCAGCGGGGGCACGGCATCCGTCCGCGCGACGATGCGGCAATCACCCAGCTCGCGCAGTTCGTCCAGCAGCATCAGCGGGTTGGTACCATTGGCCATGGCGTTCGGCGGCAGCCGGAACGACAGCCGCCAGCCGTTGTCTTGCCCCACCGACGTGGCGCCACCGTCCGCACCGGCGACCGCCGCGGCGAGCCGGTCGAGGATCGTGCGCCCGTCAGCGTCCGGCGCGTCACCGTCGATCAGCGCCTGCATATGGTCGCGCGCCGAAAGGATGACCGCGACCAGCTCCGGGGTGGCGCGAGCCTCGCCCTTGCGGACCCGATCGAACACGCTCTCGCAATGATGCGTAAAGGCAGCGAGCGCGTCGAAGCCGAACATCGCTCCCGAACCTTTCAGCGTATGCAGGCCGCGAAACACCGCATTGATCAGGCCGGCATCATCGAGACGATGCCCAAGGTCGAGCAGACTCTGCTCGATCTGGTCGAGCAGCTCGGCCGCTTCGATGCGGAAGGTCGCGATCGGATCCTCTGCGGTCACCGGCCGAGCACCTTGCGCACGACGCGGATGAGTTGTTCCGCTTCGAACGGCTTGACCAGCCAGCCCGTCGCGCCTGCATTCTTTGCCTGTGCCTTCATGGCGGCATCCGATTCGGTCGTCAGGAAGATGATCGGGATGCCGGCCTGCGCGGGCTGCGCGCGCAGTGAACGGATCATCGCCAGACCGTCCATGTTGGGCATGTTCAGGTCCGTGACGATCAGATCGAAGCGCGTCTCCGCCGCCTTGGTCAAACCGTCCTCACCGTCGACCGCTTCGGTCACGGCATAGCCCGCCCCGGTCAGTGCGATGCGGATCGCCATGCGCAAACTGGCGCTGTCGTCCACCGTCAGGATCGCAGCAGTCATTGGGTCGCTTCTCCATGGAACCAGAATTGCAGGTCGTCAGCGGATGCGTCGGTCATCAGGCCGGCCCGGATGAGCAAGGCCCGCAGCGCCGCGTGGGCCGGCGTACTCAAGCCGAAGTCCAGCCCGATCTTCGCGGCACTGGCACGCGCGGCGCAGGCGAGCTGCACGACGCTGAGGTCGGGCGTCCGGACGGAGGACAGATCGAGACGCACGGCGCCGCCCTCGTCGAACGCCTGGCGCAAGTCCGCGGCGCAGGTGCCGATCGAGGGCAGGCACAGATCCCCATTGGCCGTCACGATGGTGATCGACATCAGTCATTCCCTAAATATGAAGGCCTGCGATCCGCGGCAGGCCAAGCCTGCCGCATCCGCCGATTCTATCTACGTTCGCTGCGGCACAGCCTGCGGCTTACGTTGATTGTTGTGCCACATCCGGCGTATGTCTCTCGCCACTCCCGCCCCGTCATGTCCATATCGGACACGTATTCCGGTAGACCGGCAGCCATGAAATTTTAGTTAAATCGCAATGCCACCGTCGCCGGTGTTCGCATTATAGCGTGATCCCGCCAGTCGCGGTTCTTCCTACTAACGGCGAAAGCCCGCACGGTGATGGGTGGCGACCGTCAGCGCAACGATACCATACGTCGACGCCGGCTCGGCGAAATGCCGCTGCCGTCGCGCGGCGTGGAGGCCCGACCGGGCCTCGCAAAAGTTGAGTTTTCTGCGGCTTTGCGGTGTCTAACCCCAGTGGGTTTACCCACGGCGGACTGCGGCGCCCAAGGGCAAATGTCTAACCGTTATGCGCGGCCTTTTGGCTCGTAGCTTAGTGGCTGCTAACGCCCAATAGCGGACGTTCCCCGCCATCCGCGGTCGCGCTATTGCAACCCCGGCAGTGGCCCTGAACACGAACTTAAAATAGGCTGATACGTATATGATCGAGGTTTTGTTTGTCGCCAAAGCGTCAGGCGGCTTAAATGGCTTCCGTGGTCGATATACCTTTTCGATGCTCCCAAGAGTCGGTGAGCATGTCGCCATCATTGAGGATGAGCGTGATGTCACACTGCGCGTAGCCTCTGTGTTTCACCTGCCAATCGCCGCAGGCTCGCCTGACGGGAGTGCAGACGTCCATGTCTGGGCCGACCTTGTAGAGGGTAATTACCAATCCTAGCGGCTTGTCCTGGGTCAAAATCTCCCCACAACAAGCAGACATTCGCGGCGAAGATACCCTCCGCCGCACCGACGCGATCCGGCGTATTCAGAAGGCTCTGACACCCTAACTCGCGTACGCGATACCCACGTCCGCTTTCGCCCAAAAGCGGACCTACTCTTCGCTAATTTTGAGACCGGCTTCGGGATGAGCGTCCACCCAGTCTGTCGTGCAATGGGCAGCACGGCTGCGGACACGCGATAGGTTATAATGGGGACCTACGGTGATGTTGTTCTGGACCGTCGCACCGGGAAACTTGCGAAGGCCATCATACCCGCAATCCTTCGCCGCCGTCTCGAAAGCTGGATAGCTTGCCTCATTACCTTCAACGATCAGTTCGAAGGAGGACTGTTGGAAGCCAGTTGTGGCGCACGACGCGAGCACGACGAGCGCGGGAAATGTCGGCCAAGCTGCGCAGGCAACCTTCTTCATCGCAGATGGACCTAGCAGGAGCCTTGCTCGCTAGGCCAGCCGGAATGTCCGCTCTCCTCCCAGAAGCCGACATTCCGCTAACGCCCAGTTGCGGACTTTGGCTCTAGGCCACATCATGCCTCCGATGAATGAAGCATCGGGCCCTTGTTGCTGCGCATCCCTACCTGACTTGGCCGCCGTGCCAATGGGGGGCGACGGTCTTGACGAGCGGGTGTTCGCGACCGTCGAGAACGTTGCAGATCACGGCGGAGACGCTTGGTGGCTACACCTTTCGCAGTGCCGCGCGTGCGGCCAGCACTGGATGATTGCTCAGGAAGAACGGATTTTCGACGAGTATTTCCTCCGGCGTTTGAGCGTAGATGAGGCCTGCCGCATTTCCCAAAAAGGCGAATGGCCAGTCGAGTTTCTAAGCTACGAGCGCGTGCTAAAGACAGGACATGCCTTGCGTATTCGTCCCTGCATCTTCCTAGAGCGACTATCTCCTTCGTTGGTCTGGACTGCGGAGGACCTGCGGAAGGAACGGCCTAACATCTCCGTGGACGAGATCGCGCTTCTGCTCGGTGTCTCCGCAACGCAGGCGAGGCGGCTTACGGCAGCCGCTTCCTTGGGGCGCGGTTCATGGTGGCAGCGGACGCGCCACCGCCTGGGCTGGTAGCGTAAAGTCCCGAAGCCGGAATGTCCGCTCTCCCCCCAAAAGCGGACATTCAGGGTCGTGACCGAGCCCGGAAGCCGGGTCGCCACCGCCTACCTGCGATGGTGGCTAACGAGTCCGACCGGGACCGCAAGAAGCACGAAAATCCGTATGCCGACGATGTCTAACCTCTTTGGTCGACCTCACGAAGAACTGCGGCTCCCAGTCACTAACGTCTAACCTTTAGGAGGTCACTAGAGGCACGGCGCGAGGGGGGGATCATTTGTAACCAGGTTACTCCGTGGGGCGAGGAATAATCACCTACTCTTGCGCCGGAGGCGACCCATGCGAGGGCACTCCGCCTATTGGTCGCGGCAGTCGGAGCACGATAACCGTTTTGAGTCGAATGCGCGCCGGTCTGGAAAGCCTATCTTCTGTCGGACTTGACTACACGAGTGATTTTGACCGATCACATCCAGACGTAATAGCCGAAAGTGTTGCCGATTATGTTCCTTAAGGCTTTGCAGTTAAAAAATTACCGAGGCATCGGGCCTGAGTGGATTTCGATGCCGTCTTTCAAGAGGTTTAACTTTTTCATTGGCGCGAACAACTCGGGGAAGTCAATTGCCCTGAATTTCATAAGTAAGCATCTTCCGTACCCTAACGGTGAGCGCCACTTGTCGGCGGCTAAGCTTGACGACCACGAACTCCACTTAGTTGCTGATCAAGCTGGTTTTAAGATAGGCAATCCGGCAGTCGAGGTGGGCAATCGCCTCAAGGCCCAATTGAACCATCGAACGAAAACATTAGACATATCAGTTGATAAGCTGATCGCGGCATTGAGTGACGATGATGGGGTCGTTTGGCTTACCGCGTTTTTGCCTGCTGCAAAAGCGATGGTCTTCGACCCAGCACCGCGCCCACAAGAGCTTCTTTCGGCGATGTCTCGTGAAGAGTGGTATAGTCTCTGGCGGGCTGCCACCGGCAGGGAGGGCGCCGATGTGCTACAACACTGCATTCCCCAGCTGGTCATGATGACGCAGCAAGCGGTGGATATACGCCTTCCACCAACCCGCCTAATTCCAGCTATTCGTCAGATACGTCCGGCGACAGACGCCGACATTGGAGGAGCAGGGCTAATCGATCGCTTGATCGAGCTTCAAAACCCCGATGTCTTCAATATGCGCGAACGAAAGAAATTTCATCAGATAAATAGCTTTCTTCAATTCGTTACGGATGAGGAAACCGCTGCCATTGAGATACCTCACCATCGTCAGCATATTTTGGTGAAAATTAACAACAAGATTTTGCCGCTAGAGAATCTTGGTAGCGGCATACATGAAGTCGTCATTATTGCAGCCGAATGTATATTACACGATTACCAAATTGTTTGCATTGAGGAACCGGAGTTACACCTGCATCCATTGCTTCAGCGAAAGCTAATGCAGTTCTTATCCAAAAACACTAACAATCAATATTTTATCGCGACCCATTCCGCAAGCTTTATAGATACTCCCGACTCTGCCATATTTCATGTTACGTCGACGAACGGACGCACCTCAATCAAGGAAGCTATGCTCCGAGCCGAGCGCCATGCAATCTGCGTCGACTTAGGACACCGAGCTTCAGACATTATCCAAGCAAATGCGGTAATTTGGGTGGAGGGTCCTTCGGATCGAATTTATCTCCAAAATTGGATTCGGCTCGTCGCGCCCGATATTCAAGAAAGCATTCACTATTCTATCATGTTCTATGGGGGCCGACTACTAAGCCATCTTTCCGCCTCCGATGATGAAGTGTCCGAATTTATCGAATTGCGCGCTCTTAATCGAAACCTAGCCATCATGATCGATAGCGATCGGACAAGCCCCTACAGTCGGATCAACGAGACAAAGAAGCGCATACTGGCGGAGTTTAGAAAAGATGGTGCTGTTGGTTGGTTGACGAAAGGACGTGAGGTAGAAAACTACATCGACCATGCGACCCTGCAGCAATCCGTTAAGCAGGTATATGGGACACTATATGATAGCCCATTAGCCGGCGGGCAGTATGATCATGCTCTACATTTTACTCGCACTAGACCAACGAAGTACACGAAGAAGCCGATAGGTGGATTGCGCGCAACTGCGAACCTTGTTGAGGAAAAGGTTGATAAGGTGAAGGTAGCCAGATCTGTTGTAGCTCTCGGCAATGCCGACTTAAATATGCTGGACTTGAGAGACCGCGTGCAGGAGCTGGTCGCAATGATACGGCGGGCTAATGCTTGACGCTATAAAGCACGGTTTCCGCTTGCAGATCGTCGGAATGAGCGGCAGCAGATTGATCAACGCGGCCCGTCCAGCGGACGAGCCCCCGCCCAGGGGGTGCGAGGACGGTGCGACCCCGTCGGGCCGCTCCATCACCACTCAGTCAGCATATGACGGCTTCGGAAACGGCAATGCCGGATAACGGCAGCCCCGCGCGAAGCGCGGCTTGAGGAAACGTAGATAGCGGAATTGGCGCAATTCATGCCGAACCGCTCGATCACGGTTCGCAAGAAGGTGCGCCGCCCGAGGGGACTGCGCCCGCTGCCCGCCGGCCGTCATCAACGTGTTGTGGTAGAAATCGCCGTCCAATTCCCAGAAGATGCCAATGTGTTCGCCATGGAAGGTGAACCCCGCGGCTTGGTAGACGGTGCCGAACAGTCCGCAGCGCTCGTCTGCGAATGACTGTATCCACTTCACCGCCGGCCGCAGCCGACGGATTAGCCGGATCGCCGCGCCTAGCGCTCTGCTCTCGCTGTTTCGCGGGGCGGCATCATCTAACCACATGCGGTTCAACTCGAGGTATTCCGACATTGCGGTGCCTGCCACCACGCTGTCCGCCGACGCAGGGTTCATGGCGAACCCGAACTGCAGTACACCCGCCAAGCTGCCGTCGATCCACAAGCCGAGGTGGAGGGTCGACCCGCGATAGACGCGCTTGCTGTAATGCTTGGCGCAGATGATCGCGTCGGCCGCGGCGCGATCCATGACGGCGACATAGAATGCCGGCTCACCAAAGCCGAGGGTTTCGCGGTGTCCGAATAGGTCGCCGCTGGCGCTCAAAAGATAGCCGGTAGGTTCCCCGGCCGCCCCGCCGATGAACGAGGGCGCGAGATAAGGATTCGACTCCATGATGATTGATGCTCATTGGAGCCCCGCCTGGTGCACAGGCGCGGGGCGTTGCGGCTAGGCCAGCCGCGCGTGACGGATCTCCAGTCCGTCGGTTGCTGGGTTGCAGCCCAGCACCCCCGCTCGGCCATTGGCCTGCGGACGTGTTCGTAGAAACTGTTGGGGTGGCGCCAGAAGCGCCGGTCGATAGAATGGCGCGATGATTAGCTGGGCCACGACCGATCCTGCCATCCTCGTCATGTGGACGGACAAGCAGCTGCTGGATGCGTATCAGCAGACGTCCGGCGAGGCTGGTGACCCCGAGGTCGAGGCGCTGCTTGCCGAAATTGAGCGTCGCAACCTGGACATCTGACGTGTCGGCGACGCCGGCCTAGTCGCTGCTGTCGCACCAGCTGCCCGATCTGCGCAGCTGGCGGATAATGCCGTTGAAGGCGGCCGTCATCGACTGAGCGCGCCCAATCTCATGCGTGCCTAGCCAGCCCTCCCAGAATTGGAGAAGCGGCCAGCGCTCTGGACAGTGCGGCATCAGGCAACGGAGCGCGAGGCGAACCGGCTCCGGCTCGACGTCGGTCGCCCGCGTCGCAGTCATGGCCTGCCGCAGGATCTTCACCGCGAGGTCGATCGTGATTCGCTGCTGCCGCGCCATTGCGCTATGGAACGCAACAGGAACAACGCTGCAAGAGATTCGCGATGGCCCGCTGCCGTCTATGCACCAGTAACGATGATGAGGCACTGATAGAGCACCTCGCCGAGAAGCTATGGGACAGCCGGATCGAGCGAATGGAAGGTCCGCTGCCGTGGGATCAAGCCGGAGCGACTTGGCAGGCGGCATTCCGCGAACTCGCTGTCGCGGCGCGACAGGCGCTAACGGACGGCTGAGCAGCCGCGGCAGAAACGCAGAAGGCCGAACCTCTCGGCCCGGCCTCTCGTGCTATCGCGCGGAGAACGTCAGCGAGTCGGCGCATCGACCAGTCGCTGAGTGGCGAGATAGGTCAGGCCGCCACGCTTCAGCATCGTGCCATCGCCAAGCTCGCCATCCGAGCAGTTCAGCAGCTGGCCGATGCAGCGGCTCTCCCAAATGGCCCGCGTCGCCGGGTCCCAGGCTTCCATATAGTCCGCGTGGAAGGTCGAACCGCCGGGCATGGTCATGCCGTTCATGCGGTCCGACGCGAACCACACGTCACCGTCATCGGCCGTGATCGTATAGGCCAGCTGCTGGCGCAGTTGCGGGATCAGGTAGGGATGGTCGGCCGGGCATTGAGGGTACGCCTCGCCGATGTATTTGGCCTGGGTGACGTGCGAGCGGTGGTCATCGCTGTCGAGGTCACCATTCCAGCATGCACCGAAGTTGATCGCCGACATGATCTGACCGGCGCCGCCACAGTCGGAAATCGCCTCGGCGAGTGTGGCGCGCTCGATCTGCGGCTTGCCGTCGGTGATGCAGCGATGCGTATAGGTGGCGTTCTCGGGCTGCGGTTGCCCCATCCGCTTCATGTCGTAGCCGGAGACGATGCGCAGGCCGGTCGGCAGACCGACGCAGCCCTTCGCCGACTCCTTCAGGCACTGCGGATCACCGTCGGGCAGGCGCTTGTAGTAGATCGACATGTAGTCGGGGACGATCACCTTGCCGGCCGCATTCATCAGCGCCGGCACCCAATAGGCTGAGCGGTTCAGCTTGTTCGAGCAGGTGCTTTCACCGCTCACGCGCAGGCTGGCATAGGTCGAGGCCCAATTGCCGCCATCGTTGCCGTACCATTGGTGGAGGTGCGGCGAGCCGCCCTTGATGCCCGGATAGAGGATCGGGTCGTCATAATTCAGCTGGCCGGCGGTGCAGATGAAGCGGAAGGCGCCGACATTGTCCGGCTTGCCCGAGGGCACGGGGTTGTGCGCGCCCGGCCCGATCAGCGGCGCAGTGGCGAAGTTGCTCGCGATCGGCGTCACTGCGGCCGGCTGCGGCGTAGGCGCCGGAGACGGCACGGGCGTCGGCACGGGCGCCGGCGTGATGGCGGCGATCCGATCGCGCCGCGCCTGTTCGGCGGTAGCGGCGATTACCTTCGCCTTGCCGAAGCAATCGGCCGAGGCGGCGAGCTTTGCCGGATTGGAGGCTTCGGCCTTGCTGATCGCGGTCGTTCCGCAACCGGATACGGTCTGTGCAGCAGCAGGCGCGGCGAAGAGCGCCGCGGCCAGGATGAACCAACGGGTCATGTCATTTCCTTGGTGAAGGGAGGATGACCGCAGCCTGACCGGCCGGGCCACCCTCGGCTGGCCATCAGGCCGTGAAGCCCATCGCGAGCATCATGGTGTTGCCATAGTCGTTGGACTTGATGTGGTAGGTGTCGCTGGCGGTGGTGGTGATCCAGTACCAGCCGTCGCCCATGTCGCGGGCGAGCGTATAGCCGTCCGGCAGCGTGAAGTCGGCGGTGCCGTTGTAATAGAGGATGACCGCCAGACCCGAGGTCGGGATAGCGATCGCCTGGCCGACTGCCTGGTCGTCGTCGCCGCGGTACTGGTAGCCGAGCGATGCCGTGCCGCCGACCGGATTGCCGGCCGCAGCGTTCGTGATCGCACCGGCGTGCATGATCGCGGCATTGAACGCCTTGTCCGGATTGCCGGTCGTGACCTTCACGTCATAGCTGCCGGCATCGAGCACCGCCGCGCCGAGCGCTACCAGGCGACCGCCGTCGCTGATCACCACCTGGGCCGCCACCCCGTTGATCTGGACGCTGAAGGGTGCCTGCCCGCCGTTCATTTCGAGCAGCAGCAGCGGACGGCCAGCCGGGAACGGCACCGCGGCATAGGTATGAGCCGTGTCGAAGTTGTGGTTCGACGTGAACGGAACCGACGACGTCGCCAGCGTCACCTGATTGCCGGCGGCCGCCTGCGTCGTCAGCGTCCAGGTGTCGGACGTCGCGCCGAACGACAGCACGACGTCGGTCGCGGTGCCGCTGGTCGCGGCCGTGGTCGCCCGAAGCCGGGCGGCGTCGCCGTTGACCATGCCGGCGACGTTGGCCGCGCTGAACGCCCCCTGCCGCGCCTGCATCGTGCCGCCGGTGACGGAGGCGGTGACGGTCACCGCCGGGCCAAGGCCCGCCACCACGACGACTTCCGAGGTGTAGGAGGTCGACGCCGCCCGGTTGTTGAGGTCGGTCAGCGAGAAGGCGCTGGGCTCGAGGGCGTTACTGCCGGCGAGGAACGCATTCACCACGGCGTAGAGCTGCGGCTTCATCGCATCATAAGCGGCCTGCTTGAGGTGGATCTGATCCGACTGGAAGTAGGTCGCGTCGGTGGTGTCGCTGAGGAACGGGTGCTGGCCATAGGGCAGGATGCCGGTCAGCCAGGAGCCGCCGATCGCCGCGCGCAGGCCCGTGTTCACGTCCTGGCGCTGCTGCTCGAAGCCGGCGGCCGCCTGCGAGGCGTTCCCGTTGGGCAGCGGCGTGACGCAGAAGACGGACGTGCCGGCGACGCCGGCTTTGATCTTCTTCGCGATGTCCTGGATGCGCTCCATCCACAGTGCCGACGTCCAGCCGTAGGAGCCGAGCGTGTTGGCGCCGTCGTGAATGATATACATCCGCGCCTTCTGGGCGATGATGTTGGCGAGCTGCCCGTAGACGGTGTTGCCGCCGTCGTTGAGGTTGTCGGGCGTGCCAAGGTTGCGGCCGGTCTGCGCCAGGACCGAGATGTTCCGGCCGGGATAATCCGTCTGCATCGCATAGATCGGGTTGCCGCCGTTCACCGTCTGGCTGTCGCCGACGACGGTCAGATCGCGATCGAACGTGCCCGCGGCAGGCGGAGGCGTCGGGCTTGGCGTCGGCGTACCACCGGTGCCACCCGTGCCGCCGGTGCCGCCGGTGCCGCCTCCGGCTTTCAGTGCCGCGACGTCCGCCAGCAGCTGGTTGAGAGTTTCGCGAATATCACGGTTCGATGCCCCGTTGGGGATCGTGGTCAGCACCGTCATGCTGCGTCCTTCCAAGTCTGATTGTCCTGCCAGCTGCCGGCGTCGGACCAGCGGCGGGGGATGAGGATGGCGCCGGCCGCACCGAGCGCGAGGCCGACGATGGCGCGGGCGCGCTGCGCCGCGAGACTGATCGCGACTCCGATTCGCATCACTGCACCGCGATCAGATCGGCAGCCGTCGTGCCGGTGGCGAGAATGCGCCGAGGCCGGAACGGTATAAGGGCACCGGCGGGAACGTTTCGCCAGATGACACCTGCCGACTCCGGAGGGTCCCCGACCCCAATCATGGCCAGATCCCCGCCCGTCCCGACATAGATACCCTTCGGCACCTCGTTGAGGTCGTTGGCATCGTCCGGCTGGATGGATTCAGATGCTACGCCGGGGTCCCCGACCCCATTCCATTTGTCTCGGTAATTGTCCTGCATGATCACCTCGGCTTGGCTGGCCACGCATCGACGGCGAGGCGTCGGCGGGCGTTACAGGTGGCGAGATCAGCGAGACCGTTACGGATCGCTGCCTCGGCATCGGCGCTGTTCGCGCTACCGTCCGGCTGGCGCGGTACCGGCGTCGGCAGGCACTCGACCTTGGCCGCCTCCGGAACTGGCGGAATGGTCGGCGAAGAGGGCGGCGGAGAACTCGTCGACCCCATGCACGCGGTCAGCGCCAAGGCACTGAGCCCGGCCAGCGTCTGTCTGAGCATATTCCCTCACGGTGTTGGTGGAGCGCACGATGAGCGGCTCGCGCGCCTGCGCGGATTGCGCATAGGTTTCGGCCGCGTCGGCGCGCTGCTTAGCGAAGCTGGCCTCAGCCTTCGCAACGTCGCGGTCGCCGTTCGCGCGGTCGACCTGCCGGCCGGACCGACATTCGATCAGCTGCTCGCGGTAGCTGCTGCGCAGGTGATCGAGCCGCGCGGCCCAAAGGCCGAGCAGCAGCACCGGCAGGGCCGGCCAGAACCGGCGGAGCGCGGTCCACATCACGCCTCGTTCCGCGACAGCGGAATGCCGGCGATGGCAGTCATCTTCACCGGCCCGCCAACGATCGCCTGCTGCCCCGGCCAGCGGCGGGCAACGCAGCGGCTCTTGGCGATACGGGTGATGGAGACGGTATCGCCCTGATTGCCGCCGAGGACATGATAGGCGGTGGCATCCTCGCCGACGTAGAAGCCGACATGACCGCCGCCCGGCCGCTCGAAGACCAGCACAGCGCCCGGCGCCAGTTGATCAGCGGCAACGGCCTGACCCCAAGCCGCCCACGACTTGGCGCGCACGGCAATCGGCGCCGGCGGCAGGCCGACCTCATACACGCAGGTGGCGACGAACAGGCCGCACCATGGCACGCTGTCGGCATTGTAGACCACGCCGAGCAGCTTGATGCCGAGGCGCTTCGCCCAGCCCATGATCGTCGGATTGTTGGCGAGGCCTGGCGCTTCACGCGTGCCAAGCTTCGCCCGCGCGGCCGACAGCCACGCAGGTTCCTTGTTCATGATAGTCCTTTCGGGAGGTTGGATGCGCTCGCCGTCAGGCGGGCGGCTTGCTATCCTCAGCGCCCGGCATGCGGGCCTGGACGAAATTCAGCGCGAAGGTGATGATGCCGACGCCAAGCGCGCCGAGGCCGGTGCCGTAGATCAGCGCCAGCGCCGGGTCGGGCCGCTGCCGCATGACCGCACCGGCCGTGAACAACAGCGCCAGCGCAGTCACCGGCAGATCGAGCGTCCAGCGATGTTCCTTGCCGGCGCGAGCCGAGACGTAGAACCGGACTGCCAGGCAGGCGCACAGCCCGGCGATCATGCTGCCCGCCTCGAATGGCGAGCCGAAGAAATGCCAGACGACCGGCTGGCTGCTTGCGATCGTCGCGCCCTTGTCGGCCGCGAGCGCAGCCGCCGCGACCGGGATAAGAGCCCCCATAGTTGCTGCCCCCTTCCATATCATCGGGTCGACACCACGCCGACGGCTGCAATGAGGCTCAGCAGCGCGATGGCGGCCGGCCGGCGGAGCATGGGGAGCGAGGCCCACATGGCGATGGGAAACGGCTTGCGGCGAAGGTGTGCGACCATGCCGGGTGCGGAGAGGTAGAACATGCCGAGCCCTGCGAGACCGAAAGCGAGGGCGATGGGGTCTGCGAAGCGCTGGAGGGTGAGGAACCACCCCGTGCCAATCGGGTCGCGTGGGTTCCAGTTCCACAGCGCGACCGCCGCAAAGAACGTCCTGACCGCGATGCCGGCTGCGAAGCAGAAGCCCGCCCGCCGCCATATCGTCACCGGGTGGTTCGGAAGGTCGCGGCCGTTGTTGCGCAGCATCGCCGCCAGCGCGTCATAGGCGAACATCGCCGCGACGATGCAGGTGAATGTCATGCCGGCGAGGTTGACGACGACCAGCCAACCATGGCCGTCGAATGAAGGCGGGGCGAGCGTCGGTGGCCCCTTCGCAACCGCCTGCGCGGCAAGGCTGGTGTTGTCCATGATAATCTCCACTCAGGCGGTCGGGGGGAGGCCGAGAAACGCGGTTTCAACGTTGCGTCGGCAATGGCCGGGTTGCTCGCCGAGCAGGACGAACAGACGGTCGATGATCGATGCGAGGATCTGCGCCCAACGCGCTCCGCGCATTTCGCCACGTCCGACGTAGCTGCTGATCGTTTCGTCGGCCGACGGGCAAGCCTCGGTTAGGCCCGCGACGAAGAACATGCCGACGACGAGCACCTGCGCCAACTGGTCGATCGAGACCAGCAGCTGGCGGGCGACGCTAAGCGACCGCCGCAGCAATGACAGCCTCCCAGTCGACTGCGGACGCTGCGACAATCGCTCCTAAGGTTGCCGTTTGCGCGAGCCCGGCCTTAGCGCCCATCCGCGCCGCCTCGATCGCCGATCCGATGCTCGTCCAGGCGTCTGCCTGCGCGACCACCTCGGCCGCCAACGCTTCGAGCGTCATGCGCCGCGCTGCGGCTTCAGCGGTGAGGAACGGGGTCACGGCGGCCTGATCCGCCTGCCACGCCCGCGCCTCGGTCTCCTTGCGCTGATAGGTCATGGCCTGTCCCGAACCGGGCGTCAGGAAGCGTTGACGCAGCTGCTCGGCAGCAACATCGATCTGGGTTGCCACCCACGAGCGGATCACGACGAGATCGAGCTCCGGGCCCAGCAAGGCAGCAGCTGGCACAAGCACTAGGCCGAGGCCAGGCGGTATCGACTGAAGCGCTGCAGAGCCGATCGGCCCCGATCCGCGCACTCGGTCTGCACCGGTGGCGAGGTCGTAGAGTACCCAATATTCCATGTGATGCCTCAGCGTTTGAACTCTTGGACGATCAGCGTCGGCCGTTCGATCTGGTGAGGGTCAGCCTGCCCGTAGCCAGCAGAGGCGCCGATCGTCATTTGGAAGTTGCAGACACCCGAAAGCCCCGATGTCGGCAATATGAAGGTGAATTGTGAGACGTTGAGGCGAGAGCCGACGCGCTGATTGATCAGAACGGTACCGTTGACGGCAATCAGAACGGTCGCGGTCGTACCTGTCGGTGCACCTGAACTGATCAGCGCGTTGCCGCTTGCCAGAACAACAATCTGTGAAGTGCCCGCTGTGACATTATAGTTCAACTCGGCAACAAGCGTGTACGCGGTAGAAAACGATCGCGTTGAGCCAACGACCGACGTCGCACCAGTGATAGCATTCGGCGCCACTTTGGCCGTCTGAATAGTCCCATCGACAAACAGATTGCCCCCGATGCGCCCATTGCCTGTCAATTCCCACCCGGCACCAAAGCCATCTGCGGCGAGCGTGAAGCTGGCGACGCCATTACCGGCATCAGCGACGAATTGTACTCGCGCGGCCGACAGCTTGCCCGCCGCATCGTTGGCAGCCGACAGCGCGACGCTCGCCCGGCTGTAAGCGTCGCCGGCCTGCGTCGAGACGTTCTGCACGGATTGCGCGACGGGGCCGACCTTCGCGTCGGCGATGGCGTTGGCCCTGTCCTCGATCCGGGCATTGAGGCTGGCGACGGTGCCATTGTTGACGGTGTCGATCCGGTTGTTGACCGCATCGACGTAGCTGTTGAGCGGGCTGGCCACGCTGCGGGTTAGCTGCGCCTCGACAACGCCGACGCGCGACGCCGCGGCGTAGCGGTTCGGCAGATCGGCGACGACGTCCTCGGTGGCCCGCACCCGCGCGGTGACGCTGACGAGGTCGGCCGCGTTCTTGATGCCGGCAATGTCGCCAGGGCTCGCCGGGCGAAGCGACAGCTTCGACCAGACGATGACGTGCGAGGCGATGGCGCGACCGAAGCCGGACCAACCCTGCATCGCATGGAGATTGACCGTCTGGCCGGTCCTCTCGTCGATACTCACGGCCTTGGACCAAGTGCGGATCTGGCCATCGACGCTGTCGCCGACCCGGCCGTTGATGTCAGGGTCGGACAGAAAATCGAGGTTCCATTGGCCGCTCAGCGTCACACCAGCGCCGCTGAGACTACCCGACACCCGGCGAGCGGTGACCTCGATAATCCAGAGGCCCGGCGATACGGGCACTACCTGCCAGAAGCCACAGTCGAGACCAGCGCTGGCTTCTGTCCGGACGCCGTAGGGCGAACCGAGATCACTCCCCACGCGCTGTACGGTGTACGATGCGGGCGGCGGAGTGCTCGGCCAATCGATCCAGCCGGTTGGGTATCGCTGCCCATCCGTCCAATAGGCGAAGCGATCGTTTCGGGCCGTCGCCACGCCAGCCGAAGCCGCGGCCTCCAGCACGGTCGTGCGGCCGGCATAGCCGCTCAGGTCGGTCGACAGGCCGGTGATGCGCTGATCGAACGTGCCGAGCGTCTGGTTGACCCCGGTGAAGCGGGTGTCGACGCTGGTCGAGAGGTTCGCCACGGCCTGTGTGGCGTTCGCGGCGCTGGTTGCCGCCTGGTCGATCCGGGCGCTGGCGGCGAGTTGCGCGCCGCGGCTGTTCCCTACCGCATAGGGGTTCCAATTGGTCTGCCCCTCGCGCGCTTCGCCGACATAGGGGTGCCACCACCACGCATAGCTGTCCCCCTTATCGGGAAACGTGTCGTACTTGCGCAGCACCATGCGGGCGTAGACGGCCGATGCTGGCGCCTGCACCGCTTTGAGCCCGTTCTGATCCCAGCCCCGGATGTCGCGGCCGCCGTTGTCGTAACGGGGCGCCATGTTCTCGCCCGAATACCCGATGAAAGCGCCGCTGACATCGTAGTAGAACAGCGTCACCCAGTTGCGCGCGCGATGGGACGAGGAAAAGACGTAGAACTGGTACCACGCGCTCGGCTGCACGGCGAATGGCGCGCTCATGACCTCGCAATACGCGCCGGCATTATTGGCGGTGCCAGCCTGCCTCACCGTCATCACATCTTCGATGCCACCCGGAAACCAGTCACTGCCCGAGCCATTGCGCGACAGCGTGGTGTCGGGGAGTGCCGCGCTGAGCGACCAGCCATCCAGCGTGGTGAACTCGCTGCCTGGGATCAGATTGCCACCCGACCTTGTGAAGCTCGCCGAGACGCTGTCGAGCCGCTGCCCGATCGCAACGTCCGCGGCGATATAGGCCTGCTCGACCCGGCTGACCTCCGACCGTGCAACGCTGTCGACACCTTCGCTGCCACCACCGCCCTGCGCGACAAGAGCGTCAATCCGCTGGCTGAGCGACCGGTCGGCATCCGACAGCGACGCGACCGAGTTGGTGATCCGGCTGTTCGTCGCCCGATCTAAGCCCTGGTAATCGGTGGTGACCTCGGTGATCTGCTGCGCGATCGACCGCTGCGCATCGCTCAGGGCTGTCTCGGTCCGCGCGATCCGGGTGTTCGTGGTGGCATCAAGCCCGCGATATTCGGCCTCGGCGTCCTCGACCCGCTGCGTGATCGCCCGCTTGTCGTCGGCACGCGCGGTGTCGACGTCGTTGATCAGCGCGCGGATGGGCGTGTCATCGGATGCGATCCCGCCCAGATTGATGACGCCAGTGAAAGCGCGATCAGTCCGGAGCCCGGCGTTCATGACCGGTCGCACGCCCTCGATCAGGGAGGCTATCCTGCCGACACCCCTTGCCCGGGATCTGCAGGGCGGCGCTCGCTACGACCCGGATGGGAAGCGTGGCATCAGCATGCGCGAAATTATGCATGCGCCGGCGATGGAGAGGGGGGCAGCGGCCTCTCTGCCGACACCGACGAAGCGGGACAAGCGCATGGACCCGTGGTCCCCGGCTTACGATCGTCGAAAATCACCGACGATGGATGCCGTATTAGACGGAGCGCAGACCGGGAAAGCGCCGGACAAATGGGAATATGCGCGACAGATCGCGACGCAGCTGAGCACAGCGGGCCTGATTGGTCCCTCGAACACTTTGCCGATCACCTACGGTTGGATGATGGGTTATCCGCCTGGCTGGCTGGGACGCGCATTGCGGTCGGCAATGGCAAGGGGCAGTCTGCAGCCAGCGTCGTTGTCGAGGCGTTCGGCGACGCAGTAATCCCACAAATACCTGAAGCGATTGGCCGCGCCATTCTTCGCGTCGAGGCGGCATTGAATGCCGTGAACGCCGCATGACGGCCCCTCGCTTCGCCGACCCCCGTTACCGCCGGGACTGCGCGCGCGCAGCGCTGCGTCTGCTGCGCGATCGTCAGGCCGCCCTTCCTCGCTTTGTGGAGCAGGGCCAGATCGAGCAGGCCGACGCCGATCGCGCGATCCGCCTCGCCGAGTGCCTGGTCGCGCAGTGGCGTTGGATAGTTGATCCGGCGCGCCCGGGCCTGCCCTCATTCGACGATCGCACAGGTTTCTTCGGCGCGTTTTGCTTCGAGCTCGCCGAGGATCTCGCCACGGCCGCCCGACGCCAGCGCGCGCGGGCCGAGCGTCCCGGTGCGGCAGAGGACGCGTCGGCGCTTGCCGATTTCTACGAGGCCCTCGCTCACCTGCAGCGCGTCCGTGTCGGCGCAGCCCTAGTTGTCGGCGAAGTCGATGTTGAGCGTTCAATGGCCTCCGCTCGGTTGGCGGAGGCCGCATGAGCGCGCGTGCCCGGTTCAGGCAGGAAGACGTCACCCGGGCGCTGAAAGGCGCTGTGGCGGCCGGAATGCGCGTCGGGCGCATAGAGATTGACCCGAACGGAAGGATCGTCATCCTTAGCGAGACGGCCGCGCCCACCGCGGATCGCAACTCGTGGGACGATGTTCTGCCGGTATGACCAACCGCCGCATGCTCAAGAGCAACCGGTTTCTCCCTGAGTACGTGACGCGCTTCAAGGACCGCCACGGCAAGGAGCGGCTTCGGTTTCGCCGCAAGGGCTATCCCTCGCACTATTTCAAGGCGGCACTCGGCACGGAAGATTTCCGGATCGAATACGCGGCGTGCATGGACCCGGAAGCCCCTCGCAAGGCCGCCGAGCAGGCGCGGCTCGATCGCGCCATCCCAGGCAGCCTACTAGACCTGTTCACGCGATACGTGGCCACGCCGGAACGGCTCGGCCCGACAAAGACGACGCAGGACCGCGTCCGCTCGATCCTCGAACGATTCGTGGAGGGGAACGAGCACCGCCTGGTCAGGGACGTCAGGTTCGACCACCTCGACGCCATCATCGCACGCACGCGGAAGAAGACCGGCACCGGCAACAAGCAGCGGGGCGGCATCGAGGCAGCGCGCAAGCTCCGCAAGGAATTGATGCGGATGTTCGCCTTCGCGGTGAAGCTCGGCATTCGTGCGGACAACCCGGTCGAGCATACCGACCGGATCAAGGTGGCGCCGTCCGAGCGCACGCGCGGCTTCCATACTTGGACGGAGGACGAAATCGCCCGATACCGGGCACGTCACCCGCTCGGGACAGCGGCACGGCTCGCGATGGAGCTCATGCTCTGGACCGACCAGCGGAAGGTCGATTCGATCCACCTCGGCCGCCAGCACATCCAGGACGGTCGCTTCCGCATCACGCAGTCCAAGACCGGCAAGACACTGTGGATCGCCATCGCGCCCCAGCTGCTGGAGGCGATCGTCGCCATGCCACCGAACCCGACGGCGCTGACATTCCTGCTGACGGAGCATGGTCGCCCCTACAGCACGAAGGGCTTCGGCAACCGGATGCGCGACTGGTGCGACGAAGCTGGCCTGCCACTGTGCACCGCTCACGGCCTGCGAAAGGCAACCATGCGCCGCATGGCGGAGCTCGACATGGGCAATCAGACGATGAAGTCGATGTCGGGTCACACGAACGACGACGAGGTCGCGCTCTACACCCGAGAAGCCAATCAGAAGCGCATGGCAGACGCTGCTGTGGCAGCACTTTCACGGTGGGAAGTGTCTAACCTCGATCCAAGGTTAGACACCAAAAGCGCCTAACACCGCAGAAATCCTTGCCTTTTCGGCAAGGATGGAGGCCCGACCGGGAATCGAACCCGGGTGCAAGGATTTGCAGTCCTCTGCGTCACCACTCCGCCATCGGGCCTCGATGCGGTGGAGGCGGGCTGATGATGGCTTTTTTGGTCCCGGTCAACCTCTCAGCTGCAAATCGCCGGCGAGGTATTCGACGAGCGGCAGGTCCGCGGGCGGCATCGGCAGCGTATGCATCGCTACTGGCGCGACCCATCGTAACTCGGGCGCTTCCAGAGGTCGCGGCGAACCTTCCCAGCTTCTAATGCCGTAGAGCAGCAGGATCAGCGACCGCGCGCCGAGATCGGCGGTGGCGAAGGTCAGCGGCGAGAGGGCCGCCGGCGCGACGACGATGCCCAATTCTTCGTAAAGTTCGCGCACCAGCGCCGCCTCCGGCGTTTCGCCTCGCTCCACCTTGCCGCCGGGAAATTCCCATAGGCCGGCCATCGCCTTGCCCTCGGGGCGGCGCTGCAACAGTACGTCGCCGCGCGGATCGATCAGCGCCGCGGCAACGACCAGCAGGGCTAAGTCCTTGACCAGCCCCGAATCGGCCCCGATTTCAGTCATTCGTTAAGGCCTTGCTGCGAAAAGACCGGGCATGACGCTGCGCTCTGCCCTTCGCCGTCTGAGGCGTGGATCGACCCGGCTCGGCCGCGACCCGCGCGGCGCGACCGCCGTGGAATACGGACTCATCGCGACGCTGATCGTCGTGGCGATGATCGCGTCGTTGAAGGGCGTCGCCAACGCCAACACCAGCCTGTGGGGCAATGTCAGCACCAAGGTGCAGGCCGCCAACTGAATTTCCCGCAACTTTAAAGCTTTCGCAACCTCTCACCCGCTATTTCCCGTTCCGCTGCTCCGGTGTCACCGGTTCAGCCGGGTGACTGAAGTGATTTGATAGTGGAGACCGGAATGCAGACGATTCGCAAGTTCATCAAGAACAACAAGGGCGCGACCGCGATCGAATACGGCCTGATCGCCGCTCTGATCGCCGTTGCCGCCATCGCCGCGATGCAGGGCCTGGGCAACAAGCTCAAGACGACCTTCACCAACGTGTCGAGCAACATGACCGTCAGCTAAGCCGACGATCAGCTTACGATACGACCGGGGCGGTGGATCTTCAGGATCCGCCGCCCTTTTCATTGCACCTCGGCCGAGCGACGACTTCGCACAACTCCGGCGTTACAGCCGGCCGATGGCCAGGAACTTGCGGCGACGATCCGCCCGCAGGGTCGCCGCGTCCATACCGGCAAGCCCCTGCAACGCTCCGTCCAAAGCATCGCCCAGGGCCGCGATCGCCGCCGCATGATCGCGATGCGCGCCGCCGACCGGCTCCGGTACGATCGTGTCGACGATGCCGAAGCCACGCAGATCCTGCGCGGTGATCTTCATCGCCTCCGCCGCATCCGGCGCCTTGTCCGACGTCCGCCACAGGATCGCGGCACAGCCTTCCGGGCTGATCACCGAATAAACGGCATGTTCGAACATCAGCACACGATTGCCGGCGGCCAGCGCCACCGCACCGCCCGAGCCACCCTCGCCGACGATCGCCGCGATCACCGGTACGCCGGCATTGAGGCACGCCTCGGTCGAACGGGCGATCGCCTCCGCCTGACCGCGCTCCTCCGCCTGGACGCCGGGGAAGGCGCCAGCGGTATCGACTAAGGTTACGACCGGCAGACCGAAGCGCGCCGCCAGTTCGACCAGGCGGATCGCCTTGCGATAGCCCTCCGGCTTGGCGGAGCCGAAATTGTGTTTGAGCCGGCTGGCAATGTCCCAGCCCTTCTCGTGGCCGATCACCATCACCCGGCGACCGCGGAACGTGGCGAAGCCACCCATGATCGCCTGGTCGTCGGCGAAGGCGCGGTCGCCCGCCAGCGGCACGAATTCGTCGAACAGGCCGGCAACGTAGTCGCGGAAATGCGGGCGTTCCGGATGGCGCGCGACCTGCGTCTTCTGCCACGGCGTCAGTTTCGCGAAGGTATCGCGCAACAGCTTGTCGGATTTGGCCTGCAACCGCGCGACGTCGGCGGCGATATCGACGTTGCCGTCGGCCGCAGTCTCGCGCAGATCGTCGATCTGGCCTTGCAGCTGGGCGATCGGTTTTTCGAAATCGAGGAAGCTCGGCATCGGCAGTCGGTTAAGCCCGCGCCGGGCTCGCGTCAACGAGCGGGTGGCGGGTGTTGACCAGCTCGACCAGCCGGCCGGTGTCGACATGGGTGTAGATTTCCGTGGTCGCGATATCGGCATGGCCGAGCATCGCCTGCAACGCGCGCAGATCCGCCCCGCCCGCCAGCAGATGCGTGGCGAAGGCATGGCGGAGGACGTGCGGGCTGACCCGGTCGGGCGGGATGCCGGCGTCGGCGGCGAGCGCCTTGATCAGCTGATAGAGCCGAATCCGCGACATATGCGCGCGACCCGACGGAAACAGAAAGGCGCGGTCGGTCGCGACATGCGCACGCCAGGTAGCGACCGCGGCGCGGGCGCGATCGGAGATCGGCACCAGCCGTTCGCGACCGCCCTTCCCCTTCAGGATCAGGAACGGCCGGTCGGGATGGACGGCATTGCGCGGCAGCGACACCAACTCGCTCGCCCGCAGCCCCGACCCGTAGAGCAGTTCGACCAAGGCGGCGAGCCGCAGGTCGCCGGGTAGCGGCCGTTCGGCTGCGATTCGTTCACCGATCACCGCGAACAGCCGGTCGACATCGGCATGGCTGAGCACCTTGGGCAGCGGCCGTGCCGTGCCTGGGCGCGGCAGCGCCGCGGTGGGATCGCCGGCGACATGCCCCTCGTCGACCAGAAAGGCGAAGAAGCGTCGCAATGCCGCCGCCTTGCGCGCCACCGTCGCCCGCGCCAGACCGCTCCATTCGGCAGTGAGCCGTTGCAACGCGGCCTCGTCGGCATCGACCAGCGCGCCGTCCAGCGCCTGCGAGGCGAGACAAAGATCGCTGCGATAGGCGGCAATCGTGTTGGCGGCGGCGCCCGCCTCCGCCGCGAGCATCTCGAGGAACCGGTCGATCAGTGCCCGGTCGCTCACACCCGGGCCAGCGCCTCCGCCGCGATCATCCGCGCCTCGCCATCGAGGCCGACCGCCCGCAAAGCCCCGACGATGCGATAGAGCATGGCCGGGGGAACGCCCCGCCAGTGCGGCGTCTGCATGCCGATCGCCGCGAGCAGCACGACGCCGCCGCGGTCGCCATCGGCGGCGGCGCGGTCGATCGCGCGCGTCCACGACGTCTCCGCCCCGATCCGCACGTCGAGCGCCTGCGCCGCCCGCTCGACATCCTCGGACGACAGGCGGCCGAGCCCAGCCAGGCCCGCAAAGAACAGGCGCTGCTTCAGCGCTGCGTCACCGCTGCCGGCGTAACGCGACAGCACGCCATAGCCGACGCGTGCGTCGGTGTCGGGGTCGGCGAGCGTGATCATCGCCCATCCGTCGCCGCCCTCGGGCACCGCCGCCCGCCAGCGGGCCGCGCCGCGGTCCAGCCCGGCGGTCAACAGCGACGCGACGATCCGGTCGGCATCGGCAACGCCGAGCCGCACCGGCTGGCGCGCGGCCGCCCGCGCGGTCAGCACGAGCCGCGCGTAAGACGGCGTCTGATCGCCCCACAGCTGACGCAAGGCGCCGAGCCGGGCATCGGCGCTGGCCCCGACATAGGCCGTCCGCAAGTCACTGGCGGCAGCGCTGGAGGTGCCGGGCATGTCGTCGGCGGCATCGACCGCGCCATACAGGTCGACCAAGGCCGCATTCGACAGCACGCCCTGGGCAGCGGCAGCCTCGGCAGCCGCTATCCGGTCGGCGAGGCCGATACCGGGCGCCAGCGCATACCAGGAGCGGACCTGCGGTCCGACGCTGCCGAACAGGGTGTCGGGGATCGTCACGCCGGTCGCGGCGGCGAGGCCGAACCGCCAGTCGTCGAGCCGGTCGACCCCGGCCCATTCGATCGTCACCGCCTGGCCGCCGCCGGGCGCGGCGCCGACGACCTTCTGCGTCAATTGCAGATCGATGCCGGTGGCGACGTTGCGGCGGCGGGCGGCGGTGAGCAGCGACTTGGCCTGCGCCGCCTCTCCGCGCAGGCCGGCACAGATCGCCTGGGCCAGCGTCCAGCCGCGCGCCGGCGCGAGCCGTGCGCCACCATCAGCGATCGGGCACAGGCCGGCGGGGTCGCCGGTCGCCAGTGCGGCGCTCATCGCGACCTGATAGAGCTTGGGCGTGTAATTGCCGGTGTCGACGGACTGGACGACGGCGCGCGCCGCGGTCGATTCGCCCATGCGCAGCAGCAGCCAGGCGCGTTCCGCCGCGAAATCGGCGCCGTCAACGCGCGCCGGCGTAGAAAGCTGCGCGGCGAGCGTGCGACGCAGCAGGATCGACATCCAGCGCGACGGCAAAGGCGCCGCGATGCGGCGCATCAGCCCCTCGGCGAAACGGCCGTCGGTCTTGTCGAAGGTGTCGGCGCCGAGCGCACCCTCGCGCGGGCCGGCGGGACCGACCATGTCGAGCGAGCGGCGGGCATAAGCCGGCATCTCATATTGCGCGAGCGTGCGCGGATCGATCGTCGGCGTCGCGCTGGGGGTCGCGCTCGGCGTCGGCGTCGGGCTGAGGCCGGGCAGCGGCTGTATCGTCGCGACGCCGGTCGGGCCCGGTAGCGGTACGCCGGCCGGCGCGGCCTGGGTCGCGCGCGGCGTCGGGCTCGGCTGCGCGGCAGGTTCGCCGAAGCCGGGCGGCAGGATCGATTCGGGCCGGTCCTGGCCGATCGCCGGACCAAAGGCGGCAATGCCGGTCGCCGCCAGCGCGATCGCGGCGGCGCCGACGCGCGCCCTAGCTGAGATTGGCAAGCGTGACGGCCTTCTCGACATGGGTCTGCGGCCGCTCCGACGCGCGGCCGGCGAGGAAGAACAGGCCACCGACGATGACGACGAGGAGCACGACGGCGGTGATCGCGAGGCGGGACATAGCGTACCTTAAGTCACGTAAACACGGAGCAGAGCTTTTGCCCCGTCCTGCGCCGCTGTATAGCGCGGCGGACCATGTTGCAAAGCGCTCTTCCCCACGACGCCGGATCGGCCGGTGCCGCCACCCGACCGATCGTGCTCGTCGGGCTGATGGGGGTCGGCAAGTCGACCGTCGGCCGCCGCCTTGCCGCACGCCTGTCGCTGCCGTTCGTCGACGCCGACCACGCGATCGAGGAGGCGGCGGGGATGACCGTCGCGGAGATCTTCGAACGCTTCGGCGAACCCTATTTCCGCGACGGCGAGCGGCGCGTCATCGCCCGGCTGATGGACGGCCGGCCGAAGGTGATCGCGACCGGCGGCGGCGCCTTCATCAACCCGGAGACGCGCGCGCTGATCCTCAGCGAATCCACGGCGATCTGGCTGAACGCCGATCCGACCGTGCTCGCCGAGCGCGTCCGCCGGCGCGACACCCGCCCGCTGCTGCGCAATCGCGATCCGCACCAGGTGCTGAGCGAGCTCGCCGCCGTCCGCAACCCCATCTATGCCGAGGCGCATATCCACATCACCAGCCACAAGGCTCCGCACGAGGCGACCGTCGCCGCCATCCTCAAGGCGCTGCGCCCGGCGGGCCGCCGGTGAGCCGCACCGTCACCGTCGCGCTCGGCGACCGCAGCTATCCGATCCTGATCGAAGCCGGCGTACTCGCCCGCGCCGCCACGCATCTCGCACCGTTGGCGCGGGGGCGGCGGATGGCGATCGTCACCGACGAGCATGTGCGCGGGCATCTCGCCACCTTGCAGGCGTCGCTGGACGCGGCCGGGATCGCGAGCGAGGCGATCGTCCTGCCGCCCGGCGAGAAGACCAAGAGCTGGGCGCAGCTGGAATCGCTGTGCGACCGGCTGCTCGACCTCGGCATCGAGCGCGGCGATCATGTCATCGCGCTGGGTGGCGGAGTGATCGGCGATCTGGTCGGCTTCGCCTGCGCCATACTGAAGCGCGGATGCGGCTTCGTGCAGGTGCCGACGACGTTGCTCGCGCAGGTCGACAGCTCGGTCGGCGGCAAGACCGCGATCAACACGCGGGCGGGCAAGAACCTCATCGGCGCCTTCCACCAGCCGTCGCTGGTGCTGATCGATCCCGACGTGCTCGACACCCTCCCCGCGCGAGAAACGCGGGCGGGCTATGCCGAGGTGGTCAAATACGGGCTGATCGACGATCCGGACTTCTTCGCCTGGTGCGAATCGCACGGCGCAGCGCTGCTCGCCGGCGACGCCGCGGCGCGCGAATATGCCATCGGCCACGCCGTCGCGGCCAAGGCGCGGATCGTCGCCGCGGACGAGCATGAGACCAACGGCATCCGCGCGCTGCTCAACCTCGGCCATACCTTCGGCCATGCGCTGGAGGCGGAGACCGGCTATTCGCAGGCGCTGCTGCATGGCGAGGGCGTCGCGGCGGGCTGCGCCCTCGCCTTCGCCTTTTCCGCGGCGCAGGGCCTGTGCAGCGTGACCGACGCCGATCGGGTCGCCGGCCATTTCCGGGCGGTGGGCCTGCCCGACGGGCTCGCCGCGGCGGGGATCCCGGCGGCCGGCGCAACGTTGGTCGAGCATATGCGACACGACAAGAAAATGGCGGCAGGCACCCTGCCCTTCCTGCTCGCCCGCGGGATCGGCCAGACCTATCTCGACAAGACGGTTGACCTCGCCGCGGTCGAGCGCTTCCTCGACGCCCAAACCCGCTGATGCCCAACGGCGTCGCCAAGCGGGACCTGCCGACCAAAGTCTGCCCAGCGTGCGGGCGGCCGTTCAGCTGGCGCAAGAAGTGGGCGCGCGACTGGGACAGCGTGATCTACTGCTCGGACAAGTGCCGGAAGTCGCGCGGCAAAACCGCGAGTCTTGACAGAATTGACGCCTGACCGTGCAATGTCCGCTGCCCCGATAGTGAGACGCGGCATGCCGTCAGCTTTATGGACGATCAGAAAGAGCGCGTGCCCACCGGTCTAGCGAACGGCGCCCTTGTAGGACAGCGGTTCAAGCACCGCGCAGCTGCCATGCCAGCCACAGCCAGCCGCCGATCAGCAGCGCGCCGCCGATCGGTGTGACCGCGCCGAGCCAGCGCGGTGCACCGAGCGCCATCAGGTACAGCGTGCCGGCGAAGATCGCCCCACCGGCGACGAACAGCCATGCCGGCCCGCGCGCCTCCATCCGCAGCGCGACCAGCGCCGCGACGGCATGGATCAGCTGGTAATGGCCGCCGGTCTTCAGCCATTCTTGGGCCGCGCCGGTCGCGCCATGCGCACCGAACGCCCCGGCCGCGACCGCCAGCGCACCCGACAAAGCGGCGAGCAAGCCGAGCATCAGCGGTCGTTCCCCCAAGGCTGCTGCTCCGCGACCAGCGCGCGGGCGGCACGGATGTCGCCAGCCTCGATCTGGATGCGCAGCCGCTCCTTGTCGCGCGATCGATACATCTGCTCGGCGCGGTTGATATCAGTCTCCGAGACGCCGAGCCCGTCGAGTGCCAGCCGCGCCATCTTCACCGCGGATTCGAGCACCTCGCGGACGACGTATTTAGCCGGCCCCTGCTTCAGCTTGACCAAAGCGCGGCGATCATAGGCGCGGACATAGATTTCCGCGTTCGGGAAGGCTTCGTGTACCGCTTCCAGGGTATCGGGCTGGATTTGATCGCCGTCGATGCAGAACAGAATCAGCTCCGCCTCCGCCGCGCCCGCCTGGCGCAGCAGGTCGAGCCGGGTACCGTCGCCGTAATAGACCTTGGCGCCGAACTCGCCGGCGATGTCGATCATCTCGATGTCGGTGTCGATCAGCGTCACCGGAATGTTGCTGGCGAGCAGCATCTGGCCGACCGTCTGGCCGAACCGCCCGTAGCCGACGATGATCGCGTTGGCGCCGTCCGCCTTGGGCCCGTCGCGCTCCTGATCCTTGGCGATCGGCTCCTCGCGGAAGCGCCTGGTGATGCCCATCAGGAACGGCGTGGTCGCCATCGACAGGGTGACGATCGCGCCGAACAGGCTGGCCGCATCGGGGGCGATCAGCAGCCCGGCCTGCGCCTGGGCGAACAGCACAAAGCCGAACTCGCCGCCCTGGCTGAGCAGCAGGCCGAGCGCCAGCGCGCTCCGCCAGGTCATGCGGAAGGCCAGGCCGATCAGGAAGATGACGAACGTCTTGGTGGCGATCAGGGCGAGCGCCATGGTGATCACGAAGGCCGGCCGGTCGGCGATCGCGGGCAGATTGAGCATCATGCCGACGGCGAGGAAGAACAGGCCGAGCAGGATCGACCGGAACGGATCGACGTCCGCCTCCAGCTCGTGCCGGTAGGGGCTGTCGGCGAGCATCACGCCGGCAATGAACGCGCCGAGCGCGGTCGACAGGCCGAGCGCCTCCATCACCGCGGCGCTGGCGATGACGGTGAACAGCGCGGCGAAGACGAACATCTCGCGCTCGCCGAGATTGCCGATCAGGCGGAACAGCGGGCGCAGCAGGAAACGGCCGGCGAGGATCAGGCCGATCACCGCGCCGACGGTGTAGATGGCGAGCAGCCAGCCCGGCGGGGCATGGGCGTCGGCGGGATTGCGGCTCATCGCCGCGACGATCGTGATCAGCGGCACGATCGACAGGTCCTGGAACAGCAGGATCGAGAAGGCCCGCTCGCCGAAGGGCGTGCGCAGCCGGCCGGCGGATTGCAGCATCGGCAGCACCTGCGCCGTCGACGACAGCGCCAGCGGCAGGCCGAGCGCGAGCGCGGCTGGCCCCGAGAAGCGGGCGAGGAAGACGATGCCGGTGATGGCGAGGCCGCAGGCGACGACCTGGAGCAGGCCGACGCCGAAGATCTCCTGCTTCATCCGCCACAGGCGGCTGGGATTCAGTTCCAGCCCGACGACGAACAGCAGCAGGGTGATGCCGAGTTCGGCGACGCCGATCTTCGATTCCGCGTCGCCGACCAGGCCGAGGACATGCGGGCCGACGACCGCGCCGGCGACGAGGAAGCCCAGCGTCGCGCCGAGGCCGACGCGCCGGAACAGCAGGACGAAGGCGAGGCCGGCGCCGAGCAGCACCATGCCGTCGCGGAGCAGCGAGACGGTTCCGCCCGCGTCATGCATGGGCATGCGCCTCGCGCGCCGCCGCCGCCGCTTCGGCCGCCGCCTCGAACGCCAGGCGGATCGACGGATGGCGGGCGGTATAGTCGAGCGCGGGGGTGAAGACCTCGAGGCCGGGCCAATCCGGCCGTTCCCCCTCGCGCGCCAGCCAGCCGGCCAGCCCGTCGCGCGCCGCGGCGAGCTCCTCCGGCGTGCGGCCGAGGATGTTGGCGGCGAGCAGCGACGCCGACGCCTGGCCGAGCGCGCAGGCGCGGACCAGCAGCCCGACCTCACTGACCCGGCCGGCGTCGTCGACGCCGACGTCGACGGTCACGCGGCTGCCGCAGATCGGCGAGCGTTTCTCCGCGGTGGCCATGGCGTGTTCGAGCCGCTCGTGATGCGGGATCGAGGCGGCGAGGCGGAGGATGTCCGCATTGTAGAGGGGGGCGTTCACGGGGCGTCACTCGCTGACGGAGAGGGATCGGGCGTCCGGGCGCCGAAGACGGGCAGGCCGCGGCGGCGACGGTCGACGAAATCGGCGATGCCGGCGCTGGTCGCGTTGAGCAGCGGATAGCTGCGCGATTGCGTCATCCATTCGGGACGGTGACTGGCGCCGCCCCGCGCCGTGTCGACGACCAGAGCGGCGAGCAGGAAGCCGAGGCTGGCGAGGATCAGTCCCTTGAGCGCGCCGAAGCCGAAGCCGAGCGCCCGGTCGACGGGGCCGAGGATCGAGGTGCGGGTGCGCTTGCCGATCGCCGTGGCGACGAGCCGGCCGACGACATAGGTGCCGCCGGCGATGATCGCGAAGGCGGCGACCGCCGCGCCCGACGGCGTGCCGATCGTCCTCGCCAGCGTGGCCGCGAGCGCGATGTGGAACAGCTTGAGCATCGCGACGATCGCGACCCAGGCGAACAGCGACAGCACTTCGGTGACGAACCCGCGCAGGCCGCCGAGCACCGCAGCGCCGAGGACGAGGACGAGAACGATGATGTCGAGTGCGGTCAGCCCCATGATCGTATCGATAGGGATGCGCAGGCGCGGCGGCTAGGGGGGAAGCGACGGCATCGCCCCGCCCTTCCTCCCCCGGCGCCGCATCGGCCGGAGCCCGCATAGCGACCGCTGCAGCACCAGCGTTCGGCGATGCGAGGCGATTGGCGGCGATGGCGGCGGCGGTGTATGGCGCCGCCATGATCCGTGTCACCGAATTGAAATTGCCGCTCCATCATGCCGAGGACGACCTGCCTGCCGCGATCCTCGCGCGGCTCGACCTGCAGCCCGCCGAGCTGATCGACTTCGCCGTCGCCCGGCGCGGCCATGACGCCCGCGCTCGCGGCCGCATCGCGCTGGTCTATGCGGTCGACGTGACGGTGCGTGACGAGGCGGCGGTGCTCGCCGCCTTCGCCGCCGATCCGAACGTGCGGCCGACGCCGGACACGTCCTATTATCCGGTCGCCACCGCGACGAGCGGCGCGCCGCGTCCGGTGGTGATCGGCGCGGGGCCGTGCGGCCTGTTCGCGACGCTGATCCTCGCGCAGATGGGGTTCCGCCCGATCCTGCTCGAACGCGGCAAGGTGGTGCGCGAGCGGACCAAGGACACCTGGGGCCTGTGGCGGCGCGGCGTGCTCGACCCGGAATCCAACGTGCAATATGGCGAGGGCGGCGCCGGCACCTTCTCCGACGGCAAATTGTACAGCCGCATCAAGGATCCGCGCCATCTCAACCGCAAGGTGCTGACCGAGTTCGTCAAGGCGGGCGCCCCGCCCGAGATCCTGACCGAGGCGCATCCGCATATCGGCACCTTCCGCCTGGTGACGATGGTCGAGAGCATGCGTGCGAGCATCGAGGCGCTGGGCGGCGAATATCGCTTCTCGACGCGGGTCGACGGGATCGACGTCGCGGTCGCGGCGGATGGCGGGCGGCAGCTACGCGGCCTGCACCTCAGCGACGGCGGCTATCTGGAAACCAGCCACGTCGTCTTCGCGGTCGGCCACAGCGCGCGCGACACCTTCGCGATGCTGCATGCGGCGGGCGTCTTCGTCGAGCCCAAGCCCTTCTCGATCGGCGTCAGGATCGAACATCCGCAAAGCTGGATCGATCGCGCACGCTTCGGCAGCGAGGCGGGCAACCGCATCCTCGGCGCCGCCGAATATCACATCTCGCACCATTGTTCGAACGGGCGCACGGTGTACAGCTTCTGCATGTGCCCTGGCGGCACCGTCGTCGCCGCGACGTCCGAAGAGGGGCGGGTCGCGACCAACGGCATGAGCCAATATTCGCGCAACGAGCGCAACGCCAATTCGGGCTTCGTCGTCGCGATCGACCCGGCGCGCGACTTTCCCGGCGATCCGCTCGCCGGCCTTGCGCTGCAACGCCATTGGGAGGAACGCGCCTTCGTCGCCGGCGGATCGAACTACAAGGCGCCGGCGCAGCGGTTGGGCGATTTCATGGCCGGCCAGCCGTCGACCGGCCTAGGCGACATCGTGCCTTCCTATCGCCCCGGCGTGACGCCGACCGACCTCGCCTTGTGCCTGCCTGACTATGCGGTGGCGGCGATGCGCGAGGCGATCCCCGTCTTCGGGCGGCAGATCGCCGGCTACGATCATCCCGACGTGGTGATGACCGGGGTCGAGACGCGCACCTCCTCTCCCGTCCGCTTCACCCGCGGCAAGGATTTCCAGAGCCTCAACACCGCCGGTCTCTTCCCGGCCGGCGAGGGCGCGGGCTATGCCGGCGGCATCCTGTCGGCGGCGGTCGACGGCATCAAGGTGGCCGAGGCGGTGGCGCAGAGCATCGTCGCGGCATGACGCGGCTGGTGCTGCTCAACAAACCCTATGGCGTGCTCAGCCAGTTCACCGATGCCAAATCGCCGACCGCGCGGCCGACGCTGTCGGGGCTGGTCGACCTGCCGGGCGTCTATCCGGCGGGACGGCTGGATCGCGACAGCGAGGGGCTGTTGCTGCTGACCGACGACGGCCGGCTGCAGGCGCGGATCGCCGATCCCAGGTTCAAGCTCCCCAAGACCTATCTTGTCCAGGTCGAAGGCGCGGTCGACGACAGCGCCATGGCCCGGCTGCGCCACGGCGTGACGCTGAACGACGGACCGACCCGCCCCGCGGAGGTCGAGGCGATCGCGCCGCCGGACCTGTGGCGGCGCGACCCGCCGGTGCGCTTCCGCGCGACCATTCCCGATCACTGGTTGCGCCTGACGATCCGCGAAGGCCGCAACCGGCAGGTGCGGCGGATGACGGCGGCGGTCGGCCTGCCGACGCTGCGGCTGGTGCGCTGGTCGATCGGCGACTGGACGCTGGACGGCCTGGCGCCGGGCACATGGCGGCTGGGGTGAAGGTCTTTTTCGACGGCAGCAGCCGGCCGGCCCCCGCCGGCATGGCGATCGCCGTCGTCGTGCGCGGCGTCGCGACGGTGCGGCGCGATCTCGGCATCGGCAGCAGCATGGAGGCGGAATGGCTGGCGCTGATCGCGGCCCTGCAGGCGGCGGTGGCGAGCGGCGCGGCGGACGTCGTGCTGCTCGGCGACGCGGCGGCGGTGATCGCGCAGGCGAACGGCAATGCGCGGTGCCCGCCCTCGTGCGCACACCATCTGGCGACATTCCGCGCCGCGCCCAAGCCGCCGGGACGATGGCGTCTCCGCTATCTCCGGCGGACGCAGAATCTGGCGGGGATCGCGCTGGAGGCGCGCTAGCGCCGGCCCTTCATCGGCCGGCGCCGCGATATCGTCAGGCGACCGCCGCCGCCGCCAGCCCGCGCACGTCGACCCGCGCCTTCAGCCGCGCCGCCAGCAACGCCGTGCCGCTGACCTTGCGCTGGACGAACAGCGTCTCGACGTGCGGCACGTGCCAGGTGGCCCGGTCGGCGATCATCGCCCGCGCCTCCTCGCGCACCACCGGCACGAAGGCGCGGTCGCCGAAGTCAAACGGGCCCGGCCGGTTGAGCGCGTCGTCGATCGCCGCGATGATCCGGTCGATCGCCGGACGGTGTCCGTCCGCGGCGGCACGGCCGATGAAGCCGGTTTCCACCGCCACGTCGCGGATCAGGTCGCGATCGCGCGCCAGCCCGGCCTCGATCAGCCGCCGATAGGCCCCGGCCGTCTCCGCCGGCACCGCGCGGGTCGCACCGAAGTCGAGCAGCACCAGCGCGCCCGTTTCCGGCTGCCACCGGTAATTGGCGAAATTGGGATCGGTCTGCATCGTGCCGAACGCGAACAGCTCGCGCAGCACCAACGTGATCAGCGCCGTCATCACCGCATCGCGCCGCTCCTGCGGGGCATCCGCCAGCGTTTCGATCGGCCGCCCCTCGACGAAGCGCATCGCCAGCACGCGCTTGGTCGTGAGTGTCGGCTCCAGGTCTGGCACGACATAGCGGGCGTCGCCGGCCAGCCGCTCGCCATAGACGCGCATCTGTTCGCCCTCGCGGACGTAATCCGCTTCCTCGGCGAGCTGGCGCTTCGCCTCGGCGAGCAACGGCGACAGGTCGAGGCTGGCCGGCAGCACGCCGGAGACGCGGAGCAGCGTCGCGACATTGTCGACGTCGGAGCCGATACTGTCCGCCACCCCGGGATATTGCACCTTGATCGCCAGCACGCGGCCATCGGGCAACGTCGCCCGATGCACCTGGCCGATCGAGGCGGCGGCGATCGGCGTCGCGTCGAAGCGCTGGAAACGCCGCCGCCAGTCCCGCCCCCATTCCTGCGCCAGCACCCGGTCGAGCTGCTGCGGGGGCATGCGATAGCCCTGGTCCCGCAACCGGGCGAGGATCGCCGACAATTCCGCCGGCAGCACGTCGCCGGCGTCCATCGAGATCATCTGGCCCAGCTTCATCGCCGCGCCGCGCAGATGCGACAGTCGGTCGGCGACCCTTGCGGCATTGGCCGGCGTCAGGACGAGGTCGCTCATCCGCGGTCGTTCGCCGCTCGCCAGCCGCCTGGCGCCCTCGGCGAGCATCCCGCCCGCGACGCCACCGGCCAGCCGCCCGAAGGCGCCGAGGCGCGCCACCCGTCCGCTCGGTACTGCGCGGTGCCGGGCCGCGGCGCTGTCATCGTCCTGCTGCATTGCGATACAGCGCAGTTTGCCTCGGCTGGTTCCGTCGCCGCGCCGGCGACATCCGCCGACCGTCGCGTCGCATTCCCCGGCGACGGACGATTTAAGCTGTCACAAAACCGCGATAGCAAAGCGCATTGCCATCCGGAGGTTTCCGTTGCGCCTGCTCTATGCCGTTGCCGTTGCCGTTCTCGTCGCCGGTCCCGCTGCCGCCGGCCAAGTGCAACCGGAAGCGCAGGGACAAGCCCTGCCGACGGGCCAAGTCTTGACGCCGACGGCCGCACCCGGCGCCCGCTTCGCGCCGCTCGCGGTCGGCGCCGGCTCTGGCTCTGCGACGATGGTCGATGGCGCGGCCGCCATCGCGGTCAGCCCGGACGGGCGCGAGATGCTGGTGCTGACCAGCGGCTTCAACCGCTTCAACGGTGCCGACGGCAAGATCGCCGCCGCCCGGTCGACGCAATATGTCTTCCGCTACCGGATCGACGGTCGCGGCAGTCGATTGATCCAGACGCTGCAGGTACCCAACAGCTTCGGCGGCATCGCCTGGACGCCAAACGGGCGGGGCTTCGCCGTCGGCGGCGGCGTCGATGACCGGATCTATCTGTTCGCGCGCCGCGGCCAGCAATTCGCTGCGGCCGGATCGATCCCGCTCGGCCATGCGGCAGGACTGGGCGCGGACGTCAAGCCACAGGCGGCGGGCGTCGCCATCAGCCCCGATGGCCGACGCGCGCTGGTCGCCAATTATTACAACGACTCCGTCACCTTGGTCGATCTGGCGGAGCGGCGCGTGCTGGCGGAACAGGATCTTCGCCCCGGCAAGATCGATCCCCGCCAAAGCGGCGTCGCGGGCGGCGAGAATCCCTTTGCGATTCTCTGGACCGACGCCGGCCATGCCTGGGTATCCGCCCCGCGCGATCGTCAACTCGTCGCGCTGGCGATCGACGAGGGCGGCGTGCGGGTGACGGGTCGCGTCTCCACCCTTGGCGAACCGACGGCGTTGCTGGTCGATACGCGCCAGCAGCGGCTGTTCGCGACGGAGGACAATGCCGACCGCCTTGCCATCGTCGACCTTGCCAGCGCACGGCTCGCGGCCGAACCCAGGCTGACGCTGCCGGAGGGACTTTCCGCCGTCCCGGTCGGCAAGGGCCTCAATCCGAACGGGCTTGCGCAGCTGCCCGACGGGCGATTGCTGGTGACGTTGGGCGGGATCAACGCCGTAGCGGTCGTCGCGCCGGCGCCGGGGGGCGGCACGGTGACCGGGCTGATCCCGACCGGCTGGTATCCCAGCGCCGTCGCCACCGGCACGGCGGGCCGCCGCGTCTTCGTCGTCAATCGCAAGAGCCCGCCCGGCCCCAATCCGCAGGGCTGCGCACCGCGGCTCGCCATCTATCGCGGCCAGCCCGACGCCTGCGGCGCGGCGAACCAATATATCTTCCAGCTCGAAAAGGCCGGGCTGCTCGAACTGCCCATGCCCGGCGACGCCGCCCTCGCCGCGACCACGCTGCAGGTCGCCCGCAACATCGGCCTGCCCGACGCGGCGGCGCGCGCCGCCGCGGACGCGAGCATGGCCGCGATCCGCGCCCGCATCCAGCACGTCGTGTTCATCATCAAGGAGAACCGCACCTACGACCAGGTGCTCGGCGACCTAGAGATCGGCAATGGCGATCCGCATCTCGCCATCCTCGGCCGGGCGCTGTCGCCCAACCATCACCGACTGGCGCGCCAGTTCGTCACGCTCGACAATTTCTATGACTCGGGCGAGCAATCGAGCACCGGCTGGACCTGGTCGACCGCGGCACGCGCGCCGGACCTGCTGGAGAAGACCGCGCCCGTGAACTATGCCAAGCGCGGCCTCGCCTATGAGGCGGAGGAAGCGGATCGCTTCGTCTATACTCAGCAGACCGCGGCCGAGCGCCATGCCACCAACCCGAAGCTGTCGACCGACCCGGACCTGATGCCCGGGCCGGCGCTGCTGACCGCGCCGGACCCGGACGACGACGACAAGCCCGGCCAGGGCTTCCTGTGGGATGCGGCGATCCGCGCCGGGCTGTCGGTGCGCAACTACGGTTTCTCCGACGCCTCGATCTACGACACGGGCGAACCCGGGGCGGTGCCGGTGATCCGCGAGCCGTGGACGACGCACCGGCGCATCTACACGCCGGGCGATCGCCTGCTCGCCAGCCGCAGCGACCCGTATTTCCGCGGTTTCGACCAGAAGCTCGCCGACTTCTGGCGGGTGCGCGAATGGCAGCGGGAGTTCGACGCCGCGGATGCGGCCGGTACGCTGCCGGCGTTGACGCTGCTGCGGCTCAGCCACGATCATTTCGGCGATTTCGACAGCGCGATCGACGGGGTCAACACGGTCGAAACGCAGATGGCGGACAACGACTATGCGCTGGGCTTGGTCGTCGAGCGGATCGCGCACAGCCGCGCCGCCGGTTCGACCCTGATCTTCGTCATCGAGGACGATGCGCAGAACGGCGCCGATCATGTCGATGCACGGCGCAGCATCGCCTATGTCGTCGGCCCCTACGTCCGCCAGCAGGCACTGGTGTCGACGCGCTACACCACGGTCAACGTGCTCCGCACGATCGAGGCGGTGTTGGGGCTGAAGCCGCTCGGCCTCAACGACGGACTGGCGATGCCGATGGCCGATCTGTTCGACCCGGCGCAGGCGGACTGGACCTACCGGGCCGAGGCGGCCGACGTGCTCCATACGACGCAGCTGCCGATCCCCGCCGATCGCTTCGCGCCGCGCGTCGCCGCGACCGTCGGCTGCCCGGGGCGCAACGCCGACTGGTGGACGGCGGCGATGCGCGGCCAGAACTTCCGCACCGAGGATCATCTCGACACCGCCGCCTTCAACGCGGCGCTGTGGCGCGGCCTCGGCGACGGACCGGAGCCGACGGCGCGCAGCGGCGCCGACCTGCGGCGCGACCGCGCCGCAACGGCCTGGCCGCGGCCGTCGTGCCCGGAGTTACGTTAGGCGGGTGACGGTCGCGCCGTCCCGCTCCGATCGCGGGACAGCGCGCCGGCTCAGGCGCGCGCGCCCTCGGGCACGGCGGCGCTATTGTGGCGCAACGCCTTCAGCACCGTCTCGACGATATGATCGGCGTCCAGGCCGGCCTCGGCATATTGCTTCTCGGGCTTGTCCTGATCCTGGAACACATCGGGCAGGCGCATCGTCCGCAGACGCAGGCCGCCGTCGATCAGCCCGGCGTCGCTCGCCATCGTCAATACGTGCGCGCCGAGGCCACCGACCGCATTTTCCTCGATCGTCACGGCGACCTCGTGCGTGGTGAGCAGGCGGCGGATCAGCGCCTCGTCGAGCGGCTTGGCGAAGCGCAGGTCGGCGACGCTGGTCGACAGTCCCTTGGCCTCCAGCACGTCCGCCGCCCTCAGCGCCTCGCCGAGGCGGGTGCCGAGCGACAGGATGGCCACCGTCTTGCCCTCGCGGATCAGCCGGCCCTTGCCGATCTCCAGACGCTCCGGCACCTCGGGCAGCGCCACGCCGGTGCCGTTGCCGCGCGGATAGCGGACCGCGATCGGGCCGGTGTCGTGACAGGCGGCGGTATGGGTCATGTGAACCAGCTCCGCCTCGTCCGCCGCGGCCATGACGACGAAATTGGGCAGGGTCGCCAGATAGGTGACGTCGAAGCTGCCGGCATGGGTCGCGCCGTCGGCGCCGACCAGGCCGGCCCGGTCGATCGCGAAGCGCACCGGCAGGTTCTGGATCGCCACATCGTGGACGACCTGATCGTAGGCGCGCTGCAGGAAGGTCGAATAGATCGCGCAGAACGGCCGCATCCCCTGCGCGGCAAGGCCCGCCGCGAAGGTCACCGCATGCTGTTCGGCGATGCCGACGTCGAAGGTGCGGTCGGGAAAGGCCTTGGCGAAACGGTCGACGCCGGTGCCCGACGGCATCGCCGCGGTGATCGCGACGATCGTCGGATCGCGTTCGGCCTCCTTGACCAGCTGGTCACCGAAGACATTCTGATAGGCCGGCGGCCCCGGCGGCGCCTTGGCCTGCGCGCCGGTGATCACGTCGAACTTCTGCACGCCGTGATATTTGTCCGCCGCCGCCTCGGCCGGGGCATAGCCCTTGCCCTTCTTGGTGACGACATGGACGAGGATCGGCCCCTCCGGCGCGTCACGGACATTCTCCAGCACCGGGATAAGATGCTCGAGATTGTGGCCGTCGATCGGCCCGACATAGTAGAAGCCCAATTCCTCGAACAGCGTGCCGCCCATGGTCAACCCGCGCGCATATTCGTCGGTCTTGCGCGCCGCCTTGTGCAGCGGCCGCGGCAGGCGCCGGGCGAGCTTGCGCAGCACGTCGCGGACGCCGAGGAACTCGCGGCTCGACACGATCCGCGACAGATAGGCGGACAGGCCGCCGACCGGCGGCGCGATCGACATGTCGTTGTCGTTGAGGATGACGATCAGGCGATTGCCGGCGGCCTCGGCGTTGTTCATCGCTTCATAGGCCATGCCGGCCGACATCGAACCGTCGCCGATCACCGCGATCGCCTTGGCGGGCGAGCCGGTCAGGCGGTTGGCGGTGGCGAAGCCGAGCGCCGCCGAGATCGAGGTCGAGCTGTGCGCCGCGCCGAACGGATCATATTCGCTCTCCGTCCGCTTGGTGAAGCCGGACAGGCCGCCGCCCTGGCGCAACGTGCGGATGCGGTCGCGGCGGCCGGTCAGGATCTTGTGCGGATAGCATTGGTGACCGACGTCCCAGATCAGACGGTCGGTCGGCGTATCGAACACGTAGTGGATGGCGACGGTCAGCTCGACGACGCCCAGCCCCGAACCGAGGTGGCCACCGGTGGTACCCACCGCCGAGATCGTCTCCGCGCGCAATTCGTCGGCGAGCTGCCGCAATTGGTCGGGCTTCAGCTGGCGAAGGTCGTCCGGGGTATTGACGGTATCGAGCAGCGGCGTGTCAGGAAGGTCGGCCATCGGACCCGCTTACTCGTAATGGCGGAGAGTGTCGATTGCCGGTCTGATCCCGGTCACGCCGCGCGACGACAGGCGGCGCAGGTGCCGCGTACCTCGATCACCGGGCGAACCGGCGTGAATCCGGCATCTTGCGCCGCGGAGCGGACGCCGCGGGTCAGCGAATCGTCGTCAAGGTGCACGATCTGCCCACAGGAATCGCACACCAGGAAGATGCAATCGTGGACGCAATCGGGATGGGCGTTGGCGACATAGGCGTTGGCACTCTCCACCTTGCGCGCGAGATTGGCGGCGACGAAGACGTCGAGGATGCGATAGACGCTGTTCGCCGCGACGCGACGTCCCTGATCGGCCGACACGGCCTCGGCCAGATCATAGGCGCTGGCCGGCTTGTCGAAACCGGCGAGCGCGCCGAACACCGCGGCGCGCATCTGCGTCCACTGTTCGCCGGCGCGTTCCAGCGTCGCACGCGCGACGTCGGCCAATTCTTCGCCTTGCGGTTCGTGATGGGTGTGCGCCATGGCGGCGATTTAGGGATGCGGCCGGGTCGGGGCAAGCTACCCTCGCCCGCCTCAGGCGGTGGCGCGGCGATTGAGATCGTGGCCGAACGCGAGCAGGCCGACGCCGATCACGGTCCACAGCGTCTCGGCACCGCCGCCGTCGTGCGGCAGGCTCATCGCCCCCGCCATGATGCCGAGGCCGAACGCGCCCATCGCGGCGGGCATCCAATAGCCATGCTCGGCGATCCCGCGGCCGAGCGCGATCGCACCGAGCAGAATTGCGAAGACCAGCCCGACTTCGTGGAAGATCGGGTTGAGGAGCAGACCACCCGCCGCCGACAGCATTGCGAGCAGCACCGCACTGGCGACGCAATGCACGACGCAAAGGCCCGACAGCGCGATCGCCATGCGATCCAGCCCAAGCCCCCAGCGGCGCGGATGAAGAATGGTCGTCATCGTGTGCGACCATCTAGGCTTAGCCGCGCCAGGTTACAACATCACATCGATGCTGGCGTCGTGTTTTCTTTGCCGGTCTGCGGTCATGCGGAGCAGGCGGCCGGGCGGATCAGGCTCGCGTCACACCGCCCGGAGCGCGACGCGACGCCGCCCGGCCGGCGGCCGTTGCTCGGGGCTTGTGGCAATCGGAAGCCCCGGCGGCCGCGGCCGGGTGTCGAGCCGGAAGCGGCCGACCTCCTGCGTCAGCCGCTCGGCCTCGCCGGCGAGATGGGTGGCCGCCGCCGTTGCCTCCTCGACCATGGCGGCATTCTCCTGCGTCGTGCCGTCCATCTCCGCGACCGCGATGTTGATCTGTTGCAGGCTGGTCGACTGGCGTTCGGCCGACGCGGCGATCTCGGCGGTGAGATCGGTGACTTCCGCGACGCGCATCACCAGTGCGGCCAGGGCGCGGCCCGTCTCGCCGACCAGATCGACGCCGACTCCGACCTGCTGGCTCGACGCGCCGATCAGCTGTTTCACCTCCTTGGCCGCGTCGGCGGACCGGCCGGCGAGCGCCCGTACCTCGGACGCGACGACGGCGAAACCCCGGCCTGCATCGCCGGCACGCGCGGCCTCCACCCCGGCGTTGAGCGCAAGCAAATTGGTCTGGAAGGCGATGGCGTCGATGACGCCGATGATCTGCGAGATCTGGTGCGCGGACCGCTCGATCGCCCCCATCGCCTCGGTCGCCTGCCGGACGACCAGTCCGGAACGCTCGGTCTCTTCCCGCGCCAGATGCATGATCTCGCTGACCCGGTTCGCCCCCGACGCCGTCTCGCGCACCGCGCCGGTGATCTCGTCCATCGTCGCCGCGGTCTGCTTCAGCGAGGCGGCCTGCTGCTCGGTCCGCTGCGACAGATCGCCCGCCGCAATATTGACCTCACCGGCAGAGGTGCGGACCGCGACGGCCGACGCCTCGACGCGCCGGAGCGTATCGGAAAGCTGCTCCATCGCCGTATCGAACGAGCGCGCCAGATCGTGATACTCCTGGGGCAGGCCGTCGCCGACGCGATGGGTGACGTCGCCCTCGCCCAGCCGCTGCAACGCCGTCGCCAGGGCGCTGACCACCGCCTTCTGGGCCGTACCATGATCGACCTGCGCCTGGGCGGCGGCGCGGAAGACCTCGGTCGCCTTTACCATCGCGCCGATCTCGTCCTGACGATCGCTGCCGACCAGGGTCAGCCGCAGATTGCCCGCCGCCATCGTCTGCATCGCCACCGCCGTCTCGCCGATCGGGCGCAGCACCTTGCCAATCACATAGGCGACGGCCGCCACCAGCAGCGCCGTCACGAGCACGCCGAGCGCGAGCAGCATGCCAATCATGGTGCGCAGGGTCGCATGGGTATTCGCCATGATCATGCCGTGCGCCGCACCCGCCGCGGCCGCGAGCCGGTCGACGCCTTGACGGTGGCGCTGATAGGCGGTGGTCAGCCGGGCATAGCTGGCTTGCGCCGCAACCCTGTCGCCCCGCTCTATCGCGGGGAGCATCTCCAGACGGAGCTCGCGCCAGAAGCGGTCCGCCGACGGCACGACGCCACGAAACAGCAAATTGGCGAGCCGCGGATCGAGCGAGGCAGCGCGCCAGCGTGCGACGCTGCCGCGATAGGCGGCCTCCAACCGGCCGAGCTCCACCCGGCGTGCCGCCAGCGTCTCCGGCTGCTGGATGAGCAGCGTCGCGACCAGATACGGTTCGATGATATAGGCCGGCGGCGGCAGAATTTCCGCCTGCAGATCATTCACCTGTTGGATGCGCATGCCACTCGGACCGCCGACACGAATGGCATTGACGCCAAATCCGGCGATAAGGGCTGCCAGAAAAACGGTTGTCAGGATGACGAGGCCGCCAAGGCGGCACTTCTGGGCCAAGCTCAACTGTGTTTCTCCCGATGCCGCCCTCACTATAGCAAGCGCCGACCGCGTTTCGGTCGGGCGCGACATCGTTCGGCGGATAATCGTGCCGGGTGCGCCGCGATCGCTGGTGAGGACGGCGAAATGGGCGTATGGCGGCGCCATGCTTCAGCCCAGCGCCGCCTTCCTCTCGCGCACCCGGCCCCGTGCCCTCGCCCTCTGGCTGTTCATCGTCGCCGGCCTGATCGTCGCGATGGTGGTGGTGGGCGGGATCACCCGGCTGACCGAGTCGGGCCTGTCGATCACCCAGTGGAAACCGATCAGCGGCATCATCCCGCCGCTGACCGAGGCGCAATGGCAGGCGGAATTCGCTGGCTACAAGCGCATCCCCGAATATGCCGCCTTCAATCAGGGCATGACGCTGGCCGGGTTCAAGGCGATCTTCTTCTGGGAATATGCGCATCGCCTGCTCGGTCGCGTCATCGGCCTTGCCTTCGCGCTGCCGCTGATCTGGTTCGCGATCCGCCGGCGCATCCCCTCCGGCTATGGCTGGCGACTTACCGCGATCCTCGCGCTCGGCGGGCTGCAGGGGGCGATCGGCTGGTGGATGGTGGCGAGCGGCCTGTCGGTGCGAACGGATGTCAGCCACGTTCGCCTCGCCATCCATCTGCTGACCGCGCTCACCTTGCTGGCCGGCATCGTCTGGACGGGGCTGGATCTTGCGGCGCGCGATCGCGATCCGCTGGCGGCGCCGGCGCGGCTGACGACGGTCGGCATCGCGGCGCTGGCCTTGCTGTTCGTGCAGATCTGCTGGGGTGCGTTCACCGCCGGCCTCGATGCCGGCTATGCCTTCTCCAGCTGGCCGCTGATGGGCGACAGCCTGTTCCCGAGCGGCGTGCCGATGGTCAGCCCGGCCTGGCAGAATGCCGTCGACAATCCGGTCGTCGTCCAGTTCATCCACCGCTGGTGGGCGTTCGTCGCCGCGGCGGGGCTGGTCTGGCTGTCGGTCGCCGCGACCCGCGCCGGCTCGCGCGCCGGCTTCGTCGTCATCGCATTGGTCACGCTGCAGATCCTGCTCGGCATCGCGACGCTTGCCAGCGGCGTCCAGATCGTCGTCGCGGTTGCGCATCAGGCGAATGCCGCACTGCTGCTGATCGCCGCGGTCACTGCCGCCCATGCGGTCGGGCGGCGGCCCGCGTTGCGCCTGGCGTGACGGCGATCGCGCTGGTCCAGGCGACCTTCGCCGATCTGGACGAGGCGGGCGCGATCGGCGGCCGGCTGGTCGTGGAACGGCTGGTCGCCTGTACCAACATCCTCGCGCCCTGCCTGTCGCTCTATCGCTGGCAAGATGCGGTGGAGAGCGGGCATGAGGCCCTCGCCCAGTTCAAGACGCTGCCCGAGCGGGTGGATGCGGTCGTGGCGCGGATCGCCGACCTGCACAGCTATACCCTGCCCGCGATCGAATATTGGACGGTCGAGACCAACGAGGCAGGCGCCGCCTGGGTCAGGGATTGCCTGACCGGCTGACGGCGCCGCCCGTCGCCCATAACCCATTCGGGTATCATTTTACCCGTCAGCAAAGCCGCACTTTGCTTGACTTTCCGATGCCCTTCCAGCAATAGCCCGGTCGTTCGCGCCGCCCGTCACAGGCGGCGCGTCTCGTTTCGAACCGGAAAGGTCCCGCCATGAAGGCGCTCATGAAGACCACCAAGGCGGCCAAGCCGCACGAGGTGGAGAAGAAGTGGCACATCGTCGACGCCACCGACCTGGTGGTCGGCCGTGCGGCGACGATCATCGCCAACGTGCTGCGCGGCAAGCACAAGCCGAGCTTCACCCCGCACGTCGATTGCGGTGACAACGTCATCGTCATCAACGCCGACAAGATCCGCTTCACCGGCAACAAGGCCGCGCAGAAGGTCTATTACAAGCACACCGGCTATGCCGGCGGCATCAAGGGCGTCACCGCCGCCAAGGTGCTGGAAGGACGCTTCCCCGAGCGCGTGCTGGAAAAGGCCGTCGAGCGCATGATCCCGCGCGGCCCGCTGGGTCGCCAGCAGATGCGCAACCTGCGCATCTTCGCCGGCTCGGAGCATCCGCACGACGCGCAGAACCCCGAGGTCCTCGACATCGCGGGCATGAACCGCAAGAACAAGGTGGGCGCATAATGTCCGACAACCGCCAGTCCCTTTCCGATCTCGGCGCCGCGCTCAACCAGCAGCGCGAGGCCGCGCAGGCCGATTCCGACACCCGCGCCGACGCCTATCTCGCCGGCGAGCTGAACGAGCCGACGCAGACCGCGCCGCTGCGCGCGCAGGAGCTCGACAAGCAGGGCCGCGCCTATGCCACCGGTCGCCGCAAGGATGCGGTCGCCCGTGTCTGGCTGAAGCCCGGCACCGGCAAGATCACGATCAACGGTCGTGACCAGGAAATCTATTTCGCGCGTCCGACGCTGCGCCTCGTCATCAACCAGGTGTTCGGCATCACCGAACGCGAAGGTCAGTATGACGTCGTCTGCACCGTCAAGGGCGGCGGCCTGTCGGGCCAGGCCGGCGCGGTCAAGCATGGCATCAGCCAGGCGCTGACCAAGTATGAGCCGGCGCTGCGCACCCCGGTGAAGCGGGCGGGCTTCCTGACCCGCGACAGCCGCACCGTCGAGCGTAAGAAGTACGGCCGCGCCAAGGCGCGTCGCAGCTTCCAGTTCTCGAAGCGCTAAGCACGACGGATCGCGCGGCGATCCGCTATATACGGAGGGGCGGTCCGGCGACGGGCCGCCTTTTTCGTATTCGCCCGGTTCACCCGAAACGGTAGCCGGCGGACAGACGCCAATTGCGCGCCTCGCCATAGGGGATGAACATCGTCCCGTAGCTCGCTCCGAAGTTCCTGCGGTCGAACAGGTTCCGGATACCGAGGTTGAGGTCCACCGGCCCGCGGCGCACGATCATGTTAAGGTCCATCTGGAGCGAGGGCGGCACGGAGAACCGCCCGAACCGGTCGACCGCCGCCCGGGACCGACCGTAGAGCCCAGTCGCCACGCCCACTGTGGTATCGCCGGTCACGCGTCGCTCATAGGCGCCGAAGAGGCTGAACTGCGTCGCGGGCGCGGCCGGGACGATGGGTCCGTAGCGGGTATCCGCGAACGTATAATGCGCCTCGGTGAACGTCGCCTGCGCCGTCAGCCCGCGGGCGAGCGTTCCGCTGGCATTGACGTCGATCCCGCGCCCGATCTGCCCCGGACCGCTGATCGCATAGCCGCGGTGCAGCGGATCGGGGATCATGATGTTGCTTTGGAAGAGATCGAAATACGAGGCGTTCACCAGCAAACCTCGGTGCAGCAGGTCGAGCTTGATCCCCGCCTCCGCATTGCGCGTCTCGATGTTGGGCAATTCGTCCCCGTTGAAGTCGCGGGACGTCGTCGGACTGAAGCCTTTCATGGAATTGACGAACACCGACACCTCGCGCGTCACGTCGACGACGGCGCCATAGCTCGGCGTCAGCGCGGTCTTGTGCGAATCCCTATATCTCCCGGACGGCGACGAGAGCCCATGGCTGGCATAGGTGCTGCGCCGGACCGCGACCAGCAGATGCAGCGGCCCGGCCTCGGCGAGATCCTGCGCATACAAAGCCGTATGGAGGTTGGTGCCGCGATAGGACAGCGTGTCGGCGACGGCGATCGGCACCACGGCGGGCGCGTCGAGGAAGGCGTAGCGCAGATTCCACGACGACCGGCTGGCCGTATAGGAGGCGTTGTTGCCCCAGCTGCGCATATGGCCGAGGACCAGCTGATGGCGCAGGCCGATCGTGCCGAACCGCACACGGGCGAAGCCGTCGATCGCGTCCCGCGCCCCGGTCAGCCGGCTTTCGCCGTTGGACGCGCGCGCCACGCCCTTCGGATCGATGATCCCCGTCAGGCTTGGCGAAGCAAGCACGGCGCTGCTGTCCTGATGCTGGTAGCGGCCGGCGATCGACAGGTGGGCACCGAACCGATGGTCGCCGCTCAGGAAGATGCGCCCTTCCTTGACCTCGCTGCCCTGGTCGCCATGGAACAACGGCCGGTCGCGCGGGACGTCGTACAGGCTGTTGGTCTGCGGATTGACGATCGCAAAGGGCGGCACCCCGATCGCCGTTCGTTGCGCCTGGACGCTGAAGAGAATGTCGGTCGCGGCGTCCTTGAACCGCAATTCGGGCAGGATCAGATAGTCGCCGCTGCCGCGATAGCCGGCCGCATTGCGCTGCGCCGATGCGCTCGCGATCAGTCGGGCGGAAAGCCGGCCGTCGTCGGTCAACCGTCCGTTCGCGTCGAGAAGCGTCCGGCCGAGCCGATAGGATCCGATATCGCCCTGCAGGCGGATCAGCCGTTCCGCACTCGGCTTCTTCGAGACGATGTTGATCGTGCCGCCGAGATTCTCGGAACCGGCGAGGATCGCCACCGGCCCCTTCAGCACCTCGATCCGCTCAACCGCGGCAAGGGAGGCTGGGGTTCCCGCCTGCGCGCCGACCGCGCTCGCGCCGGGCAGGCCGTTCGCCATCGCTTCGGCGGTGAACCCCCGCACAGTGAAGCTACTGCCGCCACGGCCCGGTGCGATGCTGACGACGCCGCCGGCGTTACGCAGCGCCTCGCTGACGGACACATCCTGTTGCTGCTCGATCAGCCTGGCGGAGATCACCTCCGTGTTGCGCGGCTGATCGCGCAAGGCCTGCCCGGTGCGATCGGACGTGGACGTTTGGCGCACCAGCACCTGCGTTTCCGCCTCGTCGCGACGCGCCGACACGACGATCTCCGATGTCACGATTACCCCGCCGTCATCGCCCACGGCCAGCGAGACCGGCAGACCCGCGATCGCCTGTCCCACCGCATCCCGCACCGACCGCGCCTCGCGCACCGGCCGGCTGACCAGCCCGGTCAGCGCCGCGCGATCAAAGCCGATGGACTGCCCGGTCTCGGTCGCGATCGCCTCCAGGGCTCGATCGAGGGGCATAGCGGCGAGGTTCACGGACCGGACCTCTGGGCCGCCCTGCGCCCAGCCACTGGCCGGTGCCATCGTGACCAGCGGCAACGCCGTCATTGCCAAGACACGTTGTACATTCCAATTTCGCATTCTGCCCCCGTTTGCTGTGCGCCACGGGACGCCCCGACGCCCGCGCTTGCCGGCTGCGCCGGTGCAAAGCTGCCGTCCCCCATTGACGAGCCGCCGCCATGCACTGCATCCGTTTCGGACATGAAATGAGATTTGGATGCCCGACCCGAAGCCGAGCTATGCATGATGCCTGCCGACCTTCCTGGGGCGGCCAGGGACGTGACGCATCGGCCGCGGTCGCGCGCCATGGATCTCGCGCACATCCGGCGCCCCATCCGTCGGGAAAGGGGTCGGAGCATCCGCACGACGCGCAGAACCCCGAGGTCCTCGACATCGCGGGCATGAACCGCAAGAACAAGGTGGGCGCATAATGTCCGACAACCGCCAGTCCCTTTCCGATCTCGGCGCCGCGCTCAACCAGCAGCGCGAGGCCGCGCAGGCCGATTCCGACACCCGCGCCGACGCCTATCTCGCCGGCGAGCTGAACGAGCCGACGCAGACCGCGCCGCTGCGCGCGCAGGAGCTCGACAAGCAGGGCCGCGCCTATGCCACCGGTCGCCGCAAGGATGCGGTCGCCCGCGTCTGGCTGAAGCCCGGCACCGGCAAGATCACGATCAACGGTCGTGACCAGGAAATCTATTTCGCGCGTCCGACGCTGCGCCTCGTGATCAACCAGGTGTTCGGCATCACCGAGCGCGAGGGCCAGTATGACGTCGTCTGCACCGTCAAGGGCGGCGGCCTGTCGGGCCAGGCCGGCGCGGTCAAGCATGGCATCAGCCAGGCGCTGACCAAGTATGAGCCGGCGCTGCGCACCCCGGTGAAGCGGGCGGGCTTCCTGACCCGCGACAGCCGCACCGTCGAGCGTAAGAAGTACGGCCGCGCCAAGGCGCGTCGCAGCTTCCAGTTTTCGAAGCGCTAAGCACGACGGATCGCGCGGGTGGCTCGGCCACACGCGTCCTGCATCTTTCGCGAACAAAGGGGCGGTCCGGCAACGGGCCGCCCCTTTTCGTTTGGCCATGTCCAGCAGCAGGCGGACATCTTTAGCGCGTCGTTAACCACCCGGTTCTAGGCTGGCTGCTGATTACAGGGGGGAACGCGTGGACACGACCTTCGGCGACATGAGCATCACAGGCAACCGGCGGGCCGCTCCGGCGAGCGACGGCACCAGCGGCGTTGCGCGTCGGCTGGTGGCCGCCAGCGCGCTGATGTTGTTTCTGGAACTCGCGCTGATCCGCTGGCTCGGCGCCAACGTCGTCCACCTGTCCTATTTTTCCAATTTCATCCTGCTCGGCTCGTTCCTGGGCGTCGGAGCGGGCTTCCTGATCTCGCGTAAACCTTGGTCCGTATGGCCGCTGACGCTGCCGCTGCTCGCGCTGTTGGTGCTCGGCGTGCTGACCTTTCCGGTTACGATCGAACGGAGCGGGTCGGACATCATCTATTTCACCTCACTCAAGCTGCATGGGCCGCCGGCGTGGCTGGTGCTGCCGATCCTGTTCGCGCTTACCGCGACGATCCTGGCCGGTCCCGCGGAGCTGGTCGGGCGCTGTTTCGCGCGCCTCGATCCACTGACCGCCTATCGCTACGATATCATGGGGTCGCTGGTCGGCATTGCGGTGTTCACGCTGCTCAGCGTCGCTCACGCGCCATCGCTCGCCTGGGGCATCATCGCCGCCGGCACCGCGCTGGTGCTGACGCAGCCCGGCAACCGGCTCGTCGCAGGTGTCGCTGCGGCGACGATCGTCCTCGTGCTCGGCGTCGAAACCTTCACGCCCGGCACCAGCTGGTCGCCTTATTACAAGGTAACGACCGAGGAGCAGCCGAACCACGGCCCCGGCTTCCTGCAGATCAACGTCAATGGCGTTCCCCACCAACTGATGGCGCCGGCCCGCTGGAAGCTGGACCATGGCGAGCGGATCTACCAGTCGCCGTACCTGCGCCTGCCGGGCAATCCGATGAACGACGTGCTGATCGTCGGCGCCGGATCGGGTTCGGACGTCGCGATCGCGCTGAGCCAGGGCGCGGCACACGTCGACGCCGTCGACATCGACCCGCGCATCCTGGCGATCGGGGCGGAACGGAACATCGACCGGCCCTATGCCGATCCCAAGGTCGTGCGTCATACCAATGACGGCCGCGCGTTCCTGGAGAGCACCGACAAACGCTACGATCTGATCCTGTTCGCACTGCCCGATTCGCTGACCCTGGTCAGCGGTGCCTCGCAGATCCGCCTCGAATCGTTCCTGTTCACGCAAGAGGCGATGGCCTCGGTGCGCCGCCACCTGAAACCTGGCGGCGCGTTCGCGATGTACAATTATTATCGAGAACCCTGGTTGATCAACCGCCTCGCGGGGACCGCCGCAGCCGCCTTCAGCCATGCGCCCTGCGTCGACACCTTCGGCGATGCACAGGCGGTGATCAGCGTGGCGGTCGATCCCGCGCGCCAACGGTGCGCCGGTCGCTGGCGCCCGCACGACGCCACGGTGGTCGCACCCGCGACCGACGATCGGCCGTTCCTCTACTTCCGCGGCGATGCCTTCCCACCCTTCTACGCCGTCACACTGATCGCCATCCTGCTGACGTCGCTCGTCGCCGTTAGGCTGCTTGGCGGACCGCTCGGCCAGATGCGACCCTATGCCGACCTGTTCTTCCTCGGCGCGGCATTCCTGCTGCTCGAGACCAAGAACGTCGCGACCTTCGCGCTGCTGTTCGGCACGACCTGGCTGGTCAACGCACTGGTCTTTGCCGGAGTGCTGCTGGTCGTGCTGGCCGCGATCGAGACGACCCGCCGTGTTCGTACGCCGCGCCTGCCGGTGGTGTTCGCCGGTATCGCCGCGTCACTAGCGCTCGCCTGGGTGATCCGTCCCGAATGGCTACTGCCGCTCCCCTATGCGCCGCGCCTGATCGCCGCCACGGTGCTCGCCTTCCTGCCGATCTTCCTTGCCAATGTCGCCTTCGCCAAGCGCTTCCGCGACGCCGGCGATTCACAGGCGGCGCTCGCCATCAACCTGCTCGGCACGATCGTCGGCGGCTGTCTGGAATATGCCTCGCTGTTCACCGGCTACAACAATCTGCTGCTGATCACCGGCGGACTCTACCTGCTGGCCGTCCTGCTCGCACCGAAGGGAGCATGGCGCGCCGCGTGAGCGGGAAACCACGGCGTCCGTCGCGAGTTGAGCCGGCCGTCATTCCCTACCCAAAGGTCCCGCCATGCTCCGCTCGTTTCTCATCGGCCTCGTCGCGGGTCAGCGCGCGATGACCCCACTGGCGGCGGTCGCCACCGCCGCCCAGCGTGACACATTGCCCGCCGACGCGCCGGGACGCGCCTTGCTTCGCGGGCCGCTCGGCACCTCGGGAGCGATCGTCGCCGCGGCGAGCGAGATGGCCGGCGACAAGATGAAGACCGCGCCAGACCGTACGGTGCCCGCCGGGCTGATCGGCCGGACGCTGACCGCGGCCTATGCCGGTGCGGCCTTCGCGCCGAAGCATCAACGCGCGGCGGCAGCGGCACTGGCCGCGGTCACGGCGATCGGCGCCTCCTATGCGGGCATTGCATTGCGGAAGGCAGCGATGAAGCGCTGGGGCCAGACTGCGACCGGCTTCGTCGAGGACGCGCTGGTCATGGGTGGTGGGCTCGCGATCGCGTCCATGCGCCGCTGATCGGGGGCGACGGATCGCGATCAGAGCTCGATCCGCGCGGCCGAGCTTCGGCTCACTGCAAGCGACCGGCCGGCAGCGGCATGCCCCTTCCGGCCACCTCAGCGCATTGCGGGAAAAGCGATCTGCAACAAGCGCTCAATGGATGACGTGGCCAAGCTGGACAGCGTGAAGAACTCGTCCCGACACCCCCGGTGGCTTCAGGCGGTGGAAAATTGTGAGAGCGACTCAAGGGAAGTACATAGCGATGATCGCAACCGATCCGTCTTGCTCGACAGGGCACGATGAGCAAACCCGGCAATTGCTGATCGTCGTCACAGCTGTTTAAACGGTGCGACCTCTGACCTAATATCACACCCGAATGATACGGGTCGCGAGTCTTTCCGCTTCTTCCGGATCGTGCGTCACCATCAGGATGGGCAGCCCGGCGGCGTCACGCACGCGCTCGATCGCCGCCATGATCTCGTCCCGCCGCGCCCGATCGAGCGACGACAGCGGCTCGTCGAGCAAAAGGAATGCCGGATCGCGCAGCAATGCGCGGCCGATCGCCACCCGTCGCGCCTCGCCCCCCGACAGCGTCCGCGGCCAGCGGTCGAGCAGATGGCCGATCCCCAGCATCGCCGCCACCGGCGCCAGGCCGTACTCGTCCGATGCGCCATACAGCAGATTGCCGCGAACCCGCCGGTGCGGGAACAGCCGAGGCTCCTGAAAGACATAGCCAGCGCGCCGCGCCTCCGGGGACAGATCGATCCTGGTCGCGGCGTCGAACAGCACCCGCCCGTTGACCACGATCCGGCCACGGTCCGGGCGCAGCAGACCGGCGACCATGTTGAGCACGCTGGTCTTGCCGACCCCCGACGGACCGAACAGCACCGTCAGCCCCGGCCCCGCGACCAGCGACAGCGCCACCTCCACTTCGCCCAGCCGCCGCGCGACGTCGATCTCAAAGGACATGCAGGCCCCGCCGCACACGCCGCGCGAGCAGCTCGGAGACCAGCAGGGCAATCAGACTGAGCGCCACCGCGATCCCCGACAGCCGCCACACCATCGTCTCCGCCCCTGGCTGTTGCAGTGCGGAGTAGATCGCGAGCGGCAGAGTCTGCGTCTGCCCCGGCACGTTGGAGACGAAGGTGATCGTCGCGCCGAATTCGCCGATCGAACGGGCAAAGCCCAACACCGCGCCGGCGAGCACGCCGGGCAGGCTGAGCGGCAGCGTGATCGTCCAGAACACGCGCGCCGGCGTCGCCCCCAGGGTTCGAGCGGCGCTTTCCAGTCGCCGATCGACGGCCTCGATCGACAGCCGCATGGCGCGCACCATCAGCGGCAGCGCCATCACCGCCGCGGCGATCGCCGCGCCCGTCCAGCGGAACAGCACGCTGGCGCCGAACCAGCTATGCAACGGCGCACCGATCGGCCCCGCCGGTGCGAAGGCGAGCAGCAGCACCCAGCCGGTGACCACCGGCGGCACCACCAGCGGCAGGTGTACGACCGCATCGAGCAGCAGCTTGCCGGGAAAACGCGCGCGGGCGAGCAGCCAGGCAAGGCCGAAGGCGGCGGGCAGCGTCGCCAGGATGGCGGTGCCGCCGACCTTGAGCGACAGCGCCACGACCGCCCATTCCTGTGACGTCAGCACGCTCTAACGGGCCGCGGTGAAGCCATAGCGGCGAAAGATCGCCTGTGCCGTCCCGCCGAGCAGATAGCGGCGGAATGCCTCCGCCTCCGGATTGCTCGACGTGGCCAGCCGCGCGACCGGATAGGTGATCGGCGGATGGCTGCGCGCCGGAAAGACGCCGGCGATACGGACTCGAGGCGACGCCTGCGCATCGGTGGCGTAGACGATCCCGAGCGGGGCCGCGCCGCGCTCGACCAGCGTCAACGCCGCGCGGACGCTGTCGCCGCGCACGACATGCGGTGCGACCTGCTGCCACACGCCGAGCGCGCGCAGCGCCGCCTCGCCATAGCGACCCGCCGGCACCGGCGCATCGGCCATGGCCAGCGGCCCGGCCGACAGCGCCCGCGCCAGGGCCGCCGGCGCGAGCGGGATGCGGACGTCACGCGTCGCCGGCGCGACGATGACCAGACGATTGCCCAACAGGGTCGCGCGGCTCGCCGGCACGATCAGCCGCTTGGCGGCGAGGGCATCCATCCACGCCTGGTCCGCGGAGAGGAACAGGTCCGCCGACCCGCCAGCCTCGACCTGCCGGGCCAGGGCCGAGGAGGCCGCATAAGAGATGACCGGACGAGGATGGCCCTGGCGGGCCCAGGCGTCGGCGACCGCGTCGAGCGATCCTTGCAGACTGGCCGCGGCCAGGACCAGCGGCGGCCGGCGCTGCGCCGCCGCCGGCACGGCGATCGCCGCCCCGATCGCGACCAGCAGCGCGCGCCGGGTCATTGCCTTCAGCATCGCCATGCTCCTTGCTTAGCTGCCTTCGCGCATCCGACCGCGCAGCGGCGGCGCCGGTTCATCACTTGCCGGTCACATAATGGTCGCCGGCCCACCGCGCCTGCATCGCCGCGTCCGGGCCGAAGCGCAACGTACCATGGTTGCCCTGCGCCAATTTGAAGCCGTTGGGGTCGGAGACCGCCGTGATCAGCGCACGATGCCGCGGGTCGGCGCCGCGCACCACCTCCAGACGATATCCCTGCCCGCCGGCATTGGCGACCACGGCGGCGCGATCGGGCAGCCGGTCGCCGTCGAACTCGCCCTCGATCGCGATCACCGGCTCGTTGATGCCATCCTCATAGACGTCGAGCCGTCCCGCATCGCTGACCTTTTCCGCCCATTCCACGATGGCACGGCGGTACCGGACCATGGCATCGCCGCCGTAGAGCGACAACGACAGCCGGCGGCCGCAGCCGGGTTTCTGCACCTCGACGCCGCAGGCACCATGAACCACGCCGACCGCGGCGATCTTGCCGGCTGCATCGACCACCACGGCGCCCTTTTCGCCACAGGCATCTTGGCGGCAGGCGGTGAACAGCCAGGCGCCGCCGATCCGCTGCGGCTTGTCCGCCTCCCCGCCCAGCACCGCCAGCGCTTGGTCGGCGACCGGGGGCAGGCCATCGCTGAGCAGATTGGCGCGCTGGCCGCCGACCACCGCACGGATGGCGTCGGTCGCCCCAGGCGCCGCGAGCAGCTCGGCCGTGGTCAGGCAGGCGTCGGGCTGGGTCAGCGAACAGGTCGCCGGCGCGGCGGCGAGCAGGGCAAGGGCGATCAGCGGCATGGCGGGGCTCCGGTCAATGCGCCGCGGCAGGCGCGGGAGCGTTCTTCACGTTGCGGTCGAGGAAGTCGAGGATCGTTCGCCATAGATGCTCGCTGATCCCCGGTCCGCCGACGCGATGCGTCTGGCCGGGATAGAACATCATCTCGAACGGCGTATCGCTTCCCTGCATCGTCGCGGCGAAGCGCGTCGAATTGTCGAAGAAGACATTGTCGTCGGCCATGCCGTGGATCAGCAGCAGCGGCTCGCGGATCTTGGACGCATCCGTCACCGCCGCCGATTCGGCATAGCCCTGCGGATCCTTGGCGGGATCGCCGAGATAGCGTTCGGTGTAATGCGTGTCGTACAGCTGCCAGTCGGTGACCGGCGCCCCGGCCACCGCCGCGGCATAGACGCCCGGCGTCTTTTCCAGCATCTTCAGCGACAGATAGCCGCCGTACGACCAGCCATAAGTGGCGATCCGGGCCGGATCGACGAACGGCAGCGTCTTCAGATAGTCCGCCCCCGCCTTCTGGTCGGCGACCTCGACCGTGCCTATCGCGTGGTAGATCTGGTTCTCGAACGCCCGGCCGCGATTGGGCGAGCCGCGATTGTCGATCTGGAAGAAGATATAGCCCTGATCGACCAGCCATTGCGGCAGCGCCCCCTGCCAGCCGCGCGTCACCGTCTGGCTGCCCGGGCCGCCATAATGTTGGAAAAAGACCGGGTAGCGTTTGCCCGGCTCGAGCGGCGGGGTGATCATCTCCCAGTGCAGCACCGAGCCGTCGGCGGCCCTGATCGTGCCGAACTGCGTCGGCCGGTGACTGGCGACAAAGGGATGATAAGGATGGCCGGGCCGGATCGCATTCTCGTTGATCCAGGCGACGCGCGTGCCCGATGTATCGGCCAGATAGACCTGCGTCGGCTGCGCCGGATTGGACCGCCGGACGATGAAGCGGCTGGCCGCCGCGTCCATCGTCGCGGCATGGGTCCAGCCGGCCTCGGTCAGCCGGGTGACGATCTTCGGCCTGGCGAGATCGACGGCATAGAGATGCTGCTCCAGCACGTCATCCTTGTTGGCCATGAAGTAGAGGCGCCCGGCACGCTCGTCGACGCCGACCAACCCGGTGACGACCCACGGCCCTTCGGTCAGCTGGGTCCAGCGGCCGTCCGGCCGCCAGCGGTAGAGATGGCCATAGCCGTCGCGCTCGGAGCGCCAGATCAGGCTGCCGTCGCCGAGCGGCCGGTAGCTGTCACTGAGGTGAAGCCAGCTCTTCGCGGGCGCGCGTTCGGTGAACAGCACGTGCGAGCGGCCCGTGGTCGGGTCGACGGCAAGCATGTCGAGCGTCTTCTGGTCGCGGCTCTGACGCTGGACCAGAAGCGTCGTGCCGTCGGGCGTCCAGTCGACCCGCGCCAGATAGATGTCGGGATCGGCGCCAAGGTCGACCTTGACCTGGCCCGAGCCGTCCGGCCGCATTACATGCAGCTCGACCAGCACGTTGGGCGTGCCCGCCGCCGGATAGCGCTGATCGTAGGTCTTGGTCCCGGTCGCGCCGATCGACGCGCGCGTCGCCACATGGACCGGCGCTTCGTCGAACCGTTCGACGGCGACGTAGCGTTCGTCGGGGCTCCACCAATAGCCGGTGCGGCGGTCCATTTCCTCCTGCGCGACGAATTCCGCCTCGCCGAAGTGGACGGTGCCGCCGCCCGCCGTGGTCAGCGCGCGCGCCGCACGGCCGTCGAGCGGCTGGACGAAGACATTCTGGTCGCGCACGAAGCTGACGAAGGCGCCCTTGGGGGAGATCACCGGGTTGAGCTGGCCGCCCGGCCGGTCGGTCAGCCGACGAACGCCGCCGTCGAGCGATGCCAGGTAGAGATCGCCGTCGATCGGTACCAGGATCGACCGGCCGTCGGGCGCGAAGTCATAAGTGACGATCCCCTTGGCCCCGCCGATCCGCGCGCGCTCGCGCTGCATCTTCTCGGCCTCGCTCAACGCGGCGCCGCTGCCGACCGTCTTGCTGTCGACCAGCATCCGCTCGGCACCGGTGCGGGTGTCGCGCGCCCATAGGTCGCTGCGCTCCTTCTCGTCGGCGCGCGGTCGCAGGAAGGTGAGCAGGCTGCCGTCCGGCGACAGGCGCAATTCGCTTGGCTGCGCCCCCGATAGGTCGGGGCTGGCGAAGACGCGCCGCAGCGTCAGCGCGCCAACGTCGGCGTCCGCCGCGACGGGCGCGCGGACCTGGGCATCAGCGTTCACCACGATCAGCCCCGCCGTTGCCCATGCCACTCCCACCAACCATGCCCGCATCCCTGTCGCCCCACCCCTCGTGACGGCGTTCATACGCCACGGCTCGCCGTGGTAAAGCTTTCTTGGGCTTTGGTTAGCGCGTCATCAACCGCGTCTTTACTTGCTTCGTATAGGTCGGAAGTCGACAAGCGACGGGTCGGGCAACGGTGCCCGCCGCAATGCTCGCATCGGGGTAGCATGTTGGACACGGCACGAACGGCCTGGCACACGAGCGCTTGGACAGCCGTCCTCCGCCTGTCCGCAACCGATGGCAGCGCCTGTCATCCCTATGTGACCCATTTGCTGGGACAATCGCCGCCAGCGCGCGACCTGTCGGATGCGGTGCACGCGCTCTGTGCGGTGCACGGCCACCATCCCGGTCTCGCGGCCGACGCACGCAACGCCTGCGCGCAGCCCGATGCATGCGACTGGCTCGAATCGATCGCGCAGGCCTTCGTCGGCGAGCGCAGCTATATTGCGCATCTCGCCGCCGCCGCCGGCCCCCTGCCCTCGACCCCCGGTCAGGCGGAAAGCGAAACCGCTTTGCTCACCAGCCGCCACGCCATCGAGATGCTCGCCCGATCGGAACGGCGGGGCTGCGCCACCGGTGCCGTCGCCGCGCTCGTCGTCGATTGGGCGGTGATCCGCGCGCTGCTGGATCAGGCCGCGAGCCGCTTCGGCATCGAGGCACCGGCGCTCGGCTTTCCGCCGGAAACGGTCACCGCCGCGCGGGTTGCGGAACTCGGTGCCTCGCCAGCGACGGAACGCGCCGTCTGCTTCGGCGCGCAGCAATTATTCGCGCAGCATCGCGCGCTGTGGAATCTGTTGGAGGCCCGGGCCAGCGCCCGCGAGGGCTGACCACCCCGGCCGACGGGATTTGCGTCGCCCCGCCATCGCGCCTATCGCCATACCCGATCTTCCAGAAGGACCGGGCATGCAGCGTTTCGAGGGCACCCAGAGCTATGTCGCGACCGACGATCTGAAGGTTGCGGTCAATGCCGCGGTGACGCTGCGTCGCCCGTTGCTGGTCAAGGGCGAGCCCGGCACCGGCAAGACCGTCCTCGCCTATGAGATCGCGCAGGCGATCGGCGCGCCGCTGATCGAATGGACCGTCAAGTCGACCACCAAGGCGAATCAGGGCCTGTACGAATATGATGCGGTTGCACGGCTGCGCGACGGCCAGCTCGGCGATCCACGCGTCCACGACATCGGCAATTACATCCGGCGCGGCAAATTGTGGGAGGCCTTCACCCATCCGACGCCGCCCGTCCTGCTGATCGACGAGATCGACAAGGCGGACATCGAATTCCCCAACGACCTGCTCCACGAACTCGATCGCATGGAATTCCACGTCTACGAAACCGGCGAGACGGTGCGCGCCACCGAACGGCCGGTCGTGGTCATCACCTCGAACAACGAAAAGGAGCTGCCCGACGCCTTCCTGCGGCGCTGCTTCTTCCACTACATTCGCTTCCCGGACCGCGACACGATGCAGGCGATCGTCGACGTCCATTTCCCGGGCATCCAGAAGCTGCTGGTCAGCCGCGCCCTCGATCTCTTCTACGAGGTGCGCGACGTCCCCGGGCTCAAGAAAAAGCCGTCGACCAGCGAATTGCTCGACTGGCTCAAGCTGCTGCTGCACGAGGACATGCCGCTCGAGGTGCTGCAGAACCGCGATCCGACCAAGGCGATCCCGCCGCTGCATGGCGCGCTGCTGAAGAACGAGGCGGACGTGATGCTGTTCGAGCGGCTCGCCTTCATGGCGAAGCGGCAGGGACGCTGAACGGCAGGCGCGGCGCAGTGGCATCGGTGCGGCATTGGCACGGCACTCCGCTTTTAAAGTGCCCCATACCGCCAAACGCCACTGATCCCATTACGCTTTCGTAACGTCTGGAGCGCAAGACGTTGCTCCGTGACCGACCTCGATCCGGTCGTTCTGGAGTCACGTTAACCATAACTGCCAACCCGCCAGTCACCTCCGCCGGACTATGGCAGGCGTCATGCGGGGCATTCTTCCCAAATGCGGCATCTCGGCCGTGGCAGCGATCGTGGCGGTGGCGACCATGCCTGCCGCGATGGCGAGCAGCTTGCTCGACTATGTCGGCCAATGCGTCCCCTTCGCCCGCGCCGCCTCCGGCATCCAGATCTACGGCGATGCCTGGACCTGGTGGGACCAGGCCGAAGGCCGCTACGAGCGTGGTCATCGCCCCGCGGTCGGTTCGGTTATCGTCTTCGCCAAGACGGCGCGCCTGCCGCTCGGCCATGTCGCGGTGGTCAGCCGGATCGTCGAGCGGCGCGTGCTGATGCTCACTCACGCCAATTGGTCGCGCCAGAATGGCGAGCGCGGCCGTGCCGAACAGGACGTCACGCTGTACGACGTCTCGCCCGGCAACGACTGGAGCGAGGTCAAGGTCTGGTTCCGCGACAATGACGGGCTCGGCGGCAGCATCTACGCGATCAAGGGCTTCATCTACGGCGAGGGACGCGCCGCCGCCGGCCTGTCGGCGCGCAACCCTGACTATGTCGGCGCCCTGATCGACGCCTATGTCCCCGGTGCCGGCCGGCGCTAAGTCCGCTTCGCCACGGGCGCTCGTGCGACCGACATGGATTAGCCGCTTCCACGCCCGTCGCGCCTGTGTCATCCCTGTAGCAACAAAAGCTTACAGGACCTGCCGATGCGCCGCGCCCTTACCCTGTCCCTGCTCGCCGCCCCCCTGCTCGCTGCGGCACTCGCGGCCGGCGGCCAGGCGCAGCAACTCGGCTCCGACATCCCCAAGACGTTCAAGCCGGTCGACGGCGCGTTCGATTTCGAGCGGCGTAGCGTCGACATTCCGATGCGCGACGGGGTCAAGCTTCACGCGGTGATCGTCCAGCGCAAGGGGCTGACCGACGCGCCGATCGTGCTGCAGCGCACCCCCTATGGCGCGGAAAGCGCGACGCAGCGGGAAAGCTCGTCGCACGGCGCGATGACCGTGCGCGCCTCCGATGCGATGCTGCTCGATGCCGGCTACATCCGCGTCTACGAGGACGTGCGCGGCAAATACGGGTCGGAGGGCGATTACGTCAACGAACGCCCGCTGATCGGGCCGCTCAACGGCACCAAGGTCGATCACAGCACCGACGCCTATGACACGATCGACTGGCTGGTGAAGAACCTGAAGAACAGCAACGGCCGCGTCGGCATCATCGGCACCAGCTATGACGGCATGATGGCGGCGATGGCGCTGGTGAAGCCGCATCCGGCGTTGAAGGCGTCGGTGCCGATGAACCCGGTGATCAACACCTGGATGAACGACGACGATTTCCACGGTGGGGCCTTCCGCCTGATCGGCTTCGATTATTATTACGGGCAGGACGCAGCGAAGGGCAATGCCGGCGACCTGTGGCGCGATGCCTATGACGACTACGACGTCTTTCTGCGCGCCGGCTCGGCGAGCGATTTCGTCCGCAGTCACGGCCTGCAGCAATTGCCCTGGGTCAACCGGATGCTCGCCCATCCTGCCTATGACGCCTTCTGGCAGGCGCAGGCGCTGGAGGACATCCTGCCCAAGCAGCCGCAGACCGTGCCGACGCTTTGGGTCGCCTCGCAATGGGACCAGGAGGATATCTACGGCGCCATCGCCGCCTATCGCGCGGTCAGCAACGTCGATCCGAACCACGTCAACCATCTCGTTCTCGGCCCCTGGGCGCATGGCGGCGCCAATGGCGACGGATCGACGCTGGGCGCGATCCGCTTCGATTCGGACACCGGCCTTTGGTTCCGGCGCGAGGTGCTGCTGCCCTTCCTCGACGCGCATCTGAAGAGCGACGGCGCCGCCGACACGCTGGCGCCGGTCACCGCCTTCCAGACCGGCAGCAACCGCTGGCAGACGCTGCCGACCTGGCCGCTCGCCTGCGACGCGACCTGCACCGCGCCGATGACCAAGCTCTATTTCGCCGGCAATGGCACGCTCGACTGGAATGCGGCGACGGCGAACGGGCGCGACAGCTACGTCTCCGATCCGGCCAAGCCGATCCCCTATCGCCTGCGCCCGATCCGGCCGACCTATGCGACCGGATCGACCTGGCGGCAGTGGCTGGTCGACGATCAGCGCCCCTTCTCCGATCGTACCGACGTGCTCGTCTGGCAGACCCCGGCGCTGACCCGGCCGGTGGCGATCTCCGGCGCGGCGGTCGTCGATCTGCTCGCCAGCACCACCGGCAGCGACGGCGATTTCGTCGCCAAGCTGATCGACGTCTATCCGGCCGAATATACCGACAAGCCGGAAATGGGCGGCTATCAGCTGCCGGTCGCGATGGACATCTTGCGCGGCCGCTATCGCGAGGGCTTTGTGACGGCGAAGCCGATCGCGCCCAATCAGGCGCTGCGCTATCGCATCGTCTTGCCGCACGCCAACCACGTCTTCCTGCCGGGTCATCGGATCATGGTGCAGGTCCAGTCGAGCTGGTTCCCGCTCTATGACCGCAACCCGCAGACCTTCGTGCCGAGCATCATGAACGCCCGGCCGGGCGATTACCGCAAGGCGACGATCACGGTGGATTACGGCGGCGCGCACGGCAGCGCGATCGAACTGCCGGTGGTGGCGGCGAAATAGCGGCCATGCCGATCCGCCGGCGGGGCTGGCGCGACGATCGGCAAAGCCGCTAGACCGTCGGCCATGTTCCTGACCTTCCTCGACGCGCTGCGCAGCGCCGGCATCCCGGCGAGCCTCAAGGAGCATCTGCTGCTGCTCGAGGCGCTGGAGGCGGAGGTGATCGAGCCGAGCCCCGACGCCTTCTACTATCTCGCCCGCGCCACCTATGTGAAGGACGAGGGCCTGCTCGACCGCTTCGACCAGGTCTTCGCGCACGTCTTCCGCGGCCTGGAGGCGAGCTACGGCACCGCCCCCGCCGAGCTGCCCGCCGACTGGCTGAAGGCGGTGGCGCAGCGCTATCTCAGCCCGGAGGAGATGGCCAGGATCGAGGCGCTCGGCTCGTGGGACGAGCTGATGGCGACGCTGCAGCAGCGACTCGCCGAGCAGGAGGGCCGCCACCAGGGCGGCAGCAAATGGATCGGCACCGGCGGCACCAGCCCGTTCGGCAACAGCGGCTACAATCCCGAAGGCGTGCGCATCGGCGGCGAGAGTGTCCACAAGCGCGCGGTCAAGGTCTGGGAACAGCGCGACTTCCGCAACCTCGACAACACCCGCGAGCTCGGCACCCGCAACATCAAGGTCGCGCTACGCCGCCTGCGCCGCTTCGCGCGCGAGGGCGCGGCGGACGAACTCGACATCGACGGCACGATCCAGGGCACCGCCCGCCAGGGCTGGCTCGACGTGCGCATGCGGCCCGAGCGGCGCAATGCGGTCAAGGTGCTGCTGTTCCTCGACGTCGGCGGCTCGATGGACCCGTGGGTGCGGCTCTGCGAGGAGCTGTTCAGCGCCGCGACCGCGGAGTTCAAGAACCTCGAATTCTTCTATTTCCACAATTGCCCCTATGAGGGCGTGTGGAAGGACAATCGCCGCCGTTTCCAGGAACGCACCGCGACCGCCGACCTGCTTCATAAATTCGGCCACGATTATAAGCTGGTCTTCGTCGGCGACGCGTCGATGAGCCCCTATGAGATCACCCAGCCGGGCGGATCGGTCGAGCATTTCAACGAGGAGGCGGGGGCGACCTGGCTGCAGCGGCTGGCGGCGACCTACCCCGCCGCGGTCTGGCTCAACCCGATTCCCGAAGCGCAATGGGGCTATACGCCGTCGATCGGGCTGATCCGGCGGCTGATGACCGACCGCATGTATCCGCTCACCCTCGCCGGCCTCGACGATGCGATGCGCGAGCTGACCCGCAAACGCTAGTCGGACCGGATCGGACGTGTTAGAATCGCGGGACAGGAGGTTTCCGATTCGCGTTCTGCTCCCCCTCGTCCTGCTCGTCGCGCCGCCCGCCCTGGCGCAGTCCGCCAAGCCCGCCAAGCCGCAGTCCCGCCAGTGCGAACGCCCCCAGGCCTCGCAGGTCGGCTTCGGCACGCCCAAGGCGAAGCCCCGCAAGCTCGGCGAGATGCCACCGGCCAAACCCTTCTACACCGTGCTGCGCGAGATCGACGGCTGCCCACAGAATGTCGCCGTCCGCGAGATGCCGAAGCGGTAGGGCAGCCGGGCTCCGCGCCCGCTGCCCTCCTCCAGAGCGGCAGATGCCCCCGCACCTATACCGTCATCCCCGCGCAGGCGGGGATCCAGACACGCTGACCTCAGTGCAAGAGGCGCGGCCGTCACGTTTCTGGATTCCCGCCTGCGCGGGAATGACGATGGTCGATAGCACTGCCATCGCTGCGAAAGGAGACGAACGAAGGCATCCCGCGGCCCAGGAAATAACGGCCGACGAAGGCGCCGCCTAAATCCGGCTCACCACCCCGCCCGGCATCGCCGCCGGCACGCCGGTCGTGCCGGGGAAACTGATCGGCAGGCCCTTCAGCGTCCGCACCGCCATATAGGCGAAGCCCTCCGCCTCCATCGCATCGCCGTTCCAGCCGAGCGTGTCGCTCGCCACCGGCGTCAATCCGGTGCGCTCGCCGATCATCCGCAGCAGCGTCGGATTGTGCCGGCCGCCGCCCGCGACGATCAGCTGCCGCGGCCGTTCGGGCAGCAGGGTCAGCGCCTCCGCGACCGTCGCCGCGGTAAAGGCGGTCAGCGTCGCCGCCCCGTCCGCCGCCGCCAGGCCACGTGCCGGCTGGATGATGAAGTCGTTCCGATCGAGCGATTTGGGCGGTGGCGCATCAAAATAGGGATGGTCAAGCATCGCGGTCAGCACCGTCTCGTCGACCCGCCCCGCCGCCGCCAGCGCACCCTCCGCGTCGTAGCGCGCGCCGCTCTCCGCCTCAACCCAACTGTCGATCAGCCCGTTTGCCGGCCCGGTGTCGAACGCGATCAACGACCCGTCCGCACCGACATAGGTGATGTTGCCGACCCCGCCGAGGTTGAGCACCGCGACCGGCTTGGCCAGGTCCGCCACCAAAGCGGCATGATAGACGGGCAGCAGCGGCGCCCCCTGCCCGCCCGCGGCGACATCGGCACTGCGCAGGTCGCTGACCGTGGTGATGCCGGTCGCCCGCGCCAGCGTGTCGCCGCTGCCGATCTGCCAGGTCCAGCCGCGGTCGGGCCGGTGCGCGATGGTCTGGCCATGATAGCCGATCACCGCGACGTCGGCCGCCGCCACCCCCGCGTCGCGCAGCAATTTGTGGACGGCGAGCGCATGCGCACGGTCGATCAACTCGCCCGCCGCGACGATATCGGGGCTCTGCCGCGGCCGGTCGAAGGTCAGCGCCAGCGCCGTCGCCGCCGCCAGCTGCTCGCGCGCGGCATCCGAATAGGGCTCGCCGCGGAAGGCGATGGCGCGCACCTCCGCCTCGCCGTCCGTCTCGATCAGCGCCGCATCGATCCCGTCGAGCGACGTTCCGGACATCAAACCGATCGCGAGCATGGCATCCCCTTCCCCACCTGACTGCCCGCGCCGCCCGCCGCTGTCGAGCGGCGACGCGGCACGCCGTGGCCGATCAGCGCCGTGCGATGACCAGATCGGCCGGCCGGCGCTGATCGGGCAGGGTGAAGCGCAGCGTCTGGCTCACCGCATCCGCGGCCGCCGTCACGCCGCGGGCACCGGTCACCACGCCCTCGCCCTGCCAGCCGTGGACGACGACGGTGATCGCCGACCACCACGGCTTGAACCGCCCCTCGCGCGCGGCGAAACTGAGCGTCAGCCCATCGGGCGTCACCGCGCAGCGCACCGCCTGGCGCAGATAGACGCCCTTACGGAAGTCCATCGAATGGCCGTCGTCGGCATAAAGGCCGCCGCGGCAATCGTCGCCCGGATAGACGTCGAGCTGCAATGGCCCGTTCGGCGTTTCGCTTGTGCTCTGCACCAAAGGCTGGCGCGGCAGGATCGTGCCGGCCCGGACGAAGACCGGCAGGTAATCGAGCCGCGGCGTCACCGTGACGCGGTCGCCGCGGGCGGTCGCCTCGCCGGTCGCCTGGCTGGCCGACTGGATCTGCCCCGCTTCCTGCGTCTCGGGCGTGCCCGCGCGCCGTCCGGTCCAATAATCGTACCAGCCGCCCGCCGGCAGGCAGACGTCATAGGCGACCGGCTGGTCCGGCCGCGGCGGCGGCGCGACGAGCAGCGAGCGGCCGACGGTGAACGCCCAGCTCTGGTCGCACGACATGCGCAACGCCGACGGATAGTCGTAGAAGACCGGCCGCAGGATCGGGTCGCCCAGCCGACTGTTCTGGTCGGCCAAGGCATAGAGATAGGGCATCAGCCGATAGCGTTCCTCGATGAAACGCCGGCGGATCGCCAGATGCTCCGGCCCGTCGACCCAGGGCTCGACGCGCGGCGTGCCCTTGGCCGAATGGTCGCGGAACACCGGATAGAAGGCGCCGATCTCGAACCAGCGGGTCGACAGTTCCGGGCTCGGCCCGCCGGCGAAGCCGGTGACGTCCGCCGCGCCATAGGAGAAACCGGACAGGCCAAGGTTGATGATCTGCTGCACCGACAGTTTCAGATGGTCCCAGGTCGCCAGATTGTCGCCGGTCCAGGTCACCGCATAACGCTGTCCGCCGGCATAGCTCGCCCGCGTCATCACGAAGGCGCGCTCGTTCGGCGCCAGCTTGCGCAGCCCGTCATAGGTCGCGCGCGTATTCTCCATGCCATAGACGTTGTGGATCTCGGCATGGGTCGCGATGCGGCTGGCGAAATCGTCGCTGGCGATGCGGTGGCGGACATCGGCCGGCATGGTCTTGGTCGGCGTCTCGAAGATCGCCGGCTCGTTCATGTCGTTCCACGCGCCCGCGACGCCGTCTGATACCTGCTTGGCGAACAGGCCGCCCCACCAGTCACGGGTCGCCGTCTGGGTGAAATCGGGAAAGACCGACGGGCCCGGCCACACCGGCGCGACATAGACCGATCCGTCGGCGCGATGCACGAACCGATCCTGCTTGGTGCCGCTGTCATAGGGCGCATAGCCCTGGTCGGGCGCGTGCGCGACATGCAGGTCGGTGATGGTCACGACCTTGAAACCGTCCTTGCCCAGGTCGCGGATCATCCCCTTCATGTCGGGGAAGGCCTGGGTATTGACGGTGAACGGGCGGTTGCGATCCTGGAAGTCGATGTCGAGCCACAGCACGTCGGTCGGCACGCGCTCCTGGCGCAGCCGTGCCGCCACCTGCTTCAGCTCGTCGGCGGTCATGTAGCTGTAGCGCGACTGCTGGTAGCCGAGCGCCCATTGCGGCACCAGCGGCGCCTTGCCGGTCAGATCGGTATAGCGCCGCGTCACCTCGGCGGTGGTCGGCCCGGCGATCAGATAATAATCCGCCGGCCCGTCTGGCGCGCCGAACGCCAGCACCCCGTCGTCGCGATGGCCGAAGTCGAACCAGGTCCGCCAGCTGTTGTCGAGGAAGATGCCGTAGCTGCCGCCGTCGCCGCCGACGCCGATGAAGAAGGGGATCGACTTGTAGATCGGATCTTCCGCGCTGGTGAAGCCGAAGGCGTCGGTGTTCCAGTCGACGAAGCTCTTGCCGCGCCGGTCGAGCCCACCGGTCTTGTCGCCCAGCCCGAAATAATGCTCGCCCTGTGGCATCGCCTTGGCGAAGCCGAAGCCCTTGCCGTCGCGGCGAAAGGGCGCGGCGTCGGCGGAGATGACCTTGCCGGCCGGATCGGTCACCGTCATCCGCCCGTCTGCGGCAAAGGCGACGCGCAACGCGGCGGTGGTGAAGCCGTCGGCGGTCGGTGTCACCCGCGCCCGCTGCTTGCGGACCGCGGCGTCGACCGCCCAGCTCGCATCCTCCGGCATGGCGCCGTTCTGGCCGATGCGGACGCGCAGGATGGCGTCGGTCAGCGCGACGACGCGGATCGTCTCTGCCCCCAATCGCACTGCGACGCCGTCGGGCTGCGCAGTCACCACCGCGGCCGTGGCGACGGCCGGCGCGGCCGCCTGCGCGATCGCGGCTCCCGGCAGCAGCGCGATCGGCGCGAGCGTCAGCAGCAGCGCGGCGCGCCGGCAGGCGAAGGGTGTGAAGCCTCGCGAGGTCATGATTCTCTCCCTGGGGATGGGTCTGTATTGCAGTCCCGGTTGCGGGAGCGATGCCTGCGCGTCAACTGCGGATCACGGCGGCCAGATAGGCCGACAGCCGATCCGCCGTGCCTTCCGGCACGTGCAGGCCGAGCTTGCTGCGACGGAACAGCACGTCCTCCGCCGTCCGCGCCCATTCGTGCACGACAAGGTAATCGACCTCGCGCGTCCACAGCCCGCCGCCCAGGTCCTCGCCGAGATCGGCCGGCATCTCTGCGCCGTCCAATATCGCCTCGGCCCCGGTACCATAGGCACGCGCCAGCCGCCTGAGGAAGCCCGCCTCGAACCGCGGATAGCGGGCCGCGAGCGCGGCCACCAAGGGGTAGAAGGCGGCGAAGTCGCCGCCCGGCAAGACGGCGCCCCGCGTCCAGGCCGGTCCCGCATTCGGAAACCAGCCGGCCAGCCGGTCCATCGCCTGTTCCGCCAGCCGGCGGTGCGTGGTGATCTTGCCGCCGAACACGCTGAGCAACGGCGGGCTCGTCGCGTCCCCGTCGAGATCGAGCACATAGTCGCGCGTTACCGCCGAGGCGTTCGCCGCATGATCGTCGTACAGCGGCCGGATGCCGGCATAGCTCCACACCACCGCAGGTGTCGCACCGGTGAAATAGCGCGCGATCGTCGCGAGCAGATAGGCCGTCTCGTCGGCATCGATCGCCGCCGGCCCCGGCGCGCCGCTCCACGCGACGTCGGTCGTGCCGACCAAAGTGAACCGCCCCTCATAGGGGATGGCGAACACCACCCGCCCGTCCGGGTTCTGCAGCAGGAAGGCGTGTTCGCCCTCGTACAGGCGCGGCACGACGATATGGCTGCCCTTGATCAGCCGGACGCCGCGATCGCTTGGGCCGTGCGGCAGGCGACCGAGCACCTCCGCCACCCATGGCCCCGCCGCATTGACCAGCGCACGCGCGCGCACCGGTGCCGCCCGGCCCGCGATCCGCGCCTGCCAGCCGTCGCCGTCGCGCGATGCCCCCTCGAACCGCGTCCGCGTCAGCACCGTCGCGCCGCGATCCGCCGCATCGCGCGCGGTCAGCACCACCAGCCGGCTGTCTTCCACCCAGCAATCCGAATAGACGAAGGCGCGGCCGCCATCCTTCAATCCGGCACCGCGCGGATCGCGGTCGAGCCGGATCGTCTCGGTCGCCGGCAGCCGCCGTCGCCCGCCGAGATGGTCGTAGAGGAACAGCCCGGCGCGCACCATCCATGCCGGCCGGGGCGAATGGATCTGCGGCAGCACGAAGCGCAGCGGCCAGATGATGTGCGGCGCCATGCCCCACAACGTCTCGCGCTCGATCAGCGCCTCGCGCACCAGCCGTATCTCGCCATATTCCAGATAGCGCAGGCCGCCGTGGATCAGCTTGGTCGACGCAGACGAGGTATGGCTGGCCAGATCGTCCTGCTCGACCAGCAGGACGGACAGGCCGCGTCCGGCCGCATCGCGTGCGATCGCGACGCCGTTGATGCCGCCGCCGACGACCAGCAGGTCGACCGTGTCCGGCGCAGCGGCCGCCAGCTTTCGATTGACGCTCACGCCCGCCAGCATGACACAGGCCCGGTCAACCGCAAAGCCGACAGGGAGAGGCCCGCGTGGCACCGCCGCAGCATATCCTCGCGATCGATCAGGGCACCACCTCGACGCGCGCGATCGTCTTCGATGCGCGCGCGCACCCCGTCGCCACCGCGCAGGTCGAATTCGCGCAACATTATCCGCAGCCCGGCTGGGTCGAGCACGATCCGGACGACATCTGGCGCGACACGCTCGCCGTCGCCCGGCGCGCGATCGCGGACAGCGGCGTCGGTGCGGCCGGCATCGCCGGCATCGGCATCACCAACCAGCGCGAGACGGTGGTGCTGTGGGACCGCGCAACCGGCGCGCCGGTCCATCGCGCGATCGTGTGGCAGGATCGCCGCACCGCCGATGTCTGCGCCCGGCTGCGCGCCGAGGGGCATGAGGACATGGTCCGCGCTCGGACCGGCCTGCTGCTCGACCCCTATTTCTCCGCCACCAAGCTCGCCTGGATGCTCGACACGCTGCCCGGCGTGCGGGCGCGGGCGGAGCGCGGCGAGCTCGCCTTCGGCACCATCGACAGCTTCCTGCTCTGGCGGCTGACCGGCGGCGCGGTGCATGCGACCGACGTCACCAACGCCGGCCGCACCCTGCTGTTCGACATCCACGCCGGCGCCTGGGACGCGGATCTCTGCCGCCTGTTCGGGGTGCCGATGGCGCTGCTGCCCGAGGTCCATGACAATGCCCATGTCTTCGGCGACACCGCCGCCGGCCTGTTCGACGCGGCGATCCCGATCGCCGGCATCGCCGGTGACCAGCAGGCGGCGCTGTTCGGCCAGGCCTGTTTCGAGGCCGGCATGGCAAAGTCGACCTATGGCACCGGCTGCTTCCTGCTGCTCAACACCGGCGACGAGGCGGTCGCGTCGGGCAACCGCCTGCTCACCACGCCGGCCTGGCGGCTCGACGGCCGCACCACCTATGCGCTGGAGGGATCGATCTTCGTCGCCGGCGCCGCGGTCAAATGGCTGCGCGACGGCATTGGCGTCATCACCCATGCCAGTCAGACCAACGACCTCGCCACCACCGTCCCCGACAGCCATGGCGTCTATATGGTCCCCGCCTTCGTCGGACTCGGCGCGCCCTATTGGGACCCGGAGGCGCGCGGCGCGATCTTCGGCCTGACGCTGGGCGCGACCCAGGCGCATCTCGCCCGCGCGGCGCTGGAGGCGGTCGGCTATCAGACGCGCGACCTGATGCAGGCGATGGCCGACGACGGCGGCGATGCGCCCGCCGCGCTGCGCGTCGACGGCGGCATGGCGGCGAACGACTGGCTCTGCCAGTTCCTCGCCGATCTTTTGGAGGTGCCGGTCGAGCGGCCGGAGCATCTCGAAACCACCGCGCGCGGCGCCGCCTTTCTGGCGGGGCTGGCGACCGGCGTCTGGCCCGATCTCGCCGCGCTGGCCGCGACCTGGCGGCGGGGGCAGCGGTTCATGCCGGGGATGGCGGACGCGCAGCGCGCGCGCCTGGTCGAGGGATGGCGCCGCGCCGTGGCGCGGACGCGATCGCAGTGAGGGGGTACGACAGCCGGTCGGCTCAGGCGCGGCGGTGCGCCTCCGCCTCGCGCGCCGCGGCGATGCCGTCGACGACCAGCTCGTATTCCGCCGGCGAATAGCCCGAGGCGATGAAGGCCCGCACCTCGGCCGACGGCACCGAATAGCCGCGCCGCCAGCTCAGCACCGCGATGCGGCGCAGCGCCTCCAGCTTCGGATCGGCGAGCTGCGTGCTCGCCTTGATGCCGAACACCCATTCGAGCAGCCGCGACAGCACGCCCGGCGCGCGCAGGCTCGACGGTCCGTCGCGCCGTGCCAGCGCGATCACCGACCGCTCCAATTCGCTCAGGCTCGGCCGGTCCTCGACCAGCGTCAGCCGCCGCACCGCCTCGACGCGGGCATAGCCTGCCATGCCGGGCTCCGCGAATGCCAGATAGGCCATGTGTACCTCCCTCTTCGCCGGTTGCGCGCCGACCCCGCCGCTCCCGTCGGGAGGGGCGCGCGTGCCGCGGTCAACCTGTCATCTTGCCGAAAGCCGACCGGCGGTTCGCTTCGCTTGCTACCGATCTTCTATACTGATCGGTATAGAAGCCCGTTCACCATCGGTCAAGCATTATGTACCGGTCGGTAGAAAAAGATTTTCGCCCGTCTGGCGCTTCGCTCAGCGGCCCGGCCAGATCTGCAGCGCGGTATCGACCACCCGCTCCAGATCGGCGCGCGTCGCGCCTGACGACGCCTGCACCGCCATCCCCTGCAGCAGCGCGTAGAGAAAATGGGTCAGGCCCGTCGCATCGATCGTCGCGGGCAGGTCGCCGTCGCGCTGCGCCTGGGCGAAGCGGTCGACCAGCGCCTGCTGCGACGACTGGCGCCGGGCGATGACCGCCGCCTTGATCGCCTGCGCCTCGTCGCCGCAGGCCATGGAGTGGATCACGCCGAGGCAGCCGTGCGGCTCGTCGCGCGCCATCTGCGCCGCCAGCGCGCCGCGCAGGATATGCTCCGCCACCGCCCGCGCGCTCGGCTGTTCCAGCGCCCGGCGGGTATAGGCCAGCTTCTCCTGCTCGTAGAGGTCGAGCGCCTTGTGGAACAGCGCCTCCTTGTTGCCGAAGGCGGCATAGAGGCTCGGCCGGGTGATCCCCATCGCCTCGGTCAGGTCGGTGAGCGAGGCCGCCTCATAGCCCTTGCTCCAGAAGACGCGCAGCGCCGCGGCGAGCGCGGCATCGGTGCAGAATTCGCGCGGCCGCCCCTTGGACGCGGGGGCCGGCGCCAGGGCCAGATCACTTTCCATATCGATCGGTATATATATCGCCGGCGCGAAAAGGAAAGGCCCCGGCACCCCGCTCGCCGTCCCCCTGCCCGGCCCAGGGATATTCCTGACCCTGCGGGACGTTGATCCCGGCAGACCCGAGGAGACGATGATGAACGACAGCAAGGTCGATCCCGAGCGCGGCGACCGCGGCCCGTTCGACGCCGATCAGGGCACCTTCGGCCAGGACTATAATCGCGACCGCGAGGCCGCGATGGGCCGCGACAACCCCAGCGGCACGGTCGGCGCGCGCCCCGGCGACTCACCGCCGCCGCGCGATCCGAACCTGCCCGCCGACAACGGCCGCCGCGCCTATTTCGACCCGGAGACCGGCGAGGTGCACGGCAGCGGATCGTCCGCCGGCGGCGGCAATCCCGGCGACGATCTCAACAGCGACGCCGGCGGCGGCGACGGCTATCCGCTGACCGGCCGTGCCGGTACGGTCGAGCAGGCACCGGACGATCTCGGCCCGCCGCATTTCAAGGAATAGCGGCCGTATCGAAACGCCCGGCGGGGCGGCGCGGCCCAGCCGCCCGCCCCGTCGCCTCATCCCCGGCCGAGCATATGGTCGACGAACTGCGCCAGCGTGCGGAATCCCGCCAGCTTCAGCCCGCTGTCCTCGCCACCCTTGGTCATCGCCACCGGCACCAGTGCCCTCTCGAAGCCGAGCTTCGCCGCCTCCTTCAGCCGCAGCGCGCCATGCGCCACCGGGCGGATCTCCCCCGACAGGGAAATCTCGCCGAACGCCACCGCATCGACCGGCACCGGCCGTTCAGATAGCGCGGACACCAACGCCGCCGCCACCGCGACGTCGGCCGCCGGGTCCTGCACGCGATAGCCGCCGGCGACGTTGAGATAGACTTCCGCCGAGGAGAAGGAGAGGCCGCAGCGCGCCTCCAGCACGGCGAGGATCATCGCCAGCCTGCCGCTGTCCCAGCCGACCACCGCGCGACGCGGCGTCGCCCCGCTCGCCAGCCGGACGGTCAGCGCCTGGATCTCGACCAGCACCGGCCGCGTCCCCTCCAGCGCCGGGAAGACGGTCGCCCCCGTCACCCCCTCCTCGCGGTTGGTCAGGAACAGCGCCGAGGGGTTGGACACCTCGCTCAGCCCCTCGTTCTGCATCGCGAACACGCCGATCTCGTCGGTGCCGCCGAAGCGGTTCTTGATCGCGCGCAGGATTCGATATTGGTGACTGCGTTCGCCCTCGAACGCGAGCACGGTGTCGACCATATGCTCCAGCACGCGCGGCCCGGCGATGCTGCCGTCCTTAGTGACATGGCCGACGAGCACCAGCGCGGTGCCGCGCTCCTTGGCGAAGCGGATCAGCTCCTGCGCCGAGGCGCGCACCTGGCTGACCGTGCCGGGCGCGCCCTCGATCGTGTCGGAATGCATCGTCTGGATCGAATCGATCACCAGCAGCGCCGGCGGCGCGCCCATCGACAGGGTGGTGAGGATGTCGCGGGTCGAGGTCGCCGCCGCCAGCTGCACCGGTGCTGCGCCCAGCCCCAGCCGCCGCGCCCGCAGCCGCACCTGGTCCGCCGCCTCCTCGCCGGAGACATAGGCCACGGCCCGCCCCGCGCTCGCCAGCTTCGCCGCCGCCTGCAGCAGCAACGTCGACTTGCCGATGCCGGGATCGCCGCCGATCAGCGTCGCCGACCCCTCGACGAAGCCGCCGCCGAGCGCCCGGTCCAGCTCGGCGATCCCCGTCGCCATCCGTTCGGGCAGCGCGATGTCCGCGTCGAGCCCGACCAGCTGCACCGCCCGCCCGCCGCTCTGCAGATTATGTTTGGCGTGGAACGGCGTGACGACCGAGGGCGCTTCCTCGACCAGGGTGTTCCATTCCGCGCAATCGGCGCACTGCCCCGCCCAGCGGTGCGACACCGATCCGCAGGCCTGGCAGACATATCGTTTCTGGGGCTTCGCCATGGCGGCGGATATAGCGACGCGAGAACGATTAGGGAACAGCAATCCTCCCCGGCACGGGGACGTGGCAGCGCGTGAGCGCTGACGGAGGGGGCCGTCCACGCAGCGCAACGTCCGTGGAAAGCCCCCTCCACCGCCTTCGGCGGTCCCCCTCCCCGCGAGCGGGGAGGATTTCCGCCAGGCCTATCCCGGCGGCGGGATGTTGAGGCCGCGCTGCACCGCCGGCCGGGCCAGCCCCCGCTCCAGCCAGGCGGCGACATTGCCGAACTGGTCGAAGCCGACCAGCTCGCGCGCCTCGTAGAAGGTGATCAGGTTGCGCACCCAGCCGAGCATCGCAATGTCCGCGATCGAATAATGGTCGCCGAGGAACCAGCTGCGATCGGCCAGCACCCGGTCCATCACGCCGAGCAGCCGCTGCGCCTCCGCGACGTAGCGGTCGCGCGGCCGCTTGTCCTCCCAATCCTTGCCGGCGAATTTGTTGAAGAAGCCGAGCTGGCCGAACATCGGACCGACGCCGCCCATCTGGAACATCACCCACTGGATCGCCTGCCACCGGTCCGCCGGCCCCTGGCCGAGCAGCTGGCCGGTCTTCTCCGCCAGATAAAGCAGGATCGCACCGCTTTCGAACAGCGCCAGCGGCACACCGCCCGGCCCTTCCGGATCGATCATCGCCGGGATCTTGCCGTTCGGGTTGAGCGAGACGAAGGCGTCCGACTTCTGGTCGTCCTTGGCGAAATCGACCAGATGCGCCTCATACGGCAGGCCGGTCTCCTCGAGCATGATCGACGCCTTGACGCCATTGGGCGTCGGCAGCGAGTAGAGCTGGATGCGATCGGGATATTGCGCCGGCCAGCGCTGCGTGATCGGAAAGGCGGATAGGTCGGCCATGGTCGTCAACTCCCTCGTCGGTTGCGCCCCGACATAGTCGTGCCGCAATCGCCGCGCTATGGCCGACGCCGTCATGCAACCGTCGGATCTTCGCGTCGCGCTGTTCAGCGGCAACTACAATTACACGCGCGACGGCGCCAATCAGGCGCTCAACCTGCTGGTCGGGCATCTGCTGCGCCAGGGCGTGACGGTGCGCGTCTATTCGCCGACCATCGATCCGCCCGCCTTTCCGCCGACCGGGGATATCGTCTCGGTGCCGGCGATCCCGATGCCGGGCGGTCGCGCCGAATATCGTCTGGGCCGATATCTGCCCGCGGCGACGCGCGCCGATCTGGAAGCCTTTGCCCCCAACATCGTCCACGTCTCCGCGCCCGAATTCCTCAACCACGGCGCGGTCACCTGGGCACGGCGACACGGCGTGCCCGTCGTCGCCTCGTTCCACACCCGCTTCGAAACCTATTTCCGCTATTACAAGATCGGCTTCATCGAACCGCTGATCAAGGCGATCATGACGCGCTTCTACAATCGCGTCGATCTGGTCATGCCGCCCAGCCCCAGCATGGGCGCGACGATGCGCGAATGGGGCGTGACCACGCCGATGACGCTGTGGTCGCGCGGCATCGACCACGACCGCTTCCGCCCCGACCGCCGCAGCCCCGACTGGCGCCGCTCGCTCGGCATCGCCGACGACGAGGTGGCGATCGGCTTCCTCGGCCGGCTGGTCAAGGAAAAGGGCCTCGACGTCTTTGCCGACGTGCTCGCCGAACTGCGCCGGCGCGGGGTGCGCCACAAGGCGCTGGTGATCGGCAAGGGCCCGGCGGAGGCATGGTTCGCCGAGGCCGCGCCGGGTGCGGTGTTCGCCGGCTTCCAGTCGGGCGACGCGCTGGGCCGGGCGGTCGCGTCGATGGACATCTTCTTCAATCCCAGCATCACCGAGACATTCGGCAACGTCACCACCGAGGCGATGGCCGCCGGCGTGCCGGTCGTCGCCGCGCGCGCGACCGGCGCGGTCGACCTCGTCGAGGACGGCGTCACCGGCTATCTGGTTAGCCCCCGCGACATCGCCGGCTATGCCGATGCGATCGCCCGTATCGCCGGCGACCCCGTGCTCCGCACCAACATGGGCCACGCCGGCCACGCCGCCGCGGCCGGCTACAAATGGGATACGGCGAACCAGGCGGTGCTCGACGCCTATCTGAAACTTCGCGCCGAAAAGGCTCATTCCGACGGCAATTGAGCATCAACCCGCCCAACGCCGTCATCCCCGCGAAGGCGGGGATCCAGAACCTCTGATGTTTCGGACCGATCGCTGGCGTCAGCCAATCTGGATTCCCGCCTCCGCGGGAATCACGACGATATGCGAGGTCCGCCTATCCCGCCCGCCAGTCGAAGGTCAGCGGCGCCTCGCGGAAGGCGAAGCGGTCGAGGTGGCGCGCCACCACCTCGCGCATCCGCGCCTCGTCGTCGCCCTCCGGTACGGTCAGCACGACATCGAGCGTTTCGCTGTCCGCCCGCATCTGCAGTCGCGATCCGTTGGGAAAGGCGATCTCGCCCTCCTCCTCCGAATAGCGGACCTCCATCTTATGGCTCCAATGCTTGGCGAGCTGCTGGAGATAGCGGCTGGCCGAATGGGTCGGCACCCGTGCCACCGAGACGCTCATTTCAGCCGCTCGATCTTGCGGACGACCTCGTCGATCAGCTCGGCGACATCGTGCGCGGCCTCTTCCGACAGATCGTTGGCCTCCAGCCGGTTCTGCAGCACGGTGCGCAGGTTGCGCATCGCCCGCCGGATCGGCACGCGGTCGGTGCGCGCACGATGCTCGCCCAGCCCGGTCAGCCTGGCCATCAGCGCGGCGACCAGCTCGGCCCGCTCCGCCAGATGCGCCCGTCCCGCCTCGGTCACCGCGAAGCGCTTGCGCGCGCCCTCGCTTGCCTGCTCCTCGATCAGCTCCATCTCGTTGAGCATGGTCAGCGCGGGATAGACCACGCCGGGGCTCGGCGCATAGGCGCCGCCGGTCAGCTCCTCGACCGCCTTGATCAGTTCGTAGCCGTGGCGCGGCGTGTCGGCGATCATCTTCAGCAGCACAAGGCGCAATTCGCTGCCGTCGAACATCCGCCGTCGCCCGCCGCCGCCACCGCGGCCGTGCTCGCCGAACAGCTCGGCAAAGCCCTGCTCCAGCCGCTCGCCCCATTGCTCCCAGCCGCCGCGCGGCCCGAAGCCATGGTCGCGTCCATGGCCATGGCCCCGCCCCATGCGGTGTCCTTCGTGTCTGTGTCCGAACATCATGGTCTCCTGTCGTTCCTGTCGCGAAGATATATCGCAGATCGAAAGAGTCAAGACCGTCTGCGATATATCTCGCTATGCTGGAACCATGGCCTATACGCGAGACTTTCGAGAACTTCCGGCTGCCAGCCCAGGTGACGGCGTCGCCGCCACCCCCTATCTCGGCGCCATGGCAGACCTGCTCACCGGCCTCGAACCGGAGCCGACCCCCGCCCCGGCCGCGGCCGATGCCCCGCTCGCCGACCGGCTGCGCCCGCAGCGGCTCGCCGAGGTCGTCGGGCAGGAGCATCTCACCGGCCCCGACGGCGCGATCGGCCGCATGGTCGCCGCCGGGCGGCTGTCGTCGATGATCCTCTGGGGTCCGCCGGGCACCGGCAAGACCACCATCGCGCGCCTGCTCGCCGACGCCGTGTCCCTGCGCTTCGTCGCCATTTCCGCCGTCTTCTCGGGCGTCGCCGACCTCAAGAAGGCCTTTGCCGAGGCCCGCGACCACGCCCGCCTCGGCCGGCGCACGTTGCTGTTCGTCGACGAGATCCACCGCTTCAATCGCGCGCAGCAGGATGGTTTCCTGCCCTATGTCGAGGACGGCACCGTCACCCTGGTCGGCGCGACCACGGAAAACCCGTCCTTCGAACTCAATGCCGCGGTGCTCAGCCGCGCGCAGGTGCTGATCCTCCACCGTCTGGGTGCCGAGGCGCTCGGCAAGCTGCTCGACCGCGCCGAGGCGCTGGAGGGCCGCCCCCTGCCGCTGACCCAGGAGGCGCGCGCGGCGATGATCGCGCAAGCCGATGGCGACGGCCGTTTCCTGCTCAACCAGGCGGAGACCCTGTTCTCCGTCGACCTGTCTGCGCCGCTCGATCCCGCCGGCCTGTCCGCCTTCCTGCAGCGGCGCGTGGCGGTCTACGACAAGGACCGTGAGGGCCATTACAATCTGATCAGCGCGCTCCACAAATCGATCCGCGGCTCCGATCCGCAGGCGGCGCTCTATTATCTCGCCCGCATGCTGACCGCCGGCGAGGAGCCGCTCTACGTGCTCCGCCGCCTGACCCGTGCCGCGGTCGAGGACATCGGCCTCGCCGATCCGCAGGCGCTGGTCCAGTGTATCGCCGCCAAGGACACCTACGACTTCCTCGGCTCGCCGGAGGGCGAGCTGGCGATCGCCCAGGCCTGCCTCTACCTCGCCACCGCGCCCAAATCGAACGCCGCCTATATGGCGCAGAAGAAGGCGTGGCGGACGGCGAAGGAGACGGGGTCGCTGATGCCGCCGGACAATATCCTCAACGCCCCGACCAAGCTGATGAAGCAGATCGGCTATGGCGCCGATTACGCCTATGACCATGACGCGCCGGACGGCTTCTCGGGCGCCAATTACTGGCCGGCCGAATTGCCGCCGCAGACCTTCTACGCGCCGAGCGGTCGCGGCTTCGAGAAGCGCCTGCAGGAACGGCTCGACTATTGGGACCAGCTGCGCCGCGAGCGCAACGGCTAGCGCGACGCCAGCGCCTTGCCGGCCCGGATCGCCTGCCCCTCGACCAGACCCGGCGCCAGCGCGACGCCGGCCGGCAGGAAGACAACGATGGTCGAACCATGTTCGAACCAGCCCATTTCGTCGCCCTTGCTCAGGCGCGCGTCACAGGCCACCCGCGCCGAGCCGACGTCCCGCAACGATCGCTCGGTGTCGAGGAAGGTCAGCCGGATGCTCGCCACCAGGATCGCCGCAACCGGCACCAGCAGCAGCGGCGTGCCGTCCGCCAACCGCGCCTCGATCACCGCCCGCTCGTTGCGGCAGAACAGCCGTTCGACCCGCTTGAGCGCGATCGGATTGACGTTCCAGCAGTCGCCCGAAAGATAGGTCACGCCCCCCACGGTCAAACCGTGCGGCGCGTGGAAGCGGTGGTACATGCCCGCGGTCAGCCGCAGCGTCACGAAGCTGCCGTCGCGGAACCTGTCCGCCACCGCGGCATCGGGGATCAACTCGCCGAGCCGGTAGGGGAAGCCCTTGACCTGATACAGACGATCGCCGTCGATCCGCCCGTGCGCACCCACGATCGCATCGCAGGGCGAGGCGATCGTCGCCGGATCGGGATCGAAGACCCGCGCGCCCGGCCGCAGCGCCCGCGTGAAGCCATCGCGCAGGGACCGGAAGCGTGTCGTCGCCGCATCCGACAGATCGACCCCGCCGAAAAAGCGCCACAGCGCCAGCGCCGGCCGCGCCACCAGCGGGTGCTCGACCGCAGCGATCCGCCCGACCATCCGGGTGGCGAATCGCCGCGGCAGGCGGTTGGTGAGCAGGAAATTGATGTCCTCCTGCAACAGCAGCCGCATCAGGCCCTTCGGGGCTGTCATCGTGACGTCACCCGTATGCGCTCAAGCGCGGTCATGTCGCTCCTCCTCTATCCGATCGCCGCGGGCACCGGTCTGCTCGCCGCCACCAAGGGCCGCCAGCGTCTCGCGCTGTCGCGCGCCAAGCATCGCTCGCTCGGCGGCCATGTCCGCATGGCCAAGCGTATCGCCGGCCTGATCCCCTTTTACGAATACGGCCCCGATCGCTTCTTCCGCGCCGACGACGCGCCCGAGGAGATCGCCAGCCGCCGCCAGGCCGGCTTCGAGCGGCTCGGCGCCCTGTACGCGGAGCGCTTCGCCAGGACGCTCGCCCTTACCCGCGAAACCCGCGACGGCCTGTCCGACCTGCAGTTCACCGGCGTCTATCGCGTGCCCTTCCAGTTCAGCCGCCGCGTGCGCGAGTCGCTCGGCACCGGTGCCTTCCTCGCCCGTTCCGAGGGGCCATGCGTCTACGATCTCGACGACAACCGGCTGATCGACCTGACCGGCTCCTACGGCGTCAACCTGCTCGGTTATGAGGCGTACAAGCGGATGATCCGGGAGGGCGCGGCGCTGGTCGAGCAATTGGGTCCGGTGCTTGGCGGGCTGCACCCGGTGACGGCCGACAATGTCGCCCGCATTCGCGCGATATCCGGCATGGACGAGGTCTCGTTCCATATGTCCGGCACGGAGGCGGTGATGCAGGCGGTGCGGCTCGCCCGCTATCACACCCGCCGTCGCCGCATCGTCCGCTTCGCCGGCGCCTATCACGGCTGGTGGGGCGACGTGCAGCCGGGGATCGGCAACCCCGTTCCCGCCGACGGCACGCTGACGCTCGCGGATCAGTCCGAGCAGACGCTCCGCGTGCTCGCCAGCCGCAAGGACATCGCCTGCGTGCTGGTCAACCCCCTGCAGGCGATGCACCCCAATGGCGCCGCGCCATCCGACGGCCAGCTGGTCGACGGCGGCCGCACGGCGGCGGCCGATCGCGAGGCCTATGGCGCTTGGCTGCGCCGGCTGGCGGAGGTGTGCCGCGGCAACGGCATCGTGCTGATCCTCGACGAGGTGTTCGTCGGCTTCCGCCTCGCGCGTGGCGGTGCCGCGGAATATTTCGGGGTCACGCCGGATCTCGTCACCTATGGCAAGACGCTCGGCGGCGGCCTGCCGGTCGGCGTACTCGCCGGCCGTGCCGCGCTGATGAAGCGCTGGCGCGACGATCGCCCCGTCGACATCTGCTTCGCGCGCGGCACGTTCAACGCCCATCCCTATGTCATGGGCGCGATGAACGCCTTCCTGCGGCACCTCGACACGCCCGAGGGGCAGGCGCTGTACGACGGTCTGGACGAACGCTGGCACGACCGCGCGGCGCGACTCAACGCCGCGCTCGCCGCGGAGGAGTTGCCGGTGCGGGTGGCCAATCTCCAGACGATCTGGACCGTCCTCTACGACGCGCCATCGGCCTATAATTGGATGCTGCAATATTACCTCCGCGCCGAGGGGCTGGCGCTGAGCTGGGTCGGCACCGGGCGGCTGATCTTCAGCCTCGACATCGACGACACGCTGTTCGCGGAGATCGTCGAACGCTTCGTCGCCGCGGTACGGGCGATGCAGGCGGATGGCTGGTTCTGGCATCCCGAGGGCATCACCAACAAACAGGTGCGGCGGCGGCTGCTGCGCGAATCGATCGCCGTGCGGCTGGGCCGCCGCTGACACGAGAAGGGGCGGCCGCGGCGCCGCCCCTCCCGCTCCGCCACGATGCCGACGCGTCAGCCGTGTGCGACCGCGTCGGGGTCGTCGAACCGCTCGCCGCGCAGCAATCGGCCGGGCGCACTCTTGTACATCTTGAAATCGTTGAACGGGTCGGTGACGATCTTCGTCGCCCAGACCAGCCCGGTCTCGATGTCGCGCTGGAAGAACAGCTGCACCGAGCGGAAGACGATGGCCCCCGCGCCGAGGAACAGCCAAGCGGTCCCGACGCGGCGCAGCGTCGTCTGCCACCCGTCCGGCGCGGCCAGCAGCCCGCCCAGCGTCGGCGCCAGGAACAGCGCCACCGGGATCGCCGCCCACAGGCTCATCAGCACGACCTTGCGCGCCAGATTGTAACCGACCTTGATCTCTTCCTTATGCTCGTGGCTCGCGTCGTTTTTATGGTCGTAGCCCTTGGGCTCGAAGAAGAAATGCCCCGCCTGGCGGCTCGTCATCGCCACCCCCCAGGCGAGCAGGCTCGCCACCGCGGTGTCGACGAACAGCAAGGCATAGGCCGTCAGGAACGTGCAGGCGCTGACGAAGTGAAGGCTCTGGTTGACCAGGCTGTGATGATAATAGCGATGATCGTCCCACCGCTGTTCGGCGAGCTGCGCGCGGAAATTGGTCATTGCACCTGATCCTGTACCGAGGCGGTCTTGGCGAAACGGACGAGCGAGAAGTGACCGAGCGGCGGGATCGGCCGCGCCTCGATCAGCGTCACGTCGGCACGCCCCGCCGCCCAATCCTCATAGAGCGAAAACGGAAAGTCGGTGCGGAAGCCGAGCCGGCTGGTGATCGGCATCAGCCCCTTTTCGATTTTGCCGCGCAACCCGCCGCTGGCGCTGACGCGGGTGGTGACGACGATCTCCCCACCGGGGCGGCAGACACGGGCGAATTCGTCGAGCGCCCGCTCCGGGTGCGGCACCGCCGACACGACATATTGCGCGACCACGCAGTCGAAGGCGTTGTCCGGATAATGGAGCGCCTCGGCATCGCCGACCTCGATCGCCTCGACATTGTCGAGCTTCAGGCGGCGGACCCGATCACGCGCCTTGCCCAGCATGTCCTCGGAAATGTCGACGCCGACGATGCGGCTATCCGCCGAATAGCCGGGCAGCGAGATGCCGGTGCCGACGCCGACCTCCAGGATGCGCCTGCCGACGCCTTCCGCCGCCCGGATTGCCGCGGCGCGGCCCTGGCGAAACACCGGGCCGAAGACGAGGTCGTAGACCGGCGCCCAACGATCATAGGCCTTGGCGACGCCGGCGGTGTTCATCTGTACTGACAAGAAGATGCTCCTTCACACGTCACAATTCGTGTCACATCTTCCTCAGCGCTGTGGCAGCCGTCCGTGTCAGTTGGGCTACCTTTACGCGACAGTCGCCTTCATAAATCGGACACTATAGTGTCATGCGCGCGGGTCAGCGCCGCGGGGCGACACGCGGCCTTTGGCTCGGACAGGCGTTGTTGCATCGTATGCAAAGGGAGGCACGATGATGACGAACCGGACGATCGGACTCTTGGCGCCGATGGCGCTGGCGCTACTCGCAAGCGCCTGCAACTCGACGGAGCCGGCACCCGCCGGCAATCAAGCCGCTGCCGCAGCCCCCAAGCCGGGTGGCTTCGCCGCCAAGGTCGTCGCACTGTCGGAAGGTCAGCGCCAGGGTGTGATGCTGCGCGCGATCCGCGATGCCGGCCACCAATGTCAGGGCGTGGCCGGCACCCGCCGCCAGCCGCAGGGTGTCAACGGCCTGCCCGCATGGGCCGCGACCTGCGAGGATGGCAGCAACTGGCTGGTGTCGTTCGGCGACGACGGCATGGCGCGCGTAACGGGGCTGCCGGCGCGATAACGCCCGCCCGCGCGCAGCACCCTCGAGCGAGGTTCAATTAGGCTGAATATTCTCCCGCTTACGGGAACGGGCCGGCGGAGCGGGCTTAGCAAACGCGACGTCGCGTGGAATTCCGCTCCGTCGGCGCCGCCACGCTGCCACCACCGCCGGCGGGAAGGTCGAAGAAACCACTGTCCTACAGAGCGTCGGTGTGCCTAGGCTCACCGACGCTCTTTCTCACCGTTCAACTGCCTTCGCGATCGACCGCCGTCGGGAGGAGAGAATCCCCGTCTAGGCGTCAATTCTGTCAAGACTCGCGCTTGCGCGCCGGCCTCACTGCCCCAGCCAGCGTGCCACCGCCGGACGCAGGCGATCGGCCGCCGCCTTGCGGACGGCGATGCTCGACAAGGTCCGCTTGACGCCGCCGCGCGAGGCTTCCGGAATATATTGGTCGGCATAGGCCTGGATCTTGCCGGGCAACGCTGGGTCGTTCGATCCGCCGCCGAGCGCGACGATATAGCCGGCACGCTGGCTTTCCTCGACGAAGCCGTTGACCAGGTCACGGTTCGCCACCGCCCAGTCGAACGCCATGTCGGGGTGGAAGGCCGAAACGCTGCGCAGCAGCGAGGCCTTCTGTGGCGTGGTCAATTGATTGCTGCGCAGCAGTTCCAGCGCCCGCTGGGCGACCGCCGTGTCGCGGGTATAACCAAGCAGCCCGACGTAGCGGTTCTTCGCCACCGGGTTGGTCTCCGCCATGGTCAGCTTGAGCAGCTGGTCCCATTCCGCCGGCGTCGCGTTGATCGCGAAGGTCGACAGGATCGGGCTGCGGATCGCGGGCGGGATCGCCGTCGGATCGGTCGCCAGCTGCGCGACGTAGCGCCGCGCCTGTGCCGTCACTTCCGGATCGCCGTTGGCGCCCAACCGCCCGACCAGCGTTTCGCGCAGGTTGGAGATCGGTGCCGCTTCGCCGGGCTTGGCGGCGAAGCCGACCCGTTGCAGCACCGGTCCCAGCACCTTGACCGTGCGCTCGCGCAGCGGCTGTTCGAGCGGCGTGTTGGCGAACAGCCCGCTGAGGCTGCCGAGCCGACCGGCGACCACCTCCAGCTCCATCGGATCGGCGGCCGGCGTCACCTGCCCCATCACGTCGAAGAAGCGCGACAGGTCCTGATAGCCGCCGGCGGCGAGCGCATAATCGTCGCCCAGCGTGCCCAGCCGATCGCGCAGCGACAGCTTGGTATAGTCGCGCACGATCGCGTCGTGGCCGGCCTGATCGTAGAGGACCCGCGTGTAGCTACCCTTGCCCTTGTCGAGGATCAGCGTCCCGCAACCCGGCACGGTGATTGTAGTCGCCGGCCCGGTGACCACGGCGCGGGTCTCGCCCCCACCGACCGTCCCCACAACGAGCGGCACGTGCCAGGTCTGCGGCGTCTTGGACGGCTGGTCGAGACCGAAACGCCCCTGCGCCAGCGTCGCGCTGGTGGTGCCGTTGACGCAGCGCGCAGTGGTCAGGCTGACCAGCGGCACGCCGCCCTGCAAGGTGAAGTCATGCGCGATGCCGGCGATCGGCGTGCCCGACGCCGCCGAAAGCTCTTCCCACAGCTGGTCGGTGACCGTGTTGCCGTATTTGTACTTCGCCATGTAGCGGCGGATACCGCTGCGGAAGGCGTCGGGGCCGAGCGTCGATTCGAGCATGCCGATCACCGCCTGCCCCTTGGAATAGGTGATGCCGTCGAAGGCCTCGGCCAGCTGGTCGACCGTCTCGACCTTGCGGATGATCGGATGCGTCGCCGCCGTCGCATCGATGCCCATCGCCGCCTCGCGGGCGCCGGCGACCTCTTCCGCACCCGCATTCCACGACGGATTGAGGTCGTTGGAGGCCTTGCCCTCCATCCACGACGCGAAGCCCTCGTTCAGCCACAGATCGTCCCACCAGGCCATGGTGACGAGGTCGCCGAACCACTGGTGCGCCATCTCGTGCGCGACGACGGTGAAGATGCGCTGGCGACCGCTTTCCGTCGCCCGCTTGGGATCGAACAGCAGCTCCGGCTCGAAATAGAAGATCGCGCCCCAATTCTCCATCGCGCTGAAGAACTGGCTCAATCCCGGACCGGCGATCATGTCGAGCTTGGGCAGCGGATAGGGCGTGCCGAAGTAATCGTTGTAATAGGTCAGCAGGCGCTTGGCGGACGCCAAAGCGTAATCGCCCTGATCGACGACGCCGCGGCGCGAGATCACGCCGATCTCGACGTTGCCGGCCTTGACCGTCTTGCGCTCGAGATCGCCCATGCCGAGGAACAGCAGATAGCTCGACATGACCGGCGTCTCGGCGAAGCTGTACAGCTGCTTGCCGTCCGCCTGGCTGGCGATGTTGGTCGCCGGCATGTTGGAGAAGGCGAGCTGCCCCTTGGGCGCGACCGCCTTCAGCCGGAACTTCGCCTTGAACGCGGGCTCGTCCCACATCGGCGCGAAGCGGCGCGCGTCCGGCGCCTCGAACTGGGTCGCGAGCATCCGCGCCTTGGACCCGTCCTGATTGGTATAGTCGATCGCGAACAGGCCGGAGGCCGACTGGTTGATCGTCCCGGTCCAGCGCAGCGCGACCTGATGGCGGCCAACGCCCGCCGCCGCGGGCAGCGTCAGCGTCAGCTGCTGCGCTTCCGGGTTGAGCGTATAGGTCGCCGGCTTGCCATCGACGGTGGCGTTGGTGATGGTCAGATTGGCGGCGTTGAGCACGATGGTGCGCGTCGCGCTCTTGACGTCGACCGTTACCGTCTCGCTGCCGGAGAAGGTCATCGCCTGCGCATCGGGGGCGACGGTGATGTCGTAGAGCACGGGCACCACCGTCTTGGGCAGCGAACCCGCCGCCAGGGCGGGGGCCGAAACCGAAAAGGCGAGTGCAGCAGCAAAGGAGAGCTTCGAGACGGAGAGCTTCATGAGCGACGGACATCCTCAGTCAGTGTATGAGCGTGTTCCTACACCTTTGCCGGCGCCTCGCAAGCGCTCGGCACGGCCATCGTGCGCTGGACAGGGTGATCCGTTGCGCTAGAAAACCGATCATGACCCTGCCCGCCCCGCTCGATCGCCTGCGCCTGCCCGTCATCGGCTCGCCGCTGTTCATCATTTCCAATCCGGACCTGGTGATCGCGCAATGCAAGGCGGGGATCGTGGGCTCGTTTCCGGCGCTCAATGCGCGGCCACAGACGCTGCTCGACGAATGGCTGCATCGGATCACCGAGGAACTGGCCGCCTACAATCGCGACCATCCCGACGCGCCGGCGGCCCCCTTCGCGGTCAACCAGATCGTCCATAAGTCCAACGACCGGCTCGAAGCGGATCTCGCCACCTGCGCCAAATGGCAGGTGCCGATCGTCATCACCTCGCTCGGCGCGCGGGAGGATCTCAACACCGCGGTGCATGGCTGGGGCGGCATCACGCTGCACGACGTCATCGACGACCGGTTTGCGCGCAAGGCGGTGGAAAAGGGCGCCGATGGCCTGATCGCCGTGGCGGCCGGGGCCGGCGGCCATGCCGGCCGGCTGTCGCCCTTCGCGATCGTGCAGGAAATCCGCCAGTGGTTCAATGGCCCGCTCGCCCTGTCCGGATCGATCGCCACTGGCGGCGCGATCCTCGCCGCGCAGGCGATGGGTGCCGACCTCGCCTATATCGGCTCGCCCTTCATCGCGACCGAAGAGGCCAATGCCGCTCCCGCCTATAAGGATGCGGTGGTCGCGGCGCGGGCGGCGGACATCGTCTATTCGAACCTGTTCACCGGCGTGCACGGCAATTATCTGCGTGCGTCGATCGAGGCGGCGGGACTCGATCCCGACCATCTGCCCGAAGGCGACCTCAAGACGATGGACTTCGGCGGCGGCAACGGCAGCAAGGCCAAGGCGTGGCGCGACATCTGGGGTGCCGGTCAGGGCATCGGCGTAGTCGATCACGTGATGCCGGCCGCCGATCTCGTCGCGCGACTCAGCGACGAATATCGCGCCGCCCGCGATCGGCTTCATCGCTGATCGATGATCGGGCCGGGCGCGCTATAGTCAGAACGCCTGCGCCAGCCGGTCGTGCAGGCCATGCACCGGGCTCGGTGCCGCCATCATATCCTGTGCCGCATCGAGCAGGCCGACGCGGCGGTGGAGATCGGCGCTGGCCGCGACCAGCGAGCGGGCACGCGGCGGCAGCGCTTGCAACAGGTCGGCATCGAATTGCGGCGCATGACCCAGCCGCCGTGCCGGATCGAGCGCATCCCGCTCGCGCATTTCACCCGCGTCAACCGCGCGCTGGGTCAGCAGCCAGGCGATGACGTGCATCAGACGGGTCGTCACCTTCAGCGATTCGCACGAGAATCCGACCCGGACCAGTGGATCGAGCGCGTCGCGCTCGGCACGGCCGTCTTCGTCGAAATAACCGCGCGCCTCGTCGGCGAGCAGCATCGCCTCCGTATAGAGCGTGTCGAGCAAGCGGGTGTGGATCGGTGATTCGCGGCGACGGATCGTCATACGGTCACCGGTGGCATAGGCCGGCATTCCGTCCCAGCATCAAGATCGCGCCATCTGTGCCGATCCGGGCCGTCGTCACGCGATAATGTCCGGGATCAGTTCGTCTTCCAAGGCACTGATCTGATCCTTCAGCCGCAGCTTGCGCTTCTTCAGTCGGGCGATTTGCAGCTGATCCGGCGTCGCCGTCGTCGCCAGCGCGGCAATGGCCGCGTCGAGATCGCGATGCTCGGTGCGGAGAAGGTCCAGCCTGGCGATGATCTGCGCGTCGTCCATGATGCCCCCTTGCCCCTCTTCTCTACGGTCGGGACCATCCGCCAGCAAGCATACGCATCGCGCCTCCAGCCGCCGACGGGTCACCGCATCGTCGCCGCCGGTCGTCGCGTTCGGCCGAATCAGGGGAGGACATTTGGCCGCCACAGTGGTTTACTGCGTCCCCCAACGATGCATTCAGGAGGTACACCGATATGCATACCGCGCATCAACAGGCCCTGGAAACGAAGCACGCCGCGCTCGATCGCCGCATCGCCGACGAAGTCCACCGCCCGATGCCCGACGCGGCGATCCTGACCGATCTCAAGCGCCAGAAGCTGCGCCTCAAGGAAGAGCTGTCGAAGCTCTGACCGTTGCGCCCCTCCCCCGCTGCGGGAGGGGCTTTCACCGTCCGATCGGTCAGCCGCTAGCTTGAGACGGATCGATCGGTTCCGCGAATGCCACGCCGATCCGCTGTTCCGCGCACCAGGCGACGGTACCCGCCACCTCGCCGACCGCAGGCAGCGACAGGGTGAGCGTCGTCCCGATCTCCATCACCCGAGGGCACAGGATCATCGCGCCATCGGCCGATAGATTGCGGACCATAACGTCATGCGGATGGGACTCGCCTTCGAATTGCACCGCAGCGGACAACGCCACGGGCTCGCGCGGAAGGACCCGACGATTCGCGAGATCGTCGGCCGAGGGCGCGTGATCGCCGATCGGGGGCATTTCGCCGCTCAATCTTCGCGTGACACTTTCTCGCTGCGCTCGTGACGCTCCTGCGCCTCCAGCGTCATCGTTGCGATCGGACGGGCTTCGAGCCGGCCGAGGCTGATCGGCTCGCCGGTCACCTCGCAATAGCCGTATTCGCCTTCCTCGATCCGGCGCAACGCCGCATCGATCTTCGCGATCAGCTTGCGCTGGCGGTCGCGGGTGCGCAGCTCGATCGACCAGTCCGTCTCGCTCGACGCACGATCGGTCAGATCAGGCTCGCGCAGCGAGTCGATCTGCAGTTGATTGAGCGTGCCGGCCGCGTCCTGCAGGATCGCTTCCTTCCAGCGGATCAGCTTGGCGCGAAAATAGGCCTGCTGGCGCAGGCTCATGAACGGCTCATCGGCGCTTGGCCGATAGCCGTCCTCGGCATCGTTTGCCGGCAATGGGTTGGCCGTATCGTCGTGTACGCGATGCAATTGCGCTACCATACCACTCTCCCTCCGGCCCCGAGTGCCCAGGGACCGCCCCCAATGGTGATCGCGCCTATAATCATGCCGGGCCTCGGCCACAAGCGAGCAGAGTTGCCGATTGCTGCCATTTCGCGACATTTAATTGCAAATCGTGCTGATTGGCGCGGCGCAAGGCGACTATGCTCCGCGCTTCCGGCCGTCGCGACGTCAATCCGCCGACGCCGACCGATGTCTCGCCTTGGCACATTAACGCGTTAACCCGCTGGCGGCCCTGCGCGAATCCCGTCTCGACACGCACTAAGGTGGTTAACGAACTTGCACTTAAACCTTTGATTTGCACTTGCTGCTGCATGGGCGAGCGATCGTCACGACGGGACGGACGGTGCTCCAGCGCCGGCAGCGAAAGAGAATGACATGTCCGTGCGAATGGCCTTGGCAAAATTATGCGCCTGCGCATGCGGCGGAGCGCTGATCGGTGGCGGCGCGGTGCATGTCGCGGAACGTCCGAGCAAACTGACCTACGTCAAACATCCGGTCGCCAAGCGCGTGGTGCGGCGCCAAGTCGCGGTGCGCAGCGGCGCTGTCCGCCGCCGCATCGTCACCACCACAACGGCGAGCTGCGCCCCTGCTGTGGTCACCGTCGCCAGCCAGGCGGCGCCGGTGCCGCTGCCCCTGCCGCGCGGTGAGGGCTTTGTCAGCGGCGGCGGTGGCGGCGTCCCCGTCGTGGTCGGCGGCAGCGGCGGCTGGGGCGGCGGCGGTGGCGGTGGCGGCTTCTTCGGCGGCGGCTTCTTCGGCGGGGGCAGTTCGTCGGGATCGAGCGGCAGCGTCGTCATCTCCTCGACCTCCAGCGGCGGGTCGACCTCGAGCAGCAGCTCGAGCAGCTCGTCGTCGTCGGGCAACGTGTCGAGTTCGTCCTCGGGGAACGTGTCCAGCTCGACGTCGAGCTCCAGTTCGACCGGCGGTGCCAATATCGATATCGGCATCGACAACAGCAACAACAATTCGAACACCAGCACCAGCACCAGCACCAGCACCAACAACAATAACAACAGCAACCAGAACACCAGCACCAACAACAATAGCAACAACAATCAGAACACCAACACCAATAACAACGAGCAAAGCCAGAACCAGGGTCAGAACCAGAACCAGAACCAGAACCAGAACCAGAACCAGAACCAGGGCCAGGGCCAGGGCCAGGGCCAGGGCCAGGGCCAGGGTCAGGGTCAGGGCCAGAACAATTACGGTTCGAGTTCGAAGGGCTGGAGCACCAGCGGCGGCTGGTCGTCGAACGGCGGCTGGACGTCGAGCGGCCACCACGGCCCGCCGCCGGGCCCGCCGGGATCGTCGGGCGGCCCGCCCGCCCCGGTGCCGGCGCCGCCGATGGTGCTGTTGTTCGGTGCCGCCGCCGCGGCCCTGGTCGCGCGCCGCAAGCTGGCCAAGCCCGCCGCCGCCTGAGCGGGATCGTTTCGAGGGGGCGAAGGGGTCGCGGACGATAGTCCGGCGGCCCCTTCGTTTATCCAGATGACGCCGTGTCAGGCGTTATGCAGCGCCTGTTCAATGTCCGCGACCGTGTGGCCGGTCAGATCCTTGGCCAGCTCGCCGGCGAGGCGGTTGCTGACCTCCTTATGGTAATGCTTGCGCAGCTCGCCCAGCGTCTTGGGCGGCGCGACGATGATCAGCGTCTCGAAGGCGTTCGACAACGCCCGCTTCTTCAGCATCTCGGCCGTCTCTGCGGCGAAGCGGTCCTCTTCCTGCTGGTGGAAGTCGGTCTCGCCCATCGACCCGCGCGACGGCGCAAACTGCGCACCGCCGCCGCTGGCGTGGTTCGATCCGCCCTGCGCTACCGGCGGCGCGCCTGCTCCGCTCTGCGTCGAGCTGGCGCCGCCGGCCGCGTCGGTCTTCTGGTCGCGATCCGCCGGATTGGCATGTTCCTCGGCATGTTCGACCTGGAGGTTGGGATAATCGCTGTCGCCTTCGTTGCGGAAGAACAGCGCCTTGCGCCCGTCCGCGACCAGCACGAAGGCGTTGTGCGGGACCTGCATCTCTCATCTCCTGATCGTTGAACCGACAGGGTAACGCCGGTGACCGGGCACGGTTGCCGGCTTGCGCGGCAAAGGAGGCGCGGCCATAGCCGTCGCCATCATGCACGACATCCGCGCCATCCGCGAAGCCCCCGCAGCCTTCGATGCCGATCTCGCCCGCCGCGGCGCCGCTCCACAGGCCGACCAACTCGTCGCGCTCGACGACGCACGCCGTGCCGCGATCGCCGCGGCGCAGGACGCGCAGACCCGCCGCAACGAACTGTCGAAGGGCATCGGCCAAGCCAAGGCGCAGAAGGACGAGGCCAGGGCCCAGGCGCTGATGGCCGAGGTCGCCGCGCTCAAGGACGCCCTGCCCGGCCTGGAGGCGCGCGAGGCGGACGCCGCGGCGGCGCTCGACACCGCGCTCGCCGCCCTGCCCAACCGCCCGGCCGCCGACGTGCCCGCCGGCGCCGACGAGCATGACAATGTGCTGGTGCACAGCCGCGGCACGCCGCGCGACTTCCCCTTCCCGGCGCGCGAGCATGACGCGATCGGCCCGGCGATCGGCCTCGACTTCGAAACGGGGGTGGCGATCGCCGGCGCGCGCTTCACGTTGGTCCGCGGCGACGCGGCGCGGCTGCAGCGTGCGCTCGGTCAGTTCATGCTCGACCGGCTGAGCCGCGACCATGGCTATGAGGAGGTGGCGCCGCCGCTGCTCGTCCGCGACGAGGCGGTGTTCGGCACCGGTCAGCTTCCCAAATTCGCCGAGGATTTGTTCCGCACCACCGATGGCCGCTGGCTGATCCCCACCGCCGAGGTGTCGCTGACCAACATCGTCCGCGAGGCGATCCTGAGCGAGGCGGAGCTGCCGCTGCGCTTCGCCGCGCTGACCCCCTGTTTCCGGTCCGAGGCAGGTGCCGCCGGGCGCGACACCCGCGGCTACATCCGGCAGCATCAGTTCGACAAGGTCGAGATGGTGTCGATCGTCACCCCCGAGGCGTCGGACGACGAGCACGAGCGGATGACCGCCTGTGCCGAGGGCGTGCTCGATGCGCTCGAACTGCCCTATCGGCGCATGCTGCTGTGCGCCGGCGACATGGGCTTCTCCGCGGCGCGCACCTACGACCTCGAGGTCTGGCTGCCCGGCCAGGCGCGGTATCGCGAGATTTCGAGCTGTTCGACCTGCACCGACTTCCAGGCGCGGCGGATGAACGCACGCTACCGGGCGGAGGGCGAGAAGGCGAACCGGTTCGTCCACACGCTCAACGGCTCCGGCCTCGCGGTCGGGCGGACTTTGGTCGCGGTGATCGAAAATTACCAGCAGGAGGACGGGTCGGTCGCGGTGCCGACCGTGCTCCAGCCCTATCTGGGCGGCCGCAACCGTCTCGAGCCGCGGCGCTGACATGATGCGGCGGTCGGGCGTCGCCAGTCTGGCCTCGCTGACGCTGGCGCTCGCCGGCTGCATTCCAAGCGTTGACGCGCCACCGTCCGGTCCCTACCAGCCGGCACCGCCGCCGGCCTATCCGGCCGACGACCGCCCCCCTCCCGTCGAGCACGACGACGACCTGCCGTCGCGTCAGGCCGACCAGCCGGTCAGCATGCCCCGCACCGCCCGCCCGGCGTGGGAGGCGCGGCCGGTGACGCCGGACGCCAAGGTCGTCGCGGACCAGCGCTACACCGTCGCCCCCGGCGACTCGCTGCGCCGCATCGCCGAGCGCACCGGTGCGGGTGCGGCGGCGATCGCGCGCGCCAACGGCCTCGTCCCGCCCTTTCCGGTGCGTTCCGGCGAGCAGCTGGTCATCCCAGGCGGCCGCTATCACCTCGTCCGCCAAGGCGAGACCGGCATCGCCATCGCCCGCGCCTATGGCGTCGAATGGTCGCGGATCGTCGCCGCCAATGCGCTGCAGGAACCCTATATCCTCGCCGCCGGCCAGCGCATCCTGATCCCCGGCGACCCCGGCCGTGCGCCCTCCACCGCCGAGCGCGCCGCCGCCTTCAAACTCGACATCGACGACATCCTGACCGGTGGCGAACCCGCCCCCGCCCCGCGCCAGGCCGCCGCCAAGCCGGTGGCGACGCCGCGGCGCGTCCTGCCGCCGTCCGCCGTCGTCGCCGCCCCGGCACAGCTTGCGCGCGGCGGCTTCCTCTGGCCGGTCGACGGCGCCGTCGTCACCCGCTTCGGTCCGGGCCGCAGCGGCGAGCGCAACGACGGCATCAAGATCGCCGTGCCGATCGGCACGCCGGTGCGTGCCGCCGCCGACGGCGTCGTCGCTTATGCCGGCGACGGCATCGCCGCGCTCGGCGGGCTGATCATTGTCAAGCACGGCGACGGCTGGACCAGCGTTTACGGCCACGCCAGTAAGCTGCTCGTTCAGCGCGGCCAGAGCGTCAAGCGCGGCCAGACCATCGCGCTGTCGGGCGACACCGGCTATGCCGAGCGGCCGGAGCTGCATTTCGAGCTGCGCAAGGGGCGCACCCCGGTCGATCCGCAAAGCCAGCTGCCGCGGCGCTAGCCGCCGCCTTGCGCGATCGTCGCGACAGGTGACGGGGCCGCACCGGCTGTGTAACGGCTGCGCGCATGACCTACGCCTCCGACCTGCTCAACACGCTCTCGACGCGCGGCTACATCCACCAGCTGACCGACGCCGATGCGCTCGACGCGCTCGCCGCCAAGGGGGTCGTGCCGGGCTATATCGGCTTCGACCCGACCGCGCCGTCGCTGCACGTCGGCAGCCTCGTCCAGATCATGCTGCTGCGCCGGCTGCAGCAGACCGGGCACAAGCCGATCGTGCTGATGGGCGGCGGCACCGGCAAGATCGGCGATCCGAGCTTCAAGGACGAGGCGCGCAAGCTGCTCGGCGAGGACGGCATCAAGGCCAACGTCGCCTCCATCAAGCGCATCTTCGAACGCTTCCTGACCTTCGGTGACGGGCCGACCGACGCGGTGATGCTCGACAATGCCGAATGGCTCGACCGGCTGGAATATATCCCCTTCCTGCGCGAGGTCGGCCAGCATTTCAGCGTCAACCGCATGCTCAGCTTCGATTCGGTCAAGCTGCGCCTCGACCGGGAGCAATCGCTCAGCTTCCTCGAATTCAACTACATGATCCTGCAGGCCTATGACTTCCGCGAGCTGGCGCATCGCCACGGCTGCCGGTTGCAGATGGGCGGCAGCGACCAATGGGGCAATATCGTCAACGGTATCGAGCTCGCCCGGCGGATGGACGGGATCGAGGTGTTCGGCGTCACCACGCCGCTGATCACCACCGCCGACGGCGGCAAGATGGGCAAGACGATGGCCGGCGCGGTCTGGCTGCACGAGGACCAGCTCTCGCATTTCGATTACTGGCAGTTCTGGCGCAACACCGACGATCGCGATGTCGGCCGTTTCCTGCGGCTGTTCACCGACCTGCCCCTCGACGAGATCGCCTTGCTCGAGGCCTTGCCGGGCGCCGAGATCAACGAGGCGAAGAAGGTGCTCGCCAACGAGGCGACCGCCATGTGCCGCGGTCGCGCCGCCGCGGAGGAGGCGGCGGAGACCGCGCGCCGCACCTTCGAGGAAGGCGCGAGCGGCGGGGCACTGCCGACCGTTACCGTCGCCGGCGGGTCGATCGGCGTCGTCGACGCGCTGATCGCGCTTGGCTTCGCCAAGTCGAAGGGCGAGGCGCGACGGCTGATTGCCGGCGGCGGCGCCCGACTCGGCACCGACAAGATCACTGACGAGGCGCAGGTGATCGCCGTCGGGCCCGAGCCGGTCCGCCTGTCGGCCGGCAAGAAGAACCACGGGCTGCTGATCGCCGGCTGATGCGACGAACCGAGTGCTGCGGTAAGTCTCTGTAAAGGGTGCGTCTTTAGTAAACGTCCACAACGGTCTGAATGGGCAGATCGTGATGAGGCGCCAGCATGTGCTCGGAGCGTTGAACCAGACGTACGACGGGCGGGCCGAACCCCGCGACGAGGTCCATTTCCGGGGCCGCGTGCTGCTCGCCGATCGCCGTACGGTCACGGTGCTCGTCGTCAATCTGTCCCCGGGCGGTCTGATGATCCGCAGCGATGCGCCGGTCAGCGTCGGCGAATGGATCCGCGTGCAGCTGCCGCTGGTCGGCGAGATGCAGGTCGCGGTGCGCTGGGCCTTGGGCGGACGGATCGGCTGCCAGTTCGAACGCCCGATCCCGGCCGGCCAGTATCACGCGGTGCTGGGTGCGATGAAGGCTTGAGCGCCGCGCGAACGCCCACGAGACTTGACAGAATTGACGCCTGAACGCGCCGGAAACGATCCCTGTCGCGAAATATCATTGCGCGTCGCTGCGGCAGGCGCGCTCGCGGCCGCGCCATCGCCGTCAGTGTGACCGGCCATGAGAAAGAACGTCGAGGGACCTTAGCAGTCATTGTTCCTGTAGGACAGCGTTGCGGCCCGGTGATGGCCATGGCGGCATCGCGCCACGTTCTCGCAAAGCCGGGTGGCGTGGCGGCGATACTCCCCTTTCGTGGGACATGGCCGAACGCTTCGAACGTCATGGTTAGCCCCGGAAACCCGACGTGGTCCAGAAGCTGCACACGCTCGCCAAAAAGGGCATGGCGCTCAAGGCAATTGCCAAAGCGCTGATGCGAAGCGAGCCATCGGTCAAGGAACGCGCCGGGGCGGATGGGCTGTCGATCGCCAAGCTGAGGCAAGATTGCCGACCGGGTATGTGACCCTGTTTCCGGCACCCGCGTCTACCCTCATCCGCACACCGGCCGCGTCCGGCAGCAGTCAGCCCTGCCACCCGTTGCCGATCGGCGCGGTCCGGATATGATGCAGATTATGCTGACATCAGGCCCCCTGCAGTCGCTTGCGCTCCATGCCGCCGCCATCTTGGTCCTTTCGGCTCAGGCGATGCCGATCGGGCACGAGACGCGAGGTCCCTTCGACGGCATTCCAGGCGTCACGATCGTCGATTATGATGTTGCCGGTCGCACACCGAAGGCGATCCGACATTCGATCGACGCGGCGCGGCCGACAGACACCAACGATGGCACGCGCGTCGACGGGCTATCGAGATGGAACGTCCGCTGGCGGTGGCAGAATGACGGGCGGGGACATTGTTCGACGACGCAGGAAGACATCTCCTTTTCCGCCACCGTGACGGTTCCGCGGCTATCCGACGCCAAGGTTTCGCCGGCCGTGCAGGAACAATTCGACCGGTACCGCAAATCCCTGCTCGCGCATGAGGAAGGGCATGTCCGCTACGCTTGGGATCACCGCAACGACATCGTCAAGGCCATCAACACCGCGGGCTGCGACAAGGCAGGCGCCGCAGCCAAAGCCGCCCTGGCGATAATCGCGTCGCATGACGTCGCGTTCGACCGCGAAACCCATCATGGCGGCAGTACGATTGCGGCATTCGGCTGACCTACGCATCCGCAAGCGGTCGCTTCCGCGGTGACGCGGGGGTCGATCGGCTGCGGTCGCGCGGACCCGGTGGCGCCCGCCTCCTCCTGTCACCCCGATCGCAGCAGCGCCACGCCCGCATCGCGGTCGAACAAATAGAGGGCGATCCGGGCGGCCTCGCCGCGCGCGCCCTCCAGCCCGCCGTCGCGGCCGATCAGCAGGCGCGCGTCGTCCTGCGCGCATTGCATCAGGTCGGTCAGCATCTCCGGCGTGGCGAGGCGGAAGGCCATTTCGCCGGACTGGCGCGTCCCGAGCAATTCACCGCTGCCGCGCAGGCGCAAATCCTCCTCGGCGATGCGGAAGCCGTCGTTGGTGTCGCGCATCAGCGCCAGCCGTGCCCGCGACGTCTCGCTGAGCGTCGACCCGCGTAACAGCAGGCACCGCGACAGCCCCCCGCCCCGCCCAACCCGGCCGCGCAGCTGGTGAAGCTGGGCAAGGCCGAAACGGTCGGCATGTTCGATGACGATCAGCGTCGCATTGGGCACGTCGACACCGACCTCGATCACCGTCGTCGCGACCAGCACGGACAGGCGGTTGCCGGCGAACGCCTCCATCACCGCGTCCTTCTCCGGCCCTTTCATGCGGCCGTGGACGACGCCGACCCGTTCACCGAAGCGAAGCCGCAGCTGTTCGGCGCGCATCTCCGCGGCGGCGAGGTCGCTCTTCTCGCTTTCCTCGACCAGCGGGCAGACCCAATAGGCCTGGCCTCCATCCGCGATATGCCGCCCGAGCGCCTCGACCACTTCGTCAAGCCGGTCCTCGCTGACCACGCGCGTCTCGATCGGCTGGCGGCCGGGCGGCATCTCGTCGAGGCGGCTGACGTCCATCTCGCCATATTGCGCCAGCGTCAGCGTGCGCGGGATCGGCGTCGCGGTCATCGCCAGCAGGTGCGGCGGCGTGCGCCCCTTGGCCTGCAGCATCATCCGCTCGGCGACGCCGAAGCGGTGCTGTTCGTCGACGACGACGAGCGCGAGGTCCTTGTAGGCGACCGCCTCCTGGAAGATGGCGTGCGTGCCGACGAGGATGTCGATCTCGCCGCTCGCCAGACCCATCAAGGTCGCCTCGCGCGCGCGACCCTTGTCGCGGCCGGTCAGCACGGCGACGTTGAGCGGCAGGCCGGCGAGCGTCTTGCGGAGCGTCTCGTAATGCTGGCGGGCGAGGATCTCGGTCGGCGCGAGCATGGCGCCTTGCGCGCCCGCCTCCACCGCGATCAGCAGCGCCATCGCCGCGACCAACGTCTTGCCGGCGCCGACGTCACCCTGCAACAGCCGCAGCATCGGCGCGGTCTGGGCGAGGTCGCCCTCGATCTCCGCGATCGTGCGGCTTTGCGCACCCGTCAGCGTGTAGGGCAGCTTGAGCAGGTCGCGCAGCCGCCCGTCGCCGTGCAGCGCGCGGCCGCGGCGCTTGCGAGTGTCGGCGCGGACCAGCGTCATCGCCAGCTGATTGGCGAAGATCTCGTCATAGGCGAGCCGCTCGCGCGCGACCTTGTCGGCGGGGTCGTCGTGGATCGCGGCCAAAGCGTCGCGCCAGTCTGGCCAGCCGCGCTTCCCTTTCAGGCCGGGTTCGATCCATTCGGCCAGCACCGGCGCGCGCTCGACCGCCTGCTGCGCCAGCGCGGCGAGGCGACGCGAGGTCAGCCCTTCGGACAGGGGATAGATCGGCTCGCGGGCGCGAAACGGCTCGTCGGCTTCGGCCAGGTCGGGGTGGATGATCTGGAGGGTCTGGCCATATTGCTCCAGCTTGCCCGACACGCGGCGCGGCTCGCCCAGCGGCAGCAGCTTCTTCACCCAGCCGGACGAGCCGCCGAAATAAACGAGGCTGACATAATTGCCGCGGGCATCGACCGCCTGCACCCGCGTCGGTCCGCGGCCGCTGCTGGTCCGATAATCGACCGGGGTAAGCTGGATCGCGATGATGCGGCCGGCGTCGGCCTCGTCGAGTTCGTCGCGCGCCACCCGGTCGATCCAGCCGCTCGGCAGATGGAAGGCGACGTCGACGACGCGCGCGAGGCCGAGCCGTTCGAGCGGCTTGGCGAGCGCGGGGCCGACACCCTTCAGCGCGGTGACTTCGGCGAACAGCGGATTGAGGATGAGCGGGCGCATGACTACATGACCGCTATAGCCGACCCGACGTGTGCCGCCAGCACCCGCCGGGCGTTACGCCATTGGGAATGCTGCATGGATCACGCCACCCGCCTCAAACGCCTGAAGTTCCGCGCCTGGCACCGCGGCACCAAGGAGGCGGATCTGATGATCGGCGGCTTCTTCGACGCGCACGGGCCGAGCCTTTCGCCGGCGGAGCTCGACTGGTTCGAGGCGCTGCTCGAGGAGCAGGACGTCGACATCATGGGCTGGGCGATCGGATCGCTGCCCTGCCCCAACCGTTGGCAGGGGCCGATGATGGATCGCATGCGCGCGATCACCTACGTGCCGGTGGCGCGTTGACGCACCACTGATTTCCGTCGTCACCCCGGACTCGTTCCGGGGTCCACCGATCCGCTAGCGCCGCAGCGCTGGGCTTACGCGGCACCGTGGATGCCGGAACAAGTCCGGCATGACGAAAGATACGATGCCCGACCTTCAGACGATCCTTACCGCCAAGACCATCCTGACCCTGTCGGGCGTGCCGCATGGCTTCCAGCCCACGGTGCTCGCCGATCTGGCGCGCGCCGCAGCGGCGAAGGGCGGGCGCGTCGTGTTCGTCGCGTCCGACGAGGCGCAGATGCGGGCGATCGCCAGCACCGCCGCCTTCTTCGCGCCCGAGCTCGAAGTGCTGGGCCTGCCGGCATGGGACTGCCTACCCTATGATCGCGCCTCGCCGACGCTGCGCATCATGGCGGAGCGGGTCGCGGCGCTGCATCGGCTGCAGCGGCAGGTGAAGACGCCACAGCTGCTGCTGACCACCGCCAATGCCGCGACGCAGCGGGTGCTGACGCCGTTCCGCATCCGGCAGCTGGTGGCGCGGCTGGCGCCCGGCGAGCGGATCGACCGCGACAAGCTCGCGCAGTTGCTTCAGGCGAACGGCTATGTCCGTACCGACACGGTGCACGACCACGGCGAATATGCGGTGCGCGGCGGCATCGTCGACCTCTATCCGAGCGGCGAGGAACAGGCACTGCGCCTGGACTTCTTCGGCGACGAGATCGAGACGGTGCGGACGTTCAGTCCGGAGGATCAGCGGACCACCGGCCGGATCGACGGCTTCGTGCTGCTGCCCGCATCCGAGGCGCTGCTCGACGAGGATTCGATCAAGCGCTTCCGCAGCCGCTATCGCGACAAGTTCGGCGCCACCGCGACGGGGGACCCGCTGTATCAGGCGGTCAGCGACGGGCGACGGCTGGCGGGCATGGAACATTGGCTGCCGCTGTTCGAGGACAAATTGGCGACGCTGTTCGACCATCTCGGGCCCGACGACGTGATCGTGCGCGACGCGGGCGTGGCGGGCGCGGTCGAGGGCCGGCTGGAGGCGATCGCCGATTATTACGAGAACCGGCAGCGGGCGGAGGGTGCGCAGCCGGGCAGCTACCGGCCGCTTGGGCAGACCGCGCTCTACCTCGGCGAACGCGAATGGCGCGAGACGGTCGAGGCGCGGCACATGCACGTGACGACGCCGTTCCACGAGCCGGAGAGCAGAACGGTGCTCGACTTCGGCGTCGACGGCGCGCGCGACTTCGCGCCCGAACGCTCGGGCGGCGCCAACGTCTACGAGGCGGTCGTCCAGCACATCGGCCGTCTGCGCAAGGACGGCAAGAAGCCGATCCTCGCCAGCTATTCGATCGGCGCGCGCGAGCGGCTGGGCAATCTGCTCAAGGATCATGGCCTGACTGGCGCCAAGGCGGCGGAAACCTGGCAGCAGGCGCTGGGCGTCGCCGATACCGGCAAGAGCGCCGGCGTGGCGCTGGTCGTGCTGCCGCTCGACCACGGCTTCACCGCGCCCGACGTCGCGGTGCTGACCGAACAGGACATGCTCGGCGACCGGCTGATCCGGCGGGCGAAGCGCAAGAAATCGGCGGACGCCTTCCTCGCCGAGCTGGCGACGCTGACGCCGGGCGACCTCGTCGTCCACAGCGACCATGGCATCGGCAAATATCTCGGCCTGACCTCGATCCCGGTCGGCCAGAGCCCGCATGATTGCGTCGCGGTCGAATATGCCGGCGGCGACAAATTGTTCGTGCCGGTCGAGAATCTCGAAGTGCTGTCGCGCTACGGCAGCAGCGAGGAGGCGACCGCGCTCGACCGGCTGGGCGGCGAGGCGTGGCAGCGGCGCAAGTCGCGGATGAAGGAGCGGATCCGCGAGATCGCCGGCGAGCTGATCCGCACCGCCGCCGAACGCGCGCTGCGCCCGGGCGAGATCGCCGAGCCAGACCCCAGCGGCTATCCGAGCTTCGTCGACCGCTTCCCCTATGAGGAGACGGACGATCAGGACCGCGCGATCGACGACGTGCTCGGCGATCTGGCGGCGGGCAAGCCGATGGACCGGCTGATCGTCGGCGACGTCGGCTTCGGCAAGACCGAGGTCGCGCTGCGCGCCGCCTTCGTTGCGGCGATGGCCGGCATGCAGGTCGCGGTGGTCTGCCCGACGACCCTGCTCGCGCGTCAGCATTTCAACAATTTCTGCGCGCGGTTCGAGGGCTTTCCGATCGAGATCGGCCGCCTGTCGCGACTGGTCACGGCGAGCGAGGTGAAGGCGACCAAGGAGGGCCTTGCCAACGGATCGATCGACGTGGTGATCGGCACGCACGCGCTGCTCGCCAAGACCGTCGAGTTCAAGCGGCTCGGGCTGGTCGTCGTCGACGAGGAGCAGCGGTTCGGCGTCACCCACAAGGAACGGCTGAAGGCGATGCGCGCCGACGTGCACATGCTGACGCTGACCGCGACGCCGATCCCGCGCACGCTGCAGATGGCGATGTCCGGCTTGCGCGAACTATCGGTGATCCAGACGCCGCCGGTCGATCGCCTCGCGGTGCGCACCTATGTCATGCCGTGGGACCCGGTGGTGCTGCGCGAGGCGCTGCTGCGCGAACATTATCGCGGCGGGCAAAGCTTCCTGGTCACGCCGCGCATCGCCGACCTGCCCGATCTCGAGGAATTCCTGCGCAACGAGGTGCCGGAGATCCGCTACGTCATCGCCCACGGCCAGATGAGCGCGACCGAGGTCGAGGAGCGGATGAGCGCCTTCTACGACAAGAAGTTCGAGGTGCTGATCTCCACCACGATCATCGAGAGCGGCATCGACATCGCCTCCGCCAACACGATGATCGTCAACCGCGCCGATCGCTTCGGCCTCGCCCAGCTCTATCAGTTGCGCGGGCGCGTCGGCCGGTCAAAGACGCGCGCCTATGCCTATCTGGTCACCCCGCCCGAACGGCAGATGACCGACACGGCGGAGAAACGGCTGAAGGTGCTGAGCGACCTCGACTCGCTCGGCGCGGGGTTCCAGCTCGCCAGCCACGACCTCGACATCCGCGGCGCGGGCAATCTGCTCGGCGACGAACAGTCCGGTCATATCAAGGAGGTCGGCTACGAACTCTACCAGTCGATGCTGGAAGAAGCGATCATGGACGCCAAGGCCGGCGGCCTCGCCAGCGATCGCCCGCGTGACTTCTCGCCCCAGATCACCGTCGATGCGCCGATCCTGATCCCGGACGATTACGTGCCCGACCTCGACCTGCGCATGGGCCTGTACCGGCGCCTCAACGAGCTGGACGAGAGCCGCGAGATCGAGGCGTTCGCGGCAGAGATGATCGACCGGTTCGGCCCGCTGCCCGACGCGACCGACAATCTGATCCGGGTCATCGAGATCAAGCTCAACGCGAAGAAGGCGTGCATCGCCAAGATGGATGTCGGCCCGCGCGGGGTGCTGGTCGCCTTCCACAACGACACGCCGCCGAACTTCCGCGGCCTGCTCGCCTATGTCGAGCGGCTCAACGGCGTCGCCAAGCTCAGGCCGGACAGCAAGCTGGTGCTGCAGCGCGCCTGGCCGGACGCCAAGGCGCGGCTGCACGGCGCGTTGCAATTGTCGAAGGGGCTGGCCAAGGCGGCGGGCTGAGCCGTCCGCCGGTCAGGCTCAGCTGCTGTGGTCGGCGATGATCTTCCAGCCGCCCGCCTGCCGCTCGAAGACCAGCGAGGTCATGCCGCTGTCGGTACGGCCGCCGGGGTAGGTCAGCGTCCACCGCGCCCAGAGCATCTGGTGGGTCGGGTCGATCGGCCGGCTGCCGAGCATGCGGAACGACAGCGCACCGCGCTTGCGCGGGTCCTTGCCGTAGCCGGCATCGTAGCGCGCCGCGATCGCCCGCTTGCCGCGCACCAGCCCCGTCTTGGTGACGAACACCGCATCCTCCGCGTAGACGGCGAGAAACCGCGGGATGTCGCCGCGTGTCCAGGCCGTGGCACTATCCTGCATCGCGCGTTCGATGCCGGCGCGGGGATCGGTCGCCGGGGCGGCGGTGGCGGCAGCGAGCAGCAGCGCGATCATCGAGGCGTCTCCAGCAATCGGATCAGCGCCGCCTCGTCGAGCGGCGGCGCGAGCAGAAAGCCCTGAACATAGGCACAGCCCTCCGCGGCGAGCAAGGCGCGCTGCGCCTCCGTCTCCACCCCCTCGGCGATCACGGGCAGGTCGAGCGACCGCGCCAGCGCCATCACCGCGCGCACCACGCCGCGATCGTCGCTCGGCTGCCCCGCACCGCCTACCGCCAGTGCCTTGTCGAGCTTGAGATAATCGAGCGGCAGAGCAGCGAGGTAAGCCAGGCTGGAATAGCCGGTGCCGAAATCGTCGAGCGCGACGCGGGTGCCGGCGGCACGGATCGCACGCAGCACGCCGGCCGCCGCGTCCAGATCGCGAACCGCACCCGTTTCGGTGATCTCGACGGTCAATCGGTCGGGCGCGACCCCGGTGGCAGCGGCCTGGGCGAGGAAGGATGCGGCGAACCCCGGCCGGGCAAGGTCGGCGGCGGTCAGATTGAGCGAGACGCGCAACGCCGCCAGCGTCCCGGTCCAGCCGGCGATCCGCCGCAGTACCAGCCCCTGGATGTGATCGGACAGCGCGAGACCAAGATCGGCGCGCTCCGCCGCGGCGAACAGCGCGTCCGCGCCGAGCGAGCCGAGCCGGCCGTGCCGCCAACGAGCCAGCGCCTCCACCCCGATGATCGGGCCGCCGTCGATCGGTGCCTGCGGCTGGAACAAGATGTCGATCTCGCCGCGCTCGATCGCATGGTGCAGGTCGACGGCCAGCGCATCGAGCGGCATCGCCCCTTGCGGGCCGGCGATCCGTACCATGCCGCTGTCGCCGCTCTTTGCGGCCGCCAGCGCCTCGCCGGCACGATGCAGCAGACGCGGGGCGTCGTCTCCCGCCCCGCTCTCCGCCATGCCCCAGCGGCTGCCGAGCACCGCTTCGCCCCCGCCGACGCCGAACGGCCGGGCCAGCGCCGCGTCGAGCCGCGCCGCCAGCACATCGAGCGTCGCCGGATCGGCGGCCGCCGTGACGACCAACTCGCTGCCGCTCGGCGCGACGACGAGCCCGGACGTGTCGAGCAGATCGGCGACGATCGCCTGCACCTGCGCACGCGCCGCCGCGATCAGGGAGTCGCCGGCAGCCCGTCCCCGCGCCGCGTTCAGGATGTCGAGCCGCGACAGTGCGATCCTGAGCACGCCGACATGGCGGCCGGCGACGAGATGGGCGTCGATCCAGTGTTCGGCCTCCGCCAATCGTGCTTCGGGCTGACGCCGGTCGCCATCATCGCGCCCGCCCGCACGGCGGACGTGGCGTTGCGCGAATCGCAGCGTCTGGCGCAGACTTTCGCCGTCACCCGGCGGCGCCAGAAAATGCGTGGCGCCGGCAGCGAAATGCGCGTCGAGCGCGTCGCCATCAGGCCGGTCGAGCAGCACCACCAATGCGCCGCCGGTCGCGGCGATATAGCCGCCCAACGCCTTGCTCGCGGCAAGGCCGGCATCCGTCCCGCCACGCCCGTCGACCAGGACGACCCGCACGCGCTCGGCCAGCGCCGCCTGGACGTCGGCCGCCGCCGGAGCCGCCACCAACCAACCGTCCTCCGCCGCCACCGCGGCGAGGGCGTCGTGATCCCGCGGCGACACGATCATCAACGTGAGGTGCTTTGCTTCTGCTGCCATTATCCCGTGCCTAGCGGCAGTTCCGGGCCGGTGAAAGCGGCTGGCGCGACGGCCGATACGCCCGGTATATCGCCACAGAACTTTACGGGGACGGAACGGACTTGTCCGCGGCGGGTTGACCGCTTAGCTCGCTGACATGACCACCGCTTCTCCTTCTCCCGACCGGCGGCTGGTCGATGCGCACGGGCGGGCGATCCGCTACCTGCGCATTTCCGTGACCGACCGCTGCGACCTGCGCTGCCGCTACTGCATGGCGGAGCAGATGACGTTCCTGCCGCGTGCGAAGCTGCTGAGCCTCGACGAGATCGCGATCATTGCCGAACGCTTCATCGCGCGCGGGGTGACCAAGATCCGCCTGTCGGGCGGCGAGCCCCTGGTGCGCCGCGACGTCGGCGATCTGGTGCGGCGGCTCGGACGCCATGTCGGCGCCACCGGCCCGGACGGCGGACTCGACGAACTGACCATGACGACCAATGCGACGCGGCTCGCCGACCATGCCGAGACGCTGGTCGCTGCGGGTATCCGGCGGATCAACGTCAGCCTCGACAGTCTCAACCCGGCCACCTTCCGCTACATCACCCGTCACGGCGACGTCGCTCAGGTGCTGGACGGCATCGCCTCCGCCAAGGCGGCCGGGCTGGCGGTCAAGATCAACATGGTCGCGCTGGCCGGTCTCAACGAGGACGAGATCGGCCCGATGCTCGCCTGGTGCCTTGAGCAGGGCCACGATCTGTCGCTGATCGAGACGATGCCGCTCGGCGCGATCGACGAGGATCGCACCGACCGGTTCGTGCCGCTGACCCGCGTGCTCGAGCGGTTGCAGGGCGAGTTCCCGCTGGTCCGCGACAGCCATCGCACCGGCGGCCCGGCGCGCTATTGGCGGGTCGAGGGCAGCACAACGCGGCTGGGACTCATCTCCCCGCTCACCGCCAATTTCTGCGACGGCTGCAATCGCGTGCGGCTGACCACCGAGGGGACATTGTACATGTGCCTCGGCCATGAGGACCGCGTCGATCTGAAGGCGGCGCTGCGTGAGGGTGGCATCGCCGCCCTCGATGCGGCGATCGACGACGCGCTGTTGCGCAAACCGGCGCGGCACGACTTCCGCATCGACCGGGGCGCCGCGCCCGCGACCAGCCGGCATATGAGCGTCACCGGCGGATGAACGTGTTCGAACGGCGCGCGCTCGTCGCTTCGCCCACGCCACCCGCCCAGGCCGCGGCGCGCGAGCTGGCCGACGCGTTCGACTGGGTCGATCCGGCCGAGGCGGATGTGATCATCGCGCTGGGCGGCGACGGCTTCCTGTTGCAGGCGCTGCACAGCCAGCTCGACCAGCGTCGCCCGGCGGTGCCGGTGTTCGGCATGAACCTCGGGACGGTCGGCTTCCTGATGAACGAGTGGCGGCAATTCGATCTGGAGGAGCGGCTGTCCCGTGCGCGCCCGTTCAAGGTGACGCCGCTGACCGCGACGGTGACCACCAACGACGGCCGCATCCATCAGGCCCCGGCGATCAACGAAGTGTCGCTGCTGCGCGAGACGCGGCAGACCGCGAAGCTCGAGGTGACGGTCAACGACCGCGTGGTGCTGCCCGAATTGGCCTGCGACGGTATTCTGGTGGCGACGCCGGCCGGATCGACGGCGTACAATCTATCCGCGCAGGGGCCGATCCTGCCGCTGGGCTCCAACCTGCTCGCGCTGACCCCGATCAGTCCGTTCCGCCCGCGCCGCTGGCGCGGTGCGATCCTGCCCGACAAGGCGCGGATTACCCTGCGCATCCTCGACGCGGGCAAGCGGCCGGTGTCCGCCGTCGCCGACCAGCGCGAATTTCGCGACGTCGCCGAAGTTTCGGTCTGCATCGACCGCGCGCGCGAACTGACCCTGCTGTTCGATCCCGAACATGCGCTCGACGACCGGATCACGATGGAGCAATTCATCGCCTGAACCCGGCCGGTGGCGTCGACGTGCACCCTGGGCGCGCTGCGTCATGACGATCTCGTGAAATTCGCCGCGAAACGGGGTTGCGCTGCCGAAAATGCCGGCTATAGACCCCCTCCACACAGCGACGGTAACGGTCCCTGATAGCTCAGCGGTAGAGCTCTCGACTGTTAATCGAGCGGCCGTTGGTTCGAATCCAACTCAGGGAGCCATCGCTGCGCCACCGGGCGCAGCAGACCTACCTGTCGCTGTGTCTTCCCCCCTTTTCACCAAGAGTGTTGCCAAGCCGGCAGCGAATCGACATCATCCGCGCCAGAGGCACATAACGTGCCCGCTGGAGAGGCTTGATGATCATTCTGGAAGTGCTGATCGGCGCCATGGCCGCCGCTGTACTCGCCGCCCCCGTGCTGATGGCGGTCACCGGCAAGAGCCGCGACACCGCCGACGAGACGCTGCCGGGCTAAAAGGCTGCCGCCGGGGCTGCGGCCACGATCCAGATTAACGCATCTGCCATACCACAAGCCTATGGCTGGCGGTTCTGACCGCCTTGCCTTGGGAACACCCCGTGGACCGTATCGACTCCCCGCCCGCCCCGCTTCCCCATGCCGCGCAACTGGTCGCATCGATCCACCAGCCGGTTCGCGCCAGCCTCGACGAGTGTCTGGCGCGCTGGCAGCGGCTCGACGAGGCCGCCCGCTGCCATGCCTATCTGGTGCTGGAGGGGCCGGAGCCGAACGCTCGCCGGACGCTCAACGCCGCGCAGATCGCGGCGCTCGTCGCGCACTGATAGGCTAACGAACCCAGCGCTAGCGCCCCAGCGAATACCAGACCAGCACCGCCACCGCGATTACGACCAGCGCTATGAGGAACAGCACCATGCGCGGCACCGCCTGGCGTTGCGGGCCGCGGTGAAGAGGATTCTGGTCGGCCATGATGTTCGCGTCCCGTCTGGTTGAGGGCCTTGCCAACGTCCGACGGGCCCGCCCGCTCCGCCCGGGTGGAACTGCGCGCCGCCGTCGCGGGTAGGATCGACCGGATAGCATGCGGGACCGATTCGACGATGCGACAGGCGAGCACAATCATCCAGATCGAGACGCGGCGCCCCGGCCTCGTCGAATTCACCGAGCGCGTCACCGGCTGGGTCGCCGCGCAGGGAATGGCCGAGGGACTGCTCACCGTCTTCTGCCGTCATACCTCTGCGTCGCTGGTCATTCAGGAAAATGCCGCGCCTGCGGTCCGCCGCGACATGGAGGCTTATTTCGACCGGATCGCGCCGCAGGGGCCGCTGTACGAGCATGACGACGAGGGGCCGGACGACATGCCGGCGCACCTCAAGACGGCGCTGATCGGCGTGCAGCTGTCGATACCGCTGATCGACGGGGCGCTGGCGCTCGGCACCTGGCAGGGCATCTATCTGTTCGAGCATCGCAGCCGCCCGCATCGGCGCAGCATCGCCCTGCATCTGATCGGCGCATGAACCGGGAGATGAAATCGCGTTCACCCGTGCCCGGGGGGAGCCAAGTCGTTCATCGCTCGTTCCGGTGGAAGACGCTAAATGCGGGGAGTTCGCCGCATCCGCGCGCGAAGGAGTAGGGAAACATGATGCATCTAGGCCGCAAGGCTGTGGTTGCGGCATTGGCCGCGAGCACGCTGCTGGTCGCCGGCTGCGCGACCGAGACTACCTATCGCCCCGCCACCGGGCAGGGCTTCAATCGTACCGGCTACAGCGATCGTCAGGTCGAAGCCGACCGGTTCATCGTCAGCTTCGCCGGCAACAGCGTCACGTCGCGCGATACCGTCGAACGCTATCTGCTGTTCCGCGCCGCCGAACTGACGCTGCAGAACGGCTATGACTATTTCGTGATGGCCAATCGCGACACCGATCGCCAGACGCGCACCTATACGACGCCCGGCTTCGGCTATGGCGGCTTCGGCGGCTATTGGGGACCGTCGTGGCGCTATTACGGCCGCGGTTTCGGCTGGCGCAGCTGGGACCCGTGGTTCGGTGGCTTCGGCCCGTGGGACAATGGCTTCGATATCCGTCAGATCGATCGCTACGAGGCGACGGCGGAGATCGTCATGCGCAAGGGACCGATCCCCCGCGACAATCTGCGCGCGTTCAACGCCCGTTCGGTGGTCGACACGATTGGGCCGACCGTGGTGCTGCCCAAGACGAACTGAGCCGTCTCAACGGCCCGGAATGCAGAAAGGGCCGGTCGCCATCGCGACCGGCCCTTTTCTGTTGCCGCGGTCCGGGTCGTACGACCCGCGCCGCCGCATTGCTCAGACGGTCACCGCCCCATGGCAGTGCTTGTACTTGCGTCCCGAACCGCACGGGCACGGTGCGTTGCGGTTGACGCGGCCTTCCCAATGTTCCGGATTGTCGCCGAGGTCGGGTGCTTCGGGCTGCACCATTTGCATCGGCGGAAGCTGCGGCGTGACGCGGCCAAGCGTACCGGCGTCGATGTCCGCCGAATTGTCCTCGCCCGTGAACGGGTCGAAATGCGTGGTGATGAAGTCCGGCAGGTCGGGCAGCGGCGGCGGCGCCTGGATCTGGAATTCGGCGAAGGCGATCGTCCGCGTCACGTCCTCGCGGATCGCGTCGAGCATCCGCTGGAACAGGCTGAACGCCTCCTGCTTATACTCGTTGATCGGGGTCTTCTGCGCATAGGCGCGCAGGTGGACGACCTGCCGCAACGCGTCGAGCGTCGCGAGATGCTCCTTCCAATGATGGTCGAGATTCTGCAGCAGGATCGACTTCTCGACCTGCTGCCACGTCTCCGGCTCGAGCTGCGCGGCCTTTTCGGCGACCATGGCGTCGGCGGCCTCGCGCACCCGCTCCTCGACCACTTCCGGATCGATCGCGTTCTCCTTCAGCCAGTCGTCGACCGGCATATCGAGGTTGAGCGTCTCGACCAGGCGGGTCTTCATGCCAGCGACGTCCCATTGCTCCGGATAGGAGCCGACCGGGCACGCCTCGCCGACGATGACGTTTACTGTCTCGGCCCGCATGTCGCTGACCACGTCGCCCACGGTCTCGGCGTCCATGATGTCGGCGCGCTGCTCGTAGATCACCTTGCGCTGGTCGTTCATCACGTCGTCATATTCGACGACCTGCTTGCGGATGTCGTAGTTACGCGCCTCGACCTTCTTCTGCGCGGTCTCGATCGCCTTCGTCAGCCACTTGGACCCGATCGCCTCGCCATCCTCGATGTTGGACCGCATCATGCGCGCGAACAACGTGTCCGGCCCGAAGATACGGAGCAGATCGTCGTCGAGGCTGAGGTAGAAGCGCGACAGGCCGGGATCGCCCTGGCGCCCCGAACGGCCGCGCAGCTGGTTGTCGATGCGGCGGCTCTCGTGCCGCTCGGTGCCGAGCACGAACAGGCCGCCGGCGGCGAGCACCTCCTGCTTCTCCGCCTCGATTTCGGTTCGGATCCGCGCCGCCGCCGCCTCATAGTCCGGCGTGCCCTCGGCCAGGTCCGGGTGCTCGTCGAGCATGCGGAACTCGAGGTTGCCGCCCAGTTTGATGTCGGTGCCGCGGCCCGCCATGTTGGTCGCGATCGTCACCGCGGCCTTGCGGCCCGCCTGGGCGACGATATGCGCCTCCATCTCGTGATAGCGCGCGTTCAGCACCTTATGTTCGACGCCTTCCTGTACCAGGAACTCGCTGAGCAGTTCGGACTTCTCGATCGACACGGTGCCGACCAGCACCGGCTGCCCCTTGGCGGCATGTTCGCGGATCTTTTTGGCAATTGCGCGGAACTTGTCGTGTGTGTCCTTGTAGAATTCGTCTTCCTCGTCGACCCGCTGCACCGGCACGTTGGTCGGGATGGTGACGACGTTCATCTTGTAGATGTCGTAGAACTCGGCCGCTTCCGTCGCCGCGGTGCCGGTCATGCCGGCGAGCTTGGGGTACATGCGGAAATAGTTCTGGAAGGTGATCGAGGCCATGGTCTGGTTCTCGGGCTCGATCGTCACGCCTTCCTTGGCCTCGACCGCCTGGTGCAGGCCGTCCGACCAGCGCCGCCCGTCCATCATGCGGCCGGTGAATTCGTCGATGATGACGACCTTGCCGTCCTTGACGATATAATCGGTGTCGCGCTTGAACATCATGTTGGCGCGCAGCGCCTGGTTGAGGTGGTGGACCACCTGCGTATTCTCGAAATCGTAGAGGTTGGCGCCCTGCAGCAGGCCGGCCGCCTCGAGCAGGCGCTCGGCGCGCTCGGTGCCGTCCTCGGTCAGGATGATCGACTTCTGCTTCTCGTCCTTCTCGTAATCGTCGGCCGTCAGCTGTTTCACGATCGCGTCGACGCCCATGTACAGCTCCGACTTGTCGTCGGTCGGACCGGATATGATCAGCGGCGTGCGCGCCTCGTCGATCAGCACCGAATCGACCTCGTCGACAATCGCCATGCTGAAGGCACGCTGGACCATGCTGGTCCGCTCATACTTCATGTTGTCGCGCAGATAGTCGAAGCCGAACTCGTTGTTCGTGCCGTAGGTGATGTCGCTGTTGTAGGCGGCGCGACGCTGTTCGTCGGTGAGGTTGGGGATGATCGTGCCGACGGTCAGGCCGAGGAAGCGATAGACCTGCCCCATCCATTCCGCGTCGCGCGCCGCCAGATAGTCGTTGACGGTGATGACGTGGACGCCCTCGCCCGGCAGCGCGTTGAGATAGGTGGCGAGCGTTGCGACCAGCGTCTTGCCCTCGCCGGTGCGCATCTCGGCGATCTCGCCGCGGTGGAGGACGATGCCGCCGATCATCTGCACGTCGAAATGGCGCATGCCGAGCACGCGCACCGCCGCCTCGCGCACCGTGGCGAACGCCTCGGGCAGCAGGTCGTCGAGTTTGGCGCCATTGGCCAGCTGTTCGCGGAACTTCGCGGTCTGCCCGGCGAGATCGGCATCGGACAGCGCCTGCAGCTGCGGCTCGAAGGCGGCGATCTTGGCGATGATCGGGTTCAAGGATTTGACGTATCGGTCGTTGGATGAACCGAACAGGGATTTGGCGAGGCCGCCGAGCATAAGCATATGTCCTAAATTGAAAGGCGCGCGCGCAACGTAGAGCAGCGTCGCCGAAGAGGGCGTGGGTCGTGGCGCGAACGGCCGGAGCGGTCGGAAAGTTCGCTGTAAACGACGTGCGCGCTATTCGCGGCGGCGGCTGGCGTAGAGTGGGGTTTCGGCGACTGCGAGCATGGGCAGCGCCAATCCAACGGCGACGGCGACCAACCGAGCGACCGCCTGCTGCGGGCGTCGCGCGATGGGCATCGCGGCGACGGTGGCCGCGGCGGCGGCGACCTGCGCGCTCACCGCCTGTGCCGCAGCGGGCGCACGCGCCGCGGAGCCAACCCCGGTAAGGGCTGACAAGAGCGCGGAAAAGAGCAGCAACAGGTTCATTGCGCAGCCGGCATAGAGCGTGCCGCCGCGGGCGTCCACCGGCTAAGCGCGCCCCTATCTCAAGATCACTTGCTCGCCGTTTTATCCGGCAACAGCGTGATTGAGAATCCGATCAACGCCTTGCCGGCGATCCGACGTCCGCCGTTCATGATCCGTGGCAGCGAAGTCGCATTTTGCGCGGCGCCGACGCATGGGTCGCTTGCGCGCTGATAATTGGTCAGGACCTTGCACGCCGTGACTTGACCGGTGGTGTCGATCGATACCTCGATCATCGTGTCGGTCAGGACGGTTCCGGCGGCATTGACTTCGACATTGCCTGGGTCGCTGTCCAACTGCCATCGGACGCCGCGCAGTTGGTACGTGCTAGCGATTGCCCTGCCCTTTTGGCGGGCGGGGCGGAAACGACCGTTGTGCATCGCCAATTCGCACGTCTTCGCATCGAGTGCAGCAGAGCCACTCGACTCTGTTATCACGCAGGCCGACGGCTTCCCGAGCGGATCGAGCATGAGCTTGATCGATACTCTGCCTTGGTCGCCGGCCCGACGAGCCTCGGGCGGGTAGGCGTCAACCGGAAACCAGTCACCCTGGTCGCCGATCGGCACCGGCGGTTCATAGCCCTCCGGCGAGGCGGCGCGGGGCGGATCGGCTTGCGGCGCGGTCGCGGGCGTCGTCGCCTGCGTCACCAGGATCGTCGCCAACGCCATCGTCATGTCGATCATCGCCCTACCCCCTACCCCGCTGTCATCATCCCGTCGTTGATACGGGCCGCGACTGCTTCCATAGCGGCAGCATGACAGATCATGCGCGCTCGCCGCTAGCCCCCGCCGCCTTCCCCGCCCTGCCCCCGGTCGCCGGCGTCGTGCCGCATGTCGCGCGGGCGCGGTACAAAACTTGGGACCGCTGCGACCTGACCTTCGTCGCGCTCGCGCCGGGGACGAGCGTCGCGGGCGTGCTGACGCAGAGCAAATGCCCGTCGCCGGAGGTGGAATGGTGCCGCAAGGCGCTGACGCTCGGGCAGGCGCGGGCGCTGGTCGTTAATGCCGGCAACTCCAACGCCTTCACCGGCCATCGCGGCCGCACCGCGGTGGAGGCGATCGCGGCGCGAACCGCCCAGCATATCGGCTGCCAGCCGTCGGACGTATTTGTCGCCTCGACCGGCGTGATCGGCGTGCCGCTGCCGGTCGACAAGGCGGAGGCCGGGCTCGACGCGGCCTTTGCCGCCGAACCGTGCGACTGGCAGGCGGCGGCGGAGACGATCGGCACCACCGACACCTATCCCAAGGGCGCGACCACCACCGCGATCGTCGATGGGCGGACCGTGACCCTGGTCGGCATCATCAAGGGGTCGGGCATGATCGCGCCGGACATGGCGACGATGCTCGGCTTCATCTTCACCGATGCGGCGGTCGAGCCCGGCTTCCTGCAGGCGGCGCTCAACGCCGCGAACACCACCACCTTCTCGTGCATCACCGTCGACGGCGACACGTCGACCAGCGACACGGTGCTCGCCTTCGCCACCGGCACGGCCGGCAATACGCCGCTCGCCGGGCCCGACAGCGACGGTGCCGATGCCTTCGCCGCCGCGCTCGCCGATCTGTGCCGTCAGCTAGCGCTGCTGGTCGTGCGCGACGGCGAGGGCGCGAGCAAGCTCATCCAGATCACCGTCGCGGGCGCGGAGAGCGACCGCAGCGCGCACCGCATCGCCATGTCGATCGCCAATTCGCCGCTGGTCAAGACGGCGATCGCGGGCGAGGACGCCAATTGGGGCCGCGTCGTGATGGCCGTCGGCAAGGCCGGCGAGCCCGCCGAGCGCGACAGATTGTCGATCCGCTTCGGTGCGACGCAGGTCGCCGAAGGCGGCCTCGCGGTCGAGGGCTATGACGAGGCGCCGGTCGCCGCGCATCTGAAGGGGCAGGAGGTCGAGATCGGCGTAGACCTCGGCCTTGGTGACGGCGTCGCGACGGTTTGGACGTGCGACCTGACGCACGGCTATATCGCGATCAACGCCGATTATCGGAGCTGAAGAGGCCGAAATGACCCACAAGCACCATGACGCCGTCGTCGCGCTGATGCGCCGGGTCGGGGCCGAGATCGTGATGCCGCATTTCCGCAACCTGTCGCCCGATCAGGTGATCGAGAAGGCAGCGGACGATCTCGTCACCGTCGCCGATCGCGCCAGCGAGGCGGCGCTGACCGAAGGATTGCTGGCGATCGACGCCACCGCGCGGGTCGTCGGCGAGGAGGCGGTGGCCGCCGATCCGACGATCCTCGACGGCATCGACCGCGGCCGCGTCTGGATCGTCGACCCGATCGACGGGACCAACAATTATGCCAATGGCCGCACCCCGTTCGGCATCATGATCGCGCTTGCCGAAGACGACGTGGTGCAGGCGGGCTGGATCCTCGATCCGGTGAGCGACCGGCTGGTCCATGCGGTTGCCGATGGCGGTGCCTACGTCGACGGCGAGCGGGTCTTCGCACGCGGCACGGGCGGCACGCAGCCCGTGGCGGGCGTGGCGACCTATTTCCTGTCGGCCGAGGAATTGGCCGACATCGACGCGCGCGCCGCCGGCCACTGGCAGATCAAGCCGATGCCACGTTGTGCGGCGGAACAATATCCCCGGCTGGTGCTGGGCACCGATGACGCCGCGCTGTTCCGCCGGACATTGCCGTGGGATCATGCCGCCGGCAGCCTATTCCTGCGCGAGGCCGGTGGCGTCGTACGGCGGCTGGACGGGGCGGACTATCGGATCGGTGATGGCCGGAGCGGGATGATCGCGGCGGCATCGCCGGCATTGTGGGAGCGCGCGCGAGCGGTGCTGGCCTGAGCCGTGTCTCGCAGCCCGTCAAACGAAGGGGGGCGTAGGACGCCCCCCGAGACCTCAGGCGAGTTCGCCTTCCAGCCAGGCCTTGATCCGGCCCTTGGGCTCGGCACCGACCTTGGTCGCCGCCGGCGCGCCGGCCTTGAACAGGATCATCGTCGGAATGCCACGCACGCCGTAACGGCCCGGCGCATCGGGATTGTCGTCGATGTTGAGCTTGGCGATCGTCACCTTCTCGCCCAGTTCCTCCGAGAGTTCCTCCAGGCTCGGCCCGATCATCTTGCACGGTCCGCACCATTCCGCCCAGAAATCGACCAGCACGGGGCCATCGGCATTGAGCACGTCGCTCTGGAAGCTGGAATCGGTGATCGTCTTGGTCGCCATGGATAATCTCCTTTGCACCCCATTTAGGATGGGGCGGGTGTCGGCTCAACCGCTTGGGGGCTAGCTTTGCTCCGGCCGCGCCAAGCCTGGCTTGTGCGCGGCGAGCAGCGCCGGCGGCAGGTCGAAGAGCCGCGGCCCGGCGGTATAGAGCAGCCCCGCCTCCACCCGCCGCCCCGGGAAAACGATCGCCAGCGCGGCGGCATAGGCGCCGAGCTGGGCGAGGTGATAAGCGGGAATCTCGTCATGGTTCGCGGGCGGCCGGCGGCCGGTCTTGAAGTCGACGACGCGCACCGCCTCTGCCGTGACCAGCAGCCGGTCGACGGTGCCCGACACGACGGTGCCGTCGTCCAGCGTCGCGGCGATCGGCGCCTCCGCCAGCGCCTCCGGACCGAACAGGTCGGCGAAGCGCGGATCGTCGAGGATCGACAGCACGCAATCGACGATCTCCGCGCGCGCGACCGGATCGGCGAGGCCGCCGGCGCCGGCCAGCCAGCGATCGGCGGCACCCGCCCGGTCCGACGGCGCCAACGCCGGCAATCGTTCGAACAGCGCATGGTAGAGCCGGCCACGCTCCGCCGCGGCGCGCATCGCGGCGGCGGGGGGCGGATCGCTGACCTCGTCCTCGCCGAGCGCGGATGGGGCGAGCGGGCGCGGCGGTCGACTTTCCTGCGGCGCGGCCCGGCGTGCCCATGCCGGGACCGCGGCACGCTCGGTCGCCTCGCTGACCACGGGCGGGCGCGGCTTGGCCGGCGGTTGCGGCTCGCTGCCGGCGAAGCTGCGCGCGCCCTCCCCTACGGCGCCGAGCGCGTCGAAGGCGCGGGCGGCGGCGGCATACCAGCTCGCCTCGGGCGGCACGCCCTTGGCCCGCGGGCCGAGTGCCCCGCTGATCACCAGCCGTTCCTCGGCGCGTGTCGCGGCGACGTAGAACAGCCGCCAATGCTCTTCGAGCTCGCGCCGTTCGAGTTCGCTGATCGCCGTGTCGAGCGGCCCGCCCCGCTCGGCCGAGCGGGGGCGGAAGATCGGGATCGGCTGGGCACCGGGCTCGGGCGACCAGCGCACCAGCGTACGTGGCGCAGCGGTGGGATCGACCGTGGCATCGGCAAGGATGACGAGCGGCGCCTGCAGACCCTTGGCGCCGTGCGCGGTCATCACCCGCACCGCATCGAGTGGCGCCGAGGGATCGCGGACGATCTCGACGTCGCCGCGGTCGAACCAATCAAGGAACCGCTGCAGCGACGGCGTCGAACTGGTCTCGAACAGCAGGGCGGCGTTGAGCAATTCCTCGATCGGGTCGCGCGCCTCCTCGCCCAGCCGGCGGATCAGCTTGCGCCGGCCATCGAGCGGCCCCGACAGCAGCGCCTCGAGGAATTGATAGGGCGTGTCGATGTCGGCGCGGCCGAGCATGGCGCGCAACGGCGCGAGCCGCTCGTCGGACTGCGTGTCGGTCAACCGCGACCACAGGCTGCCCGCGGCGCGGGGAGCGGCCGCCATCAGCTCATCCTGCGTCCAGCCGATCAGCGGCGAGACGAGCAGGCTGGCGAGCGACAGATCGTCGTCGGGCTGCAGCACGAAGCGGATGGCGGCAAGCAGGTCCTGCACGGCGAGCGGCGCATTGAGCCGCAACCGATCGACGCCGGCGACCGGCACGCCTTCCGCGTAGAGGCGCGCGACGATCAGCGAGGCAAGGTCGCCGCGGCGCTTGACCAGGATCATGACGTCCTCGGGGCGCAGCGGCCGGCCCTTGCTTTCCAGCATCAGCCCGCCCTTCAGCCAGTCGCGCACCGCACGCGCGATGCGGACCGCCTGTTCGCGCACCGCATCGTCGATCCAGGCTTCCTCGTCCTCCTCGCTGCCGCCGGCGACGACCGGCGGCCACAGGTCGACCCGGCCCGGGCCGGCGACCTCGCTGGCGTGGCGTTCGAGATCGCCGGCGATGCCGAGTCCGGGATCGCCGATCGCCGCCACCGCCGCATCGACGAATTCGAGTACCGGCCGGGTCGAGCGGAAGGAATGGGTCAACGACAATTGGTTGAACGGCAGGCCGCGTTCCTGCTCCGGCCAGTCGAGGTCGCCCGCCACCGCCGCGGCGCGCTGCGCGAAATGACCCTCCGCCCAGCGGAAGTTGATCGGATCGGTGCCCTGGAAGCCGAAGATCGCCTGCTTATAGTCGCCGACGGTGAACAGCGTCCGCGTCGCCGGCGCGAACACGCCGCGGCCGACGAAGAACTCCGACGCCAGCGCGGTGACGATCCGCCACTGGTTGAGGTTGGTGTCCTGCGCCTCGTCGATCAGCACATGTTCCGTGCCCTGGTCGAGCTTGTAGCGCACCCATTCGCCGATGCCGGGCTGTTCGAGCAGCCGGACGGTGACCGCGATCAGATCGTCGAAATCGACCGCGCCGATCCGCCGCTTCGCCGCCGCATAGGCGCGCGCATAGTCGCGCCCGACCGCCAGCCCTGCGGCGAGCAGATCGGCATAGGCGGCGCGGCTGGTCAACGACAGCAGGTCGAGGCAATGCGCGCCGAGCTCGGCGGCGAGATCCTCATAGTCGGGCTCGGCATCGACCAGCTTCTTCGACGCCTTGCGGGGCTCGTTCTTGCCGGTCAACACCGTACCGGCCAAATCCTCCAGCGTCTGCGCGCGAGATGCGGGCGACGCCGCCAGCCAGGCATCGAAGCGCGCGGCATGGCCGAGCCCCGTCGCCGTCGCCCAGGCGCGGTTCGCCGCCGCCAGCCGCTCGATCACCCCTGTGTCGATCAGGTCGCAGCCCGAGGCCAGCGCGTCGCCGATGTCGCCCTGGGGCAGGTCGAGTGCGCGGCGCAGCCACGGCTGGATGCCGCTCGGCAAGACCTCCAGCGCCGGCAGCGACCGCGCGCAGGCGAGCAGGAAGGCTTCCGCCCCGCCCTCGCCGAGACGCAGCGACAGCGCGCCGATCGTGTCGATCGGGGTCAGCCGCCCCTCGCGCTCCGCGTCGGCGAGCAGCTGGGCGAGCGTCTCGCGCGCCAGCACCGCCTCCTCGCGCGCCTCCAACGGGCGAAAGCCGGGGGTCAGCGCCGCCTCGACCGGGAAGGCGGCCAGCAGGCTCTGGCAGAAGCCGTGGATCGTCTGGATGCGCAGGCCGCCGCCCGGCGCGTCGAGCACGCGCGCGAACAGGGTACGGGCGCGATCCTGCAACGCCGGCGTTGCCCGCTCGCCGAGCGCCTCCAGGTCGGCGGCCAGCTGGGTCGGCGCCATCCGCACCCAGGCGGCAAGCCGAGTGTTGATCCGCTGCGCCATTTCCGCCGCGCCCGCCTTGGTGAAGGTCAGGCAGAGGATCGCCGAGGGCTGGACGTCGCGCAGCAACAGGCGAAAGACGCGCGCGGCCAGAACCTGCGTCTTGCCCGTCCCGGCGGAGGCGGACAGCCAGACATGCGCCTGCGGATCGCTGGCGGCGGCCTGCGCACCCTTCAGCCGCGGCAGGGTGGCGAGCGTGTCAATCGCGGCCATACCATTCGTCCCGGCGCATCAATTGGTCAAATTCGGCATAAGGGGCGTATTCGGGCACCAGCTTGGCCGTGAAGGGGGCGTCCCCGGTCAGCCAATTCCCCGCCGCCTCGACGAAATTGGCGACGGCAATGGTGGTGAAGTCGGCGGTGACGATCCGGTCGCGCTGGCCGTCGGGATGAACCGGCGTATCGATATAGCCGAACTGGTCGCGCTTCTTGCCAAGCGACCAATATTCGAACGCCGCCGCCTTGCCGCGGACATCGGCGAAACCGCCCCGTTCCGCCAGCGCGCCGAGCAGGCCAAGCTGAAGGCTGTAGCCTGCCCGTACCGCGGCGGCGGAGGGCGGCTTGCCCGTCTTGTAATCGACGATCGCGAGGCTGCCGTCGGCTAGCCGGTCGACGCGATCGTAGCGGCCGGTCAGCACGATGCCGGCGATCTCCGCCTTGCCCGCCCCTTCCGCACTGGCGACCTGGCGCCCGTCCGCCGCCTGCGCCTCGACCTGGCGCGCGATCCAGTCGATCGCCTCCATCAGCCGCGGCCGCCACAGCGCCCGCATCATCGGATGGGTGCGCTCGTCAGCCAGCATCGCGTCGGCCCGCGCGATCAGCGTCGCCGGTGCGCAGCGATCCTGCCGCCACCATTCCTCCAGGATACGGTGCACCTCGGTACCGCGCCATGCCGCCGTCGGGTCCGCATCGACCGGGTCGAGCGGCATCAGCGCCAGCACCCGGCGGGCGTAAAAGGCATAGGGGTCCGCCTTCAGCCGGTCGATCTCGGTGACCGAAATCGCCTTGGGCCGCAGCGCGGCGGGCGGCACCGGTGCGGGCCGGTCGGCGGGACGATATTCCCCCGGCGCGTCGAGCGCATGGACCCAGCGTTCCAGATCGTGTGCGCGGGTGAAGCGATCCCCCGCCATCGCCTGCAGCCGCAACCATAGGCGCGACGCCAGCGTCGGCCCCGCTGCATCGCGCCGCGCCCGCGTGACCAGCGCCGCCGGCGCCCCCAGCGCCTGGCCGAATTCGTGGGCTGCGACGCCCACCGCATATTCGAGACCCGGCAGCCCCAGCGCCATGCGGATACGCGGCGCCAGCCAGGGATCGGGTGCCGGCCGCCCCGGCCACACGCCCTCGTTGAGGCCGCCCAGCACCATCAGGTCCGCGGTCTGCAATCGCGCCTCGAGCAGGCCGTAGATGGCGATGCGCGGGTGGTTGCGTCCGCTCGGCAGGCGGACCGCCACCTCGTCGAGCAGCCCGCGCAGCAAGGGCGCGAGCCCGGCCGGATCGACGCGCGGCGGCCCGGCGGCGGCGGCCGCCTCCAGATCGTCGATGAACTGCGCCGCCGCCCGCCCCGGCAGGCCCGCCCAGAGATCGTCGCCGCACAGACTTTGCGCCGTCTCCCGCACACAGGCGAGCATCGCCGCCATCGGCTGGGCGCCATCGTCGAACGTCCGCTCGATCGGACGCAGCAGCGCGGCCGCCTCCTGCCACCAGGCCAGCGCCTGCTTGCGGCCGTTGCGTTCTAGATGCGCGGCGATGCCGTCGAGCCCCGGCGCCGGCCGCGGGCCGCGCAAGGCGCGGTCGAGCCGGCGCACGCCGTCGAGCCACGCTAGTCGCCGCTCGCCGGTGCGCACCAACGGATGCTTAAGCAGCGCGAGCAAGGCGAGCGGCGCGAACCGCTGCGCGGCCGCCTCCGCCAGCGCGAGCAGCAGCGTGCCCGACGCATAGAGCGACAGCGGCCGGCCGGCCGAATCGTTGGCGGTGATGCCCCAGCGCTCCAGATGCGCCGCGACGCGCCGCGCCAGCGCCCGATCGGGGGTGACGAGCGCTGCGGTGCGCGCCCCCTCCTCCAGCGCGCCGCGTAGCGCGAGCGCGATCGCCTGCGCCTCTTCCGCCGGCGTCGCCAGCTCGGCGGCGGTGACCCCGGTCAGCCGCCGCTCCTCCGCCTTCAGCGCGGTCCATTTGCCGGTGAAGGCGGCAGGCGCCAGGGCATTGGCGACCGCGCGCCCACGGATCGCGCCGGCGTCGGGCCCAGCGGTGCCCGGCCAATTGGCGAATTCGCCGCGGCCGACGCCCATCCGCTCCATCAGCTGCTTCATGTGGAATTGCGGATGCGTCTCGATTGATCGCCGGACGAGGCCGGTGACCGGGTCCGGCGCATGGGGACCCAGCGCGTCCCATTCCGCCTCCGGCATGGCAAGATCGAGCCCGGCAAAGACGGTCATCCCCGCCGGCGCCTCCGCGACGCAGCGCAGCAGCCGCGCCACCGCGGGCGCCGGATCGGTGATGCCCGCGGCACAGACGAAGCCTGTCGGCGGCGCCTGCCGCCAGCGCCTTGCCAGCCGGTCGAGCAGCATCCGCCGCCGCGTCGCCGCGTCGATCATGCCGAGCCGTGCCAGCTCCGCTGGCCAGCGCTCGAGCACGATGGCGAAGGTCGACAGCGCGCGCTGCCAATGCTCGCTGAGCTCCGGCGCCAGGTCGATGACGCGCAACGCCGCCGGCGGCACCTCCTCGACCAGCAGCTGATCGAGCGTATGGCAGAGGTCGCCCGCCAGCCGCACCGCTTCGGCGGCGTCGACGGGCTGGCCGGCTCGTGCCCGTTCCTCCTGCACCAGCCGGGCAAGGATCATCCGCCGCTGCATCGGTGCCACCGCGGGCGGCGGCGGATCGAGGTCGTCGGCCGGGTCCAGCGCCGCCCCGACCGCCTCGCCGAGGTCGGCACTGCCGAGCGGCACCAGCCGCGGCAGCAGCAGCCCGCCGCCGCTCGCCCGCACGAAGGCGTTGGTGACCGCGACGACGGCACGATTGTTGGGCAGCAGCACGAGCCCGCGCGCCAACGCCATCGGATCGTCGCCGGCGCGGCGCAGCAGCCCCGCGACCAAAGTATCCGCAAACGCCTTGTGCGAGGGGATGGTGAACAGCTGCGGCCGGCGCGGCTCAGCCATCCGCGATCAGCGCCTCGGTCTTGGGGATCGCCTGCGGCGTGCCGACGTCGAACCACAGACCCTGATGGACCTGCCCGAAGGCGCGACCCGCCTCGATCGCGCGGTTCCAGAACAGATTGGTGGAAAAGGGTCCCTCCGGCCAGTCGACGATCAGCCGCGGATGCAGGATCTGCACCCCGGTATAGACGAAGGGCGCGGTCGCGCCTTCCCGCCGGCGGCCGGTGATGCGACCGTCGGGGCCGAGGCGGAAATCGCCCTGTCCCTTGTGGTTGTTCGCCCGCGCATAGGGAACGACCTGCAGCAGCGCGTCCATGTCCGCATCGTCCCAGCGCGCGGCGAGCAGCTTCAGCGCGTCCACCGGCCCGTCGAGCCAGAGATTGTCGCTGTTGACGACGAGCACCGGATCGTCGCCGAGCAGATGCCGCGCCTTCACCAGGCCGCCGCCCGTCTCCATCAGCTGAGCCCGCTCGTCCGAGAAGACCACCTCGATATCGTCGTAGCGATCGGTCAGATGCGCCTGCAGTACGTCGCCGAGATAATGGACGTTGACCACTGCGCGTTGCACGCCGGCCGCGCGCAGCCGATCGAAGACGTGATCGATCAACGGCTTGCCGGCGACTTCGACCAACGGCTTGGGGCGCGTCGCGGTGAGTGGGCGCATCCGCTTGCCGAGGCCCGCCGCCATCACCATCGCGGTCGCGGGCACGCGGGCGCCGGGGTCGGGGCGCAGCGAGCGCAGCCGGGTCATGCGCCGATCACCAGCGGATCGCCGCGCTTTTCCGGCGGCACGTTGGCGTCGAACCAGGCGGCGACGGGGCGCAGCACCGGCTGCGACAGGTCGCGCTCCAGATAGGCCCAGACCCGCGGGCAGAGCGACGGGTAGCGCGGCTTGCCGTCGCGCTGCCACAGCCGGGTGAAGATGCCGATGATCTTGGCGTTCCGCTGCGCGCCGAGCACGTGATAGGCGTCGAGGAAGGCGTCGCCCGCCCCGGTCGCGGCGCGATAGCGGGCCAGCATCCTGTCCTCCAGCGACGGTTCGACGTCGCGGCGGGCATCCTGCAGCAGCGAGACGAGATCATAGGCCGGATGGCCGGCGAGCGCGTCCTGGAAGTCGAGCAGGCCGAGTTGCCGCTGCGCACCAACCAGCATCAGATTTTCGGCATGATAGTCGCGCAGCACGGTAACGGGCGCGTCGGTCAGGGCATGATCGAACACCACGTCCCAGGCGGCGCGATAGCCGTCCACGTCGACCGCCAGCCCCACGGCCGGGCAATACCATTCGACGAACAGCGCCGCCTCGCGGTGCAGGACCTGGCGGTCATAGGGGGCCAGCCCCTCGGCGGGATGGCGGGCGAGCGCGACGAGCAGGTCGATCGCCGCCTCGTACAGCGGCACCGCCGCCTCGCCTTCCGCATCCGCGGTCTCGCGCAGTCGGGCGTCACCGAAATCCTCGATCAGAACGAGACCCTGGTCGAGATCAACGGCATGGATCGCCGGCGCGGCGAAGCCGTGCGCGCTGAGCCAGCCGGCGACCGAGAGAAACGGGCGCGGATCCTCGTGCGGCGGCGGTGCGTCCATCAGGATCGCCCGCCGCTCGCCCGCATGCACCCGGAAATAGCGACGGAAGGAAGCGTCGCCGGCGAGCGGGACGATCTCCCCCGCCCAACCGTGGCGTGCGAGAAAGGCGGCGGCGCCGCCTGGCGGGGTCATATCGGCCATCGCCGCCTCCATGCCGCGGGGACGTCCGCTGTCAAGATTCGTCCGCCGTCCGAGGCCGGCGCCAGCGTCAGGACGAGTGCATCGGGCCATCGGTCGCCGGCCCGCTCCGGCCATTCGATCAACAGCGCGGAATCGTAGAGCGCGTCGTCCAGGCCGAGTTCGTCGATCTCAGCGGGATCGTCGATCCGATAAAGGTCGACATGGAGCACCGGCAGCCGCACGTCGGGCGGCGCATAAGGCTGGACGATCGCGAAGCTCGGGCTCGGCGCCTCGCCGGCCAGGCCGAGCGCGGCGAGCAGTCCGCGCGCCAGGCTGGTCTTGCCCATGCCGAGATCGCCGCGCAAGGCGATGACGTCGCCGGGGGCGAGCCGATCGGCCAGCCGAGCGCCGAACGCCTCGGTCGCGGCCGGATCGGCGAGGGCGACGACCGTCATCGCCGCGGCAGCTCCACCGTCACCAGCGTCCCCTGCCCCGGTTCGGAGACGAGGTCGATGGTGCCGCCATGCGCCTCGACAAACTGGCGGGCGAGCGGCAGGCCGAGGCCGAGCGCACGTTCGCCGGTCGGTTGCATGCCGGGTTCGGCGAACCGGTCGAAGGCATGCGCCACCGCTTGCGCGTCCATGCCGAAGCCGTCGTCCGACACGATGATCCGCGCCCGCGTCGCATTGCCGTCGGCGTGCAGCAGGATGCGGCCGCCCTCCGGCGTCGCCGCCACCGCGTGGCGCAGCAGATGCTCGACCACCTCCTTCAGCCGCTTGGGATCACCGGTGACGCGCCCGGCGGACCGTGCCAGCTCGATCGCGAAGTCGAGCTTGCGCCGCTTCGCCGCCGGCTGGATCGTCTCCGCCGCCTGCCGCGCTACCGCCGCCAGATCGACGTCGATCCGCTCGACGTCGGTATCGTCGCCGCCCTGGGTCAGATCGAGCACGTCGTCGATCAGCAGCCCGAGCCGCTCGACCGAATCGAGGATCGCCTGCACATATTGGTCGCCCGCGGGGCTCAGCGCGCCGGCATAGCCCGCGTGCAGCATCTCGGCGAAGCCGCTGATCGAGGTCAGCGGCGTGCGCAATTCGTAGCTCATGTTGGCGACGAACTGCGTCTTGACCTTGTCCGCCGCCTCCAGCGCGTTGGCCCGGTCGCGCAACGCCTGTTCGGCGCGGCGGCTGTCGGTGATGTCGAGCATCGTCAGCAGCGCATTGCCGTCCGGCAGCGGCACCGCGGCGAATTCGAAATGGCGGCCGTCGGCGAAGGCGACGCGTCCGCCGCGCTGCTGGCGCTCGCTGGTCGCAGAGCGGACCAGTTCGGGGATCAGCACGGCGCGGTTCGGCGTTGCCAGACGCGAGGCCGCGGCCTCCGCGAAACTGTCGACCCGGGGGTGGCCGGCGAGGAATTCCTCCTCGAAGCCCCAGACGCTGCGCAGCCGGTTGTTCCACAGCTGCAGCTTGCCGTCGGCGGCGAATACCGCCAGCGCCTCGAACAAATTGTCGAAGGTCGCAGTGCGAACCCGCAGCAGCGTGTCGCGCGCGCTAGCCAGCTGCACCTGCTCGGTGCGATCCTCGAAGATGACGAGCAGGCCGCCATCCGGCAGCGGCTGCGCAACGACGCGCAGATGCGTACCGCCCGGCAGATGCCAATTCTCCTCGATCGCGTCCTCGCCGGGGACGAACCAGCTGCGCCGTTCCGCCTTCCAGCTCGGGAAGTCTCGCACCTCCGGCAGGCGGCTGGCCTCACGCATCCGCTCCAGCACGCGGTCGAACTCCGGCCGGTCGGCAAGCCATTCGGCGCGCATCGCGAACATGCGGCGAAACGGCTGGTTACAGAACACCAGCCCGCGATCCGGGCCGAATTGCGCGACGCCGGCCGACAGGCGGTCCAGCATCGCGCGCTGCGCCTCGGCGAAACGCTTGGCGGCGGCGCGGGATTGTTCGAGATCCTCGACATCGACCGCGAAGCCCGCAACCCCGCCGGTCGGCAGCGGCACGTCGTGGATATGCAAGGCGCGGCGCGCGCCATCGATCGTCGCGGGCAGGATCGCCGCTTGCGGACGCCCCGATTCGCGCGCCGTCCGTGCGCCGGCATTGGGGCCACCGCGCCCGGACCCCTCGATCAGCTCGAGCTGCCGCGCGATCACGTCCGCCGCATCGACGCCCTCCACGGCCCGCACATAGGCCGTGTTGACCATCGCCAGCCGGAAATCGGGTCCCCGGTACCACATGGGCAGCGGCGCCGCCTCGATCAGTCCGGTCAGTGCGTCGAACGCCACCGATAGCTCGTCGACCTCGGCGCTCAACCGCGCCGTCTCCGCCTCCGCTTCGGTCGCGTCGATCGCCCACAGCACCACGGCGCCGGTGGCGCCCAGGTCGCCGGGTGCGCGCGCACCGCGCACGGTGAAACTGCGCCCCGATTCTTGGGGATGCAGCGTCCGGACGAAGCCACGGCCGGCGCGTTGCGCCGCCTTGACCTCCGCCGCCAGGGCCTGCGCCTCGTCCGGGGGAAGGCCACCGCCGTCGCCGGTCAGGTCCTGCAGAAAGCGCGGCGCCGCCGCCAGGCCAAACCAGTCGACCAGACGCGGCGGCATTTCGATGCGGCCGTCGGCGCGGATCAGCGTCGCCATGGCGGGGGATACCTGACGAAGCGCCTCCGTCTCGCGCACCCGCGCCAAGGCCTGGGCGGCTTCGCCCCGCCACCGCCAACCCAGGTAGAGCGCGTAGCTGCCGCCGCCGACGAGCAGCGCGAGCACCACCCCCGTCACGACCGCCGCCATCACCGAAAGCTGGATCAACGCTTACCCCTCGCCTGCCCGACCGGGCGCTCGCCGGGCCAAGCTGTAGAACGGATTGCCGGATTGCGGCAATCGTTGAAGACCGGAAACGGAAAGGGCGGCACCTCGCGGCGCCGCCCCCCGTTGCTGCAATCGCGTCGGCGATCAGTAGCGATAGTGATCCGGCTTGAACGGACCCTCGACCGGCACGCCGATATAGCCTGCCTGCTTCGGCGTCAGCTTCGACAGCTGGACGCCCAGCTTCTCGAGGTGCAGCGCCGCCACCTTCTCGTCGAGGTGCTTGGGCAGGACGTAGACCTCGTTCTTGTAGTTCTCGCCCTTGGTCCACAGCTCGATCTGCGCGAGCGTCTGGTTGGTGAACGACGCCGACATCACGAACGACGGGTGGCCGGTCGCGCAGCCCAGGTTCACCAGGCGGCCCTTGGCGAGGACGATGATCTGCTTACCGTCCGGGAACTCGACCAGGTCGGTGCCCGGCTTCACCTCGGTCCACTTGTAGTTGGACAGAGCGGCGATCTGAATCTCGCTGTCGAAGTGGCCGATGTTGCAGACGATCGACATCGGCTTCATCGCCTTCATGTGATCGGCGGTGATGACGTCGGCGTTGCCGGTCGCCGTAACGAAGATGTCGGAGCGCTTCACTGCTTCCTCCATCGTCACGACCTCATAGCCCTCCATCGCCGCCTGCAGCGCGCAGATCGGGTCGATCTCGGTGACCAGGACGCGGGCGCCGCCGTTGCGCAGGCTGGCGGCCGAACCCTTGCCGACGTCGCCGAAGCCGGCGACGGTGGCGACCTTGCCGGCCAGCATCACGTCGGTGGCGCGGCGGATCGCGTCGACCAAAGATTCCTTGCAGCCATAGAGGTTGTCGAACTTCGACTTGGTGACCGAATCGTTGACGTTGATCGCCGGGAACGGCAGCTCGCCCTTCTTGGCGATCTCGTACAGGCGGTGGACGCCGGTCGTCGTTTCTTCCGACACGCCCTTCAGGTTCTTGACGGTCTCGGTCAAATAGCCCGGCTTCTTGGCGATGAACGCCTTGACCGAACGCTGGAACTCAACCTCTTCCTCATTCTCCGGCTCGCCGAAGCTCTGGCCGGCCTCAAGCTTGGCGCCCCACAGCGCGAACATCGTCGCGTCGCCGCCGTCGTCGAGGATGATGTTGGCGGTCTGGCCGTTGCCGTCGTCCCAATCGAAGATCGACCCGACATAGTCCCAATATTCGGCCAGCGTCTCGCCCTTCACGGCGAAGACGGGGATGCCGGCGGCGGCGATCGCCGCGGCGGCATGGTCCTGGGTCGAGAAGATGTTGCAGGTCGCCCAGCGCACGTCGGCGCCGAGCGCGGTCAGCGTCTCGATCAGCACCGCGGTCTGGATCGTCATGTGCAGCGAGCCGGTGATGCGAGCGCCCTTGAGCGGCTGCGATGCGCCGAACTCGTCGCGCAGGGCCATCAGGCCGGGCATCTCGGTCTCGGCGATCTTGATCTCGGCGCGGCCGAAATCGGCCAGACCGATATCCTTGATGACGTAATCGTTGTTCTCGACGGCGATAGCGGTGGCCACGCGACAGGCTCCTCAGACAGGATGGATGGGGCGCCCTTAGCCCGCTTGCCGCCGCCGATCAAATATAAAGATATCTTTATATCTCGTTGGTTCAAGCGGTCCCGGTGTCGGCGACGAGCAGGCGCGGGTCGATCCCCGCCAGGGCGAAGGCGCGGTTCCAGCGGTCTTCGGCGGCCGTGGCGAACAGCAGGCCGTCGTCGCCCGCGACGTTGAACCAGCCCGGCCGGGTCAGTTCGCCGTCGAGCTGCCCCTCGCCCCAGCCGGCATAGCCGAGCGCGACGACGTAGCGGGTCGGCCCCTCGCCGCCGGCGATCGCGCGCAGCACGTCGATCGTGCTCGACATCGCCCAGCGACCGGCGACGTCGATCGTATCCTGGCCGCCCCAGTCGGTGGAATGGAGCACGAAGCCGCGCCGCGGCTCGACCGGGCCACCGAAATGGATCGGCACGTCGGGCGCGGCGCCGTGCGGAATCTCGAACTGGTCGAGCAGATCGTGCAGCCCCAGTCCATCGATCGTCGCACCGATACCGATGCCGAGCGCGCCGGCGGCATCGTGAGAGCACATGGCGATCACGGCATGGTCGAAGCGCGGATCGATCATGCCCGGCATGGCGAGCAGGAACTGACCGGTGAGATAGGTGGGATCGCTCATCGCCGTCGAACATAGGGCGTCGCCCGCGCAAAACCCAAGGTTGAAATCGTCCGCGCTTTCGCCGACCAGTCGCGCTCCCTTCCGCTCAGAGGCCTGCCACCATGACCATCTCCATCGGCGACACCATCCCGTCCGTCCCGCTCGTCAAGGTGACCGCGGACGGTCCTGATACGGTCCAGTCGCAAGACTATTTCGCGGGCCGCACCGTCGCGCTGTTCGCGGTGCCGGGTGCGTTCACCCCGACCTGTTCCGCCAAGCATCTCCCCGGCTTCGTCGAGCGCAGGGACGAACTGCTCGCCAAGGGCGTCGACGAGATCGCCTGCACCGCGGTGAACGACGCCTTCGTCATGGCCGCCTGGGCGAAGTCCGCCGGCGCGGAGGGCATCACGATGCTGGCCGACGGCAACGCTGCCTTCGCCGACGCGATCGGCCTCGCAATCGACGCCAGCCGGTTTGGCATGGGTACCCGCTCGGCGCGCTACGCGATGCTGGTCGAAGACGGCGTGGTGAAGCAGCTGCACGTCGAACAGCCGGGCGAATTCAAGGTCAGCAGCGCAGAGCATCTGCTCACCGCGATTTAACGATCCGCTCCGCGCGCCGAGAGGTGGCAGCGCGCCAACGCTGACGGAGGAGGGCTTCCATGTATTGCAAGGCATACGGCATACCCCCTCCGCCAGCTTCGCTAGTCCTATTCCCCGCCAGCGGGGGATAGGCGGGGCCGTCTTGCCAGCGTCATGCACGGCGCGTAACCATCCGTAATGTCAACTGCATCCCAGATCGTCAGCGAACTCGACCGCCTCTATCGCGCCTCCGTCAACCGCCTGCAGGCCGCGCTCAACGCCTATCTTACCGACGGTACGCCGCCAGCGCCCGAAAGCCGCCACGACGGCTCGTTCGCTTATCCCATCATCCGATTGCGCTATGCCGGCGATGTCAACCGTCCGGTGCCCCCGCGATCATTCGGCCGGCTCGTCTCGCCTGGCACGTATACAATCAGCGTCACCAAACCGGGCCTCTTCGCCGATTATCTGACCGAGCAGCTGACCCTGCTGATCGAGGATTATGACGTCACTGTCGAGGCGGCGCCCGGACGGCAGGAGATCCCCTTCCCCTATGTGCTCGATCCCGGCCATGCGCTGAGCCTCGACACCGTGTCTGCGACCGAACTCGCCCGGCATTTCCCCGCCACCGAATTGTCGCACATCGGCGACGAGATCGCGGACGGCCTGTGGATCGCGGATGCCGACGCGCGCCCGCTGGCCCTGTTCGACGCGCTGCGCACCGACTTCAGCCTCGCGCGCCTGCGCCACTATATGGGCACGCCCGCGGAGCACACGCAGCGGTTCGTGCTGTTCACCAACTACCACCGCTACGTCGACGAATTCGTCCGCTGGGGCGCGTCGCAGCTGGGTGAGGGATCGCGCTTCACCGCATTGTCGGGCGCGGGCAATATCATCATCACCAGCCCGGCGGACGTCGACAAGCTCGTCACCGACAGCGCCTGGCGCCGGCACCAGATGCCCGCGTATCACCTGATGGCGGCGGACGGCACCGGCATCACCCTGGTCAACATCGGCGTTGGCCCGTCGAACGCCAAGACGATTTGCGACCATCTCGCGGTGATGAGGCCGGAAGCGTGGCTGATGATCGGCCATTGCGGCGGCCTGCGCCCCAGCCAGCGGATTGGCGACTATGTCCTCGCCCATGCCTATCTGCGCGACGACCACGTTCTGGATGACGTCTTGCCACCGGAGATTCCGGTGCCGGCGATCGCCGAGGTGCAGCAGGCCCTCGCCAAGGCGTCGGAGATCATTTCCGGCCAGTCTGGCGAGGAGTTGAAAAGAAGGTTGCGGACGGGGACGATCGTAACCACCGACGACCGCAACTGGGAATTGCGCTATTTGGCGTCGGCTTTGCGCTTTTCGCTGAGCCGCGCGGTCGGCATCGACATGGAATCGGCGACGATCGCGGCGCAGGGTTATCGCTTCCGCGTCCCCTATGGCACGCTGCTCTGCGTGTCGGACAAGCCGCTGCACGGCGAGCTCAAGCTGCCGGGGCAGGCCAACCGCTTCTACGAACGTGCGATCAGCGAGCATATGCGGATCGGCATCGAGACGTGCGAGCAGCTGCGCCGCGAGGGCGACCGGTTGCACAGCCGCAAGCTGCGCGCGTTCGACGAACCACCCTTCCGCTAAGCCGCCACGACTGCTCGGCAAATCCTATGCCGTAGCGACGCGTAGGAAACCATCGGCCGATAATGCGTTACGGTTGCGAACCGACCCTGGTACGGAAGCGTGCCGGGTCGGCGGGGCCAACGCATCAGGGAGCCGCATCATGGCCGATGACACCGAGACGCCGAACACCGACACCGCCAAAGCCGACGCCGGCACCAAGCCGCGGCGCCGCGCCCCGCGCAAGACGACGACGACGCGTGCCACCGCGGCGAAAAGCCCGGCGACGAAGACGGCGACCGGGACCGCGCGCCGCCGCAGCACCAGCAAGGCGAGCGCGCCGACCACCGTCGAGAAGGTCGAGACGGCCGCAGCCGACACGGTGAAACGCACAGCCCGGCGCGTGCGCAGCGCCGCGACGACCGCAGAGGGCGCGGTCGTGTCGACGGCCAAGGCGGTCAAGCCGCGCGCTGCCCGGCGGGCGACGCCGCGCCCCAGCACCGAGCGCAAGCGTGGCGGCAAGGCTGGCTCGGCGCCGGCCGCAGCGGGCAAGACCGGCTGGGGGATCGCGGCGATCGGCGCCGGGGTCGCGGCCGCCGGTGCCGCCGCCGCCGCCGCCTTGCTGTCCCTGCGGAGCAGCACGCCCAAGGACAAGGCACCAACCGACGGCCGCGGCGCCCACAGCCCGGACGGACAGGATGCCTCCAAATCGTTCGAGGCCGGCATCGCCGACGAAAACTCGATCCCGAACGGATGAGACGGGCCCGCCGGCCGAGGCCGGCGGGACTGGATGAGGGCAGCAGAGCGCCAAAGTTTTTGGGGAGACTGAGCCGCGTCAGCGCGCCGGAACCAGCGCGTAATCAATCCAGATGCTGACCGTCCGCTCCATCTCTCCCGGCGCCACCGGTGGCGGTGGCGCCGGCGGTGCCGCTATCGGCGTCAACACGATACCGTCCGGGCGTACATAGTCGACCACGCGCGCCTGCCTGCCGCGTTCGCTGACCTGCAAGACGCGGGACACCCGCATGCCCAGGCCGGCAGCATAGTCGTCCGCCTCGTGGCGGGCGTTGGCGATCGCGGCGCGGCGCGCTTCCGCGAGCCCCTTGGCCGGGTCCTCGGATCCAAGGTTGGGGCCGTTCACCGAATTGGCGCCCGCACCGAACGCCGCCGCGATGACGTCGCCGGCGCTCGCCAGCTTGACCACCGTCACCGCAACGCTGTTGCGCGCGACATAGCCGGTGATTTGCGCCAGCCCCTGCCAGTCGTTTTGCCCGGAGCGGGCGAAACGTGGCTCGACGCTGATCTGCTGCGTGCGGATGTAGCGCCCGTCGACACCGGCCTTCTTCACCGCCGCGATCACCGCGGTCATCTGCGCCGCATTGGCGTCCGTCGCCTCGCGGGCGGTCGTGCCGGTCGACACCACGCCGATCGAGACAAAGGCGGCATCGGGCCGGAACTTGGCCTGCCCGTCCGCCTGCACCTCGAGCAACGTCTCGCCCGGCTGTAACGTGGTGACGGGCGTAGTCTGCGCCGAGGTCACCGCCGGCATGGCCAGCATCGTCAGCACCACCCGCTTCATCACCACGTTCTCCTGCCGAACCTACCAGCCGCTCGGCTTGCCCTGGTTCTGCTTGTCCAGCCATGCCTTGAGCGGGGCGAAATATTCGATCATCGCCTTGCCCGACATCTCGCGGCTGCCGGTGAAGACCTGCAGCGCATCCGGCCAGGGCTTGGACTGGCCCATGCTCAGCATCGCGTTGAGCTTCTCGCCGACCGCCTTGTTGCCGTAGAAGGAGCAGCGGTGCAGCGGCCCCTTCCAGCCGGCCTGCTGGCACGCCGCCTTGTAGAATTGGAACTGCAGCACCCGCGCCAGGAAGTAGCGCGTGTAGGGCACCGTCGCCGGGATGTGATATTTGGCGCCCGGATCGAACTTGCTCTCGTCACGCGCGACCGGCGGCACGACGCCCTGATACTTCAGGCGCAGCGCATCCCAGCCGGCCTGGTACTGACCGGCCGGGATTTGCCCGGAAAAGACCCCCCAGCGCCATTTGTCGACCAGCAGGCCGAACGGCAGGAAGGCGACCTTGTCCATCGCCTGCCGCAGCAACAGGCCGATGTCCTTGTCCGCGCTCGGCACCTTGCTCTGGTCGAGCAGCCCGATCTTGACGAGATAATCCGGCGTGATCGACAGCGCGACGGTATCCCCAATCGCTTCGTGGAAGCCGTCGTTGGCGCCGTTCTTGTAGAGGAACGGCTGGTTCTTGTAGGCGCGCTGATAGTAATTATGGCCGAGTTCGTGGTGGATGGTGACGAAATCGTCGGCATTGACCTTCGTGCACATCTTGATGCGGATATCGTCCATATTGTCGATATCCCAGGCGCTGGCATGGCAGATCACCTCGCGGTCGCGCGGCTTGGTGATCTGCGACCGTTCCCAGAAGGTCTGCGGCAGCGGCGCAAAGCCGAGCGACGAGTAGAAGGCCTCGCCCTGTTTGACCATGCGGACCGGGTCATAGCCCTTGGCCTTGAGCAATTCGCCGGTGTCATAGCCGAGATCGCCCGAGCCCGGCGGCGCGACCAGGTCGTAGATGTTGCCCCATTCCTGCGCCCACATATTGCCGAGAAGATCGGAACGGATCGGTCCGGTCTTGGGCTGCACCGCATCGCCGTACTTCGCGTTGAGCTTCCAGCGGACATAGGTGTGCAGCGACTTGTAGAGCGGCTCGACCTCCGCCCAGATCTTGTCGGTGAGCACCGCGAACTGCTCCGGCGTCATGTCATAGCCGGACCGCCACATCGCGCCGACGTCCGCGAAACCGAGCTCCTTGGCGCCGGCGTTGGAGATGGCGGTCATCCGCGCATAATCCTTGCGCATCGGCGCGCCGACATTGTCGTGCCAGCTGGTCCACATCTCCTTCAGCTTGGCAGGATCGCGCTCCGTCCCCATCGCCGCCTCGATGTCCGAGCCGTTGATCGGTTGGCCGTTCAGGCTGCCCTTGCCCTTGCCGTAGCTGGACGACATGCGCGTGGTCAGCGTCGACAGTTCGTCGGCCGCGCCGGGCGTCGTCGGCGCGGGCAGGCCGACGCCGTTGCGCAACAGGTCGAGCTTGCGCTTGGTGTCGTAGGACAGGCCCGGCGTGCCGTTGAAGCGTGCCGCGCCCTTGGCCCATTCGACCGCCTTTTCGGTCATCTCCGCGCCGGACTTGGCGGCCAGCGCATCGGTATCGTCGGTAATGTAGGTGGCATTGACCCAGGAGACGCGGGCAGCGTCAACGCCGAGCTGCGCCGCCTCCTTCTCGACACCGGCGACCCAGGCGTCGGCCTGCGCCGCCGTCGGCGTGCCGGCCGTGGCGGCGGCGGGGGCGGTCTGCGCGAGCACGGGCCCGGCGGTCAGCGCCCCGGCCAGCGCAAGGAACGAAACGGCGGTACGCAACATCAAAATCCCTCTCGGTTCGATTGTTGCGAGGGAGAATGGCCGCGGACCGCCGCTGCGGTCAAGCCGCCAGGAAGTCGGCGATCGCCTGCCCCAGTTCCGGCTTGGTCACCGCGCTCATGTGGTTGCCGGGGATCTCGCGGTAGACGGCCCGTGGCAGGGCATCGGCCAGCGCCGCGCCGGAGCCGTTGTCGTCGTCATCGACGCCGGTGACCACCGCGATCGGAACGATGATGCGTTCCACCGCGTCGATCGGCGTGTCGACGAAGGTTTCGAGCACGTTGAGCAGCGCAACCGGGTCGCCCCCCGTGGTCTTCAGAAAGGCCTCCGTCATCCATTCGGGCGTCCCGCGCGCGAAACTGCCGAGGCTGGTCAGCACGTTGCGGAAATAGCCGCCGCGGCCGGCGGTCCGCACGATCCCGTCGAGCCCCATGCCGGCGATCACCGCCCGCCGCGGCGTCGCGCCATTGGCGAGCATCCGCATCACCGTCCGTCCGCCGAGCGAATAGCCACCCAGATCGTAGTCACTCAGGCCGAGATGCGCGACCAGCGCGAAGCCGTCGCGCATCAGCGCGTCGGCGGGATAGGCGGCCGGCTCATGCGGCTTGTCGCTGGCCCCGTGACCGCGAAGATCGGGCATGATCACGCGAAAGCCCCGCTCTGCGATGCGGGCGGCATGGCCGTATTTGATCCAATTCACCTCCGCGGTCGAAAAATAGCCGTGGATCAGCACCACGGGGCGACCCTCACCGACCTCCCGCCAGGCGATGTGCGTGCCGTCGAAGCTGGCGAAACGGTCAGTCGGGGATACGTCCAAGGCTGTCGATCCATTTGTTGGTGATGCGGCTGTTCTGATCCGTGCGTTGCGTCGGCAGGTCGCGCGTGTCCAGCCATGCCGTGTGCCAGCTTTCCACGCCGGCATGGGCGACCGGCCGGAACCGCGACGGATCGTCGAGGCTGCCGACGGTCACGTCGAGGCCTTCGCCGTCATCGGGTTCGTAGGTCAGCGGCGTGCCACAGGCCGCGCAGAAACCGCGCCGGGCGAACGGCGACGAACGATAGCGGTCCGGCTCCGCACCCGCCCAGCGCAGATCGCCCGCCGCCACCGCCTTCAGCGCAGCGGCGACACCGCCGGTCGCGCGCTGGCACATCCGGCAATGGCAAAGATAGGCCTCGTCGTCCCGTACGATCAGGGCATAGCGGATGCGTCCGCATTGGCAGCCTCCGGCCATGATCGTCGCGGCGTCGTCATCCTCTCCGAAAGGTTCATTCCCAACCATGACAGGCTCGGGTATAGCAGCCCCACGCCAGCAGAGCGACAGGACAGGAGAGCGCCACCCCCAATCTGTCGAGAGTCGATGCCAGCGCCTTCGCAAACCGCCTTCACCGGTCGCCAGCACAGCCTGCTCGAGGACGCCTATGCCCTGGTCATCGGCTGCATCCTGATCGTCCTCGGCCTGGTGCTGCTCAAATCGGCCGGGCTGACGACGGGCGGCACGGCGGGGATCGCGCTGCTGCTGTCCTATCTGGTGCCGATGCCGGTCGGCGTGCTGTTCACGCTGATCAACATCCCCTTCTTCGCCTTCGCGCAACGGGTGATGGGCAGCCGCTTTGCGATCAAATCGCTGCTCGTCAACCTCGGTATCGCGGGGCTGTCGATGCTCGCCCGCGCCTCCTTCCATGTCGTCGACATCCATCCGGCCTTCGCCGCGGTGTTCGGTGGCACCGTCATCGGCATGGGCATTCTGGCGCTGGCGCGGCATAGCGCCGGTGTCGGCGGTACCGGCGTGGTCACGCTGTGGCTGCAGCGAAGCCGCGGCTGGAACGCCGGGCGGACGCAAGCGGCGTTCGACGTGGTGATCCTCGCCGCCGCGATCCCCGTGGTCAGCGCGGCGCATCTTGCCTGGTCAGCGCTCAGCGCGGCGGCGATGAGCCTGGTGCTGGTAACCTGGCACCGGCCGGGCCTGTACATCGGACATTGAGCCGCCGGGCGCTGGCGCCCGACGCTCATTTCCCTACCGCCGTCGATCAGGCGTCGTCGGCCTCGTCGGTCAGCGCGTCGACCAGGGCGGTATCGTCCTTCTTCAAGTGGCGCCGGCCGAGCAGTTCGGCGATCTGGACCGCGTTCAGCGCCGCACCCTTGCGCAGATTGTCGCTGACGCACCAGAGCGACAGGCCGTTCTCGACGGTCGGGTCTTCGCGCACCCGGCTGACGAAGGTGGCGTCGTCGCCCGCGCTCTCGATCGGGGTGACGTAGCCGCCGTCCTCATGCTTGTCGATCAGCATGATCCCCGGCGCCTCGCGCAGGATCGTCTTGGCCTGTTCGGCGCTGATCTCGTCGACGAATTCGATGTTGATCGCTTCCGAATGGCCGACGAACACCGGCACGCGCACGCAGGTCGCGGTCACCTTGATCTTGGGATCGAGGATCTTCTTGGTCTCGACCACCATCTTCCATTCCTCCTTGGTCGAACCGTCGTCGAGGAAGCTGTCGATGTGCGGGATGACGTTGAAGGCGATCTGCTTGGTGAACTTCTTCGGTTCAGCCGGATCGCCGACGAAGATGTTGCGGCTCTGTTCGAACAGTTCGTCCATGCCGACCTTGCCGGCGCCCGACACCGATTGATAGGTCGCGACGACGACGCGCTTGATCGTCGCCGCATCGTGCAGCGGCTTCAGCGCGACGACCATCTGCGCGGTCGAGCAGTTCGGGTTGGCGATGATGTTCTTACGGGTGTAGCCGTCGATCGCGGCGGCATTCACCTCCGGTACGATCAGCGGCACGTCCGGGTCCATGCGGTACAGCGACGAATTGTCGATCACCGTGCAGCCGGCGGCGGCGAACTTGGGCGCATAGACGCGCGTCGCCTCGCTGCCGATCGCGAACAGCGCGATGTCCCAGCCGGTCGGGTCGAAATGCTCGATGTTTCTGACGGTCAGCTTCTTGCCGGTCTCGCCATAGTCGATCACATCGCCCTGGCTGCGCGACGAGGCGAGCACCGCGATCTCGTCCGCCGGAAACTCACGCTCGGCGAGGATGTTGACCATCTCGCGACCGACATTGCCCGTCGCACCCGCGACGACGACCCGATACCCCATGACCTTCTCCGTAAGCAGAGCGCGCCCGTAGCGTCATTGCGCGCAACCGCACAACCACTTTCCATTTGATGCGTCAGGAAGCTGGCCTATCCGCCGTCTGGACGCGCCCCGTGCGTTGCAACTTGCCCCAGCCGACCATCGGCCCCCGCAGCGCCTGGGCGATCGCCTTGAGCACGACGTAATACATGACCTGGCGATAGCCGACCCGCTGCGGGATCAGCAGCCACAACAGCCGCCATTGTTCCCGCCGTTCCAGGGCAAAGGCGATCGTCGCCGCCAGCAGGTCGATCGTCGTGAACACGATCCAGAAAGCGAGCATGGTATAGATGTCGTGGCTGGTCTGCGCCCAGCCATGCGCCTGCACGTCGAGATAGGTGACGACGAAGCTGACCAGCAGCGCCAGATCGATGATCGGCGAGATGGCGGCGAGCAGGATCTGGAAGACGATCGCCTGCGGCAGACCGATCCAGCCAAGACCACGCGGGGTCGACCGGCCGATCGCGCCACTGTGTTTCCACAGGCATTGCAGCGTGCCGAACGCCCAGCGGAAACGCTGTTTGGCCAGCGCACGGAACGTCTCCGGCGCCTCGGTCCAGGCGATCGCATATTGGTCGTAGCGGACCTTCCAGCCGGCACGCTGGATCGCGATGGTCAGATCCTGGTCCTCGGCCAGCGTGTCGTCGGGATAGCCGCCGACGCTGCGGATCGCCGCCAGCCGCCACGCGCCGACCGCGCCCGGGACGACGGTGATCGCATCCAGCCGCGCGAGGGCGCGCCGCTCGAGGTTCTGCGCGGTGATGTATTCCAGCGCCTGCCATTTGGTGACCAGATTGACGCGGTTGCCGACCTTGGCATTGCCGGCCACGGCGCCGAGCGTCGGGTCGGCGAACCAGCGGGCCAGGCGCGCGATCGTCGGCGGCTCGAACTGCGTATCGGCGTCGAGCGCGATGACGATCTCGCCCCGCGCCAGCTCCAGCCCGCGATTGAGCGCGCGCGCCTTGCCGCCATTCTCCAGGGTCAGCAGCCGAACGCGGGGATCGTCGGCAAAGGCACGGGCCACGATCGCACTGGTCGCGTCCTTGGACCCGTCGTCGATGACGATCACCTCGATCTCGACCTCGGTGGACGCCAGCACGCCGCGCACCGCCCGCTCGATCACGCGTTCCTCGTTGTAGGCGGGGATCATCACCGTCACGAAGCGGCCGGGGTCGATCGGCGGGAAGACGGTCCGTCCCTCGCGCCGCGCCTGGATCAGGGCGAGCGCCGACAGCGCCACGGCGCGCAGGATGCCGACCGTGATGGCGATGCCGAACAGCCAGCGCATCGCGATAACGATGCCGCCCAGCAGCGAGAACAGCGCAAGATCGGCACGCGCCGCGAGCTGGTCGCTGGCCGAGATCGGTGGCATCGAGGCGTTGCGGCTGAGCCCGGCGAGCGTCGACACCGGCACGAAATGATAACCGAGCGCCCGCAGCCGCTCGATGATCACCGGCAGCGCCTCGACGGTCTCCTGGCGGTTGCCGCCCGCATCGTGAAGCAGGATGATGTTGCGGCTGCAATTAGCCTCGGACTGGTCGTCACACGTCTTGGGACCGTTGACGATCTTGTCGATCGTCCGGTCGATGATCGCCTGCACCCCGGGCCGTTTCCAATCGTCGGGGTCGACGTGCAGGCCGACCGAGATGTAGCCGCGGTTCTGCGCCATCAGCGCCGGCTGGATCTCGTCCGCGGTGCTCGGCTCGGCATCGCCGAAGTAGGGCGCGCGGAACAGACGCAGCGAGCGGCCGGTAAATGCCTGGAACAGCCGCTGCGTGGCGTTAAGTTCGAACCGCACCTGCGCCGGACCGACGGTGGCAAGATTGGGGTGGGTATAGGTGTGGCTGCCGATCTCATGCCCCTCGGCCACCATCCTCTGCAACAGCGGCCGCTGCGTCAGCGCATTCTCGCCGACGATGAAGAAGGTGCCGGGCGCATGTTCGCGTTTCAGCACGTCGAGGATCTGCGGCGTCCATTTGGGGTCGGGACCGTCGTCGAACGTCAGCGCCAGCAGACCGGGGCGATAGCCGGTACGCTCGACGACATAGGGCGACGGGAGCCGATCGAAGACGACGTTGGCGAGCAGCCCGTCCGGGCTCGCGGTCGCGCGCCGCGCCCCGGCGACGGGCTCCGCCGAGATCTTCAGGATTTCGCCCGCACCCTCGATGTCGGTATTGGTGCCGGCGGGAATGGCGTTGATCGCGGACGGCGGCGGAAGCTGGCGGTGATCGCGGCCGAAGATCGACCAGAGTCCGGGATCCTCCGACCCCAGCCGCCACAAGGCGACGCTGCGGATGCCGGCGCGGTGCAGCAGCCCGATCTGGTTGTAGGCGGAGGCGGCGTCGAGCATCCACACCACATGCCGGCTGCTGCCCTCCATATAGGCGAAGCCGGTGTTGCCGCTGGTCCGGTCATAGGTCGGCATCGCCGAACTGTCGGCGGCGTCCTGCCACGCTTCCTCGACCGTCGCCGGATCGCCGGTGCCGTCGTGCCAATCATAGGCGTAGGAGCCGAAGGCGACGACGAGCTTCGACGGCGGGATGCCCCGCGCGGCCTCGGCGACGACCTGGGCGAACCAATGCTGCGAGGCGATCGGGCCGGCGGGGCCGCTGCTCTCGTGCTCGTCATAGGCCATCAGGAAGACCTTGTCGGTCACCTTCGCATAGGCCGGCAGATCCCAGTCCGGATTGCCAAGCTGGGCGGCGATCGACACCGTCCAGCCGCGCGGCGCGAAACGGCGCTGCGCCTCCGCCAGGAACGTGCGGTAATTGGCATGGGCGCTGGGTGGCAGTTCCTCGAAATCGAAGAAGGCGCCGTTGGCGTTGTTCTGCGCCAGCCAGGGCGTCAGCTTGTCGAGGAACGCGGTCCGCGCCTTGGGATCGGCGAGCAGCGCGGCGATGCCCTGGCTGTCCCATTGTCCGTTGAGCACGTTCTGGATCATCGGCGTGACGATCGGTCGCCGCGTCGCGCGATTGATGATCTCGCGTCCCGCCACATCGCGGAAGACGGTGATCTGGTGGTTGACCCCGGTCACCGAAATCCAGCCGGGGATCACCCAGTCGAGCTGGTCGATATGCCGCGACAGGCTCGATGCGCTCGACGAGTCCCAGGGCGTGTAGAAGCCGATCGCCAGCGACGGATTGTTGATGCCGCCGTTCGGCTTGGCGCTGGCGGTGCCGAACAGCTTGCGCGCGTAATAATTGAGACTGCGTTCGGTACGACCGATCAGGCCGTGCGGCGGCGGCAGCTTGCGCAAGGTCGGATGCTCGGCCTGGACGGGGAGCAACGGCGCCGCCGGCACGGCGCCGATCGACACCGCGAATACCGAGAGGGCGAGCAGCAGCAACAGGACGAACGCCGCCACCGCGAAGGTGAACCGGCGTTTGCGCCGTCCGCTGGCGTCGTAGAAAATGGGCCGTTGCGACATCGATAGAACTCCGGGCGTACCCATGCCCGCAGCGCGGTTGCAGGATCAAGTCACCGCCATGACAAAAATGTCACTGCGATGAGGATCGGCAACGTTTCGAAACCGAGGACGGTTGTTCAGCCGACCGCCCCGTCATTCATTAGGGCAGCAGCACTGTACTGCCGCGCGTCTCTCCCGCTTCCAGCGCGCGATGCGCCTCCGCCGCCTGTTGCAGCGGAAAGGTCTGGCCGATCTGTGGCTTGATCGCTCCCTTCCGGAGCATGGCGAAGACCCGGTCGACACCGTGGCGGCGTTCCGCCGGGTCGGTGTAATAATCGAACAGGGTCGGCCGGGTGACGAACAGCGATCCCTTGGCCGACAGCGTGCCGAGCGCCACGCCCGTCACCGGACCGCCGGCATTGCCGTAGCTGACGATCAGTCCGCGCCGCGCCGCCGAATCGAGCGAAGCCTGCCAGCTGGCCATACCGACCCCGTCGAAAACCACCGGCACCCCCTCGCCATCGGTGAGTTCGCGGACCTTGGCCGCGACATCCTCGTCGCGATAGCGGATGACGTGGTCCGCCCCGGCGGCCCGCGCGTGATCGGCCTTCTCCGCCGTTCCGACCGTCCCGATGACGTGCGCGCCGATCGCCTTCAGCCAGCCGGTCAGCAGCTGGCCGACGCCGCCGGCCGCCGCCCAGACGAGCACGGTCTGCCCCGGCCGAACTTCGGCACAGCGCTCGACGAGGCATTCCGTCGTGCAGCCCTTCAACAGGAGCGCCGCCGCGGTACGGGCATCGACTTCGTCGGGCAGGTGGATGAGCTGCGCCGCCGGAACGTTGCGCGCGGTCGCATAGGCCCCCCGCAGCGGCCCGAAGGTACCGACACGGTCGCCGACGGAAAAGCCGTGCACGCCCTCCCCCACCGCCTCGACGACGCCAGCCGCCTCGCTGCCGAGGCCTGAGGGCAGATCGATCGGATAGACGCCGGCGCGATGGTAGGTATCGATATAGTTGAGCCCGACCGCCCGGTTGCGCATCCGCACTTCGCCCGCGGCGGGCGGCGGCAGGTCGACGTCGACCCATTCGATCACCTCAGGCCCGCCGGTCCGTTCGATGCGTGCGACCCGTTCCATGTCCGTCTCCTTTACGCCGCGGCGCAAACGCCCATCGGTCGAGGGCGGTTGCGCCGATGCCTCCCGGCAACGTGGGCGATCAATAGTCCTTGGACACGCGGACGTTGGCGCTTTGCCGGCCGAGTGTCGAGATGCTCGACAACAGCGACAGCCAGCGTGTCACCTGAAATTCGACCTGGGTGGCGGAATAGCCCTGCCCGTCGGTGACGATCTCCGCATACAGGCGCCGGGTGACGTATTTGCCCGCCGCGATCGAGGTTCCCTGCCCCGTCTGCCGGTCGGCCGGTAGGATGCGCAAGCGATCAAGGCCCGCCGCACGGCGCACCGCGTTGATCGGGTTCAGGCCGTTGCCGCCGTTCTGCAAGGCCGCCACCGCGGCGGCGAGCTGCAATGCCTCTGGCGCGGACAGGTTGGTGATCGAGGTGCCGAACAACAGGCGCGACAACAGCTCGTCCTGTGGCAGAGCCGGCGTACTGGTGAAGCCGATCTCCGGCTTCAACGCGGTGCCGGTGACGCGGATCGTCGCGTTCAGCCCGGTGGTATTGGCATCGGCGGCAATGTCGAGCGCGGGGTTGGCCGGCACCTCACCGCCGAAGCGAATGACGCCACGCTGCAGTTCGAACTCGCGCCCGGCGAATTCATAGTCGCCGCGGATCAGCGTCGCTTGGCCGCTGATCGCGGGATTGTTGGGCTGGCCGCCGAGATTGAGGTCGGCCGACCATTCACTCGACAGGCCGAGGCCGCTGACCAGCAAGTTGCCGGGCGCGTGTGCCTTGATGGCGAGAGACCAGGGGGTTGCCGGCATCTCGTCCTCGCTGCCACCGCCGGGCAGGTTGATCTCGCGCAGGTTGAGCTTGGGCAGGGCCGCGGCGGCGCTCGCCTGGCCGAGGCGATAGCGGCTGCGATTGAGCACGACGTTGCCGGCGATCCGCCCGCCCCCGCCATCGGACACGAAGGTCAGCGGCCCCGTGACGGTCGCGCCGATGTCGTCGCGGTTGATCATCACCGCGTGATCCGCCTGCAGGGACAGATCGAGGCCAACGCCATGCGCGGCGGCGAAATCGAAGCTGCCGGTGCCAGTGACGCGACCGCCCTTGCCCGCGTCGGCGGCGAACCGGTCGATGCGCAACCGCGATCCGGCGAACTGGCCGCTCGCCGTCACGCCGGTCAGCACGGTGCCGGTGGTCGCGCTTTCGATGCGCGCGCCATCCGCCCGGACGATGCCGCGAATGGCGGGCGCGGACAGGCGGCCGCCGACATCGGCCCCGATCGCCACCGGCCCCGACAGGTCGAACAGCTCGACGCCGGTCAAGCGCCACAGGGTGTCCGCCGGTCCCTGATAGCGCAATTGCGCGACCAGCGGCGCCTGCGCCAGCCGGGTCGGCAGGTCACCACCGCCGAGCGGCTTCAACAGCGCCTGCGCACGCCCGACGGTACGTCCGTCGGCGGCCATCACTGCCCGGATGCCGAGCCGGTCGGCGGTCAGCACGGCGGCGATGCCGACGTCGAGCGGGCGGGATTGCAGCACCAGCCCGGCGCGGCTCAGCCCGCGGACGGTCAGTTCGGCCCGACCGGTCGGCATGGCGTCGGCGGTATCGGCGAAACTGAAACGCCCGGACGCGACGCCGCTCAGTCCAAGCCCAGGATAGCCGATGTCGAGGATGGCGAGCGGCATCGCGGCCAACGTCGCATCGACCTGCAGCGCATCGCCGCCGTACCGGCCGCCGATCTCGGCCGTCCCGCCGGCGAAGCTGAGCCGGGCGGGCGCGAGCCGCCAGCCATCGCCATCGCGGTGGAACACGGCCGGGGAGAGCAGTTGCAGCGGACGCCGGTCGACCATGCCCTGCGCCGCGACGCTGATCCGTTCCGGGGCGATATCCGCTTCGGCCCGGATGTCAAAACCGCGGCCACGCGACCCTGACAAAGCCACCCGCGCCGTACCCGTCCCGCCACGCAAGCGCAGGTTGCCGGCGAAGCGCGCCAGCACCAGCCGGCCGCGGCGCACGCCCGCGCCCGTTGCGGTTGCGTCGATCGTGGCGCCGGCGGGGTCGAGAGCGATCGTCGCCTCCAGCCGGCCACGCCGCAGCGTGGTGTCGGCGATGCGGGCATCGCCGGCGCTGAGGGCCAGCGCCACCTGCTGCACCGTATCGAGCGGGCGGAGCGTCACCGTCCCGTCAATCCCACCGCCTTGTACCGCCAGCTGCCCGTCGAAGCCGGCCGGGACGATCGCCAGCCGACCGCGCGCGGTCGTCGCGCCGATCGTCAGCCGGGCGATATCGACCGCCGCCTGCCCCCCCGACGGCAGCAGGATCGCCCCTGTCGCGGTGGAGGCGCCGAGGCGTGATCCGCCGTTGGCAGTGACGGCATAGCCGCCCGGATTCGGGTCGAGATGGGCGCGCACATTCGCCAGGCCCAATGCTGGCGCGGGGCTGGCAAGGACGAGGTCGATGGTCGGCCGCTCGATCCGGCCGTCGAGAATCATCGTCAGCGGCCCGTATTTCGCCTGCCGCCCCGCCGCCTCGATATGGAAGCTGCCGTCGCGGCGGCGATAGCCACTACCGCGAAGCTGCAGCGCCGGCGCGACGAGACGCAAATCGGTGAAGTGGAGGATCCCGTCCGGCGTCCGCTCCAGCCCGGTGGCGAGCCGCGGCAGACCGCCGGCGAGCGAACGGAGGAAGGCATTGTCGAAGCGGAGCATCGTCGCCTCACCGCGCCCGACGACGCGCGTGCCGTGACCGTTCGGCCCCGGCACGACGCGCAGGGTCGAACGAACGTCGACGATACCAAGCCCCGGAATGAGATAGCGGCCCAGCGCCCCGGCAAGGCCGACCTCGTAGCGTCCGGTGCGCAGGTCGAGCGCGAGCATGATCCGGCCCTGCAGCCGGTCGGACCGCAGCCGCAACGCCTCACCGCGCAATAGACCGGGCATCAGCAGCAGCGGCCCGTCGACCGACAGGTTGCGCAGGATGCCGCCGGCGACGGCACCGACGCCGGTCACCTGACGCGCCGCGAAGCGTGCGGTCAGCCGCGAGGGCGCGTCCCCGAGCCGGCCACTGCCGGTGAGCAGGGCATAATCGAAGCCGGTGTTGTCGAACTGCACGTGCGCCCCGGCGACCCGGAAATCGAGGCGCGGCTGCGCGAACGGCCCATCGAGAATCGCCCGCGCGACGATGTCGCGACCGGACATGTTGGGGAACAGCGCCGCCGGCCGCAGCAGGCGTGCCCGGATGCGCACGGCCTGCCAGCGGTTGGCGGCGAAATCGACGGTGCCTTCCGCCTGCGCGCTCAGTGCCGCGCTGCGCATCGCCACTGTCCCCGCGAGGCGGCGATCGACGAAGGTCGCGGCGCCGTCGAGGGCGATACGCGGCTGGGTCAGCCGCTGCGCCTTGCCGGTGAGCAGCGGCGCGGGCGCCGCCATGCCGTTGAGGCGATACCGGCCGCTTTGTGCGGTCAGGGCGAGATCGGCGATCGGGGTACCGTTGGCACGCGCAAGGGCGCGGCCATGCCAGCGGCTCCAGCTGCCCCGGCCGTCGATCACCATCGCCACGGGCCGCCCGCGACCGATCGCGCGCGCCAGCACCCCGCCGGTCCGTCCCTCCGCCTTGACCATCAGATCGAAACGGTCGCGGTCGGGCTCCGCGTCGAGCCGCAGCGCCAGCCGATCGCTGCCCGCGACCGCGCCGTCGGCGACCAGCATCGCGCGTCCTCGCCGCACGTCCGCCCGCGCGACCAGCGACGCGACGCGGACGCTGCCCAGCACCGGCCGCGCCAGCACCAGCCGATCGATCGCGAGGCGGCCGATGCGGATGTCGAAATCGGGCAGCAGCGGCCCCGACCGGCCGCTTGGCCGGGTATGCGGCGCGTGCAGCAGCACCGCCTGCGGCACCGCCATCGTCCGGATGTCGAGCGTGTTGCGCGCCCAGCGCCACGGTCGCCAGTCCAGCTGCACCGCCGGCGCCTGCAGCAGCAGCCCGTCGAGGTCGTAGACGCGCACATCGCGCAAACGGGCTGCGCCATAGAGCGAGCCGTCGATCCGCCCGACTGCGAAGCGCAGGCCGTTGGCGGTGCGGATCGCGCCGATTCGTTGCGCCACCCAGCGATGGCCGACGTCGGTATCGACCACCGCCAGCGCGAGGCCGAAGACCAGCAGTAGCGCGATCAGGCCCCCCGCCAGCCAGCGCCAAACCCGCTTCAAAACGCCTGCCCCAGCGAGACGTAGACGGCGATGCGGCTATCCCCCGCCTGCGGGTTGAGCGGCGTGCCGACGTCGAGCCGGATCGGGCCGAAATTCGAGTAATAGCGGGCCCCGACCCCCGCACCATATTGGAAACGTCCCAGCGTCGGCAGCGCGCCCGTGTAGATGTTGCCGCCGTCGAGGAACGGCACGAGCCCGAAATTGCCCTTCACCTTGACCCGCGTCTCGATCGAGAATTCGGCCAGGCTGCGGCCGCCGATCGGATCGTTGTTAACGTCGCGCGGACCGATCGCCTGATAGCCATAGCCGCGCACCGACGCGCCGCCGCCCGCATAGAAGCGCCGCGACGGCGCGATCTGGTCGCGCGGAGCACCTAGGATCGAGCCGAGCCGGACGCGACCGGCGAGGACGACCCCGTCCGCGACGGTGCGGTAGGCGCTGCCGTCGAGCTGGATGCGGGTATAGCCGAAGGCGGTACCCTGCAGCGACAGTTCCGGGCTGATCCGGCCGCCGAGACGGAAACCACGGGTCGGATTGAGCAGATCGTCCGAGCCGTCGTAGTTGAGGCTGGTCGGCAGGGCGCCGATGAAGAAGGTGCGGCGGCGCGGCTGGCCCGTGGTCTCGATCACGTCGCGTTCGTCGGAGGTCAGCAGCTCGCCGCCCAGCGACCAGGTCCAGGCCTTCTGGAAGAAGATATTCGTCTGCCGCTCCAGATTGGCGGAAAGCGAGAAGGTCTTCGCCTCGTAGGCGTCGCGGACGGTATGGGCGGCGGCGATCTGCGCGGTGAGCACGCGGTCGCGGCCTTGGAAATTGTTGCGGCGGAAGGTGACGCTGCCGAGCTGTTCCTGGGTGCCGAGCACGCTGCGCAGGGTCAGCCCGCCCTCCGGCGGGAAGAGGTTGCGATGCGTCCAGCTGAGCTCGGCCCGCGCGCCCTCGCCGGTGCCATAGCCGAGTTCGCCGGCGATCGTGTGCGGCGGCGCCGGCTCCAGCTTGACGCCGATATCCACCGTGTCGGGATCGGCGGCCGGCACCGGCTTGACCTCGACCGACGAGATCAGCCCGGTCTGGATCAGCGCACGCCGCAGGTCGTCGACCGATGCGGCATTATAGGGGTCGCCGGGCGAGAAGCGCGCGATCTCGGCGACGTGATCGGCGTCGAACACGCGGTTGCCGGGGAGCGCGACGACCTGGCCGAACCTTTTGGCGCCGCCCGGCTGCACCGCCAGGTCGAGCGTCGCGGTTTGCGTGGCATGATCGACGGTCAGCACCGGCTCGCCGACCTTGGCGAAGGGGAAGCCGCGCTGTGCGATCTGCGCCTTCAGCTTCGCTTCGCCGGCGGTGATCGTGTCGGCATTGGCGGCGTCCTCGGGGCGCACGCCGAGCGCGTCGCGCAACGCCGGCGCCTGCGTTCCGGCGGCGGCCAGGCCGTCCACCGTCACCGTCTTCAACCGATAGAGCGCGCCGGGGTCGGCGGCGAGCACGACCAGCGGCTTGGCGCCCGGCTCGACCCGCGTCGCCACGCGCGCGTCATAATAGCCTTCCCCGCGCAACAGCGTGACGAGCAAATCGGCGTCCTCGCGCGCGCGCCGGTCGAGCTGCGCGGCATTGGCCGGCTGGCCGTCATTGGCGTCGAGCGTCGACAATTCGGCGAAACGCCGGCGCAGCAGCGGCGTCGCGACCGCATCGATCCCATCGATGCGCCATGCGTAGCGCGCCTCCGCCGCCGCGTCGGTCACGGCATGCGTGCCGCCCTTGGCGGAGACTGCCGGTGCGGTACCGAGATCGGGCCAGGCGACGCCGATGTCCGGCATCGGTGCGAGCGGCGCATTGGGATCGAGCGTCACCGTGTCGGCGGGCGCGGCACTGCCGTTCGTACGCTCGCCGGCCGTCGTCGCCAGCTGCGCCGCCGCCGGGTCGCCAAGAAAAAGGACGGCAGTCGCGCTCAGCCCGACCAACCCAACGCGCGCCACCATGATCCTGGTCTTAGCGCGCCACCCCCGTCGGGGACAGCCCCCGCCGCACCGGCCGCCGCACGCCCGCGGCCGGCGGTCGCCGGACCTGGCCGCAACCGCTCAGTGGACGGTGCCGACGGCCTCGTCGCTGACCATCACGGCGATCAGCCGCTCCGTCTGCCGCCAACGGCAGAAGCGGACGTGGTTGCCGATGTCGCGCATCGCGCCGGCACGCACCGCCGCTTCCAGCACGGCATGTTCGCCGAAGGCGGCGATCAGATCAGTCGCCTCGATCACCTGATCGGCGTCGGCGAGATACAAGGGAGCGGCGGTGTCGCGGAATGGCATCATCGTTTCTTATTATACATGCGCCGTGCCAGATGGCGTCGCGGAGCCGTAAACCGCGGCGGACGAAGGTAAACGGTACTTTCCGTCACTGCCCCGACCGTCCCGAAGCGGGGCACTGGCGTCCCAGGCCGGGACGTGGCAGGGCCGTGCCATGGCCAATCCCCCCGCTTCCGCCGCCGGCGGTGTCCTCGTCGCAGCCTGCTCGATCCTGGGCGCGGTGATCGGCCTGTTCGAAGGCCAGGTGACGATCGGCTTCCTTGCTGGATTGGCGATCGGCAGCGCTGGCGCGATCGCCGTCTGGCTGCGCGACCGCCGCGGCTGAATCAGCGCGGGGCGCGCATCAGCCACACCACCTTGCCGATCATCGTCGGTGTGCCGGCGGGGACCGGAGCGGCAGCGGGATTGTCGCTGGTCACCGCCAGCCCGTCCCGCGTCCAGCGCACGCGCTTGACCATCACCGCATCGTCGAAGCGCAAGACGAATAGCGCGGCCTGCGCATCGGGCCGGCGCTGCGCCTGATCGACCACGATCAGGTCGCCGTCGATCAGCGTCGGCTCCATCGACTCGCCGCGCACCCGCACGATCGCCGCTTGCCCGGCCTTCAGCCGCAGGCGCGTCGCCAGCGCCGGGTCGAGCGCTTCCGCACCCAGCATGATCTCGCCGTCGACCCATGCGCCGGGACCGGCCGATGCCGATACGTCGAGCCGCGGCAGGACAAAGGCCGGGCGGCTCCGCTCCGCCCCCAGTTCCGCCCCATCGACACCAAAGAAATCGGCCAGCCGCCGCCGATCGTCCGGCAGCAGCGCGCGGGGCGACCCGCGTGTGACGAATTGCTGAAGATAGGCGGGATTGCGCCCGATCATCGCCGACAAGGCGGCAAGGCTTGCCCCCCGCTCCAGCGCGAGGTCGCGCAATCGCGCTCTCGGATCATGTCCGTCCACCGTCCTTCGGTACCCTAGGATTTTTTCCTAGACAAGTAGGATTTGGCGGAACACCTCATGAACATACCGACGGACTCGGGACTCGGGAGGGAGCAATGACGGTGCTGTATGACATCAACCTATATCTCGCGCGGACGCGGATGCCGGCGACGCTGTTCGGCCGATTGGCGGTCAATGATCCCCGCCTGGTTCACGACCTGAGGCGCGGCCGTCAGCCGCGGCCGGCGATGGAGCGACGCATCCGCGATTTCATCGCGCGCGATCCGGCTACGCCTCGCAGCGAGAATGCCGTCAGGACCGGCCGCCCCTGCCTCGTCGGCGACGTAACTGCCATTCGGGGGGCGATGTCATGAGCATCGACACGAATTTTCACGGCCAAACCGGGCGGTTGATCCGCGCCCTGCGCCGTGACGCCGCCCTCGCCGGGATCCAGATCGAGCCGGTGGTGATCAGCGAAGAGCCTTGGGCCAGCGCGACCTTCGACGGTAGCAGGGTGATGCTCCGCTGCGCCACGGACGGTGACGTGCAACCTTGGCTCGCCTGTTTGCCGGAGGCCGAGCTTGACGTCCATGGCGCGCTGGTCGCCGATCTCGCCGTGGAATTGGCTACACCCGGGTCGATAACGCTTGCGATTCTCCTGATCGCCGCACGCTGATCGGCGAGAAACCGCCACACTGATGAAATTTGCCTTTGATATAATGTAACATCACCGTTAGACAGCGCTGCATCGCACCAAATTCGTATGCTTGGAGTATCAATGGCACGTCTTGCCCTGTTGGCCGGTACCGCCGGCCTTGCCCTGACCGCCGTTCCGGCCGGCGCCCAGGTCGCCACCGACACCATTGCCGGCAGCACCGCACAACAGGATCGCAGCCGCGACATCATCGTGTCCGCGCCGATTGATCAGAGCGAGCGCGACGTGCTGCAGGGTACCACCGTCCTGTCCGGCGAGGAACTGACCCGCGAACTGCGCCCGACGATCGGCGAAACGCTTGCCCGTCAGCCCGGCGTCTCCGCCACCTCCTTCGGGCCGAGCGCCTCACGGCCGATCCTGCGCGGTTTCCAGGGCGACCGTATCCGCGTACTCACCGACGGCATCGGCTCGATCGACGTGTCCAACACCTCGGTCGATCATGCCGTGATCATCGACCCGCTGCTCGCGGAACGCGTCGAGGTGCTGCGTGGCCCGTCGGCGCTCTTGTTCGGATCGTCCGCCGTCGGCGGCGTCGTCAACGTCATCGACACGCGCATCCCGCGCACCGTGCCGAAAGACGGCTATCGGCTGAACGGCATCGCCAATTACGGCTCTGCGGCGAACGAGCGGTCAGGCGGCATGGCGGGTGACGTCGCCGTCGGCGACCATCTCGTCCTCCACGCCGACGGCTCCTACTTGAAGTCCGACGACCTGCGCACCGGCCACGGCTATCTGCTGTCGCCAGAGGCGCGCGCCGCGGCGCTTAGCCAGGTCGGCCTGCCGCAGCCGGGTACCGACGAGCCGATCGATTTCGCCGCCTCCGCCGCGCTGCGCGACCGGCTGCCCAATAGCGCCGCCGAGACGTGGACCGCCGGGGCCGGTGCGACGATCATCACCGACACCGGCAGTCTCGGCATCAGCTACAGCCATTACGACAGCCTCTATGGCGTGCCGATCCGTTTCGCGACGCAGGTTGGCCAGGAGCAGGAGGCCCCGCGTCTGTCCGTCGTGCAAAACCGCGTCGACCTGCGCGGCGAAGTGCAGACCGGCGGCGGCTTCCTTGACCGTATCCGCATCCGCGCCGGCCAGGCGACGTATCGCCATTTCGAGCTGGAGGAGGACGGCAGCGTCGGCACCGCCTTCTACAACAACGGTCTCGAGGGTCGGCTGGAGCTCGTCCAAGCCAATCGCGGCGGCTGGCAAGGTGCTAGCGGCGTTCAATATTTCAATCGTCAGTTCGATGTGAAGGGCGATGAGGCCTTCCTGCCGAAGAACGAGACCAATCAAACCGGCCTCTTCACCCTGCAGCAATATGCCAGCGGGCCGTTCCGGGCGGAGGGCGGCTTGCGCTACGAGATCAGCGATCTCGCCGCGCGCACCCCGGCCGACGATCTGCGCTTCTTTGCGGGCAGGCGTCATTTCGAGGCGGTGTCGGGGTCGCTCGGCGCCTCCTATGCGCTGAGCGATGCGATCCGTGTCGGCATCAACGGCTCCCGCACCGAGCGCGCGCCGTCGGCGGAGGAGTTGTTCGCGAACGGCGCCCACGCCGGCACCCAGGCCTATGAACTCGGCAGCCCTGACTTCCGGCTCGAAAAATCCTGGGGGCTGGAGGCGACGTTGCACGCCCATGGCACCGGGTTCAGTTTCGATGCCTCGGCCTATTACAACTGGTTCACCAACTATATCTCCGAGAATCAGATGGACCAGGCGGTGTGCGCCGCCGCCGCCGCGCCGTCGGGGCGGGATGTCGACCTGCCCTGCTTCCAATATCAGCAGCGCGACGCCCGCTATTGGGGGTTCGAGGCGGACGGGTCGGTGAAGCTGGCGCAACTCGGCGACTATGCGATCAACGCCGATCTGCTCGGCGACTATGTCCGCGCGACGATCGTCGACCTGGGGCCGGCGCCGCGTATCCCGCCGGCCCGCGTGCTCGGCGGCGTCGAGGCGCAGGGTGACCGGTTGAGCGGCCGGGTGGAGGTGGAACATGCCTTCGCGCAGAACCGGCTGGCGGCGTTCGAGACGCGGACCAGCGACTATACGATGGTCAATGCGTCGCTGTCGCTGAAGCCCTGGGGCAGCCAGAGCCGGACCAGCCTGCTGCTGTCAGCGAACAACGTCTTCGATGTCGTCGCCCGCCGTCATTCCAGCTTCCTCAAGGATTTCGCCCCCCTTGCCGGACGCGACCTGCGCGCCACCCTGCGCTTCGGCCTGTAAGCCGGGGTCGAAACTCCGGCGGAACGAGTAGGGCGCCGCCTGCCCCTCCCGCGAACGGGAGGGGCACGGCTTGCCTCCCCGCCCCTTCCCCCGTACCGCACCCTCCAGAGGAGAGTGACGCATGGCCGGTATGGGCAAGTTCGACTGGGCGGATCCGTTCCTGCTCGACGAGCAGCTGACCGAAGACGAGCGGATGATCCGCGATACGGCGCGCGCCTATGCGCAGGACCGGCTCGCCCCGCGGATCGTCGAGGCCTTCCAGCACGAACATACCGATCCCGCGATCTTCCGCGAGATGGGCGAACTCGGCCTGCTCGGCCCGACCATTCCCGAAGAGTTCGGCGGCGTCGGGGCGAGCTACGTCGCCTATGGCCTGGTCGCGCGCGAGGTGGAACGGATCGATTCCGGCTACCGCTCGATGATGAGCGTCCAGTCGAGCCTGGTGATGTATCCGATCCATGCCTATGGCTCGGACGCGCAGAAACGCAAATATCTGCCCAAGCTCGCCAGTGGCGAATGGATCGGCTGTTTCGGCCTGACCGAACCTGACGCCGGTTCCGACCCCGGCGGCATGACCACGCGCGCGCGCCAGATCGACGGCGGCTACGTGATCTCGGGCGCCAAGACCTGGATTTCGAACAGCCCGATCGCCGACGTCTTCGTGATCTGGGCCAAGTCCGATGCGCATGGCGGGGCGATCCGCGGCTTCATCCTCGACAAGGGCATGGCCGGCCTGTCGGCGCCGAAGATCGAGGGCAAGCTCAGCTTGCGCGCGTCGATCACCGGCATGGTGATGATGGACGAGGTCGCGGTCGGCGAGGACGCGTTGCTGCCGCATGTCGAGGGGCTGAAGGGCCCGTTCGGCTGCCTCAACCGCGCCCGCTACGGGATCAGCTGGGGCGCGCTCGGCGCCGCCGAATTCTGCTTTCACGCCGCGCGGCAGTATGGCCTCGATCGCAAGCAGTTCGGCACGCCGCTCGCCGGGCGGCAGCTGTACCAGAAGAAGCTTGCCGATATGGAGACGGAGATCGCGCTCGGCCTGCAGGCCAGCTTGCGCGTCGGGCGGCTGATGGACGAGGGCCGCTTCGCGCCAGAGATGGTCAGCATCGTCAAACGCAACAATGTCGGCAAGGCGCTCGACATCGCCCGGACGGCGCGCGACATGCACGGCGGCAACGGCATTTCCGGCGAATATCAGGTGATGCGCCACGTCATGAATCTGGAGACGGTCAACACCTACGAGGGCGCGCACGACGTCCACGCGCTGATTCTCGGCCGCGCGATCACGGGAATCGCGGCGTTTTGAGCGGGGCGGCGTGACCACCGCCCTCGCCGGCCTCAAGGTCCTCGAGCTTGCGCGCATTCTCGCGGGCCCCTGGGCGGGTCAGGTGCTCGCCGACCTCGGCGCCGAGGTCACCAAGGTCGAGAGCCCGGCGGGCGACGATACCCGGACCTGGGGGCCGCCCTTCGTCGACCATCCCGACGGCAGCCGCGATGCCGCCTATTTCCATGCCTGCAACCGCGGCAAGACCAGCCACGTCATCGACTTCACCACCGCGGCGGGGCAAGCGCAGGTCCGGGCGCTCGCCGCCGAAGCCGACGTGCTGATCGAGAACTTCAAGGTCGGCGGCCTCGCCCGATACGGGCTCGACTATGCCAGCCTTTCGGCGATCAATCCGCGGCTCGTCTATTGCTCGATCACCGGTTTCGGCCAGGACGGACCCTACGCCCATCGCGCCGGCTACGATTATATCGTCCAGGGCATGAGCGGGATGATGAGCCTGACCGGCGAGCCGGACGGCGCCCCGCAGAAGATCGGCGTCGCCATGGCCGACATCACCACCGGCCTGTATGCGGTGATCGCGATCCAGGCGGCGCTGGCGATGCGGACACGCACCGGGCGCGGCCAGCATATCGACGTGGCGCTGTTCGACACGATGGTCGGGGTGCTCGCCAACCAGGCCGCCAATTACTTCGCCAACGGGATCAATCCGCCGCGGCTCGGCAACGCACACGTCAATATCGCACCCTATGCGGTGTTCGAGACGGCGGACGGCTGGTTCATCCTCGCGGTCGGCAATGACGGGCAGTTCGCGCGCTTCTGCACGGTCACTGGCATCGAACCCCGCCCCGGCTGGGCGACCAATGCCGGCCGTGTCGCCGATCGTGACGCATTGACGGCGGTCGTGACCGCCGCCACCCGCCGCTTCGCCCGCGACGACCTGCTCGCCCGGCTAGAGGCGGCCGGCGTACCGGCGGGCCCGATCAACACGGTCGAGCAGGCCCTGGCCGATCCGCAGATCGCGGCACGCGGCATGGTGATCGACCAGCCGCCGATCCGCGGCCTGCGCACCCCGATCCGCTTTTCCGAAGCGGAACTGGCGTTAGGCCGCCCCGCGCCGCGCAAAGGATCGGGCGACGCCTGATCCCTGCGCCGGCGCGGTCGTTCAGGCGGCGCGCTCGACCTCCGGCGCCGGGCGGCGTGCATAGAGGCCATAGGACAGGATGATCGCATAGCAGATCGCCGGCAGCAGCAGGGCGAAGTGCAGCGAGCCGCTCTGGTCGGCGAGCATGCCGGTCAGCGGCGGGATGATCGCGCCGCCGACGATCGCGGTGGCGATCACGCCCGAACCTTCCGCCGCGCGCTTGCCGAGCCCTTCGCTCGCCAGGCTGAAGATCGTCGGGAACATGATCGAATTCATCAGGCCGATGGCGAGCAGCGACCAGCCCGAGACCGCACCAGTGGTGTTGGCGGAAATGAGGATCAGCGCGATCGCGCCGGTGGCGACGCTGGCCAGCACCTTGCCCGGCGAGACCCGTGCCAGGATTCCCGCACCGATGAACCGGCCGATGAGGGCGCCGCCCCAGTAGAAGGGCACATGCTTGCCGGCTTCCTGGCCGGTCAGCGCCAGCGTCGACGGCTGCATCAGATAGTTGACGATCAGCGATCCGATCGCGACCTCGGCGCCGACGTACAGGAAGATGCACAGCGCACCGATACCGAAGCGCGGGCGGCCGAGCAGATTGAAGGCCTGGAGGATGCTACCGTTGTGGCTCTGTTCCTCGTGCAGGCGATTGCGGCGCGACCAGACGACGGCGGCGACGATGGCGAGCGCGGCGGCGAGGCAGAGATAAGTGACGACGACGGTATGCGTTTCCGCGGCGCGATAGGCGTCGAGCGCGGCCCCCGACAGCGTCGCCGGATCGACCGTCGCGAGCCCGCCGAGGATGACGATGGAGCCGACATAGGGGAAGATGGTCGTGCCGAGCGAGTTGAACGCCTGCGCGAAAGTGAGGCGGCTCGACGCGGTGCGCGGATGGCCGAGCAGCGAGATCAGCGGATTGGCGACGACCTGCACCACCGTGATGCCGGCGGCGAGCACGAACAGCGCGAACAGGAAGACGCCGAAGGTCGCGGACGACGAGGCCGGCACGAAGAGCAGGCAGCCGACCATCATGGTCAGCAGGCCGATCGCGGCGGTGCGCATGTAGCCGGCGCGCCGCACGATCGCCGCGGCGGGAATCGAGCAGATCGCATAGGCGGCGAAGAACGCCGACTGGACGAGCAGCGCCTGCGCGTAGTTGAGCGTGAACAGCTCCTTCAGCTTGGGGATAATGACGTCGTTGAGCGACGTAATCCCGCCGAAGATGAAGAACAGCGCGAAGACGAAGACGCGCAGGTCCGGCGCATCATAGCCGTGGACCGCGTCGCCGGCGGCGGCCGACTCCTGCGGCGATGTGCTGACGTTGATTGCCATGGTCGGCGCCCCTCTCGTAATCGTTTCCGGCACCGCACAAGCACGGCTAGGCGGCGCTGGCAACCGCTCAAAACGCTGATCTGGGCCAAGCTTGTCCCGACCCCGCGCCGAAATGCGCCAGGACTGGATCGCCCTGCCCCGCTTCGCCTATGGCGGCGGCCATGGCGCGCCTCACGGTCAACAACCAGCCTGTCGAATATCGGCTCGACCCCGAAACGCCCCTGCTCTGGGCGTTGCGCGACGCATCCAACCTGACCGGGACTAAATATGGCTGCGGCACGGGCGATTGCGGCGCCTGTACCGTCGACATCGACGGCGGTGCGGCCCTGTCCTGCCGCACCCCGATCGGCACGATCGAGGGCACCTACGTCACCACGATTGAGGGGCTGTCGCGGGAACGCAATCATCCGCTCCAGCTCGCCTTCATCGCGGCCAATCTGCCGCAATGCGGCTTCTGCATCCCGGGCATGCTGATGGCGGCGGCGACGCTGCTCAAGAAGAATCCGGATCCGAGCGAGGATGCGATCGGCGCGGCGATCGACAATCTGTGCCGCTGCGGCGTCTACCCGCGGCTGATCGAGGCGATCCAACGTGCCGCTCGCGCCCTGCGCGGCGAGGAGACGATCCCCGCCGGCGTGCGACCCGGCATCGACCCGGCCGATGCTGGGCGGCTGGTGCCTGCCTTCGTTGCCAAGCCCGAGCATTGACGGTGTCATCGGTCGCGCCCTGAGGGCGAAAGCTGTCGGATCGCTGACCGACCAATTCAGCTTGCCCACATCGACGTCACGCTATCTGCAGGTCATCATGAGGGCCGGCTTGTGCGCCGGCAGACGAGGACCAAGAGGTGATGAGGACCTTCATCAAGTCGCTGCTCGCCGCCACGATGCTGATCCCGGTGGCGGCTCAGGCACAGGACGCCCCGCCGCGACCGCCGCAGGGCGATGGCCACCGCGGCTATGATCGACCCGGATACGATCGACGGGGCGGCGACCGCCCCCGTCCGACAGACAATTTGCAGGGCGCCCGTCCCGATTTCCGCAGCGAACGCCCCCAGCCGTTCCAGGCGCAGCCCGGCGCCCGCCCCGACCGCAACTTCGATCGTCCCGATCGTGGGTTCGACCGTCCGCCCGAGGCGCGCCCCGACCGGCCCGAGGGCGCACGGCCGGGTCCGGAGCGGGTTCGCCCGGAGCGATTGACGCCGGACCGCCCTGCCCCGAACCGGCTGGAGGTCGACACGCGCGGCGACCGTCCGCTTGCCGAGGGACGGCCGGATTGGCGCGGCGGCAACTGGAACCGGCAGCGGGACGACCGCCGTGACGGTGTGACCGTCCATCGCGGGTTCGACGATCGCCGTCCGGGCGTGGACGATCGCCGCGCCGGTTGGAACGGCGACCGCATCGATCGCAACGACCGCCCTGGCTGGGACGGCCGGGACGGCGACCAGCGCCGCTGGGACAGGCGGGGCGACGACCGCGGCGCCTGGAGCCGCGGCTGGCGCGATGATCGCCGCTACGATTGGGGCCGCTACCGCGACGGCAATCGGGCCGCCTATCGCCTGCCGCATTATTACGCGCCGGCAGGTTGGGGCTATGGCTATCGTCGCTTCGCGGTCGGCACGACATTGTGGTCGGGCCTATGGGGATCGTCCTATTGGATCGACGATCCGTTCGCCTATCGCCTGCCGGAAGCATATGGTCCCTATCGCTGGGTCCGTTATTATCACGATGCCTTGCTCGTCGACGTGCGCAACGGCCGGGTGGTCGACGTCGTCTACGACATCTTCTGGTAAACGGCGCGGGGGCGGCGCGGCCCGTCGCAGGGGCAGCTGCTCGCCCCCGCTCCCCCCTTGCCATTATTCCAGCCGGGCGGCATCTCCCTGCGATGTTCGCCCGCAAGCCCAATGGCGCCAATCCCTTGCGACGTTCGATCGGCGAGTCGGTCGCGGCCCGCCTCGAAGCCAATCCGGCGGTGACCAGTGCCGGTGTGCCCAACGTCCAGGCCTATTATCAGCTCGACTTCATCGATCCGGCGACCTGCGCACGGCTGATCGGGATCATCGATGCCGGACGCCGGCCGTCGACCCTGCTATCTGACAGGGCCGGCAGCGACTTTCGCACCAGCGAGAGCTGCGACATGGATCGCTTCTCCCCCGACATCCGCCCGATCGACGAAGCGATCGCCGCGCTGCTCGGCATCGATCCGCGCCATGGCGAGACGATGCAGGGGCAGCGTTACGCGCCCGGCCAGCAGTTCAAGGCGCATCACGATTATTTCCACGAGGGCGAAAGCTATTGGGGCGCGATGAAGGCGTCGGGTGGCCAGCGGACCTGGACCGCGATGATCTACCTCAACGACGTCGAGGAGGGTGGCGCGACCTGGTTCCCGCAGGCCGGCTTCCAGGTGCCGCCGCGTGCCGGCATGCTGCTCGCCTGGAACAACATGAATCCCGATGGCAGTCCCAATCTGCTGACGCTCCACGAGGGGACGGCGGTGGTGCGTGGAACGAAATATGTCGTCACCAAATGGTTTCGCGAAAAGCCGTGGATGAAGTGACCCGTGCCACCGCGTCCCTCTGATCTCGCCACCGCCAGCGTCGGTGCTGCCGATGCCGCGCCGCCCGCGGCGCTCGGCATCGCCGCCTCGATCCTGGGCCAGCCGTGGCGCTGGCGAGGGCTGGCGGCGGATGCGCGCGACGGCTTCGGCACCGACGATCTGGTCACCCAATTGCTGCTCGCCCGCGGTTGCCCGCGCGAGGCGCTCGACGATCACCGCGCGCCATCGATCCGCGCCTTCATGCCCGACCCGTCGATATTCCGGGACATGGACAAAGCCGCCGCGCGGCTGGCCGACGCGGTGGAGACGGGCGAACGGGTCGCGATCTTCGGCGACTATGACGTCGATGGCGCCACCTCCGCCGCGCTGCTCGTTCGCCTTCTCGCCGAGCTCGGGCTCTCCGCCCGCCCCTATATTCCCGACCGGCTGACGGAGGGCTATGGCCCATCTGGCGCCGCACTGCATCGCCTCGCCGACGAGGGCGCCTCGCTGATCGTCACGGTCGATTGCGGTGCGCAGGCATTCGAGGCGCTGGAAGCGGTGCGCGCCGCGGCGGTGGATATCGTCGTGGTCGACCACCACAAATGCCAATCGGCGCTGCCGCCGGCCCATGCCCTGGTCAATCCCAACCGGCTCGACGAGGGTGAAGGCGCCGCGCATGGTCACCTTGCCGCGGTCGGCGTCTGCTTCCTGCTCGCCGCCGCCCTGGTCCGCACCTTGCGCGCCCGCGGCTTCTTTGCCGCACGGGACGAGCCGCGACTGCTTGAAATGCTCGACCTCGTCGCGCTCGGCACCGTCGCCGACGTCGCGCCGCTGAAAGGGCTGAACCGCGCTTTCGTCGCGCAAGGGCTCAAGGTGATGGCGCAGCGGCGCAACATCGGGCTGGACGCGCTGATCGAGGCATCGCGGCTCACCCGTGCGCCGACCTGCCAGGATCTCGGCTTCGCACTCGGCCCGCGGATCAACGCCGGTGGCCGGGTCGGTCGCGCCGATCTCGGCGTCCGGCTGCTTACCACGGCCGAGCCGCAGGAAGCACGGACGATCGCTGCCGAACTCGATCGGCTCAACGAAGAACGCCGCGCGATCGAAACGCTGGTCCGCGAAACGGCGGAAGCCGGCGCGAGCGGCGATCGCCGCGTCCTCGTCGTCGCCGGCCGCGGCTGGCACCCCGGGGTGATCGGCATCGTGGCGGGGCGGCTGAAGGAACGGTTCGGCCGCCCCGCCATCGTCATCGCGATCGACGAGGACGGCGTCGGCAAGGGCTCCGGCCGCTCGATTGCCAATGTCGACCTCGGCGCGGCGATCCTCGCCGCCCGCGAACACGGCCTGCTGGTCGCCGGTGGCGGCCATGCCATGGCGGCCGGGCTGACGATCGCCGCCGATCAGGTGCAGCCGCTGGCCGACTTCCTGGAGGATCGGCTCTCGATCGCGGTATCGCGGGCGATGGCCGGCCGCGCACTGCTGCTCGACACCGTGGTGGCGCCGGGCGGGGTCACCACCGGACTGGTCGAGGCGCTCGACGCCGGCGGGCCGTACGGCACCGGTTGGGCGCCGCCGCGTATCGCCGTCGGCCCCGTCCGCGTGGTGCGCGCCGACCGGGTCGGCAGCGACCATGTCCGCGCGATCGTCGCCGGCGACGACGGCCGCAGTCTCAAGGCCATGGCGTTCCGCGCCGCCGACACGCCGCTCGGCCAGGCGCTGCTCGCCGCGGCACCGCACCGCAAGCTGTGGCTCGCCGGTCGCGCCCGCCGCGACGATTGGAGCGGTCGCGACGTCGCCGAACTGCATCTCGACGACGCCGCCTGGGCATCGTGACCAACAAGGGCTTGACCCTGCCCGCGACCTTCTCTAGGCGCACCCAACGCCATCGCATGGCCCCTTCGTCTAGTGGTTAGGACGCGGCCCTTTCACGGCTGAAACACGGGTTCGAGTCCCGTAGGGGTCACCATCATCACGAGCGATCGCCAGCAGCGCCCCTTCAAGTTGCGCGAGGCCCGAACGGCGTCCGCCGGCACATCATCCGCAACAGGATGACCCGCCACGACGATATGGCGCCGACCATCCATCTTGCCGGAATCACCGCCCGGCGAGCTGGTCCGCGGCCTCCAGAAACTCCTTTTCCGGCGCGTTACGCGCACCGGATTCGCGTTGAGCGATCAAATCAGTCGGACGTCGGCACTGGCCTCGCCGCAGCCGATTGCTCGCCCGGTTGCGGGCGGAGGCTGAGCCGGTTGACACCCTTCAGCATGCTCCGCTGCCCGTCGAGGTAAAGCCCTTCGTTCGCACCAAGACGGTGCGGAACCCAAACGGCTGCTCCGTCGCGACTTTGGTGATGTAACGGGCGGTGCGGTTGCGCGGCGCTGCGAACAACAGCCGGACGACCTTCGCCTTCAGCACCCTCATCCCCGGCGTGATGTCGCCCTCGGGCGCAAGGCGTCGAGCGCATCCGCATTGGCCCGACCCCAGCCGTAAAGCAACTCGACCGGCTCGACGAAGCGCCGGCCGAGGTCGGTCAGCCGATATTCGACCACCGGGGGCATGACGCTGGCGACGTGGCGATCGATCAGACCGCTTGCCTCCATGTCCCGCACCGTCTGCGTCAGCATCTTCTTCGATATGCCGGGCAGGCTGCGCAGCAACACACCGGTGCGCGCGGCACCACCATGCCGCGCATGGAGCGTGTGCAAAACCATGCTGGTCCATTTGGTCGCGAAGAGTTCCAGCACGCGCCGCGGCGCGCAATCCTCGCGCCATTCGTCGTCGGGCGTGCCGGGGTCCATGCGGTTACCTTTGGGTACCTGGGGTGGGGAATGGTGCCGTCTAGAACCCTGCCCCCGCCATGCCTAGCTGCCGGGGCGACAGATAGCGAGAGAATGAGACAATGGCGAAGACAGCATTGGTAGTCGGGGCGAGCGGGATCGTCGGCAGCGCGACGGCGGCGCGGCTCGTCGAGGAGGGCTGGACGGTGCACGGACTGGCACGGCGGCCGGTCGCGCAGGCGGACGTCACGCCGGTGGTCGCGGATCTGCAGGATGCCGCGCAAACCCGAGCGGCCTTGCAGAATCTGGCGCCGGACGCGGTCTACATCACCACCTGGCTGCGCCAGGACAGCGAGGCGGAAAACATCCGGGTCAACGCCGCGATGGTGCGCAATTTGCTCGACGGCCTGCCGGCACCGACCGGACCGCGGCACGTAGCGCTGGTCACCGGGCTCAAACATTATCTCGGCCCGTTCGAGGCCTATGGTCAGGGCGTTCTGCCTCAGACCCCGTTCCGCGAGGAACAGGGTCGGCTCGACGTCGAGAATTTCTATTATGCGCAGGAGGACGAGGTGTTCGCCGCGGCGGCGCGCGACGGCTTCACCTGGAGCGTCCATCGGCCGCACACGGTGATCGGACTGGCGGTCGGCAATGCGATGAACATGGGCACGACGCTCGCCGTCTATGCCAGCCTGTGCCGGGCGACCGGTCGTCCGTTCGTCTTTCCCGGGTCCGCCGCGCAGTGGAGCGGGCTGACCGACATGACCGATGCCGGCCAGCTTGCCCGGCATCTGCTCTGGGCCACCGAAACACCGGCGGCGCACGATCAGGCGTTCAACGTCGTCAACGGCGACGTCTTCCGCTGGCAATGGATGTGGGGCCGGATCGCGGAATGGTTCGGCGTGGAGCCGGTACCGTTCGACGGCACCGTCCGCCCGCTCGCCGAGCAGATGGCGGGGGACGCGCCGCTCTGGCGCGAGCTGGCGACGCGCGCGGACCTGGCCGAGCCGGAGCTCGCGCGGTTGGTGTCGCCCTGGCATACCGACGCCGACCTCGGCCGACCGATTGAGGTGGTCACCGACATGAGCAAGAGCCGGCGGCTCGGTTTCACCGCCTATCAGCCGACCGACGACGCCTTTCATGCTCTGTTCGCCCGGTTGCGCGCGGATCGCCTGATCCCCTGATCCTGCTCAGCCCAGCGCCGCCAAGGCGTCGTACGTGACCCGCGGGATCGGGATGATCGTGCCGTGGCTGGCGCCGGCGGGCATGGCGATACGGTCGGACACGTCGCGCCAGCTCCGCCCGCCATCGGCGGAGGCGACCGCGCCGTAGCGATGCTCGCGATAGCGGTCGAAGAAGACGACGATCTCCGGCCCGATCGTCACCACGGTCGGACCCTCGCTCCACGCCGGGGTGATCGGCGCGGAGAGCGGGCCAAAGCGCGGCGGCGACAGCGCCGCGTCGCACCATTGCACGACCTTGCGCAGTGGCTCCTTGCGCTCGTCCTTGACGAACATCAGCGTTCGCCCGCGGAAAGTCGCAAAGGTCGCATCGATGACGCTGTATCCGGGATCCCAGAACAGCGTCGTCGGGGTGAAGCGGTCGAAGTCGCGGGTCGTGGTGGCATAGAGGCGATGGTCGCCTTCCTTGCCCGCCGCGCCGATCGTACTCGCCCAGACGATCAGGAACCGGCCGGCCGCCGCGTCCCAGGTTACCTCCGGCGCCCAAGCGTTGCGAGTGCCGGGGAAGCGCGCCATCACCGGCAAGGCCTGTTGCGGCGACCAGCGGACCAAGTCTGGTGAGCTGGCATAGCCGATCGTCGTGCCGGTCCAGCTCGTCGTCCAGACCAGATGGAACAGGCCGGTGCGCGGGTCGCGCACGACGCTGGGATCGCGCATCAGCTTGTTCTCGCCGACGGTCGGCACCAGCATCGGCGCGCCGTCGCGTACCGGGCGATAGTGCCAGCCGTCGGCGCTGATCGCCAGCCGCAGGCCGGCGCGCCCGTTGTCGGCATTGCGGAAATGGGTGAAGAGGTAGCCGCCGGTGGCTTCGTCGCTACGCGCGGCTCGGGCACCGGTGGTCACGGCCGCTGCTGTCAAACCGCCACATATCGTCCTTCGATCGAACATCATCGCCGCCCCCTGCCCTGCCCGATAGGCCAAGGCCGCTTCTTGCAGACCGGGCAACATGACCGACGCCCGTTTCGGTCGCTGCCCAAGACCGATGCCTCTAAGCGCCGTTTGTTCCCAGCATATCTCACGTTCTGGCGCTGCTTAAGAACGATTCATCGGATTGAGCGGCGAAACCTGCCGGACGTTCATAGTTTTGCCGAGGTTCGGCGCCTAGGGCGCCCGCGCGCCGCGGCCCGGCGTGCCCCACATCCGTCTCGAGCAGAGCCATGCCCTTCACCCGTGCCGTCGCGCGCCCGCGCCTCGTCTTCCTCCGCGCCATCACGATGCTAAAGCCCGAGCGACGCAAGGTCGCGGCACTGGTCGGTGCCGGCGCGCTCGTCGCGCTGCTGCAGGTGCTCGAGCCGGTGCTGTTCGGACGCGCGATCAATGGCCTGACCCAGGGGGCGAGCCCGCTCCATTACGTCGCCTGGTGGTGCGCGATCAGCGTCACCGCCTTTCTGTCGGCGATGGTGATCTCGCTCGGCTCCGATCGGCTCGCCCACCGGCGGCGGCTGGCGGCGATGGCGAGCTTCGTCGAGCATCTGCTCGCGCTGCCGCCCTCCTTCCACCATCAGGCGCGCTCCGGCCGTCTGATGCGCATCATGATCGCCGGTTGCGAGAGCCTCTTTTTTCCTGTGGCTGCCGCTGCTGCGCGACCAGGTCACCAATGCCGTGGTGCTGATCGCGGTGCTGCCGATCGCGATGCTGACCAACTGGCGGCTGGCGCTCGTGCTGGTCGCGCTGCTCGTCGTCTACGCGCTCGTCAACCTGATCGTCATGCAGCATACCGCCCGCGGCCAGGCGCAGGTGGAGACGCGCTTCACCGATTTGTCCGGGCAGCTCGGCGATCTGCTCGGCAACGTCTCGGTGCTGCAGAGCTTCCTGGCGGTGCCGGGCGAGCTGCGCCAGGTAAAGACCTCGCTGCACGATCTGCTGCATGCGCAATATCCGGTGCTGAACTGGTGGGCGCTGTCGGCGGTGCTGACCCGCGGCGCCTCGTCGATCGCGATCGTGGCGATCTTCGGCGTCGGCTCGATGCTGGTCGCGCGCGGCCAGGCGACGATCGGCGACGTCGTCGCCTTCGTCGGCTTCGCGACGCTGATGATCGCGCGGCTGGAAACGCTGACCACCTTCATCGTCGACGTCGCGCAACGGTTGCCGACGCTCGGCCAGTTCTTCGCGGTGCTCGACGAGGAGTCGCACATCGCCGAGCGGCCCGGCGCCCCCGCCCTGCGCGTCGCCACCGGCGAGGTCCGCTTCGAAGGCGTCTCGTTCCGCTACCCGACCGGCTCGGGCGCGGTGCACGACCTCGACTTCACCGTCGCGCCCGGCGAGACGGTGGCGATCGTCGGCCCGACCGGTTCGGGCAAGTCGACCGCGCTCGGCCTGCTGCAGCGCGCCTATGATCCCGGCCAAGGTCGTATTCTGGTCGACGGTCAGGACATTCGCGACGTCACCCTGGCCTCGCTGCGCGCGGCGACGGGCGTGGTCTTCCAGGAAGCCGGCCTGTTCAACCGCTCGATCGCGGAGAATATCGCGATGGGCAATCCCGGTGCGACGATGGCCGCGATCGAGGAGGCGGCCCGCATCGCCGGCGCCTATGACTTCATCGCGCGCAAGCCGCAGGGCTTCGCCACGCCGGTCGGCGATCGCGGCCAGGGCCTGTCGGGCGGCGAGCGCCAGCGGATCGCGATCGCGCGCGCGCTGCTCAAGGATGCGCCGATCCTGCTGCTCGACGAGGCGACCAGCGCGCTCGACGTCGCCACCGAGGCGCGGCTGCAGGAGAGCCTCGACCGGCTGCGGCAAGGGCGCACCACCTTCGTCATCGCCCACCGCCTGTCGACGGTGCGCGCGGCGGATCGGATCATCGTCCTCGACCAGGGGAGGATCGTCGAACAGGGCAGCTTCGACGCGCTGATCGCGGCCGGCGGCGCCTTCGCCGCGCTTGCCCGCGACGGCGGCCTGACCCAGGCGGCGGCGAACGACGATACGGGGGCGCGGGCCGCCACCGGGGGTATCCGTACAAACGCTTGAACCGCCACGCGAACACGCCGACAGATGGCACTCGTCAGGGGAGTGCCGGATTGGCCAGCGTCGCGATCGAGGGGGTCAGCAAGCGTTTCGGGGACGCGACGGTGCTGCAACCGACCAGCCTCGACATCGAGGATGGCGAGTTCGTCGTCATCGTCGGTCCGTCGGGCTGTGGCAAGTCAACGCTGCTGCGCCTGATCGCCGGCCTCGACGAACCGTCGAGCGGCACGATCGCGATCGGCGGCCGCGACGTCACCCATGCGGCGCCGGCGGAGCGCGGGCTGGCGATGGTGTTCCAATCCTATGCCCTCTACCCGCATCTGACCGTGGCGGAGAACATCGGCTTTCCGCTGAAGATCGCCGGACGTCCGAAGGCGGAGATCGCCGCGCGGGTCGCGGCGGTGGCGGACACGCTCGACCTCGGGGCCTTGCTCGACCGCCGGCCGCGGGCGCTGTCGGGCGGCCAGCGGCAGCGCGTGTCGATCGCCCGCGCGGTGATCCGCCAGCCGCAGGTGCTGCTGCTCGACGAGCCCCTGTCCAACCTCGACACCGCCCTGCGCGTGCGGATGCGCCACGAATTCGCCCGGCTGCACCAGAGTTTGGGCTGCACGATGATCTACGTCACCCACGACCAGCTGGAGGCGATGACGCTCGCCAACCGCATCGTCGTGATGGCGCACGGCCGCGTCGAGCAGGTCGGCGCGCCGATGGACCTGTATCGCCGACCGGCCTCGCTGGCGGTCGCCTGCGCGATCGGTTCGCCGGGGATCAACCTGATGCCCGGCACGCTGGTCGCCGCCGATATGGCGGGGGCCACCGTCCGGCTGGCCAGCGGCGCGACGCAGGCCGTGGCGGCAGAAGTGCCTGCGGGGGCGGTCGGCCGGGCGGTGACGCTGGGCGTCAGGCCGGAGCATCTGGCGCCGCGGCCCGACGGCGCCTTTGCCGGGCCGATCGAGCTGTTCGAACGGCTCGGGCCCCTCTCCTTCGCGCATCTCGGCATCGGCGGGCGCGAGGCACCGGTGGTCGCGCAATTGCCGGGCGACCGGCAGGTGACGCTGGGCGAGCCGCTGCGGGTGGGCGCGGCAGCGGTCGACGTGCTGCTGTTCGACGGCGACGGCCGAGCCTATCCGCGCCTCACCCCTTGATGCTGCCGCCGAGCAGGCCGGTGATGTAGTAGCGCTGCAGCGCCAGGAAGATCGCCAGCACCGGTAGGGTCGTCACCACCGCCGCCGCCATCATCAGCTCGCCATCGGCGGCATGTTCGCGGCCGATCGCCGCTACCGCCACCGGCAAGGTGTAGAGATGCTGGTCGGCGAGCACGATCAGCGGCCAGAGGAAGTCGTTCCAGCTGCCGAGGAACAGGAACACCGCCAGGGTCACCGTTACCGGCGCGAGCAACGGCAGCACGATCGAGACGAAGATCCGCGTCTCGCTCGCGCCGTCGAGCCGCGCCGCGTCGAGCATCTCGTCGGGGATCGACAGCGTCGCCTGGCGCACGAACAGGACGGCGAAGACACCGGCCAGGCCGGGCAGGATGACCCCCGCATAGCTGTTGACCAGGCCGATCTGCTTGAAGATCAGGAAAAGCGGCAGCATCGCCACCTGTCCCGGCACGACCAGCGCGCCGATCAGCAGCTGCAACAGCCGCTCGCGCCCCCGGAAGCGCAGTTTGGCGAAGGCATAGCCGGCCGGCACGGTGAGCAGCAGACCGAGGACGGTGGAGATCACCGCGACCAGCACGCTGTTGCCGAGCGCTGGCAGCACACGATAGTCGAACCAGGCGCCGTCGATCAGCCGCCGGGCGAGCAGCTCATAGTAATTGTCCCAGGTCCACCGGCTTGGCCACAGCGGCGGCGGATAGGCGCTGGACGCGCCGCGCGGCATGAAGGAGACCAGCACCATCCAGATCAGCGGCAGGATGGTGACCAGCGTGACCAGCGCCACCGCGGCGTTCATCAGCACGGCGCGGGCGCGTCTCACAGCCATTCGTAACGCCGCCCGATCCGCGTCTGGACCAGCGTCAGCAGCAGGATCAGCACGAGGAGGATGAAGGCGACCGCCGACGCTTGGCCGAGGTTCCACCATTTGAACCCCTCGTCGAACATGAAGTAGAGCACCGTCGTCGTGCTCTGCGACGGGCCGCCGAGCGTCATCACATAGGGTTCGGCGAAGATCTGCAGGAAGCCGGCGACGCTCATCACCGCGGCGAGCAGCAGGGTCGGGCCGATCGCCGGCAGGGTGACGTGGCGGAAGCGCGTCCAGCGCCCCGCCCCGTCGAGCCGCGCTGCCTCCATCAGGTCGGTCGGCACCGCGGCGAGCGCGGCGGTGAAGACGATCATATTATAGCCGAACACCTTCCACGTCACGAACAGCAGGATCGCCGGGATCGAGGCGCGCGGATCGCCGAGCCAGTCGATCGCCGGCAGGCCGATCGCCCGCAACGCATAATTGAGCAGGCCGAATTGGGTGTTGAGCACAAAGCGCCAGACCACGGCGGTGGCGACGACGCTGGTGACATAGGGTGCGAACAGCAGCACCCGCCACAGCGGCTTCCAGCGCACCGTACGTTCGTGCAGCAGCAGCGCGACGGCGAGCGAGGTGCCGATCGCCATCGGCACGCCGAGCAGCGCGAACAGGCCGGTATTGGCCATCGCCCGCCAGAACAGCGGCGTCGCGAACAGGTCGGCGAAATTGCCGAGCCCGACGAAGCGGAGATTGGCGGGATCGGCGAGCGCGTAGATGCTGTAATCGGTGACCGACAGGGCCAGCGCCAGCACCGTCGGCACGACGAAGACGAGCAGGATGATCGCCAGCACCGGTGCGGTGAACAGCCAGGCGGTGCGCGATTGGCGGGTCATGCGATCCGCCCGGCCTCGACCAGCGACCGGCGCTTGGCGAGCAGGGCGTCGACGCGGCGGTCCATCAGCATCGTGCCCTCGTCGACCGACAGCTGGTCGCGGACGACGCGCTCGGCGACCAGCTGCACCTCGGTGCGGATGCGCTCCATCTCGACGATCGCGGGCTGCGACGCCGGCTGGCGCATCTGTGCGGCGAAGGGGGCGAGGCGGGCCGTCGCGAGCTGCGGCGACGACCAGGCACTGCGCTGCGCGGGCAGGTTGCCGATCAGCGCCTGGAACTGCAATTCGCTCGCCGGCGAGGTCATATGGCGGACCAGCGACCAGGCCTCCGCCCGGCGCGGGCTGTGCGCCGCCACCGCCAGACAGGCGCTGATCCCGTCGACCGGGCCGGGACCGCGCGGCCCTGGCATGCGCGCGACCGACCAGCGCTTCGGGGGTATTTCCGCGGCGCGGCGGCGCAGGTCGAGCAGCAGCGTCGGCCCGCTCGGATAAATGGCGAAATAGCCGCGTGCGAAGGCCGCGACCGGGTCCTGCAACTCGGTCGACAGCGCGCGCGGGGCCAGACCGTCGTCGAACAGCGACTTGTAATAGCGTAACGCTTCGCGGAACGCCGGGCCGGCGAAATCGCCGCGCGTGTTCCGGTCGCGCAGCAACGGCGCGCCGATCTGGCCGGCGAAGGTGAAGAGCGTATCCGGCCAGTTGAGATAGGAGAGCAGGACATAATCGTCGGGCCGCCGCCGCTTGAGCGCGACGCCCATCCTACGCCAGCCGTCCCAATCGTCGGGTACGGTGTCGAAGCCACCTGCGGCGAGCAGGTCCGACCGGTAATATTGCATCTGCGGCGCGACCGACCAGGGCACGGCATAGTCCCGACCGGCATGGTGCATCGCGCCGCGCACCGACGGAAAGACGTCGGCATTCAAGGCGGGATCCGGGACCGGGGCGAGCGCGCCGATCATCGCGAACTCGCCGACCCACCCGTTGGGCAGCATCAGCACGTCGGGCAGCGAACCCCCGGCGAAGGCGGTGAGCAGCTTTTCGTGCGCGGCGGTCCACGGCAAGGTCTGCACCTCGACCGAGATGCCGGTGGCGCGGGTGAAGGCGGGCATCAGCAGCGGCGAATAATCGCCTTCATAGCTCATCGCCCAGACCGACAGCGCCCGCGGATCGCGACGGGTGATGCAACCGGCGAGCATCGCGGCCGGCACGGCGGCGAGCAGCGACCGTCGCGTCGGATCGATCACGCCGCCGCTTGCGTCGGGACGGCGCGTGCGAGAACCGGTCGACGGCACGCCCTGCCGCCGGCGGGCATTTTTCATCCAGCCTCAAATATATAACCCATGTTTGTGGAGCGATTGCGCAGCCGAAACGTTCCCTTGGGTTAACGTCGCATCAAAAAAGAAGCGCGCGGCGTTATCAAAAGGGGTGTTTCGGATGCAGGACAGGTCTGTGTGCCGCGCCGCGATCGTCGCGGGCGTGCTGTTGTCGTCGATCGGCCAGGCAGAGGCGCAAGACGCGCAGTCCCAGCCCGCGGCGCAGACCGCCGCTCCGAGTGACCAGACCGCCGCCCCGGCCGACCAGAGCGTGACCCCGGATCAGGCATCGGGCAGCGACATCGTCGTCACCGGATCGCGCATCGCCCGCCCCGATTATGCCGCGCCCAATCCGATCGTCTCGTTCAACGCCGCGAACATCCAGCAGTCGGGCAACACCAACGTCACGTCGTTCCTGCAGCGCGTGCCGGCGCTGACCAATTCCGTCGACAGCACGCAATCGGCGGGTTCCGACCGGCCCGGCGGCCAGCTGTACGGCGCCGCAGGCCTCAATCTGCTCGACCTGCGCGGGCTCGGCACCGCGCGCACCTTGGTGCTGGTCAACGGCCGTCGCCACGTCGCCAGCCAGATCGACAGCGCCGCGGTCGACGTCAACGCCATCCCCACCGACCTGATCGAACGGGTCGACGTGCTGACCGGCGGCGCCTCCGCCGTCTACGGTGCCGACGGCGTCTCGGGCGTGGTCAATTTCATCCTGAAGCGCGATTTCGACGGCGTCACCGCGCGGACGCAGATGGGCATTTCCGATCAGGGCGACGCCGGCAACCGCTTCGCCTCGATCGGCGCCGGGCGGAACTTCGGCGACGGGCGCGGCAACGTCACGCTCTTCTACGAATACAATGCCGACAGCCCGCTGCGTAACGACGACCGCGCCTTCCTGCGCCGCGAGAACCGCCAGTATCTCGTTCCCAACCTCGCCTATAACGGCCCGGCCGCCGGATCGTACCAGCAGGTGCTGGCAGGCGACCTGCGCTATCCGTACGGCACGCCGAGCGGCTATATCGAGATCGGCGGCAACGCCTACAACGGCGACGGCACCCGCTACGACCCCGGCACGCAGGTCGGCGGCGGCTTCGTCAGCGGCGGCAGCGCGACGCCCGTCGCCGGCTATGTCGGCGACCTGCTGCCGGCGACCGAACGCCACGCGGTCAATCTGCTGACCCACTACGATGTCTCGGACGCATTCAAGCTGAGCCTGGAGGGCAAGTTCGTCCAGACCACGGCGACCACCTTTGGCGGCTTCTCCGGCAACTACCCTGCGGTCTTCACGCTCGACAATCCGTATATCCCGACGACACTGCGCAATGCCGCGCTGCTCGCCGGCGACACGACGATCGTCTCCAACCGCAACAACACCGACTTTCCCCGCCTGGGCGAAAGCGACCGCCGGCGCACCTGGCGCGGCGTGATCGATGCGAGCGGCCGCATCACCGATCATGCGCAATACGACGTGTCGTTCACCTACGGCCAGACCGACGTGCGCATCACCAAGCTCAACAGCCGCTGGAACGACCGCTTCACCGCCGCGCTCGACGTCGTCACCGATCCGGCGACCGGCAAGGCGACCTGCCGGTCCAACCTCAACCCCGCCGCGCTGCAGGTGGCGGCATACAGCTTCACGCCGGGCGCCAACAGCGGCTGCCTGCCGCTCAACACCTTCGGCACGGGCGTCTACGACCCCGCCGCGCTCGCCTGGGCGACCAACGGCAACAACATCAGCACCGCCCGGCTGACCCAATCGGTCGCCAGCGCGCAGCTGACCGGTGACTTCGGCGCGCTGTTCCGGCTGCCCGGCGGGCCCGTCCAGTTCGCGGTCGGCGGCGAATATCGGCGAGAGACCAGCCGCTTCAATCCCAACAGCTTCCTGACCGGCAAGCAATGGTATCAATATGACGAGGGCGACAGCTTCGACCCCAATTACGTCATCTCGCCGTCGCGCGGCGCGTTCGACGTGTGGGAGGCGTTCGGCGAGCTCAATCTGCCGCTGCTCAAGGACGTGCCATTCGCGGAAACCCTGTCGGTCGGCGCCGCCGGCCGCCTGTCCGACTATTCCACCGTCGGCCGCACCCAGGCGTGGCAGTTCAACGGCGTCTGGGCGCCGATCCGTGATATCACCTTCCGCGGTTCCTACGGCCAGTCGGTGCGCGCGCCCAACATCGGCGAGCTGTTCCAGCCGACCAGCCCGACGACGAACTACTTCGTCGACCCCTGCTATCTTGAGAACCGCAACGCCGGATCGGCGACCCGCGCCGCCAATTGCGTCGCGCTGATCACTTCGCTCGGCGGCAATCCGGCGACCTTCACCGCCAACAACAATCCCGATGCCGCGGTGCTGATCAACGGCTCGCGCACGGGCAATCCGGGCCTGCGCGAGGAGACGGCGCGGACCTGGACCGCCGGCACGGTGCTGCGTCCGCGCTTCCTGCCCGACCTGTCGATTTCCGCCGACTGGTATGACATCCGGTTGCGCAACGCGATCAACACCGCCGATGCCAACACCATCGCCAATCTGTGCGTCGACCAGCCGACGCTCGACAACGTCTTCTGCAGCGCGATCCGGCGTCGACAGGGCACCGCCTATATCAACGGCTTCTCGGTCCAGCCGCAGAATGTCGCGAGCTTCCGCACCGCCGGGCTCGACGTCAACCTCAGCTATGTCGTGCGCACCGCCCGCGCCGGCACCTTCGACCTGCGGTTCGTCGGCGGCTATCTCGACCGACTGGAGCAGATCGCAACGCCGGGCGCGACGCCGGAGGATCAGGTCGACCAGCCCGGTCGACCCAAGTTCAACTTCGTCGCCTCGCCGACCTGGACGCTCGACGGGCTGACGATCAGCTACAATCTGCGCTGGTTCGACCGTACCCGGCGCTTCCCCAAGGCGGCGACCGACGCCAACCCGGATTATGCCGCGCCGGACCTGCTGCGCTACAAGGAGCTGTGGCAGCATGACGTGCAGCTGCAATATGCCGTCGCCGACGATTTCGCATTCTACGGCGGGGTCAACAATCTGACCGGGCAGAAGCCCGACGCCGACAGCTACGATTATCCGATTTCGTCGCTCGGTCGGTACATCTATGTCGGCGTGAAGCTCGGCCGGCGGCGCTGATCGTCCGGCGCCGCCGCGGCCGGGATGGAGGCGTCATGATCCACCCCCTGCTCGCCGGGCTCGGCGTCGCGCTGCCGATCCTGCAGGCGCCGATGGCCGGCGTCTCCACCGCTGCGCTGGCGGCGGCGGTATCGAACGCGGGCGGGCTCGGCGCCATCGCGATCGGTGCGCTGGGTGTCGACGCGGCGCAGGCCGCCATCGCGGAGGTGCGCGCCAGGACGGATCGCGCCTTCAACGTCAATGTCTTCGTTCATGCCACCCCGACGCCGGATCCGGTCCGCGAAGCTGCGTGGATCGCCGCGCTGGCGCCCAGCTTCGCAGCAGTCGGCGCGCAGCCGCCCGTCGCCTTGCGCGCGATCTACACCAGCTTCGGCGACGATGCCGGAATGCGCGCCATGTTGCTCGCCGAGGCGCCGCCGGTCGTCAGCTTCCATTTCGGACTGCCAGATGCGGCGACGGTCGCCGCCTTCCAAGCCCGCGGTACACTCATGCTGGCGACCGCAACCAGTCTTGCGGAGGCGCAGGCGGCCGCCGCAGTCGGGATCGACGCGATCGTCGCCCAGGGGATCGAGGCGGGCGGCCATCGCGGCCATTTCGACCCCGCCGCACCGGATGATGCGCTCGGCACATTACCACTGACGCGACTGCTCGTGCGCCACGTGGAGTCGCCGATTATCGCCGCCGGGGGCATCATGGACGGTGCCGGGATCGCAGCCGCGCTCGATCTCGGCGCCATTGCGGCACAGCTCGGCACCGCTTTCATCGGCTGCCCGGAAAGCGCAGCGGATGCGGCCTATCGCGCCGGACTGGCCGGGCCGGGCGCCTGGCATACGCGGATGACCGACCGCATCTCGGGCCGGCCGGCGCGTGCCCTGCCCGGTCGGTTCGATGCTCTTGCCGATACGCTCCATACCTTGAGGCCGCCCGATTATCCGATCGCCTATGATGCCGGAAAGGCGCTGCATGTCGCCGCCCGATCCGGCGGCGAAAGCGGCTACGGCGCCTATTGGGCCGGTCAGGGCGCGCCGCTGTCGCGACCGATGCCGGCGGCGGCGCTGGTCGCGACCCTGGCCAGTGAGCTGGCGATCCACCAGGCGGGCTGAACGACGCCCTGTTCCGTCAGCGACCGATCGCCGCCTGGATCAGGCCGATCTGTTTGCGATACAGATCGGTCATCGTCTGAAAACGGCTTTGGATGTCGCCCATCTTGAGCAGCTGATCCTCCAGCGTCACCGTATTGCCGTCCGGCTTCGTCTCGGAGACCTGCGGATCGGCGAAGATGTGGCCATCACTGCTCGGGGCGAGGCCGAGCGCGACCATGCCGCCCGTGGCGCGCACGCGCGGGCGCGCGACATGCGGCTTGCCCTGGTCGACCAGCAATGCGGAGAAGTCCGGCGCCTCCACCTCCTGCGCGCGGAAGGCCGGCGTCTCGCTGTTTGCAATATTCTGAGCGACGACCCGCTGGCGTTCGGCGAGATTCTTCATCGCGCGGGTCAGGCCGTCGATCAGGGGAATGGCGTCGGTCAACGCAAACGTCCTTGCAGGTTCGAAGGTCAGAACAGCCCGCCGCCGCCACCACCGGCGTTCAACCGCGCCAGCGCCGCTTTGTAAGATGCCAGCTGCGCCTGCTGCCGCGCCGTACCGGGACCGATCGTGCCGTTGACGCGCGATGCCTTGCCGCTGTCCCAATAGAGCGAGCGATAGGCGCTCTGCGTCATCGAAATCGCGTCGTCGACCGCGCTTCCCGCCGCCTTTGCGGCGTCGATGGTGGCGATGCTGAGCGTATCGGTGAGCGACAGGCCAAAGCTGCCACCTGGCGTGACCTTCGGATCGCTCGCCTTGCGCGGCGAGTCGGCGTGGATGCGGGTCGGTGCGAGGCCGAGCTTGGCGAGAGCATCGCGATCCTGGGGGCCGGCCGTGAGGCTGAGCGTATGGCCGGGACGCACGGACAGGCTGAGCTGGACATTGCCGTCGTCGTTCCGCGGCGTCATGACCGTGACTGCATCGCTGCCCAGCAGCTGCTGCAGCTTCAGCCGCAGGCTCGTCATCGTTTCCCCCGCATCGATCGTGACGCGATGCGCGACCTGCGTGTCGAGCTGGACGGTGAAGCTGTCGCCGGCGACCAGCCCGAATTGGGCGGCGAGCGAGGTGGCGACGTCGTCGTTGAGCGACCCGCGATGCAGACCGAGCGCTCCCAGCACGCTGTTGCCGCCTTTGGCGGTCGCGACGAGTACCGGGTCGCTGACGCCTTCCGTGACGCCGAACTGCGACACCGCCCCGACAGCGCCGGTCGAGGGATCGATCCGCGCCACGAAACCGTCCACCGTTCCCTGGCGTTGGCCGCTCAGGCTGCCCGTGGTGCGGCCGCCGACGTAGATCGTCCCGTTGACGAAGGCGACGCTGTCCGCCTGATCCTCCCCGGCCGTGCCGATATATGTGGTGCTCGCGCCGCTGAAATCGGCGTTCAGCCGCGTCACGAAGGCGTCGGTGCCGTGATCGGGGGCGAGGCCGCTGCTACCCGGTACGGCCTGAGTCGTCGCGCCGACGACCGCGATATGACCGTCCACGGCGACCGCGAGCGCGCGGGCATTCGCGCTGCCGAAGTCGACGCTGCCCAGGTCGGTGCCGAGGGCGTCTGCGTCCACCTTGCGCAGCTGGGCGGTCCCGTTTTCGCGGGTCAGGGCCAGCAGCCGGCCGTCACCGTCGATGGCGAGCGCATTGACGCGTCCGGACCCGCTGCCGGCGATCGCCCGTTGTTCGATTAGATGACCCTGCGCATCCAGATGGGCGAGATAGGCGGCGCCGCCATTGGCATTGTCCGAGCGGCCGCCGACATAGATGCTGCCGTCCGCCGCGGCGACGACGGCCGTCGCCTCGTCGTTCCCGGCGCTTGGCAGGGCGGTGGCGAACTTGCGCTCGCCGGTCGCATCGTAGCGGGCGAGCATCATCGCACTGCCGCTGATCGCGGTGCCGTCGAACTGGCCGGTGACCGTGCCGACGACGACCACGTCGCCCTGCGGGGTCAGGCTGATCGCGGCGCCTTCGGAGGTGCCCGTCGGACCCAGCGCATGCTGCCAGACGACCTTGCCCTCGCTGTCGAGCTTGCTGAGGAACAGGTCGTCGTGGCCATTGACCCGTGAGGTGCCGATGTCGCCCTGCGTCGTGCCGACGACATAGGTGAAGCCGTCCGCTGCGGTGACGGTGGCGCGCGCCTGCAGCTTGGCGTTGACGGTGACCGGTGCCGCCGCGGCGGCCGGATCGGCCGTCGGATCGTAGGTCTCCGCGTTACGGGCGTCGGCGGCCTTGGCATCGGCCTTGGCCTGCGCCGCCGCGGTCCCGGCGCGATCCGTGGCGACGATCGTTCCCAGCATTTGTCGGTCGAGCGAGGCCGAGGGGTCCGCCACCCGCGACAGGCTGGCCCCCGCGGGCGCGCCGAATTGCGTGCCGCTGCCGACCACGGTCAGCGCATCGCCCGCGCCCGCCTGCTGCAGCGACACCGTCGTCGCCGCCGTCGTGGTCATGGTCAGCCCGTATTTGTCGCCGATCATCGCGGGCGCAAACTTGACCTCATAGTTGAAGCCACTGGACGACGCGGCGATGGCGTCGTTGAACGCCTGGGCCACTTGCTTGAGCGTCGGCGGCTGCTGCGGCAGCGAGGACAGATCGACCGTCACGCTGTCGTGATGCGTGCCGTTGTCCAGCTGCACGGTGAATCGCTCCTGCCCGGTGATGCCGGGCAGGCCGGCATCGAGATCGGCGACGACGCCGGTGCCGGTGAAGCTGCCGATATCCTTGGTCGCGAGGCCGGGCGCGCTCTTCACATTGGTCGTCGGCGGGCCGAAGGCGAGCGCAACCTTCCCTCCCGGCGCATTGGCCAGGAAGGTGCGCAGATCGGCCAGCCCCTTGGCGAAGGCGCGCTGCAGCCCCTGCCGCTCGACGTCGCCCAGCCCCGCCTGCTGCCCGGCGCGGGCCAGCGCCTTCAGCCGGTCGAGCGCGCGATAGGTGACGAAGGTCGTCTCGACGTCGTCCGACCCCGCCGCCTCGGACGGGCGCGGCGCGTCGACGATCGTATGCATCCCGCGGACGCTCGCCGCCTGACCCTCGATCGCATCGAGCGAAGTCGGGTCCTTGGCTGCAGTGCGCCACGGCGCCTGGGTCGCGGGGGTGGTGAACAGCTTGCGCGCGGCACGGGCCGCGGCGGTTTCGACCGGGACGTTCGCGGTGCCGAATCCGAAGGCGTTGCCGCCACCGCCCAGCAAACTCAGTCCGATGATCCCGCCGTAAATGTCGACCATAGCCGCCTCCCTGCTCCAGACCGGCGCATTCCTCCTATAAGATAGACGAAACGCGGCCGGTTCGGTCGCGCACCGTCGACTTTCGGGGGATTGCATGAGCATGACGGCGCCGGTCATCGAACCGGCCGACCTGAAGAAATATTCGGGTCTGCAACGGGCCGGCGCGCTGATGCTGGCGCTCGGCGAAACCCACGGCGCGCCGATCTGGGAGCAATTGTCGATCGACGAGGTGACCGAACTGTCGGGCTGCATCGCCCAGCTCGGCCGCGTGCCGTCTTCGGTGGTCGAGCATCTGCTGGTGCAGTTTTCCAGCGAGGTCGCCGGCATGGCGAACCTCCACGGCTCGTTCGATTCGACCGAGCGGCTGCTGCGCGCGGTGATGCCGGAGGATCGTGTCCGCGAGATCATGGACAATATCCGCGGCCCCTCCGGCCGGACGATGTGGGACAAATTGTCCAACGTCAGCGAGAGCCTGCTCGCCAATTACCTGAAGAACGAATATCCGCAGACCATCGCCGTGATCCTGCAGAAGCTCCGCCCCGATCACGCGGCGCGCGTGCTGGCCGAATTGCCGCAGGAGCTGTTCGCGGAGGTGGTGCTGCGCATGCTGCGCATCAAGCCATCACGCAATGGCACGCCGAACACCGGTACCAATCGCACGACGACGCTGTCGGCGGCATGGATCGCCGCGAGGACGGTACTGTCGGTGCCATGATCGCCCTGACGCGGCGGCGGTGCCGAACGCGCAACGGTTTCAGCGCCAACGGCACCCTCTTCGGTCTGAGGCGGGTTCGCCGCCAGTTCGTCCCGCAGCGATGCGATCCGCGCCCGCGTCTTGTCGCGGCGTACATCGACGCCGGCAATCAGCGGGATATGGCGGTCGTATTCACCGGCGTCAGCTGCCCGCAGCACCTGTTCCCGCAATGCGGCGACGCTGTCCGCACCCAGCATCTTGCAGACGGCGCGAACGGCTTGCGCATTCCACCGGCCGATCGGCTTGAAGGCATTTTCGAGCCGCGACAGAATGACCGGAGCGATGCCGTACAGGCGTTCGACCTGCGGGATCGACAGGCTGCGGTCCGCCTCGCGCCGGGCGCGGATCGCAGCGGCCAACAGCACGGCGAAGCGATCCTCCTCGATGTCCTCCTCGGTCCAGTCCTGCAGATCGACCGCCCAGTCGGCGATGTCGAAATCGGGCGCGTCGATGTCGAGCAACAGCGCCTCGGGCGCGACGTCGAGCGCCGATGCGATGCGGCGCAGCTCGGCGGCCTTGGCGACGACCTCGCCCCGTTCGATCTTCGACAGTCGGACATAGGGGATGTCGGGCAATCGCGCCGCCAGGCCGAGCAAGGTCGGGATGCCGCACTGCCGCCGGACATCGCGGACCCGATTGGGAAAGACGATCGATCGATAACGGTCGATCTCTCCCGTTGCGGCCGCCTCCTCCGTCGCTGCGGACCTGTTCGTCTGTGGCATCGCCGTGGCCAACCCCCCTCGTCACGCGCCCGTCCCGTCGCACGCGCCATCCTTGCAACCCAAGCATGGCATCGCGACGCGATACACGACCGCTCTGGCAGTTTCCCGCAAGACAAACAATTCAGAAGCGACAAGCACCTAGGGCTTAGGCTGGCGCCACCTTCGCGGCGGCCGTTCGTTATGGCGCGATGACCGACACGATCGCGGACCTGCAGATGCGTATGGAGGCCGCCGCGGCGGCGCTCGACTTCGAGGAGGCTCGCCGATTGCGCGACCGGATCGCTCTGATCCGCGGCGGTGCTTCCGAGAGCGAGGCGGCGGCCGTCGACGCGGTCGCGCTGACCCGTCAGCGGCCGGGCTCCATGGGTCTCGGCACCAGTCAGCAGCGCGTCGAGCCACGCGCCGGCTGGCGCCCCCCGCCCAAGCCCGATCCGATGACGCAGGGCCACCGCCGGCGGCGCTAGAGACCGGGCTGGCGCGAACCCGACAAGCGGAGCTTACCGCCGACGAAGACGAACTTGCGCCGATCGCCGGCAGTCTTCGGCTAGCTGCGGCGGCGGTACCGCACCGCCATGAACCTGTCCCCCGATCCGATCATCCTGCTCGACCGCGTGTCGAAGCGCTTTCCCGACGGCACCGCTGCCTTGGCGGACGTGTCGCTGGCCGTGCCGCGCGGCGCGATGTTCGGCATCATCGGGCGTTCTGGAGCAGGCAAGTCGACCCTGCTCCGCCTGATCAACGGCCTCGAGCAGCCGAGCGCCGGCACGGTGACGGTCGATGGCCTGTCCCTCGCCGGGGCGGATGCGGAGACGGTGCGAACGGTACGCCGCCGTGCCGCGATGATCTTCCAGTCCTTCGGCCTGCTCGCCAATCGCACGGTCGCCGCCAATGTCGCCTTGCCGCTCGAACTCGCCCGCATCCCCCACGCCGAGCGGCACGAACGGACCGCCGCGCTGCTGGCCCGCGTCGGTCTCGCCGACAAGGCCAACGTCCATCCCGCACGGCTGTCGGGTGGCCAACGCCAGCGGGTCGGCATCGCCCGCGCCCTCGCCACCCGGCCTGATATCCTTTTGTGCGACGAGGCAACCAGCGCGCTCGATCCGGAGACGACCCGTTCGGTGCTGGGTCTGCTGCGCGAGCTAAACCAGGAATTGGGACTGACTGTCGTGCTGATCACCCATGAAATGGCGGTGATCCGCGCCGTCTGCGATCGTGTCGCGGTGCTCGATGCCGGTCGTCTGGTCGAAAGCGGCACCACCGACGCCATGCTTGCCGATCCGGCCCACGGAACGACGCTCGCCTTGCTTGGAGACGCGGCATGAGCGGCTGGCTCGGCAACATCGTCTGGGGCGACATGCTGACCGCGAGCCGGGACACGCTGGTGATGCTGGGCGTGTCGCTGATCCTCACCATCCTCGTCGGCGTGCCGCTCGGTGTGCTGCTGTTCCTGACCGACCGCGGCCAGCTGGCGGAGCGCCGCTGGCTCAACCAAACGGCCGGAATCCTCGTCAATGTGCTGCGCTCGGTCCCCTTCGTCATCTTGCTGATCGTCATGATCCCGCTGACGTTGCGGCTGGTCGGCACGTCTCTGGGAGTGGCGGGGGCAATCCCGCCGCTCGTCGTCGGTGCTGCTCCCTTCTACGCCCGGTTGGTCGAACAGGCACTGCGCGAGGTGCCGCGCGGCACGATCGAGGCGGTACAGGCGATGGGCGCCACGAAGTGGCAGGTCGTCACCAAGGCGTTGTTGCCGGAAGCGCTGCCCGGCCTCGTCGCGGGCGTGACCGTCACCGCCGTTGCGCTCGTCTCCTTCACCGCAATGGCCGGCGTGGTCGGGGCCGGCGGCCTCGGCGACCTTGCCATCCGCTATGGCTATCAGCGATTCCAGACGGACGTGATGCTCGTCACCGTCGCGCTGATGGTCGCCCTTGTCCAACTGCTCCAATATGGCGGCGACTGGCTCGCCCGCCGGCTGGACCATCGCTGAGGTTGCCCATGTTCCCCCGCCGGCTGCTGCTCACCGCCCTCCCCGCCCTGCTGCTCGCCGCCTGCGGTCACAAGGACAGCGACCCGCACCATCTCACCGTCGCCGCCACCGCTGTGCCGCATGCGGAAATCCTCGAGCAGGTCAAGCCGGTGCTCGCCAAGCAGGGCCTGACCTTGGAGGTCCGGGTGTTCAACGACTATGTCCAGCCCAATTTGCAGGTCGATCAGGGCCAGATTGACGTCAATTACTTTCAGACCAAGCCCTATCTGGACGAATTCAACGCCTCGCGCGGCACCAAGCTGGTGCCGATCGCCGGCATCCATGTCGAACCGCTCGGTGCCTATTCGCGCCGCTGGCGGTCGATCGCGGCGCTGCCGCAGCATGCGACGGTGGCGATCCCCAACGAGCCGAGCAATGGCGGCCGTGCGTTGCTGCTGCTCCAGCAGGCTGGGCTGATCCGCCTCAGAAACCCAACCGACCCGCTGGCGACCGTGCGCGACATCGCCGCCAATCCGCGCCAACTGCAGTTCCGCGAACTGGAGGCGGCGACGCTGCCGCGGGTATTGGACCAGATCGATCTGGCGCTGATCAACACCAATTACGCGCTCGATGCCAAGCTTAATCCCGTGCGTGACGCGCTGGCGATCGAGAACAAGGATTCGCCCTACGTCAACTTCGTCGTCGGCCGGCCCGGCGCCGGTGACGATCCCCGCGTCCGCGCGCTCGTTGCCGCGCTGCGCAGCCCGGCGACCAAGGCCTTCATCGTCCGCCGCTATCAAGGCGCGGTGCTGCCCGCCTTCTGATCGGCCGGCGCGGCGCGCCCTTGCCGATCGCCGACCGGAGCATCATCTGCCGGCCTCACCGCATCGGCAGGAGCGTGGATATGGACGTCGCCTTTATCGGATTGGGTCAGATGGGCCACGGCATGGCCGGGCGGCTGATCGACGCCGGCCACCGCGTCACCGTCTGGAACCGCGACACCGGCAAGGCCGAACCGTTCGCGGCGCGTGGCGCGACCGTCGCCGCCAATCCTGCCGACGCGGCGCGCAGCGGCGTCGCGGTCACGATGCTCGCCAATGACGCGGCGCTGGAGGCGGTCTGCTTCGGGCACGACGGGCTGCTGTCCGCCGGTCCGGGGCTGCTCCACATCGCGTGCAGCACTGTCAGCGTCGCGCTGACCGACCGGCTCGCTGCGGCGCATCGCGAGGCCGGCCAGCGCTTCGTCTCGGCCCAGGTGCTCGGCCGACCCGACGTCGCGGCGGCGGGCAAGCTGGCGGTGATCGCGGCCGGCGCGGCCGACGATCTCGACGCTGCGGCGCCGGTGTTCGCGGCGATCGGCGCCAAGACGATCGTTATGGGCGATCGGCCCGCGATGGCCGCCGCCGCCAAGGCCGCCGCCAATTTCGGTATCGCCGCGGTGATCGAGACGATCAGCGAACAGATGCGCATCGCCGGGGCACAAGGCATCGCCGCCGACCGCATGGCGGCGCTGCTGGTCGAAAGCGACTTCGGCAGCCGCATCTTCGGCAGCTATGCGCCGATGATCGCCGCGCAGCGGTTCGAGCCGGCCGGTTTTCCGCTGACGCTCGGCCGCAAGGACGTCGGCCTGGCGATCAGCGCCGCCGACGGTGCGCCCTTGCCGCTCGCCAGCCTGCTCGCCGAGCGCATGGATGCGATCATCGCCGCGGGCGGTGGCGATCGCGACTGGTCGTGGCTCGGCCAGGCATGATCGCGACTTCCACCGCGACGCGGAGCCGATGATCGCTTCGCGCCGTTCAGCACGCGGTTATCTGTCCCGCGCTATGAAGTAACAGTGGGGCGGGTCGGCATCATTCTGGCGGCGTTGGCGGCGACGTTCGGTGCGAGCGTCGCGCAGGCGCAAGCTGGCGACCTAAACCCGCAATCGATCGACGCGGCCTTTGCACAGGACGGGGCGGCGATCGCCGAACGGCTCGGCGTTACCGCCGACGCGGCGGCCCACCAGCTCCGGTTGCAGGCGGACAGCGTCGCCGCGACCGATGCCCTCGCCGACCGCTACGCCGAGCGGCTCGCCGGCATTGCCGTGCTTCATCAGCCCGACTTCGCGATCCGCATCCTGCTGACCGGCAATGAGCCGATTGCCGACACGACGCTCGTCGTCGATGGGGAGGCGGTGCCGGTCCGCTTCGCCACCGGTGCCGCTGCCACACGTCTGGCGCTGGTCCAGGCGATCAGCGCGCATCAGGCGGAAATCCGCGCCAGTCTGCTGACGCCGCCGGGCCTGGGCGTCGATCCCCGCACCGGCGAACTGGTCGCGGTAGTCGCCCGCCGCGATGTCGAGCGCGAAGGCGCCACGGCCCTGCGCGACCGCCTCGCAACTCTGGCCGGCGTGCCGGTGCGGCTGCGCGTCATCGACCAGCCCGAACTCGACATGAGCGGCATTGCCGGCGGCACCCGCGTCACCGGCAGCGTGCCGGGTGATCCGCACCGCTATCTGTGCACCGCCGGCTTTGTCGTCACCGACGGCCAGCGCACGGCCTTGTCGACCGCGGCCCATTGCCCCGACACGCTGTCGACGCGCGATGCCGACGGGCAGGAAACCGTGCTGCCGTTCGTCGGCCAATGGGGTTGGGGCAATCAGGACGTACAGGTCAACGCCAGCCCGCTGCCCCTGCCGCCGACCTTCTATACCGACGCGGCGCGAACGATCAGCCGGCCGGTCACCGCCGCGCGCGCCCGGGCGGGGATGCGCGCGGGCGACGTCGTCTGCCACCGCGGCGAGCGCACCGGCTACAGCTGTTCGGAGGTCGAGTTGACCGATTTCGCGCCGGCCGGCGACCTGTGCGGCGGCGCCTGCCTGCCGACCTGGACCACGGTCGCCGGCCCGATCTGCAAATCGGGCGACAGCGGCAGCCCGGTGTTCCTCGGCACCGTCGCCTATGGCATCCTCAAGGGCGGCAGCTATCGCGCCGACGGCAGCTGTGCCTTCTGGTTCTATATGTCGACGGACTATCTGCCGACCGGCTGGCAGCTCCTGACCGCACCGGTTCAGCCGGTGGTCCCCGTAGTCGCCGCTGAACACATCTCCGACTTGGCCGTCAACTCCCCGTGACGTAGCGAGCGGGACCGCCAAGCCGGGCACCCCATAGACGATACGGATTGACGTTAATACTTCAGGCGATCCGGCTCCCTAATTCTCTGGCCGCGGTGTGGACGACTAGGACCGGTCGCCATTCAGCATCACAGGCTTTAGAAACGCCCTGCCGTCATTCCCGCGAAGGTGGGAATCCAGACGCGCGGGGGCTGCTTGGAGAGCCGTGACGTCAGGGGTTCTGGATCCCCGCCTCCGCGGGGATGACGAACCATGGCCTGCCATACCCGAATGCCCATCGGCTCTAGAGGTCGTAGTACGGGGCATCGTCATCGTCGGGTGGGCCTGGCGGATAGACGATTGGCTTATCCCCGAAATACCGCCTGACAATCCGGTCGCGACGCTCGAACGTGTCCTCGTCTGGATCGATTTCGTCGGCGTAGGTGTAAGCCACTTCGAACGTGTCGCCGGTGATGAGATATTCGATTTCCGCCCAGCGGTGTTCCGGCTTCTCGGCCTCCCAGAGGTCAAGAAGCAGCTGGAACCATCGACTTAAGTCGGGGTCGCGGTATACAATGCTGTTCGCGCGGTTTTTGAAGATTGAGGGGGCGACCAACGACGATCTCACGCGCGCATAGAGCAACGTGCCGTCAAGCGGATACGCCGTGTCCTCGGCTAGAAGCTGGCCGATTTCCCCGAGCAGGCGGTCCGTCTCGTCATTTGCCACCACGCTTCTCCTTTGGCTCGTTCGGAATTGCCAGACTTTGTCGATGGCCGTTTATGTTGAACCAAATGTTGATCTCGGAAGGGCGCTTCGACGCGCCGTCATAGCTCGGCAGGATTCTGACGGTGACGTTCCGTCCCGCCCGCTTCGCGCTCGCCCATTGATCTTCAAGGCGGCGATATTCGCCGCGATTAAAATTCGCATCCTGCGCGAAATGGTTGAACGCGTCGGTCGGTCCATCAAAACGTGCCGCGATATAGTGACCGCCGTCGTCAGTCGGCCGGCGATCGGCCCCACCGGCCTGGGCCTGCGCTGATTTCGATCGCACCGCTTATCGACGATTTTCAGGGTGCCCGAAACTCTGCGGGTGCGTCCCGTTCCGTCGATCTGGTATTCGTAGCCGTTGCGCACTTCGCGACGAAGCGGTGTCGATGTTGCGGAATGGGGGGACGGCCTTATTGTCCGGGATGGTAATTGCCGGCTTGTGACGACAGTGGTGGAAGCTTTTGGCACCGTCCTTTGTGCCGGCCCATCATTACCCCAATATCCTGATGCCCCCGCACCGCCGCCGCGCCCGCCCCCACCACCCGTGAAGCCACCGCCGCCCCAGCCATTCTGCGAGATCGGCCGTGCCGCGTCTGGCTTCGGCAACGAAGAGCGAGAGGTCGAACCTGATATCTGTGCCCTGGGGGTGGGCGTCATGCGGGGCCGCTGACGATTGGCGTCCGATCGAGCATCGCGTGGCCACGCCTCGTGTGACGAGGCACCCCCGCCGCCAAACGAGCCTCCTCCCCCACCTCGAAACTGGCCTCTGCCATCTTGGCCGGAAGCGCGTCCCGACCCGGCGAACGTGAAACGCCCGTCCGCCGGATCATGCCAAGGATTGAACTTGAGCTCGACGCCATCCGCCGCGGCTATGCTCGGCAATCTGCCGGTTCGAAGCCAGATCGAGAAAGCCCGTCGCCGCTCGCTGTCAGATACGAGAATCATGCCACCCCCGTCGCTTCAGACGGTAGGAACATTTGAGGAACAAAATCCAACAAGTCAATCGGAATCTTAGCCGGGAAGCGACGGGATCAGGCTCGACGCCCAGCCTCGTTCAATAGCCGGTTCGATGTGACTGGAATGGTGCCCCCGAGAGGACTCGAACCTCCGACCTGCGGTTTAGGAAACCGTCGCTCTATCCGGCTGAGCTACGGGGGCAGCGCCAGCGTTCCTAGTTTTTCGCGCTGGACCGGTCAATCAATTCGCCGCCTCCGGCGGGATCACCGGAAAGGGCAGCGGCGCGACCGGCACGCCGTCGTCGACCAGCGCCTTGGCCTCGGCCAGCGTCGCCTGGCCGTGGATCGCCGCATGCCGTTCCTCGCCGTCATGCATCGCCCGGGCGCGGGTGGCGAAATCGCTGCCGACCCATTGCGAGTCCGCCAGTGCACGCTTCTGCACCGCCGCCAGCTCCTGCAGCGCCGCCTTGATCGACGCGGGCGGCGTGTCGGCGCGCTGGTTGCCCTTCGCCGGCAGATGCGGCGTCATCAATGCCTTGTCGATCCGCGTGTCCGCGCAGAGCGGACAGGCGATCTGGCCGGCGTCGCGCTGCGTGGCATAGGCCTCACTCGATCCGAACCACGCTTCGAAGACGTGGCCGCCGCTGCAGCGCAGGTCGAAGACGATCATGCCACGACCGGGGTCGGGATCGACCGGCGATGTGCCAGCACCGGGATACGCGATCGCACCGCCGTCACCAGCTCTGGGTCGATGGTGGCAAAGCCGACCCCCGCCGTTTCGCCCATGTCGAGCAGCACCTCGCCCCAGGGATCGACGACCAGACTGTGGCCATAGGTGGCGCGGCCATCGTCATGCTGGCCGGTCTGCGCCGCCGCCACCACGAAACAGCCATTCTCGATCGCGCGGGCGCGCAGCAACGTATGCCAATGCGCCGCCCCGGTCGGCCGCGTGAACGCCGCCGGCACGGCCAGTACTGTGGCGCCACTTTCCGCCAGCGTCGCATAGAGGGCGGGGAACCGCAGGTCGTAGCAGACCGTCGGGCCGAGCGGGCCGAGCGGCGTGTCGACCACCACCGCACCTTCGCCGGCGGCATAAGCCGCCGATTCCCGCCACGATTCCCCGGTCGGCAGGTCGACGTCGAACAGATGCAATTTGTCGTAGCGCGCGCGGATCGCGCCCGCGGGGTCGATGACGAAGCCGCGATTGGCCAGCCGTCCGTCCGGCCGCCGGATCGCCAGCGAGCCGAGATGCACCCATAGGCCGTGATCCTTTGCCGCTGTGCAGACCGCGGCAAGTACCCGATCCTCCGCCTCGACCCGGATCGACGCCGCCGCGCGCTGCCGATCGCGATCGATCAGCCCCGACATCTCTGGCGTGAACAGCATCGCCGCACCGTCCGCCGCCGCCTCGCGCACCGCATTGACCAGGGTCGCGGCATTGACGGCGGGATCGATCCCGCTCGTCATCTGCAGCACCGCCGCCTTCATGCGGCGAGCAGTGGGTCGAGCCCTCCGCATGCGTTCAGCGCCGCCAGATCGTCGGAACCGCCGATATGACGGCCATCGATGAACACCTGCGGCACGGTCGTGCGGCCATCCGAGCGCTCGATCATCTCGCCGCGCTTCGGACCACCCAAGGTGATGTCATATTCGACCGGCTCCACGCCCTTCGACGCGAGCAGTCGCATCGCCCGGCTGCAATAGGGGCAGAATGCCTTGGTGTAGATTTCAACCTTTGCCATAGGCAGGAGGTGTGGACTGGCACGCGGCTTGTCAATCGTCGCCGTCGCCCAGCACCCGCGCCCAGCAGAGGATGGTCACCGATGCCGCGCCGGCGCGTAGCAGCGTCGCCGTGCAGGCGTCGGTCGTCGCGCCGCTGGTATAGACATCGTCGACCAGCCCAATCGTCCGTCCCGCGACCCGCTGCCGATCCGGAACGGCGAAAGCGCCGGCTACCGTCCGAGCCCGTTCGCGCGCGCCTAGGCCGCGCAGCGCCGGCGTCGCACGCCGTCGAACGAGCGCCAGCGGATCGTGGGCGATGCCCGTCCGACGGGCCAGTGCGGCGGCGATCAGCGCAGCCTGGTTGTAGCCGCGCCTCCACAGCCGCCACCGATGCAGCGGCACGGGGATCAGCAGCTCGGTTCCGGCGGGCACGATCGCGCGCATCCGCTCCGCCATCGTCGCCGCGATGCCGATATGGCCGCCGTATTTCAGTTTCAGCGCCAGCGATCGCGCGATCGCGCCATAAGCAACGGCGGCGCGCACCCCGGCATGACGCGGCGGCTCCGCAAGGCAGCGCGCGCAGCATATACCCTCACCGCGGTCAAAGGCGAAGGGCCGGTTGCAGGCGGCGCACCACGGCGGCGCGATCAGCCGCAAGTCGTTCCAGCACGATGCACAAAAGTGATGGTCGTCCGCCACCGGCACCCCACAGCCGGGACAGCGCGGCGGCAGCACCAGCGCTACCGCCCCCCTGCCCAAGCCTGCCGCCATCGACCCGAAGCCCATGATCGATGCTTGTCGCCCGCGTCGGGAAACGGCACAAGCCGCCGCGTGATTGCCACGGAAATCTTCGATCGCACGGCGCGCCGGCTACGCCGCGACCGTGCTGCGGCGGGCGATCCTGCCGCCCACGCCTTTCTCCGCGACGTCATGGTCGAGGGGCTGCTGGAGCGGCTCGCGGCGGTGAAGCGGCCGTTCGGCGAGGCGCTGGATATCGGCGCTAGCGACCAGAGCCTGGCGGTCCCCGGGGCACGCATGGCGCGGATCGATGCCGGCGCCCGGTTTGCCCGCGTGACAGGCGGCATCCAGGGCGACGAGGACCGCCTTCCCTTCGCAAGCGCCAGCTTCGACTGCGTGGTCAGCGCCGGCGTGCTCGACCAGGTCAACGATCTTCCCGGCGCGCTAACGCTGATCCGACGGGCTCTGCGGCCGGATGGCCTGTTCCTCGGTGCGTTTCTGGGGGCGGGCAGCCTGCCGGCCTTGCGCGCCGCACTGCGCGCGGCCGAGGGCGAACGGCCGGCGGCGCGGCTGCATCCGCAGATCGACGTCCGGTCGGCGGGCGATCTGCTCGTCCGCGCCGGCTTCACCCTGCCTGTCGCCGACGTCGAGACGCTGGATGTGCGTTACGCCAGTCTCGGGCGATTGCTCGACGATCTGCGCGGCATGGCGGCATCCAACCTGCTCGCCAGCCGTACGGCGCTGTCGCGCGAGACGTTGGCGCGTACCGCCGCTGCCTTCGCCGACGCTGCTGGCCCGGACGGCCGCACCACTGAACGGTTCTCGATCATCTTCCTGACCGGTTGGGCGCCGGACGCCTCGCAGCCCCAACCCGCCCGTCGTGGCAGCGGCACCGCCTCGCTGGCGGCCGCTCTCGCGCCCAAACCGGATTCGGCCTAACGGCAGGTTGCCGACCGCGATACGATCTTCAGCGGATCACGCCATCGGCGTCGCGGGCAAGGATCCGGCCCATCGCCTCGAACAGCGCGTCCATCGCCACTGGCTTGAACAGCACCTCATCCGCCCCCGCTTCCAGGCAGCGCTCGCGTAAATCGAGCGCGGTATCGGCAGTGATCACGATGATCGGCACGGACGCCTTTGCATCGTCGCGCCCCCGAATATGGCGGATCGCGGTCAGCCCATCCATCCCCGGCATGCGCAGGTCGATCAGCAGCATGTCGTAGGTGGCGGCGTCAATCTTGCCGAGCCCCTGCTCCGCATTTTCCGCCTCGTCCATCGCCGCCCCAGCCACGTCGAGCATGTCGCGCACGACGCGGCGGTTCATCCGGTCGTCCTCGATAAACAGAATGTTCATGGCCGTCGGGAAATCCCGAAGTGAAAGTCTGCACGGGGCATGGACGCGCCTCTACGCTTCATGCCGCCCGGGACACAAGCGGCTGATCGCCGATACCGTACAAAGCGGCGATTAAATCGGTGCCGGACACTGGTTTAGCGATGGCAAGCGCTCCCTCTGGCGCTGCCTGACCGGCGGGCAACAGCACCGCAATGCGCCGGTCTCCCGCAGCAGCGCTGAGCGCCGCGAATGCCGCGACATCGTTCCCGATCGCCGAGGCATCGACGACGATCCGCCCCACCGCCTCTGCGGCACAGCAAGCGACCGCCTCCGCGAGGCTGGCGACCGCCCGAACCTCCTCGACCAGCGGTGACAGAACCGCCTTCAACATGTTGCGCGTGATCGGATTGCGGTCGACGATCAGCAAGGCTGCGCCGCCCCCTGCCGGCTCCCGCTCCTCGATATCTTCGGCCCGTGCCAGCGGCAGATCGACGGTGAACCGCGACCCGCGGCCCAGCTCGCTTTCGACCCGCACATCCCCGCCCATGGCGCGCGCCAGATTGCGTGAGATCGACAGGCCGAGCCCCGTACCCCCGAACTGGCGGGTCGTGCTGGCGTCGGCCTGGCGGAAGGACTCGAAAATTTCCTCCATCTTGTCCGCCGCGATCCCCACGCCGGTATCTGCTACGGCGATATGCAGCCGTTCACCGACCGCAGCGACGTGCAGCGTCACCTGACCGATGGCGGTGAATTTGAGCGCATTGGCTGTCAGGTTGAACACGATCTGCCGCAGTCGTGTCACGTCCCCGATGATCCGCTTTGGACTGTCGTGCAGGTCGCGAACGAAGGCAATGCCTTTGGCCCTGGCCTGCTCCTCCCACATCCGGCTCGCCTCGAGTAGCATCGCGCACAAGTCGAACGGTGCCGCCTCGATTGTAAGGTTGCCGGTTTCCATCTTCGCAACGTCCAGGATGTCATCGACCAGCGCGCGCATCGTCGTACCGGCACTGTGGACGATACCGATGCGTTCGCGGATCGGGTCGCCCAAGGTAGGATCGGCCAGCATCACCTGCGTCATGCCGAGGATGCCGTTCAGCGGCGTCCGGATTTCGTGGCTGGTGGTGGCGAGGAATTCGGTCTTCGCCGCCAGCGCCTTACCCAAAGCCGTGTTGGTGACGGCGAGATCGTCGTTGGCGGCCCGCACCTGATTGCGGCTGCGGCGGATAGTGAACAGGCCGATGCCGAGCAATGCGATGACGATCGCGGTCGCGCCCGCCGCGACGAAGAAGATCGTCCGCTGCGTCTTGGCCCGCGCCTGTTCGAAGGCGACGCTGCGCCGCGCCTCGTCGCGCTGCAGATTGGCGATGCGCAGTTCCTGATTGGCGAAATCGAACCGCGCCGCCATCAGCGCCGCATTGGTCGACCGCGCCAGGTTGGTCGCCTCGTCGTCCAGCCGCTTCCACGCAGCCAGGTGTGCCAGTGCCAGATCGTCGCGCCCGACGGCACGGTAGATGTCATAGGCGGTCTTAAGCGCGGGGCGGTCCACCACCGTGGCTTGCGCCGGATCCTGCCCCGCGAAGCGCTGACCGATCAGACGTTGCGCAGCGGTCAGGTCACCGCTCTGGAACGCCGACTGCGCTGCGAGCGCCTGCAGCGTTTCGCGCAGCGCCTTGAAGCCAGCGGCTTCGGGCCGGCCCGCGAGCCGCAGCCCCTCGTCGATGTTGCGCTGAGCGCCGGCGACATTGCCGGCGGCAAGCTGCGTTTCCGCGATGTTGCCGAGCACCATCGCCCGCAGCAGCGGGCTCTGCATGCTCGTCGCTAGAGCCAAGGCTTCCCGAAACTGCTTTTCCGCATCGCGATAGCGATGCAGCTCGCGCAATGTGTTGCCGCGATTGTTATAGATCGAGAGCAGCAGATTGGGGTCGGCATTGTAGGCAGCAATCGCCTGATCGTAATATTTCAGCGCCGCAGCAAAATCCCGACCACTGCTGTAAAGCGAGCCAATTGACTGCAGCGCCTTCGCCTGACTTCGCACCTCGCCTAGTGTGACAAACAGTGCATGCGCGCGCTGATAGTCGACCAGCGCCTTTGCGACGTTCGCCTCAACCGTATTGATCCAGCCGTCGGACAGCAGCAGGTCCGCCTGCAGCTTGGACCCAGGGGCGAGCCGCGATGCGGTTGCCAGCGCCCGCGTCACCAGTAGTTTTCCCGCGGCAACATTGTTGATCCGCAACAGCGCCTCGCCTTGCAGCCATTGCGCCGTGGCACGCATGATCTCGCGGTCGGTCGACGGCGGCCGGCTTCCTGCCCATCGTTCGGCGTCCTGCGCCTTGACGATCGCGACATTCGGGTCCGCGAGCATCGCGCCCTTGGCATCAGCGATCAGCCGGTCGAACTGTTCCGGGGTTGCGGCAGGCGCAGGTTGCGTCGCCACGAGGAAGAACGACAGCAGCCCGACGATAGCGATGGGACAGCGCACTCTAGGCTTCCCGGCGAACCGAGGTCAGCCCTCCGAACAAGGTCAACGGGTCGGGTCCCGGGCGCCGATGGGATCCATCATCGAGATAGGTGATCAGCGCATCGAGAGCCACCGGGCGGCTGATCAGATAGCCCTGCACCATGTCGCAGCCCATCACCGTCAGCAACGCCAGGGCGGCGTGGGTCTCAACCCCCTCTGCCACGACCTCCATCTCCAAGGCATGGGCGAGATCGATCGTCGAACGCACGATCAGCGGATCGCGGTTCGAACTGGTCAGCTGGGTGACGAACAGCTTGTCGATCTTCAGTTCGCGCGCGGGCAGCTGTTTGAGATAGGCGAGCGACGACAGGCCGGCACCGTAATCGTCGATGGCGATGGTGATGCCGTAATCGGCGAACCGTTGGAGGTTGGCGATCGCGCTGGCCGGGTCGCGGATCACCGAGGTCTCGGTAATCTCGAATCCCAAGTTCGCGTCGCTGCTGCCGACCAGGCGGCACGCCTCTTCGACAAAGGCCGCGTCCGCGAGCAACTGGCCGGAAATGTTGATGAACAATCGCAGATGGTGACCCCGCCTGGCCAGCTCCTGCTGGTCGGCGATGGCGCGCCGGATGGTCCACAGCGTCATCCGGTCGATCAGCTGGCATTGCTCGGCGATCGGAATGAAATCGTTGGGCATCACCATGCCGCGTTCGGGATGGCGCCAGCGGACGAGGGCCTCGGCGCTCGTGATCTCCTGACGGCGGACATGGACCTTGGGCTGGTAGGCGAGGACCAGTTCGTCTTTGTCGATTGCCCTGTCGAGCTCCCGCGCCATCCGGACGACGTCACGCTGAGGACGCGGCGCAACCTGGTGGCGTATGGCGCGATAGGCGGTCCGAGCTTCGGCCAGCGCGAGTTCGGCCTGTTCGACCAGCGCGACTTCGTCCACGCCGATCTCGGCTGCCGCCGCGCCGAAGGTCAGCTCGATGCGAATCGACGCCTCATCGATCTCGAACGGACGGGCGAACGAGGCCTCGATCGCGGCGATGCGTCGATCGATCTCATCCGCCGCCTGGCCGCGGAAGCGGCAGGTGACGAGCGTGCGGCCGACGCTTGCGATGCTCGCCGTCGGCAGAATGCGGCCAAGCCGTTCAGACGCCAGGCCGGCGAGAAGATCGGCACGGACACAGCCGAGCCGACGTCGCAACGCTACGAAATTGGCCAGTTCGACGAGCAGCAGGCAATCGATCGCATCCGTTTCGGATACGCCAATCGGCTCGAACGCGGCGTTCTGCTGCACCATCGACTCCGGACGATCGCCTGAAAACATCAGCTAAGCGGATACCGCCCAAGGATTAAAAATAGCGTTAATCATTGGATTCTGGAGATTGAATTTTGGTAAACATCAGGTTAACCTAAATGCGTGCGCGGCGTTTCGGCGTTCGCGCACCACTAAGGGAGAAAGCAAATGCTGGCGCTCATCATCAAGATGGTTATCGGGCTCGACATCAAGCCTTGGTAAACGGTTTCGTCGGCCCGGACGCTTGCGTCCGGGCCGATATTCTCTGCCGAGTTGGGTTTATTTTACAGTGAGTTCACGCCTTACCTCGCCGGCGTGACGTCCTCCCAACCGCCGCCAAGAGCCTTGGCCAGTGCGATCGTCTGCTGACGCAGCTGCGCCTCGCTCATCGCCACCTGCTCCCGCGCCGAGAGCGACTGTGCCTCGGTGTTGAGCACCGCGTCCTGTGCGACGAAACCTGTGCGATATTGCGCGGTCGTCGCCCGAACGCTCGCATCCGCGTCGGCCACGGCGCGCATCAGCACCACGTGCCGCTGTCGTTCCGCATCCAGCTGGACCAACGCATCCTCGACGTCGCGCAGGGCCTGTAGCACGGTCTGGCGATATTCCAGATAGGCCTCGTCTCGCGCCGCCTCACGCGCCTTCACCGTCGCACGACGGCGACCGAAATCGATCAGCGGGAATTGCGCCGCGCCGGTTCCGGTCAACTGCAGGCTGTCGCCGCTGAACAGATTGCCCAAGGCCGTCGAAATCAGCTGCGCCATGCCGGTCAGGCTGAAGCGCGGATAGAGGTCTGCAACTGCGACGCCGATGTCGGCGGTAGCGGCGGCGAGATTGCGCTCCGCCGCCCGCACGTCGGGGCGACGGCGAAGGAGGTCCGACGGCAGCCCGGCGGGGATCACCGGCAGGGCCGCGATCGGGGCTGCGGCAGGTGCGGCCAATTCCGCGTCCAGCGCCGCCGGCTCGAGCCCGAGCAGGATGGCGAGCGCGTGCCGGCGCACCGCCATGTCCGCCGCGATCGGCAGCAGCCTCGCCTCGGTACTGGTGATCGAGCCGCGCTGGCGGGTGACGTCGATCGGCGGCACCAGCCCGACCTTGGCGACATTGCCGGCGATGCGGAGCGCGCCGCGCTGGCGCTGCAATTCGGACTGGATGATCGCCGTTTGCTGCTGGTCGAAGCGCATCGCGAAATAGGCCTGGGCGACCTCGGCGGCGATCATCGTGGCCGCGTCGCGCCGATTCCATTCCGCCGCCTCGGTCCGGGCGACCGCGCCCTGCACCTGCCGCCGGACGCCGCCGAACAGATCCAATTCCCAGCTGGCGTCGAACCCGACCGCATAAGTGGTGATGCCGCTGCCGGGCAATGCGATGCCGCTGCTCGATCCGGACCCGCCCGACGACCCGCCGCCGCTGCTCCCGCCGAACAGGCGGGCGAGCGACGAGAAGCCGGCGTTCTTGCTGAACTCGACGCGCGTCGCATTGGCACTCGCATTGACCTGCGGCAGGCCCTGCGCGCGCGCCGCGATCTCCTGCGTCCGCGCCTGCCGGACCCGCGCTGCCGCGATGGCGATATCGGGCGAATCCTTCAGCGCACGCTCCACCAGCCGGTCGAGCTGCGGATCGGCGAAGGCGCGCCACCAATGCGTGACGTCCGCCTGCCCCGCTGCCTGCACGCCGGCCTGCGGCCCGACGAAGGCCGGCGGCACCGCCGCGGCCGGCGGCGTGTAATTGGGGCCGACGGTACAGCCCGCCAGCGCCACCGCGCCCAGCATTGCCCCATTCAGAGCCGCGAACCGCCGCATCTCAATGTCCTCCCTGCGGGGCCTGGCCCGTCTTGTTGGCACGCATCACCAGCACCAGCGGCGCGACGACGAGCACGACGATCATCAGCGTGCGGAATACGTCGAGAAAGGCGAGCATCGTCGCCTGCCGCTGCATCTGGCTGTACAGGACGGCCAGCGGCAGCGTGCCGGGGTCGCCCTGCCCGGCAAAGGTGCGGCCGGCGGTCGCGATCCATTGGTTGTAATTGGGGTCGAGCGGGTTGAGCGTGTTGACCAGCTCGCTCTGATGCTTCTGCAGGCCGTTTGACAACAATGTCTGCGACAGGCTGATGCCCATCGTACCGCCCAGGTTGCGCGCGACGTTGAGCAGGCTCGACGCCTGCGCGGTCTGGTTCTGGCGCAGTCCGACATAGGCGATCGCGTTGATCGGCACGAACAGGAAGGGCAAGGCCATCGCCTGATACAGGCGCGCCGTCGCCGCATCCCAGAAAGTGATATCGGCATTGAGGTGCGACATGTTCCACAAGGCCGCCGCCTGGACGAGCAACGCCGGGAACAGCAGGAAGCGCACGTCGACCGCGCCGGCCAGTCGACCGGCGAAGGGCACCGCGATCAGTGTCGCGACGCCGCCCGCGGTGAGCGCCAGACCCGCATCGAGCGAGGAATAGCCGAGCACCTGCTGCAGCATCTGCGGGATGAGCTGGGTGGTGCCGAACAGGATCAGGCCGGTGATCGCCATCACGCCGATGGTCAGCGCGAAGTTGCGGTTCTTGAGCAGCTTGAGATCGACCACCGGATCGTCGTGATTGAGCTCCCAGATCACCAGTGCGATCAGCGATGTCGCGGCGATGATCGCCGAGCCGAGGATCAGCGGGCTGGAGAACCAGTCCTCGCGCTCGCCGCGGTCGAAGGTGATCTCAAGGAAGCCGAGGCCGAGCGCGACCAACGCGACGCCGATATAGTCGATACGCAGGCCGTTCTTGAACTTCTCCTTGCGGTCCTGCTGCACCTGCTCGGGCTCGTCGACGAAGATCTCGACCAGGAACCAGGCGGCAATGCCGACCGGTACGTTGATCAGGAACACCCAATGCCAGGTCGAATATTCGACGATATAGCCGCCCAGCGTCGGCCCGAGCACCGGCCCCACCACGACGACGATGGCGAAGGCGGCGAAGGCCATGCCGCGCTTGGCGGGCGGGAAGGTGTCGGCGAGGATCGACTGTTCGACCGGCGCCAGGCCGCCACCGCCGATTCCCTGCATGACGCGGGCGAGCACCAGCGTCGACAGGTTCGGCGCGAGCCCGCAGAGCAGCGACGACAGGGTGAACAACGCGATCGAGATCAGGAAATAGCGTTTCCGCCCGATCGCGTCGGACAGCCAGCCGGAGATCGGGATGACGATGGCGTTGGCGACGAGATAGCTGGTCAGCACCCAGGTCGCCTGGTCGCTCGAGACCGACAGGCCTCCCGCGATATGATCGAGCGCGACATTGGCGATCGAGGTGTCGAGCACCTCCATGAAGGTCGGAATCGAGATGATCGCGACGATCAGCCAGGGCGAATAACGGCCCGCGGCGGAGCGACTCGGACTCCAGCCGCCGCCGGCGTCGCCGCCTTTACCCTTGCCGCCGCTACTCTTGCCACCGCCGCCCTTGCCGGCCGCGCTCTTGCTCGCCACGCTCAGCGGACCTTGACGGTCGGCACCACCGACATGCCCGGCCCGATCGGATAGCGGCGCGGATCGGGATCGCCGTCGCGATGATCGAATTCGATCCGGACCGGCACGCGCTGCACCACCTTGACGTAATTGCCGGTGGCGTTCTGCGGCGGCAGCACCGCGAACGCCTGACCCGCCCCACGCTGGATCGAGTCGACGTGGCCGTGGAATTCGACGTCCGGATAGGCATCGACCTTGATCGTCACGGCCTGGCCGATTCGCATCAGCGTCAGCTGCGTCTCCTTGAAATTGGCCGTCACCCACATCCGGTCCGGCACGATCGCGAGCAGCTGGCTACCCGGCTGCACATAGGAGCCCAAATTGACCTGGCGGTTGACCACCTGCCCCGGCACCGGCGCCTTGACCTGCAGGTCGCCCAGCGTCGTATTCGCCTGCGACACCTGCGCCTTGCGGGCGCCGACCACGGCCTCGGCGGACTTCACCTGGCGCGTCGCCACGGTGACCTGCGCCTCGGCGGCGTCGACCTGGCGGCGTGCGGCGGCCGCGTCGGACGCGGTCGAGCGCGCCTGGGCGCGCGCTTGGTCGAGCTGCTGCCCGGCGACGGCACTCGGGTCGAGCCGCAGCAATGCCTCGTAGCGGGCGAGATCGTTGCGCGCCTTTTCGGCGGCGGCGAGCGGCGCACGCGCGGCGGCGGCGGCCTGCTCGCGGTTGGCGATCGCGGCCGACACCTGCGCCAGTGCCTGTTGCACCTGCGCCTGCGACTGGACGACGTTCGCACGCGCCTCGGCGAGCTGCGCTTCCGGACCCGACGGCTCGATCACCGCGAGCAGCCGCCCCGCCTCGACATGGCGGTTGTCGAGATCGGCGACCTGGATCAGCCGGCCGGCGGATTGCGCGGAGATGCGGACGATATGCGTGTCGACGAAGGCGTCGTCGGTCGATTCGAACTGGCGGGCGTGCAGATAGTAGAGCGTCCCGCCGATCACCAGCGTTGCGACGACGACGATCAGGATGATCCAGAACAGCGGCTTCTTGAAGATCGATGGCTTCTTCTTGTCGCCGTCCTGATCGCCACCGTCCCCGTCGCCGTCCTCACCGTCGCCATCGCCGTCGCTCTTGGCGTCGCCACCCTCGTCCTCGTCGGACTCGTCGTCGCCGCCCTTTCCGGACCGGTCGCGATCGTTCGTCTTGTCGGAATCGTGCCGCTTGTCGCCCGCGTGATCCTGGTCGTGCCCGTCGCCTGCGCCCTGATCGTGCGCGCGTTCGCCTTCGCTCATTGCGGCCCCTTTGCTCGCGCGCGGGTTTGTTGCCCGCCTGTTGCCGGATGTTAGACGCGGGATGCGGCAAAAAGTGCCGTGGGTCAGGCGACGCGACGCGTCCCCGCCTGGGTCAGGGGCGTGAATTCCATCTCGTCATCGATCGAGCCATAGCGCAGCGCGAGCACGTCCAACGCGTAATTCTGGTTCAGTTTCCATGGCTTGCGAGAACCTTGCTGGGGCAGCAGGTGCATCGCGCGGGCAACGTAGCCCGACGTGAAATCAACGAACGGCAGTCGTGCCATGGCCGGGTCGGCGACGCGCGGCGTCACCCGCGCCATGCCCCGCCGCCGCATTGCCCGGAGCAACCGGCAGACGTAGCCCGCGACCAGATCCGCCTTCAACGTCCACGAGGCGTTGGTGTAGCCGAAGGTGTAGGACAGATTGGGCACGTCGGAGAACATCATCCCCTTGTACTGGACGCGGTTCGGCCAATCGACCGGCACGCCGTCGAGGGTGAAGCGGATGCCGCTGAGCAACTGCACCTCCAGCCCCGTGGCGGTGACGATGATGTCGGCCGGCAACTCGCTGCCGCTCGTCAGCCGGATGCCACCGGGGGTGAAGGTGTCGATCGTGTCGGTCACCACGTCGGCGCGCCCAGCCTTGATCGCGTCGAACAGATCGGCATCCGGCACCAGGCACAGCCGCTGGTCCCAGGGCGCGTAGCGCGGCGTGAAATGGCTATCGACGTCATAGTCCGAGCCGAGCTGGTCGCGCACCATCGCGATCAGCCGGCGCTTGAACCCCTCCGGCCGCTTGCGCGCGATCGTGTAGAACAGCTGGCCGAGCAGCACGTTCTTCCAGCGCGTCACGCCATAGGCCAGACGGTCGGGCAGGATGCGACGCAGGCCGTTGGCGATCCGGTCCTCGGCCGGCCGCGACACGACATAGGTCGGCGACCGCTGCAGCATCGTCACCTGCGCCGCCTTGCGCGCCAGTTCCGGGACCAGCGTCATCGCCGTTGCGCCGCTGCCGATCACGACGACGCGCTTGCCCGCATAGTCCAATGTCTCGGGCCAGAATTGCGGATGGACGATTTGGCCGGCGAACTGCTCCTGCCCGGCGAACGCGGGCGCATGGCCGCGCGCGTAATTGTAATAGCCGGAGCACAGGCACAGGAAATTGCAGCGGAAGCGCAATTCCGCCCCGTCCGGCCCCTCGACATCCACCGTCCAGCACGCCGTCTCGTCTGACCAGTCCGCTGCGGTCACCCGATGGCCGAACCGGATATGCCGGTCGATGCCATGCGTGCGGGCGGTATCCTCGATGTAGCGCCGGATCGACGGCCCGTCGGCGATCGCCTTGGCCGCGGTCCACGGCTGGAAGGCGAAGCCCAACGTGTGCATGTCGCTGTCGGAGCGGACACCGGGGTAGCGGAACAGGTCCCATGTCCCGCCGATCGCCCCCCGCCCCTCCAGGATCGTGAAGGTGCGATCGGGGCAGTCGCGCTGCAGATGATAGGCCTGGCCGATCCCCGACAGGCCGGCTCCCACGATCACCACGTCGAAATGCTCGGCCACCGCCGCGCTCCTGTTGCTGACACTCATGTCAGCGACAAGATGCGCGTTGGTCGTCCTCGGCTCAATAGTCCTTGGAATATTTCAGCCGGACGTCGGAGCCGCCGAACGATCCGGTGGAGGTGAGCAGGCTGAGCGCCTTGGTCAGCGAAATCTCCAGCTGGGTCGCCGTGAAGCCGCGCGCGTCGGTGACCACTTCGACGTAGATGTCGTCGGTCAGATACTTGCCCGCCGCCAGGCTGGTGCCGCGCCCGGTCGCCTGATCGGCGCCGAGCACGCGCAGCCGGTCGAACCCGGTCGCCGAGCGCAGCTTGCCGAGCGGGTTGAGCCCGCCGCCGCCCGATCCGCGCAGGCTGTTGAGCGCGCTCGCCAGCTGGATCGCCTCGGTCGCCGACAGATTCTCCGGATTGGTGCCGAACAGCAGGCGGCTGAGCACTTCGTCCTGCGGCAGCGTCGGGGTCGAGGTGAAGCTGATCTGCGGCCGCTGGCCCGTGCCCGTGATCGCGATGATCGCGGTGATGCCGTTGGTCGTGGTCGACGCCTGGATGTTGATGTCCGGATCGGTCAGCGCACCGCCGCGGAAGCGGATGGTGCCGCGCGTCACCTCGAAGCGCTTGCCGGCGAACGAATAGGTGCCGCGGACGAGGTCCAGGCCGCCGCCGATCGTCGGCGCCGCCGAGGTGCCGCCGATGCGCAGGTCCATCGACCATTCGGATTCGAGGCCCATGCCCGACACGAACAGCTGGTTCTGCGCCCGCACCCTGAGGTCGAGCTTGATCACCTTGGCCGGCGCGGGCGGCGCGTTCGGCCGGTCGGTCGGCCGGGCGACGCGGATCTCGCTCTTGCGGCGGACGCCGGTCAGTTCCGGCACCTCGGCCGCACCCTGACGGATGATTTGGTAGCGCGCTTCCGGCACGGTCAGGTCGCCCTTCAACAGCGCGCCGTCGCGGCCGTTGGTGAAGCGGATCGTGCCCGACGTGGTCGCCGCGATCGCATCGCTCTTCGCCAGCTGCGCATTGTTCAGCTGCGCCTGCACGTCGATCGGGAAGCCGCTGTCCGCCGCGAGGCCGACCGTCCCCTGTGCCTGCACACTGCCGTCGCCGGCGCGCGCGGTCAGGCTGGTCAGCTCCAACCGGTCGTTGCTGAACCGGCCGGCGATCTTCATCTGCGACAGGCGGGTCCCGTAGGTCTCGTTGTCGTAGGTCAGGTTGTCGGCGCGGATCAGGCCGTTGAGCTGCGGCGCGGACACCCGGCCGGAAAAGTCCGCGGCGACCGCGATCGGCCCGCTGAGCTGCTGCCCCGGCAGGGCGGCCAGGCTGAACAGCACCGCGGACGGACCGTTGTAGCGGATGCCGCCGGACAGCGGCGCCTGCATCAGGCGCGTCGTCCACGACCCCGATCCCGGCGGCAGCGGGCGCAACGTCGCCAGCATCCGCCCGACCGTCATCGTGCCGCGCTTGACCAGGGCCCGCGCCTCGCCACCGTCGGGCAGCAGGCGACCGACGAACTGGATATCAACCGGCTCTGACACCGCCGCCAGGCCGGTGCGCTGGAAGCCCGCGACGGTCAGCCGCGCGTCGGCCTGCGGGATCGCCGCGCCCTGCTGGCGATAGTCGAGGCTGCCGCTGACTGCCCCGGACAGGCCGAGGTTGGGGACGAAGGCGGACAGGATCGATAGGTTCATCCGGTCGAGCCGGACCTGCGCCGCGGTGGTGCCGCCGCCGTAGGAACCGGCGAGCCGCGCCGAACCCGCCGTCGGCCCCTGGCCGAAGTCGATCCGCGTCGGTGCCAGCACATAGCCGGGCGCCGCCTGCGTGATCCGCGCCGGGTTGATCGTCCGGAACGGGATGCCGTTCGCCTGTCCCTGTAGCGCGACGAGATATTGCCCCGGCGACAGCTGGGCGTTGACCGCGACGCGTAGCGGCACGCCGCTCGACCCGGTCAGCACCGCCTGCGCCGTGCCGCGGCCGCCGCGATAATTCACCTTGGCGCGCATCGCCTGGATGACGAGGCCATTGTAGCGCGTGTCGCCGACCTGCACGTCGGCGATGACTTCCGGCGCCTTGGGATAGAGGACGACGCTGGCGTTGACGAGCGCGCGGGCGATGGTGAAGTCCGCGGCGCCGGGGATGGTGGCGTTATAGGCGCGCGCGTTGACGTCGGCGCGTTGATAGCCGCCCTGATCCGCTAGGCGCGCCGTGCCGCTGATCCCGCGCCCGGCGAAGGTCAGCTGACCGGCGAACGGCCCACGCGGCGTCGCCTGCACCTGCCCGCGCGCCGTGATGCCGGCGAGGACGAGGCTGCGCACGTCGAAGGTCAGGCGGGGGCTCGGCCGCACCAGCACGTCGGCGGTGAACGGGCCGTAATTGGTGCCGCCCTTGGCGGTCACCGCATAAGCGCCGTTCCGTCCGACGACCCGCGCCTCCAGATTGGCGAGACCGATGCCGACATTCGGCCGCGCCGCGCGGAGCACCACCACGGGTGCGTCGGCGCTGCCGGTGACCCGCGCCGACAACGGGCCATATTGCGTCGAATAGGCGTCGGCATCGACCAGCACCGCGCCATTGGCCGGATTGAAGCGCCCGTCGCCGCGCGTGACGCGGAACTGCGGGGCGTTGAGGCGCAGGTTGCGGAAGCTGACGATCCCTTCCGGGCTATAGCCGATGTCCGCCCGGACGATCGCATTGCCGCCGAGGAAGCTGCGCACGCCGCTGTTGAACAATTGCTGGGTGCGGGCGACGACACGGCCGGTGACGCCGAAGCCGCCGTTCGGCCCGGGCACCAATTTGGCGTCGGTGGTCAGGTCGATGATGCCGATGCTCTCGACCCGGTAGTTGTTGACCCGCCCCTTCAGTGCGCCGGTGTAGCGGCCGGTCGCGACATTGGCGACGACCACCGCGGTGGCGTCGATGTTGTCGGAACGGATGCGCAGGTTGTCGGACAGGATGTTCGGCATCGACACGGCAAAGTCGCCCTGGATGCGCACGTTGTTGGTCAGCCCGCCGACCGCGGCGTTGAGCCCGGTGACGCGCCGCGCCCGCGCCTTGACCGGCACCAGGATGCGGTCGGCATTCACCCGCGCCAGCCCCTCGGCATAGACGTCCTGCACGACGGTGGTGCCGAAGCCGATCGTGCGGCCGCTGACCTTATAGTCGACCGTCGGCGTCGCGAAGGCGCCGTCGAGGACAACCCGCGCCCGCACGTCGCGGCCGTTGAGATTGGGAGCGATCGCGCCGGGCGTAAGCAACTGCGCGTCGACCGCGAAGTTGCCGAACCTGCTGTTGGCGAGATCGAGGATACCGCCCGCGTCCACCGCCAGCGCGCTGGAACGCGCCTTGATCCGCGTGTCGGCGCGACGCTGGTCGAGCGTCGTGTCGATCGCCAGGTCGAGCCGCGGCGCGGTCAGCCGTTCGACCGGCCCCTGCAGGTATAGGCCGGGCGTCGCATAGCCGCGCACCTCGATATGGCCGTTGCGGGCGGTGACGCCGAGGTCGGCGAGCTGCCCCGCGCCGAGCGTCGCGGCGGCGCGGCCCTGCCACGCCGCCCAGCTGCCGCGACCGTCGACGCTCACGGTCAGCGGCGCCTTCAGCGACGCCATGGTCGCGACGACGCCGCCGGCCGGTGCGGCGAGCTTCACGTTGACGTCGAGCTTGTTCTGGTCCGGCACCGCGTCCAGCTTCAGCCGCAGCGTGTCGCCGCCGGCGATGCCCGGCCCGCGCAACGCGGCGGCATCGGCGACCAGTTGCGCGCGGCGGTCGGCGATATGGACGCTGCCGTCGATCCGGACGATATGCGTCTGCCCGGTCACCGGCTTCTGCAGCACCAGACGACCGACGTGCAGCCGGTTGACGTCGATGTCGAGGTCGGGAAGCAGCGGCTCGTTCTTCGGACTGGGCGGCGTCGCCTTGAGTTCCGGGCGTCGCGCCATCGTCACCAGGTCGGTCGACAAGGCGCGAACGTCGACATGGTTGCTGGCGAAGGCGAACGGCCGCCAGTCGACGCTCAGTCGCGGACTGGTCAGGAACACGCCCTTGGGATCGGCGACGCGCACGTCGGACAGGATCATCTCGCCATAGAGCGACCCGTCGATCCGTCCGACCTTGATGTTGAGGCCGGAGGCGGTGGTGTAATTGCCGATCCGGTTGGCGACGAAGCGGCGGCCGGGATCGGTATTGATCCCGAACACGACGATCGCGACGAGCAGCAGCAGCCCCAGGATCGCGATGCCGATCCACTTGAGGATACGCTGCCACCAGGGGCGGCGCACGACGACCACGGTCTCGGTCGCGGCGGGCACGGTCTCGTCCACCATCAGAAGGCCTGCCCGATCGAAATGTACAGCGCGACCTTGCCGTCGCCCTTGCGCGGGTTGAGCGGCGTCGCGACGTCGAGGCGCAGCGGGCCGAAATTGGTGTAGAAGCGACCGCCGATGCCGGCGCCGAACTTCAGGTCGGAGCCTTTGGGCAGGCTCGATTCATAGCTGTTGCCGGCATCGACGAACGGCACGATGCCGAAATTGCCGAAGCGGTAGCGCGCCTCGACCGCAAATTCGTTGAGGCTGCGGCCGCCGACCGGATTGCCCTGCGGATCGAGCGGCCCGAGCCGCTGATAGCCGTAACCGCGCACCGATCCGCCACCTCCGCCGTAATAACGGCGCGACGGCGCCAGATCGTCGCGATCGATGCCCTGGATCGAGCCGGCGCGTGCACGGCCGGCGATGACGATCGAGCTCGACACGGGGTAGTAGAAGGTCCCCTCGATCATCGTGCGGACATAGGGGCTGACGCTGCCCTGCACCGACGTCTCGGGGCTGAGGTTGAGCTTCAGGCGATAACCGCGGGTCGGGTTGAGCAGGCTGTCCGACGTATCCCACTGGATCTGGCCCGGCAGCGCGACGATGCCATAGGTCCGCCGAACGCTTTCGTTGCGGCTGAAGTCCCAGACGCTCTCGTTGGTGCCAACCAGCTCGGCGCCATAAGCATAGGTGATCCGCTTCTGCCAGATCGGGGTCGAATCGTAGCTCCAGCGCACGCCCAGCGTGCCGGTGAAGGCATCATAGGCGTCGTAATTGTTGTGGTTGGCAGACGCGATGATCTGGAACGTCCGGTCGCGCTTGCCGGCGTTGGAGCGGCGGAAGGTGCCCGACAGACCCTGTTCCTGCGTACCCGCGATGACGCTGCCGATCAGCGCGCCCTCGGGCGGGAACAGGTTGCGGTGCGTCCACGTCCCTTCCGCGCGGAAGCCCTGGCCGGTCGAATAGCCGAGCGTGCCGCCCAGGCTGCGCGGCGGCCCCTTGGTCTGCGTAACGAGCAGGTCGACCTGCTCGGTGCCGTCCGGCCCCGGCCGTCCCGTCCGCTGCGGCTCGACCGCGATGCCGCGGAACAGACCCGTCGCGACCAGCGCATCGCGCAGGTCATCGGTCTTTCGCGCGTCGTACAGATCGCCCTGATCGAACCGCGGGAAGACGTTGAGGTGATCGAGATCGAACACCGCATCGCCCTTGGTGGTCAGCTGGCCGAAGCTCGACCGCGGGCCCGAATCGACTGGCAGCGTATAGGCGCCGGTCGCCTGATCCGCCACGTCGTCGAGCAGGATGTCACGCTCGCCCACCTTGACGAAGGGATAGCCCTGCTGCGGCAGCACCAGGCTGACGTTGGCTTCCGCCCCCTCGATCCGCGCCGCCTCGATCGGATCACCGACCTTCAGCGGCAGATTGTGCGTTATGAGGTCGGCCGGGACGACGGGATCGGCCTTCACCGTCACCGACGAGAGGTGATACAGCCGGCCCGGCGTCGCGCTCACCGTCGCGCGCAGTCGGCCGGCGTCGTTGGGGATGGTCTCCACGGTCGACACCGCCGTGCCGTCGTAATAGCCGAGCGACTTCATCAGTCGCACCGCCAGCGCCTCGTCCTCGCGAGCGCGGGCCGACACCTGCGTCGCATTGGCCGCCTTGCCGCCGCCCTCACGGAGTGCCGACAGCGACTTGAACTGCCCGTCGAGATTCAGTGCATCCAGCCCCTTAAGCACCGTGTCGTACCGGATTTGCGGCGGGTTCGGGTCCTTCACGTCGGCCGCCGTCTGCAACGGCGTGGTATCGAAGCTGGACAGCGGCACCAACGGCCGCGCCAGTTCCGGATTCTCTGTGGCCGCAGGGGGCAGGCTCGTGTCGGCAGCGGTGGCAGTGGGCACGATGGTTGGCCGCGCCGCGGTAGATGGGGGCGCGGCATTCGCGGCGGTGCCGGCGGTCGCGCTCGGCATCGGCTCCAGCGGCGCGTTGATGTCGCCGCTCAACGGGGGCAGCGCGGCATTGAATTCGCTGTCCGGCACGATCGGCGCGTTGCCCTTGGGATCGACCGCCTGCCCCGAATCGGCAGGCGTGCTTTGACCCTGCGGAGACTTGGGTGCGTCGGGGCCCTGCGCCGGGGCACGCCCCTGTTGCTGCGCGAGCTGTGCGGATGCGGGCGCCGCGGTGAGCAGCGCGATCGCCAACCAATGAAGTCGTCCTGATGTCGCCGGCACTCGCGATACGCCCCTTCCCGCTCCGAGGGCGTTCGTATTCGACTTACCCCCTGCTCGGCAGGCAAACGTAACGGAGCTGTTATGGTTGCATCGTGCGCAATTCGGCCCGACCTAGCGGGCCGAGCAGCCGATCATCCCGGCGACCGGCACGACCAGCGAATCGCGACCGGGCCGATCGATGCGCAACGTCCCCGTCGGCACCTTGGCACCGGCCGTCAGCGCCTGGTCGCGGACGATCTGCATGTCGAGCGTCGCGCTGATGTCCCCACCGCGATAGACGGTCGTCGCGGTGAAGCCGAGCGCAGCGTCGCCGCTGCCCTCCCCGCGCGACAGGTCGATCGGCTTGCCGCCGGGCGCAAGACGCAGCGTGCCGGCCTCCGCCGTCGCCATCGCCACCAATTCGCGGTCGGCGACGTTCCACAGATAGGCCGCGCAGCCCTTGGCGGGCAGGGCCTGGCGACCGATCGGTTGCAACGCGCCGGCCTCTGCGGAAGCGGACGTCGCTGCGGCGGCCTGCAAGGCGAGCGGAAGGAACAGCGTGATCATGACGCCCACCCTATCATCGCCAGCCAAGCCGGATAAGCCGCCACGGCGAGCAGCGTGCCGAACGGCATCGCGGTATCGCGCCGCACCTCTCCTCCGCGCCGCTGCGCCACCAGCGCCGCCCCCAAGCCGACCAGCGCCGCGATCAGCAGCACCGCCGGCAGCAACCGCCAGCCCAGCCACAGCCCGATCGCGCCGAACAGCTTCGGATCGCCACCGCCCAGCCCCTCGCGGCCGCGCCAGCGCCTATACCCCCAGGCGATGATGGCCAGACCGGCATAGCCGATCGCCCCGCCCCACAGCCGGTCGACGATCGGCGGCATGACGCCCGCCGCCCCGCTGCCAAGTCCTGCCAGCGCCAGCAGCGCGGTCAGCCGATCCGGCAGCCAGAAGGCACGCAGGTCGAGCGCGCCAAGCGCCAGCAGCAGCCAGCCGAAAGCTGCGCCGGCAATGCCGGCCGCGCCCGGCGCGATCCAACCGGCGGTGGTACCGACCAGCAGCGCCGTCGCCTCGACGCCGACGTGAAAGCGATCTATCCGCGCCCGGCACGACCGGCAGCGCCCTCGCTGGACCAGGAAGCTGAGCAGCGGGACGAGCTCGCGTGGCGACAGGGTCGCGTGGCAGCTGTCGCAGGCCGAGCGCCCGCGCGTCACCGACCGCCCCTCCGGCCAGCGGATCGCGAGGGCGGCGACGAAGCTGCCGACGATCGCCCCCGCCAGGCCGAGCGCCAGCGCCCAGGCGAGCGGTTCAGCCATCCGCCGCGGCGGGCGGCTTGTCTCTCAGCAGGTAGCGGTAGACGCCCAGCATATCGATCAGCAGCAGCACGCTGTTCTGCGTGCCGAGCGCCCAGTCGCGGGTCAAGACCGCACCGGTGATCCAGGCGATCGCCGACAGGCAGAACAAGACCATCCCCCAACCGGTGTCGCGCCGCCCCCAGTCGAGCGAGACGATGGTCGCGGCGATCATGCCGCTGATCGAGGCAAACCAGCGAATGGGTTCGGCATAGGCATCCATGTGGCAGGACTGACGGCCGGGCCCGCCGCTGTCGACCACGGAAGGATTGAGCCAGATCAAGCGCATTGCCGTGCCACGCGCGCCATCCTAGATCGCGGCGAGAATATGTATCCGGAGAGAATGATGTCGACCGATCCGATCGTGATCCTGTCCTACGCCCGCACGCCCATGGGTTCGTTTCAGGGCGCCCTCGCCGGCGCCAGCGCGACCGACCTCGGCGCGGCCGCGGTGCGCGCCGCGGTCGAACGGGTCGGCGTATCGGCGGAGGCGGTCGAGCGGATCTACATGGGTTGCGTGCTGCCCGCCGGCCTCGGCCAGGCACCGGCGCGGCAGGCGGCGATCGGCGCCGGCCTCGGCACGCATGTCGAGGCGACGACGGTCAACAAGATGTGCGGATCGGGCATGCAGGCGGCGATCATGGCCGCCGACGCGCTGGCCGCGGGGTCGGTCGAGCTGCTCGTCGCCGGCGGCATGGAGAGCATGACCAACGCCCCCTATCTGTCGAAGAAGCATCGCGGCGGTGCGCGGATCGGTCACGACACGATGTACGATCACATGTACCTCGACGGGCTGGAGGACGCCTACGAACCCAGCAAGCTGATGGGCAATTTTGCCGAGGACACGGCGGCGGAATACCAATTCACCCGCCAGGCGATGGACGATTATGCGATTGAGTCGCTGACGCGAGCGCAAAAGGCGCAGACCAGCGGCGCCTTCGACCGCGAGATCGTCGCGGTCGAGGTCGCCGGTCGCAAGGGCAGCACCACCGTCGCACTCGACGAGCAGCCCGCAAAGGGCGACGTCGCCAAGATCCCGACGCTCAAGCCCGCCTTCTCGCGCGAAGGCACGATCACCGCCGCCAACGCCTCGTCGATCTCCGACGGTGCCGCCGCGCTGGTAATGACCCGCGCCAGCGTCGCCGAGCGGCTCGGCCTGACCCCGGTCGCCCGCATCGTCAGCCACGCCGCCCATGCCCACGCCCCGGCATTGTTCACCACCGCGCCGGTGTTCGCGATGCAGAAGGCGCTCGACAAGGCGGGCTGGTCCACGGACCAGGTCGACCTGTTCGAGGTCAACGAGGCGTTCGCCGCCGTGTCGATGATCGCGATGCACGACCTTGGCCTCGACCATGCGCGGCTCAACATCCATGGCGGCGCCTGCGCGCTCGGCCATCCGATCGGCGCCAGCGGCGCGCGCATCCTCGCCACCCTGCTGTCGGCGCTGGAGACGACGGGCCAGACGCGCGGTCTCGCCAGCCTGTGCATCGGCGGCGGCGAGGCCACCGCCATGGCGGTGGAGCTGATGCGCTAAGCCGTTCGCGTTCCCCTTGCCCCTCCTGCTTGCGGGAGGGGCTGGCTCAGGGCAGCGCCTCGCCCGGCTCGACCCCCCACAGGTCGCGCGTCTCGACGAACGCCGCCTGGCCCTTGACGTCGAAGCGGCACCAACCGCCGGCGCACTGGCTCAGCCGCCCGACCACGCCGGGCTCCGCCCGCCACATCAGCCGGGCGCCGGGAAACGGCCGCTCGCGCATTTCGATCGGCCGACCGCCCTTGACGATCGCGGTCCGCCGCTCGCTGAGCAGCGCCGCGAGCATCCAGCCCTGCGTACCGTCCGGGTCCTCGACCTTGCGCCATTCCTTGAACGCGGCGAGCACCCGCACCGGCAGATCGGGTCGCTGGTACAGCCAGCTTGCCGGATAGCTGCGCGCCGGACCGGTCCGCATCCGCGCGCGCCCGGCGGCGATCGAGCCATAATAAGGCATGGCCTTCTTGGTCTCGGCGGCGATCGCCGCCCCACCCTGCCCGACCGGCAGCATCGCCGCCGGCGCTAGCATCGCGACCGCGGCGATCGTGAACGCCAAATGCCGCATCGTCCCTGTCCTTTCCCTGCAAGTCGCCTGCATAGCGCCGGTCCCGGCGGCATCAACCATCCGTTGACGCGCCGGCTCCCAATCGCCAAGCCATGCCGCACGATGCCGGACACCCGCCGCTGCCCCAACCCGAAAGTCGTCGTCACCCGCGAGTTGGCGCAAGGCGTGATGACGCGGCTGGAGGCGCTGTTCGACACCACCAACAATCGCGGCGACGCCAAATTGACCCGCGACCAGCTCGCCGCGGCGATGGCCGACTGCGATGTGCTCGTGCCGACCGTCACGGACGAGATCGACGAGCGATTGATCGCCGAAGCCGGCGCGCGGCTGAAGCTGATCGCCAATTACGGCGCCGGCGTGAACCATATCGCGCTCAGGGCGGCGCGGGCGCGCGGCATCATCGTCACCAATACCCCTGGCGTGCTGACCGAGGATACCGCCGACATGGCAATGGCGCTGATCCTTTCGGTGCCGCGGCGGCTGGCGGAGGGCGAGAAGCTGGTCCGCTCCGGCCAGTGGCATGGCTGGAGCCCGGGTGGCATGCTTGGCCATCGCATCGGCGGCAAGACGCTCGGCATCGTCGGCATGGGCCGCATCGGCCAGGCGGTGGCGCGGCGCGCCCGCGCCTTCGGCCTGGCGATCCACTATCACAACCGCCGCCGCCTGCCCGCGGTCGTGGAGGCGGAACTGGGCGCGGTCTTCCACCCGGACATCGATACGCTGCTCGCCGCCGCGGACATCGTCTCGATCCACACGCCGCTCAACGCCGACAGCCGCATGCTGATCGACCGCCGCCGCCTCTCGCTGATGCGGCCGCACGTCTATCTAATCAACACCTCGCGCGGCGGCATCGTCGACGAGGTCGCGATGGTCGAGGCGCTCGAGGCCGGCCGCCTCGCCGGCGCCGGGCTCGACGTCTGGGAACATGAGCCGCGCATCGATCCACGGCTGCTCGCCCTGCCCAATGTGGCGATGACCCCGCACATGGGCTCCGCCACGGTCGAGGGTCGGGTGGCGTCGGGCGAGCGCGTCATCCAGAACATCCGCATGTGGGCCGACGGCCACCGGCCACCCGACCAGGTACTCGACGGCTGGGCCTGACGCGCGGATCGGCGCCACCCACCAAATCCTTTTGCGACAAAAGCTTGCCGGGCGGAACCGATCGCTGCGCCGCAGCATTCGGGCGACTCCCCATCAGCAAAGGATGTTTGTGATGACCATCAAGTTCGGCGCGGCTTCCGCCGCCCTGCTCGTCGCCGCCACTCTTGTGTCCGGTTGCTCGACCCTGAAGGGTGCGGGGATCGGCGCTGCGGGCGGGGCCGGCGTCGCCGCCGCGACCGGCGGCAGTGTCGAGAAAGGCGCGGCCGTCGGCGGCACCGCCGGTGCGGTGGTCGGCACCGTCGCCAAATAACATGGGGCGGGAGCCGACAGCCTCAACCCGGCTCCCGCCTCGCCAACGGCATTGTCGTTTACCGAATATGGAACTATAGTATTGCCGTGACACAGCTGATCCGCAGCCTTAGCGATCGCACCGCTTTTCGCGTGATGATGGCGATGTCGCTGTCACCCGTCGTCGTATTGCTGCTCGGAATTCTAGTGCGTTGACTCCGACGGCGAATGGATTCGCCCCGCCTCCAATATCCCGCCAGCGACACCGACAATAAGCCCGAAGTACATGTAGCCGACCGCCGCCTCAAGCGCCGCCATTAGATGGAGTTCGGGCCGGGGTAGCAGATCCCCGTACCCCAGGGTCGTCCAAGTCACGACCGAGAAATACAGTGCATCCGAGAAGGTCGCCGTCGGGGAGGCGCTCCTCGTGCACGGACAAAGCCCGAAGACGTAGTGAATTGCGGCAAAGTTGATGATCAGCAACCCCGCCTGAATAGTCAGGCCGCTCAGCGTCGCCGCTCGCGCGTAACCCTTGGCCAGCATCACCAACGTCACGCTCGCGGCGACCAGCGCCGCAAGAATGACCAGATACGCCAGCCAGACCGAAGCGGCTACCGTCTGAGAGTTGGCGAGAATCAGAACGGCCGTCAGAAGCGTCGACGCCTTCGGCGACCAATACGCATAGCGGCGCTCGACCTCGGTCAAAATCCCTTAGTCCCCCGTCAGGATGCGGTCGACCAGCTGTTTGACCGTCGGCACGAAGCCGTTCGAATAGAACGGGTCCTTCTTGAAATTATAGGCGGCGTGGCCGGCGAACATCAGATTGTTGTCGACGTCGCCGCCATGCGCGATGTCCTGCAGCGTCTTCTGGATGCAGAAGCTGCGCGGGTCGGCGAGCCGCCCGGTCGAGTTGGTCTCGGTGTCCGCCCAGCTCGAGAACAGGCATTGCGACAGACAGCCCATACAGTCGGCCTGATCCTTGCGGATTTCCTTGGCCTCCTCCGGCGTCACGAACACCAAGGTATTGTCCGGCGTCTTCAGCGCCATGGTAAAGCCGTGGCCGAACCATTCCCGTGCGCGCAGCAGGTCGCCGCGCGTCACCCAGAAATTCTTGCCCTTCACGCCGACGTCGAGCTGGAAGACGTGATCGCCCGCTTCCTGCGTGGAGAAGGCGATCTGCCGCTCCGACCGCGCCTCGAGCGCGCGCAGGAACGGATTGCGCACCGCCGACGAATAGAAGCCGGTCGGCGAGAAGCGGTGCAGCAGCACGCCGCCTTCCTCGATCTGGGTCAGCTGCGCCTTCCACGCATCGGGGATCGGGCTTTCCTGCGTCAGCAGCGGGCGCGTGCCATATTGGAAGGCGATCGTGCCGAGCTCCGGATTGTCGATCCAGTCGTTCCAGTCGCGCAGATACCAGACGCCGCCGGCCATCACGATCGGCGTCGTGTCGGGAATGCCGCCCTCGCGCATCGTCTCGCGCAATTCCTTGACGCGCGGATAGGGATCCTGCGGCTTCAGGGGGTCTTCGGCATTGGACAGGCCGTTGTGGCCGCCAGCCAGCCAGGGGTCCTCATAGACCACCGCCGCCAGCCAGTCCGCGGCCTTGGAATAGGCGCGCTTCCACAGGGCGCGGAAGGCCCGGCCGGACGAGACGATCGGCAGGTAGCTGACCTGATAGGAGGCCGCGATCTCCGACAATTTGTAGGGCATGCCGGCGCCGCAGGTGACACCCGCCACCAGCCCGCGGGTGCGCTCCAGCACGCCGTGCAGCACGCGCTGCGCGCCGCCCATCTCCCACAGCACGTTGATGTTGATCGCACCCTTGCCGCCGGCGATGTCGAACGCGCGCTTGACCTGCTGCACCGCGCCCTCGATCGCATATTCGATCAGTTCCTCGTGCCGCTCGCGGCGGGTCAGCGCGCGATAGATCTGCGGAATGATCTTGCCGTCCGGGTCGTAGCTGTCGGCGTTGACCGCCGATACCGTGCCGATCCCGCCCGCCGCTGCCCAGGCACCGGCCGAGGCGTGATTGGTCGCCGCCACGCCCTTGCCGCCCTCGACGAGCGGCCAGACTTCGCGGCCATTATAGACGATCGGCTTCAGGCCCTTGAACACAGGAAACGGCACCTCTCAGGGATAATCCGCGAGCCTATATCCGAAAGTTCCGGCGATGCGAAGAAATTGCGCTACCGTGGCAGATAAGACGCAGTGCCAGACGGCGGCGGATCGCGATGACGCTCTGCAAATGCCGTGGCATGATTCGCCGGTCCGCAGCAGCGCGACCTCGCGGCGCCGGGCCGCGCCACTCTCCTTGGCCGACGACGGCCGGCGCGGAACCGGCCGGGCCCATCGGCCACCCCGGCGCTCGCCGGGATGACCGGTATCGGTCGTTCAGATCGTCAGTTCAGCGTATGATCGCCTCGCCGATCAGGATGACGCCGTCCGCCATCACCTTGGCAAGGCCGGTCGCGGCGACCATCAGCGCGGTCGCGACCACCGCCACCACGCCATATTCTCCGACATGTTTGATCGTAGTCATGGCCCATCCTCTCCAAAAGGAGCCGGGCCCACGTGTATCCGGGGTGTCCCGGCGCGAGAATGATGAACCTTTTTCGGCCGAATGCAAGACAATCCGTCATTGCGCTGCAGCAAGGTTGCCGGGGCAACCACTTGTCGCCCTTTGACGCCAAGCATAGCGCCGGTACTGGCTTGCATCGGAAAGACGCCGAGAACTTATGATCGCAGTAAAGACAGCAAAGATGACCGATGCCGCTTCGACAGGTGCAGCCGCCTAAGGGGTTCCGCGTCCGACGCTGATCTAGCCATGACAACTTTCCGCGGCCAGAACGCGCATCGCGAGCAAGCGCGCGTTCAGCCGAACACCCCGGGTTGGCCGAGCGCATTGGCGTAGAGCGCCTTGTACCGCACGATCATCACGTCTTCGTCGAATTCGGCCCGTGCCTTCGCCTGATTGGCCGCGCCGACCCGCGCGCGCAGGTCCGCGTCGGCGACCAGCGGCCGCAAGGCGTCGCGCAGCCGCACCTCGTCCATCCCCTCGGCGATGAACGGCAGGTTTTCCGCCGCCACCATCTGCTTCAGATCACCGACCGGTGTGCTGGCCACGGGCAGGCCCGCCGCCATCGCTTCGATGACGCTGATCGGCTGTTGCTCGCTGCGCGACGACAGCGCGACGATGTCGAAGGAGCGCAGAAAGCGGTAGGGCCGGTCGAGGAAGCCCGGCATCACCAACCGGTCGGTCAGCGCCATCCGCGCCGCCGCCTGCGCGATCGCCTCGCGCTCCGGCCCCTCACCGACGATGACCAGCCGCACCCGCTGCGGCAGGCCACCGCATGCGCGGAGCAGCATCGGCAGGTCCTTGACCTCGCGCAGCCCGGCGAGCGCGCCGATCACCACCTCCTGCGCGTTGCGGACGAAGCCGGGAATGGCGCGCGGATCGGGCTTGGCGGCATAGGCGTCGGTCGCGATGCCGTTGGCGATCCGGTAGACGCGCGCGCGCGGCTGCTTCCAGGTCCGCAGCGCGATGTCCTCCAGCACGAAGGACGGCACGACCAAAGCATTGGCGGCGGCCAGCGCCACCCGGCGGTACATGTTGCGCTCCACCTTCAGCCCGCCGGCCTCGTCGGCGTTGAAGCCGTCCTCGTGATGGATCAGCGGCGGCGCGCCCTTGGCGAACACCCGGCGCGCCATCACGCCGTCGATCGCCCCCCAATTGTAGGTCAGCACCAGATCGAAGCCGCGCATGAACCGCGCCAGCGCCTCGTAGCGTGCGACCGATGGCCGCCCGGTCAGCGCCGGCGCGTCCTGCGCGATTTCGTAGCGGATGCCCTTGGCGATTGCCGCGCGCGCGCCGAGCTGGTCGGGCACGCTCGACACGATGACGTGGCGCGCGGTGTCGCCGAAGGCGTTCATCAGCCGCACCGCCCGCGCTTCCTTGCCACCGAGGTTGAAGCTGGAATGCAGGTGCAGGATGCGGATCGGGCGGGCCATGATGCGGTCCCTTAGCCGAGCCGCGTCCGATTGCCCAAGCCTCTGCGCAAAGCGGCCCGGATCACGCCAGCGCCGGCACTATCGGCTTCGCCGACACCCGGCGGAACGGCAGCCGCCGCCCCTCGACGATCGACCGCCAGGCCCATTCCACCGGCGCGATACGGAAACGGCGCAGGTAGAGGTTGGCGGCGACCAGCAGCAGCAGGTCGACCGCCACCGACAGCGCCATCAGCGCCGCCCAGCCGAATTGGCCGTACAGGCCCAGCCCGAACGGTGGGAACAGCAGCCACGACATGATGATCGTCTGGCAGACGTAGAGGGTCAGCGCGGTCCGCCCCGCCGCGACGAACGGCCGCATCAGCGCGCTGCCCGCCAGCAGGTTGATCGCGCCGAGATGCCCCAAGGTCATCAGGATGCGCGCGCCCTCATAGGTCGCCCAGCCGATATGCGGCTGGCCGTCGAAGCGCATCATCGCCAGCGTCGCCGCCAGCCGCAGGCCACCGCCGATTAGCCAGCCGGTCGCCGTCATCCCCCAGTAGAAGCGCCGGCTGCGGCCGCCCTGCAGGATGCCGAGCTTGAACAGCGCCGCGCCGATCAGCATCACCGACGCCGCCTCCCAGATCGCGCCGATCTCCATCGCGCCCAGCCGCTCGCGGTTCATCGCCCATTGCCCGCGCACCCATTGCCATGGCGTGCCGCGACCATAGGCATCCTCGGCGACGATCTTCGCCTGCATCTCCGCCTTGTTCCTGGCGCGCTGCGCCGCGCGCTTGCGGATGTCGGCGAGCATCGTCGTCTGCGCCTTGGTCAGCGTCTGCCCCGCCGCCAGCTTACCGGTCAGTTCGATCCGCTGCGTCTCGCTGGCATGGGTATAGACGATCCCGACCGTGCCGCCGACCGCATTGAGCGCGGTCAGCAACAGTCCGATCGTCAGCAGCCAGCGCGCCGCCAGCCCGCGGAAGGCACAGGCAACCATCGCCGCCACCGCATAGGTGTGGAGGATGTCGCCCGGCCACAGCAGCAGGAACATGTGCGCCATGCCGAACAGCCACAGCACCAGATTGCGCCAGCCATAGCGCTTCAGCACGCCCCAGCGCCCCTCGGCCATGCACGCCATCCGGTCGGTCAGGATCAGCATGCCGGCCCCGAACAGCATTTCGAGCAGGCAGCGGGCCGTGCCGTCCGCGAGAACGTTGCGCAGCAGCCAGGCCGCCCGGTCGAGCCAGGTCCAGCCCAGATGCCGCACCTCCGCCCCCGAGGCGGTCATGGACGCGCCCATGTCGTTGACGTTCATGAACAGGATGCCGAGGATCGCCACCCCGCGCGCGATGTCGAGCACCGGAATGCGCGGCGCGCCATCCGGCTCCACCGCCCCGCCCGCAATCACGTCCGTCGCCATCCGCCCGTTCCCCGATTTCCCGTGAACGGGTGTATCAGTCTGATAATACGCTGTCTATGCGACCTGGGCCAGCAGCCGGTCGATCGGCTGCCGCAAGCCCTCTTCGCCCAGCGTCGGCGCGTGGCCGATGCCGGGCAGGGTGACCAGCTCTGCGCGGTCGAGCGCCGCGACCATCCGTTCCGCGACCGACGCCGCCAGCACGTCGGACCGCTCGCCTCGCACCAGCAGCGTCGGCACGTCGCGCAGATGCGCCAGCGCCGCCCACAGATCGGGCGGCGCGGCATTGCCCGGCGCGCGAAACGGCTCGGCGATTTTCAGGTCGTAGTCGGGTACGATCCGCCCGCTGCTGGTCAGCCGGTACAGCCTTTTGGCCATCGCCAGCCAATCCTCGATCTGCCAGTCGGGATAGACGTCGGCGTTCGAGTCCCAGACGCTGCGCGCCGCGTGCATCCAGGTCGGACAGCTGCCGCCCTTGCCGACATAGCCGCGGATGCGGGCAAGGCCGGCGGGGTCGATCTCCGGCCCGACGTCGTTGATCAGCGCCGCGGCGATGTTCGCGCCCGCCGCCGCCAGCAACATGGTGACGATCCCGCCCAAGGAGGTGCCGATTGCCACGAAGCGGTCGATGCCCTGCTCGGCGAGCAGCGCCTGCACGTCCGCGACATAGGTCTGCGGCACGTAGCTCATCGGGTCCTTGGCATATTCGCTGCGCCCGCGACCGCGGAAATCGACCGCCAGCACGCGCCACGCCCCCGCCAGGCGCGTCGCCAGCGCATCATAGTCGCGGGCGTTGCGGGTCAGGCCGGGAAAGCAGAGGATCGGCGGCTTGGCCGCATCCCCCGGATAATCGCGATAATGCAGCTTCAGCCCGTCGGCGGACATCCAGTAGCAGTTTTGATACGCCTTCATGCCTTGCGCCCCCGGAGTCGCGGCCTCCATATCCACGCATGCCCCCTGCCCCGCAAGCCTATCGCCCCGCCACCGCCCTGCTCGATCTCGGGCCGACCTTCTGGGACCCGGTCGAGGCCGCGAACTTCCCCGGGACGATCGTGCGGTATCGCAACGACCGCGCCGCGGCGGAGGTCGGCCTGGCCGATCTCAACGACGCCGAATGGGTGCGGCACTTCGGGCGCTTCGCACCGTTGCCGGGCACGCTGCCGCAACCGCTGGCGCTACGCTATCACGGCCATCAGTTCCGCTCCTACAATCCCGACATCGGCGACGGCCGCGGCTTCACCTTCGCACAAGTCCACGACCGTGCCGGCCGGCTGATGGACCTCGGCACCAAGGGGTCCGGCCAGACTCCCTACAGCCGCTTTGGCGACGGACGCCTGACGCTGAAGGGCGGCGTGCGCGAGATCCTCGCGACCGAGATGCTCGAGGCGCTCAACGTGCCGACCAGCCGCACGCTGTCGCTGATCGAGACGGGCGAGGAGCTGGTCCGCGGCGACGAGCCTTCGCCGACCCGCTCGGCGGTGCTGGTCCGGCTCAGCCACGGCCATATCCGCATCGGCACCTTCCAGCGGCTCGCCTATCATCAGGACGAGGACGCGATGCGGGCGCTCGTCGGCTACGTCCTGCGCCGGCTCTACGGCGAGGAGTCCGACGATCCGATCCGCCTGCTCGACCATGTCGTGCGCCGCACCGCGACGCTCGCGGCGCGCTACATGGCGGCCGGCTTCGTCCACGGCGTGCTCAATTCGGACAACATCAACGTCACCGGCGAGAGCTTCGACTATGGCCCATGGCGGTTCGCCCCCACGTGGGATCCCGGCTTCACGGCCGCCTATTTCGACCAGACCGGCCTTTATGCCTTCGGCCGCCAGCCGGAGGCGATCCATTGGGACGTGATGCAGCTCGCCGCCTCGCTCAGGCTGGTGGCGGAGAGCGAGCCGCTGATCGACACGCTGCAGACCTTCGCGTCCCATTACCAGCCGGCGATCGCCGACGCCTTGCTCTGGCGGCTCGGCGTCGTGCCGCGCGGCGCGGAGCCGGACCGCGCCTTGGTCCAGACGCTCGAACGCGCGCTTCGTACCACCGCCGCTCCGCTCGACCGCACCTTCTTCGATCTGTTCGGCGGTACCGTGCCGGCGAGCTACGATGCCGCCTGGGACGAATTGCGCGCCGCACTCGCCGATTATCGGCCGCGCAAATCCCGCGACCATCCCTATTGGCAGGGCGAACCCTGTGCGATGCTGATCGACGAGGTCGAGGCGATCTGGGCACCGATCGCGGACAGCGACGACTGGTCGCGCGTCCACGCCAAGGTCGACGCGATCCGCCGGATGGGCGAAGCGCTGGCTTGAGGTGCCGTTCCAGCCAAGACGTCCTTCCCGCGAAGGCGGGAAGCCAGACGCGCAGGTCAGTCGATTGCCCGCATCGTTTGCGTCTCTGGATCCCCGCCTGCGCGGGGATGACGATGGTGGGTAGCGCTCTCCCCCGGGCAACCTTCCCCAACCCGGGACACCCCGCCCCACACCCACCTTGCCGCCATGCCGCCCATCCCCTAACCGACATCGCTTGAGCGAGAGAGGTTTATGAGCGAGATCATCTCCCACGAACCGGCGACGGGCGCGGAGCTGTGGCGCGGCGCGATCGGCGACGTCGATGCGGAGGTCGCCGCCGCGCGCAGCGGCTGGGCACCCTGGGCCGCGCAGCCGCTGGCGGTGCGGATCGAGACGATGCGCCGCTTCGCCAATGTCGTACGCCAGCGCCACGACGAGTTCAGCGAACTGCTCGCCCGCGAAACCGGCAAGCCGTTGTGGGAAGCGCGTACCGAGATTGACACGGTGATCGCCAAGGTCGACATCTCGGTCACCGCTTATGCCGAGCGCACCGCGCAGCGCCGTCTCGATTCCCCAATGGGCAGCCGCATGGCGCTGCGTCACAAGCCGCATGGCGTGCTCGCGGTGCTCGGCCCCTATAATTTTCCCGCGCATCTGCCCAACGGCCACATCGTCCCCGCCCTGCTCGCCGGCAATGCGATCGTGTTCAAGCCGTCGGAAAAGACCCCGGCGACCGGCGCCTTTCTGATCGACTGCTACCGCGCCGCCGGCGTGCCGGCGGAATGCGCGCGCGTCGTCATCGGCGGCCCTGCGGAGGGCAAGGCGCTCGCCGATCATCCCGACATCGACGGCCTGCTGTTCACCGGCTCGGCGCGCACCGGCATCGCGCTCAACCGCGCCTTCGCCGCCAAGCCGGAGAAGATCCTGGCGCTGGAGATGGGCGGCAACAATCCGATCATCGTCTGGGACACGCCCGACCTGCACGCCGCCGCGGTGCTGGTCATCCAATCCGCCTTCACCACCGCGGGTCAGCGCTGCACCGCCGCGCGCCGCCTGATCGTCGACAGCAAGCTCTACGATCCGCTGATCGACACGATCAACCAGATGGTCGGCCGGCTGATCGTCGGCAGCCCGTTCGACGATCCGCAGCCGTTCATGGGCCCGGTGATCGACAATGCCACCGCCGACATGCTCACCGAGAGCTTCCTCGCGCTGCTGATGCGCGGCGGCCGGCCGATCCGCCATCTGGAACGCCTGTCGGACGACAAGCCGTTCCTGATGCCGGCGATGATCGACACCACCGACATGGCGGAACGCCCCGACATCGAATTGTTCGGCCCGATCCTGCAGGTGATCCGCACCGACGATTTCGACGCCGCGATCGCCGAGGCGAACAACACCCGTTACGGCCTCTCCGCCTCGCTGATCAGCCAGACGCCGGCGCTCTACGACCGGTTCTGGGCCAATGTCCGCGCCGGCATCGTCAACTGGAACCGCCCGACCAACGGCGCCAGCTCCGCCGCCCCGTTCGGCGGCATCGGCTGGTCTGGCAACCACCGGCCCAGCGCCTATTACGCTGCCGATTATTGCGCCTATCCGGTGGTCAGCAACGAGGCGGACGCGGCCCGGGCGAATATTGGCATCGGCCTGCGCGACGCGTGACCTGAGGCTTCGCGCAAGTTCGGCTACCCCATTGGAAAGCATCCCTGCATTGCCCGGTCGGGCGGTGCGGCCCATTTCCCAACATCATGGCTACGCTTCTCGATCCGAGCGCCCGCGGGCGCGTCATCCTCGTCGGTGCGGGTCCGGGTGATCCCGGCCTGCTCACCGTCCGCGCGGTCGAGGCGCTGCGCCGCGCCGACGTCGTCGTCCACGATGGACTGATCGCCCCGCGGGTGCTGGACCTCGCACCGCCCGCCGCCCAGCGCATTTCGGTGGCGAAGAGCCGTGCTCGCCACACTTTGCCGCAGGAAGCGATCAACGCATTGATCGTCGCCCATGTGAAGACCGGCAGCGTCGTCGTCCGGCTGAAGGGCGGCGATCCGTTCATCTTCGGTCGCGGCGGCGAAGAGGTGGAGGCGGTGCGTGCCGCCGGCCTGCCCGTCGAGGTGATCCCCGGCGTCTCCGCGGCGCTAGGCTGCGCGGCGGAGGCGATGCTGCCGCTCACCCATCGCGATCATTCCAGCGCAGTCAGCTTCGTTGCCGGTCAATGCAAGGGCTTGTCTGAACAGGATTGGTCTGGCCTCGCCGGCCAGGGCCGTACGCTCGTCATCTACATGGGCGTCGCGACTGCCGGGGACATCGCCGACAAATTGATGGCCGACGGCGTCGCGCCCGACATGCCCGTCGCGGTGCTCGAACGCGGCACGCTCGCGGGCAGCCGTGCGCTGCGCACTCTGCTCGCCGATCTCGGGCCGATGGTCGCCCGCGAGGCCGTGAAGAGCCCGGCGATCATCGTCGTCGGCGAGGTCGTCGAGCTGTCTGACGCCGAGGACAAGCTCGCGCGCTGGGCGCGCGTCGCCGAAGGCATGGCGGCATGAGGCTGCTGACCGGCAACGATCTGGCGAGCGGCGACGTGGTCTGGTGGAACGGCCAGGGCTGGTCGCGCCATGTCGAGGATGCGGTCGACGTGGGCGCCGGCGGCGAGGCGATCCTGCGCGCCGAGGAGGGCGCACGGCGCGTCAACGTCCCTTATCTGATCGACGCGACAGCGACGGCGGACGGCCCCCGGCCCGCCCATATCAAGGACCGCATCCGGGCGCTCGGCCCGACCGTCCGCCCCGATCTGACGCTCAAGCCTGCCGATCCGCAAGCGGGCAGCTGGGTGATCTGACCCGGACATCCGCCCCGGACGTCCGCTCCGCCGGGGTGGAAACGTCCGCCAGCGCAACGGGTGAGGAAGCCCCCTTCGCCACCGCCCTTGGGCGGCGGTCCCCTCCCGCCAGCGGGAGGACTTTGGAAGAAGATCGCATGTACAAGTACGACGAATATGATCAGAGCATCGTCGACGCCCGCGTCGAGGAATTTCGCGATCAGGTGGAGCGCCGCCTCTCGGGCCAGCTGTCCGAGGACCAGTTCAAGCCGCTGCGGCTGATGAACGGCCTTTATCTGCAGCTGCATGCCTATATGCTGCGCGTCGCCGTCCCCTATGGCACGTTGGACAGCCGCCAGATGCGCATGCTGGCGCATATCGCACGCACCTATGATCGCGGCTACGGCCATTTCACGACGCGTCAGAACATCCAGTTCAACTGGATCAAGCTCGCCGATACGCCCGACATCCTCGCCGAACTGGCGACGGTGGAGATGCACGCCATCCAGACCAGCGGCAATTGCATCCGCAACATCTCCGCCGACCAATATGCCGGCGCCAGCGCCGACGAGGTCACCGATCCGCGACCCTGGGCGGAACTGCTCCGCCAGTGGAGCACCTTCCACCCCGAATTCAGCTATCTGCCGCGCAAGTTCAAGATCGCGGTGATCGCGGCCGAGGAGGATCGCGCCGCGATGCGGCTGCACGACATCGGCATCCGGCTGGTCGAACGCGATGGCGAAGTGGGCGCGCAAATTTATGTCGGTGGCGGCATGGGACGCACGCCGATGATCAGCCATCTGATCCGCGACTTCGTGCGTGCCGACGAGCTGATGAGCTATCTCGAGGCGTGTCTACGTGTCTACAACCGCTACGGCCGGCGCGACAACATCTACAAGGCGCGGATCAAGATCCTGCTGCACGAGATCGGCGCCGACGAATATCGCCGCCAGGTCGAGGAGGAGTTCGCCGCGGTGAAGCTGCTCGGCATTGACCCGCCGGTCGCCGAGCTCGAGCGCATCCAGGCGATGTTCGCGCCGCCGGCTTTCGAGACGCATCTGCCGACCGAGGTCGACCGCAGCGATCCCGATTTCGCCGTCTGGCTCGACCAGAATGTCCGCCCGCACAAGGCGCCGGGCTATGCGATCGTCAACGTCAGCTTGAAGCCCGCCGGCGGCATCCCCGGCGACGCCTCTGCCGATCAGATCGCCTTGCTTGCCGACCTGGCGGAAACATTTACCTTCAATGAGTTACGGGTAACTCACGCCCAGAACATCGTCCTGCCGCATGTCGCTATGCGTGACCTTTGGGAACTTTGGCAGCGGCTGGTCGACGGCGGCCTCGCCGAACCCAATCTCGATCTGATCACCGACATCATCGCCTGCCCCGGCCTCGACTATTGCAGCCTGGCCAATGCCCGCTCGATCCCGCTGGCGCAGAAGATCGCGACCCGCTTCGCCGATCGCGACCGCCAGCGCGAGCTCGGCGAGCTGAAGCTCAAGATCTCGGGCTGTATCAACGCCTGTGGCCATCACCATGCCGGCCACATCGGCATCCTCGGCGTCGACAAGAAGGGCACCGAAAACTACCAGCTGTCGCTCGGCGGATCGGGGGCGGAGGACGTCAGCCTCGCCAAGATCACCGGCCCCGGCTTCGACGAGGACGGCGTCGTCGATGCCATCGAGCGGGTCACCGACCGCTATCTCGCTGTGCGCGAGGCGGGTGAGCGCTTCCTCGACACCTATCGCCGCGTCGGCTTCGAACCGTTCAAGGAGGCCATTTATGGCTGATGCCCTGCTCCGCTTCCGCGACGACGAGCCGCATGACGAGCCTGCCGTCACCCTCGATGCCTTCCTCGGCCAGAGCAACGCCACCGCCGTACGGCTGGAGGCGGGGGAGGATGCGCGGACGCTGTTGCCGCAGCTCGGCCAGCTCGCCCTGGTCGAGGTCAGCTTCCCTACGTTCCGCGATGGCCGGGGCTATTCCGCCGCCCGGATCCTGCGCGAGGCCGGCTATGCTGGCGAGCTGCGCGCGGCGGGTGACGTCTTGGTCGATCAGCTGCCGCTGATGCGCCGCTGCGGCTTCGACAGCTTCGCCCCCGAAGCGCCGATCGACGCCGACGTGCTCCGCCGCAGCCTCGATCGTTATGCCTATCGCTATCAGGCCGCGGCGGACGATGCGGTGCCGGTGTGGAAGCGGCGTCATGGCTGAGCCCTTGCGTGCCATCGACGTGATCGACGCCGCCCCGGCCTTTACCGAGGCGGATGCCGCAGCCCTCGAAGCCCGCTTTGCGGATGTCCCCGCCGCAGCGATGCTGGCAGAGCTGCTGACCGGTGAGCTGGCCGGGCGGATCGCCTCCGTCTCGTCGTTCGGCGCGGAATCCGCGGTGCTGCTCCACATGGTCGCCGCCATCGACCGCGACGTGCCCGTCATCTTCACCAACACCCAGAAGATGTTCGGCGAGACCCTCGCCTATCGCGACGAGCTCGCCGAACGGCTGGGGCTGACGGACCTGCGCGTCTTCCGCCCCGATCCGCGGTTGCTCGCCGCCAAAGACGCAACGGGCCTGCGCTGGTCCTACGATCCGGACGGGTGCTGCGACCTTCGCAAGGTCGAACCGTTGCGTCGCGCCCTCGCGCCATTCGACGCCTGGATCTCAGGTCGAAAAGGCTTTCAGGCCGGTACCCGTCGGGCGCTGCCGCGGTTCGAGATCGACGAGGGCCGACTGAAGGTCAATCCACTCGCCGATTGGACCAAGACCGATCTCGACGGCTATTTCGCCGAGCACAAACTGCCACGGCATCCGCTGGAGGCGGAAGGATATCTCTCGATCGGCTGTGCACCGTGCACCAGCAAGGTCAAGCCGGGCGAAGACCCTCGCGCCGGCCGCTGGCGTGGTTGGGACAAGGTCGAATGCGGCATCCACGTCGCGCACCCGCCAGGCGAAGACCCGGTCTTCTGATCCTGTCCGTACCGTTGAACGACAAACGGGGACGACCGTGATGGTCGCCCCCGCCCTGTCCGCCTTGCAGCAATCCGTCAGTTGGTCGTGACGGTCGTGGTCGTCTTCTCGGTTACCGCCGGCCGCGCCACCGCTTTGCGGTGAACCACGCGCTTCACCGTCCGGCGCGGCGTCGCCGCCCGCGTGGTGCTCGCCGCGGCAGTCCGCGTCGTCTCGGTGGTGACGGTGGTCACCGGTTGCGGCTGGGGCTGCGGCTGGGGCGTCGCGGCCGCCAAGCGCGCGGCGGCGGCGTCGGATGCGGCTGACTGTGCCGCGGCCTCGGCGGCTGCGGCGCGGGCGCGTGCTGCGTCCGCCTCCTGCTGCGCCGCTGCGGTAGTCTCCGCCGCTGCGGCGACGGTCGCCGCCTGCGTCTGCGCCTGCTGCTTCTGCGACAGGCCGATCGCCGTGTCGGCCAGTTCGGAGGCACGATGCGCGTCGGCGATCGCCTGTTCCTTGTGGCTACCCTTGAGGTCGTCTTCCGCCGCGCGCAGTGCCGCTTGCGCCTGTGCGACCATCCGCGGCACCTCGCCGGCAGCATTGAGCGTGCTCAGCGTTTCAACCTTGCCGCGCGCCTCGGCGATCGCGGCGCGGGCGCGGTCGGTCTTGCCTTCCGCCAGAGCCGGGCTAGCCGCCAGCACCAGACCGGACAGGGCCGTGGCGCACACCAGAATCCTACGCATGATTGCTCCTCCTAGGATGAACTGGGCGAGCAAACGTGTCGATGAAGCGCCCGGTTCCCGCGCCGGTCGGAGTCAATAGCCCGCGTAATCCGAGAAGCGCGTGATCGTCGGATCGAACTTCAACACCACTTTGCCCGTCGCACCATGGCGTTGTTTGGCGACGATCAGCTCCGCCAGACCATAGACCCGCTCCATGTCGGCGGCCCATTTGGCGTGATCTTCGAAGATCTTGGCCTCGTCGCCCTCCATCGGCCGCTTGGGCTCGCGCTGCGCGGTGTAATAATCTTCGCGGAACACGAACCATACCATGTCGGCGTCCTGCTCGATCGACCCCGATTCGCGCAGATCCGACAGCATCGGCCGCTTGTCCTCACGGCTTTCGACCGCGCGGCTGAGCTGCGACAGCGCCAGCACCGGAACGTTCATGTCCTTGGCCAAGGTTTTCAGACCGCGGCTGATCTCCGAGATTTCCTGAACCCGGTTCTCGTTGCTGCCTTTGCCGCTGGTCAGCAGCTGCAGATAGTCGACGACGACCAGCCCGATCTCGTTGTTGTGCCGCCGCTGCAGCCGCCGGACGCGGGTATGCAGCGCGCTGATCGACAGGCCGCCGGTGTCGTCGATGAAGAAAGGCAGGTTCTCCAGTTCCGCCGCCGCAGCGGCGAGCTGACCGAATTCCGCCTTGCTGATCTTGCCCATGCGCAAATTTTCGGAACTGATCCCCGATTGTTCAGCGAGGATACGCGTCGCCAGCTGGTCGGCGCTCATCTCGAGGCTGAAGAAGGCGACCTTGGCGCCGACCGATTCGCTCGGCGGGATGCCGTCCGCCATGTCGCGCATCCAGCGCCGTGCGGCGTTGAAGGCGATGTTGGTGGCGAGCGAGGTCTTGCCCATGCCGGGACGGCCGGCGAGGATCATCAAGTCGGAATGATGCATGCCGCCGATCTTGGCGTTGACCGAGTCGAGACCAGTGGTGACGCCCGACAGGTTGCCGCCCGAGTTGAGCGCGCGCTCCGCCATCTTGACCGCCATGGTCGTCGCCTGCGCGAAGCTCTTGATCGAATTTTCAACCCCGCCATCGCCGGCGACCTTGTACAGCTCCTCCTCGGCCGCCTCGATCTGCGCGCGCGGATTGACCTCTTCCGACGTGTCCATCGCCCGCTCGACCAGGGTCCGGCCGACGCTGACCAGCGCGCGCAGCATCGCCAGATCGTAGATCTGCGTCGCGAATTGGCGCGCACCGATCAGGCCGGCGCCCGAACTGGTCAGCTGCGCCAGATAGGCCGGGCCGCCCAACTCCCTCATCCCCTCGTCCGCCTCGAACATCGGGCGCAGCGTGACCGGCGTCGCCAACATGTCGTTGGAGCGTAGCGTCTTGATCGCGGCGAAGATGCGGCCGTGCACCGGCTCGTAGAAATGCACCGGCTCCAGCCGGTCGACGAGATCGTCGGCCAACCGGTTGTCGATCATCATCGCGCCCAGCATCGCCGCTTCCGCCTCGACGTTGCGGGGCAGGTGGAGGGGTTCCGCCGCAGCTGCGGGGGTCGGAAATGCCAGAGTCGCCATCGGCCGTCCTTACCCTGTCCGGCGGGCTGCCGACAAACTCGGAATTGTCGTGGGCGACCAAGCCCTCTATCGGGCGACGATGGCCGACCCGCGGATCATCGCCATCGACATCGACGAAACCAGCATCGGCTGGCGGTCGGCGGATGTCGAGCAGGAGCGGCGCATCGCGATCTTCGACCTGCTGGAGGACAATCACTTTGCGCCGCAACGGGTGCATGCCGACGGCTATGCCGGGCCTTATCGCGTCAGGCTCGAATCGGCGGAGGGACGGCTCGGCCTGCACCTGCACCGTGCGGACGGCAGCCATTTGGAAACATTGGTCCTCGCGCTCGGCCGCTTCCGCCGGCCGATCAAGGACTATTTCGCGATTTGCGACAGTTACTATCAGGCGATAAGGGCGGCCACCCCGCAACAGATCGAGACCGTCGACATGGCCCGCCGCGCCATTCACAATGAGGCCGCCGAATTGCTGCGCGAGCGGCTGGCCGGAAAGATCGATGTCGATTTCGACACCGCACGGCGGCTGTTCACGCTGATCTGCGTCCTGCACCTGCGCGGCTGATGGCGTACGGCATCCTCAAGGCGGCGGCGGTCCTGGCGGCGGCGGGTGCGATCGGTGTCGGCGGCTGGAGTTACGCGACCAACTGGCATCCGGCCGCGTCGCAATATCCGCTGCAGGGCATCGACCTCGAAGCGACGCCGGGTCCCGTCGAGTGGGGGACCGTACGGGCGCGGGGGGCGGACTTCGCCTATCTCGTCGCGACGATCGGTGGGGATCAGCGCGACCCGACCTTCGAAGCGAATTGGGCCGCGTTGCCGGAGGCGGGGCTGCGTCGCGGCGCCGTGCACGTCTTCTCGCTCTGCCAGGCGGCCACGGATCAGGCCAATGCCTTCAACGCCTTTGTTCCGCGAACGCAGGACGCCTTACCGGTGGCGGTCGACGTGTCCTTCCACGACGATTGCGCGGCACGACCGGAGCGCGAGGCGGTCGTGGCCGAGCTCGGTCGCTTCATCCGTATGGTCGAGGCGCATACCCGCAAGCCGGTGATGCTGCGGGTCGCCCGACCGGTCGAGCGCGCCTATGAACTCACGGCGGCGATCGACCGGCCGGTCTGGTCGAGCGCCACCTTCTTTACCCCAGCCTATGCCGCGCGGCCGTGGCGGATGTGGCGCGCCAGCGACATCCGCCGGATCGACGGCATCGAAGGCCCCGTCAATTGGGACGTCGTCGCACCATGACCGAGACCGAAACCGCCACCCGGCTGATCGCCGCCGCCCGCGAGGCAGCGGCGCATGCCCATGCCCCCTATTCCCGGTTCGCGGTCGGCGCGGCGCTGCTGATGGTCGACGGATCGCTGGTCACCGGCGCCAATGTCGAGAATGCCAGTTACGGCCTGTCGCTCTGCGCCGAGACGGTCGCGATAGCGACCGCCAGCGCTGCGGGACGGCTGCGCGACGTCGTCGCGGTCGGCGTGATCGGCGGCGCGATGGACCCCGCCGGCCGCGCCACCGGCGTGACGCCGGTCAGCCCGTGCGGCCGCTGCCGGCAGGTACTGAACGAGGCGGCACAACTCGGCGGGCGCGATCTAGTCGTCCATTGCGGTGCCGCGGAGGGCGACGCGATCGCGACCTATCGTCTGTCCGAGCTGTTGCCGCAGGCGTTCGGACCGGCCGATCTGGGCATCGGCTGATCCTCACTCGATCGTCCGGGTCACCCGGCCACCGGCATCCAGCAAGGCGACACTGGGTCGACCATCGGCGGTGACCTGCAGGCGGAGCCGCGGCCGGCCGGCCGCATCGCCGAGCTCGAGTTGCGACGAGCCGTCCGCCTTGCGGCCGAGATAGGCGCGTTGCTGGAACCCGACATTGGCGCGACGGAAGGCGGCGCTGCGTGCCGGCTCGGGCAGCGCCATTGCCCGCGTCGTCGCGGCGATGTCCATCGGCCCGTCGGGATGGTCGTTGACGATGACGCCGGCGCGCCGTTCCGCCCCCTTCTCGTCGGTGAACATCTGCACCGTCTGATCCTGATGCCAGCGGTCAAAGGTCAGGCTGCCGCCGTTGGTCGGTTGGCCGTTCCTGATCCGGCCGTCGAAGATCAGACCACCATTTTCCGATTCCTCGTCATTGTAGAACAGCATGCCGCCCTCCGTCCGGGTCGGGTGCGGGTGATCGCGGCCGTCGATGATGATGCCGGGCATGCGCTTGCTGCTGGCGATCACCATGCGCAGCTTGCCGTCGGGCTCGCGCACGTTGATCCGTTCGACGTCGAGCACCGACAGCCGGGCGCGATCCTCCGCCGCGCCGCCGAGCGCGAGCCACGCCGCCATGCCGGTCATTACCGCGGCATAGCCGCCCCAAGCCCGCGACGCATCGATCCGCATCTTACCTCTCCTCTGCCTCGGCCCGCGAGGCTAGCAGCGATCGGCGACCGGCGCATGCTTGCCCTCGATGCCCATTCCGGCGAAGAGGCGCACGGTTCGCCTCGGAGATTTGCGCCCATGTCCATCCTGTCCGACCGCTGGATCCGCCGCGCCGCACAGGAGCAGGCGATGATCGAGCCGTTCGTCGAGGCGCAGCGCCGCGACGGCTGCATCAGCTACGGCCTGTCGTCCTATGGCTATGACGCGCGCGTCGCCGACGAGTTCAAGATCTTCACCAACGTCGACAATGCCTTGGTCGACCCCAAGGACTTTGCCTCGAACAGCTTCGTCGACCGCAAGACCGATGTCTGCATCATCCCGCCGAACAGCTTCGCCCTGGCCCGGACGGTGGAATATTTCCGCATCCCGCGCGACGTGCTGGTCATCTGCCTGGGCAAGTCGACCTATGCCCGGTGCGGGATCATCGTCAACGTCACGCCGCTCGAGCCGGGCTGGGAGGGGCATGTCACGCTCGAATTCTCCAACACCACGCCCCTTCCCGCAAAAATCTACGCCAACGAGGGCGCCTGCCAGTTCCTGTTCCTGCAGGGCAACGAGCCGTGCGAGATCAGCTATGCCGACCGGGCGGGCAAATATATGGGCCAGCGCGGGGTGACCCTGCCCAAGCTGTGAGCCGCGAGCTTCCAGCGAAGGTTCCAAGCCGCTGAACGACGGTCGAATATCGGCGAGTCTTGACAGAATTGACGCCTGAACAGGGAATCTCCCCCCCCCCCCCGCCAACGGCGGCTGGTTCTAGGATCGCCATGACAAAGAGCGGGTGCGTGCATCTGTGGCACACCCCGCTCTTGTAGGACAGCGTCGATCAGCGGGCGGCGAGCGCCGTCAGCTTCGCCAGGCCGCGTGCGGCGACGTCGTGCGACGAGAGCACGGTTCCGTCGGGCATGTCCATCGCAACCTGCGGACGCTCCATCACCGCGCCATAGAGCGCGCGAGCTTCGCCGGTTCGCCCCGCCCGCCCGTACAGCGCAGCAAGGTTGAGCATCAGTTCCGGGCGATCGGGGAATATCCGCCGCTCCGCTTCGAGCGTGTGGGCAGCAGCGGCATAGTCACCCGCGGCAATGGCCTGATAGCCGGTACGATCCTGCGCCAGCGCCGGGGTCGCCAGCGCGGCGCCGCAGGCAAGGATCGTCATCATCCTGGTCGTCATGGCATCATCTCCTCTCCTACCGTCGCGGCAGGTTTCATTTTTGTGACAATAACGTGTCACTTTGGAGACAAGCACGCAACCGCCGAAGCTGGTGCGTCGGGCGACGGACGGCGGTTCGCCGGCGTCTGGCCCATACGAAAAGGGCGGCCCCTCACGGGACCGCCCTGGAAGCGATATCTGATCGGGATCGATCAGAAGTCGTTGCGATACTGCTCGTTGCCGATGAAGCCGAGCTTGGTCACGTTGGAGCGCTTGATGATCGCCAGCGTCTCATCGACCTTTTCGTACTTGGCGGTCGGATCGGGCTGGAAGTGCAGCTCCGGTTCCGGGTTCATGCCAGCTGCCTGATCGAGATACTGGCGCAGCGTGACCTGATCGACCGGGGTGCCGTTCCACGACACCGTACCGGCAGGATCGATCGAGATCTTGTTCTTCTGCGGATCAACGGGCGGCTTCTGCTGCCGCGGGTCGTTGACCGGCAGGTCGACCTTGACCGCGTGGGTCGGGATCGGAAGGGTAATGATGAACATGATGAGGAGCACGAGCATGACGTCGATCAACGGCGTCGTGTTCATTTCCATCATCGGCTCGCCGTCGTCGCGGCCACCACTCATTGCCATGCGGGTCTACTCCAGTCCTGGCCGCAGCTTACGCGCCGCCGCCGGCGGGCGGCTGCGAGATGAAGCCGACGCGCGCGAAGCCCGCCTGCTGCATCGTGAAGATCGTACCGCCGATGCAGCGATACGGGGTGTTCACGTCACCGCGGATATGCGCTTCCGGCAGTTCGAGCGCCGGGTTGCCCGGGCCGCCCTGGCGGTCAATCTCGGCCTTGAGCTTGGCGACCGCACGGTCCAGCAGTTCCTTGCTGGTCACCGGCGCCGTGCCCCAATAGACCGCGCAGCTGCCGTCCGGCTTGGTCGATACCGAGAGGGATACGTTCTCGGGCTTGGTCACCGTCGGGTCGAAGCGGACTTGCGGCAGCTTGATGCCCTTGACGGTCTGAATCGCGACCGGGACCGCGATCAGGAAGATGATCAGGAGCACCAGCATCACGTCCACGAGGGGCGTGGTGTTGATGTCCGACATCGGTTTCTCGGGGTCGCCCCCGCCAGCACTCATCGCCATGCGCGATTCATCCTATCCATTCTTTCGGCCGGCGCCTGATCGAGCCGACCATGGGGTGCAGGGCGGCACGACGCCGCCCCGCCCCTTTTGTTTTACGCGCGGGTCTGCACGCCACCGGCCTGGCCGGCGGTCGTGGTCGCAGCCGCCGGCTTCACCGGCGCCTTCGGAGCCGCACCGGCGATCGACGGACGGACGTTGCCGCCCGAAGCCAGGTAGCCGAGCACGTCGTTCGAGAAGGCCGACAGGTCTTCCGCGATCGACTTGTTGCGGCGCTGCAGCCAGTTGTAGGCGAGCACGGCCGGAACCGCGACGACCAGACCAAGCGCGGTCATGATCAGCGCCTCACCGACCGGGCCGGCGACCTTGTCGATCGACGGATCGCCCGACGCGCCGATCTTGATCAGCGCGCGGTAGATGCCGACCACGGTGCCGAACAGACCGATGAACGGTGCGGTCGCGCCGACGGTCGCGAGGAACGCCAGACCACCGCCCAGCTTCGAGTTGATCGCCGCTTCCGAACGGGCGAGCGAACCGTGCAGCCAGTCGTGCGCCTCGACCGGATCGGTCAGCTTGGCGTGCTGGTCCTGCGCCTGCAGGCCGTCGTCGACGAGCTGCTTGTAGGCCGAGTTCTTCTCGAGCTTGGCCGAACCTTCACGCAGGTTGCTCGACTGCCAGAAGCCCTGACGGACGCGCTTCGCCTGGTTCAGGATCTTCTGCTGCTCGAAGAGCTTCGAGAACAGGATGTAGAAGGAAACGACCGACATCAGGACCAGGATGGAGAACACCGACTGCGAGATCAGGCCGCCTTCCTTCAGCGCCTGCTGCAGACCGAACTGGTTCTCGGCGGCTGCGGTACCGCCCGCCGCGAGGATGGTGGTGAGCATGTGAGTAATCCCTCTCGTTCAATTTGCTAGTCGGCGGCCCCGTATCGGCGGGGCCGCCGCGAAGATCATTCGTTCTCGAGCTGCCAGCGCACGCCGCGCAGCGCATAGGTGGATTCGATCGGATTGCCGCTCGGATCCTTGGCCGGATTGAACCGGCCGTTGCGCTTCGCGAGGTTGCACGTCGCGTTGTCGAGGTCCGAGTTGCCGCTGGACGAGGTCACCGAACAGGCGGTGACACGACCGTTGGTGCCAATCGTCACCGACACGCTGACCCGGCCTTCCGCACCGGCGCGACGCGCCGCGGGCGGATAGCTGTCCTGCGGGAACCAGTCGCCCTGGTTGCCGCGCGGGCTGACCGGCGTCGCCACCCGCGGCGGGGCGGGCGGAGCGGCCGGCGGCGCCGGCGGCGCCGGCGGCGCAGCGATCGGCGTCAGGTTGATCGACTGCGGCGGAGTCGTCACCGTCTGAATCACCACGGGCGGCGGATTCGGATTCTGGACGATCGGCGGCGGCGAGACAACCGGCGGCGGCGTCATCGGCGTATCCGGCGGCGGCGGCGGCGGCTCATCCGGCGGCGGGGGCGGCGGCTCTTCCACGTCGAACGTGTTAAGCTTTTCTTGGGCCTTCTTCACGAAATTGGTCGCGAGACCAGTGACGAAGGCATAGCCCAGTGCAGCATGGATCAGCGCGACGATGACGATCGCGACCACCCTGCCACCGGACATCTTCTGGTCAGCATAGGCCATTCAGCAACGACACTCCCTAATTCTCAGACAACCACGTGTCCCGGGGGGAAAACACGTGCAGTCCCTGCCGCGGCCTACGCCGCGCTATGGCAGTGGCTCCTGTCCTATCGCCACGCCACTCCACACGCAAACGCTTTGTCGGACGCAACAAACGTACAATCGCTACGCGACACTTTTATTTCTGTATCGTTCAGACGCACATCCTTAGAGGAAGCCTTATGAATCCGGCCGTTCGCCTCGTCCTCCCCGTCGCGGCCCTCGCCGCCCTGCTCCCCAATTCCGCCATGATTCGAGCGCAAAATCTTGATCGCGCGAATCAGTATGCCGGGGTCGCCTCGGCGCCGATGGCGCCGCCGACCATCGGCTATGCGGACATGACCGACCTGATCCTCGACGCGCCGGTGATCGCGGATGCGACGATCCGCTCGGCGAGCCGTCTGAAGGGTGCGGACGCGGCATCCGTGCCGCCCGGCTGGGCGCGTTTCTATGTCGAGGCCGACGTCACCGCCCTGGTCCGTGGCGCCGGCGGCATCCCGCCGCGGATCGGCTATCTGGTCGATGTCGCTCCCGATACGAACGGCGACCTGCCGCGATTGAAGAAGGCACGGGTGCTGGTCTTCGCCCGGCCGGTGCCGGGAACCCCGGGCCAGATCCAGCTCGTCGCGCGCGACGCGCAGCTTCCCTGGACCCCCGGCAACGACGCACGCGTGCGCCAGATCGCCCGCGATCTGGTCGCCGCGGACGCGCCGCCGGTCATCACCGGCATCGGCAACGCCTTCCACGTGCCTGGTGCCCTGCCCGGCGAGGGCGAGACGCAGGTGTTCCTGACTACCGCCAACGGCGCGCCGGTGTCCCTGTCGGTGTTGCGCCGCCCCGGCGAGCAGCCGCGCTGGGCCGTCGCTTTGTCGGAGATCGTCGATGAAGCGGCAGCGCCGCCGGCGCGCGACACCTTGCTGTGGTATCGGCTCGCCTGCGGCCTGCCCCATATGCTGCCGGCACGCAGCACCGCCTCGCTCGCGCCGTCCGACGCGACGCTGGCGCAGGAGGATTACCGCTTCGTGCTCGACGCGCTGGGCCCCTGCGGGCGGCGGCGCGGCGGCGATACACGTCCGCTCAGCGGCGGTGACGCACCAATGTGATGCCGATCGCCTCGCCCGCCTCGGCGATGGCGAGCTTGACGATCTTCACCGCGACGCGGAGCACCCGCGCGTCACCGAGCAGAAGCGTTTCGCAGATATGGTCCGCAACCGCCTCGACCAGCGTGAAATGGACTCCGGGCGGCAGCGCGCTGGTCGCGGCATGCTTGAGGTCGAGATAGTTCTTCGACGCGCTGAGCGGCGTATCCGGGGCGAACCGGTCGGGGCAGACGAGGTCGACGGTGAGCGAGATACGCAGCGGCTGCGGCAGATGCGTCTCTTCCGAATAGATGCCGGTGAGGACCTGGACCTCGAGGTCATGGACCTCCAGTTGAAGCGTGTCGTGCATGGCGGGCGCCCTAGGCCCGCAACGAGGGCGCGGCAATGGCCGTTGCCGTCGAAGCGCCCGATCGCGACCTTTTCCCGCTTGCCTTCGGCGCGGCGCCGACGCATGCGCGCCGCGCAAAGGACCTGCCCGTGACCGCCTCCGCCACCCTGCCCCCGCCCGCCGCCGCCGTCGCCTTCGTGCCGCTCGACAGCGTCGCCGCGCCGATGGTCGAGGCGCTGCTCGATCGCGCCTTCGGCCCCGGCCGCCACGCGCGCACGGCCTATCGCGTACGCGGCGAGAGCGCGCCGATCGCCGCGCTCAGCATCGCCGCGGTCGAGGATGGGCAACTGATCGGCACGATCCAATGCTGGCCGGTGGTGCTTGCCGCCGACGACGGTGCGATCCACGCCATGGTGATGATCGGCCCCGTCGCGGTCGAGCCGGCGCGGCAGCGCGACGGGATAGGTCGGATGCTGATGACCCATGCGTTGCGCGCCGCGCACGAGGGCGGATTGGACGGGGCGCTGATGCTGATCGGCGATCCGGAATATTATGGCCGCTTCTTCGGCTTTTCCGCGGAACGGACCGGCGGCTGGCGGCTGCCCGGCCCGTTCGAGGCGCGGCGGCTGCTCGCCAAGGGCGCGGCCGTGCCCGCCACGACGGGCGAACTGCGCGCGGCACCGCGCTGAACCTTTACGGCGCGGCCCGGCGCCCCTACCTGCCGGCCATGCCGATGGAGGAGTTGCCGGACCTCGCGTCCCTGTCGCTGGCGCAGATCGCCACCCTCGCCGAACAGCGGCGGCTGCCCCCGGTGGAGCAGTGGAACCCCGCGCATTGCGGCGACAGCGCGATGCGGATCGCCGCCGACGGCACCTGGTTCCACGAGGGGTCGCCGATCGGTCGGCCGGCGATGGTGCGGCTGTTCTCGACCATCCTGCGGCGCGAGCCGGACGGCCGCTATGTGCTGGTCACGCCGGTCGAGAAGCTGGACATCGCGGTCGACGACGCGCCGTTCGTCGCGGTCGAGATGAAGGCGGAAGGGATCGGACGCGACGCGCGGCTGGCGTTCCGGCTCAACACCGGCGATTTCGTCACGGCCGGACCGGACCATCCGCTGCGCGTCGCCGGCGATGCGGAGTCGCCGCGCCCCTATCTGCATGTGCGCGGCGGACTGGAGGCGCTGGTCGCCCGGCCGGTCTATTACGAACTGGTCGAGCGCGGGCTCGCCGACGGCGGCGACACGCCCGGCGTGTGGAGCGGCGGCGCCTTCTTCCCACTGGCCGCGGCATGACTTTGGTCGAGCGGCTGCACGCCGCATTGGCCGCGCGCCGCGACGCGACGCCGGAGCTGCTGACCGGCGATGCCCGCGAGCTCGACACGCGCGAGGACCATGAGCTGACGCCGGCGGCGGTGCTGGTCGCGGTGACCGACCGGCCGGAACCGGGGGTGCTGCTGACCCAGCGCACCGAGACGTTGCGGCGCCACGCCGGCCAAGTCGCCTTTCCCGGCGGCCGGCTCGACCCGGGCGAGACCGCGATCGCCGCGGCGCTGCGCGAGGCGGAAGAGGAGATCGCCCTGCCGCGCGAACGGGCGACGGTGATCGGCACGATCGACACCTATCGCACGATCACCGGCTTCACCGTCACGCCGGTGCTGGCCGCGGTGCCCGCCGATTTGCCGCTACGGCCGAGCGAGGCGGAGGTGGCGAGTGTGTTCGAAGTGCCCCTCGCCTTCCTGCTCGACCCCGCCAACCATCGCGAGGCGAGCGTCGAATGGCAGGGGCGGATGCGGCATTTCTACGAGATCCTGTGGGAAGACCGGCGGATCTGGGGCGCGACGGCGGCGATGATCGTCAACCTGTCGCGGCGGCTGGCATGGCGGTGACGCTGGACCTGGCCGCGATCCGCGCCCGCGACGGTTTCGACGCGCTGGTCGCCGCCCTGGGCGGCGCGGCGGTGGCGCGGCTGGTCGGCGGGGTGGTGCGCGACACCTTGCTGGGCCTGACGCCGGCGGACATCGATCTTGCCACCATCGTACCACCCGATGACGTCATGGCGCGGCTGGCGGCGGCGGGCATCCGCGCGGTGCCGACCGGCATCGCCCATGGCACGGCCACCGCCGTGCTGCCGTCGGGCGCGGTCGAGGTGACGACGCTGCGCCGCGACGTCAGCACCGACGGGCGGCACGCGGTGGTCGCCTTCACCGATCAGTGGCGCGACGATGCGGCGCGACGCGACTTCACGATGAACGCGCTCTACGCCGATCCGGAGAGCGGCATCGTCTTCGACTATTTCGACGGCCTCGCCGATCTGGCGGCGCGGCGGGTGCGCTTCATCGGCGATCCGTTGCAGCGGATCGCGGAGGACCATCTGCGCATCCTGCGCTTCTTCCGCTTCCACGCGCGCTTCGGCGACGCGATCGATGCGGAAGGGCTGGCAGCCTGCGCGGCGCGCGCCAACGATCTGATGGCGCTGTCGCGCGAGCGGATCGCGGCGGAATTCCTGAAGCTGCTGATCGCGCCGGCGGCGGTCCCGGTCGTCGCGCTGATGATCGAGCGGCACATCCTGCGCGCGGTGCTGCCGGAGATCACGTCCGCCGAACCGCTGCGAGCGCTGGCGACACGCGAAGCGGCGGCGGGGATCAGCCCCGATCCGATCCGTCGCCTCGCTGCGCTGGTGCCACCCGACGCGGCGGAGACGATCGGCGCGCGGCTGAAACTGTCCAACGCCGACCGCAAGCGGCTGATGCAGGCGACCGCCGGTCCGGGCGACGAGGGGCCGCGCGCCCTCGCCTATCGCGTCGGCGGGACAGTGGCCGTCGATCGGCTGCTGCTCGCCGGGGCGGATGTCGCCCCGCTCGACGGCTGGACGCCGCCGGCGCTGCCGATCGGTGGCGGCGCCTTGGTCGCGCGCGGACTGGCCAAGGGCCCGGACGTCGCCAGGGCGCTGCGGAGGATCGAGACGCGCTGGATCGCGGAGGGATTTCCCGATTCCACGCGGGTCGAGGCGATCGCCGATGCCGAAGTGGCGGCGATGTCGTCGGCCTAGTTGGGCTGGGCTCAGCGCCCGCGGGCGCGGAGCTGGCGGATCAGGGCGAGGGTCTGCGCCGCCTCGAGCGGGCGGGCGTAATGATAGCCCTGGCCATAAGTGCAGCCGAGCGCGGCCAGTGTCTGCGCCAGTTCGTTGGTCTCCACCCCCTCGGCGGTGGTCTTCATGCCGAGCGCCTGGGCGAGACTGAGGATGGCACGGACGATCGCCATCTTGTCGCGATCGGCGAGCATGCCCGTGACGAAGCTGCGGTCCATCTTGAGGACATCGATCGGCAGCTTCTGCAGATAGGCGAGGTTCGAATAGCCGGTGCCGAAATCGTCCATCGCCAGCGTCGTGCCGAGCGCGCGCAGCGCATGCATCGCCCGGGCGGTGCGATCGGGATCGCTGACGATCGCGCTTTCGGTGAGTTCCAGTGTGAAACGCTCGCCGGACAGGCCGTGGCGGATCAGGCTGCCCTCGACCACACCGGCGATGTCGTCGCGCTGGATCTGGATCGCCGACAGATTGACCGCGACGCGCATGCCGCAATCGCCGCCGCATTCGGTGTCGAGCCAGGCGAGCGTCCGCGCCGCCTCTTCCATCGCCCAGCGGCCGAGCGGCAGGATCAGCCCCGTCTCCTCCGCCACCGGGATGAAGTTGCTCGGCTCCTGCTCGACGCCGTCATGGTCGCGCCAGCGGGTCAGCGCCTCGAACGAGACGATGCGGCCGCTCGACAGGTCGCAGATCGGCTGGAAGGTCAGGCGGAGCCGCGAGTCCTCGATCGCGTGGCGCAGCGCCGTCTCCATCGCAAATTGCTCGCGGGCGATGGTGAACGCCTGGGTCTGATAGGATTCGACCTTGCTGCCGGCCTTGGCGCGCTTCACCGCGAACTGGGCGTTGCGGATCAGTTCCTCGACATCGTCGAGCGCATCGTCGCCCTGGGCGATGCCGATCGAACATTCGACGCCGATTTCATAATCGCTGAGCCGGAACGGGGTGCTGAGCGCGCGATGGATGCGATCGGCGAGATGCCGCGCCTCGTCGCCATCGGTGTCGATCCCCATCAGCACGCCGAATTCGTCGCCGCCGATCCGGGCCAGCGCATCGCGGGCGCGAAGCGCGCCCTTGATCCGGCGTGCGACGGTGATCAGCAGTTCGTCGCCGGCAAGGCCGCCAAGGCAAGCGTTGAGTCGGCCGAACCGTTCGAGGTCGACGACCAGCACGGCATGGCGCTGGCGCTTGGCCTGCACCGCCTCGATCATGTCGCTGAAGCCTTCGCGATTGGGCAGACCGGTCAAGCTGTCGGTGGTCATCTCGCGGCGGAGCGAGCGTTCGGTGTGGATTTGCGCGGTTAGGTCGACGAAGCCGATCTGGCAGCGGTCCCGCACCGATTGCCCCGGCCGCGCCAGCGTGACGCGGTAATAGCGCGAGTCGATCACCTCGCCGATCGACCATTCGAAATCGCTGCGCAATTCGGTCGAGCGCAGGAAGGCATCGATGCGCGGCGCCAAGGCACGCAGCATCGCCGAGCGATCGGCGACGACGCCGAGCCCGGCGAGCCGGTAGGCGCGATTGATCGCGAGGAAGTCGAAACCATCGCCGCGGCGGACGACCTGCACCGCCGGGATCGGAATCAGCTCCAGGTCCTGCGCGAGCGTCACCGGCTCGGCAGGTTCGGGCATCACGACGTCGGTCGAGGCGGTGGCCATGGCTTCATTCTAGAGGCCGTTCGTTAAGGGCTTCTGAAGTTGGTCGGCGGCCGACCTTTTTTGTAACCGTTTTCACCGCTGCCAGTCTCCCGCTGCCGACCGGGCGGCGGATCGGCGCGACCTGAGGGCGAGTCTGGCGAACGGGGCACGCCCGTCCCTGTGCGCCGCACGCCTCCTCCCTGGCGGACGAAGCGGCAGGCTAGCCAACGAACCGATTGTCGCGGGGGAAGCCGGTCGGCGGCGTCCGGCCGGCGGCGCCGCGGGCGGTGCGCCACAGCGACAGATCGGCCTCGGTCCGCATCCGGCCGCTCTCGCCGCCCATCGGCCAGCTCATGCCCTGCGCGAAAACGAAGGTGGTGGCATCCGACAGGCTGCCTTCGCGGAAGCGCTGGATCTGCACCCCCTGCCCGCGGCTCATCACCGGCAGCTCGGCGATCGGAAAGACCAGGAACTTGCGATTGTCGCCGACCGCCGCGACATAATCGGCCTCCGGCGCGACCGGGCGGACGACGACCAGTTTCGCACCGGTACGCGGCGTCATCACCGTCTTGCCCTTGCGCGTCTCCGCGATCGTCTCCGCGACCGGCACGATGAAGCCGCGGCCATCGCTCGCCGCGAGCAGCAGTTTCTCCTGCGCCCGGGCGTTGAGGAACGCGGCGACGCCGACCGACCCGTCGAGGTCGATCATCGCGCGCACCGGCTCGCCGAAGCCGCGGCCGCCCGGCAGCTTGTCCGCGGCGAGCGTGTAGAAGCGGCCGTTTTCCGCCGCGAGCAGCAGTTTGTCGGTGGTCTGGGCATGGAAGGCGAAGGCGGGGCCGTCACCCTCCTTGAACTTCAGCGTCTCGGCGCCCCCTGCGTTCATGGCGGCGAGATCGCCGTGACCCTTCATCGCGCGGATCCAGCCGCGCTGCGACAGAATCACGGTGATCGGCTCGCGCTCGATCATCGCCTCCAGCGGGATATCGCGGGTCGGGCCGGCTTCCTCGATCCGCGTGCGGCGCTTGCCGAGCGCCGTCTCCGGCCCGTAGCGGTCGCGAACCTTGCCTAGGTCGCGCTTCAGCCGGGTACGCTGCCGCGCCTCCGAGCCGAGCAGCGTGGTCAGATCGGCCTGTTCCTTGTCGAGCTTGTCGCGCTCGCCGCGGATCTCGAACTCCTCCAGTCGGCGTAAGGAGCGCAGCCGCATGTTGAGGATCGCCTCCGCCTGCCGGTCGGTCAGGCGGAACTCGGCGATCATCACCTGCTTGGGCTCGTCCTCCGTGCGGATGATCTCGATGACGCGGTCGAGGTTGAGATAGGCGACGAGATAGCCGTCGAGCAGCTCGATCCGGTCGGCAATCTTGGCCAGCCGATGCTCGGTGCGGCGGCGCAGGACGACGAACTGATGGTCGACCCAGGCCTTCAGCGCCTCACGCAGCGACATGACGCGCGGCGTGCGCTCATGGTCGAGGACGTTGAGGTTGAGGCCGAAGCGCGTCTCCAGATCGCTGAAGCGGAACAGGCCGTCCATCAGCACCTGCGGATCGACGGTGCGGCTGCGCGGTTCGAGGACGACGCGGATCTCGGCATCGGATTCGTCGCGGACGTCGGCGAGGATCGGCAGCTTGCGTTCGTTGATCAGCGCCGCGATCTGCTCGATCAACTTGCCCTTCTGGACGCCATAGGGGATTTCGCTGACGACGATCTGCCAGCCGCCGCCCTTCTCGCGCTCGATCTCCCAGCGCGCGCGGATGCGGAACGAGCCGCGGCCGGTCGCATAGCTTTCCGCGATCACCGCGGGCGGATCGACGACCAGGCCGCCGGTCGGGAAATCCGGGCCCTTGACGTGTTCCAGCACCATCGCGTCGTTGGCGTCGGGCCGGTCGACCAGCATGATCGCCGCGTCGAGCAGCTCGGCGGCATTGTGCGGCGGGATGTTGGTCGCCATGCCGACCGCGATCCCCGCCGCACCGTTGGCGAGCAGATTGGGGAACAGGCCGGGAAACAGCTCCGGCTCCTGCTCCTCGCCGTTGTAGGTCGGGCGGTAGGCGACGGCATCCTCGTCGAGGCCGTCCATCAGGTCGATCGCGACCTGGGTCAGCCGCGCCTCGGTATAGCGATAGGCGGCGGCGTTATCGCCGTCGATGTTGCCGAAATTGCCCTGCCCGTCGACGAGCGGATAGCGCAGCGCAAAATCCTGCGCGAGGCGGACCATCGCGTCATAGACAGACTGGTCGCCGTGCGGATGGTATTTGCCGATCACGTCACCGACGACGCGCGCGCACTTCTTGTAGCCGGAGGCAGGATCGAGGCGGAGCAGTCGCATCGCCCACAGCAGGCGGCGGTGCACCGGCTTCAGCCCGTCGCGCACGTCGGGCAGCGAACGCGCCGTGATCGTCGACAGCGCGTAGACGAGATAGCGTTCGGACAAAGCGCTGTCGAAGGGCGCGTCGAGCACGCCGATCGGCGGCTCCTGGAAATCGGTGGCCATAACGGGAACGATAAGCGGCTAGACGGACGCCGTCAAAGCGTCGGCGGGATCGCCCGCCACCGCCGCGGCGATCAGCGCGCGATGCTGGCGGCCGGTCTCCGCCCAATCGTAGCGCTCGGCATAGGCGCGGGTCGCGGCGCGGGCCGGCGGATCGGCGAGCAGCGCGGCGAGCGCGTCGCGGATCGCGGCGACGCTGCGCCCGGCGGCGAGGCGGCCGGCGGCGGGAGCGCGCACCACCTCCGGCGAGCCCCAGACCGGCGTCGCGACCAGCGGCGTGCCGCAGGCGAGCGATTCGAGCAGGACGTTGGCGATCCCCTCGCGGTCCGAGCAATTCACCGTGACGTCGGCGGCGCCGTAGAGCGCCGGCAGATCGGGCTGGTCGACATGGCCGAGCAGCGCGACCCGGTCTGCGACGCCGAGTTGCGCGATCAGCGCCCGCAGCGCCGCCTCGCGCGGTCCGTGGCCGACGATCGCCAGCCGCACGCCGGGCAACGCGGCGACGGCGCGGATCGCATAATCATGGCCCTTGCCGTCGACGAGATGGCCGACCGACAGCACCACCGGCCCGTCCCAGCCGTGCGTGGCGCGGACGGCGACGCGATCCGCAGGCGGGTGGAAAAGGGCGAGGTCGACGCCATGCTCGACGACGTGGAGCCGCGCCGGCGGCGCCCCGGCCTCAACCAGCGCGTCGCGCAGCGCGGCGCAGACGGTGGTGACCGCCGCGGCGCCGCGGATCGCGCGCAGCATCATCGCACGCTGGCGACGGAAGCCGGCGATGACGCTGACGTCGGTGCCGAGCGCGGTCATCAGATAGGGCACGCCGAGCCGCCGGGCGAGCAGCGCCGCGGCGACGCCGTCCGGATAGAGATAATAGGAATCGATGACGTCGAAGGCGAAATCCTGCCGCAACCGAGCGAGATGCGGATAGAGCGCCGCCGCCATCAGCCACGGCTGCGCGGTCATGCCGATCCGCGGCAGCATCGGATAGCGGGGATGGCTGATCGCGATGCCGCGCCGCTCCGCCGCCGCCGGCACTTCGGCCAGTTCGGCATAGCGGCCGAAGCGGGCATGCCGGCTGGGGAACCACGGCAGCGGCGCGACGACGCGTACCGCATCCCCCGCCGCCGCGGCGAGATGGGCGACGCGATGTTCGATGAAGATGCCGTGCCGACGCTGCACCGCATTGGGATACAGGCTGGACAGCACCAGGATCTTCATGTCGTGTGCCAGGCTCCCCACGGGCGATCGCGTCCAACCAGGTCCGGCCGCTTAGGCCGTATGTCTGTCGGTCCGGTTAATGCGCGCCGGGCGGGCCGCGCGAAGGGTCGGCAGCGGTGCCGTGCGGCTGGGCCAAGGGCAGGGTCTGCGCCGTCGCTGGATCGACATAGCCGTCGTTGACCAGAAAGGCGCGCAGGCGGGCCGGGAAGTCGGGCGTGTCCCGGCTGTAATGGGCCAGCATGACGCGCCACGCGGCGGATACCCGCCCGAGACGCGCAGCATCCGCGACGAAGGCGGCGCATTGGCCGTTCCGCTCGGTCTCCGTCGACAGGCAGAGTCGGCGTCGCGCCGGCAGGTCGCGGGCGAACAGGGGCCGCACGACGGGATCGGCGGATATGTCGATGGTCCGCCCCTCACGCTGGGTCAGGACCATGGGGATTCCTCGGACGCAGCCGTTGCATACTTGCGAGAAATTGAAGCCCGGCGCCTCCAGCACGAGGCCTGGCCAACCCTGTTGCCGGCGACCGAGTGGAACCAGTTTCACCTCGCCGATCAGCTCGGCCGAGCCCTGATGGGTCAGTGGCACCGCCCGGAACCCGCCGGCGGTCGGCTCGATGACCGTGACGGCGGTGATCCCGGCCGAACCGCCCCATTGATTGTCCACCACGACCCCGGCGCGGCCCGATCGGGACAGGCGGACGATGGCGACCCGCACGTAGGACGCTTCGCGGTCGCTGACCATATCGAACGGCGGCAAGCCCGGCTCGGTCGCGGTGATCCGGGCCTGGTTGCTGACGCCTTCGTTATTGCACCCTTCGTTCTGCTGCCGCTCACGACAGGGCGTGGCGGTCACCGTCACGGTCAGCCCGCCGGCCGTCAGCGCCAGCGGGACGACGGGGTGGATGCCCCAGGTCCGGAACGTCTCCGGCGGCACGGAGGTCACCGGCATCGCCGCACCGAGCAAAAGGGGAATCAGGCCGCCCAGCACGCGCATCATGCGTCTCCAAATCGATACGGCAGACTAGACCGCCACGCACTCCGGCTGAAGGAGTCGAGGCGAACCTGACCGGCCCCGCGAAACCGGGCGGATCGCCACTCCGTGACACCGGGCCGGAATAAACTCCATCGCCGCGGACCTGAAGCGACTCGTTCGTGCGCCGGTGCTCGGTTCGGCCAGACCAAAAATCCTGTTCCTACCACCTCTTGCGATCGACTCGCAAAAACTAGTTGTACGACCCGTCCCGCCGCTTTATTGCGACTGCGTTGCGATAGCTTAAGGGGGAAATATGCTGGTGACGCTGGCCGCTTTGGCGGCATTGGGCGGCCCGGTGCCATCCAGGGGAGATGATGCACGAGATCAGCGGGACGTGGTCGTCACCGCCACGCGCACGCCGGTCGCGGTGCAGGACGCGCCGGTCACCGTCTCCGCCAAGACCGCGGAGGACATTGCTGGGGAATTGGCCACCGACATCCGCGACCTCGTCCGCTTCGAGCCCGGGATCAGCGTCCGCCGCGCCCCGACGCGGTTCGGTGCGGCGATGGGATCGACCGGGCGCGCCGGCAATGAAGGTTTCGCGGTGCGCGGCATCGGCGGCAACCGCGTGCTGATCCAGGTCGACGGCGTGCGCGTCCCCTATGGCTTCAGCTTCGGCGCGCAGGACGTCGGACGCGGCGACTCTGTCGACCTCGGCCTGGTCAAGTCGGTCGAGTTCCTGCGCGGGCCGGCGTCGGCGCTGTACGGCAGCGACGGGCTGGCCGGCGCGGTCAGTTTCACCACCAGCGACCCCGCCGACATCCTCGGCGAATGCTCGTTCGGCGGGTCGGTACGTACCCAGTTCAATGCCGCCGACGCCGAATTCAGCCAGTCCGCCGTCGTCGCGGCACGATCGGGCGACGTGTCGACGCTGCTGGCCTATACGCGCCGCGACTTCGCCGCATTGAAGAACCGCGGCGACGTCGAGGGCACCGGCGTCGCCCGCACCGCGCCAAACCCGCAGACCGGCCATGCCAATGCCGTGCTCGGCAAGCTGGTCTGGGACGTCGCCCCCGGCCAGCGGCTGCGCGCGACCGGGGAAGTGCTCGACCATCATGTCGCCACCGACGTGCTGACCGGGATCAACGCCAGCGTCGCCGGTCTGCAGGCGCGCGACGCCGCCCGACGCTGGCGCGGCGCGCTCGACTGGACCTATGACGGCGGCGGCCTGATCCAGTTCGCGCGCGCCGCCGCCTATGTGCAGGATGCCGACAACCGCCAGTTCAGCGCCGAAGAGCGACGCACGCTGCCCAGCCGCACCCGGCTGAACACCTTCGAGAACCGCGTCTATGGGACATCCGGCGAGCTGCGGCTGGGCTTTGCGACCGGTGCCATAACGCACCGGTTGGTCACCGGCGCCGACCTCAGCGTGCTGCGCCAGCGCGGGGTGCGCGACGGCACCGTGCCGCCTCGCGGCGAGACCTTTCCGACCCGCGCCTTTCCGACCACCGATTTCACGCTCGCCGGCGCCTTCGTCGGCGACGAGATCGGCCTGGGCCCGCTGACCCTGCACCCGGCCGTCCGCTATGACGCCTACCGCCTGTCGCCGCGGCGCGATCCGCTACTGCCGAATTTCGCCACCGCCGGACAGAGCAGCGACCGGCTGAGCCCGCGCCTCGGCGCGGTGGCCACACTCGCCCCGACGATCCGCCTGTTCGCCAGCTACGCCCGCGGCTTCCGCGCGCCCGAACCGGGGCAGATCAATCAATATTTCTCCAACCTGACCTCCGGCTACACCTCCATCCCCAATCCCGCCCTGCGGCCGGAGACAAGCGCGGCGGTGGAGGCCGGCCTTCGCCTCGACAGCACGGCGGTGGACCTGTCGGCCAGCGTCTTCCGCGCCCGATACCGCGACTTCATCAGCCAGGAGCTGGTCGGCGGCCGCTTCACGCAGAGCGATCCGGCGCTGTTCCAGTTCATCAACCTCGACCGCGCCAGCGTGCGCGGTGCCGAGGCGCGCTTCGCGACGCGCGCGGCCAACGGGCTGAGCGGGCAATTGGCGATCGCCTATGCCGAAGGCGAGCAGATCGGGCCTGACGGCATCGCCAAACCGCTGGCGACGATCGATCCGCTCAAGCTGGTCGCGGGGATCGGCTGGCGCGAGCCGCAGCGCGGCCGGTTCGGCGGTCAATTGCTGCTCACCCACAGCGCCCGCAAGGCCGCGCACGACACCGACGGCCTGTGCACCGGCACCTGCTTCCGGCCCGATGCTTTCACCATCCTCGACGCAACCCTATTCGCCCGGTTGAGCGAGGCGCTGACGCTGCGCGCTGGCATCTTCAACCTGACCAATGCGACCTACGCCTATTGGTCCGACGTACGCGGGCTCGCCGAGCCCCGCCCCCTGCCCGCCGGCGCCGCGGACGTCCCCCCCGCCGCCTTCACCCAGCCGGGACGCAACGCCAGCGCCTCGCTGACCTATCGCTTCTGAAAGGATGCCGTCGATGTCCACTCGTCCGCTTGCCGCCGTCGCGATCGTCGCGCTGTGCTTCGCCCCCGCCCTCACCCCGGCGCGCGCCGATGGCCCGCTTCGCCAGAGCGTGGCCGAGGCGCAGGCCGCCAAGGCCGCCGACCGCGCCGAGATCCTGGCGATGGCCGGCCATTACCGCGTCCGCTTCGACATGCAGGAGACGACGCCGTGGCAGGCGGACTATGTGCCGCTCGAACGCGAGATCTCGGGCGGCAACGAGGTGGTCCGCGTCGTCGAGGACAGGCCGGACCATATCGCGCTCCAGCATCTGCTGGTCCTGTCCGCGGGCGGCCAGACGCATGTCATCAAGCACTGGCGCCAGGATTGGGATTATCAGCCCAGCCGCGTGCTGGTCTATGCCGGTCCCGGCAAATGGGTGTGGGAGGTGGTGCCCGAGCGGATGCGGGCCGGCCGCTGGTCGCAGACCGTGTACCAGGTCGACGACAGTCCGCGTTACGCCGGCTGGGGCCAGTTCGAGACGCAGGGCGGCATCCGGCGCTGGCGATCGAACTGGACCTGGCGCCCCGTCGCCCGCCGCGATGCGGTCCGGCATCCGGTCTACGATCGTTATTATGCGATCAACCGCCATCAGCCGACGCCGACCGGCTGGATCCACTGGCAGGACAATCTGAAGATGGGCCTGAAGCAGGGCAGGCTCGTGCCGATCGTGCAGGAATCGGTGCTCAACACCTACCAACGATCCGAGGAATTCGACGCCAAGGCCGCCGACGCCTATTGGGCGAAGACCCAGGACTATTGGGCGCGGGTCCGCGCCGCCTGGGCGAAGGCCGCGGACAGCAAGGACGGCATCGCAATCGCCGAGGAGGCGGAGACCGGCACGGTGATCAGCGCCCGGCTACTCAGCATCGGCGACGACATCGCGGCGGGAAAGACGCCCGTCGAGGCGGGGGCGGCCGAAGCCGCGGCGCTGATCGAAGGGAGCACGGGCCGCGTTGGTTGAGCGCCGTAGCCTGACATCTGGACCGTCTGTGGCGAGATAACGCCGGGTCGTAGTCCGGTGTACGCATTCGCCAAGGGCGGCCGATGGGAAGGCGACATAGACATAGACGCAGCTTCCCTGAAGGCGACTGCCTGACAGCGGCATGTCCGTGCACCGCCGAAGCGGAAAGGCCGCTGACGCCCGGAATCGGCCGGCCTGCTCGCTCCCCAAATCGGACGCCCTTGCCAAGGATTGCGCCATCAGCGCACCCGATCGTCTGCCTCATGGACCGGACGAGCGCCCCCCAAAGATGCATGACGCGTCAAATGTGTCCCGAATTGATACGGTTAACCGTCGCTTTACCGTAACACTGCTGACCTAATTTTGGCTTTCCGCGGGACTGAGACCCGTTTGGAAAATAAGCCGGGGAAAGCCTATGAAATCGAAATTCGTGATGGCGATCGTGTCGATTGCGACGAGCGCGTCAGCATCGCAGGCCATTGCCGCAGATGTGCTCAATCCGGGCAATGGAGCGCCCTATGCGTTGACCTCCAACAGCTATACGCAGGACTTCAACAGTCTCAAGTCGATCACGTCGAGTCCGACTCCTGCCGATGCTCTGCCAGATGGCTGGCAGACGTTTGAAAGCGGTTCTGCCGCTAACGGAACCTACCAGTTTGGCACGTCGGGCAGCAACACTCCTGGCGTTTGGAGCTTTGGCCTGACCAGCGATCGCGCACTCGGTGGCCATGCCAGCACCTCGGTGCCACTGATCTATATCGGGGCGCTTTTCGAGAACGGCCTGGGCAGCACGATCGACGCGCTGGATATCAGTTACACCGGCGAGCAATGGCAAAAAGGCTACAACCGCGCGACAATGCGTTTTCAATATTCGCTCGACGCGACCGACATCAATAGCGGCACCTGGCTGTCGTTCGGCGATCTGGATTTCACTGCTCCGAATTCCGTGCCTTATGCCGGTAGCCAATTCGGCATAACGCAGACCAACGGTAATGCGACTGCGTACCGCACGTCGTTAAACGGCGTGCTTAGCGGCCTCTCGATCGGCGCGGGAAGCACCTTCGGTATCCGCTGGGTGTTCAACGACATTGATCCGGCGGGTGTCACCTCCGATGACGGATTAGGTGTCGACGACTTCAGGCTTACCGCCTCAACGGCTGCCGTACCCGAGCCTGCAACCTGGGCGATGATGATCTTGGGCATGGCTGCTGTCGGCTTAGCTATGCGATCGAAGAAACGCCCTGCCGCCGGACACGGGCGGACACGTGGGGCACCGGGTCATCTCGCGCGGGCGTCAGTCCGAATCTCGGAAGGCCTGCTACCAGGATAGACGAGGGCTTACGTCCGTGCAGGTCTACTTCCGCCCTTGGCAGAGCCTGCCATTGACGTGAGGCTCGCCTATAAACGGGATACGGCTCCCATTTTCTTCTGAAGGCGGATTTGCGCAAACTGGCGAACGCTCTCACCGCCTATGAGAAAAAAGTGACATGCGATGCTGAGATACCCTCCACCGCACCAATGCACTCCGACGGCTTCGTGGAAGCAATAATACCAGACCGCGAGCGCTATACCCACGTCCGCCCCCCAAAGGCGGACGTCCGGCCGTCTGGCACGTGAGCCAGAGTCGGGTCACACGAGTGATCAGGGAGCGGGTGAAGGGAATCGAACCCTCGTCGTAAGCTTGGGAAGCTTCTGCTCTACCATTGAGCTACACCCGCATATCAACGACTTGGCGCTGATCTGACCGCTTGCGAGGCTCCGGTTCACAGACCCGCGTGCGATCCGATGGCCGACTGCCACATTCCTGGCTTGGTCGTCAACGTAGATCGTCCGGATCTGTCAGACGTCGTCGGCTACGGTCGCCGAGACATCGGCAGCGGTGTCGCGGTGAACGTCGTCGTGCCGGAACGGCGCCATGGCCGCCGTTCGACCCGAACACTGGACCGGCGCGGGCGAGGACGGAAGAACCCCCACCTGCGTCGAGCCTGACACAGGTACGCGTTGCTGCAAACAGGCAACATATTACTATCCATGCGACCGCCGTCTCGGTCGACGACGTAGCGGCTTTCGGGCGCGGGCGGCACGCGCAGGGCGATTGAACGACGGGCCATATCTTGCACGGCCGACGTTGAAGACTTCGTTCATTATAAAACCCCAATCTTCCGATTGACGCGCAACCGCAACCAAAGCGTCACACACCATCCATAGCCCGCGACCAGCCGATCACGGCGAAGGGCGGGGTATCATGACATTCGCGTTGCAGACGCGCCGGCAGTTGCTCGGCGCCACCATCCTGGCATGTTCGATCGGTGCGGTGTCGCCGGCATCGGCAACGCCGAGCGACCGCACCAATGCGCCGGTCGCCGTATCGACGCCCGCCCCCGGTGCCGCCACCGCGCCTGTCACCGACGACCAGGCGCAGACGTCCAACGGTCAGGCGTCGAACGGCATTGCCGAGGGTTCCGACATCCTCGTCACCGGCACGCGCGCCAACACGCTGGCGCCGGTGACCGCCTCGCTCCAGACGACGCAGCCGCAATCGATCGTGTCGCGATCCTTCATCGAGGATTCGCTGCCTGCGACCGCGGACTTCAACCAGATCGCGCTGATCTCGCCCTCGGTGTCGAACACCGGCAACGCCAATGGCGCCGGCCTGTCCGAATCCAAGGCGCAGATCCGCGGCTTTCAGGACGGCGAATACAATATCACCTATGACGGCGTGCCGTTCGGCGACACCAACGACCCGACGCACCATAGCAACACCTTCTTCCCGTCGAACACGATCGAGACGCTGATCGTCGATCGCGGACCGGGCAATGCCGCGACGCTGGGCCAGGCGACGTTCGGCGGCAACATGAATCTGTTCAGCCGCGCGACCCGCGAAGACGCCAGCCTGGAGGCGAAGGGCAGCTACGGCAGCTACAACACCTATCTGCTGCGCGCCGTCGCGCAGACCGGCGCGATCGAGAAGCTGGGCGGCACGCAGGCGGTGTTCAGCACGCAGTGGATCAAGTCCGACGGCGCGCGCACCTTCAGCCCGTTCCGCTCGTGGAATGCGTTCGGCAAGGTGCTGATCCCGATCGGCGCGCATGCGCGCCTGACGCTGCTCGGCACCTACAACGTCAACCGCTTCAACCAGCCCGACAATGACGGCGCGACGCTGTCGCAAGTTGCCAAGTTCGGCAAGCAGTTCAGCCTGACCGACGATGCGACCAGCCAGACGTTCTACGGCTATAATTCCACGCGCAAGACGACCGATTTCGAGATCGTCAAGTTCGAGGCGGATCTCGCCCCCGGTTCGACGTTCGAGAACCGGGCCTATACCTACAGCTACGACAATGAGACGCTGTCGGGTAACGACGTGACGCTCTACGCGACCGCGGATGCAGCGACCATCGCCAAGGCGAACGTCGTCACCCTCGCGCCGGGCGCCAAGGCCGTGGCGGGCATCCCGGGCTATACGAAGACCAACAAATACCGGATGTTCGGCGACATCGCCAAGACGCGGCTCGATTTCGGCTTCGGCGCGCTGACTGCCGGCGCATGGATCGAATGGTCCAACACCTACCGCCAGCAGCGCGACGTCAACCTGGTCACCATGGCGCCCAATTACGTCGAGAAGGCGGTGACCGATCCGGTCAGCGGCGCCGCGACGCCGCAGAACATCAAGTTCGACCAGAACAGCCACACCAACCATACCGAGGAATTCGCGGAGCTGGAGTTGCGCCCGCTGCCCGGACTGACGATCACGCCGGGCTACAAGCACGTCGACTTCAACCGCCAGATCCGCGCGTCGTACAACCAGACGACCCGCTATGCGCAGTCGCTCAGCAACACCTATACCGCCGACCTTCCGTTCGCGACGATCAACTATGCGGTGAGCTCGCGCTTCGCCGCCTATGCGCAATATGCCCGCGGCTTCCTGGCCCCGCCGCTCAGCGTACTGTACGTCGCCAATCCGCGCCTCTCGACGGTCGCGCCGCAGCGGTCGACCAACTATCAGGCGGGCATCGTCTATCATGGCCCGTCGCTGTCGTTCGACGCCGACGTCTACAAGATCGACTTCACCAACAAGTTCGCCTCGTTCACCTCCGCCACGCCGGGTGAGGGCGTGATCTTCGTCAACCAGGGCGCGGTGCAGTATAAGGGGGTCGAGGCGCAGGTGACCTACGCCCTGCCGATGGGTTTCGCGGTCTTCGCCAATGGCTCGCGCAACTATGCCAAGACCGACAATCCGGGCACCGTCCAGCAACAGGTCGCCAAGGCGCCGGAGTGGACGGCGGCCGGCGGCGTGCTCTACAAGAGCGGCCCGATCCGCTTCTCGCTGATCGACAAATGGGTCGGACGCCAATGGTTCGTCGGGCCGGACGGCAAGGTCGGCGGCACCTACGACAGCCCGACCTATCAGTCGAAGGGCTACAACACCGCGATCCTCGCCGCACGCTATGACGTCGGGCCGGTGCGGGTCGGCGTCGAGGTCAACAACCTGTTCGATTCGCAGCGGGTGACCAACATCAGCACCGGCAAGACCGCGCCGTTCGACCAATATTTCTACCAGGTGCCGCGGACGGTCACCGGCGACGTGACGCTGACCTTCTGATGCTGGCGCTGCTCCTCGCGTTGGCGGCGGCGCAGGCGGACAAGGCGGCGTCGATGCTGGGCGCCACGGACCTCGACCCGGCGCGCGTGCTGCCGCCGCCGCCCGCGCCGGGCAGCGCACAGGCGCGCGCCGAACTCGCCGAACTGCGGACGAGGCAGGCGAGTCGGACCGCACAGCAGAAGGACGCGGCGGAGCGGACCGGCGAGACCAAGAATGCGACGATCTTCGCCGGTGTCCTCGGCCCGCGTTTCGACCTCGCTCGCCTCCCCGCGACCGCCCGCCTGCTCGCCATCGTGCGAGCGACGGAGAAGGAAGCAATCGACCGTGGCAAGGATCATTTCGCACGCCAGCGGCCGTGGATCGTCGATCCTTCCCTCACCCCCTGCAAGCTCGGCAAGGAACCGCTGTCGAGCTATCCAAGCGGGCATGCGACCAACGCCTATGCCATGGCCGCGGTGCTCGCGCAGTTGGTGCCGGCCAAGGCGCCGGCCCTCATGGCACGGGCGGCCGAATATGCCGAAACGCGCATCACCTGCGAGCAGCATTGGCGCAGCGACCTAACCGCAGGCGAGGCGTTTGGCCTGCTGCTCGCCGAGCGGCTGATGGCGAAACCCGCCTTCCGTGCCGTCTTCACCCAGGCGCAGGTGGAATTGGCAGCGGCGGGAATCAGGTGATCGGCGCGCCGTAGCATAGCGGGATCGACCGTTCGAGCAGGGCGGCGCGTGCTCCGGGCGTCTGCCCGCGCCCTTTCACCGGCACGAACATCGCCCGCCAGCGAGCAGCGACGCAACGCCGGTCGGCACAGAGCGGTGCCCCGCGCAGGCCGAACGCATGAGCAGCACCGATGCAACCGTCGCGTAGCGCATCAGGCACGCGGCAGGCGCAGGGTCGCGGTCAGGCCGGGGCCGGCGTCGCCGATCGTCAGCGTGCCGTCGTGCGCACGGGCGATCGCCGCGACGAGGTTGAGGCCAAGGCCGTGTCCGGCAGCGGCGCGCGTCCGGTCGAGCCGCACAAACCGCTCGACGATCCGCTCGCGGTCGGCAGCGGGAACGCCGGGGCCATCGTCCGCGACGACCACCACGACGCCATCGCCGTCCGCTGCGACATCAACGCGGACGTGCGTTCCGGTCGGGGTATGCGCTTGGGCATTGTCGAGGAGGTTGATCACCGCCTGGGATAAGAGTTCGGCGCTGCCGGCGACGATCAGTCCGGGCTCGCTGATGCAGGGCAGAGTCCGCCCGCCGTCGCTGACCGCCGGCGCGTAGCTGTCACACAGGTCCTCGACCAGCGCACCGAGGTCGAGCGGCGCGAACCGCTGGCGGACGTCGCCGGCGTCGACATCGACGATGTGCAGAATGCCGGCGAACAGCGCGAGCAGATCGTCGCTCTGGCGGATGGCGCGGGCGATCGCCGCATCGCGGGCTGGCCCATCGGGCGCGGCAAGGGCGCTCTCCATGCCGCCGCGCAGGCGTGCGAGCGGGCTGCGCAGGTCATGCGCGACATCCGCCGACACCTGGCGCAGGTTTTCGAGCAGCCGCCCGATCCGCTCCAACATCCGGTTGAGCACGACGCCCAGGTGATCGAACTCGTCGCCGCGTCCCGATACCGGCACGCGGTGGCGGATGTCGCCGGCCATGATCGCTTCCGCGGTCAGGCTGACCTGCTCTATCCGTCGCCGCAAATAGCCGCCGATCCACAGTGCCGCGGCCACGCCGATCAGCACGACGAGGAAGAAGGCGCCGGCGAACAGGCTGAGGATGACGTCGTCGATCTGCTCCAGCGCCTGCGAATCGACACCGACGACCAGCCGGCTGCCGTCGGGAAGCCGGCTGGTCAGCGTCCGCGCCGCATCCGCCCCCTCCACCGGATCGCGGAAGGCGACATCGGCATAGCCGAGCGGCGGCATCGCCAGGTCGAACGTACCGGCGATGCGCCGCCCGTGCGCGTCGAACAGCGCATAGCCGAAGGTGACGACACCGCTGCGTCCGCTGCGCGCCGCGATCGTGTCGGCGACCTCGGCAAGGCCCTTGGCGCGATAGTCGCGGATCAGGTCGGCGCTCGCCTCCGCCAGCGCGATGTCCTGTTGGCGGCGGAAGGCCGCATCGGCGGCAAAATAGACCAATGTGCCGAGCACCGCGATCGCCAGCGCGAACGCGGCCGAATGGGTCAGCGCGATGCGATAGGCGGCGCTGCGCCGCCAGTCAGTCATCCTTACGCATCCGGTATCCCTCGCCGCGCAACGTCTCGATCGGGTCCCGGTCGAACCCGTCGTTGAGCTTGGCCCGCATGCGACTGAGATGGCTCTCGACGATATTCGTCTGCGGATCGAAGTGGAACCCCCACACCGCCTCCAGCAGCATCTTGCGCGTCACCACGCGACCGGCGTGGCGCATCAATTCTTCGAGAATGCGGAATTCGCGCGGCTGCAGCCGCACGTCACGCGGCCCCCGGCGCACGTCGCGGCGGAGCGCATCCAGCGTCACGTCGCCGACCCTGAGCTGCGTCGGCGTCTCCGCGATCGGCGGCCGGCGCAGCAGCGCGCTGACCCGCGCCGACAGTTCCGGAAAGGCGAACGGTTTGACCAGATAATCGTCCGCCCCCGCATCCAACCCGGTGACGCGATCGGCGATGCTGCCGCGCGCGGTCAGCATGATGACCGGCATGCGGATGCCGGCCGCGCGCCATGCCGTGAGGATCGCGACTCCGTCGGCGGCCGGCAGCATGCGATCGAGGATCGCCAGGTCGAACGGCTCACCCAGCCCCGCCTCGCGCACCGCCGCGCCGTCAGCCAGCACCACGACCACATGGCCGATGGCGCGGAGGCCATCCGCAACCTGGGCGGCGGTGGCGGCGTCGTCCTCTGCCAGCAGGATGCGCATCGCAGGTGCCGTTCCGGTCAGCCGGGGTGGACGGCAAGGACGTGGAAGCTGCCGGGCACCGCCCTGGGCTTGCCGCCATCGCCTGCCGGCACCAGTCGCGCCGCGGGCAGCCACACCGTTCCCGACTGCGGATCGAGCGCGCCGGTCCGCGCGCTCGGTTCGGTGCGGATGCTTGCCTGATGCGTCACCGCCCGCGCGTTGGCCAACGACAGTATGTCGAGGACGCCGTCCTTGCCTGCAGGAATATAGGCGCGCCCGCGGGCTTGATCGACGATTACCGCATCGGGGCCGCGCCCGATCGGCACCCGCCCGACCAGCAGGCGCTTGGCCGTGTCGACGATCGTCGCGACACCGTTGGCGCAGGCGGCGATCAGCCGGTGATGCGCCGCATCGAGGCCGAGTCCCGTCGGCGCCTCGCACCCCGGCATCGCGATCGGCGCGACGGCGGCGCCGCGGTTCAAGTCGACGACGTCGATCTCGCTCCTGTCCTCGTTATTGACGAACAGCATCCGCCCCGCGACCGCGGCATATTCCAGGCCCTCGGCGACCGGAATCGTTCGCACCAGCCGGTGCGCGCGGACGTCGATCTCCGCCACCGAGCCGGCATCGGCGTCCATCGCCAACAGATGACCGGTGGCGGGGTCGATCACCGCCGCGTCGGGTTTCGCGCCGACCGTCAGGCTTGCCACCTGGCGCCCAGATGCCACGGCGAAGAAGCGCACGCTGTTGTCCGTACCATTGGTCACCGCGATCTCGCCGGTGGGCAGCGGCACCACGGCATGCGCGTGCGCTGCCGGACCGATCGGCGCCAGCGGCCGCCCGCTGGTCAGGTCGACCACCGACACGGCGTCGCCATGCGCGATGTAGAGCCGCCGCGCCGTCGCATCGACGCTGGCATAGTCCCAGCCGCCGTCGCCGGGTACGGCGACCGAACGGACGGAGCCGCCGGGTACGGCGACAGAACGGACGGAGCCGCCGGGTACGGCGACGGAACGGACGGTATCGCCGGCGACGACCGGCGCGGCGAGCGCCAGCAAGATCAAGGCGAGCGGTCGGATCGACGGCATGTGACGAGTCTCCTTTGCCCCTCTTGATCGTGGCACGCGATCCGACACCAGCGTGTTTGCGCGACATTGGGAAGACATAATGTTTGTCCGTCGCCGCGATCGCTACAGCGCCCTCCGACCGGGCGGATACACTTGCCGGCCCGGAGGAGTGACGATCCCGTGCGCATGCAGGCCCCACTGGCGCCGGCGCTCGCCCTGCTGGCGGCGGGCTGCGCCCACTACACGCCCGCGCCTCTCGCCGCGGCGCCGACGCTCGCCCCTGCGCTGCCTGCGACCACGAGCGCCGCGCCGCTCGCCGTCGAGGACGTCGTCGCGCTGGCGCTGGCGCGAAATCCGGATCTGATCGCGGCCCGCACCAGATTGAGCGTCGCCCAGGCGCAACGGACGCAGGCCGGGGTGCTGCCCAATCCCGCACTGACCGGTGCGCTGCTGCCGCTTGTCTCCGGGGCGGGCGAGGTCCCCGCGTGGAACATCGGCCTGGCGCAGGATATCAAGGCCCTGCTCGTCTACAAGCCACACGTCCGCAGCGCGCGGGCCGCCACCGCCCAGGTCCGCGCCGATCTATTGTGGCAGGAATGGCAGGTCGCGGGCCAGGCGCGCCAGCTCGCCGTCGACCTGATCGCGCGCGAGCAGACGCGGCCGCTGCTCGACGAGGCGGTGCGCATCCTCGGCCATCGCAACGCCGTGACGCAGGCCGCTCTGGCGCAGGGCAATGCGACCCTGGTAACCGCCGCACCGAGCGCCGTCGGCTTCCAGCAGGCGCGCGCCAGCCTCCAGACGCTCGACCAGACGCAGGTGCAGGATCGGCACAAGCTCAACGCGCTGCTCGGCCTGACGCCCGATGCGATCGTGCCGTTGCAGTCGGTGCCGCAGCTGCCGGCCTTCGACATGGCGGCCGCGCGCGCCGCGATTCCGACGCTGCCTGCGCGGCGGCCGGATTTGCTCGCGCTGCGCTTCGGCTATCTTGCGCAGGACGAAACGCTGCGCGCCGCGATCCTCGCCCAGTTTCCCGACCTGATCCTCGGCGGCAGTGCGTCGAGCGACAGCTCGCGCGTCGTCAACGCCGGCCCGAACGCGCAGCTCGGCCTGCCGCTGTTCGACCGCAACCAGGGCAATGTCGCCATCGCCCGCGCCACCCGCGCGCAGCTCCAGGCCGAATATGCGGCGCGTCTCGCCGCCACGACCGGAGAGGTCGGCGCACTGCTCGGCGAGATGACGCAGTTGCAGCGGCAACTGATGATCGTGGCACGCGATCTGCCCGCCGCCCGCGCCGCCGCGACGCGCGCCGCCGCCGCCTTCGGTGCGGCTGCGCTGGACGAGCGCGCCTATGTCGACCTCATCACCAATCGCTTCGCAAAGGAACAGGAAGTGGCGACGTTGCGGCTCGGCCTGCTTGACCGGCAAGTCGTGGTCAGCACCCTGCTCGGCCTCGGATTGCCCGGGGTGACGACGCTCGGCCTCGCCGATCCGGGTACGCAGGGAGCGGCGCGGTGAGCGCGCGTCTGTTGCCGCTCGCGCCGCTGCTGGCGCTCGCCGGATGCGGCAGCGCCGACCCCGCGGCCGAACCGACGGCGACGCCGACGGTGCTCGTCACCACCACACCCGCGCGGCAGGACACCGAGGCGCGCACGATCGAGGCCTTCGGCGAGGCGACGCCTGCCAGCAACGGCGTCGTCACGCTCAGTGTGCAGCAGCCCGGCCAGGTGACGGCGGTCGCCGCGGTCGCCGGCGCCACCGTCCGCCCCGGCCAGCCGATACTCCGCTTCACGGTCGCGCCCTCGGCGCGCAGCGCCTATCGCCAGGTCGTCGACGCGCTGACCGCGGCAACGTCACAGCGCGCGACCACCGCCCAATTGCTGACCCAGCAGCTCGCGACGCGCGACCAGCTCGTCCAGGCGGACAAGGCGGTCGCCGACGCACGCACCGCGCTCGCCACCCTGCGCAGCGAGGGCGCCGGCGTCGGCGAGACGGTGATGCGCGCGCCCTTTTCGGGTGTGGTCGCGACCCTGCCCGTCGCCCCGGGCGATCGGACCCAGCCCGGCCAGGCGCTGGCGACGATCGCACGCGCCGGCGGGCTGATCGTCACCGTCGGCGTCGATCCCGCACATCGCGGCGACCTGCGCGTCGATGCGCCCGTCACCCTGACCCGCCTCGACGGCGGCGGCGCGCCGATCGCCGGCCGGGTGCGACGGATCGACGCGATGCTCAACCCGCGCACCCGCCAGATCGACGTCGACATCGCCTATCCTGCCGGCGCGATCCTGTCCGGCGAGGCGCTGCGCGTCGCGATCGAGACCGGCCAGGCAACCGGCTGGCGCGTGCCCCACCGCGCGGTCGTCGTCGCCGCCGACGGCCGCGCCCAGCTGTTCCAGCTGCACGGCGGCAAGGCGAAGGCCGTGCCCGTCAGCGTCGTGGTCGATGGCGCGCAAGACGACCTCGTCAGCGGCGGTCTGTCGTCCGGCGCGCCGGTGATCGTCGATGGCGCCTATCAGCTTGCCGACGGCGATCCGGTGCGTACCGGCGGCATTCGGTGAGCTACGCCGCGCTGCTGCGACGCCAGCCGCTGGCGATCGTCATCATCGCGCTCGCGGTCGCGCTCGCCGGCGCCGTGGCGGCGCTGTCGCTGCCGATCGGGCTGTTCCCGCAGGTCGCCTTTCCGCGCGTCGTCGTCGACATCGACGCCGGCTCGCGCCCCGCCGACCAGACCGCGCTCATCGTCACCAAGCCGGTCGAACAGGCGCTGCGCGCCGTGCAGGGCGTCCGCAACGTGCGCTCCGAAACGACGCGCGGTTCCGCACAGATCTCGATCGACTTCGGCTGGGGCCGCGACATGGTCGCGAGCACGCTGCTGGTCGAAGCCGCGATGTCGCGCGCGCTCGGCGCCTTGCCGCCGGGTACCACCTACAACGTCCGGCGGATGGACCCGACCGTCTTCCCGATCATCTCCTACGCGATCGAAACCTCGCGCGCATCGCCCACCCAGGTACAGGACGTCGCCCGCTACCAGCTCGTGCCGCTGCTCAGCGGGATCGAGGGGCTGGCGCGTGTGGACGTCCAGGGCGGCGAGACGGCGGAGGTGGAGGTGCTTGCCGACCCTGCCCGCCTCGCCAGCCACAATCTGGCGATGAGCGACCTGTCCACCGCCATCGCCAACGGCAATGTGCTGAGCGCGGTCGGGCGGGTGCAGGATCGCGGTCGTCTGTCGTTGGTCGTCGCCGACCGCACGCTGGCCGGTCCCGCCGCGGTCGGCGATGTCGTGATCCGCACCGATCCCGCCGGGGTCGTGCGCGTCCGCGACGTGGCGACCGTGCAGCAGGGCGTCGTGCCGCAATGGCTGCGGGTCAGCGAGGACGGCCGGCCGGCGGTGTTGCTCAACATCTACGAACAGCCGGACGGCAATGCGGTGCAGATCGCCCATGCCGTCGCCGCCAGGCTCGCCGCTGCCTCGCTGCCGCCGGGCACGCGGCTGGTCAGCTGGTACGATCAAAGCGAACTCGTCACGCAGTCCGTGGCGAGCGTCCGCGACGCCGTGCTGATCGGCCTGACGCTCGCCGCGCTTGTGCTGCTGCTCTTCCTGCGCAGTTGGCGGATCACGCTGATTGCCGCGATCGTCGTGCCCGCGACGCTCGCCGCCACCGTGCTGGTGCTCGCGATCCTGGGCATGAGCTTCAACATCATGACCTTGGGCGGCATCGCCGCCGCGGTCGGGCTGCTCATCGACGACGTCATCGTCATGGTCGAACACATCGTCCGCCGCGCCGCCGCGCCGGCCGCCGACGGTGCCCCGGTCGGACGCGCCGCGGTGCTGCCCGCCGCACGCGAATTCCTCGTGCCGCTGACCGGATCGAGCCTCGCGACGCTGATCGTCTTCCTGCCGCTGTCGTTCCTGACCGGGGTGACCGGCGCCTTTTCCAAGGCGCTGTCGGTGACGATGGCGGCGGCGCTGGCGATCTCCTGGGCGATGACGGCCTTCGTCGTCCCCGTGCTCGCGCAGCGATGGGTGACGTTCGGTACGGCCCATGGCGCCGCCGACGACGACGGCCGGCTCGCGCGGAGCCACGCCGCTGTCCTCGACCGCCTGTCGGCACGCCCCTGGCTGCTCGCCATCATCGCCGTGCCGCTGCTCGCGCTCGGCTATATCGGCTATGCCGACGTGCCCACCGGCTTCATGCCCAAGGTGGACGAAGGCGGCTTCGTGATGGACTATTACACGCCGCCCGGTACGTCGCTCGACGAGACGGAACGGCGGATGGCGCAGGTCGACGCGCTGCTGCGCGCCGATCCGGACGTCCTCACCTTCTCGCGCCGGCTCGGCACCGGACTCGGCGGCGATCTCGGCCAGAGCTACCACGGCGATTATTTCGTGCGCCTCAGGGCGGATCACGCCCGCGGCACCGAAGATGTCGCCGCGGCCGTCGCCGATCGGGTCGCTTCGCAGGTGCCGGGCGTGCAGGTCGAGGTCGCGCAGCTGATGGAGGATCTGATCGGCGACCTGACCGCGGTGCCGCAGCCGATCGAGATCAAGCTGTTCGCCGCGGACCCCACGGTCCTCACCGATCAGGCGCGCAAGGTCGCCGACGTGATCGACAAGGTCGCTGGCGTCGTCGAGGTGAAGGACGGCGTCCAGCTCGCCGGCGACGCGATCGACGTGCGCATCGATCCCATCCGTGCGGGCTTTCAGGGCGTCACGCCCGCCGACGTCCAGACCGCGGTCGACGTCGCGCTGCAGGGCAGCGTCGCCACCACGCTGGCGCTGCCGACCAAAGCGGTCGACGTCCGCGTCCGGTTGCCCGGCGCCACCACGATCACGCGCGAGGCGCTGGCGCGGCTGCCGATCCGCGCCGCCGACGGCCACGTCCTGCCGCTGTCCCGCGTCGCCGACCTAGTGCCCGTCACCGGCCAGCCGCAGATCGCGCGCGAGAATCTGGAACCGATGGTCGCGGTGACGGGGCGCATCCAGGGCCGCGGTCTGGGTGCGACGATAGCGGACGTCACGCGCGCGCTTGCCCGGCCCAGTGTGCTCGGCCCCGGCGTCCGCTACGATCTCGGCGGCCTCTACCAGCAACAGCAGATCGCCTTTGCCGGTCTCATCAAGGTGTTCCTCGCCGCACTGATCGCCGAGTTCATCCTGCTGCTGATCCTCTACCGCCGGCTGCTGCTGCCGCTGATCATCATCGGCTGTTCGCTGCTGTCGACGACCGCGGTCTTCACCGCGCTGTGGATCACCGGGGTCGACCTCAACATCACCGCCTTGATGGGCATGACCATGATCATCGGCATCGGAACCGAAATGGCGATCTTCTACGTCAGCGAATTCCAGGAGCTGGCCAGTACCTTGCCGCCCGGACAGGCGGCGCGGACGGCCGCGCACAACCGGCTGCGGCCGATCACGATGACGACCCTCGCCGCGATCCTGACGCTGCTGCCACTCGCCCTCGCGCTCGGGCAGGGCGCAGGCATCCAGCAGCCGCTGGCGATCGCGATCATCGCCGGATTGCTGTTGCAATATCCCCTCGTGTTATTGGCCATGCCTGTTCTGGTCGGAAGACTAGCGAAACCTTGGTCTGGTGTCGGCGATCAGTCGACTACTGTGTGAAGTCTGCTGGACCTGATCCAATTGCCATCGGTCGAGGCTGCCAGGCCACTTCCAGCTTTCCGCCGCTCGTTCATCGCGCGGGAGCGGATCCCCTAAAGCGATACCGGGAAGCTACCGGCGTCAAGCTCAGGGCTTACGTGCGGGAGCGCCGCTTCGGAGCTCCGTCCAGGCGGCGAGACCCAACATCATCATCGGGTCGACATCGCAGCGAAGCTGGTGTTAGCCGGGCGCGGCCGGCGGAACGGCTACGTCGAGGCACTCACCGAACATGGCGTCGATGTGGATCCGGAGCTGATCGTCAAATCGACCTTCAGCATCGATGCGGGAACGGATGCGGCCCTCTCGCTGATGCGGCTCGCCTCCCCCCCAACCGCAATCTTCGCGGTGAACGACAACACCGCCATCGGCGCCATGTCCGCGTTGATCAATCTTGGGCTCGGCGTGCCAAAGGACATTTCGCTTGTGGGCTACAACGACATTCCGATCGTCGGTTGCCTGCCCCGCTGACGACGTTGCAGGTCCCGTTCGATCAGATCGCCTCGACCGCGCTCGATCTGCTTGTGACCGGGAGGAGCAGACCGCGCGAACCGATACAGATGGTGGCCCCTACCCTGATCCCACGCCGCTCTACGGCGGCGAGAGATGCGACCGCAGTCTAAAGCGAGTCTGAGGAAATTCGGGGTAATCCGCTCCTCGCGGTCATCGCCGGAATCCGGGTCTACCGCGACAAGTATCCCGCTTGGATAGCTCGGCATGCTGCCGCTTGTCCGGCTGCCTATATTCATGCCCGCATAGCGGGTGATTTGCCCCTATTCGGATTGACGAGGCCGCTACTCACGCGCTGTCGCCCTATCGCGCCCGATCGTCACGCGGACAAAACGACGCAGACCCTGCCAATGTCGCGGGACGCCTGGCTGGCCGTGGGAGGACCGATACGAGCTTGATCAAGTGGGCGACAAACTTGCAGGCGCGCGGCAGCGCTGCGACGGGTCGTCGGCCACATACGTCATGAGGCCGCCACCCCGGGTGCGGGGTGACGGCCTTACTCAGCCTGACAGGGGCGCGTCAGGCGAAGCGCAAGTTGGTGTTGATCCCGGCCTTCCGGCGGCGACGCATCATGAAACCGACCGCGCCGATGCCGACGATCATCATCGCCCAACTGGCGGGTTCCGGCACCGCCGAAGTGACGGTCAGCGACTTGAGTTGCAGATAGTCCCAGCCGCCATAGGAGAGCAGCGTGAAGGTCCGCGCGGCCGAAGGCGCGTTTTTCGACGCATCGCTTTTGAAGACCGGGTTGAACGTCAGGTCGCCCGCGAACGCGCCGCTATGCGGCTGACCGAAAACATAATTACTGTCGATTCGCTGACCAACGAGATCCTTGCTCAGATCGAGCGTAGCCGGAATATAGAAGGTGAGCCCGGTGAAATCGGCCGTCGAGAACGTGCCATTGCCCCATCTCGCCCCCGAGACGGTCATGACGAGGTTGCTGACCGCCGACCAGTCGGCCTTCGACAGCGGCGTGGTGCCGCTGTTGAGCCGCGCCAGTTCGCTATCGGCGATGTCGAACGAGCCGACAGCCGTGCCCTTGCTCTCCAAAATGCCTTCATAAAGGAAGTTGACTTTGGCAGCCTCAGCGGATGCGGCACCAACGAGCGCTGCCGACGCAGCCGCGAAGACTGCTAAACCTTTGAACAAGGGCATAATATTCACACCTCCTGCTAGCCTTTTTTGGCGGACGGACAAGGTAATAACCCGATTAACCTTTACTGTCCACAAGAAGAGCCATAGGACTTTGTGTCTCTATTCTGTAACCAATCACTCATCAGTAGCTAGTAAGCTTTTGATAGTTGGAGAAAACTGTTCATTCTGTCGGTTTCAAATGCCCAATTTTGGCACAGCAACGAAGAATTTAGATTTTAAAAGGACATGATGTTACATTAGCTAAGCTATTGAAAGCACAGGCAGCGCCTGGCGCAATGTGGTTCGCACCGGTGCCATCGGACTCCATCGCGACGATGGCAGCCGCTCTGTCACGCCAGAGGATTTCGTCGTTGACGCCGGCATTCGCCCGAGCGCCGTCACGATGGACCATTACCGGCCGTCCCGCACCACCACCGACAATCTCGCGACCGGCAATCTGTGATGCTGCAGGAACGGTGGGCGGAAACTGGGCTTAGGATCCATGATCGATCCAAAAGATAATGAAAACGTTCTCTTCGTGTAGCTTGGCAAGCTTCTGCTCTACCATTGAGCTACACTTGCGACGGCATCCGCGCCGGCGTGTCCCCAGCCCTGGCCGACGCACATCCCACGTCCGTTAAGCCGTCATTGCCACGTCGACAGACCGGCCGCAGCCAAACCCGTCGCAGGCGCAAGAGCGCCGACGCCGCCCAAGGCCGGAAATCCGCGGCCCACCCCCAGTGACAACCGGTTCTGCGACCCGGTCCGAGGCCCCGTCATCGCACCGGACGAGGGCATGCGGGCGGCCATGGATGACGATCATGCTAACCATGGAATGTCCGACATAACAAGCGGTTGACGAGCCGCGTTCGGCGGCGCACGCTCCTCCCTCCATAAGAAGAGGAGCCTGACATGCGCACCATTCTGCTTGCCGCCGCAACCTTCGGCCTCGTTGCCGGCGCTCCGGCATTCGCCGCGCCGTGCAAGGATCCCAAGACCGGCAAGTTCATCAAGTGCGCGGCAAAGGCTCCGGCGAAGGCCGTGCGCTGCAAGAATGCGAAAGGTCAGTTCGCCAAATGCGGCACCGCGGGCGCCACGCCCGCCTGATCACACGGCATCGATATCGGCATCGGCACATGCGGGAAGATCGCATTGTGCCGATCCTGACCGCCGACGAAGGCCGCCCGATCCCCTGGCCTCGTAGGTGCGACCTAGCGAGCCGTGCGGAAAGGCCGCAACACGCGCCATCATGGGCTCGCCACGTCGTGCGCCGATACCACGATCGACGTCTTTCGCCGTTGCAGCAGGCCGACGCTGGCGTTGCGCATCGCACGCCATCCGACCACCGCCGGACGGCGCTTCGCCCCTATTAGATTCCGCCCTGCACCACGCTGCGCCCACCCGCCTCCAAGGCCTGCGTCAGGTCGGCGAGGCAGGCGTCGACCAACGCAGCGTCCGGACTGCGGACAACGAAATTGGCTCCGGTACGGCCGTCACGGAAGAAGGGATAGCTGCCGATCGCGACGCCTTCGTGCGTTTTCTCGGCGTCGCGGAGCAGATCGGCGACCTCGCTTTCGGCGACCCAGCAACCGATCGTGCCGGAAACGACCGGACGGCCGCCCTCCAGCGTGCCGGTGAGCGCGTCGAGCATGCCGGCGGTGATATGCGGCACGCCGGCCATGACGAAGATATTGCCGACATGGATGCCCGGCGCGCCGGAGACGCGGTTGGGGATCAATGTCGCCCCTTCCGGCACCCGCGCCATCCGCGCGCGCGCATCGGTCAGCCCGCCGCGCGACTGGTAATAGGCCTCCAGGATCGCCATCGCCTCCGGGTGGTGGACGACGGCGACGCCGAGCGCCGCGGCGATCGCATCGACAGTGATGTCGTCATGGGTCGGGCCGATCCCGCCGGTGGTGAACAGATAGTCGTTGCGCGCCCGCAGGATATTGACGGCCTCGACGATCGCCTCCTGTCGGTCGGGGACCACCCGCACCTCGGCGAGGCGGATACCCTGGACGTTGAGCCAGGCGGCGAGTTGCGCGATGTTCTTGTCCTGCGTGCGGCCGGAGAGGATCTCGTCGCCGATCACCACCAGCGCGGCGGTCCAGATACGCTCAGCTGTCATGACCCTTGCCTTAGCCTCGCAAAACCGCGCCCGCCACGTTATATGATGGCGATGACCGAATATGTGACCGTCACCTCCGACGCGCCGGAGGCGCGCACCGGCGCCATCAAGCTGCACGGCCCCGCCGCCTTCGCCGGCATGCACAAGGCGGGCAAGCTCGCCGCCGAGACGCTCGACATGCTGGTGCCGCACATGGTCCCCGGCGTGACCACGGCAGAGATCGACCGGCTGATCTATGATTTCGTCACCGCCGGCGGCGGCGTGCCGGCGACCTTGGGCTATCGCGGCTACACCCACTCGACCTGCATCTCGATTAACCATGTCGTCTGCCACGGCATCCCCGGCGACAAAACGCTGAAGGCGGGCGACATCGTCAATGTCGACGTGACCCCGATCGTCGACGGCTGGCATGGCGACACCAGCCGCATGTATCTGATCGGCGACGTGCCGCTGAAGGCGAAGCGGCTGGTCGAGGTGACCTACGAATGCCTGATGCTCGGCATCGAGCAGGCGCGACCGGGCAACCACATGGGTGACGTCGCGCATGCGATCCAGCGCCATGCGGAGAAGCACCGCTATGGCGTGGTGCGCGATTTCTGCGGTCATGGCCTCGGCCGGCTGTTCCACGACGCGCCGGAGGTGGTGCATGTCGGCCGCCCCGGCACCGGGCCGGAGCTGCGGCCGGGCATGATCTTCACGATCGAGCCGATGATCAACATCGGCCGCCCCGACGTAAAGCTGCTCGACGACGGCTGGACGGCGGTGACGCGCGACCGCTCGCTGTCGGCGCAGTTCGAACATTCGATCGGCATCACCGAGGACGGCTGCGAGATCTTCACGCTTAGTCCCAAGGGATACACCCAGCCGCCCTACGCGTAACAGGCGGCATGCCCGCCGCCCTACTGCCGCTGCTCGCCGTCCTGTTCGCCGGGGTCGGCATCGCCGTGCAGGCGCCGACCAACGCCGCATTGGCCAAGACGTCCGGATCGGTGGTACTGGCGGCGCTGGTGTCCTTTTTGGTCGGGTCGGTCGTGCTCGCGGTCGCGTGGGTGGCCTTTGACCGCACTGCACCGGCCGCCTTGAAGGGTGCGCCCGGCTGGGCTTGGCTGGGCGGCCTGTACGGTGCCGGCTTCGTCGCGGCGATGGCCTATGCGGCGCCGCGCCTCGGCCTCGCCACCGCCCTGACGGTGGCGATCGCCAGCCAGCTCGCCACCGCGCTGCTCCTCGACAATTTCGGCCTGCTCGGCCTGAAGACCGAGCCGGTCACACTGCCGCGGTTGTTGGGTGCGGCGCTGGTTATCGGCGGCGTGGTGCTGATGCGGCGGAGCTGAGGCCGATCCGATGGCCACCGTCATCAACCTGACGCAAGCGCCGCGCAAATCAACGGCAATGACGGGACTACGAACGGCTTGCGCCCTGCTCTTCGCTTGCGATCCGACCATGCTGACGGCACAGGCGCTGCCCGCCTCCCCGGCGTCATCGACGGAAAAGCCCGGCAAACCGGATACCGCGCCCGAGAAGGACCCGAACGGGCTGATCCTGACCGCGTCGAGCCGTCTGCGCTTCGAAGGGGTCGCCGGCCGTCCCCGTCCCGGTTCGGCGACAGCGGAGGATGCGGTGCTGCTCCGCACCGGTATCGCGGTGGAATATGGCCCGGGGCCGTTGGCGATCGGCGCGGAGATGATCGACAGTCGCGGTTACGCGCTGGCCCGCACCACGCAGATCAGCAACAGCGAGGTCAATGCGGTAGAACTGCCGCAGGCCTATCTGAAGCTCCGTCTCGACGACCTGCTCGGCCGCGGCCGCCACATGACGCTCGACGCCGGCCGCTTCCTGATCAATCTCGGTTCCGGCCGGCTTGTCGCGACCGACGAATATGGCAACACCGTCAACGGTTTTACTGGCATTCGCAGCGACCTGGAACCGGATCGGCAGACGGTCCTCACCCTGTTCTACGTACTGCCGCAGCAAAAGCTGCCCGACGATCCGACGCGAGTGCGCCGCAATGCGGTGGTGATGGACCGCGAGACGTTCGACCGGGTGCTGATCGGCGGACATGTGCGGCGCAAGGCGCTGATCGCCGGTAGCACGCTGGAGATCACCTATCTTCGCCTGGCCGAGCATGACGCGCCGGGCTTCGCCACCGCCGACCGCCGGCTGCACACGCTGGACGGGCGGCTGAGCCGTGAGAGCAAGGCGGGCAAGCTCGATGGGGATGCCGAGGTCGCCTATCAGTTTGGCGACGCCAGTGCCTCCACCGAAGCGAGCGCGCGTCATGCCGACGTCTCCGCCACCCTCGTCCATGCCGCGGCAGGATATACGTGGGCTACGCCGATCCAGCCACGGCTCGGCCTCTTCTACGATTACGCGAGCGGCAACGGCCGCGATGCGCGGACCATCCGCCGGTTCGATTCGCTATACGGCAGCCGGCGCGACGATTTCGGCCCGTCGGGCACCTATGGCGCGATTTCGCGCGAGAATATGAGTGCGCCGGGGGTGCGGTTCGAAGCCAAGCCCGGCAAGCGGGTCGAGGCGCTGGCGGACTATCGCGCCATCTGGCTGGCGTCGCGCTACGATCGCTTCTTCGGTGTCACCGACGCGACCGGCCGCTCGGGCCGCTTCGCCGGGCAGCAGGTCGAGGGGCGCATCCGCTACTGGCTGATACCCGATCACCTGCGGTTGGAGAGCAATGCGGCGGTGTTGTTCAAGGGCCCCTTCCTGCGCGATGCGCCGGCCGCACTGGCACGCGATCAGGCGACGGTCCGCTTCCTGGAGATCAACCTGCAGGCGACCTTCTGATCCGTGCCCGCGTGAGGGTGACGAACGGCCGCGCAGCCGCTACAGGCGCGGGCCATGACCCAGATCACGCCCGAGATCGTCGCCGAACACGGCCTCTCCCCGGAAGAATATGAGACGGTGCTGCGCGCGCTCGGCCGCGAACCCAATCTGGTCGAGCTCGGCATCTTCTCGGTCATGTGGTCCGAACATTGCTCGTACAAGTCGAGCCGCATCCACCTGAAGAAGCTGCCGACCACGGGCCCTCAGGTGATCTGCGGCCCCGGCGAGAACGCCGGCGTGATCGACATCGGCGACGGTCAGGCCGCGATCTTCAAGATGGAGTCGCACAACCACCCCTCCTACATTGAGCCGTACCAAGGTGCAGCGACGGGCGTCGGCGGCATCCTGCGCGACGTGTTCACGATGGGCGCGCGCCCCGTCGCCAACATGAACGCGCTGCGCTTCGGCCGGCCCGATCATCCCAAGATGCGCCACCTGATCAGCGGCGTCGTCCACGGCATCGGCGGCTACGGCAATTGCGTCGGCGTGCCGACCGTCGGTGGCGAGGTGAACTTCCATCCTGCCTATGACGGCAACATCCTGGTCAATGCGATGACGGTCGGCGTCGCCGCACAGGATAAGATCTTCTATTCGGCGGCCAGCGGCATCGGCAATCCGATCGTCTATGTCGGGTCGAAGACCGGCCGCGACGGCATTCACGGCGCGACCATGGCCTCGGCCGACTTCGGCGAGGATGCCGAGGAGAAGCGCCCGACCGTGCAGGTCGGCGACCCCTTCACCGAGAAATTGCTGATCGAGGCGTGCCTGGAGCTGATGGCGACCGACGTGATCGTCGCGATCCAGGACATGGGCGCCGCGGGCCTGACCTCGTCGAGCGTCGAGATGGCGTCCAAGGGCGGCGTCGGCATCGAATTGATCATGGACGACGTGCCGCAGCGTGAGACCGGCATGACCGCCTATGAGATGATGCTGTCGGAAAGCCAGGAGCGGATGCTCATGGTGCTGAAGCCCGGCCGCGAGGCGGAAGCCGAGGCGATTTTCCGCAAATGGGAGCTCGACTTCGCGGTGATCGGCCATGTCACCGACACCGGCCGCATGGTGCTGAAGCATCATGGCGAAGTGGTGTGCGACATCCCGCTCGCGCCGCTCGCCGACGAGGCGCCGCTGTACGACCGGCCGCACGTACCGACCGTACCGCCGGCGATGCCCGAGACGCTGCCGGAAAGCCGCGACATCGCCAAGGATCTGCTGACGCTGATCGGCTCGCCCGACATCGCCAGCCGCCGCTGGATCTGGGAGCAATATGACCACATGGTCGGCGCCGACACGGTGCAGCGCCCGGGCGGCGACGCCGCGGTGGTGCGCGTGCATGACACCAACAAGGCGCTGGCGATCACAACCGACTGTACGCCGCGCTATTGTTTCGCTGATCCCGTCCAGGGCGGCCGCCAGGCGGTGGCGGAGGCATGGCGAAACCTGACCAGCGTCGGCGCGACGCCGCTCGCGGTGACCAACTGCCTCAACTTCGCCAATCCGCAGCGGCCCGAGATCATGGGCCAGATCGTCGGCTGCCTCGAAGGAATGAGCGACGCCTGCCGCGCGCTCGACTTCCCGATCGTGTCGGGCAACGTCTCGCTGTACAATGAATCCAAGGCGACCGGCGGCGGCTCGGCGATCCTGCCGACCCCGGCGATCGGCGGCGTCGGCCTGCTCGCCGATTGGCAGCGCAACATGACGATCGCGTTCAAGGGCACGGGCGACGTCATCCTCGCGGTCGGCACGCGCGGCGGCCACCTCGGCCAGTCGCTCTACCTGCGCGAATGCCACGGCATCGAGGGTCGCGACGCCGGCCCGCCGCCGCCCGTCGATCTCGACGCGGAACGCCGCACCGGCGATCTGATCCGCCGCGGCATCGAACAGGGCCAGCTCTCCGCGGTCCACGACGTCTCCGACGGCGGCATCGCGGTGACGCTCGCGGAGATGGCGCTGGCCGGCAATATCGGCGCGATGATCGACCGCAAGCAACCGTTCGGCTGCGCCCGCTCCTTCTTCGCAGAGGATCAGGGCGTCTATGTGGTCACCGTCCACGACCATGCCCTGGTCGACTTCCTCGCTGAGGCGCATGCCGCCGGAGTCGAGGCGGAGCCGCTCGGCCGGACCGGCGGCAAGCGGCTGATCTTCGAACGGCCCGACCGCGACGATGTCGTCACGCTCGATGCATTGCGCTCCGCGCATGAAGCGTTCTTCCCGACGTTGATGGGCAGCGACGCCGCACTCGCCTGATCGCTCCGCCGCCGCCGCCGGGCCGTGTGCAAGGCGGCGGCACGGTGAGACGGCGTGTCACTGCGACCAAAAGATGCGAACGACCCGCAACTAGCTTGCGATCGCCTCGCAATAGCGCTACTACCCCAGTGTCGCCGAGGGAGCGCTTATGGTCGTCTGCGTCTGCAATGCCATTCGGGAAAGCCAAGTCCGCGAGGTCGCGCGGCAAGGCTGCCGGACCGCCTGTCAGGCGTATAAGGCGCTCGGGTGTCAGGCGAAATGCGGACAATGCAGTGTCGTGGCGCGCGCCATTATCGACCTGGAACGCACCGCCGCCTGATCGACCAACCGGACCATATCGGACTTTTTTTAGCCACCCCCGTTGTTCGGATCGGTGTCGCGCGGCTACACAAGCTCCATCGGACAATGGAGCTATGACGATGAAGGGCGACCCAAAGGTCATCGAATTCCTCAACGAGGCGCTCAAGAACGAGCTGACCGCGATCAATCAATATTGGCTGCACTATCGACTGCTCGACCATTGGGGCGTCTACAAGCTTGCCCAATATGAGCGGATGGAATCGATCGACGAGATGAAGCATGCCGACTGGCTGTCGGAGCGTATCCTGTTCCTCGATGGCCTGCCCAACTTCCAGCTGCTCGGACGCCTGCGCATCGGTGAGACGGTCGAGGAAGTGATCCGATCCGATCTGGCGATGGAATTGGAGGCGGTGCAACAGCTTAAGGCGGCGGTCGCCTATTGCGAAGAGGTCAAGGACTTCATCAGCCGCGACCTGTTCGCGCGCATCCTGGCCAGCGAGGAAGAGCATGTCGACACGCTCGAGCGGCAGTTCGAGATGATCGAACGGATGGGGCTGCACAATTACGTCCAGCTCAATTCGATCAGCGAACACGATGCGCCGAAAACGGGCGCCGCGCCCTATCTGAACGCCTGAGGGCGAACGGATCGTTCAACGACCCCGGGGCTATGCCCCGGGGCATGTCCGGCTGTGAGTCATGCCGACGACTTGATGAAGGCCAAGGCGCGACGACCCCGGCGGTTCACGATAATTTGCGTCCGAAGCCGCCGGTGCCGAGCGGCTTGCGCGCGACGAGGGGATTGGCCTCACGCTCGAGCAATTGCAGCGTCTCGAAGAACAGCGGGCGCAGGCGCACGACATGCTCCAGCGCCTCTTCGCACGTGTCGTGACGCTCGACGCAATCGCGGGCGATCTCCTCGATCGTCTCCGCCAGCATGCCGAGCGGTTCAGCGCCGAACTGGCGCGATTCGCCCTTCAGCGTATGGGCCGGGATCACCATCGCCGCGGCATTGTTGCCGCGCATCGCCTGTTCGATCGCCGCGACCGACTTGACGCCGTCCTCGCGGAAATAGCCGAGGATGCGCACGAAACCGGCGCCCAGCTCGCTACGGGCCTGTGCGAATGCCGCCCAATCCACCAACGTGCTGCCTTCGAACGACACTTCGAACCTCCCCGGTCTGCGCCCAGCGCCTCGCAACTCAATCCGGCGAGCTGTAGGCCGCGAGGTGTAAACATGCCGTTGCCAACGGGCCCGATCCGGCAAGTCTTTGTCGATATCCGCTCAACACTCTAGACGCGGACCGAAGATCAATCCTTGCGGTCAAACGGGTTCTTGGGCGCGCGGAACGTCAGACGCACCGGCACCGCGCCGAACCCCAGATCCTTGCGCATCGAATTGACCAGATAGCGTTCGTAGCTCGCCGGCAATTGGTCGACACGGGTACCGAAGATCACGAAGCTGGGCGGCCGCGTCTTGACCTGGGTGACGTAGCGCATCTTGATCCGCTTGCCGCCCGGTGCCGGCGGCGGATTGGCGTCGACTGCGCGCTCGAACCAGCGGTTCAGCTCGCCGGTCGGGACGCGGCGCGACCAGGCCTCGCGCGTCTCGAATGCCGCCTGGATCATCACGTCGAGCCCCTTGCCCGTCGCCGCCGAGACGGTGAGCAGGGTCACGCCCTTGACCTGCGACAGACCGTCCTCCAACGCCTTCTTGACGCCGTTGAACAGCGACGAGGCATTTTCCGCCACGTCCCATTTGTTGAGCGCGATGATGAGGGCGCGCCCCTCCTCCAGCACGCGGTCGGCGATGCGCAGATCCTGCGCCTCCAGACCGAGCGTTGCGTCGAGCAGCAGCACCACCACTTCGGCGAAATCGACCGCCCTCAAGGCGTCGGCGACCGACAATTTCTCGAGCTTGTCCTGCACCTTGGCCCGCTTGCGCATGCCGGCTGTGTCGATCAGCCGCACCGCACGCGGATGGCCGTCACGGTCATGCCAGGTCCAGTCGATCGCGATCGAATCGCGGGTGATCCCCGCCTCCGGCCCGGTGATCAGTCGCTCCTCGCCGAGGATGCGATTGACCAGGGTCGACTTACCGGCATTGGGGCGGCCGACGATCGCCAGCTTCAACGGCGCCGACGGATTGTCCTCGTCCTCCTCCTCGTCCTCGGCCTCCTTGCCCTCGAGGTGCGGCAAAATGCCTTCGAACAGATCGCCGATCCCCTCGCCATGTTCGGCGGAGAGCTGGACCGGGTCACCGAAGCCGAGCGCCAGCGACTCGAGCACGCCCTGTTCGCCCGCGCGCCCCTCCGCCTTGTTGGCGACCAGCACCACCGGCGTCGTCGATCCCCGCAGCCAGCGGGCGATCTCCTCGTCGAGCGGCACGATCCCGGCGCGCGCATCGACCAGGAACAGCGCGACGTCGGCCTCGGCGACCGCCGCCTCGGTCTGGCGGCGCATCCGGCCAGGCAGCGTCTGCGGGTCCTCGTCCTCGTAACCGGCGGTGTCGATGACGCGGAAGTCGAGCCCGATCAGATGCGCCTCGCCCTCGCGCCGGTCGCGCGTCACGCCCGGCTGGTCATCGACCAGCGCCAGCTTCTTGCCGACCAGGCGGTTGAACAGCGTCGATTTGCCGACATTGGGACGGCCGACGATCGCGACAGTGGGAAGACGGGACATGCAGGGCCTTTAGGGCAAGACGGACGGCAGGTCACGCGGGCGCGACCGCTCCATAACGCGTCACCCCGGCACGGGCCGGAGCCTCCCGTTCGGGAAGCCTCGGGCCGTGCCGGGGTGAAGCCGAATTGGCGGGGGGCGAGCCGCCCCTAGCCCTCATTTGTAGGCGGTGATGCGGCCGCGTTCGTTCAGCGTATAGAGCGTGCCCTTGGCGATGATCGGCGGCAGGGCATAGGGCACCTTGCCCTCGATCTTGCCGGTGATGCTGCCGTCGGACGGATTGGCGAACACCACTTCGCCCAGCGCATTGGTCATCACCAGCTTGTTGCCGGCCAGCACCGGGCCGAACCAAGTCACCTGCGCGCCCTTGTTCTTCTTGGCGTTCTTGAAGCGCTGCAGCTGGACGATCCAGCGCGCCTTGCCGTTCGAGCGCGCCAGGCAGATGAGGCGCGCGTCGTCGGTCACCGCGAACAGCCATTCGCCCGCCACCCAGGGGTTGGCGACTCCCGCGAAATTCTGCTCCCACAGCCGCTGGCCGGTGGCGAGGTCGAGCGCGACCATGCGGCCGCCCTGGCCCAGCGCGTAGACGCGGCCGTTGTCGATCACCGGATTGGCGTCGACGTCGGACAGGCTCGACACCGAGGTGGTGATCGAGGTGCGCGACAGCGCGTCCCCCCACAGCACGCGGCCGTTCTCGTAGCGATAGGCGTTGAGCTCGCCACTGGAGAAGCCGGCGACGATCGTGCCCTGGCTCGATGCCGGCGCCGCGACGCCGAACACGCCCTGGCTTTCCAGCGTACCCGACTGCGCCCACTGCACCTTGCCGTCGGCGGCGTTCAGCGCGAAGATCTGATTGTCCTGGCTCAGCACGTAGACCGAACCATTGGCGATCGTCGGCGCGCCGCGCAGCGGGCCGCCCGGCTTGGCGCGCCAGATCTCCTTGCCGTCCGCGGCGTTTAGCGCGACGACGTCGCCCAGGCCGTCGGTGGCGTAGACGCGGCCCTCGTCATAGCTGACGCCGCCGCCGAAGCGGGCCGCGCGGTTGACCTTGCCCTCGGTCAGGCTGGTCGACCACAGGCTGGCGCCGGTCGTCGCGTCGAAGGCGTGGACGGTGGCGGCGACGTCGTCGACGAACAGCTTGTTGTCGGCGACCACCGGCGCGGCGCCGAGCCGCTCGCGGTTCGAGCCGCCGTCGATCGAGGCCTGCCAGACCCGGCTGGGACTGTCGGCGAGGACCAGCTGCCCCATCGACTTGGCGGCATTGCCGCCGGGCTGCGCCCAGGCGTCGTTCGCCACCGGCGCCGGCAGCAGCACCTGAATGTCGGCGATGGTGCGATCCGCCTCGATGCCGTTCTCCGACGACAGGATCGGCACGCGCTCGCCGACGGTCGGCGTCTTCTTCGCTCCGCCGCCCTTGAAGATGCCGCAGGCGGAAAGCGCCATCAGCGCGGCCAGCGCGACGGACGCCCGATACTTGGATGTCATTTCGCTTGTGCTTCCTTAACGGTGGCGGGCTTCACCACGCGAACATTGGCGGTATCGGCGGCGGCCGACGCATCGTTGCCCAATACGCTGGCCATCTGAACCGCACGTTGACGCAGCGATTCGGGCACGTCCTCGCCCTTGGCGATCTGGCTGAACAGGGTCGCCGCCAGATCGCGACGGCCGCTGTTGATATAGGCGATCGCGACCATCTCGCCGGCGCTGCCGAACCACGGATTGCCGGCGACGGCGAGCGGCCGAAGCCGCTCGATCACCACCTGCGGCTTCAGCGTGTCGAATTCGGCGCTGGTCTGACGGACCAGGGCCAGATCGCGGAACGGCTGCGCCACGCCATTGTCGTTGGCGACCTCCGCGAACTTGGCAGCGGCGCCCTTCAGGTCGTTCTTCTGAAGAAGGATATCGCCCTGGGTGAATTTGGCGAGGGCGCGATAGCCGTCGTGGCTCGACCCGGCGAGCTCCTTCAGCACCGGGTCGGCCTTCGCCGGCTGGTCCGCCGCCAGCGAATCGAACGCCGTCTGCAGCTTCTCGCCCTCGACCCCCGCCGCCACCGACCGACGATGCTGCCAGTAGAGGACGCCGCCGAACAGCGCGAGCGCCAGCACAATTGCGCCGATCAGCCAGCGACCGTAGCGTTCCCAGAAGGAGAGCAATTGATCGCGACGAACCTCGTCGTCGACTTCGCGCAGGAACGCTTCATTGGTATTCGGGGTCAGCGCCAAGACGGGCTCCGGTCAGAACGGGGGCATGAAAGCGCGGACTTGTAGCCGCGCCGGGCACGAAACGAAAGACGGACGCGCGTCATCCTACTCCTTGGCGACGTATACCTGTTCCGCGCCCGGAAAGGTCCGCGCACGCACCTCGCCCGCATAGGCTTCGGCTGCGGCGGAAATACGGCCGGCGATATCGTCGTAGCGCTTCACGAATTTGGCAGTGCGCTCGAACATGCCGAGCATGTCCTCGGCGACCAGCACCTGGCCGTCGCAGCGGGCCGACGCGCCGATGCCGATCGTCGGGCAGCCGACCGCCTCAGTCAGCGCGATCGCGATCGGCTCCATCACACCTTCGATCACCAGGGCGAAGGCACCGGCCTCGGCGATCGCCCGGCCGTCGGCGATGATCTTCGCGGCTTCCGCCTCGCTGCGACCGCGCGCGCCATAGCCGCCCAGCGCATTGACCGCTTGCGGCGTCAGCCCGACATGGCCGCACACCGGTATGCCGCGTTCCGACAGGAAGCGCACCGTCGGCGCCATCGCCTCGCCGCCCTCCAGCTTGACCGCGGCGGCGCCCGTCTCCTTGAGCAGCCGCGCCGCGCTGGCAAAGGCCTGTTCGGGCGACGCCTCATAGCTGCCGAACGGCATGTCGATCACGACCAGTGCATGATAGCTGCCGCGCACCACCGCCGCGCCGTGCGCCGCCATCATCTCCAGCGTCACCGGCACCGTCGACGGCAGGCCGTAGATCACCTGGCCCAGGCTGTCGCCGACCAGCAGCATGTCGCAATGCGGATCGAGCAGCTGCGCGGTGCGCGCGGTATAGGCGGTCAGCATCACCAGCGGGCCGCCACGGTCGGGGTCGCCGCCCTTGCGCCGGCGGATCGCGGGGACGGTCAGCCGCTTGAGCGGCACCGGCGTCGGCGTCGCGCGGCTGGTCGCGGTATCGAGCGTGTAGGTCGTGGACATGGCTGCGGCTTGTAGGCGCGGGCGCTCAGCCGATCCACCCCCGCCCACGTGCATGGCGGGACAACCCCAGGCTCGCCGCCGCGATGCCGGCGATCAGCAGCGGGAACGGCACCACCGTCGCGGCGCCGCGGTGGGCGATGATGTCGGTCGTCGCGAACAGCCAGCCGAACTGGATCGCCACCGCGACCAGCGAGACGGCAAACAGCGGGATCGCCAGCACCGATCGGGCGAGCAGCGCCAACGCGCCGAGCAGCGCGGTACCGACCGCGACTGCATAGACCGCATTGTACCAGATCGGCAGCGCGGCGTAGAGCGCGCGCTGGTAATCGTCCGCCGGCCCCATCGCCTCCGCGCCGAGCCGGAATTGCTGGACGCAGGCGACGCAGCCGACCATGCCCCAGGCGAGCAGCAGCCAGGCGACGATCCGGAACCAGCGCGGCGCTCGCGTGACGATCATCTTCCCTCCCCTGTTTCGATCGGGAATGGTGCGCCGTCTGCCAATGATATGCAACGGCATCTGCCGTTCGCGGGATCAGCCGAACAGCGCGGCGTAGCGGTCCGGTTTGAACCCTGCGACGAGCGTATCGCCGTGCTCGAGCATCGGCCGCTTGATCATCGACGGCTGCGCGACCATCAGCGCCACCGCCTTGTCCGCGTCGATGCCGGCCTTGTTGGCGTCCGACAGCTTACGGAACGTCGTCCCCGCGCGGTTGAGCACCGCCTCCCATCCCAGCCGCTCCACCCAGCCGCGAACGCGTTCCGGCGTCACGCCCACCGCCTTGTAGTCATGGAAGGTATAATCGATGCCCTGCGCTTCGAGCCACGCCCGCGCCTTCTTCATCGTGTCACAATGCTTGATGCCGTAGATCGTCGTCATCCGCGCCTCCTTGGCCGCCGCGCTAGCATCACGGGGCGGGGCCCGCATCCGCGTTGTGCACCCGATGCCCTCCCCGTTTTCCCGTCATCCCGGTCTTCTTCTGTCATCTCCGGCGCAGGCGGGGATCCAGACGCGCAGACCGCGCTTGAACCGCGACGTCGAAGGTTCTGGATCCCCGCCTCCGCGGGGATGACGAAGGAATGGATCCATGCCCTCGCGGGAATGACGATGGAAGGGATGCCTCACAATGCTCCTATCCCAACCACACCGGACCCGCGCCGCGCGCGGCGAGTTGATCGCCCCGCCCCCTCGCCCTACCACCGGATCCCGATGACCGACCTCGCCAGCCACTTCGCCTCGATCCACCGTCACGGCATGGTGCGCGTCGCCGCCGCGACCCCGCGCGCCAGCGTTGGCGACGTTGCCGCCAATCTCGACGCGGCAGTCGCGCTGGCGGAGCAGGCGGACGCGCGTGGTGTCGATCTCGTCGTCTATCCGGAGCTCAACCTCACCTCCTACGCGCTCGACGACCTGCATCTGCAGACGGCGCAGCAGCGCGCCAGCGCCGCCGCGGTCGTCGCCTTCGCCGAACGAACCGCGCATCTAAAACCGCTCTGCCTGATCGGCGCGGCGCTGGTCCGCGCCGGCCGCCTGTACAATTGCGCCGTGGCGGTGTCGCACGGCCGCATCCTTGGCGTCGTGCCCAAGACCTTCCTGCCGAACTACCGCGAATATTACGAGAAGCGCTGGTTCGCGAGCGGCGCGGCGCTGACCGGCCTGACCATCCGTCTCGGCGATGTCGAGGTGCCGTTCGGCATCGACCTGTTGTTCGAGGCGGACGATCTGCCCGGCTTCGTCGTCCATGCCGAGATCTGCGAGGATTATTGGGCGCCGACGCCGCCCTCCACGGCGGGGGCGCTGGCCGGCGCGCTGCTGTGCTGCAATCTGTCGGCGTCCAACATCGTCATCGGCAAGGCGCGCGAACGGATGCTGCTCGCCGCGGCGCAGTCGGCGCGCCTCGCCGCCGCCTACGTCTATTCGGCGGCCGGCCCCGGCGAGAGCACCACCGACGTCGCCTGGGACGGCCAGGGCCTGATCTTCGAACTCGGCGAGCTGATCGCGCAATCCGATCGCTTCGCGCGCGAGCCGGGGATCACCGTCGCCGACATCGATCTCGAGCGGCTGGCGCAGGAGCGGCTGCGCACCGGCACCTTCAATGATTCGGCGGCCTTCACCGGCCATCCCGAGACGCGCTTCCGGCGGATCGCTTTCGACCATCACCCCGCCGGCGTCGATGTCGGCCTGGAACGCGATATCCGTCGCTTCCCCTTCGTCCCCAACGATCCCGCCCGCCGCGACGAGGATTGCTACGAAGCCTTCAACATCCAGGTCGAGGCGCTCGCCAAACGCCTCGACGCCGCACGGGCACGGACGCTGGTGATCGGCGTGTCGGGCGGGCTCGATTCAACCCACGCGCTGATCGTCGCCGCCAAGGCAATGGATCGGCTCGGCCGGCCGCGCACCGATATCCTGGGCTTCACCATGCCCGGCTTCGCCACCGGCGACGCCACCAAGGGCCAGGCCTGGGCTCTGATGCGCACGCTCGGCATCGCCGCGGAGGAGATCGACATCCGCCCCGCCGCGACGCGGATGCTGACCGACATGGGCCACCCCTTCGGCCGCGGCGAGCCCGTCTATGACGTGACGTTCGAGAATGTGCAGGCGGGGCTGCGCACCGACTATCTGTTCCGGCTGGCCAATCAACGCGGCGGGCTGGTGCTCGGCACCGGCGACCTCAGCGAGCTGGCGCTCGGCTGGTGCACCTATGGCGTCGGCGATCAGATGAGCCATTATGCGGTCAATGCCGGCGTGCCCAAGACGCTGATCCAGTTCCTGATCCGCTGGTGCATCCGCACCGGCCAATATGACGGGGCGACCAACCAAGTGCTGGCGGCGATCCTGGCGCAGGAGATTTCGCCCGAACTCGTTCCCGCCGATGCGGAGACGGGCGCGCTGCAATCCACCGAATCGATGATCGGCCCCTATGCGCTCAACGACTTCTTCGCCCATTATGTGATCCGCCACGGCTTGGCCCCGTCGAAGATCGCCTTCCTTGCCTGGCACGCCTGGCGCGACGTCGACCACGGCGCGTGGCCGGAGGATTATCCCGCCGATGCGCGCACCGCCTATGATCTGGCGACGATCAAGCACTGGCTGGAACGGTTCCTGGTGCGCTTCTTCCAGACCAGCCAATTCAAGCGCTCGGCCTTGCCCAACGGACCCAAGGTGTCGGCTGGCGGCGCGGTCAGCCCGCGCGGCGACTGGCGCGCCCCGTCCGACGGCACGGCGGCGATCTGGGTCGAGGAATTGCGCACCAACGTGCCGTGACGCGATGGCGATCGAAGCGGCCGGATCGGCGACGGATCGGGTAGCGAAGCTGCCGTAGGTTCTTGCGCTTATACGATTGTGAGCGCAAGGTGACAGTCCGATGACAACCCCGCTCCGGGATGGCTCGCGCGATCGCCGGATCGAGGACCCATCCAACCTCTATCTGATCCACCCGGCGGCGCACGCCTTGCTGCGCCATGCCCTCGCGCGGCGGATCTCGGCGAACAGCGTGTCGATCGCCGGGCTGGTCTGTGGCGGCGTCGCCGCGGCGGCCTTTTCGCAATATCGCTATCCTGCCGCGGCGCTCATCGGCCTGGTCTTCGCCATCGCCTGGCTGATCGCCGACGGGCTCGACGGCATGATCGCGCGCGCGACCAAGACGGCCAGCGCGCTCGGCCGGATGCTCGACGGCCTGTGCGATCACGGCGTCTTCGCCCTGATCTATCTGTCGCTCGCCTTCTCCGTCGGCACCTGGAGCGGCTGGCTGCTCGCGACCGTCGCGGGCGTCGCGCATGCCGTCCAGTCGAGCCTGTACGAGGGCGAGCGGGCGCGCTTCCATCGCCGCGTCCGCGGCGAGCCGCTCGCCGCGCCGCCGGTGCCGACCGGCCCCTTCCTTGTCCGCCTCTATGATTCGGTGGCGACTGCCGTCGATCGCGCGGCCATGCCGTTCGAACGCCGCTTCGCCGCCGCGCCCGACCGCGCCGCCTTTGCCGCCGCTTATGCCGCTCGTGCGGTGCCGGTAATGCGGCTGCAATCGCTGCTCACCGCCAATGTCCGCGTCTGGGCGATCGTCATCGCCTGTCTGGTCGCCAGCCCGACGCTGTTCTGGTGGTTTGAAATCCTGCCGCTGAGCGCCGTCTGCGTCTTCGGCCTGTATCGCCACCGCCTCGTGGAACGCAGTTTCGTCCACGGCGCGGCATCGCAACCGTCCTTCCTTTCCAGTGAACAGGGCCATTCATGACTGCCATCAACATCGCCATCATCGGTATCGGCAATTGCGCCAGCTCGCTGGTGCAGGGCCTCGACTATTACCGCGAGGGCACCAACGACACGATCGGACTGATGCATTGGGAAGTCGCCGGCTATAAGCCGAGCGACATCAAAGTCGTCGCCGCCTGGGACGTCGACTCGCGCAAGGTCGGCAAGGACGTGGCGGAGGCGATCTTCGCCAAGCCGAACTGCACCGCCATCTTCGCCCCCAACGTATCGGCGACCGGCACGATCGTGCGGATGGGTGCGGTGCTCGACGGCGTCGCCGACCATATGGGCGACTATAAGGACGAGCGCACCTTCATCGTCGCCAACGACACTCAGCCGTCGAAGGCGGACGTGGTCGCCGAACTGAAGCGCTCGGGCGCCGACGTGCTGATGAACTACCTGCCGGTCGGTAGCCAGGAAGCCACTGAATTCTATGCAGAATGTGCGCTCGAAGCGGGCGTCGCCTTTGTCAACAACATCCCGGTGTTCATCGCCAGCAACCCGGAATGGGCGGCGAAGTTCGAAGAGGCCGGCGTGCCGATCATCGGCGACGACATCAAGGCGCAGCTCGGCGCGACCATCGTCCACCGCGTGCTGACCGACCTGTTCGCCAAGCGCGGCGTCAAGCTCGACCGCACCTACCAGCTCAACACCGGCGGCAACACCGACTTCCTCAACATGTCGAACCACCGCCGCCTCGCTTCCAAGAAGGTGTCGAAGACCGAAGCGGTGCAGTCGGTCGCAGCGGAGCGGCTGGAGGACGACAACGTCCACATCGGCCCGTCGGACTATGTGCCGTGGCAGAACGACAACAAGGTCTGCTTCCTGCGCATGGAAGGCCAATTGTTCGGCGGCGTGCCGATGAACCTGGAGCTGCGCCTGTCGGTCGAGGATTCGCCGAACAGCGCCGGCGTCGCGATCGACATGATCCGCTGCGCGAAGATCGCGAAGGATCGCGGCCTCAAGGGCGTGATCGATCCGGCCAGCGCCTATTTCTGCAAGCACCCGCGCACGCAGATGACCGACGACATCGCGCATGCCGAGGTCGAGGCGTTCATCAAGGCCGCCTGATGCTGACCACGGGCCTGCTGCTCGCCGCCGGCGCCGGCAGCCGGCTCCGCGGCGTCGCACCCTACAAGCCGCTCTGCGCGGTTGCCGGGCGGGCGCTGATCGACCACGCGCTGGAGGGCATGGCCGCGGCCGGGCTGACCCGCGCGGTGGTGTCGCTCGGCTATGGCGCCGACGCGATCGCTGCGCATCTGGTCGGGCGCCACTGGCCGCTGGCGGTTGCGGTGGTGATGACCGACTGGCAGCAGCCCAACGGCGTCTCCGCGCTCGCCGCGCGCGACTGGGTTGGCCAGGAGGGTGCGGTGCTGGCGATGTGCGACCATCTCGTCCAGCCCGCCCACTACCGTCGGCTTGCCGAAGCGGGCCCCGGCACGGGCCTGACGCTCGGCATCGACCGACGGCTGGGCCATCCCTGGGTCGATCCGCTCGACGTCACCTGCGTCGCGACGGCGGACGACCGGATCGTCGCGATCGGCAAGGGGCTCGCCCCGCACGATTGCTACGACACCGGCGTGTTCGCGGTCGGCCCACGCTTCTTCGATGCACTGGCCACGCTGGAAAGCCCCTCGCTGACCGAGGGCGTCCGCCGCCTTGCTGCCGAGGGCCGGGCCCGGATCGTCGATTGCAGCGATCTGTCGTGGATCGATGTCGACGACGCCCCCGCCTTCGCGCATGCCGAGGATTGGGTGGTCCGGCAGGCGGCGTAAGGCGCCACCCTCGCCCCTTCCCCTGCCTGCCCGGCCTTCGCCGGTGAAGCAAAAGGGGCGAAGGATGGGACAGCCGCTATTGCGCCTCGCGCTGCCGGGTGATCGCGCCCCACACCGGCGCCGCCACCGTCGACAGCCGCTCGTCCGGCGTGCCCGTCAGATCGAAGAACGTCACCCGGTTCGCACCCGCCCGCAGCCATGGCGCGGGCACGTAGAGGGTGTGTACCGGCCCGATCGACCAGAAACGACCGAGATTGTGCTCGCCCAGCCACAGCTGGCCCTTGTGCAGCCCGCGCGCATCCAGATAGGTGTCGGCCGGCCGGTCGACCGTCAGATCCGCCTCATAGAAGCACGGGCCGCTGCACGGCGCCGCCGTCATCGCCAATTGCGACAGATCGTCCATCGGCAGCCGGTACATGCTCCAGTCCTTGAGCGGCTGCCCGTCGAGCGTCACCGCCCCGGTCAGCCCGGCCTGCTCGGTACGGATCGCGTGCGAATAGTTCACCCGGCCGGTGTTCTCGACCAATATGTCGAGCGTCGCCGCCTTGGCCGTCCGCGGCAGCGTTACCGTCTCCTGATCGAGCCGCCGATCAAGCGTGCCGACCAGCTGCCGGTCGACATAGACCTGCGCATAGCTGTGCATGCCCTTCAGCGTCAGCGTGCCGCCCTGCCCCGCGGCGAGCGGTACGCGGTACAGGACGTAGCCGTAATTCTGGCCCAGTTCCTCGAAGGTCATCGGCTGCGCGGCGCGCACCGGCTGGGGCAGGTTGTTCCAGAGCGACGCGCTGCGGCGGATTGTCGAGACCGGGAAGGTCCTGGCGACGTTCGGCGCCGGCGTCGGCGCGGCGGGCGTTCCCGTCACCGCGGCGATTGCCTTGGCCAGCAGGGCATATTTGTAGCGCGGATTGCCCGCCTCATCGATCGGCGCGTCGTAATCGTAGCTGTTGGTGTCGGGATGATAGTCCTTGCCGGTGTGCGAATCCGCGCCGTTCATCCAGCCGAACGTCGTCCCGCCGTGCAGCATGTAGAGCGACACGGAATAACCGCGCTTGAGCATGAAGCCCAATTCCTCGGCCTCTTTCTGCCCGTCGGTCTCGTGATGGTCCTCGCCCCATTTGTCGAACCAGCCGGCCCAATATTCGCCGACCATCCGCACCCCATCAGGGCGATAGGCCTCCAGCTTGGCGACCGCATTGGCGGCACCGCCCGAGCCGAAATTGACCACCGATGGCAGATTGGGCAGCGATCCCTTGGCGAGGTCGCCCGCCTGGTTCGACGTGAACAGCACGCCATCGGCCAGGCCGGCGCGCCGATAGGTCGCCTCCAGCCCGCGCAGATAGGCCTGGTCGCTGCCGAAGGCGCCATATTCGTTCTCGAGCTGCACCGCGATGATCGGTCCGCCGTTTTTGAGCAGCAGCGGCTGCACCTCCTGCCCCAACCGCTTGATCCAGCGGTCGGCTGCGGCGGTGTATTGCGGATCGGTCGAGCGCAGGACGAGCTTGCGATCCTTCAGCAGCCACGCCGGATAGCCGCCCAGCTCCCATTCCGCGCAGACATAGGGCCCGGGGCGCAGGATGACGTCCAGCCCCTCCTCCTGCGCGGCGCGGATGAAGCCGACGATGTCATTCTGGCCGCTGAAATCGTAGACGCCCGGCTTCGGCTCGTGCGCGTTCCAGAAGGCATAGGTGGTGATGGTGTTGATCCCCATCGCCTTCGCCTTGCGCAGCCGATCGTGCCAATATTCGCGCGGGATGCGGACATAGTGCATCTCGCCCGAGATGATCTGGTACGGCTTGCCGTCCTTCAGGAACTTGCCGCCGCCGGTGGTGAAAGTATGCGTGGCGGGCGCCGCCCCGGCCGTGATCGGCCAGGCCGCCGCCGCCGCCGCCAGCCCGCACGCCACGATCGATCCGATGGTCCGCATGACACCCTCCCACAACGCCGTGCCGTTCACCGGCGCTCGCCGCCTGTGTATCGCCGGATCGGGAACATGCAATGATTTGTCCGACAAGCGCCAGTGTGTTCGATGCGGTTACATCTTCATCGCCCTGCGCAGAAAGGCATCGCTGTCCGCCAGCAACTTTGCACGGGCGCTGGCGTCGTCGAGCTGATGGTCGAGCTTGGGGAACACCACCAGCGTGCTGTCCTTGCCAGCCCGACGCAGCGCACCGTCCATCGTTCGCGATTGGTCGACGCCGACGTTGATGTCCTGGTCGCCGTGAAACAGCAGCACCGGCACCTTGAAGCGATCGGCGTGGCGCGCCGGAGAGCCGGCCGCGATCGCCGGTCCCGACCCGACCTGCATCGCTACCAGCCGCTCGTTGGAGAAACCGATCGCCTCGCGCTTGGTCATCGCGAGATCGGTGACCGGCGCGATCGCGATCGCGGCCTTGAACAGGTCCGGGTCGACGACGTTCGCCTGTAGCGCCGCATAGCCGCCATAGGACCAGCCGACGATCGCCAGCTTGCCCGGATCGGCGATCCCCTCGTGCACCAGCCAGCGGGCCGCGTCGTCGACGTCGCCGATCGCCGTCTGCCACGAACGGAAGCCGTTATTGGCGTAGAAGGCGTCGCCATAGCCGCTCGAACCCCGGAAGTTCGGCTGCAATACGGCATAGCCGGCCTGAGCGAAATATTGGACCAGCCAATCGAAGCCCCATTCGTCGCGATAACTCGGGCCGCCGTGCGGCATGACGATCGTCGGCAGCCCCTTGGTCTTGCCCCCCGGCGGCAGCGTCAGATAGGCCGGGATCTGGGTGCCGTCCGCCGCCGCATAGGTGACCGCCTTCATCGTGCTGAGCGGCAGGCCGTCGAGCTCCGGCCGCGCCTGGGTGATCGCATCGAGGTGCCGCGTCGCCTTGGTATAAAGGTAATAAACGCCGGGATCGACGTCACTGCTCGCGAAGATGAGCAGCTTGCCCTCGTCGGCACTGGCCCCGACGAAGCGGATCAGCGGGGTTTTCGGCAACGCCTTGGCGAGCGACGCGGCGAGCTTGCGATATTCGGAATCGAAATAATCGACCTGCCGCCGGTCGGTGACATAGGTCGCGCCGATGATGCGGCCGCGCCGGCCGATCGGCACCACTCCGGTGACGTCGACCGCAGCGTTGCTGGAGACCAGTTCCTCCTTCATCGATCCGTCGAGGGCGACGCGATACAGCGCCTTGCGCCCGTTCAGCCCGCGGCTGGCGTAGGCAACGTCGGCGGTGCCGTCGACTGCGATCGGCTCCAGCACGTCGTTATCCGGTGTCGAATGACTGAATGGTCGCCACTCGCGATTGCCGGTTAGGCGATAGCTGTAGACCGTATCGCCGGTCATCAGTCCATCGCCATTACGGGAGGCACTCACCTTTATCCGGATGTTGCCAAGTCCGTCCCCTAAATAGTCGACCGCTGTCGGTGACGGCTGCTCGACAGTCTGGCTGCGACCGGTTTGCGCGTCGACTAAATCAACGCCCAATCCGTCGGCGTGCTTCGACAGCAGCGTGCCAGTCGCAGTCTCAGGCACGAAGTCGTGCGTCATCAGTATCGAGCCATCGCCGCTGCGCCAGTCGACGACCTGGCCATCAAACTGGCTTACCCGCAATGCATCCATGCCGGGCCGGCGGCCAAGATAACGAACATTGCCGCCGTCCATGTCGAAGCCGATCGTCCGGGTGAAGGCGATTTTCAATCCATCCAGACCGGTGATACCGCGATAGCGACAAACCAGCCGCTGCGACGAAGCCCAGCCGCACGATTGCAGTTGTAAGGGGCCATCGGTGGATCCGTTAATCCGCCGCGATTGGCCGTTCGCCGTGTCGAGGATCGTGATGGTGTCGCGAGCAGTGGCCGCCCCGACGATGGCGATGTGCCCGCCGTCGGGCGACAGGCTGATGTCGCGCACACTCTCCCGCGCGCCGAACCGCGCCGACAGATCCGTCGGTCCTGCCGCGTCCCCGGCCGGCCGGGCGCTCGCCGGCGCCACCGCCAGCACCGCCGTCGCGATCGCCGCCGACGCGCAGCCTGTCCATATCCCCCGCATCATTCCCCCCTGTCGGAACCCCGCCGGCCACCATAAGGGTCGGGCATCGTACCGCAAGGTCCGGTCGGTTCCCGAGCATGGCGCTCCCGCTTGCCCCCGCCGCCGCTTTCCGATATGCGCCCGCGCTTCCAAGCACCAGCTCTGGAATCCAAGCGGGAGGGCGTCGGGGGTAACCCCTGCCCGTCACGACCGCTCGACTTGAAATGGGCCGGTTCGCCGGCCCGGAATAGAGAGTGACATGGCAAAGAAGATTACCGGCTACATCAAGCTGCAGGTGCCCGCGGGCTCCGCCAACCCGTCGCCGCCGATCGGCCCGGCGCTGGGTCAGCGCGGCGTCAACATCATGGAATTCTGTAAGGCGTTCAACGCGCAGACCGGCGAAGTCGAGAAGGGCACGCCGCTGCCCACCGTCATCACCGTCTATGCCGACCGTTCGTTCTCGTTCGAGACCAAGACCGCGCCGGCGACCTACCTCATCAAGAAGGCCGCCAACCTGAAGTCGGGCTCGAAGGAGCCGGGCAAGGTGTCCGCGGGTAAGATCGCGCGTTCGAAGCTGAGCGAGATCGCGCAGATTAAGATGAAGGACCTGAACGCCAACGACATCGAGGCTGCGACCAAGATCATCGAAGGCTCCGCCCGCGCGATGGGCCTCGAAGTGGTGGAGGGCTGAGATCATGGCAAAGCTGACCAAGAAGCAGAAGGCCGTCACGATCGACCGTGAGAAGCTGCACGGCGTCGACGAGGCGATCGCGCTGGCACGCTCGGGCGCGTCGTCGAAGTTCGACGAGACGATCGAGGTCGCGTTGAACCTCGGCGTCGATCCGCGTCACGCCGACCAGATGGTCCGCGGCGTCGTCACGCTGCCGGCCGGCACCGGCAAGACCGTCCGCGTCGGCGTCTTCGCCCGCGGCGCCAAGGCTGACGAAGCGCGCGCCGCCGGCGCCGACGTCGTCGGTGCGGAAGACCTGATGGAAACCGTCCAGGGCGGCACGATCGAGTTCGATCGCTGCATCGCGACCCCGGACATGATGGGCGTCGTCGGCCGCCTCGGCAAGGTGCTGGGTCCGAAGGGCCTGATGCCGAACCCGAAGCTCGGCACCGTGACGATGAACGTCGCCGAAGCGGTGAAGGCCGCCAAGGGCGGTCAGGTCGAATATCGCGTCGAGAAGGCCGGCATCATCCATTCGGGCATCGGCAAGGCGTCGTTCGCCGCCGAAGACCTGCGCCGCAACTTCGACGCGCTGGTCGATGCGGTCGTCAAGGCGAAGCCGTCGGGCGCCAAGGGCAAGTATGTCCGCAAGGTCGCGATCAGCTCGACCATGGGTCCGGGCATCAAGGTTGACACCACCGAGGTCGCGGGCGCCTGACGCCCCCGCCTTTCCGGTGACGCAGCAAGGGCCGGGAGCGATCCCGGCCCTTTCTGTTTGCGCATTCTTATCGCTGTCCTACACGCACGCGGCTGATCTAGAGTGGGTGAACGCTCTTTCGCATCGTCAGCTTGCATTCGCCAGGCGAGGCATCCGACAGGCGCGTTCAGGCGTCAATTCTGTCAAGACTCGGCTCTGGCGAACGGTCATCCCGCGGAGTCGCTTTCCGGAAAATCCGCCGCGATGGCCTGCTCCCGCCGCCCCTCGATCTCGGCCAGCCGCTCGCGCAGCTTATCGGTCACGGCATCGATGCCGAACCGGCCGAGCACCAAGTGACGCGGCGGCTGCGCCTCCTGTGTTGCCGCGATGATCGCCTCGCCGGCGCGGACCGGATCGCCGGCCTGCGTGCCGCTATAGCCCTTGGTCGCGTCCATCCGCTTGCCGGCCGTATCGGCATAGTCGGCGATGCGATTGGGCGTCTGCTGCAGCGAGCGCCCGGCCCAATCGGTGCGGAACGGCCCCGGCTCGACGCAGGTCACCGCAATGCCCAGCGGGCCGACCTCTGCCGCGAGACTGTCCGACCAGCCCTCCACCGCATGCTTGCTCGCGGCATAATAGCCCGAGCCTGGGAAGCCGACGAGGCCGGCGACTGAGGTGAAGTTGACGATATGACCGCTGCGCCGTTGGCGCATGCCGGGCAGGACGGCGCGCGTCAGCGAGAACAGGCCGAAGACGTTGGTGTCGAACTGAGCGCGGATCGCATCCTCCTCGCCCTCTTCGACGCTCGCCTGATAGCCATAGCCGGCATTGTTGACGAGCACGTCGATCCGGCCGAAGCGCTCCTCCGCCCGGCGCACGCCATCGGCGATCTGCTTCGCGTCGGTGACGTCCAGCGACAAGGCCAGCGCGCGCTCCGGCGCATCCGCGACCAGATCCTCGACCCGCGCCGCATCACGGGCGGTGACCACCGCCGACCAGCCGCGATCGAGCACCAGCCTGGCAAGGTCGCGCCCGAAGCCGGTGGAACAACCCGTGATGAACCAGACGGGCGAGGCGGGAAGCGGCATGGCGGAAGCCTTTGACAGGAGAGAACGGCGCCAATGCCGCCACCCCTGCCCCGGTTCCACCGACGTGCGTCAACTGGCGGCGAGATGCTCGCTGATCGCCGCAAACGGGCTCGACAGGACATGGCCAACCCGCTCGGCGACCAGAGCGGCACCGAGACAGGCCGCCGCACCAAGGATGGCGAACTGGAACACCGAGGAAAATCGGCGGCTGCGCGCCTCGCGCTCGGCGATCGACGCGGCGGTGATGCGGCGCGGCGCGGAGCGACGTTCGTCGTCCCGCGTCGGCTCGCTTCCTGGCTTGAACGCCGGTGGCTTGGCATCGACGATCGCGTCGACGTCCAGCCGGTCCTGCGTGCGCACGCCGAAATACTGATCCTTTTCCCAAACCACGCGGCCGACGATGACGTGGTGCACGCGGCGCAATTCGATCACCGTACCCGTCTTGCACGGCACCTTCGAGGTCGCGAGCAGGCCGCGCGAGGACATATTGTGGATGATCACGTCGTGCCATTCGGTACCCGAACGCATGCGCGCACGCACCAACACCTTCCTGCGTGGTTCGCGCTGCTTGATCATCCTGGCCCGCACTCCCTTAGGTCCGCGGTGGACATTACAGGCGGAGCGTTAATTTTTGGCTTAGGACAGCGCCAAATACCTATAACTTCGAGCAATCTGTCGGTGCTCGTGTCACGGTCGCGCTGCTATACATCACAGACCCGGCGATTGACTTCCCGGCCAGTTCCGCTAAAGGCGCGCCGGTGCCGGCGGTTCGTCCGTCGGCCGCCGTCCGAGACAGCAGGTGCCACGGGTTCGCCATGGCTTAATCCCCTGCCGAGACGGGGACAGGATTATCGCCGCCGCCGTCTGCGCTCCCGCGCGTCGTGCGTCCGGCCTGCCACCCTTATCCGGGTGCCTTCCCCATCGCTGGACAACCCGGTGCGGCGCATGCCGTGCCGGACTGTAACCGGGCCTGCCGCTTCCATGCGGCGGGTTCAGAACGTGGAGAATGGCATGGATCGTGCTCAAAAGGCCGCGGCCGTTGCCGAGCTGAACCGCACCTTTTCGGAGGTCGGCGTCGTGGTGGTTACCCGTAATAACGGGATGACCGTCGCGCAGTCGACGACCCTCCGGAATCGGATGCGCGACGCCGGCGCGACCTACAAGGTCTCGAAGAACAAGCTTGCCAAGATCGCGCTCGACGGCACCGACTATGGCTCGATCGGCGACATGCTGACCGGCCCGGTCGGTCTCGCCACCTCCGTCGACCCCGTTGCCGCCGCGAAGATCGCGGTGGAATTCGCGAAGACGAACGACAAGTTCGAAATCGTGGGCGGTGCGATGGGCGCGACCCCTCTCGACGTCGCTGGCGTGCAAGCGCTCGCCACCCTGCCGTCGCTCGACGAGCTGCGGGCGAAGATCGTGGGCCTCATCGTTGCTCCGGCAACGAAGCTCGCGACCATCACCCAGGCTCCCGCGGCGCAGATCGCGCGCGTGCTGTCGGCTTATGCCGAGAAGGAAAACGCCTGATCCTTCAGGCGCTTGGAACGTGATTGTTTGACTTAACCGGAGCTTTTGCTCCGCTCTGACACGTAAAAGGAAGTGAACATGGCAGACCTGAACGCGCTGGTTGACCAGCTGAGCGAGCTGACCGTCCTCGAGGCCGCCGAGCTCTCGAAGCTGCTCGAAGAGAAGTGGGGCGTCTCGGCCGCTGCGGCGGTTGCGGCTCCGGCCGCCGGTGGCGCCGGTGCGGCTGCTCCGGCCGCCGAAGAGAAGACCGAGTTCGACGTGATCCTCACCGGCGACGGTGGCAAGAAGATCAACGTCATCAAGGAAGTCCGCGCGATCACCGGCCTGGGCCTGACCGAAGCGAAGGCTCTCGTCGAGGGCGCGCCGAAGCCGGTCAAGGAAGGCGTGAGCAAGGACGAGGCCGAGAAGGTCAAGAAGCAGCTGGAAGAAGCCGGCGCGACCGTCGAGCTCAAGTAAGCCGCAAGGGTGGTGCGGGCAGCAGGCTGCCCGCACCAGCCCAACGCCGGCCGGCCTCGGCTTTGCCGAGCGTCGACGTCATCGGACTTGCTCCCATGACGGCCCAGCCAAGACAAAGGGCGGCTCCCCACGGGGATGCCGCCCTTTTTCTGTCCTGGCTCTCGACGCTACCTGGCCATGCGCTTTCTCCGCCTGGGAGGGGGATCAGCGGACGATCGCCGGTCCGTAGGATCGCGCTTCCAACCCATCGAACATGCCCGACGGCTGATCCAGCCAGAAGGGCATCAGTTTCGACCCGCCATCCCGACCGACGCCGATCGCAAAGGCCCGCGCCGCCTGGCCACTGCCGCCATTCGCCTGATACAGGATGTTGATCGCGACGACGGGGACGAACATCGTCCGTCCGTTGGCGGGCACGCCGCGGATCGCGTCGCGCGCGCGCGCGACGACGATGCGGACGCGCCGCTCCTCCCCCGGTTCCAGCGCGAACGGCGCCACCGCGGGACGGGTAATCGCTTCGGTGAAATATTCGGCGACGGCGCTCTCCTGACCGTTGCCGGCCTCCAGCAGGGCGCTGCCGACCCGCACGCCCTGGACCGGGACCGGGCCGTCGTTCCGGACCACTAGTTCCGCCTCTGCAGTGGCGGAGATCAGGTTGAGGCCGGCCCGCCGCGGCGTCAGCGTCAGCGTCAGTTCGGCCGCCGGCACCGGCCCCGGTGCTGGCGGCGCGCGGTCGAGCATGGCCGGCTCACGTGCCGGCGCCGGATCGATGGCTCGCGGCGGCATCGTCGGAGCTGGCGGTGAACTTGCCGGTGCGCCGGGCGCGATCTCGGTCTGCGACGTAGCGCGACGGCGGAGCAACACGATCGCGCCACCGGCGGCCCCTATCACCAGAAGCCCCGCCAGCCACGGCAGCCAATTGAACCCGCCCTGATCGGCAACATTGGCATCACCGGTGATGGCTGTCGGAGTCACGACTGGTGCGGGCGTGGCGGTCGCGACCGGAAGAGGCGTCGGCGCCCCAGTCGGCGTCGCGAGCGGTGCTGGCGCTACTGTCGTCTCGCCTTGCGGCTCAGAGGTCGCCCTGGGGCTCGGGGTCGGTCGCGGCGACGGAATCGCACGCGGCGTCGCAACCGGCGACGGCGTCGTACGCGGGGACGGCGTCGCCGCAACGGCCGGCGCTGGTGTCGAAGCCGGCGTCGGCGTCGGGCGCGGCAGGGGCGCGATCGTCGGCTCGGGCGTCGGCGTCGCCTGCGGTGTCGGCGGCAAACGGAAGCGATAGTCGTTCAGGCCCGGAATCGACTGCGGCTGTGTCTGCGGCGCGGCGCTGTTGCTCTGCGCCAGCGCGGCAATCGGCGCGGTGCCCGCTAGAAGCGCGATCACGCTGCCGGCACGACGCCAGCGGACAGGCCGCGCCGGGCGCGTCGGGAGAAGCATGAATGGATTTCTCATTGGAAATGAACTTGGTCGCCTCGTCCTGAACGCGCGGCGACCGCAACGCACCCTGCGACGGACCGCCCGTCCCCAACGCCGAACCGATGGTGGGGCCTATACAGTGCTGAGCTCGTCCCAATGTTCCTGCGTTGCGTCGGGGCCGGTTTGGGCGCATGGACCTTCGCTTGCAAGCAGACCGAAGGACGTGACGACCATGGCCGCGCATTGGGCCCCCGACAGCTGGACGAAGGCAGAGGCCCGCCAGCTCCCCGATTATCCGGACGCCGCGGCGCTGGATCGCGCCACCGATCAGCTCAAGAGCTTCCCGCCGCTCGTCTTCGCGGGCGAGGCGCGCAACCTGACGACGGAATTGGCCAAGGTGTCGGAGAGCAAGGGCTTCCTGCTCCAGGGCGGCGACTGCGCCGAATCCTTCGCCGAATTCCACCCCAACAACATCCGCGACACGTTCCGCGTCATTCTGCAGATGGCCGTGGTGCTTACCTTCGCCTCGAAGCTGCCGGTGGTGAAGCTCGGCCGCATGGCGGGACAGTTCGCCAAGCCGCGCTCCGCTCCAACCGAGGTCGTCGACGGCGTCGAACTGCCGAGCTATCGCGGCGACAATGTCAACGACATCGCCTTCACGCCCGAAGCGCGCATCCCCGATCCGCAGCGGTTGATCCGCGGCTACACCCAGTCCGCCGCGACGCTGAACCTGCTGCGCGCCTTCGCGCAGGGCGGCTATGCCAATCTGCATCAGGTGCACCGCTGGACCCACGACTTCATGGGCCGCAGCCCCTGGGCCAAAAAATATGCCGAAACCGCGGATCGGATCGGCGAGGCGCTGGAATTCATGGCGGCTTGCGGGATCGATCCCGAAACCGTGCCGCAGCTGGCGCAGACGCATTTCTACACCAGCCACGAGGCGCTGCACCTTCCCTACGAACAGGCGATGACACGCCAGGACTCGCTGACCGGCGACTGGTACGACACCTCGGCGCATTTCCTGTGGATCGGCGACCGGACGCGGTTCGAAGGGTCGGCGCACGTCGAATATCTGCGTGGCATCGGCAATCCAATCGGCGTCAAATGCGGACCCAGCCTGGACCCGGATGCGCTCCTGCGCATGCTCGATACGCTCAATCCGGGACGCGCCCCGGGGCGAATGACATTGATCACCCGCTACGGCTACGACAAAATCGAGGCGGCGCTGCCCAAGTTGGTGCGGGCGGTGACGCGCGAGGGTCACCCGGTCGTGTGGAGCTGCGATCCGATGCACGGCAACACCGTCAAGGCGGTGACCGGCTACAAGACGCGCCCGTTCGAGCGGATTCTCGCCGAGGTGCGCGGCTTCTTCGCCGTGCATCGCGCCGAGGGAACGCATGCCGGCGGCATCCATGCCGAGATGACCGGTCAGAACGTCACCGAATGCACCGGTGGCGCGATCGACGTCACCGAACAGACGCTCGCCGACCGCTACCACACGCATTGTGACCCGCGCCTCAATGCAGGTCAGAGCCTGGAATTGGCATTCCTGCTCGCCGAGATGCTGAACGAGGAAATGGCCGAGCGCCGCCGCGTCGCGGCGTGAGCGACGTCAGGGCGGCGGCGGGAAAAAACCCCGCCCCGCCGCTTGACGGAAAGCCCCCTTCCCCGTAGACGCGCCCCTCCACCGCGCACGGCCCCTTCGTCTAGCGGTCTAGGACGTCGCCCTCTCACGGCGAAAACACGGGTTCGAGTCCCGTAGGGGTCACCAGTTTGGAAATGCCACTGGGATTGGCTGGTTCGGCACCTCAGCTCCGGCTAGACCGGCGCTATTTGCTCAAGCATCGCAAATGGTTGTTTGAACTCGACGGAGAGCTTTCCGTCCGCCCAGGACGGGTTCGATACAAGCAACTTTAGGGCGGTTCGTTTCTGCGCGAGTGGTCGCTGAGCGAAGCCGCTGTGCATGGCTCGGGCAAAATCGAGCAGTGCAATACCGTCGTCTACAAAGCCGTCGTTGGCATCGGGAAGCGCCTCCAGATCGCGCAGACAGCGGGCACGCTCCTCGCGTCACAGCTTTGCCATGCGGTCGTGAAACTCCAACGTCCCCCGGCCATCAAGCCGATCCACATACAGCGTGTCGATCCTCTGTTGCAGCCTGTCAGCCTCGCTCCGTAGTCGAGCGCCAGCCTGCTCTCTGTCTCGCTTCTCGCCGCCATGGCTTTCCTTCAGCGCACGCCGGATGAGATCGAAGATTTCGGGATTGAGGTGGAGCCGACGCAGCGATGCTTCGAACTGCGCTTCGATCGCTTCCTCGCGGACGTACGGCTCTTCGCATTTTCTGCGATGGCCCGTGCAGTGATAGTAGATGTATCGCCCCTTCTTGATCTCCGCCGTCATGGCGCAGCTGCAATGACCGCAGGTGACCAGGCCGGTGAAGGTGAACTTGTGCGGGTCGGCCCGGACATTCGACAGCCTTCGCCCGTCGAGTACCGACGGACCATCTCCCAGGTCTCAGCAGGAACCAGCGGCATATGACTGCCATGGCATAGCTGGCCGTTCCACTCGAAATGCCCCGAGTAGATCCTGTTGCGCAGAATGTAGTGTATCGTGCTGATGCCGACAGGCTTGCCGCTGCGCCGGTAGCGAAGTCCAGCTTCCTGGGCGATGTCGCGCAACTCACGAAGGGTATATGCGCCGGTAGAGCAACGCTCGAACAGCCGGGCGATGATGGGACCGTTCTCAGGGTCGACATCGATGATCTTGCGCCCCTCGCCGCCCGGTCCGCCGCCCACTCGCCGAGCGTACCATACGGCGCCTCGATCGTCGGCCGCTTTTTCGCAGTGGCGATATCACTTCGTAGCGTCCGGCCTTGCGGAACTGGTGGACGATTCCGTTGAAGGCGGCGGTCACGCCCTGCGCACGACCGATCTCGTTCGTCTGCGAGGCGGCATGCCAATAGAGTCTGAGCGGCCAGCGCTCGGGACAGTGCGGCAGCAGGCCGCGCAGCGCGAGCCGCACCTCGATGCCGTCGACCGTCGTGGCGGGACACTGAACAACTGCGTCTTACCGAGTCGGAACGACTACTTGGCCCGCACCAGCACCCGGCAATATGCCCGCCTCGCACACGAATGGGTGGTCGGCATCGGCCTTCCGGCTTGAGCTTATGGGATGCCCTCGCTCCGGCGGACGAAGGCAGTGATCATCTATAAGGCGACCGGTAACCTCCGCGCCGATCATATCCTTCTCGGCCATGCAAAGGTCGACAGCACAATGCGCTACCTGGGCGGTGACATCGAGGACGTTTGGAACTGATTGAACGCACCGAGGTCTGAGCAGACACAAAAAAAGTTCGTCGCTCAGGTCCATTAAGCAGCCTCCCGTAACCGGACATACGTTCATTGCGATCCGAAGAGCTGATTGTGTCAGCGAACCCGTCGTTTGGGCGTGCCCGCTACGGCACGGGCACGCCCTAGCACTCACATGTCAGCCGCGGTCGGGCGAACGATCACCTCATTGATGTCGACGCCCTCCGGCTGCTCAATGGCATAGCGAACCGCTCGCGCGATCGCATCCGGCGTCAGCGACTTCTTCCGCCATCCGGTCAGTGCCGCTGCAACCTCAGGATCAGTGATGTCATGACCCAGCTCGGTGGCAACGACGCCCGGCGAGATCAACGTCGAACGGATCTCATCATGCTCCTGCCGTAGCCCTTCGGCGATCGCACGCACGGCATGTTTTGTCGCGCAATAAACCGCGGCGGTCGGCATCACCATATGCGCCGCGACAGAAGCGACGTTGATGACATGGCCGCTTCGCCCAGCCACGAACCGCGGCAGGACCGCAGCGATACCGTTGAGGACGCCGTAGATGTTCACATCGATCATCCGCTTCCATTCGTCGCGCTTCAGCGAGGCGAGCGGCGAGAGCGGCATCACACCCGCATTGTTGACCAGCACGTCGACACGTCCGAAGCGGGCTTCCGCGGCCTCCACGAACGCGTCGAAATCGGCGCCGTCGGTGACGTCGAGTTCGCGCCAGGCGACGGTCTCGCCCAGTTCCTCCGCCAGTGCCTTCAAACGCTCTCCACGACGTGCGCCGATGAAGAGCCGGGCGCCAGTCTCGGCCAATTCGCGCGCAGTCGCCTCGCCGATCCCGCTCGACGCGCCTGTGATGAGGACGACCTTGTCGATATTTCCTGCCATGATGCAGCCCTTCCGTTGTGGTGACGGGACGCAGATGGGCCATCAACCGTGTAGGGCGGTAGAGTGATCGCCCGAGTGGCTTGCACAATCCTCCAGAACTAGCGCCGTGCGCTTGCCCGCGACGCGCGAGTCAGGAAGGATCGTCGGCATGAACCGGATCGCCGAACTCTCCGCCCTCATCGACCGATACGTCGTCGGCACAGGCATTTGCAGCACGGCGATGCCGCATGTGTCGCTGATCCGGGCAGACGCGCCGAGCACCCCCACGCCCGCCGTCTACGAGGCGTCCCTTTGCATAATAGCCCAAGGGTTGAAGCGGGTGTCGCTCGGCGAGCACAGCGTCGTCTATGACGCGGCCCATTACCTCTTGGTCTCGGTCGACTTGCCGCTGGTCGGTCATGTGCTCGATGCGAGCCCTGAGCGCCCTTATCTCTGCTGCAAGATCGACCTCGATGCCGCGATGCTGGCCGATCTGATGGCAAGCGAGGGCGGCGGGGTCGCCCGTACGGATCTGCCGGTGCTCGGCGTCTATCCCGGCGATCCCGACCTGATCGACGCGGCATGCCGACTGGTCGGTCTGCTCGACCGACCCGACACGATCCGGGCGCTGGCGCCGCTGATCGAGCGCGAGATCCTCTATCGCCTGCTCACCGGACCTCACGGTCCAATGCTTCGTCACGTCGCAACCATTGGCAGCCATCTCAATCAGGTCAGTCGCGCGATCGCCGCCATCCGCCGGCGTTTCGATGCGCCGATCCGCATCGACGATGTCGCTGCCGAGGCCGGCATGAGCTCTTCTTCGCTCCACGTACACTTCAAGGCGATCACCCGCATGACGCCGCTGGAGTATCAAAAACAGCTGCGGTTGCAGGAGGCCAGACGCCTGATGCTAGCGGAGGGTGCCACGGCGAGCACGGCAGGCTTTGCTGTCGGCTATGAGAGCCCATCGCAATTCAGCCGCGAATACAGGCGACTGTTCGGTGCGCCTCCGCGCGCCGATATCGAACGGCTCCACGCTGCGCCAGCAGCGGCCATGGCGCTGTGACATCGGCTTGGTTCGTGACCAGTGCTGCGCAATGCTGTGATCGACTGAGGCTGGCAAGAAAGACCCATGATTGGTCGCTCAGAGCGCCTCGTCTGCTTCCCACTTTTTGCCGCTCGTTGACCTGAGTAGCATTGGGCGAACCAAGCAATCGCCTCGACCCATCGCCCCAATCCCGGCGGGGTTCTGCTGTCGTGAAAGATGGTGCGCTAACGCACTGAACCGGCGCATTTTACGCGTCATTTACCTTGCTCGCCATAGCCGCTGCGCGAGCAGTGAGGTGAATATGTTTCGTCGTTCAACAGCGTCTCGACAGCCCTGCTCGAGCTTCCTTGCGCGTCTGGCGCGCGATCGGCGCGGCAACACCATGGCGATCATGGCGGCATTCCTTGTGCCGTTGATTGGCCTGTCGGGTTCGGCAGTCGATGCCGCCAGGATCTATGTCGTCAAGGCACGGCTGCAGCAGGCGTGCGACGCCGGAGCGCTCGCCGGACGCAAGGCGATGACCGATACCAGCCCATCAACGCCGCTCGACGCGACCGCCACGCAAACAGCTAATTCGTTCTTCAACAACAACTTCCGGTCTGGCTGGTTTCAGAATACCAACGCGACGTTCACCCCGACAAAGGGGGTACAGGGTAACGCCAACTACGCCAATGAAGTAAACGGTACAGCATCCGCGCAAGTGCCGATGACCCTTATGCGCTTCTTCGGTCTGGCGCCGGTCACCATCGCGGTGACGTGCCAAGCGGTGTACGACACGGGTGACAATGACGTCATGTTCGTGCTCGACGTGACAGGCTCGATGTCCTGCTATCCAAGTGATCCGGACAGCTGCGCCACCTCCACGTCTTCGTTCACGCGCAATGACGGCACGACAGGTTATTACAACCCCGAAAAGGCCCCTAGCGGGAGCACGTCATCGAAGCTCCAGTCGCTACGCCAAGCCGTGATGCTGTTCGACACGACGATGCGGTCGAGCGCCGATCCGTCGAGCCATTTCCGCTATGGTTTCGTGCCGTACAATTCCGCTGTCAACGTCGGCAGTTCGATACCGTCACAATATCTGCAGAGCACGAGTTGGACCTACCAGAGCCGGCAGGTCAACCGTGACTACAATTACGGCGGCGCCACCTCGGTCAGCCTGACCGGTATCCCGCAGAGCTATTGCGTGGCGCAACGTTATCCGGCGACGGGCTATTCGAAGACCGGCCCGAGTTGGAACACAAGCTACTATCAAGCTGAATACTATTACAATCTGACGTGGAGCGCGGCAAACGGCGGCACCTGCTCCGGTACGCAGCAACCCCTGCGCGCCGTATGGCGGTACCAGCCCTATTCACTGCCGCTGTCGCAATATGTCGCCGGCAATGCGGTCGCCAATCCGAGCCGGCTGGACGGTTCGCAGTCGAAATGGCGAGGCTGCATCGAAGAGGTCAATACGGTCGCCGCCGCGTCATTTTCGCCGACCAACCTTCCGGACGACCTGAACCCGGATTTCGTCCCGACCTCGGCATCCGACATGTGGCGGCCGATGTGGCCGGACGCGATCTGGCTGCGCTCGTCGACGAATACCGTCGACGTCAACGACGATCAGGTAAACGAGTACAATCCGCAATATTATACCGACGTGACGATGAAGGCGGGAAACCCGTATGACCAATATGGTTATGCGCCCTGCCCCTTCCGCGCCCAGCGCTTGCAGACGATGACCGCGCAACAGGTGCAAGATTACGTCAACGACAATGACTTCAAGCCCTACGGCGGCACGTATCACGACACCGGCATGATCTGGGGAACGCGAATGCTGTCGCCCAACGGGGTGTTTGCCGCAGACACGGCGGCGTGGCCAGGCCGGCCGGCCCCCTCCCGCTCCATTGTCTTCATGACCGATGGTTCCATGGCGCCAAATCCGCTGATCTACGGTCAGTATGGCGTGGAGCGGCTCGACCTGCGCGTCGATGGAAGCACCGCCAACATGGGAAGCGCGCCGAGCTGGGACAGCGCCTATCATGCCGCCCGATTCCGCGCTGAATGCGACGCGGCCAAGGCACGCGGCATAACCATCTACACTGTCGCGCTCGGCACGGCGATTACCAGCGACCTGCAATATTGCGCGTCGCCCGGCCAATCGTTTTCGGCATACAGCACACAGCAACTGACCGCGGCATTCCAGACAATCGCCCAGCGCGTGTCGATGCTGAGGATCAGCCAATGATCAGGAAAACAACGAGATCGTTGGCCAGTGACCGGCGAGCCGCGACATTGGTTGAGTTCGCCATCGTCTGTCCGGTCATGCTGATCCTGATGATGGGTTTAGGCGAACTTGCGTATCAGGGTTACGTTCAGTCGGTGCTGACCGGTGCGATCCAGCGCGCGGGTCGCAACTCTACGATCCAGGCAGCCGACACGACGCAATTAGATCAGGCTGTCATGCAACAGGTTTGGAAGGTGGTGCGCAACGCCACCTACGTTTCGACCCGCAAAAGCTACTCCAATTTTTCAAGTGTAGCGCCAGAGCCGTTCGTCGATACCGCCGGCACGGGCGTCTACAATCAGGCGCAGGACTGTTTCACCGACATCAACGGCAATGGCACGTGGGACACCGATCCGGGGTCGGCGGGCGGTGGCGGGGCAAGTGACGTCAGCGTGTACACGATGACAATCACCTATCGGCGATTGTTTCCGGTTGCGGGCCTGATCGGAATGCCCGGCACTGCCACTTTGACCGGCTCCACGACGCTCAAGAGCCAACCCTACGCCACCCAAGCGGCGCAAACGGCGACCCAGATATGCCCGCATTGATGGTCATGGCTTCCCAGCTGTCGGGCAAGCTGCGCGCGCTTCGCGGCGATATGCGAGGCGTTGCATTGATCGAATTCGCCTATTCGCTGCCCATTGTTTTGGCGATCGGCGCCTGGGGCGTGGAATTGTCGAACCTCGCCCTCTGCCACCTTCGCGTCAGTCAATATGCTCTCAACCTCGCCGATCATGCGACGCGGGTGGGTCAAACCTCCAGCGGGGTGACTAACTTTCGCGAGAACGATGCGAATGACGTGCTTCGTGGCGCCAAGCTTGAAGGAGCAGGTATTGCGCTGACGACGCGCGGTCGGATCACTATCACCAGCCTTGAGAACGTGCAGCAAAGTTACGATACGCAACCTGTGCAACGCATCCATTGGCAGCGGTGCCTCGGCGTGCCAAGCGGCGCTGGATACGATTCAAGCTATGGTACGGTGACGTCATCCGCCGGCAGCGACGGAACGCAGGCCAATGCCGGGATCACTGCTCCCAATGGGATCGGCGATCCTAACCGTATGGTCTCCGCGCCTGCCAGTTCCGGCGTCATGTTCGTCGAGATCAACTATCTGTACAAACCGCTGTTCGGATCATTCTTCGTCGCGCCGCGGATAATCCACTACACCGCATCCTTCTTGGTACGCGACAATCGCAGCTTCGTGCAGATCTATAATCCATCGCCAAGCGCAACGCCGTCGACCTGCGACAAGCATATTGCTTGAACAGCCCTGGCCGTTTTGCGCCACCTTTCCCCTTGAACTCAGCCTGGTTGCAGCCATCGATGCTCAAAGTCAGCCTATTGATCGCCTGTGGCACCCTGATGCTTGCGGCATTGTTTGCCCCCTCGTTGCACACCGCCTTGCGCGCGCACGGCAGTCCCCATGCCACTTCTGCAAGCGTCGCGACCAGTATGGCACCGACGACCGCGTCCCAGGCGGCTCGCCCGGACGCCTATGCTCCGGCTCTGGCTCCACAAGGGGATACCACCCCGCCCGCCTCGGGTGATCATCTGGTCATCACGCTCCAACGCTAAGCGGATTTGCGCATCACCACCCACCGACGACGGACTATGGCGGCCCCGCCCGCCCCAAAACACGAGAATGTCGATGCGTTCGCGCCTGCAGCCGGGCACCGGGGGATGGCCGCTACCGCACCACAGCGAGCGGTATGCTTGCATTAGAGGCACCAAAGCGGCGATCTGATGCGATGACCACCGAGCCGCTCGCGTTGATCACCGACGTCATTCGCCGAGCTCCTGAATGGATTCGGCACGACCTGCTGGCCAAAGAGCCTGCTGGGCGGCAGCGCGCCGCGAAATTGTTCAGGGGGGGAGTCCGAGTGAAGGGGGAGCCGCGCTGCCGCGGTGACCAAGGTGGCGATCTACGCTCGCTACAGTTCCGATCGGCAGTCCCAGCACTCGATCGAGGGCTAGGTGCGACTTTGCCGTACGCGCGCCGAGCACGAGGGCTGGCTTGTCGTGGAGTGTTTCCCGACTTCGCCTTGTCGGTGCCCCGCGCGATAGACCAGGGCTGAACGCCATGTTGGCACGCGCAGCCGAGTTCGATGTCATCCTGGTGGAGGCGCTCGATCGAATCAGCCGCGACCAGGAGGACGTCGCCGCGATATGGAAGCGGGTGGGATTCGCCGGCAGTCGGCTGCACACCGTATCGGAGGATGCCATCGGAGAAATCCAGATCGGCTTCACGAGTGCGATATCCGCCGTCTTTCTCAAGAACCTCGGCGACAAGACGCGGCGAGGTCAGGTGGAACGCGTCGCCGCGGAACGCATCATGGGCGGCCTCTGCTACGGCTCGAGCCGGACATCCGGGTCACGAGGGGCGGTCAGGTCGAGCGGGGACGCCGGCGTGTCGTGCCCGCGCAGGCCGAGGTTGTACGGCGGATCTTCGACTGGAAGATCGAGGGCCGAAGCGCGTCCTGGATCGTCAAGCGCCTGAACGTGGAAGGCGTCCTGACCCGACTGGCGGTGTCTGGCGCATCTCTATGATTTGCGGAAGTCGCAAGGGGCGCACCGGCATCCTTAACGACGAACTCTACGCCGGCCGCATCGTCTCCAATCGGCAACGGTTCGTTCGCGATCCGGTGACGCGGCGCCGCGTGTCGCGCCCGTATCCGGAGTCCGAATGGTAGATGCAAGACGTCCCGGAACTCCGCATCGTCGACGCGGCGACGTTGGCGATGGTGGCGGCCCTGGAATCTGCACCGGAGCGGATCGCCGGCGTTCGCCGAGTCCCGGGCAAGCGGCTGCTGTCCGGCCTGATCAGGTGCGGCGAGTGCGGCGGGACGTTCACGGTGGTCGGCGCAGAGCGCTGGGGACGCAGCACTGCGCGTTCCTCCGGAACATGCGACAACAGCCGGACGATCAGCACCTTAAGGCTAAAGAGTCGGGTGTTGGGCGCGCCGCGAGAGCGGCTGCTGCAGCCAGATTTCGTCGCGGCTTTCGTGGAGGAGTACCGTCGGGAGCGCGAGGCGCAGAGGGCGGCGACCGCGAAGGCGGCGAGCAGGTGTTCCAAGATCATGGCGCGTGTCGGGACTGACCGACATGATGGAGGGCGGCGTGGGCGACTACGCGGAGATGAAGGCGCGGCTCGCGGCGGCGCTCGCGGAGCGTGCCGAGATCGACCGTGAAGCCGAAGAGGGTGCGGTCGTTCTCGAGGCTGCCATGCATCCCAACCTGGCAGAAGCGTATAGGCGGAACGTAGATCGCCTCACCGAGGTATTGACCGAAACTGACATGGAGGCTGGCGACGCCCGGCAGGCCATTCGGAACCTGATCGAGTTGATCACTGCCGAGCCGCGTCGCGAAGGGCGTGGTCTCGACCTAATTGTTCACGGCCGCCTAGCGCAGATCCTCCACGTCGCGAACGGTCGACCTGACATCAGCAGGGCGGTCCCGCGAGAGGGTTCGACCCGGAGACGACCGACATCGCCGACGATCCGCCCGAGAGCCGGGACGAACGTATGTTCGGGTTGGTTGCGGGGGCGCGCAACCGCCCAAAATAACAAAAGGCGCCCGAAGGCACCGATTGTATGTTTGGAATGGTTGCGGGGACAGTATTTGACCGATACCGACAAAGGCTTCAGGCTGCGATTTAAAGTTTAAAGGTACCAAAAACAGGTACATTCCACTACGCCGCGCCCCGACGCCCGCAGAAAGCTATATGATTTATAGGGTTACTCACGCCTACTAAATGCGTGGCCTGATCGCAACCCGAACGCGGGCACAAATCGGCACAGTTCTTCGTCCCCTCTCCACTCAAACGGGATAGACACAAAATCGGGCGACGAGCCACGTCGCGCACGAGCGCCACCGCTCCACCATGCTGATCGCAACAGTCTGGCCTGCCAAGCGCTCTGCTATTGCTTGTTCCACAGCATCCCCTCCGAGTGACCGATGATGCCTCGACCGGACTTTGACCTGTCGCTCCGCTGGTTCGTGGGGCTGCGCGTGGACGAGTGGGTGTGGGAGGCGTGGCCTTCTCAAGAGCAGCGAACGATTGGCAGACATCGAAATCGCGGCACGCTTCCTGACGTCGAATCTGGCCGAGCCGCAGTTCCTTCGGCCACTTTCGGCGATCAATTCTCTGTGGACAACGGGCCGATCGCCCGATGGTTCAGTATGGAGAGCGTACTTCCGAAGGAGGGTGCTGGCGGCGACGGTCTGCCCGGCGATGGAGCCGGCCGGAGGCCTGGAACTCGCAATGCTGAGGTCAATTTCCGGCGTACCAAGCGGAGCAGTGACACGCATGCCTCGCTCACTGACCGCGACGCGCGGCTATACTACCAGGTTGACCTACTAAAAGCGCAGTGGTTGCTCGGCAACCGCGGCTACGACGCTGATTGGTCAGAGACGCTCTTCAAGCCAGGGGCATTCAGCCTTGCATCCTGGCTCGGCGATCACGCAACGAGCTGGTCGGATACAACAAGCGCTGCTATTAGCGATGAAGCTCCATCGAAATCATGTTTGGCTGCCTCAAGGACTATAGGCGTGCTGCAACCCCTACCATCGCTGCCCCACGGCCCGCTTCTTCGAAATTGCTGTCCCAGCTACCCTCATTTTTTGGCTGGAATCGGCGAATCCTGACACTAGAATTTTTTACGAATACTTACTCTTACTACACATCCAATTGGATCTAGATATGCCGATTTATACATGAAAGGAGTATTGCCCAGTTGGTCGACTACACGCGGACGAGTATTAAATAAGTTTGTAATGTTGATGCTAGCCCTCAGACCGCTTAGCAATTTCGATGTTCCACGTCCGTTGATAAAATTGGATGGTGTAGCGAACAGGTTGACATTTATTATTGCATAGTCAGAAAAGCGCAAATTCCCTATACCGCCACTCTCTGCTGGCAAGTCGAATACCGTCGTGCCACTCCGCCAATCTGCTGTCACGCGGGCGCCAATTCCCCCTTTGAACACGCCTACTTGCGCTGAGAGCACGTGACGAGGCGTCCCGCCGCGCAAGTCAGTAGCTGCCCCTTTCATCAGATCCAGCACTGGGCTGCCTTGCCGGACGATAAGCGTGTCTTCGAGATTGAACGTATGGAAGAGACTAACGGTCACGCGGCTTGCCATGGCCTCGATCCGATCAGCATCCGCGCTACCCGGCGCAACTTCGACGGTTACTAAGCCGGGAGGAGTCGCCGCGCGCATTGCAGCTTCGTTCGGATAATAGCGAATTTCGCTGACGGACGTTCCCTTCGGCAGCGGCGGGCCTTTCCCAAGAGGTTTGGTAAAGGTCAATCCAGAACGCAGTCTACTTTGTGTCGATCGCTCGAAGTTGAGCGGACGCCCATCAATCAGCACAAGGCGTCCGTCGCCATCGCGGGTGAATCGCTCCGGAAATGCACGCTCAATAGCCGCAGTAGCAATTGGAAACATTGCAACCGGGTCGTCGACCTTTGTATAAGTATAATCGAAGCTGACGGTGAAGTCGGTACCACGGAGCGGCTTTGCATACAGCCCCACGATCTTCGCTCGGCGACGTTCTGACCGAAGCATGTTGTTGCCGCCGGCAAGCCGGATGACATCCACCGTTTCGCCGCGCACGAAGTCGAAAGTCGGAACGTTAGGCGTTTGGATTTGCGAGGCGCCCAGTTGCTCAACCGTCGGTGCATCCTCTTGATATCTGACCGTTGCGTACAAATTGACCAGCTCTATCGGAGTCCAATACAGACTATAGCCGTAGGCTTTCAGCGTTTTGAAGTCAGACATTTTCTCCCACGCTGCGTTGGCGTTGGCGGCAAGCCGCCCCAAGGGTGAAGCTCCCTTTTGGGCATTGGTGATCGGGACATCCAAGTTCGCTTGAACTGCGCTCCGGTTACGCGGAAGGGCTGTCCCTGATGTCAGGCCGTCGTTCCATGATCGACTGACGAAGCTCCGACTTCCCAATGCAGCGCGAATGCCAAGCCTTACAGCACCAGCGGGTAGATCTAACACAGGTCCACTGGCCGTGACATCGATACTGGAGATCTTGTCGAACGATTCTGCCTCACCGGCAGATTGTTTGAGGTTCAATAGTTCTCCGGTGATCCCGATCGTCGTTCGATCATAATTGCCGATCGCGGACCATAACCATTCACCTGAGCGGCCACTCAATACTCCCCCGAGGTGGAGCGTGTCGGTGCTCACGTTTCGCGTAAGTAACGCGGCGTCCACCAACCCCAGTATGTTACGGCTTCGATCTCGTCCGACACTCGCGCTGATCGACGCGTCGACATTGGAGAGGATAGGGCTGCCAACGGTGCCGTTGACTGAAATATTGTCGGCTGACGGTAATAGAGTTCGATAGCTGCTCGGACCGCCCGCCGTCGCTGGCTCTTCGATCCCTCGTTGATTTTCGAGCAGCTGTCGTCTCGTTGAAACTTCGGTCGCCAAGCTGATCCTGACCGATTTCCTGATGCTGAACACAGTACCAGACGCTCCGACTTGATCCGCGCCGCCATCCGTAGGGTAACCAAGATTCGTTTGTATGATCCGCGAGCTGAACGTATCGAACGTGACGATGTTGACGACCTTCTGATCTGGTCGCACTCCGTACTTAAGCGCGACCTCTTCCGGAAACACCTCCATCCGTTCAATCGCTTCGGTAGGAATGACTGAGCCAATGTCCGCTGAATCGGGTCGAGCCGCAACGGGATTTTGACACCGTCATGATGGTTATATTGGATCGCCTCAAACGCTCTGCGATTACGCAACCGAATTCGAACTCCGTTGTATAAAAGCGGCCTATCCGCTCTTGGCCCACTTCGGCCGTTCATCGTTCCGTGCTCCAGGAGGGCAGCTACGGGGCCGATTGCGGCTAGTCAGCTTTGGAAATTGAGGATCGCCAAGCGGACGCGTAAGCTACCTAAGTTTTGAACAGCGGGCTTGGCTTGGCCTTCGATACGACCAGCAAGAGTGATGTCGTCGCGCGGCTGAGCGCGACGTAAAGCTTCGCACGGGCAGCCTTGGTGTCCCCGAAATTCGCCCGGTCGCAGGGCATTAACATTACGTTGTCGAACTCGAGGCCCTTGGCCTTGTGGATCGTGCTGATCGCCTTAGCCGGGAGCTTCGGTCGCGCATGGGTCCGGCGGCGAGCGATCTCGGCAAAGCCGTCATCGAGGTCGTCGAATTGCCCAAGCTGGATCGCCTCGGCGAATTCGCGGCCATGATCGAACTTCACATCGGAGAATGCCGGTTCGTTGGCGACGAGCCCGCGTAGATAGTCGAGCGCACGCGCGACCCCGCGGTGGTCCGGCGTCTCGACGATATGCCGTGCCATTGCCTGCAAATGGTGTGGCTTCCCGTTACAGGGTTTCGCGCATCCCTGCTGCGCCTCTGCTACGAACCGGTTGCCGAACGCGGTCGGTGAGAAGCCGGTCGCGACGCTGCCCATGAACGTGACCGTACTCTGTGCCAGCCCGGCGGCATTTCCCTGCTGGTTGCGAGCATCGGCGACCAAGCCCCTCAGACCGTCGCGAACATGCCCCTCCCAGATCGGCATGCGCCGGTTGAAGAAGGCCCGTAGCGCCATAACGCGATCATTGTGCCCGGTAAGGACGAGCATGGATTGAAGGTTCGCGCGTGCGTAGATCGGCTGGCTCAGATTGGCCGCCACCCTGAACCCCATATTCTGCTGGGCGACATTGTCGGCGTAGTGAACGCTTAGGCCGGCCGGCAAGGCGCCGGTCAGGTCGATCTGGCCTCCGTCACGAAGTACCGCCCGCACCTCCAGAATCCAGGCCCCCAGCGCTGGTTGCGCATTCGCCCAGCGGTGCGGGGTATCGAGCTCCTCGAAGCGATCGGCCGCGTTCTTTAAATCCGCCCAACGCTGTTCCGCTGCAGCCCTCTCGGCCGCCGTGCCGGTGAAGATCATCTGCATCGGATCGGCGAATACCCGGAGCATCGATCCTGCCTTATGCAGGCTCATGACGACGGCATGTCGGTCGGCGCAGGCATCCTGATGCTCGTCGCAGATGATGATCGGATAACGCCGCGCAACGCACGATGCGATCATGGGATATCGAGCCAGCAGCCGCGCCGTGCGATCGGCGAGGACGGCATAGCCATTCGGATCGCGGCGCGCCCAAGCCCCGACATCGGCGGGCAGGCCGAGCGCCTGGTGATAGGCGCTGGCGATTTCGATGATCAGCCCGTCGATCGTGCGGATCTCAACCCGCCGGCTGAGCCCGCGGGTCCGCTCGGCAAAGACGTCGCACGCCGCATTGGTATGCGTGACGATGAGGAGCCGCCCTTCTCCCAGGCCGGGTGCCACGTCACGGGCATAGCTCGCGCCCTGATAGGTCTTGCCACACCCACCCGGCGCTTCGACCACGACCAGCGGCGCGGCCGACCGCAAGGCTTCCGCGACCGTGGCGTCACTCATCAGTTGACCGTCTGCACCGCGGCGAGGCCGACCGCGGTTCGCACCGCATTGACGAACGGGAGCAACTGCGGCGACAAGTTCGGCCAGAGCCCGAGGGCAAACATTTTTTCCGCAAGCTCAGCGCCACCGGCGGTCGATTTGAACCAGCGCTGGCCGTGCTTCTTCCATTCCTTCTTCTGGTCGTTCGGGGCGTCGGGATCGGCGGGCGGGCTGCCGCAAGCCGCCCCGACGATCAGTTGGCGGATGTCGTCGGTCGCGGCGAGGATGGCTGCGACAGATTTGTCCTGAATGCCCAGCCGATCCGCAAGCGTCCTAAGGCGCTCGCCGGCGTCGCCCTCGGGATCGGTAATGAAGGCTTCGATCTGATCGTCGCCGAGGTGCGGGACGATGTTGGTTTGGAGACAGCCAACGGGCCAGCGCATGAGGAGTTCGCCCAGCTTATCTTTGACCTGTTGCCACAAGCCCTCTTGGGTCCCTTCATTGTCGGCAAAGCCAGCGACCGCCAGTCCGCTCGCCGCTAGGCCGCGCAAAACCGTTAGGGCCTCGGAATTGCTGCCCCCGTCGCTCACCCGGATGCCGTGCCGCCGGATGTCCTCGCCGATCGATCGCGTTAGCAAGGTCGTTACGAACCCGACCTCGGTTGCGCCCTCGGCGATCACTGCAAGCCGCGCGAGAAACGTTTCAGGATCGCGCTTTTGTTGGGCCGCAACCGAGGCGGGCAAGCTGCCGACCTTGCCGCCGGCATCGACATACCAAAGCGCGGCACCGACCGCGGCGTTGACCGCGGGCGCGCTATGTGTCGTGACAAACACCTGGGACGGGCTCGCGATCAGCTCTTCCATCAGAATGCGCTGGCGATAGGATTCGAGTCCCCGTTCAATCTCATCGACGACGATAATCGGATGATCGACCTGATGCAGGGCGGCGAGCTCGAACGCCGCCAGCCGGCGTGTTCCCGCACCCCAGCTGGAGAGCGGCAGTTTCGTCCCGTCCTTGGTCGCCATGAGGCCGATCAGCGCATTCAGGGAAAATCCCGGCCCGCCGACCAAGCCAAGGCCGAGCTGGCTCGGGAGCAGTCGGAAGGCAAATCGTTCATCGAGTTTGGCCAGCGCCGCTTTTGCCTCCTCCTTGAGCTCGCCATCGACGTCGGTTTCGCCGAGCTTATCCGCGAGCCGCGAGCGCAGCGTCCGATCGCTCAGCAATCGGTCCAGCGCCGATCCTTGCAGCAGGCGCAGGTCGCGATCGTTGCGATCATCGCCGCTCAACCGCACCACGCCGATATTGCGGCGGACCGACACCGGAAAATGGTCGAAACTCTCGTCGGGCTGGCAGATTTCATGCTGGAGATCGAAATCCGTCGAGCCGCAGACCCGCACGCAGAACACCGGATCGTGCGGTTGCCCGTCATTGGCCTCGAGATTGGGCAGTTTGGCCCCGTCCCCACCCCATTCCCACGGCCAGACCGACTTACGCTGCTCGACGATACCGCAGGACAGCGGTAGCGCCATGACAGCCGAAATCTCGAACCCATCTTCGTGACGGCGCTGCCAATAATCGGCGTCCGACAAGGTCGTCGCATTGGTCGGGTTCAAGAGCAAAGCGATCGCTTCGAGGATCGTCGTCTTGCCGACATCGCCGCCGCCAAGCAGGACATTGACGCCCTTGGCGGGAAGCCAGGTCAGGTCTTCGATTCCCCTGAATCGCTTGATGCTCAAAAGCCGGATATAGGGTGCCTCGTCGGCGGGTTGCTGCGCATCTTCCGGCATAACGCTAAATTACGGCTCGGCGCGGCGCTGGTCCAGCAACAGTTGGGATCAAACGGACTAGGACCAATTATCCTCCTCACCGAACTCCTGCGGCTGGATGAGCGACCAAGGCGCCGATCGAAACGTCATGAGCGCCGCCGCGCCGAATGCCGGCTCGACCTGCGTTGCCCAGGCGATCAGCCCACGAACGTGATGGTAGAGGCTCGACGTCCCGGTCTTGCGGGCGAGCGCATGTTTGGCCGGCCCGTGATCCGGCGAAGTCAAATAATAGAGATGAAGCCGGATAGTGTCCTTGAATTCGCGCGACAGGCGCGGTGTCGGACCATCGACCAGCAAGCCGAGGATAACTCGACGGGTACCGGGGCCGCGAATGACGGTCTTTCGGCGATTTGGACGGAAGCCCGCCTCATTCAGGATGCGGCAGACCTCGCGCTGCAGGCCGTGCATCTCGGCGATGGTGCGGGGCTTGTCCGACGAAAAGGCAAGATCATCGGCGTAGCGCGAAAAGCGAAAGCCATGGGCCTCAGCGAGCGCCGATAGAAGCGCATCGGTTCGAACCATGGCGAGATTGGCGAGCATGGGACTGGTCGGGGCCCCTTGCGGCAGGAACCCTTCAAAATTGCTCTGGTAGAGCGTGATGGGTCCGGGATGCGGAGCTGGATTGCGCCCCGGCCCGCGATCGAGACCGATGGTGCACAGCCGCGCGAATTCGAATGCCAACAACTTGGGGAACCCGAGGCTCGCAAAGATCGCCGAGACCCGCCCTTCGCTGACGGAATGAAAGAAGTCCTCGATGTCGACCTTGAGCAACCACTGCGTATCGGGATGCTGCTCGGCCGCGAGAACCGGCGACGAGTCGGGATGAAAGGCGAAACTCGCCGGATGGGGCTCGACGTAGCGCAGGACATTATCGACCAGCCAGCGCTGGGCGGCTGCCAGACTTGGAGGCGGAATGGAGATCATCCGCATCGACGATCGGCCGGGAATGCGCTTGCGCAAGTAGACGAAGCGGTATCCGATGTGCGCGCGGCGAGCGACGGTCCGACGCAGGAACAAATAAGGGAGGCCGGTTACGACCGAGAAATGGCGCAGCGTCAGCACCGGCGTGATTCGCGGATCGGTTTCCCGGATCCGAGCAAAAGCGGCGAGCGCGTTATCGAGCGTGACCTTGGCGACTGCTTGCCGCCGACCGCCGGACAGATAGCGTTGAGGGCTCGGCGCTGTCATCTACTTCGGCCCACCGGGGTGGGTGGGACAGCAAGTCTCGTCCAAGACTCCGCCAGCCGAGACTTGCTGTCTCGCGCAGCGCGAAGGTCCTGCTCCGATACGCGGACTCAGGGAATCCCGAGCCCCAGGTCCCCAAGGGACCAGTCGCCGCTTGCGCGACGCATTTCTAAATGCCCTCACCGGGCCCTCAACTGGGTCGGATAGTAATAGGGTTGCTCGGTCGAGGGAAGCACGACCGTGCGCGCGCGGCGCAATTGCAGACGGCGCAGCTCGCGTCGGCCCAAGGCGGTCAGCGTGCGGCGCGGGGAGGTCCAATGGGCGATCTCTGTAAAGACGAGGATCTGCTCGACATCGGCGATTGGGAGCCGAGTGCGGGCCGACGCCGCAGCGGCGCTGCGCGCACCGTCGAGCAACGCAGCCAACACAAGCATGGTCTCGACCCAGCGCCGTTTCAGCGGATCATCGAGAAATCTCTTGGCGGCGCGTAGCCGCAACATGCTCCGCGCCCGTTCGGCGAGCGCGTCGGCATTGTCAGCCGGAAACTGCTGGTCCGCCGCCAGGGCACTGCGATTGACGAACAACGGGAGCCAGCCGCCCTTGCGACTATGCAGGACCGGCGGCGCATTGTTCGGCATGCCGTGCCCGAACGCGATCAACGCACCGCCATTGCCGTAGCCCAGCGGTGTTTGATGCTTTCTGGGATGTGCCCGACAGAGTGTCACAACATCCTTTTGTTCCTGACCTCCGAAAGAGCTCCACAAGGTCGGGCAGGCGTGAACAACGAGCACGCTCGGCTGGCTGTGGTGCGATCGGACATGATCGAGCCCGGCTTCGGTCCCGGAATAGGCGACGACCGCCAATCGAATCCGACCATAGGAATCCCAGCTGCGGATGGTTGCAACGCGCCAGAATGCCTCGATCATCTCCCACACGCGCTGTCCCGACCCGATGAAGTCGGTGACGACGACGATATGGCTGGCCCGCCGCTCGCGCAGCGTATCGGGTCCGGGATGACTGAGTGCTAGGTCGCGATGCAGCCGCTGATAGCCGGTGACGAAGTTTGCGATCGCGCCTTCGCTGCCGACTTCCTGATCCCTGGGATCGATGACGATCGGCGGCACGCCTGAGCCCGCCGCCCGCCCCTCCTCAGTCCCCGGAAAAAAGGGAAGAACCTCGCTATACTCCAGCCCGTATTCGCCTTTGGCCTCGCGCGTTTCGACCTCGCGTTCGGCATAGAGCGCGATCGGGCGATCCATGTCGCTCTCGGGACGCGTCGCCAAAGTTTCGTCGAGCAACGTACGCAAGCCACGATACAGAGCGTCGTGGCTAACCAACATCACCGCGTCGGCCAGTCGCGCTGCGGTGCCGCGCTCGCTGCCCGGAAACTGCTCAAGCCAGGTGCGGGCAAATTCAGACTTAGAGACCGTCATATTGCACAGCATACCGCAACGCGCGAGGCTGCAAACCTATTCAGGCTGTGGAATAGGTCCAGAACCACCGCGATCACCAGCGCCGCCCCGCCATATTGCATGCTGGCACTGTTACGACTGCAAGGTGCACGGCGCTCTCAACGCCGCGGCGGGCGAGACGAACGAATGACTACTTTCCTGATTGATTACTCTCCAGTCGAATGACCGGGACTGGACGCGTAGCTGCCATCGTGCGCTTGATGAATAAAGGTCGGCTTTAGGGATATGACCGCCCGGAAGCGGCCGTTCCGCTAACCACCATGAATGCATGTCCGCTTTCAATATTCAATCGACAACGCGCGGCCGGCGGCCGGCGTTCAGCGACGCGGAAGTTTCGTAAGCAGTTGATTTCTCTGGGACTTATGTTGGTTGCGGGGTCCGAAGTGGAATTATTTGGATGGCGCCCTCGGGGCGTGGGCGAGCCGGACGGTTGCGAGACCATTGCGGAGCGGAGTGCGGCGGGAGGTTCGGGGACGCGAAAAGT
>NZ_RCVT01000010.1 GCF_016107325.1 Sphingomonas sp. MA1305
GACTTAAAATCGGCTTCCTATGGAGTGCGGGTTCGAGTCCCGCCGTCCGCACCACGCACCCTATCCCTTTCTTTTAGCAGCAGAAATGCCAACTACCTTGGCTGGGTTGTTCACCCCTTCCAGCGGCCCCGTGTGTAATTCCGGTGTAATCGCGTCCGGAAAAGCACTGTCGATCGCCGCTATCGCATCGTCGATATGCTGCCCGTGGATGTGAACATAGCGCAGGACCATGGCGAGCGTCTTATGACCGCTGATGCGCTGGATCGTCGGGAGGTCGACCCCTGCCCTTACCAGCCGCGTGATTGCCGTATGCCGCATGACGTGCGGCGTCACCTTTGAAGGCAGCAAGCCAGCCCGAACGACGGCGCGTTGAAACTGGTCGGCCATGCTGATGCGGTGAGGGTGTTTCGCCTTCGCCCTCTTGCTTGGGAAGACGTAGCCCTCCGTGTCGCTGACCATGGCGCGCTGTTTAACGAGCATATCGGCCAGTGCAGGGGTTATGGGCTGCTCGCGCTCGCCGGCCTTCGCCTGGGGAATGAAGATGCGCCGACTGTCGAAGTCGATCTGGTCGAATCGCACCCGCAAAATTTCGCTGTGCCGCATGGCGGTGTTGAGGCCGAACGCGACGAACAGCCACAACAAGCCGTCCTGATCCGCGACCGCGGCTTTCATCAGCTTGGCGGCGTTCTCATCGGAAAGCACGACGATCAATTTGCGCGGCTCAGCGCCCTTCTCGATCTCTGGGATCGCCTCCGCCTTGATCCATCCCCATTTCGCCATGCGGCGAAACATGTGGGACAGGGTCGCCAGCTCGCGATTGACGGTGGCCTGCTTCAAGCCTGACGCAAGCCGATCGCGGACGAAGTGCTGGACGAGGAAAGACGATACCCGGTCGGCACGGTGAGTCCCGAAGTAGGGCTTTAGAACCTCGCCCACATGATAGCGCTTCGCCTTCATGTTCTTTCCGCCGGTGTCTTCCAGGCGCTGGATGTACTCGGTCGCCGCTTCCGCAAACGTGCGATGGTTCTTGCGTCCGGTGGGGAGATCCAATCGCCCTTCCCTCGCCTTAGTTCGGAACGTCTCAATCGCGCGTTCCGCTTGTTCACGCGTCACGCCTTCGCTGTCTCGTCCGACCACACGATGGATGCGCTGACCGTCGACCATGATGTTGACGGTGTATCGAACGTCGCCGTTGCTCTGCCGCTCGGCGGTAATGCCGTGTTCTGCCAGCTTTTCGCCAATGGCGAGGGCGCGGATTGCTGGCCGGGTTAGCCGCGCGAACTTCAGGGCCATCTCACATAATCCCGTCTGTCAGCCGTCGCATCATGGCACGGGTGGCCCTGATAATACCGGCGGCCTGTTTGCGCGCCTCAACGATCGGCGCCATCGCGGCGTCAAACGCCGCTTGAGCTTTCGCAACCTTGGCGCCTGACATTGTAAGCACGGCCGTATTGCCGCTGGCCAACTCTTGGTCCCTTTCGCGCTCGGCTTCTGTCAGTGCCTCGATGGCTACGCGTAGATCATCGCTCATCAGCGACGGCGGCGCATGGTCCCTCACCACTGCTGCGATCGTCTCCGCCATCGCGTAGTAGGCCAGGGGACTTTCCCACCACTCTGCATTCAGCAACGCCTTGTTGTTCGCCACCTCGGCGGCAATCGCATCTAACAGGCGCGCCGTCTGGGGTGAGCCTCTTGCATCATCCGCCGACAGGGATCGCTCAAGGCGCTGTTCAATTTCCTGGGTAAGCGACCGGTCGTTCGCCGCCGCACTTTCAACGAGGCGGTTTCGAAGCGCCGCGCTTGTTCGAACTGGTATCTGTGATCTCTTCCGCTCGTCGTCTTTTTCCAACGCCTCGCCGCTGCTCGCCAAAATCCGTTTCGATGACATTCCGAAACCCTCCGAAAGACACGCTACGTCTATGTAGCGAACGCTTGCCAGTCAACATGTTCAGGAATATTCCGGTTCTAGATCGCTACATCGACGTAGCGTGATCGGAGGTGACAATGGTTGAACAGGTCAAGGTAGTGGTTCTTCCTGACGGTCGGTTGGATCGGAAGAACGCAGCCGCCTTTCTGGGGCGCGAGCCGAAGACGCTTGCTGACTGGAACAGTCGGGGGATCGGCCCCCGCTCCGTGAAGGTTGGCGGACGCGTCTTCTACTATCTCGTTGATCTGGAGGCGTATCGCGATACCGGCGCTCGGGAGGCTGCATAACGGCCATGCCCAACGCAAACAGCCCCCGCGCGGGTAGCGCGAGGGCCGTGAATTGTCTGCTTGGCGGCGACGATCACGGCCATACCATCGGAATGCTGCGAGTGGAAGTGCTCGCATCGCGTTTCCACGTACCCACCCACCGCGCACAACTGATCGCCGGTCTTGCCTGGGGGAGCGCCACCCATGGCTGAACCCTTCGGAACACCGCGCGCCGCGGCGCTCGCCCTGCTGAACAGCGGCGGCACCTTCACTCGCAAGGCGGGGTCCTTTCTGGGCCAACTCGCGGTCGATCCCACGCCACTTTCCGACCGGCAGGAAGATTGGTTGAGCACGCTGCTCACCCGTGCCGGCCTTCCCCCTCTCGCCACGGAGAAGACCCATGGCTGACCATCATGACTATCCCGACCATCCCGGCGCCCGCCGTGACGGGCCTTCTGCCGATGCCGCTGTGTCCATGGTCGAGGCTGCCCGAGTACAACGGGCCAAGTGCTATGCGGCAATATTCGAAGCGGCGGAAAGCGGTCGGTCTGGCGATCAAGTAGCCCAGCGCGTCGGCATGGAGAATTGGAAGGTCCGCCCCCGCCTGTCCGAACTGCTGCGTGATGGAGCGATTGTCGACAGCGGGCGCCGTGTCTTCAACGCCAGCGGTCGGAAAGCCACGGTGTGGGTCGCTGCCACCTTTGCAGAGGAGGGTTTGTGATGCCCCTCCTAGACGTGCCGGTGATCCGGCAAACTTATCCAGTCGGGGCCGTGGCAGGTGCAGTGATGCACCTGCGGCCCAAGCAAGGCGAGTTGGTAGGTTGCTGCCCGTTTCATAGCGATAGGTCGCCATCCTTCTACGTCTTTGCGGACGGCAAGAGGTGGCACTGCTTCGGGTGCAATGCGACCGGGGACGTGCTGGACTTCGTGCAGCGGTACTATTCCCTGTCGATGCGCGAGGCGGCTGAACATCTGTGCGGCGGTACGCTGCCGGTGGTCGAGGCTCCGAAGGTCACGGCGCGAGCCGAGCGGGACAACGCCTATGCGCTGAGCCTGTGGCGTTCGGCCGTAGCGATTGAGGGGACGCCTGCTGAGGCATACCTAAGGCGTCGTGGCATAACCATCGATCTGCCATCCTCTCTGCGCTTTGCCCGCCTCAAGCCGCCTGCGGAGAGCGGCGTTGCGGAGGCAAGCGGACGCGAATTGCTGCCGGCCATGGTAGCGCTGGTGTCGGGCGCTGATGGCGAGCCTGCGGGGATCCAGCGCACGTTCCTGCGCGACGATGGGCGCAAGGCTCTTGCTGATGACGGGAAGGTCAAATTCTCCCTCGGCAATCTGCGTTGCGGCGCGATCTACCTTGGCCCCGCCTTGGCGCGCAATATGGTCCTGAGCGGCAGCGTGGAGGATGCGCTGTCGCTCATGGAATTGGGCGCACCAAGCGCATGGGCTAGTGCTGGCGAGGGGAACCTTGCCGGTATGCAGCTTCCTCCGCTGGTGGAAAGCGTCGTGATCGGCGGCGATGCCGATGTGGAAGGCCGGCGGCATGCCGAAAGCGCGGCAACGGCTATCGTCGCATCAGGTCGCACAGCGCGGATCATCTATCCCGATGACGGCTCGAAGGACTGGAATCAGTCCCTGACGAGAGGCGCGGCATGAATGCCCGTACTTTTGCGGTGCTAGCCGCTGACGCCCGCCCGTTCGCCCCGGTACCGCATGATGGTGGATCAGCGAAACCAGCGTCAGAGCCGGTCGAGGTGCACGCCACACAGTATGTCTTCCGCGACCCGGAGACGATCAAGCCGCGTGAATGGGTCTATGGCCGGTCGATCCAGCGCGGTCACGTGCGGGCAATCCTGGCACCTGGCGCAGCCGGTAAGACCATCCTGAGTGTCGGCGAGGCACTGGCTATGGCCACGGGGCGCAATCTGCTTGGGCAAGAGGTCGTTGGCGGTCCGAAGCGCGTCTGGCTGTGGAACCTTGAAGACGATGGCGAGGAACTGGCCCGCATCATCCAGGCCGCGTGCAAGCATTGGGGTATCAGTGCTGCGGACATCGGAGGACGACTGTTCGTGGATAGCGCATTGGAAGGGGCAAGCCTGAAGCTCGCCACGTCGACGGCTGCGGATGGGCTGGTCATCAACCGCCCGCTGGTCGGGGCGCTGACGGACGAGTTGATGGGGTTGGGCATCGACTATCTGCACGTCGACCCCTTCGTTTCGTCCCATGCCGCCAACGAAAACGACAACATGGAGATCGACGCCATCGCCAAGGAATGGGCGCTGGTAGCGAAGAATGCCGCGTGTGGGATCGGCCTAGCGCACCATGTCAGCAAGGCGGGTGCTGCGGAGGTAACGGCTTTGTCTGGTCGCGGAGCCGTGTCGCTCATCAATGCGTGCCGGTCGGTGATGGTCCTTAATCGGATGAGCGAGGAAGAAGCGCGCATGTGGGGCATTGAGGACGAGCGCCGTCGCCGGTTCTTTCGGGTCTACGACGACAAGAACAACCGCGCTCCGCCGTCCGACAAGTCAGACTGGTTCACCATGGCATCCGTCAGCCTCGGCAACGGGGAGAACGATGAGGGCGACAATATGGGTGTGGTTATCCCGTGGTCGCCGCCCGATGCTTTCGAGGGCGTCACGGCTGACCATCTGCTTACGGTACAACGCGCCGTCGCCGGCAAGGAAGGCCCGCACCGCTTCCGCGCCGACTCGCAGGCAAAGGCGTGGGTGGGCAAAGTCGTTGCCGACGTCTTCGGCTTGAGCGCGGAAAGCAGCGTGAAGGCTGATCGAGCCCGCATCAACAAGATGCTGGGCACGTGGTTCGCTACCGGCGCCCTCCTCAAGGTCGACGGCCGAGACGACAAAAGCAACGATCGGACCTTTGTGGAGGTCGGAACTTGGGCCGTTCAGGACGTGCCCCCCACCTCGTCAGGTGTGGTGGGGAAAGGTGGGGAAACCACCGAGCCAACGAGTCCTCACCCCACCTGCCCCCCTATAGGGGCAGGGGTGGGGAAGCGTGGCCCGCAGGCTCTAGTTGCAGGTGAGGAAAATGCGCTTGAGCGATGAACGTGGGCAGCGATATTGAACCTAATCAAGTTTGCTTCCGACGTTCAGATTCACTGGCGGCGGCGGACCATTCATTTCAATCTTAGAGTTGGCTAGAAACCTATACACGCCATAACCGATGAGTAAGGCCGCACCCACAAGCCCCCACTCTGCGGGGCCGGAGATATCGCCTCGGCCCGTGGGTATGACGTTCAACAAATGGTCCCCGATGTTGTCGCTCATGCCGGTTCCCTCAAAAATCGCGAGCGTGGCACCATCGTAGAGGGTAAGCAACCTCCTATCAGGCGTGGCAAACCACGGTGTTTAGAATTTTCGAGAAGCCTACGGCGGGGTCACGTTGTAGCTGAGCAAGGGGATCATAAGGGCGATGAAACCTGAAAACCTATGCACCCGGTTCTTCGATCTGCGGTGTGCTCTCGGGCTGACTCAGGCGGCGTTCGCTGATCGTTTCGGACTTCCCTATGGGGTGGTCTGCGATCTGGAACAGGGGCGCTCTCAACCCGTGCAGTCGTTGCGGGTGCTGCTGGCTGCGATCGAACGCGACCCGGCCGCTATTGAGCAAGCGGCCAAGTCTGCATGGGGCTCTACGGTTTGCCCGTAGATGGCGGTTGCTGACCGCCGAATAAAATATCACCGTATATCAGCGCAGGTGCCGCGTTTGGGGAGCAATACGCACGCGCACGCGAAGTCAGTTTTTTCAGGCAGTCTACACGCGTGCGAATTTTCGGAAGCCGTTACGCGCGGGGGAATTATCGGAGGCCCCAAGCCGGCATTTTCGGAGGCAGTCCGCGCGGGGGAAAATGCGAGGCAGTCACGCGCTTCTGAAGTAGAACGGTTTAGATAGCGGAGCTGCCGAGTTTCCGCACACTGTAAAGAGCCGGTGGACGGTGAGCCGCTTGATAGCAAACGCAGAACAAGGCCGCACTGGCTCAACCGCACCTCTTCCGACGAAATGGGTCAGCCCCTCATGAAGGCGCCGACCTGCAACGACCGTGGGCATCCGTGCGGGGCAAGCGCCATGCTTCGTACCGCGCAGCGGTTGCCGTCAGTAGCCGCCTGCCATAACCTCAAACCATGTCCTCCACCATCAAACGTCTGCGCGAAGCGCGCTATCTCACTCTGCCTGATCTGGCCGAAAAGACCGGCCTAGCTGAGGTCGATTTGAAGCGCTTGGAGCGAAAGTGGGATGAGCCGTCGCCAGCGGTCTTGCGCGACTTAGCGATCGTTTTGAATTGCGACGTATCTGACCTAATCGGTCAGAAGCCTGAGCCAGAGCAGCGCGACAAGTGGCCCTATTCGGTGGCCGAGGTCGAGCCAGACGAGTTTGGCGGCATCTATCTTGAAATTGCCGGGAAGTGCCTGGGGTACGCTTTGAGCAAACGACAGAAGGACAATTTGTATAATCAAATTGAGGCCATCGAGGTTGGAAACGATCGAGCCGATCAGGCGTGGCTATCCGTCACGACAATGTGCGGCCGCCTGCTTTTCGTGAACCCGGCGGCGGTCCGATCGCTGAGCCTGAAGCATGACGCGGAAATAGCGACGCCGGACTATTTGCACCCCGAGGTATATAGAGGCCTATCGGAGATCGACAAATCTGAAGGTCACGGACCCGTCCTTACCAAGGCCATAGCGGAGGCGATCGACGCCGAAGGTGAGGCAGCGATCGAAGATCAGCACAGAACCAAGTTCTTGTTCACAGACGGCACCGAGGATCTCCGGTATCTGCACGATGAATCGGTCGCCTCGGCGATCTTCTCTTTGGACCTGGCCAGCTCAGAGGTAGGCGCTAACTCGTTTTTACTGGTCGAGCGTGAAGGCGGCTATGTGAATAGCTGGATCAACCTATCGCATGTCGCAATGATTGACGCGCCATGGGAACAGTACCTTCGCCTGACGGCTGCAGAATAAGGGTGTGCGAGGCGTGGCAGGCCTATCGCATAGCGCTATCCCCAGCGCTGTGAGCCCGTCTGCACGTTGACATAATCTTGACCGTCGCCCCATATCACGAGGCATGGCGGACGAGAACGACAAGGTGCACGATGAGGCTACCGCTTGGACGGATCATGCGATTGATCGGGATCCAGGGTTTGTCCGGCTGTCTGCTGACAATGTCGTTGTGATCGATCGATACGCAGACATCGAGCTTGCACTGATCGCGCATGGTCCTGAGCCTGACGTTCAGCAAGTCATAAGAGGCGAAAATGGGGGGCTTTCTGAAACCGGTGATACCCGTCTCCGCACGAGTTTTACAGAGCTAGGGCGGGTCCGCATCTACCCACCCACAGCGATCAACATGGCAATGAACATCATTGAAAAAAGCCTTCAGCAGAACCGCATCAATATCCCAGGGTTTCGGGCCGCGATCGACGCCCTGATCATCGCCTACGATGACAAGTCCGATGCTGAGCCTGCTGCTGATCAGCCCGCTCCTTCTGCGGAGGCGGAGGTTTGATGGCCACGGTAATCTCAAGATGGTCTGACCCCAACATCCTCGCGGACGTGCCCACTTCGGCACCTAAATCGCGCTGGGGTTCGGCCGTCAACGAAGTTCGGCGCAGCATGAACTTTGCTGACTCGCAGCAGTCGAAGTTTTTTGACTCGCGGCTTAAGGGGCGAGAGCTTCCTTGGGTCATTGATCGCGATCCCGCAGCTGCAAGGAAAGCCTACAGTTTCCCGAAGCTTAATTATCCTGAGCTTCTTCGGGCGCCTGACCAGGTGATTGATTGGCCTTCGGCCGCCGTCCATGAGAGGCTTGACCATTTGCGCGAGGACGCAGATGACGAGGGGGAGCCGTTTAACGAGGCCTCCTCTGCTTCATTAGTGCAGTTTCTAATGGATTTGCGCCCTACAAAGCGACCTGCGATTTTCCGTCTTTCAAACGGCAATCTTCGAGCTGTTTGGGAGGATAAGCGAGCCGACCGTCAGGTTGGCATGCAGTTCTTGACGGACGGTACGGTTCAATACGTAATATTACGGGCAAGCAAGAAGGGCATGCTGCAATCGATTGGTGTAGAAATGCCTCTAGCGGTACGCGGCGTTGCGGAGCTGCTGGGACTGAGTGCGCTTTGGTCGCATGGCTAAGGGAGACCGTGTCGGAGCCGATCAAGAAGTGGTACGCTATGCTCGCCCAAGCGATTTTGACGAGGGCGTGCTATCTGGCTCGGCATTTGATCGTAATGCAAAGGATTACGACGGTGTGTCGGTTTGCAGGTTAGGTGTCTTCTCCGCCAATCTGGATGAAGACCTAGACAGCATCCGAGCTGTTCTCGGAGCTTGGCGATCCCTTAAAAAGAATGGCCGTCTTGCACAGATATCGGTTCAAGACATCGAGGCTGTGGGAAGCGAAGTCAGGCAAGTGCTTGTCGTCGTAGAAGACGAGATAGCAAGCGCTGAAGATAAGCCCGCCAATCCTGCGCATGCGCTGATTGAGGGGCTGCCCTTCATCGGAGGTGCAGCGGCGGACCTGGCCAGTGATTTGCTTCGCCGCAAGGTGTCGGCTTTGCATGAGGCGGTGTTGGACGCGCAACGCTGACCCTCTTGATCGTGGGCTACCGCGGCGATCTAAAGCCTAGCCTGCAATAATTAGGCGACTGCCCCGCTTGGTTGCCGCCTCACTTGAGGCGGTGCGCGATGCGGTACACCTTCCCCATCCCGTAGAGCAGTATCCCGCAGTATGTCAGGCCGGGTGCCTTGCTCCATGCGACTGCTAGAATGATGAGGGCGCCTAAGCCCATCGCGGCCGCTTCTGTCAGCCACTCCAGCCAGAGGCGTCGGGACGATTTTGCGGTGGTGCTGCACTTCATCGTGCACCTCCCATCATGACAAGGACGCTCGTGTCGGTGACGATCGACAGCCGCCACTTGGATACGATGCCATCGGCAAAGTGCCGGGGTTGTGCCGAAGGCGTCGGCGCAGCGGGAGAGTTGATGACGAACCCAAATTCCTCATCGGGCTCGCGCTCGTCTATCGGCTCTGCGTCGCCGTTGTCTTCGTCATCGGGATCGCCGTCCAGCTCGTCCAGGCGATCAATCATGTGATTGACCAGCCTGGCCAGTGTCGGGCGTGGCAGGCTGGGTATCGCGGCAAGCATCTGCTCGGCGGATATGGGGCGGCTGGTCATCACCCTTCCCCCTGCCCCGCATTCGCCCGGAGAAGCCCCGCCAGCGCCATTTGGGCGCCAGGCTGCATGATCGGCCCGCGAAGTCCGTTGAGGCTCCGTGTGGCGTCCCTGTCGAGGACAGGCGCCCGTCCGATCCACAACCGGTCGCCCAACAGCATCGCGATGCCGCCATGATCGGACCAGGCTGCGAACCATGCGGCGGCGTCGAAGGCAGGGGCGCGCGGCCCCTGCTCGATCGTGGTGGCCATGTCAGCGACCCTCCCCGTGCAGACGGTCCAGCGCGCGCATGAGGTCGAATTGCTGTCCCAGGTTTAACCGGCTGGCCTTCACGGTCGCCACGGCTTGGGAATGTGCCGGCCGCCCGGTCACTGCACCAGGCGCCAGTTGCTCCAACACCTTCGTCACCGCCTCGCCATCCATGGTGCGCAGGATTGCGGACACGATCAGGAGGGCCGGCGTTTGCTCGATCGTCGTCAGATCCCCGGCCAGCCGATCGGCCTCCCGCTCCTGATGGTGCTGGTAGCGATCGGCGAACGGGCTGGCCTTACGGGCTGCGAGCGATGCGCGGCGCTGCTCGGCGAAGCGCGAGTTACTGACCTGTCGCGCGGTGGCGGTGGGAAGGGCAACGACCTTGCCGTCCGCAAGCGTGGCTTTCGAAAGACGGGCCATGCTCACACCTCCTTGCCGAAGAGGCGCTGCACGTCTTCACGGACAATGCGCTGGTATCCCTCAGGGTCGCTCTCGCAGGTTCCAACCTGTTCCATGTGGTCGAGCTTGGCGCTCAGATCGGCGGCACTGGCGACAGGGAAGGCGAGGATCGCATCGGTCGCAGCGTGGGCCGCCGGCCATAGTGCGTCTTCCTGCTCGCGTAGGCGCAGTGCGAGCCACTGACGCTCAATCCGCGCAAACTTTCTTTCCCGCCATTTGGTCGCGATTATCAAGCGGCGGGCGGCGCGGCGGGTGTCCTGCCACCGGGGGTCGGTGCTTTGCAGGTCGGCAGGGATGGACATGATGCCCTTACACCGGGCCACGTCCGTACGGCTCGCGGTGCTGAAAGTGTGCGGTGGCGTGTCTTCGCCTAAAACGTTGCGATAGCCCTTCACAGGAATTGCCGTGTGCGGGACCGCTTCCCGCGCGGCTCGGTTGGCTTCGACAGCCGGGTTCCAAACCTCGTCATACCATCGGGTAAGGATTGCATCGGCGCGGGCATAGTCCGCGATCAGCTTTGCCAACTCGGGGCTGACGCGCTGGGGAGCGGCGCCCTTGGCTTCGCCCGCAATGGCAAAGCCTCCGGCCACAGCGGCAGCGCCGGCACCATAGGCGAGTGCGCCAGTGCCAAGGCGCAGGAGCGAGCGGCGGGTGGTGTTCGTGGTCATGTCAGCGCTCCCCGGCGAGGAATGGGGCGATGTCGGACAGCAGCTTGGCCGCGTCTTCCGCGGTGAGCATCGAGCCCTCGGCGTCGAGGTGGGCGGCAAATTGCAGCTTTGCCTTGGCTTCCGCGATGTTCGCGGCTGCGGTTTGCATGATGCGGCGCTCAAGTCCGCTCAGCGCGGTGCAGGCATGATCGAACGCCTTGCTCTCGCAATCGACGCTGTTGGCATAGTCCAGCAAGCGCGACCGTTGGGCCAGCCATGCGCCGTGACGATTGGCGGCCGGGGTCAGTGCGGCAGCAGGTATGGCGCTGCAAGATACGGCGGCGATGATGGGGAGCGCCGCAGCGCCCCCGATGATGTTGCGACGGTTGAGCATGGATCAGCCCTCCATCTTGGCGGCAAGGGCAGCCTCGGCGGCTGCGTCGATCGCGTCGGTGACGCTGGACGACTGGCAGTGCAGCGCGAAGACGGCATAAGCCGGATCGCCCTCGGCGTGGTACAGGTCGAGTGCGCGTTGACCGTGTTCGTTGCGGATCGCATCCAGCGCCTCGGCGCGGTAGCCGACATACTCGAACCACTCGCGACCGCTGAAGCCGAAGCGCTCGCGCTTCCACTCGCCATGCGGCGGGTGAGCGGCGCAGGAAGCCAGCAGCAGCTTGGCGCGGGGGTCGGCGGTCCAGCTTGCCAGATTGTCGTTGATGGGGCGGGGCAGCGCGATGGACGCGGCCGGGGTGGTCGCATCATGCGCGATGATGCTAAGGGCGCGAGTAGCCATGGGCGATCTCCAGACGATCGGTTGTGGTCAGGCTCGGCACGGTGTTGGTAGCACCCTGTCGAGCCGTCCTAGCCGTTGGTAGCGCCTAGAACGCATTAAATATAGCGGTCTAAGGGGTTGTGTCAACCGCTATATCGAACTATTTATGCGGTCTATGCAGATGACACCGTTGCAATCCAGGATGGCACGCGCCGCGCTTGGCTGGTCGATTAATGACCTAGGAAAAGCCGCGTCTGTCAGGGCTGCGACCGTTTCCAGTTTCGAGCGTGGAGGCGACGCCTATGCGTCTACCGTTCGCAAGTTACAGGACGCGTTAGAGGCTGGTGGCGTCATCTTCTTCCCAGCCGGTGATGGCGTTCCGTCCGGCGGCGCTGGCGTGCGGTTGCGCTGACAGCTCGCGCGAGGGATGCTATGGCCGCGTCATGGCATGGATCAGCGGCATTGCTTGGTTTGCGGTCCTTTGCGCCGCTGGGTGCGCTCTTATTGGCGGCGGGTACTGGTTGAGTGTTGCTCGCACTCATCAGACGTGGACGCAGGATGCACGATTTGCCGCCAAGTTCACCGGCTATGCGATGATCTTGGCGGCGTCGGCGTTTATCGTGATCGGCGCCCTAGTCGCGTCGGACGTTCTAGCGCGCGGTTAGCTGGCTGCGGATGCTGGGGGCTCGCCTAGCCAGCACGAATAATACCGCTCAACCTCGACATATCCCAGCCGCTCGAACATCCACGATGCATCCTTGTGGAGCTTCGACCCGACGAACATGCGCTGCACGCCGCGCCGTCTCGCCTCATCCTCTACGGCCTTGAACAGCACAAAACCTCCGCCGCTGCCGCGATGCTCGGGCAGGACGTAGAAGATGTCGAGCGTGAGTGTCAGGCACGTTTGATAGTGCAGGCCGGGCGCGACAAAGCCGATAAAGTAACCGACAAGCCGGCCGGCATCGCGCAGCGCGATCGTCATCACCTCGCCTCGCGCGTCCCGTTCAAGGTATACGCCGTATTGCGGGTCAAGCGGCACCTCGTCCTTATTGAGCGCCAATTCCTCCCAATGGATCGGGAGGAACGGCTTAACCTCGTCAAGGAACGGCGGAAACGGTTCGGGGGCTGCGGTCAGCATATGCGAATATCCACGATGATGACGATACGATCGGCGGCGCTGTTGTTCGTGACGCTGTGTTCTGCGCGGTTGTCGAACCACCACGCTTCGCCTGGCGAAAACTGGACAGTCTCGCCACCTGATCGGACAACGCACCCCGGCCCAGATTGTAAGGCGATGTGATAGCGTGAATAGAAGTCTGCGGGCGCGCCCTGATCGACATGCGGCGCGATCGTCTTCCCCGGCGGCAGGCGGGTGATGATGACGCGGCCGAGCTGCACACCGTTTACCCGTCGCATCAGCCCAAGGATCAAATCCTTGATCGGCAGTTCATGCCATGCGCGATAGGGGTGTGCCTGAATGTCGTTGGGCACGTCCTCGCCAAGCTGATTGAACATTACCCATATGTCGCTGACCGACTGGTGTGGGCTGTTCGGGTACGTGGTGCGTAGATCGTTCTCGTCCCACAAGTCCGGCTTTGCCGCGAGCGCGGAAAGCAGCGGGACGACATCGATCGAGTCCGCAATCTTTAGGAAGTGACGCATAGACCTGCCTTGCTGATGGGATAGCGGCCCCACTCTGGGGAAGGTCTGGCGTCGGCTTAGCACAAGTATCGATGGCGTACCACCTTTGTGGTCACAAGTGGCTTGCATTCCATCGCATGGACATGTACCAATATTACAGATGCTCGACGCCCGTTTGCACAGACGCAAACCTTGCGGAGCCCAGCGCGGATAGGCGCACACCCACAGAACTAGCGGCCTTCAAGGAAGGCACTGAAGCCTTGAGCTTCGCCTAGACAATCGTTTCGCACAGACGCGGGCGGCTTATCTTCCCATCGGGAGCAATCAAATGAGCGACCCTATTTTGCGCGCCCAACACGACGCGGGCTTAAAGCTGCGGGTGAACCGTAGTCTACTCGGCCGAGTGGAGGCCGCGGCCCTGCGCGAGGGCGTCAGCGTTTCAGAGTTTACCCGCACGGCACTGCGCCGCGAAGTAGCGAGCGTGGGGGCATGAGCGGGTCTGTTCACATCCTCCATCTGCTGCCCGAAGTCGCTTCACAGGTGGCGCATGGCGCTTGCGTTGACGCCTTTTGCATCAAGCTGGCGGACTATGCGGGGGCCGATCTCGATGCGGTGCGCGCAACCTATGCTCAGCTAAGTCCCAATGTGGAAAGCTTGGTGCAGACTCCGCAAGGATGGTCAGCCCTCAGCCGCATCTTGCTCGCCGGCCAAGAGGGACCGTTCCCGTTTCTTGCGAGTGTCCACTAATGGTCGCGGCGGCAATCGTCGGCGCGGCGGTGGTTGGCGGCGGCGCCTCAATCGCGGCCAGCAACAAGGCGTCCAAGACGGCACGTGACAATGCTGCATCCAGCAACGCCCTGCAAACCAACATGTATAACCAGAACAAAGACACGCTGCAGCCCTTCGTCGACAGTGGAACGAAAGCTACCAGCTCGATCAATGCTCTGTTGGGACAGGGTGGAGATACTGCGGCTGCGAACGCTGCGTTTGACGCCTACAAAGGTTCGACAGAATACACCTCTCGTTTCAACGAGGGCCAGCGGGCCGTGACGGCAGCACTCGGCGGCAAGGGGCTTCTTGATAGTGGCGCCGCACAAAGGGCTATATTGAAGTACGGCCAAACCTTTGCGTCTAATGAGTTTGGCAATTACCTCGGGAACCTCCAAACCCAGCAACAGACTGGTCTAGGGGCGGCCTCCGCCCTCGCTGGCAACGGCCAAAATTACGCCAATGCCGTGTCCTACAACAATGGCCAAGCCGCCAACACGGCGGCCAACTCCGCCCTTGCTACCGGCAGCGCGATCAACGGTGTGCTGGGTTCCGCTCTGTCTGCCTACGGGCTCAGCCAGGGTGTGGGGTCCAGCTACGGCGGCACAGGCACTTTGTCCAAATCGGCTTTCGAGGCGAACCGTCCGACCTTCGCCCTTCCCTCTCCTGTTCTGAAGGGGTTTTAATCGTGCCCGACTTCGGCCTTTTGCAGATGCCCAACTTTGCGCAGGCCGCCCTTGGCGGCTATCAGGCTGGTGTGGGGATCGGAACCGCCCGGCGTAGGGAGGCGGTGCTGGGAAAGCTGGCGTCGTCCCCGGATGATCCCGCGCTGACCGGGCAGTTGGCGAGTGTCGATCCAGACGCGGCGCGGCAGTACGTGGCCCTGCGCAGCACGATCCGCACGGCCGATCGCGACAACCAGTTTCGGGTCGCTGCATCGGATTATCAGCGTGCACGAGGCCCCAACACGTTGGGTAGCCTGCTCCGCAGGCAGAATGCGCCACAGCCTGGCGGCGCCGCCCTGACCGGGGGCGTGCAACCTGATGCGCCTGCGCAAGCTGTATTGGCCGGCAATGGAAGCGTTGTTGATCCTCGCATCCCCGGAAGCGGTGCGCCCGCTCCTGCCGATGCGGCTCCCTATCCTGCCGCCTTGCCCGCCGCACCGATTGGTGCGCCGTCTCAGGGCACGGCTGAGCTACCGGCTACGGCTGCGGTTGAAAGCGCGCAGGCGCCAGCCGGCAACGCTGATGCCGCTTACCAGCGTATGGCCGATATTGATCCTGAGCGAGCCTTGGCACTGCGGGCGCAGCTATCGAAGGCCAATGCCGAAGATTTAGACGCGTATCAAAAGGTCAACGCCGCTTCTCTCCAATTGATGGGTGGCGTTCACGATCAGGCTTCATATGACGAGGCCAAGCGCCGCGCTCACGAATTGCACGACCAGTACGGCGTCGGCCCCGATAGTTTGCAGCTTCCCGACCAGTACGACCCGAAGGTTGTTCAAGGCCTGATGATGTCGGCCATGAACATGAGCCAGCAGCTCGCGGCCGTGCGGGCGCAGACTCGTCTCGATTGGGATATTCAAGATGACAAGATCGACAATGAGCGGGCCGACAAGAACACCAACAGCCTTATCGAGGATCGCAACGGCCGGCGCGGTCTAATCGCGCGCGGTCAGAATATGACGGATCGTCGAGGCCGGGACGCCACGGCTATTGCCTCAAGCGACCGTCAGCGCGGGCAAGACATGCAGGATAGGCGCTATCGGGACGGCGTGCAGGGCGGCCCTCGCCGCTCAAGCGCGGCTGCCAGTTCGGGCGGCGGCAAGATCACCAAGGTTGCTACGGGACCGGGGGGCAAGAAGGTTGGTTGGAACGGGTCTAGCTGGGTTCCTGTTCAGTGAGCGACGTGCCGCCCCCGCCTCCGGGGTTCACCATCGTAGACCAGCCGCCGCCTAGGACGCGGTCGCGATCGGCTGGCGCTGATGCGCCCCCGCCGCCTGCGGGATTTGAGGTGCTGGCTGACGATCATCCGGAGGCGGCGCCGTTGATCGGCACGCCTACCGGGCAAGTCCATGATGGTGACACGTTCCGGCTATCTACTGGCCAGAACGCCCGCCTCTATGGCGCTGATGCGTTCGAGTTAAACCAGACCGGTCGCGCGCGGGATGGCTCGGTAGTGCCACTCGGCATACTCGCCCGTGACGCCTTCGCGCCATATGCTCAACCGGGGGCGGTGCTGACCTATACGGGGAAGTCTACCTATGGGCGGCCCGTGGTGAGCGTCGACAATGGCGGCGACGCTGCGGAGGGCGTGCTACGTGGCGGCCTCGCCATCGCGACACCTTCGTTCCTGAAGGCCGACCCCCAGCGCCTCAACGACTATATGGAGGCCGAGCGGTTCGCGCGCCTGAACGGCAAGGGTGCATGGCAGACGGCGTTCCAGCAGCCCACCAGTTTCCGCCACAAGACACCCGATCCTTGGGCGCCGGCGCAGCCCGCGAGCTACGGCAACGCGACTGCCGTGTTCAACGATGAGCCGATGCCGTTTCAGGGCCTGCGGCCGGAGATTGCCAAGGGGTATGCGGCGATCTTTCAGGACATGTCGTCCAGACCCGAAGACCTGCTGGCCTATGCCAAGGCGAACGGCTTCCAGATCGACCCGGCCGAGACGCGGAAGCTCTACGCGCAGCGTGCGAAGACGGGCGGTGCCGGTGGCGATGTCACCTACAAGGATGCTCCGCGTGTTCTGACCGACAACAAGGACGGTGGCTTTGGTGCGTTCCTGCGCGGGGTGGGCGATCCCATCAACATGCTGGACGAGATGGGCGCGGTGGTCGACACCGTTGTTCCGAACCAGCGGGAAAACATCTGGTCGTCCGATCGACGCTTCGGGGACATCCTCGCCAACAATCTCGATCAGAACCGCAGCATCCTCGCCTATGACGACGCCAACCACCCTTATGCGCGGTTCGGGGGGCAACTTGCTGGTGGGCTCATTACGCCTGGCGCCTCGGTCGAAGGCTTAGGCTATCGCACGGCGGCGGCAGTGCTGCGCGACGGAGGCACGCGCTATGCGGCCGAGCAGGCGGCACGCTCCGCCGTCATCAACCGGCTTGGGCTGGCTGGCGCGATTGAGGGCGGTCTGGCCGGTGCTGGACAGGGTGAGGACACGCGAGGGCGGATCCAGGGCGCGTTGATCGGTGCGCCTGCTGGTCTGGCGCTGGGAACCGCTACTGGCGCTGTAGCGCCCGTCCTTGGCCGCCTGATTGGCAAACCGTTTAGCCGACTGGCTGGGCGTGAAGGCGAGCAGGCCGCGCAGGATCTGACGGACGGCGCAATTGATGCGGCGAAAAGCCGTGCGTCGAATGATCTGCCTCGCCCGCGTGACGTGTTGGATGTTGCGCCTGATGCTACTGACAGCGCTGCGTCTGCCCGATCCATTGCCGATCTGACGGGGGCGGAGCGTGACAGCCTGTCGGCATCCATCGAGAAAAGCCAAGAGCCCTTCATCTATGATGAGGGGTTAGGCGACTGGCGGAACGAGACGCCAGTCGATCGCGCGGCACGGCATGCAGAGATTGATGCGCGCTATACTGCTTCCCGGTTTGATCGCCGGCCTGAAGCGCAGGCCATGGAGAATGAGACGGCTAGTCCGACGCTCTACGGCCCGGATGAGGCGCCGCCTCCCCCTGACGGCTTTTCAGTGATGGAAGGCGACGAAGCGACGCGATTGATTGATTCGGTCAATCAAGGCCCCCGTCAGGCTGGTGAAGCTCCCAGCGCCGAACGCATTGCCCAGGCGGAGGGCGTGACGTCACGTGACATGCTGCCGCTGCCGGCCAACACGGTTGACGGTGTGGACGAGGCGGCCCGGATTGAGGCCGGGCGGTATTCACTGACGCGTGCGCCCAACGAGGATGCCGAGCTATCGAGCCGCTCCATGCCATCGGGCACCACCGGCGCGCCGATCCGCAAGCGGGGGCCGGCCGATCTGGTCACGTGGCTCCGCTCGGAGGGCGGTATTCGTCCGCAGGGCGGCGAGCTGCAGCGTTACGGGATCGACAACATCCCGCGACAGGGCATGGACTTTGCTGGCGGTGAAGGCCGCTTTGGCGCCCTCGTCCGTGGCGACGGCATGGGGTACGACGAAGCGGCACAGCGTGCATGGGAAGCCGGGTTCTTCCCAGATCATGCCGAGCGCCCGACTGTCGCTGAGTTTCTCGATACCCTCCAGGCCACGCATAGCGGCGGCAACCGCGCCTTTCGTCCGGAGGACTTGCCGGAAGTTGATGCCTTCGAAGCGGCCCGCCGCCAGCGCTTCGATGTGGAGCGTGCACGGGACGAGGGCGCGCCGCTGAGCGAGGATCGCGGGCAGTCGGTCACGATGGACGATCTGGACGCCAACGCACCGCCCGTGCGCGCCTATGAAGAATGGGGTGAGAATGCCCCGAACCTCGCCGGCAATATCCGTCTCGACAAACTGGATAGCCCGCAGGCTATCAAGCGGGCGCTGACGCAGACCGATCAGATTGCTGGCGGCTTTGACGCCGCGCGTCGTGGGCGCATCACGCAGGCGGAAACCAAGAGCCTTGCCGAAGACCTTGGCATGACGGCTGACGATCTGCTGAAGCGGCGCAAGGGGCAGGCTTTCAACGCAGAGGAAGCGTTGGCCGCCCGCCAGTTGCTGGCGCGCTCGGGCTCCGATCTGGTCAACATGGCCAAGCGCATATCGCGCGTCGAAAATCCGGGCGACGAGCTAGAGGCGGCGTTCCGGGGCGCATGGCTTCGTCATGCTGCGATACAGGAGCAGGTGGCCGGTATGACGGCGGAGGCCGGCCGGCTGCTGCAACAGTTCCGTATGACGGCCGATAGTCGTGACACGTCACGGGTTCTGTCCGCGCTGGGCGAGACGCTGGGCGGAACGGCGCGCATGAAAGACGTGGCTGAGCGGATCGTTGATCTGGAAAAGGTCGGCACGACGCCGGCCGGCGTCAACCAGTTCGCCTTGCGCTCGCTGCTGCCGAAATGGCGGGACAAGGCGGTTGAGCTTTACATCAACAGCCTGTTGTCCGGCCCGCAGACGCACGCCGTCAACATCTTGTCGAATACGCTTACTTCGCTGGCGCAGTTGCCAGAACACGCCCTCGCGGCCGGTGTGGGCGTCGTCCGTAAGGCTCTGCCTGGACAGGCGGAGACAGACCGCGTTCTCTTTTCCGAGCTTGGTGCCCGTGCTGCCGGTATGTTGAGCGGCGCTCGCGAGGGGATGGCAGAGGCGGCGCGCTCTTTCCGTACTGGTGATGCCGCGGATGCTATCACCAAGGTTGAAAATCAGCCGGCGATCGGCGGCAAGGTAGGACAAGCGATTCGCATCCCGACCCGGCTGCTGACGGCTGAGGATGAGCTATTCAAGGGCATCGCGAGCCGCATGGAGTTGAACGGGCTGGCGATCCGTCAGGCGGCCCAAGAGGGGCTGACCGGGCAGGCCGCTAAGGATCGGGCGGCTGATTTGGTTCTCAATCCGCCCGACGAGATGCTGGCGAAGTCGTTCGACTATGCGCGTTACGTCACGTTCCAGACGCCGCTGGATCCTGCGAGCTTGGCGGCTGGTCTGTCGAGGGCGACACAGCGACGCCCGGAATTGAAGCTGCTTTTTCCGTTCGTCAAAACCCCGATGAACCTGCTGAAGTTCGCCGCTGAGCGCTCGCCGGCCGCGCTGGTCATGAAGTCGTGGCAGCGCGATGTTCGGGCCGGCGGCGCCCGGAGGGATTTGGCCCTGACGCGGGCTATGGTCGGCACGGGTGTAGGCGCGGCGATCTACGAAATGGCGCAGGCCGGGCACATTACCGGGGGTGGCCCCTCAGACGAGTCGGCCAAGCGCCTGTTGCAGGCGGATGGCTGGCAGCCGTACAGCCTCAAGGTCGGCAACAAGTATTATAGCTACGCTCGGCTTGATCCGTTCTCCACCACGATCGGCACCGTCGCGGATATGGTCGACCTTTCCGGATCCATGTCGGATGAGAACCGAGAACACGTTGCAGTGCGCGCAGTCGCGTCGATCATCAACAATCTGTCGTCCAAGACTTGGCTCTCCGGCATCAGCTCGGCCCTTGAGGCGGTGAACGATCCAGACCGCTACCTCTCGGGTTTCCTCGCCCGTACTGCCGGGAGCATCGCTGTTCCTGCGGTGGTGGCGCAGGTTGCTAGGACGACCGATCCGCTCTTGCGCGAGGCTCAGGCGCCCATGGATCGCATCAGGTCGCGCGTGCCTGGTCTGTCGGAAAAGCTGCTGCCGCGTCGGGATGTCTTCGGGCGGCCGGTCGAAGCCGGCCATGGCCTCGGGCCTGATCTTATTTCCCCGATCTGGACCAGCGAGCGGCGCAACGACCCGGCGATTGGCGCTCTTCTGCGTAGCGGCATCAAGGTCGGCAAGCCGGGGAAGAAGGTGGGCGATGTCGCGCTGACCGGCCAACAGTACAACGCTTTGCAGGCGCGATCCGGAGAACTGGCATTGCCCGTGCTGCGGGGGCTGGTCGGCAACGAAGGTTGGGCGGCGATGGACAAGGACGAGAAGCAAGACGCCGTTGACGCGGTGCTGAAGGGTGCACGGAAGCAGGCCAAGAGCGAATTAGGTGTGCTGAAGGGCAAGGCTGTGCCGCCACCCCCGCCGGGATTTACGATGGCTAGGTGACATCTATTCGCGCTTAATTGCAAGGGCAGCTACGGCAACGAGAAGGGATAAGACCGACACCGCCAATGCCAGCCGGGCGGTTCGTCCCTCACGGCGGCGCAATTCTGCAGCTATCACGGTGTGCAGCACGCTGTCGTTAGTCCGCACCTGTGGCATGAGATGCAAATCGTAATCACTGATCCGGCGAGCTAAAGCCGGCGTCACTTCGTGAAGGCCTGTAATTTGGCCGATTTGGAGTGTGCCGCGTCGGTCCCAAGGCTTCCACCATGGGCCGAAGCGGCGCACCTCGATCACCCTCCCCGTCGCTGCGAGCTTCACCTTCATATGGCCCCCCTGTAAATTCCTGTGTAATTCGGCCGGGAATTACACGGAAGTTCCGGGAATGTACCAGCGGCAGAACAGATCAGGAAGCCGACGCATATCTGCCGAGTCGGGAACGCTGCGGAATGTCGCGGAACGGAAAAACCATA